>NZ_JALHLG010000033.1 GCF_022832375.1 Novosphingobium beihaiense
GGATTCGCTAACGGAATCCATTGGCCATTTGCGCAACAAAGCCCCCCGGCACCACTCTTTCCCCAAAAGGAAGCAGTGGTTCAGAGTTGAAGCTCCAGTCCGCGAAGGCCTCAAGACAGGCTACGGCAGCCCTCTTCCCATTTTGAAGAATCATGCGATGGTTCGCCCGGGCCATAGGTGGCCTGTGGCACCGGTGTTTCAGCGGGTAAGCTGACAGATGCCTACACCCTTCGGGTATCGATTCCGGGGCACGGCCTCAGCCCGATCGCCTTCGTTGCCATCAGAATGATTGATAATCAGTTCCTTGCACACGTACTTTGGATTTACCTCCGAATTGCATGCCCCCGCACATCCTAACGCAGGTTAGCTAATGACTTAGTCATTGGAATGCTCTGATTCCTTGGGGGGTATCGGCAAGCACATGGTTGATCCGATCGTGTCCATTGTGACGCCTGCGCGCGTTGCAAGCCACACGCTGCAACGCACGTTCGCAAGCGTCGCCAGCCAACTCTTCGATCGCTGGGAACATATCGTCGTAACTTATCCCTCCGATCTCGAAACGGAGCGGGTCGCCCGCCAGGGCGCGTCCCGTGATCCGCGCATCGTCGTGAAAAGCGCCCCGTGTGAAACCGCCGCTGCCGCACGCAACGCCGGAGTGGCCAGCGCAAGGGGGCAGCACGTCCTGTTCCTGGATGCCGACGACACGATCGCTCCGGCCCACCTGACGCGGATGGTCCGCCAGGCCGCAGCCACCGGCGCCGATGTCGTGGTCTCGGGCTATCGCCGCATAAGTTCCGGCGGAACAGTGATCCAGCGGCGCGCCGAACACACCGGCCCTCTCGACATCGACAGGATCCTGAATGGTCCGCCTGCCGCTCTGCACAGCATGCTGTTCCGCCGCCAGCTGCTGGAGAAAGTCGGCTGTTTCGATGCAGGACTGGAAACAAACGAGGACTGGGACCTGTGCCTGAAGGCGGTGGCGGCGGACGCCACGTTCCACGGCTGCCCGGGCGAATCGGCGGAATACTGGATCAGCCCGGAATCGCTTTCCAGCACAGGCGCCGCGATGATCCGTGACCGCTGGCAGGTGGCGCAGCGCGCCGAAAAGCTCCGGCTTGCCGGGAAAGGGTCTGCCGAAGGCAAGGATCTGGCCCAGGACCGGCTCAACACCGCCTTGTGGACAAGCGCCGTCGCCATCGCGCGCGGCCGCAGCACCGGGGGCCTTGCCGCGATGACCGGTGCCGGGCCGCTACCGGCCCCGGCCTCGCTGTCGGCCGGCGAAGGAACCGCGGCGCTGGTCGACGGCCTGATGGTGGGCTTTGGATGCAAGCCCTCCCGGATCGAAACGCACATGGCGGCGCGCTGGGAGGCGCTGGAAGCCTGCCTTGCCGAACTGGCCGACGCCTTCGCCGATCCCGGTCTCGACGAAGCCTTGCTTTCCGGTTTCGAGCTGGAACTGGCCCGGATGGCATCCCCCGGTGCCCGACGCTTCATCGGCAAGAGCCTTGCGATCCCGGCAGGCCTTGGTCTGATGCGCCCGCTGGATGTCCCCGCCGATGCCCGGCAGGTCATTCTGCGCCTTCCACTGCTGCGCCCCCGGTCCATGGCGACGGCCGCTTTCGCACCGGCCGTCGCACAAGGACGGAGCGCGGCCGCGCTGCTGGCGCGGCGTGCGGCGGCCTGGCTGGCCGAACGGCCCCGTTCGCGCTTTGCCAAGCTCGCCTGGCTGCGTGACCGCGCGATACGCGCCGCCATTCTGGGACGGCGCAAGGTCCGCACGCGATTCCAGCCCGAGCCGCAGGAAGAAGCCCCCGTCGATCCCGTCTCAACCACCAATTGGGACGCGATCTTCACCAGCGAAAACCCCTGGGGCTATGACCGCGACTACGAGCAGGGCAAATACGAACGGACACTGTCGCTGCTTGCGGGCAAGACGATCGGCCGCGCACTCGAACTCGCCTGCGCCGAGGGACATTTCACAGAGCAACTGGCCAAACGCGTGGAGCACCTCACCGCGTCCGACGTGTCCGCGAAAGCACTTGAACGGTGCGAGGAGCGATGCCGGGCCCGCGATCTGACCAATGTGGACTTCCTCGAACTCGATTTCTTCCAGAAGCCGATCGGCGAAGGCTGGGATCTCATCGTATCGTCCGAAGTGCTCTACTACATGGCCTCTCGCGACGATCTCGCCCGCTACGCGCGCCGGGTTTCCGAAGCTCTGGCGGATGGAGGATACTTTCTCCACGCCCACGCCTACGAGGTCGACGACAGCCGGGACCGCAGCGGCTTCGACTGGGGAGACCAGTTCGCGGCCCGCACGATTTCCCGAACGTTTTCAGACACTCCTGGCCTCGTCCTCGAAGCCGCCATCGAAACGGAACTCTATCGCTGCGAGCTCTACCGCAAGCGCGGCGCGCAGGATCAGGCCGCCCTTCCCGCTCAGGCCGTGACGCAGTCGATCCGTTCCGAACTCGATCCGGCGCTGGCCGCCGACGCCGTCTGGAACGGCGCTCTGGTCACGCGCGGCGAAGCAGAAGCCGAGCGCCACTACCGCGTGCCCGTGCTGATGTACCATTCCATTTCCAGCCACGGCCCAGACTCGCTGCGCCCGTGGCGGACCACGCCGGAAGAGTTCGAACATCAGCTCCGGTTTCTCCGGCGGCGCGGCTACCGCTCGCTGTCGATGGAGGAATGGGATACGGCACGCGCACGCGGAACCGCGCTCAGCGGCCGTCCGGTCCTCATCACCTTCGACGACGGGTTCGCGGATTTCGCCGAACAGGCCTGGCCTATCCTGAAACGCAACGGCTTCGATGCGCTGGCCTTCGTGGTTTCCGGCGCGGCAGGCGAGGCGTCGGACTGGGACCGCTGGCACGGCCCGCCCGCGCCGCTCATGGATTGGGAATGCCTGGCCAGCCTGGCGGACGAGGGGCTTGCCATCGGCAGCCATTTCCACACACACCTGCCGCTGGACCACCTAACGTCAGCCGAGATCGAACGCCAGGCCCGCCTGTCACGCGAAATCATTGCCAGCAAGACCGGCACGGTGCCAACCACGATCGCGCCTCCTTTCGGGATCTGCCAGCCCCGCCATGCGGAAATCCTGCGCCGGGCCGGGTTCGAGCGCGTGTTTCTGGCCGAAGGCGATCAGGCTCCGCTCTTCGGCCCACGGCTGCGCACGCCGCGCATAGAGGTGCCGGGCGGCCTGCCTATTTCCCATTTCGCGGAGCTGGTCGGCGCAACCGAACCCGCCGAAGCGGCAGACCTGCCATGATGGGCGCCGCCCCGCAGGTCAGCTTCATAGTGCCTGCCTACAACGCCGCGCAAACCCTTCCAGAAACACTGAAAAGCCTGGAGGCCCAGACCATCGCGGACTGGGAGGCGATTGTCGTGGATGATGGCTCTCGCGACCGCACGCCGCAGGTCGCAAAGCGCTGGGCCAAGGACGATCCGCGCATCCGCGTGATCCGCCAGACCAATGCCGGAGCCTCCGCCGCGCGCAACAGGGGCATCGCCGAAGCCAGAGGCGCCTATATCGCCTTTCTCGATTCCGACGACTGGATCACGCCGGATTTCCTCGAAACCCTGCTGCCTTTGACGGACGGCGGCCGGACGGTCGCCTATTGCGCCTACCAGCGGATTCTGCCCAGCGGACGCACCGGGCCGGTAGACTGGTGCCCGGAACTGCAGGCGGACGCTTTCGAAGTCCTCGTGCACCGGTGCGAACCGGCCATACACTGCCTTTTGATCCCCGCCGCCGTGCTGCACGCCGCCGGTGGCTTCGACACTTCCCTGCGGACATGCGAGGACTGGGATCTGTGGTTGCGGATCGCGAGGACCGGCGCGGCGTTCCACGGCACGCAGCGCGCGCTTTCCAGCTACCGGATGCAGCCCTTTTCGCTCTCGACGATGCGCGCGCTGCAGGACGACGCAGGCCGTGTCTCCGCGTTGGCCTCTCGCCCCGATCCCCGGGTAACAGCCCCGGCGGCGCCTTACGCGAATGGCTGGCAGGAAGCACCGGATAAGCGGCTGGCCGCGGCCCTGACCGAACAAGGGCGCCGCTTCAGCCGCGGCCTCCCCCTTGAGCCGGACTGGATCGTCAAGGCCCTGGGAGCCGATTGGCGGGAAGCTGCAGCATCGGGCCCGGGCGATGTGGTCGCAGCCATCGAACAGGCCAGCACGCGCCTGTCCCCGAACCCCGGCGCCCGGTTCGTGCAGGACATGGCCAAGGCCGTCGCGCAATCCGATCCCTGGCTGGGCGCCCTGCTGCTGGACTGGCATGACCTTCACCGGGCCGAGAAAGCCTCGCAAAGAGAGCCTGCCTGCATCGGGCGGTGGCTTGCCATACCGGTCGATCTGAACGATCTTCCCGGCATCCTTTCACCGCCGCCGGGCTGCGATGCGCTGTTGCTGAACTGCCGCATCCAGGGGCGCTGGCGGGCTCTGGCGCTGCCGTTTCACGAGCCGCTCTCCCGCGCGCAGATCGCCCAGGCCCTGCTGCACCACTTCAGCATTCCCGAACTGGCAAGAGAAGCGAAAGTCTGGCGCTCACCGCGCTTTATGGCCCGGCTGGCCGCCGAAACCGCTGCCATGGCCCGCCACAATGGCTTTCGTGTGCCAGACCGGGCGCGGCTGACGGCATGGGGCAGCACGGCCCTGCGCCGCGCGTTCGCCCGCCAGACCGGTATCAAACCGGCACCGCTGGTGCCCGGAACGCCGTTCGGCGTGGTGCCGGTGCTCATGTTCGACCGCATCGTTACCGGCACAGCGGGCGTTCTCGATGCCGAGATCGGAACCCGGCAACTCGGTGAACTCTTCGCCCTGCTGGCCGAAGAAGGCTATCAGGCCGTGAGCCTTGCCGAACTCGCCGCGGCCCGGCGGGGAGAGCTTGCCGTGCCGGAACGCCCTGTCGTTCTGGCTTTCACCGACGCACCCAGCGCGCTCTCTACCGGCGTTCTGACGGACTTGCCCCCTGCCCTCGGATGCGCTGAGGTTTTCTTCACACCCGGCGACATTGCCCGCGGCTTGCCCCGCGACGCCATGCGCGGGGAAGCAGGCGCACGGCTGCGAGCAAGCCTGCGCGTGCCGGAAATGCCGCTCGCCACGGCCGAGGCCCTTTCCGTCACCGCGCATTGGCAAAGCCAGCTCGCTCTCCAAAGCGGGCAGCAGGCGGCCAGCGGCGCCTATTGCGATTGCCCCGGACTGCCCGCCGCCATTCTCCAGCACGCAGGCTTTGCGCTTGTCCTTTCCCCGGGATCGACCCCGGCGAGGCTGGACACGGGTTGCCCTTTCATTCCCGCCATACAGTGCAGCGGAGCCGGGGGCATCGGCGATGTCCTCGAATGCCTGCGGCCTGCGGCCTGATCCCATGGCGGCGTCCCCGGAACACACCGGCACGGCCCAGCTCACCAGCGCTCTGCGGTTGATGGCGCCCGAACTCAGAGCCAGGAAAGGGATACTGGCTTTCCTCGTCGTTCTCGGCCTGGGCGTCGCCGTGGCCGAGACGCTGGGGGCGGCGACGCTCCTGCTGCTGTTCACCGTCATGTTCGGCGATCCCAAGTCGCTTGTCAGCCTGGAATTCACCGACGATGCGATCGTGAACGCCGCGATTGCCAAAGTTCTGTCGGTACTGGAGGCCAATCTGGCCGTGACAGTGACGGCACTGGTTATGCTTCTGCTCTTGAGGATAGCCATCGTCGCCATCCACGGCGTCGTGACAAGCCGGGTGGAGGAACGCGTGGCGCACCGCCTTCGCGTCCGCCTGTTTGAGGCGTGCCTGCGGCTTCCCCTGCTGGAAGCCCGCCAGCATTCCTGGGGCCAACTCTACAGCGCGATAGACCAGCACAGCCATGCCGTCCCCGAAGTGCTGGATGCGATCTGCTATGCCCTGCGCGATGCCGTGGTGCTGGTTCTGCTGGGGCTGCTGCTGCTGATCGGCGCCCCGGCGCTGCTGGGCGTCGCTCTCGCCACGGCGGTCGTGACCAGCCGTCTGCAACGTCTGGCCGACCGCCCGGTCCACGATGCGGGTGTGCAGATTGCGCAAGCCCAGCAGAAGATGTCCGAAACGCTGATCCGCACAGTGCAGGCCATGCGCACGATCAGGGCTTTCGGCCTCACCAAAGCGCAGACCGCACGGTTTTCTCAGGTTTCGGACGAGACCGCACGGGCTCAGGCGCGCGCGCAGGTCATCACCAGCCTTACCGAACCGCTCAGCCATGTCAGCACGCTGGTAGCCGTGCTGGCCATGGGGCTGTTTGCGGGGCTTTCCGGAACCGCGCCTGCGACTTTGGCTCTGGCCGCCGGGCTGCTCTATCGCCTGCAGCCCTATGCCGCCTCGATCCAGGAATGCCGCCTCCTCATCGTCGAGCGGCTGCCGAGCCTGCGCATTGTCAACGAAGTTCTGGAGCGGGCCCCTGCCCCCGTTCGGCCCGGCACCCGTTTGCCCGGCGGCCCTTCCGAGATCCGCTTCGAACGGGTTTCGTTTCGCTATCCGGGGGCCCGGCGCACTTTGCTCAACGAGGTATCGCTGGCGATCCCGCCCAGCGGATGGACGCATATCGATGGCCCCAGCGGGGCTGGCAAGTCCACCATCGTCAACCTTCTGCTCGGCCTTATCGATCCGGACCACGGGGTGATAACCGCCGGCGGATACCCGCTTCGCGAACTTGAGCCGGAAAGCTGGCGCCAGACCATCGCCGTCTGCGGTCAGGATATCGAACTGATCAGCGGCTCGGTTCGCGAGAATATCATCCTCGGCACCCCGGATGCGGATGACGCGCTCGTCTCCAGAGCCATTGATGCCTCCGGCCTCGCCCCTCTGATCGCCTCGCTTCCCGCCGGTCTCGATACCCCGCTGGGAGAACAGGGCAGCCTGCTGTCGGGCGGTCAGCGGCAGAGGGTGGGCATTGCCCGCGCGCTGGTGCGCCAGCCCGCTCTGCTCATTCTCGACGAAGCCTCAAGCGCACTGGATCAGCCGTCCCAGCAAGCCATCATGGAGGCCATTGCCCGGGAAATGCAGGGCAAGGCAGTGATCGTCATCGGCCACCAGCTCGTGCCCCTGCCCGAACTGGCCGCGTATTTTCACTTCGGCCTTCCCGCCCATACTGTTCGCGAGGCCCAGCTCCACCATGCTTGACAGCCGGACATCGGTGGCCGTCATCATTCCCGCCTTCAACGCGGGTGCGACCATTGCCAGAACGCTGCGATCGGTGCTGGCGCAAAGTCTCGTGCCCGACGAAGTCGTGATCGTCGATGACGGTTCGACCGACGATACCCTCATCCGGATCCAGGCCTTCGCACCGCATTTCCCGCAGCTCACCGTGACAAGCCAGGCCAATGCCGGGCCCGCCTCCGCGCGCAATTGCGCCATCCGTCTGACGGACTCCGCCTTCGTCGCGCCGATCGATGCCGACGACGTCTGGCATCCGGACTATCTGCAGGCCTGCGTGTCCGCGCTCCGCACCAACCCGCATGTCGGGCTGGCCTATGCCTGGCATCACCTCATCGACATGGAGGATCGCGTCCTGCGCGGACCTATGCCCTTCACTGTCGAAGGGGAAGCGCTGGGCCCGATGCTGCTCACCAATTTCGTCGGCAATGGCAGCAGCGCCGTCTACCGGCGGCAGGCCATAGAGGACGCCGGGTTCTATCAGCCCCCCACGCGGCGCAGCCACGGCGGAGAGGACTATCTCCTGCAATTGCGCATTGCCGCGGAATGGCAGGTGGCCTGCGTGCAAAGGGATCTGGTGGGATACCGCAAGGCCTGGGGATCGCTTTCGAGCGACTGCCGCGACGCGCTCACCACCCGGCTCGCCGCCATCCGCATCGCGCTGAACGAGTCCGGTCCCTGCCGTTTTCCCGTCGAGCGCTGGGTGCGCGGCGATGCGCAACGCACGCTTGCGGTTCGCCTGCTGGGACAGGGAGACTGGTCCGAATCGATGCGTACTGCGGCAAGGGCACTGGCATCGGACACACCGGCCTTCCTGTTCGATTTCGGCTTGCGTGTGCGCAACCTGGCCCTGCGGCGGATCGCGGGCCACGCGCCGGTGGACCGCCCGCTGGACCGCTTGCTGCTCTGGCGCCTCCGGCTCCTGACCGGCCGCCTAGCGCGCGGAGGAACGGTGCCCTACCCTCTCGAAAGCCAATGGGCGCTGCCATACGATCCCGCTCCAGCCTTCGATGCGCCCGATAGTCTGCCCGCTGTAGTACCGCAACCGGGGCAGGTTTAGCACCAGCAGAGCGCGCATCACGTTCACCAGGCTGCGCCCCGCCCACCAAACCAGCGCCGCCGGGCCGAAGTGATGCTTGCGCAGAACATAGCCGAGACCGCGGGCATAGACCCTGCCCTTGCGGACCATGGCATCGTCGGGCTGATGGACCGGCAGTTCATGGTGATGACCGATCAGCCCGGGATCGAAATAGCACGGCGCTCCCTGCTCAAGCGCGCGCAGGATCAGATCGTAGCCCTCCCCGCCCTGCCACACGCCCGGCCCGCCAAGGGAGATGTTCTCGTCATAACCGCCAAGCGCCTTCATCAGCCCGGCATCGACGGCCATGTTCCATTCGATCTGCCGCGTAAAGACGTTGGACCGGCGGATCGGGCCGCTATGCCGGTCGAACCGGCCGTTTATGGTGCGCCCGAAGACATCCGCGGCCCGGCCGGTGACGAGTTGCGCGCCGGTCCTCTCCAGTATCCCGTCGAGGCGATCAAGATAGCCGGGGGGATACCATGCGTCATCATCCGGGAAGAGCAGTATGCCCGCCTCTGCCTGCAGCCAGCCGATATTGCGCGCCACGCTGGCACCGCCTCCCCTCGGGATACGCAGATGCCGGATGCGGAACGGCCAGCGCGCCTGATCCAGCAAGGGTGCCAGAACGATCTTGTCGTTCTGATCGACGATGATCACCTCGAAATCTGAGAATGTCTGCTGTGCCAGACTCTGCAGGAGGCGCTGCAGGTCCCGGTTCCTGTCCACCGTCGCAACGACGAGGCTGAAACGGAACGCCCGCCCGGTATCTGGATCTTGGCCCATGAGGCCATGTGGTACCTAACTTCGCGGGTGCAGGCTTCTGCCCAATGGTATTAGCCCGCTTGAAAGCGTTGTCTGCGGGCATTGCCGACGTCTAAAATATCCCCAAGGTCGCAATCGAGACAGCAGGGGCTAACGGCGCATGGACTGTCCTTTTTCAGACCGGCTGGCGCGCTTTCCATCGGGATCCCCGGCTGGCGCCATCCGGACTGCAGAATTCTAGATGGCTCTTCCGGGCCTCAGCATAAACGGCAAGTTTCTCATTCAGGCGACCACCGGCGTGCAACGCGTTGCCCGGGAGATCACGCGTGAAATCGACGAAATGCTGGATCGCGGGGAACTGCGCACGAAAGTGACCTTGCTGGTTCCACCCGGCTCCTGGACGGCAGACCTTGAGCTGAAGCACATCGAGGTCAAAACGATCGGCAGGCTCAGCGGCTTTCTCTGGGAACAGCTGGAACTGCCCCGTCACGCCGGCGCGGACCTGTTGCTTTGCCTTGGCAACACCGCGCCTGTTGCCATGCTGAAACGCCACCATTCGCGCATTGCCGTGGTAATCCACGACGTGTCCTATCTGGATTTCCCGGACGCCTACAAGCTTCCCTACAGAGTGATACACCGCGCGCTGCTGCCGCTGCTGCTGACCGGCGCGCGCGAGATCTTCACAGTTTCGCGGACCGAACGCCGCCGCCTCGCGCGGATCAACGCCGACGCCGCCCGGCGCACCACGGTCGTTCCGAACGGAAGCTGGCGGGAAAGCGATCCCCCCCCAAGCCCCGCCCCGCTGAAACTGCGCCCGGGATATGCCCTCTATGTCGGGTCGCTGTCGCTCAGGAAAAACTTCAAACGCATCCTCGATACGGCCATCCGCCTGGCGCGGGAGGACGGCATGGAGTTCCTCTTCGTGGGCGAAACGGCCCGGATCATGCACAAACCGGATGCGGAAGTTCCCGCTGACGTGGCCGGCCGCATCCACTTCCTCGGCCAGATCGATGACAGGGACGAGCTTGCCCGGATCTACGCGCAGGCCCGGGTCATGGTCTTTCCTTCACTTTACGAAGCCTCTCCCTTGCCGCCGCTCGAAGCGGCCTATTTTCGCTGCCCCGTCGTGGTCTCCAACATTCCCTCCATGTGGGAACGGTGCGGACAGGCGGCGGCCTACTGCGATCCACACTCCACCGATTCCATTGTCAGTGCCGTCCGCGAAGTTCTCTCCGACCCGCATTTCAGCAACACGCTCGCGGCGGCCGGGCACCGCGTGGCGGCCGCCCGCCTCTGGGCCGATCAGGCCCGGGCCATCTGTGCGAAGATCATGCCCGAAAGCGTAACCCCCGAAGCGCTGGAGCGGATCCACGTCCCTGATCTGCTCAGAAAAACCGCATAGCCTGTCAGCCTCCGGAAGGGCACGGGCCGGTACCGCGGAATGGCTATCGCTTCACCTCCAAGCAGTATCCGGAATCAGCGCGCTCAATTGTGGAGTACCCCAAAAGAGGTAAGGCGTAAAACGCGGTAGCTATAAATACAATATTGTCCCGGACAGCAAAACCGAACTATTCATCGGATCATAACAACGCAGGCACGCCACATCTTTGACACACGCTGCCGCGGCGTACTGCCCATACATCTGGGAACAGCGCCTTACACCTAAGGCGTGACATCAATTGCGTATCAATGCTGCCTTTTCTGTAAACCGTGCGAGGTGAGGCTGATGCACGATCCATCGGAAACGAAGACTCTTCCGGCCTGGAAAACACTTGTAGTGCTGGCCTGCGCCGTGCTCGGCCTGGTGGGTATTTTTGACGCCGTCACCAACCTCCCGGTCGTGTCCGGATGCGCCTTCTACTCCCATTGCGACGAAGGCGCCTTTCGCAATCCTCCCGGCGCCATGGGACGCGACGTGCCGTGACCGAAAGGCCGCACGATCCCGCATTTGTCGTCTATGACGGAGAGTGCGTCTTCTGCCAGAACTATGTCCGCATGCTCCGCCTGAAAGAATCGGTAGGCCCAGTCGATCTCATCGATGCGCGAAGCGATGCCCCGCAAGTCCGCGATCTCTGGGCCCGGGGCTATGACCTCGACGAGGGCATGGTGTTTTCCTATCGCGGCCGCATCTACCACGGGTCCGATGCGATCCACGCCCTGGCCCTGCTGGCTTCTCCATCTACGGTATTCAACCGCATAAATGCCACGGTTCTCTCGCATCCGGCCATCGCGCGCTTGGCTTATCCCTGGCTCAAGGCCGGGCGCCGCATCACCCTCTGGATGCGCGGCCGCAAACTGATGGGAACACCGGCGGTATCCGCCGAATCTCCCGAAACCGATCCGCTTCCGGCATCGTCCGACAAGCCCTCGTAAATGGCCAGGCTAAAGAACCTGACGCCCGCCGAAAACGTGGCGGGCCAGCACTTCGACACGATCATCATAGGATCGGGGTTCGGCTCCGGTTTCTTCCTGCTCGAAGCCTTGAAGCACAAGCGCACGGGCCGCGTGCTCCTTCTCGAATGGGGGGAGATCCGCAGCCACGCCGAACAGATGGAAGCAGGCGCGCATTCCGCGATCAAACCAGGCACCACATATACCAATTCCAGCGCCAAGCCGTGGAATTTCACGATCGGCTTCGGCGGCGGCACCAATTGCTGGTTCGGCCAGACGCCGCGGTTTCATCCTTCGGATTTCCGGCTGCACTCGCTCTACGGCGTCGGCCGGGACTGGCCGTTCGACTATGCCGAGCTCGAACCCTATTACTGCGAGGCAGAAGAGGTCATGGCCATTTCCGGTGACGAGGACATGGCCGCCGTCCTGCCGCGCTCCCGCCCCTTTCCGCAGCCTGCGCATATCCTTTCGACACCGGACGCCATGCTCAAGAAAGCGCGCAAGGACATGCACTTTGCCATGCCGACCGCGCGGGCGAGGCTGGCAACGGACTCGCGCCCGGCATGCTGCGCCAACTTGCGCTGCACCTTGTGCCCGATCGACGCCAAGTTCACCGCCAACAACAGCCTCACCGGCGTGTTCGAACACCCCAGCGTAACCTTTTGCGCCGGAGCTCGTGTGGATCATTTGGAGACGGAGAACGGCCTCGTGCGCTCCGTCCACTTCGAAACCGGGACAGGCAGCCATACCGTTAGCGGCGATCTCATCGTCCTCGGCGCCAATGCCATCCACTCACCCGCTATCCTGCTGCGCTCGGGAATCGGCAGCGGCCTGACCGGCAGGGGCCTGCACGAAGCCTATGGCATCGAAGCCGAAGTCATGCTGGACGGCATCGATAATTTCGATGGCAGCACGATCACGACGGGCCTGGACTATGGCGCCTATGACGGCCCCTTCCGCAAGACCAGCGGGTCGGCCCTGCTCTATTTCGAGAACCGCTGGAAATTCGGATTCCGCCCGGAAACCGGGCGCTGGCGCCAGACTTTGCCGATCGTGATCGTCGTCGAGGAGCTTCCCCGGGACGGGGACAGGATAGAACTGGACCCAAACGGCCAGCCGCACGTGATCGGCGAAGCGCCCAGCGCCTATGCAAGGGACGGAGCGGAGCGGGCTTTCAACCTGTTGCCGGAAATTCTGGCCGCGCTGCCGGTGGAGCGGATCGAGAAACGCGGCGTCCGCCCTACGGAGAGCCACCTGCAGGGCAGCCTGCGAATGGGAACCGACCCCGCCCGGTCCGTGGTCGATCATAACCAGATCCACCACGTCTGCCGCAACCTTGCCGTCGTCGGTTCCAGCGTTTTCCCGAGTTGCTCCGCCGCCAATCCCAGCCTGACCGTCGCGGCGATGTCCCTGCGCGCGGGACGGAGCCTGCTCGCATGATCCCCGTCCGCCGCCGCACAGTGATTGCCGCCAGCGTAGTAACCGTACTGGCCGTGGCGGGAGGATTCGAAATGGCCGGGCCCCGCCCGGGGCAATCCAAAGCCCTGCGCGGCATCCTGCAGCGCATGATCGGCGACTTCACCATGGAAGAATCCGCGTTCGACCGTTTCGTGGAGGATTTCTGCGCGGCCAAAGCGCACTGGTCCACCTTCGAAGCCGATGCCCTGGCCATTCTTGAGAACGCCGGCATCATCCGTTCGGCGGCCCGCGCATACCCCGGACTGGCCAGCAAGCTGGACCAGTTGGAACGCCAGGCCCTGACCGAGTTTGCCCTGGCCACAGGGATCCAGGGGCCGCCCGGCTCCCATCCGCTCGCCTACCTCGGCCTCTTCGCTTCCGGGGCGTGCAACAATCCTTTTGCCCGGCTCGCTTGAGCCAGAACCCTCTCAAAAATGATTATATCTTTTCGGGTTGCCCTCTCAAAATGGGTGTCTCTCCATAGCATTGGAAAGTCCAAACCGGATGCGTGTATTCTTGCTCCCAGACAACGATCTGCATCAAAATCCAATTCCACATCGCAGGTACGGGAAACATCGCGGCCTGTAGAAAGACATAACGGGAAACGCAGAAATGGAAGATGTATCACAGCGCCCCATAGCGAGCGGCAGCGCCATGAGAATGGACTGCCTCAACACACTTCACCCGCAACTCAACTACAGTGATTTCGCGCCGGTTTCCCGCCAGCTTCTGATCAGTTACGC
Organism: Novosphingobium beihaiense; assembly: GCF_022832375.1. Taxonomy (GTDB): domain Bacteria; phylum Pseudomonadota; class Alphaproteobacteria; order Sphingomonadales; family Sphingomonadaceae; genus Novosphingobium; species Novosphingobium beihaiensis. The sequence goes on from NZ_JALHLG010000033.1 coordinate 13,604, forward strand.
CCAACTGGCGGACCGGGGCGTACCCGTGCAGGCCATCGCCGCGGCCATGCTGGGGGCGACTTTGAATTTCTATGACGCATTCGGCCTTTCGCATGAATTGCCCGACCTGCTGCGCTCCATGGCGGAACTGCTGGAACGGGGAAACCTGCATTCCTGACCGGCGGGCCTTGACTGGCAGAACACCTCGGCCTCCCGCCCCTTTCCCCATGGGAGAGGTCCTCTACCCATTTTGGCCCCCCTCTTTTTCCCATCTTCGCCACCTGCAACCGATGCCTTAGCCTGATCTGGAATTGGCCCTTACGCAAACGCGAAAGGCCAGGCAGCGACAAGGATAGTCCCATTGCAGGTTTCAAGTCAGGCATCGGCACTTCCCCTCGCCCCCCATGCGAAGCGCCCTGCGGCCCGGCAAGTACGCGACGAACCCCATTTTCAGGCTTGGAGGAGGAGCCCGGCCTCCAGCAGCACTCCCCGGCAACGGGACGTGCTGCTGGTTGGCGGGGACCTGCACAACATCGGCGATCTCGCCCTGACCGTGCAGAACGTGCTTCTGGCCCGCGATGAGAACCGCAAGGCCGTGGTGCGTACCTGGGGACAGCCTTCGCCAGCGGCCCGCAAGCAACTTCACCACTATGGCGCCAGCTGGATCAACGGCCGCAACCTTGCCGCCCTGATCGCCTGTGCCTTCAGGCGGGACATCGTGCTGGGCGGCGGCGAGCTTATCCGGGCGAACACATCGATCCCGCCGCTGCTCTTCCTGTGGATGGCCGTTGTGGCCGCGCGGCTGGGCGGGGGCAGCGTGTCCATCCGCGGGCTCGGCGCAGGCCGGGTCACGGGACTGCGTGCCCGTCTCTGGCGCGGCATTCTGGAGCGCGCCGGGTCCATTGCCGTCAGGGACGAGCGCAGTGCCGAAAACGTGCGGCTGCTAAGCCCTTTCAGCCAACCCGTGGTGGCTGCGGACATGGCGTTTCTGGGCAATCGCATCGCGGCAACGGCGGACAATGCCGAAAGCCGCTTTCCCGGAGCTGTCGTGATCGCGCCGTGTATCGACGCTTCGGAACAGCGCCATCTCGATTCCGGAACCATCGCGCGGCTCGCGGCCGCAGCCCGAGAGCGCTGGCCGCAAGCGCGAATCGTTCTGGCCTGCCACGATGCCAGGGCCTTCATGGACCGGGCGGCCGCCGAAAGACTGGTGCGCGAAGCCGGGCTCGATGCCACGTTGTACGACGCGGATGGCGATCTAGCCCATATGCAGGCGCTCTACCGCGATGCGCGGCTGGTCATCACCAACCGGCTGCATGCGGGGATCTTCTCGCTTCTGCATGACACGCCGCTGCTGGTGATCGACGACGGAAACCCCAAACTGGGCATCCTCACCCGCGAGTTCGGCTGCCCGGCCGTTGACGATCTTCCGCCAGATCTGCTGCCCCAGGCGATCGAACGCGCCCTGAACCAGGACTTGCCCGCCAGCCGCGCCGTCAGAAACGCCATGAACGAAAACGCCGCGCGTAATCTGGATGCGCACCGCACGGTGATTTTCAATGTGAAGTACAGCCCAAACCTGGGCGACGGCGTGATTGCGGAATGTCTGGAAGGCGAACTGAGGCGGTGCGATCCGCGGCTGGCTCCCTTCTCAATCGACATGGCCGGAAGGACCGATTTCTGCTCCGGCCACGGCCGCCACCGCAGGCGGATGCTTGCCACGCGCGAATGGTTGCCGGACCCGGTGCGCAGCCGCCTGATCCCCCTGCTGCTCTCCCCGCTGATCCGCTTCCGCCACGCGCCGCGCTGGCGCCGCAGGATGCGGAATTGCAGCAGCGTCGTCATCGGCGGCGGCGCCCTGTTCGCGGACGTTGACCAGAATTTCCCCATCAAGCTGTCTCAGGCCGTCGATCTCGCGACCGAAAACGGCCTTCCCGTCGCCATCGCCAGCGTCGGAGTGACGAACGGCTGGTCGCGGCAGGGCCTGCAGCGGCTGATATCCCGCCTGTTGCGGGCCCGTGTGCTGATGTCCTCGGTTCGCGATCAGGCTTCCGCCGAGACCTGGAATGCCCTGTTCGGCGCGCGCGGCGTGAAACCGGCGAAGGTCGCCCCCGATCCGGGGTTGCTGAGCGCGCGGCAATTCGGGCATAGCCCGCGCACAGCCTCCGGCCAGAAGCGGATTGCACTGTGCGTGACGGCCCCGATCGCGCTGCGGCTGCACCACGAAGACGAGCATAACGACAGGCACCTCGAAGCCTGGATGCAGGGCGTCGCGCGCGATCTCGCCAGCCGGGGGTGCAGTGTCACCCTGTTCACCAACGGCAGCCCCGAAGACCGCCTTTTCCGCGATCGCCTGCGAACGGCGCTTTCCGATACGCCGGAAGTGGAATTTGCCGGGGATTTCGCGACACCGCAGGAACTGGCCCACTTCATTTCCGGCTTTGACTGCATCCTGGCGCACCGGCTGCATGCCTGCATCGTCGCCTATTCCTACCGCATTCCCTGCATCGGTTTCGCGTGGGACCGCAAGCTGCGCAGCTTTTTCGAACAGACCCTGCGCGGCCGGTTCGTGGCCGATCCGCGCGCAGCGACGCCGATGGATATTGCCGGCCTCGCGCTTGCGGCGATGGACGAAGGGGTGGACGCGGAAACGCACGGCCAGCTCGTCGAAGAAGCGGCCGCAGCGGTTCGCAGGCTCGCGGATTGCCTGTTGGCCAGCAACCAGGGACCGGCACGATGATCGGGCGTATCGTTATCGTCAACGATCTGTCGCACGCCATGGGCGGCGCCTCGGCCCTTGCCATTCAGGCGGCCAAGGGGCTGGCACGCCGGGGCTATCCGGTCACTTTCATCTGCGGCAGCGCAGGCAATAGCGATCTGGAGACTGAAGGCATCGAAGTGCTGGCATTGGGCCAGGAGCGCCTGCTCGCGGCCAATCCGGTGACGACTTTCGTGCGCGGCATCTACAACCGGCAGGCCGCCGCCATGGTGAGCCAGTGGATCGCCGACAACGATACCCCGCACACCGTGTATCACGTCCACGGCTGGTCCCAGATCCTCTCCCCATCGCTGTTCGGTGCATTGGCGCCGGTGCATGACCGCACCCTCGTGCACGCCCACGATTTCTTCGCGACATGCCCTAATGGCGCCATGTTCGACTATGGCAAGAGCGCCCCCTGCCCTGCAAAGCCGATGAGCGTCGCGTGCATGACCACGGGCTGCGACCGGCGCGGCCCGGCCTCCAAGGTCTGGCGCGTGGCACGGCAGGCCGTGCAGGACCGCACCTTGCGGCACAAACGGCTGCCATTGCTGCTGATCCACGGCAATATGGCCCCCTATTTCCAGCGCTCCGGATACCGGCCGGAAGAGATGGCGGTGCTGCCCAACCCGGTTGTCCCCTTCACTACGGAGCGGGTGGCGGCCGAGTACAATCACGAGGTGCTGTTCGTCGGCCGCATGGAAGCGACCAAGGGCATTGATCTCGCGGCACGGGCCTGCCGTCATGCCGGTGTCCGCCTGATGGCGATCGGCACCGGCGACCTTCTCGGCACTCTTTGCGAGGCCTATCCCGAAATGGCATGGCTCGGCCACAAGCCGTCCGGGGAGATCCCGGCCTTTGCCCGCCGGGCCCGGATGGCGGTCATGCCCAGCCGCCATATCGAGCCTTTCGGGCTTGCTGCGGTCGAAGCGCTCTGGAGCGGCATTCCGGTTCTCTCTTCCCGCTCCTCGCTCATCGCTCCCGATATCGAAGCGGCGGGTGCCGGGCGTTCGATCGACCCGCGCAATACCGAAGAGTTCGCAGCCGCCATCGCAGCGATTGCCCATGACGATGCAGGGGCCCGGCGCATGAGCCATAACGCCGCCACGCGGACCGGCGGGCTGGCGCTTACGCCTGAAAAATGGATCGATGCCCTCGCCGCCGCTTACGAGGGTCTGCTTCTCGGCGGCAACGAAGGCCTCGCCGATGCGGCTCTTTCATGGGCGGCGGGGTCCCCTGGAAACGGCGCGGAAGCGGCCATGCCCGCCGCGCGTGCCGCCACTTCCCCGTCCCTGGCACATTAGAGAGGTTTCTGAAATGCGCCTTCATGTCGTCTTCGCGACGCTCAACCGGGCCGAACTGCTTACCAAAACGGTGGACCGGCTCGCCGATCAGATCCGGCAGCCGGACGGGATCGTGATCTCTGCCACGTGCCCCGCCGATGTCCTCGGACTGGAAACCGCGCGTCCTGACACGCATGTCCTGCTGTCCGGCAAGGGCCTGTGCAAACAGCGCAACCGGGCGCTCGACTACCTTGCCGGAAACACCGACATCGTCGTCTTCTTCGATGACGATTTCGTGCCGCACAAGGATTACCTCGCCGAAATCGAGCGGCTTTTCGTCCTTGAACCCGATGTGGCGGGGGCCACCGGCGATCTGCTCGACGATGGCATCCACGGAGACGAGATCGCTTTCGAGGACGCGGTGGAGCGGCTCGATAGCCACGGACTGGCGCAGGACGATAGCTGGCGCAGCCGTCAGGCGCTCTACGGATGCAACATGGCGATCCGCATGTCCTGCGCCGAAGGGCTGCAATTCGACGAAGCCCTGCCCCTCTACGGCTGGCAGGAAGACATCGACTACACCTATCAGCTCGGGCAGCGCGGGCGCATGGTTTCCGGCCCGCGCCTGACGGGCATCCACCTCGGCACCCGCAGCGCCCGCACGCCCGGCAAACGCCTGGGCTATTCGCAAGTCGCCAACCTCGTGCACATGTGGCGCAAGGGAACGATGCAGCCGAGGCTCGGCCAGAGGCTGATGCTCCAGAATCTGACGTCCAATGCCGCCCGCAGCCTGTTTCCCGAACCCCACATAGACCGGCGCGGGCGGCTGACCGGCAATCTGATGGCGATCGGCGATCTGATGCGGGGACGGATCGACCCGCGCCGGGTGGAAACGCTATGACGGCACCGTTGCCGATCTACTTCAACGGCAAGTTCTACAGCGGCGGGCTCAACGGTGTGCACCGCGTCGCGGACCGGCTGATCCGCGAATGCGACCGGGAACTGGCGCGACTGCCGGAAGACGAGCGCCCCGATGCCTTTCTCATGACATCGGGCAAGGCGGACTGGGTTCCCGACCTGCAAGTGATCAAGCGCCGCAACTACACCAGAACCGACCAGATCTGGGAACAGTTCGTGCTGCCTTTCGCCGCCCGCAGCGGGATTCTGGTCAACCTTGCAAACCTGGCGCCGATTGCCCACCGCAACAAGATCACCATGATCCACGATGCGCAGTTCCTGTTTTCGGACTGCGGGTATCCCGCCAGGCAGCGGCTGGGATACCGGTGGCTGACACCGATGCTGGGCCGTTCGAGCCGCGCCACGCTCACCGTCTCCGAATTCTCGCGCCGCATGCTGCATCAGTTCTCGGTCGTGAACGAAAAGCAGACGCACGTCATTGCCAACGGCGCCGATCACATTCTGGATGTGGAAGAAGATCCCGGCGTGCGCGCAAGGCTGGGCATCGAGGGCGAAAGCTATGCCGTGATGTTCGGCAGCCCCAAGGGATACAAGAACAACGCGACTCCGTTCGCCGCTTTCGCGGACGGCAGGCTTTCGCCCACCAGGCTCGTCATCGTCGGCCCGGAACGCGCGCAGCTCGAAGCGGCTGGGCTGACGCCGCCTGACGGCACGATCTTCGCCGGAAAGCTCAACGACCGGGAACTCAAGGGTGTGCTGGCCGGGGGGCTTGCCATTCTCTTCCCGTCCCGCACCGAAGGGTTCGGATTGCCACCGCTGGAAGCCATGCTCTGCGGCTGCCCGGTTCTCGCCAGTCCGGCGGGCGCCATTCCCGAAGTCTGCGCGGATGCGGCCATCTATGCCGGTACGGACCGGCCCGGAGAATGGATCGAGGCGATCGAAATAATGCGCAGCGATCCGCAGCTGCGCCAGCGCAAGATCGCCGAAGGATACGCGCGTGCCGCCCGCTTCACCTGGAGCGGGGCCGGTGCAAGCCTGATGAACGTCATCCACGCCCTTGCCGGGGAGAAGCTTCAATGACCGATATGCCGGCCGTTTCCGTCCCTTCCCGATCCCCCGCCAGCATTCCCACCGGCATTCCCACCGTCGATGCCGTTATTCCCACTTACAACCGGCGCGATCTGCTGCCCGCCGCCGTTGCCAGCATCACCGCGCAGACGCTGCCCGTCCGGCGCATCCTCATCGTCGATGACGGATCGACCGATGGCTCGATCGAGTGGGTGCGAAGCGCGGCCAGGCAAGACCCACGCATCGTGCTGATCGAGAGGCAGCACGGCGGCGCCAATGTCGCGCGCAACGCAGGGATAGCGCAGGCACAGTCCGAATGGGTGGCCTTCCTTGATTCCGACGATGCCTGGGAACCGGAAAAACTCGAACGGCAATTCGCGGTTCTGAAGGACCGGCCGGACGTTGTCGGCATCTTCTGCGGCTTTCGCCACGTCGGCGGCGCCGTGGAACGCATTCACTTGCCGCGGGACAATCCCTCCCTGCTCGATCTGCGCTGTTCCAACGCGCTGGGCAGCACATCGGGCGCGGTGGTCCGCACGGCGGCCCTGCGTCAGGCTGGCGGATTCAATCCGGATCTGCCGAGCTGCCAGGACTGGGACTTGTGGTTCCGCCTGCGCAAGATCGGCCGCCTGGCCGTGATCCGGCAGCCGCTGGCGCTCTTCAACAATGGTCCGCACGAACGCATCACCACCAATATGCACAAAGTGCTTTCCGGCCACCGCGCCATGTTTGCGCACCTGCTATCCGATGTCGCCCGGCCAAGCGAACGCAGCGCCATCATGTCGAAACACAAACTGGTGGAAGCCGATATCAAGCGGCGCTTCGGAGATTCCCGATCGGCCCTGCTGATGGTTCTGCAATCGCTGCTTCGCCACCCCAGCAAGTCCGCCCTTGCCGCCTTGTGGCGCCTCGTCCGCTCGATGACGCGCAGCCTGCGAAAGCCGGGAGCCCTGCAACAGTGCTGAGGGCCAGCGCCGCCAAAGGGGCGATGGCGCTCGGGACGACCCGGATCGCGCTGAACATCGGCAATACGCTGGCGATCTTCATCCTGGCCCGGCTGCTGACGCCGGAGGATTTCGGCCTGGTCGCGATCTGCACGACCGTGCTGGGCATCATCATCGCCCTGACCGAGCTCTCGCTGGGCTCGGCCCTCATCCAGCGCCGGGAAGTCTCGCGCGAGCACATCGACACCGCATGGACCCTGGCACTGTCGCGCGCGCTGCTGATTGCCTGCGGGTTCCTCTTGTTCGCGCATCCGGTCAGCCTGCTTTACGGAGATCCGCGGCTGGGGCCGCTGTTCGTCGTAACGGGCATCACGGCCGCCTTCACCGGGCTCACCAATCCGCGCGTCGCGCTCCGGACGAAGGATATGCAGTTCGGCCCGATGATGGCCATGCAGGTCACGCAGAAGCTGCTGGGCCTTGCCATTTCCATCGCGCTGGCCCTGTGGCTGCGCAATTACTGGGCGCTGGTGATCGGAACCGCGGTGGGCACGGCCTGTTCAACGCTGCTCAGTTACTTCATCGCGCCCTATCTGCCCCGCTTTTCACTGGCCCGCTCGAAAGACCTGATGGGCTTTTCAAGCTGGCTCTTTTGCGCGCAAGTGGTCGGCGTGATCAACTGGCGCTTCGACCAGCTCCTGATCGGCCTGTTCCTGCCGCCCGCCAAGCTCGGCATCTATTCGGTCAGCGACAATACAGCGGCCATCCCCAGCCGCGAAATGACCGCGCCGATCGTTCAGGTGCTGTTTCCCAGCTTTTCGACGATGCAGGACGACCTGCCCCGGCTGCGCAGCGCCTATCTCAATGCGCAAACGACCCTCGGCCTGGCCAGCCTGCCCATCGGCATCGGGCTGGCGCTTGTGGCCGAACCGTTCGTTGAGCTGGCGCTGGGGCCGAAGTGGCTGGAAGCGGTGCCGATCATCCAGTTCATCACATGGGCCTATGCGATCCAGACGCTCACGTCCGGATCGCGGCCCGTGGCCATGGCGCTCGGCAAAACGCGCACGCTGTTTTTCCGTGATCTGGCCGGACTTGCGCTTCGCGTTCCGTGCGTGAGCATCGGGCTGGCCGGATGGGGCCTCATGGGGCTGGTCACGGGGCGGCTGCTGAGTTCGGTAATCGGCGTGTTCGTGACGTTCGGCATGGTAAAGACCGTGCTGGGCATCCCCATCGGCGAGCAGATCTGGTCCCAGCGGCGTACCCTGTTTGCCGTGGCCGCGATGACGATCTCGGTCAGCATGATCGACCAGCATCTGGTCGCTCTCCATGCCCTGCCGCTGATGCGCCTTGCCGTTCTGACCGGCACCGGCGGCATCACATTCCTGGGAGCACTTGCCTTGTTCTGGGCCGCGGGAGGACGGCGGCCGGGGCCCGAAACCGAACTGATCAACCTTGCCCGCGGAGCCCTGGCAAAGATCTAAAGATCTGACGTCCGAACTCCGCCCCCTTCCTGGCCCCGTCAGCGCGCCAGCCCCAGGCGGGCGGTCATCCGGCTCAGCCGCCGCTGAACCTTCGACGGGGCGAACTTGTTCTGGATCGCGCGCGGATTGAACACCCCCGGCCGGATCATTTCCGGCCCTTGCAGGCTCAACGCCGGCTTGCCGGAAAGCTTCGCGATCTGGCGCGCCTGGAGCAGCTCGCTTTCGATGAACAGTGCGCAGCCGGACTCGCGATAGACTTCGGCCTTGAAGCTGCCGTGCAGCCCCAGCCGCCTGCGCGTGGCGGCATCGGGCAGGTCCAGCATGCGCAGTTCCTTGTAGCGGATGCCGTGGCGGACCAGCCATTCCTCGGTCTGCGGCCGGTATTTCTCCAGACGGCTTGTAACCAGCATGGCGATCTCGCGGCGCGGAAGGTGCAAAGGCTCCGCCGTCAGCAGGAATTCGAGATAGGCAGCCCCGTCATCGTTCTGCTCGGAGCGCGGGTCCACGCACAGGACGCCATCGATATCGAAGCATGAGCGCGAAACGATGGGGTGATGCAGAACATTCCATTCGAACACCCGCGGTTCGGGCACATCGGCAAAGATGAAATCGGCATCGGAAACCTCTTCCCCGGTGCCATAGACCGCCGCGAAAGTGAGGCGCGGCGGATTGGCCAGCGCGGCCAGCTTGGCGCGGGCCTCCCGCATCGATTCGCCGGTGCGGCAGCTATCGTCGATCACCAGCACATGGGCGAAATCGCCGCCCGCCCCTGCTTCCGTTTCGCGCCGGGTGCTTCCACTGGCCAATATGCGCCCTTCCGCGAAAGCGTCGATATCGGCCAGCGGCAGATTGCGGGCGAGGGCAATCATCGTTGCAGGCAGCATGCCGCTGCGCGGAATGCCGACGACAAGATCGATATCTCTCGGCAGGCGGTGCAGGTTGCTCCAGACGTCCTTGTACAAGTCCTTGATCGATCGGAAGTACATCAACTCGAACCTCTTGTTGCCGGTGCAAGCGCTCCCGTCCCCCCGAGGGCATCGGGCGGAGCGAGACGGCTTACGCAAAGAGTGAAGCGGGGCCTGACCGGGATCGCCGGCAGCATCCGCCGAAGCGCCAGAGCGGCCCCTGCGAACAGGGCGAAATTCGTACCCGGATGGCTGTTGGGAGAGGAAATCGCGGCGGGAACCAGAACGACGCAAGCCGTCGTCGCGCATGCCGTCATGACGGCCGCAACGGCCTCTCCCCGGCGTGCGCCCATCATCCCCACAGGGCGAATGATGCTGATCACGTATCCGGCGAACGTCATGACGCCAATCACGCCCATCGTCCCCAGGATCGCCGTGAACAGGCTGGAGGAGCGGAAGCTGCCCGGACCTATGCCCAGCCCTCCCGAAACCATGAACGCGGAAAAGCCCTGCATGGCCCAGAACAGCCGCTGCTGGCCGGAACTGGAACTGCCCTTGTCGACCGTCATGTGCAGAATCATGTCCGACACCTGCAGCGCCAGACTGGGAATCGCGGCCAGCGCGACGGCGATCAGGAACAGCACCGAAAGCCCGGCCATGACAGCCTGCCGCAGACGGACAGGCTCCGCGCCTTTCGGAAAGATCAGCAGGCGGGCGAGGAAGAACATCAAATAGCAGCCAATGCCGACGTAAGCCGTGCCGGACGTGCTGATAAACAGGGCCCCGCCCAGAACCACGGCGGCGACCCCCGTGTGCCTTGCCCATACCGACCGGTACCAGCACTCGCAGTTGAAAATGAACCATGCGATGCCGAAGGCGGCCCATCCCGATGCTTCGGGAAACAGGCCGTCGATGCGGTTGAAGCCCTGATAGGACTGGTCAAGCTGCGCATAAGTTCCGTTCCGGAACAGGGCGAACACGGCCTCTACCGGTGTCCCCTTGGTGAAAGCCGCCACAAGGCCAGTTACGGCATGTACCCAGGCCAGCACCACGCTGCCTTTCACCAGCGCCTCGATCCCGCCTTCCGTGCGCATGGCCACATAGCCCGCCAGCGCGACCAGCAAGGCGCCAAGCAGATAGACCGCCGCCGTCAGGTTCTGCGCCGTGGGTTCGAGCGGAACCGTATCGAACAGGCTCCTGGCATTGGTAAAACGCATCGGCGCGACGTTGAGCTGCCCTGCGAAGATGCGCGGCGCGGCAAATGCCGCGGCCATTCCGTAAAGCGTGAAAAGCACGAAAAGGAAGTTTGCCTTTACACCTTCCACCAGCAAGGCGAAGTATCCGCCCCGGGGCATCAGAATGCGCAGGAAAACGAAGAGCAGCGCGAACTGGACCGGCGGAATGGAGCTGTTTCCCAGCGCCGTGAGCGTCACGGCGGATGAGCCTCCGAACAGGCCCGAAAACAGCAGGAATACCAGCAGCGACCGCAGCGGCTGGAACAGCAGCGCCGAACCGATCAGCAACTGGATCATGCCGACGAAAGTAAAGTGCATGCTATTGCCACCCCGCCACGTTCTGCGGGCAGGATGCAGGCGCGCTGCCCACCCGGAACAGGCGCACGCGATACCGGAATGTATGCCCCGAACTGCCCGAACCGGGGGCAAGCCGAATATCGACCGCCTGTCCGGCTTTCAGGTGCAGGTTCGTCACCGCCACTTTCGCCGCGTCTGACAGCACGGTCCGCCCGATTTCCCCGCCGCCCGGCGCGTGCACAGTGATCAGTATGGTGGAGGAAGACGTTCCCCCTTTTGTAAAGCACCCCAGCAGAGAGGCGCTGAGATCACGCGGCGCCGTGTAACGCAGCGTGATCTGCGCGGCCTTCGTCACCGCGCCTGTCGCATCGTCTATCCGCATGGGCTTCAGCCACCGGTTGCCCAGACTGGTCGAGAACGTGCTGTCGAGGGGGGCGAGAGGCTTTTCCTTACCGGGCGCGCCGGACAGATAGCCCCATGGCGCCGCGCCATATTGCAGCAGGCTGTCGGCAAGGACAGTGCTCGGGCCCAGCCCGGGCCGGGCACCGAACACGACAACGGGTACCAGGCCAAGTTCCACTTTTCCGGAGAGCTGATTTCCCTGCGCATCGAATACTTGCGATCCCGGCGCAGGATTGAGCGTGCGCGGCACGCCCCAGACCACCCAGCGATCGGCCCCGTAGCGCCAGATCGGCGAAAGGCGCGTGTCCGAGACCTGCTGCGGCCGCCCGCGCGGCAGAAGTTCACGCTGCACCAGGCGAAACGCCCGTCCCGCCGGTTTCATGGCGCCCCCGGACGTCAGCAATCCCATCGCGGGAAACCACTTCTGATCGACAAGCGCATACCATGACGCCATCCGGACACCCGATCCGGACAGCAGCGTCACCATCTTCACCAGTGCCCCGGCCCCTTCGGCAGGCGCATCGAAATTGTCGCTGAACTCCGTGGCCCAGACCGGCAGCACTTTCCCGTGCTTTCGCATGGTATCGGCAAGATGCGCGATCTCCCAATCGACGTTCTCGCCATGGTTGCGATAGGGATGCACGGCAATGCCATCGGCGTGGGACAGTAGCCCCAGACCGAACAGCGTATCGAGATAGCCGGTGCCGATGGCGTTCGTCGATCCGCCGATCAGCGCGACATCGGGGTGCGCCGCTTTGAACCGGCCATAGATCGCCCGCATCAATGCAGCATAGTTGGTTTGGACATAGCTCTTGCTGCCCAGCGACTTGGCGCCGTTCAGTTCGTTGCCGACCTCGATCCCGGCAAGACAATCGCCGAAACGCGACGCCACGCGGTCGAGATAGCGGCCGAACGCCTCCTGCCCTTCCGCCGAACTGACCAGAAGCCCGCCATCATAGAGCGGGTTCGATGGAACGATCGCCAGCACCAGCCCCATACCCCGCGAGCAGGCCTGGTCGAGCGGCGCAACGCTGGCCGGAAAGGCGATGCGGCCCTTTTCCTTCTCTGCCGCCGCCCAACTGACACCGTCGCGAAGCAAGGGGGCCTCCAGCGCCCGGGCCTGATCCAGCCGGCCTGACGGCCACCCCTGGGAAAAGTGCGTCTGCGCGCCAAGGATGAAGGGTTCGACCGCAGCCGCCCTCGCCCCGGACCCGCCTTCCATCCGGAAACCGAGGAGGAGCGCGAGCCCCCCTACGATTACGGCCCCGGCAGCGAGTAAAGCGCCCTTCCTCATCGCACCGTCACACCCGCACCGCCGACAGGATCTTCTCGTCAAAACGCTCGGGCGCGAAGAGGTTCGCGCGTTGCACGGCCTTGCGCGAATCGAAATGCGTCAGCCAGTCTTCCAGACGCTCCAGCGCGTCGATCAGCGATTCGGGCTCCTGCCGTTCGAAGAACAGGCCAGTCTCGCCCGGCACGATACTGTCGAGCACCCCTCCGCGCCCGTAGGCCACCACCGGACGGCCCGCCGCCATCGCCTCCACCGGAACGATGCCGAAGTCCTCCTCCGCCGTGAACACCAGCGCCCGCGCCTGGGCATAGGCCTTGCGCAGCTTGTCGAATTCCAGCCGGGGAACGAAGCGAATGTTCGGCTTGGCAATGGACTTGAGCTTCTTGAGCATGCCGCCCTCCCCCACCATCAGCAGCGGAAGCCCGGTCTGGTTGAAAGCTTCCACGGCCAGATCGGGGCGCTTGTACGGAACCATCTGGCCGACCCAGAGATAACTGCTGCCGACATCCTCCGTCGGCGTGAACAGGCTGGTTTCCACCGGGGGATGGATCACGTCCGCCTCGCGCCGCCAGCACTTGCGCACGCGGTCCCGAACGAAGAAGCTGTTCGCCGCGATCTTGTCGACACGGGCGCTTGAGGCCATGTCCCACTGCCGCATCCGGTGATAGATGAAGGGCATGGCCGCCCGGGCCAGCGGATTGGCCTCGCGCCGGTACTGGTGGTAGTGGTCCCACAAGTACCGCATGGGCGAGTGGCAATAGCACAAGTGCAGCGCATGGGGGCTGGTGATCACGCCCTTGGCCGGGCCGCTCTCGCTGCTGATAACAAGATCGTACCCCGTCAGATCGAGGTGCTCCAGCGCCATCGGCATCAGCGGCAGATAGTACTGGTAGAGCTTTCGGGAGAGCGGCAATCCATTGATCCAGCTCGTCGTCACGTTCGTCTCGCGGATCACTTTCGACATGCGCGATTCGTCGTAGACATGCGTGAACAGGTCCGCCCCGGGAAACAGGTTGAGCAGGCGTTCGATAACCCGCTCGCCGCCGCGCATGGACACGAGCCAGTAATGGACGATGGCCACCCGCGGCGCGCTGAAACGGGCCGGAAACGGCTGGACTTCGGCCGCCAGAGCCGCACTCACGCGTAGTACTCCTTGTACTGGCGATAGAAGTAGGCCGGGTCCTCATGCCCGAACAGGCGGCGGCGGCGCATGTCGATCTGGTTGATCGTCAGGCCCACCACATTGACGCGGTCGGCCGGCAACAGGTTGAGCGCCGCCCGCACCGCGCCCTGCAGCGTCCGCCGCCACCGCACCACCATGACCGTCGCGTCGGCCAGTACGGCCAGCGTGCGCCCGCTGGCGACCGGCAGGATCGGCGGCAGATCCAGCACGATATATTCGAAATTGCCCCGCAGTTCCTGCACCAGTTGCAGGAAGGGTTCGCTTGTCAGCAGCAGTTCGGGCGCATGGTTCGATGGCTTGAGCGCCAGCACGGACAGGCCGTCTTCGCTGGAAACCAGCGCATCCTGCAAGGACGCCTTGCCTTCCAGCACCTCTATCAGGCCCGGATGATCCGGCGCCAGGCGAAGCAGGCGGCTTACGCCCCGGCCGCGCAGATCGCAATCGAGCAGCACCGTCCCCTTTCCACTGAGCGCCAGCGTCTGCGCAAGGCAGGTCGATACCGTGGTCTTGCCCTCTTTCGGCAGCGCCGATGTCACCGCGATGACTTGCGCCGGTCCATAGACCGCCTGCTCGATCGAGGTGCGCAGCGACCGGAAGGATTCCGCGAAAGCCGAACGCGGCTCCTCGTTCAGCGCGGGAACGGCGCGCCGCATCTTGCTGACCGAGGACAGCAGCGGGATCGAACCGAGATAGCGATGGCCGATCCCGTATTCGATCTCCTCGGCTGTCGAAATCCCCCGGAACAGGGCCTCGGCGCAGTATGCCGCAGCCACGCCCGCACCCAGCCCGATAACCAGAGCCAGGACCATGTTCATCGGAATGTTCGGCGAACTGGGCAGAAGCGGCGCTTCCGCCAGCGACAGGATGCGCGCATTGGGCCGTTCGGTGCCATCTTCGGCCACGAGCTGCTTGAAGCTGTTGAGGTACGTCTCATAGAGCGCCTGCGACGCCTGCGCCTTGCGCTCAAGCTCATCGAGCCCGACCATTGCCGCATTGTTCTGCGCCAGTTTGCCCCGGGCCGCGCCAAGGCTGGAGTTGAGCGAGGCCAGCCGCTGATTGGCAACATCACGCTGGGCCTCAAGATTGGACATTATACGCTTGATTTCACTTTGAATCTGCCGCCTGATTTCCGCAAGCTCGCCTTTGGCCTGCACCAGTTGCGGATAGTTGGGGCCATAGCGCGTTTCGAAGTTGGCCACCTGCCCGCCCACTTGCGCTTCACGCGCCCGCAGGCTGCCGATGACGCCGGAACCAAGCGCTTCGCCGACATCGTCGCCGACAGACCCCGAGCGCAATTGCGCTCGTGCCGTCGCCAGTCTGGCCTGACTTTCGGCCGCTTCCGCACGAGCAGTCGTAACCGCCTGATTATAGCTCGAAATCTCCTGCTCGGTCAGCGAAGCGCCGGAGGTGCTAAGCAGCCCGTTCGCGATACGGTAGCGCTGCAACGCCTCGGTATCGGCGTGCGCCTGCTGGCGCAGTTCTTCGAGGCGGGAGGCCACGACCTTGGTGGTGTCCTTGTTGCGGTCCCGCGCGAGGTTCACTTCCCATTTTGTGAACTGCTCGGCATACATATTCGCGCCGCGCGCGGCATCCGCGCCGTTATCCGCGTCGAAGTAAATGCGAAGGGCATAGCTTTCGCCGCTGCGCTCGGCCGAAACGCTGGACTGGAAACCGGAAATGATATCCGCGCGCTGCTTGGCGCTTTTGCCGTCCAGTGCGCCCAAGGCTTCCGCGACACGCTCCGCAAGCGCGCGCGCCTCCAGTATCTCGACTTGGGTATCGACATAGGCACTGTTCGGCGCAGGCCCGGCCTGACGGCCCGCGGCTGAGGAACCGCTCGCATCTTCCGGCGGCGCCTCCAGACTGACCGTCGCCTCGGCGGAATAGACGATGGGCCGCGTAAACGTGATGGCCGCGCCAATGCAGACGGCAATCGCCGTGATCAGCAGAATCAGCCCCAGCCTTCTGCGGAAGAAGGAAAGCGAACCGCTCAGATCGACACTGTCGGCGGGCGTCATCAGCGCCTGGCCGGGAGACAGTGCCAGTTCCCGCCGCGGGTCCTGCCCGGGACTGATGATTTGCTGCGAACTGTTCATGGTTTATCTCCTGTCCGCCGGGCAGCGCCATGCCAGGGAATCTCAAAGGACAAAGCTGATGCCCGCGCGAATGCTCGCACCGTCGTAGGACCGGGCACCAAGCCCGGAGCCATCCTGTTTGCGCACCCCGGCTCCGGCGAACGCCGCCAGATGAGGGGTGAGCTGATACCGGGCGGTCGCTTCCGCGAAGTAGCGTGTGTCGGTGCGGTCGATGCCCTTGTAATCGTTGCGGACCAGTCCGGCTTCGATGCCAATCAACAGACGGCTGCCGATCGCCGTGGACGCATTCGCCGCGAACGTCGTGCGCAGGATGGACGATGTATTCTCGAACGGGCTGCGCTCGACTTCGCGTTCCACGCGCAGACCGAACTTGGTCCGGGCCGTCGGTGTCCAGGTGGCCTGGAGGTTGAAGTCCACCGCCTTGATATCGCTTTCGGAGGGATCGTCCGAATTCTGCAGGACGTAACCCGCCCCGGCTTCCACGTTGACGAGATCCGAAACCTCGTAGTCAATGCCCGCAAGCACGGAAAACCCTTGCGAATTGCGGACCGGATTAACGTCGTAGCGCAGCCGGTTGCCGCTCACGCGCATGAAAAAGCCGAGCGCCGGGCTGCTGCGGTAGCCAACGCGTGCCGCAAGCGAATCGCGGCGGACGTCACGGGAAGACTGGTCCAGCGTCACGCCGTCAAGCTGCGCATCATGATACGTCAGCTTGCGCGTGGCCGCATCGACGCGCCAGTCGACTATGCCTCCGCTGCGCCCGAACTGCAGGCGAGCGCCGAATTCGTTATAGGAAACTGGCTCGTCCGTCGCGAACTGGTCGCCAAACGTGCCGCGCCGCTCGATTCGGCGGGCCTCGCCAATGGTCGTGCTAATGAAATAGCGTTCGGCCAGATCCAGCTTGGTATCGGCCTGAACCGACCACTGATTGCTGTTTTCAGCCCCGGTTTCGAAATAGCGCCTGCCTTCGGCCGACGCCCTCACTTCCAGCGCATGCCGCGAGAAGTCGCTGGAAAGGCGGATGCTCGGCCGCACCACGGCAACCGTATCCGATGTGTGGTTCGGCTGGTTGTAGATGTTTGTGTCATACCGCACGTCTGCAGTGACCCGCGGGCGCAGGATAAAGGGCTGAACCCGGATCCCCTCCGGCTCGAAAGCTTCGACCATGGTTTCCGGCACATCGACCGGACGGTCCTGCGAAAAGGCCTCTGCTGGAAGGAAGGCAATCGGGCCGGTAAGGCACATTGCCGAAATCATGCGAAGGGAGGTGCCTCGAAAAGCCAGTGGTCTTTCCTTCAGAAGTTGACGGTTTCTTGAGACATTGCCGGTTACAGACCGGGCATCGGCAAAGGCCCCTTCACGGGGCGATGCAACGAGGGTCCGCGTGCGAAACACTGCTCGAACTGCATATGAACACGAGGCCCCGTCTTCGATGGATTCCCGCGGGGCCCCCGCCGGTTTTCCGCACCGGGAAAGCGAGGCCGTCCTGTGTTCCGGACCATTTCTGCGCGGCCTGGCGGTTGCCCTGCCCTTGGCCCTGGCGATCTGGACGATGATCTTGTTCTGGTTGATCTGACGGCCGGTCTCTCCCGCAGGCCGGGCTAGCATGACCCCCGTCCGGTAGCGACGGCCGGGATCGTTGCGAAAAGGATCTTCCAGTTCATCAGCAGCGTATGCACGCGGGCGTATTTGACGTCCGCGGCCACGCGGCGGCGGTACGCGACGCTGCTGCGGCCTGAGACCTGCCACAGCCCGGTCAGCCCCGGACGGACGGCGTAGTAGTGATAGATATAGCGGCCATACCGGGCGATTTCAGCCTGAACGATCGGGCGCGGCCCGACGAGGCTCATTTCCCCCCGCACCACGTTGAACAGCTGAGGCAACTCGTCGAGGCTGGTGATCCGGAGCAGCCGCCCGATCCGCGTCACGCGGGGATCATCGGGAAGCTTGTGATCGCGTTCCCAGATCTCCCGCAAATCCGGATTGGCGCGCAGAATGTGCTCAAGCCGCTGTTCGGCGCCGACATACATCGAACGGAATTTCAGGCACGGAAAGCTGCGCCCGTCACGGCCGACCCGGCGATGGGCGAACACGGCAGGGCCGGGATCGTCGATCCAGATCGCCACGGCCACAACGATGAAGACCGGCAGCAGGATCAGGATGAGAACCAAGGCCCCGATCAGATCGACGGGCCGGGCCAGCGGGCTGGCCGGGCGCGAGGCCTTGTCCCAGCGATCCCATCGCAATGTCGCGCGGGGGCCGCGCGAAACCTGGCCCCTGTCCGGGCCATGCATTCCGAAATCGATGCGCTGCGGTTGTACCAGCGTGGGCGCGATAGCCTGGGATACTACGGCCCGTCCCCGCCCATGCAGGCGGCTTGCGTGCAAACTCATGACAATGGCCTTTCCTCGTTGGTGGCAGCCAGAGGCGGGACCGCCTCCCTGCACCGGGAGTTTCGAAGAACAGGAATTCAGGCCTTAGATTGAGTTCACACGCGCCATTCGCGCAAACACGCATTCGACTTAGCCGGATACCCATTTAGGATAAAAAATTGTTAATACCCTGGGTTGCCATCCCTCCTAAGAGTGCAGGCTGTGCTGTTATCACTCGCAAGAGCAATGGCGAACTTCATCCATATTCATAGCATTCCGGATTGAAGGACTATTCGGAAGCCCGGCTTTCAAGAATAGTGTGAAGCGGAGGAGAAGAGTTTGCGAAAAATTGATTTTGGCTCAACTACTCTGTCTAATACACAGAAGTACCGAGGCCATCTGTCGAACCGCATATCGCGGCTGCAACAATATCTTCGCGTGGCCGCAAGTTGCGTCCTGAGCGCGCTTTTGTTGAGCGGATGCACCACGCAATCGTATCCGGAAGCCAATGTTGCCCAGGCCAACGCCGAAGTATCGCGTGGCTATCACATCGGCACCGGCGACAAGCTGCGGATCACGGTTTTCAATGAACCATCCTTGTCAGGCGATTTCGACGTCGGACTTGATGGTAAAGTCGAAATGCCGCTGATCACGCCCGTTGCCGCGGCTGACAAGACGCCCGACGATGTCCGTCAGGCGATCGCGGCCAAGCTGGGCGCAGGCGGCTATGTTCTCGAACCGCGCGTTGCCGTGGCCGTGCTGAGCTATCACCCCTTCTATGTTCTGGGCGAAGTCAACAAGCCCGGCGAATATACATATTCAAGCGACCTCTCACTTCTGCAAGCCATTGCCATGGCCGGCGGGTTCACGGCCCGCGCCAACAAGGCGAGCGTTGTCGTCCGCCGCGAGGGCTGGAATTCGGGACGGAAAGTCACTCTGGGAGATCCGCTTCTCATCATTGCCCCGGGCGATACGGTCATGGTCACGGAGTCTGTATTTTGACTGCTGCCGACGCCCTTTTGCACGCGCGCGTTATGTTCACTCTTGAACATTTCGCCGCATCCATAAACAGCTTTTAAAACCGGCACATAGCAAAATGACGGCTAATATTAAACGCTTTAACACCCATTACAAACCCGCTTAGATTTGATCCACTCTGTATTTTTACTAGAAAGTTAAAGCACTTTAGATAACTATGTAAGAACACTGCATTCGAGAACGATTCGGCATGCAGGCATGAACACCTTTTACAATTCGCCCATCCTGACGGGGTGCATTGCTGCCGAAAAAAGATCTTGGGAGAAGATGGGGTGACGCCTTCGACGGTGTTTCTCTTAAGGAACCCGGCACACCGGTGCCACGGAGACGGCAACTAACTGAAAGGCTTGGCTGAACGCCGACTGGCACGGGCACCCCCCGAGTTCGTGCCATACGCCGCATTCGGGAGTCGAACCTTGGGAACATCAGTTTCTATAGTCAATCAAAGCCCCATTTCGCGGGAAGGACTGCGCAGAATCCTGTCCGAAGGGGACATCACGATATTCGCTTCGGTCTCCTGCGTAGACGAGCTTGGCGAAATCGACAGCGGCTGCGAGCATGTCGTGCTCCTGGACATGGTGACATCTTCAGAGCAGGTCGCTTCCCTGAAATCGCTTCTTGACCGGGACCGGCACTTCAAGGCCGTCGTCCTTGTCGAGAAGTTCGATTATGGCGCCATGATCGAATGCTTCAATCACGGGGCCCAGGGATACGTCGTCAAGGACATGTCCTGCGATGCCCTCATCGCGCTGATCCAGCTGGCGGCGCTGGGCCACAAGGTCATGCCGCCGGACGTCATCGATCAGCTTCCGCAGCGCGAAACGCCGCGCGGGCCGCTTGAGCAGGAAGCCGATCCCGCGGTGATCGAATCCAATCTCTCGCTGCGCGAACAGGACGTGCTGAGTTGTCTGATGGCCGGGTATTCTAACAAACGGATCGCCCGCAGCCTCGACCTCAGCGAAGCGACGGTGAAAGTTCACGTCAAAGCCATACTTCGCAAACTGAAAGTCATGAACAGAACGCAGGCCGCGATTTGGGCAACCTCGCGCGGACTGCCCAGCAGAGGGAATCTGGCATAGCCAGCGCTCCCCGTATTCCGGAATCACTTCAAGATCTTGCACTACCCTTATTGTTGCGGCCCCACCTTCGATATCGGAGATTTCCATGCAGGCAGCCGGTGCAATTCCCTTTTTCCGCCAGCCGTTGCGCATCACACCGCCCGGCCAGCGCGCCCTTCCCACATTCGATGGATTGACGGCGTTCGCCCCTTTCTGGGGTGCGGCCGCTCTGTTCAGCATCGCCGGTGATCCGCAGGGGCTGATCGGGCGGGAAGGACTATTCTACTTCGCGCTGGCATGGGCCATCGTGGTAAACAGCGCAGTAACGATCCTGTACCCGCGCAAGACCTGGGCCCTGGTGTCGCTCGCACTCGTAACCACGATCCTCTATCTGGTGCGGCTGCCCGTCGCATCGAACAACAAGACGATTACGACGGCGTTCGACCTCTCCCTGCTGGTCTGCGCAGGGTATCTGTACGCCAAGGGAACGCTGGACCGTTCGCGCCTCTACGAACTCATCCGCATGCCCGCGCGATTGCTGCTGGCGACAATGTACTTCTATGGCATCTACCACAAGATAAACACGGATTTTCTGGATCCGACAGTAAGCTGCGCCGTGGGCCTCTACAAACCGCTCGCCGCACCATTCGGCGTGGAAGACAATCTGATCGGGCGGTACGCGGCGATTTGGGCGACTTTCGTTATCGAGGGGATCGCGATCGTTTCGCTATTCTGGCGAAAGTGGTTTGCCGTGGGCCTCGTCGTCGCTCTGGTCTTCCACTACATCATACCGATTTCCGCCTACAGCTGGTACATGGACTTCTCCAGCCTGGTTTTCGCGCTGTACATGCTGACGATGCCCCGCGAAGCCAGCGCCAAGGTCTATGAGCTGACATACACCTGGGTTGTCATGCCCTTGCGCGATACGTTCGGACGGATCGGGGTGATCGCCCCGGCCGTGGCATTGCTTTTCCTAGCAACTTCGCTGGTGCTGATGCTGACCCTCGCCCATCCGGGGCGCCCGGCATTGATGCTGCTCCATTCGATCTTCATTCTGATCTGGGCGGTAGTCGGCGGCGCCGCGATGACCGTGATGGTCTTCGCGGCCATGCACTATCTGCCATACAAGGGCAGCGCACCGGCCCCGGCGCCCCGCTGGACCTGGATCATACCGGTGCTGTTCTTCGTGAGCTGCCTTTCCCCCTACGTGGGGCTGAAGACGGAAAGCTCCATAAACATGTTCAGCAACCTGCGCACCGAAGGCGGCACGACTAACCACCTGATGTTTTCAAAGCCGCCATACTTGTTCTCCTATCAGTCCGAAGTGGTGAAAGTGACGGATTCGTCCAGCCCCTCGCTGCGCAAGTCCGCCGCACAGGGGCAACTGCATATCCTGTTCGCGGTTGAGGAATACATGCGCCGCCACCCCAATCAGTGGGTGACTTATGTTATGAACGGCAAGACCTATTCACACCAGACAGCCGCCAATCTCCCGGCCAATTCCGCCTCCTGGCTGGAACGCAAGCTGCTTATTTTCAAGACGGTCGATCCGGTGAGCCCGAAAGTCTGCACACACTGACCTGAGGACTCGCAAAGGCGGACGCTACCGCCTCTCCCGGCGCTTGCCAAAGGCCGCGGCGCCGGGCACATCGCGGGGCATGACGCTTGAGCAATTGCGGATCTTCGTCGGCGTTGCCGAACGCGAACACGTCACCCGTGCGGCCGAAGCTCTCAATGTCACGCAATCGGCGGCCAGCGGAGCGATCGCCGCGCTGGAGGCCCGTCATGGCGTCAAGCTGTTCGACCGGGTCGGGCGCCGTATCGAACTGACCGGCGCGGGCCGGATGTTTCTTGAGGAAGCCCGCGCCGTTCTTGCCCGGGCCGCCAGCGCTGAACTGGCCCTGTCGGAATATGGCGGGCTCCGGCGCGGATCGCTGCGGCTGGTCGCCAGCCAGACCATTGCCGGATACTGGCTGCCGGAACGCCTCGCGGCATTTCACCGGCGCTATCCCGCCATCGAATTGTCCGTGGCCATCGCCAACACCGAAGGGGCAGCCCGGGCCGTGCACACCGGCGAGGCCGAACTGGGATTTATCGAGGGTGCCATAGACGATCCGGCGCTGGCGCAATGGCCGGTGGGGGCAGACCAGATGGTGATGACGGGGCTGGAACCGGCCGATGCCGTCACCAGCGAATGGCTGACCCGCGCGCCCTGGGTCATGCGCGAGGAGGGATCCGGAACACGCTCCACGTTCGAAGCGGCGATCCGCGATCGGGGGCTCGATCCCCGTTCGCTCAACGTGGTGCTGACCCTGCCCTCGAACGAGGCCGTACTGGCGGCCGTGCGGTCCGGTGCCGGGCATGGCGTGCTTTCCACGCTGGTTGCAGGCCCGGCCATTGCCGCGCGCACCCTCCATGCGCTGCCGTTCCACTTGCCCGAGCGGCCGTTCTTCGCAATTCGCCAGAAGGAACGGTACCGCAGCAAGGCCGCCGGAGCGCTGCTTGATGTCATCGCCGGTTATGAAGCCCAGCCCGACTGGGTGATTTGATCGCAGTTCCCGATCAAACCGCCCGGCTATCCGGTGGGGATCGGGCTGTGCCAGAACCATACCCGCATGAAGACATCGAAAATACGCAGGATTCCCGCCATCCCGCTTCAGAACAATCAATCTCAAATAGAGATTGAAACCATGTGAATACACCGTTGGATTGATTGATCTTCGCAGTCCACCTGTCTCCCGCCGCAAGGAGACAGCCGTGATTGCCAACTTTCCCTTCCGCCCCTTTCTCCGCCTCGTCCCAGGGCTCGCGCTCTGTCTTGCCGTGACTGGAGCCGCCTTTGCCTTGCAACGGGCGGAGGAAGCACTGTTTGGGCGGGCCTGGCTCGAAGCGCTGGTACTGGCGATCCTGCTCGGCACGGCGCTGCGCTCGGTGTGGACGCCCCAGACCCGCTGGTTTCCCGGCATCGCCTTCAGCGCCAAGTTTCTGCTGGAAGTGGCCGTCGTGCTGCTGGGCGTATCGGTGAGCGCCGCCACGATCCTCGCCGCCGGGCCGTGGATGCTGCTTGGCATTGCAGGCGTGGTGATCGTGGCCATTGGCGCCAGCTTCCTGATCGGACGGCTGCTGCGCCTGCCGGTGCGCATGGCCTTGCTGGTCGCCTGCGGCAATTCGATCTGCGGCAATTCCGCCATCGCTGCCGTTGCCCCTGTCATCGGCGCGGACGGGGATGATGTCGCCGCCTCGATCGGATTCACGGCGGTATTGGGCGTGGTGGTTGTGCTTGGCCTCCCGCTGCTGGGAATCGCGCTTCACCTCGACGGCTTGCAATACGGCACACTGGCGGGGCTGACTGTCTATGCGGTGCCGCAAGTGCTGGCCGCCACGGCCCCGCTGGGATCAGCGGCGGTGCAGATGGGCACGCTGGTCAAGCTGGTGCGCGTTCTCATGCTCGGGCCGGTCTGTCTGCTGCTTTCGATCATGGCGCCGCGCCTGCGCGAAGAGACCGGCGAAATGCCCCCGCATGTAACCGCCGGAGACCGTCCCCGGCCCGGCCGCCCTGCCCTTCACCACTTCGTCCCCTGGTTCATCGCAGGGTTCCTCGTGCTGGTGGCGGCCCGTTCGTGCGGCTTCGTGCCCCGGGCTCTGGTAGCACCTGCGGGCACTGCCGCGACTTTCCTCACGGTCGTATCGATGGCCGCGCTTGGCCTTGGCGTCGATGTGCGCTCGGTAGCTTCGGCGGGCGGGCGCGTCACCGGGGCCGTGGTGCTCTCGCTGGTGGTGCTGGGCGCGATCAGCCTTGCCCTCATCCGGGTTCTTGCCATCGCCCCGTAACGCGGCCTGTTTCCCAGCGCTTTCATATGTCTGTCACCAGCAGGGCGCAGGAGGGGCCCGCCTTACGTCCCCCCTGATCCAGCCCGGAGTTTCGATGTCCTTCTTCGCCCTTTCCCTTGGTCTTGCCGCGAGTACAGCCGCTGCCGGGGAGACAACCCCGGCTCTTCGCATGAACGACATCCAGGCCGTCGGCACGCACAACAGCTACAAGCAGGCCATGAGCGAAGAGGTCCGCCGCAAGATTGCGGCCAAGAGCGCAAAGGCGGTGCTGGCGCTGGACTACAGCCACCGCCCGCTTGCCGAACAGCTCGATCATGGTGCGCGGCAGCTTGAAATCGATGTAAACTACGATCCCGAAGGCGGATACTACGCCGGAAATTCGGACGACGCGGAACTGCGCAAACCCGGTTTCAAGGTCCTTCACATCGCCTTCAGCGATGCCGCAAGCAGTTGCGAGCGCCTCGTCACCTGCCTGACCCAGATCCGCGACTGGTCACGCGCGCATCCACACCATGCCCCGATCCTGCTGATGTTCAACACCAAGGAAACCGGCGACGAAGCCCACGGCAAACCCGCCAAGCGCTTCACTGAAGCGGCCTTCGACGCCCTCGACGCCGAAATCCGCTCGGTCATCCCGCGCGGCATGCTGATCCTGCCCGACGATGTGCAGGGCGGCTATCCGACCCTGCGCGAGGCGGTGCTGGCGGGCAACTGGCCCACGTTGGACGCGGCGCGCGGCAAAGTGTTCTTCGCGCTCGATGAACACGAGGACAAAGTCGCGATCTACCGGGGCAAGCGCAAATCTCTGGAAGGACGCGTGTTCTTCGTGAACACGCGCGAAGATTCGCCGGCCGCAGCCTACCTCACGCTCAACGATCCCATCGCGCAGGCCGAACGGATCAAGCGTGACGTCAAGGCAGGCTTTATCGTGCGCACCCGCGCCGACGCCGATACCTGGGAAGCCCGCGCGGGCAACCTCACCCGGCTGCGCGCGGCACTGGCGAGCGGGGCGCAGTACATCTCTACCGACTATCTCTGGGAAGACCCGCGCCTGCCGGGATACCGCGTGGCCTTGCCGGGCGGCGGTCCGGTGCGGTGCAATCCGGTCCGGTGCCCGGGCGGTGCGGAGCCGAAAGAATAGGACGGCGCGCCGGTCCCGCATAGGGGCCCGTCGGCCTGGGATACCGCTGCGGCAGATAGAATCCGTCGAACGCTTCCGCCGTTGCGGTCCTTGCTGCACCGCGTCAAACCTGTGCAAACGGATGGGCCAAAAGATCCCACCGCGGGCCGTGACAGGCTAACGTCATAGTTCGTCGTAAAATGTCGCAAACGCGTAAAGGGCGCTTGCAGCAGCCTCAGAATGCCTTGATAGCACCTGTCAATTCGTCAGAAAGTACTACCAGTTGGCTCCTTCCTCCTATCCCCCCGCCCCCAGCCGCACCATTGCCCGGCCATACCGTCTCGCTCTGGGCATGCTGGCAGCCGCCAGTCTCGCCTCGTGCTCAGGCGGAGAACAAGGCGGCCAGAAGCGTCCGCCTGCCCAGGTTGGTTATATCGTGGCGAAGGTGGCCGAAGTTCCGGTTAGCGTGTCGCTCAGCGGCCGCACCGTCGCCTATGAAACCTCGGAAGTGCGCCCGCAGGTATCGGGAGTAATCCGCAAGCGCTACTTCACCGAAGGCGGCTATGTGCGGGCTGGGCAGGCGCTGTTCCAGATCGATCCCAGCCTCTACCGGGCCGCCGTCAACCAGGCGAAGGCCAATCTCGCCAGCGCCAGGGCGACAGCCGATGCTGCGGCCGCGAAGGCGCAGCGCTACAAACCGCTGGCCGACATGGAAGCCGTCGCCAAGCAGGACTATACCGACGCGCTGGCCAGTGCCCGCGTGGCCAAGGCCACCGTGGCGCAGATGGCCGCCGCGCTCGATACCGCCAAGGTCAATCTGCGCTTCACCACCGTTCCCGCCCCGATCAGCGGGCGCATCGGCCGCTCGCTGTTCACCACCGGCGCGCTCGCCAGCACCAACCAGACCGATCCGCTGGCCGTGATCCAGCGTACCGATCCGATCTATGTGGACATGCAGCAATCCGCCGCCGATCTCACCGCCCTGCGCCGCAAGCTGGCCGCAGGCGGCGTCACGCCGGGCAGCACGCAAGTGCACCTGAAGCTGGATGACGGATCGGAATATCCGGCCACCGGAACCGTGCAGTTTTCGGAAGTCACGGTCGATCAGGGCACCGGCACCGTGACTCTGCGCGCGCGCTTTCCCAATCCGGACGGGATGCTGCTGCCGGGCATGTTCGTCACGGCCATGTTCGATCAGGCCAATGACCCCAATGCCATTCTGGTGCCCCAGAATTCCGTCCAGCGCGATTTCGACGGCAGTGCCTACGTGATGGTGGCAGGGGCGGACGGCAAGGCCGTGCGCCGCACGGTCACGGCCAACCGCACTTATGGGCCAAGCTCGGTCATCACCTCCGGGCTGAAACCGGGCGACAAGGTTATCGTGCAGGGGCTGAACGGCCTGCGTCAGGGCGCCGCGATCAAGCCTGTTCCCGCTTCGGCGCCGCAACCGGTCGGCCAGAACGCCAGACCTGCCGGCGCGAACACCGCGAACAAGGGCGGCTGAGCCCGGCATGTCACGCATCTTCATCGACCGGCCCATCTTCGCATGGGTGCTTGCCATCGTCGTCATGCTGGGCGGCATCGGCGCGCTCAATTTCCTTCCCAACGAGCAATATCCCGATATTGCCCCGACGCAGGTCAACATCCGCGCGACCTATCCCGGTGCCTCGGCCCAGACGATCGAGAACAGCGTCACCCAGATCATCGAGCAACAGCTCACCGGGATCGACGGCCTGCTCTATTTCAGCTCGCAATCGTCCAACCGCGGGCAGGCGACGATCAGCGCGGTCTTCGCCAAGGGCACCGATCCCGACATCGCGCAA
Source organism: Novosphingobium beihaiense (assembly GCF_022832375.1). Lineage (GTDB taxonomy): Bacteria > Pseudomonadota > Alphaproteobacteria > Sphingomonadales > Sphingomonadaceae > Novosphingobium > Novosphingobium beihaiensis. The sequence goes on from NZ_JALHLG010000033.1 coordinate 40,683, forward strand.
GTGCAGGTCCAGAACAAGGTCCAGTCCGCCCTCTCCCGCCTGCCGCAGTCGGTGCAGAACCAGGGCGTGCGGGTCACCAAGTCCAACCCCGACCAGCTCCTGCTGATCGCGGTCTACGACACCACCGACACCCGTTCCAATCAGGACGTGTCGGATTATCTTTCGTCCAACATTCAGGATCCGATCTCGCGCGTGCAGGGCGTGGGCGAAGTGCGCGTGTTCGGCGCGCCGCACGCCATGCGCATCTGGCTCAATCCCCGGAAGCTGGCGGCCGTCTCGCTGATGCCGAGCGACGTGGTCTCGGCCATCCAGTCGCAGAACACCGAAGTGGCGGCGGGCGAACTTGGCGGACTGCCCGCGCCCAAGGATCAGGCGATCGACGCCATCGTCACCGCCGGATCGCGGCTGCAGACGCCAGACCAGTTCCGCGCGATCGTGCTCAAGACCAATCCGGACGGTTCGGCCGTGACCATCGGCGATGTCGCCCGGGTGGAAATCGGCGCCGAGAGCTACAGCGCGATCAGCCGCTTCAACGCCCATCCCGGCTCGGGCATTTCCGTCTCGCTGTCTCCTGGCGCCGACGCGCTGGCAACGGCCGAGGCGGTGAAAGCCAAGATGCAGGAGCTTTCCACCAGCATGCCGGAAGGGCTTGCCTTCATCTACGGCAACGATTCCACGAACTTCATCAAGCTGTCCGTCTCCGAAGTGGAAAAGGCGCTGTTCGAAGCGATCGTGCTCGTCGTGATCGTGATGTTCGTGTTCCTGCAAAGCTGGCGCGCCACGCTGATCCCCGCCATCGCCGTGCCGGTGGTGCTTCTGGGCACTTTCGCGATTTTCTATCTGGTCGGCTTCTCGATCAACACGATGACGCTGTTCGGCCTCGTGCTGGCCATCGGCCTGCTGGTGGACGATGCCATTGTCGTGGTCGAGAATGTCGAGCGCCTGATGGAAGAAAATCCGGGCATGTCGGCGCGCGAAGCGACGATCAAGTCGATGCAGGAAATTCAGGTCGCGCTGATCGCCATTGCGCTGGTGCTTTCCGCCGTGTTCCTGCCGATGGCCTTTTTCGGCGGATCGACGGGCGTGATCTACCGCCAGTTCTCGCTCACCATCGTTTCGGCCATGGTGCTCTCGGTGCTCGTCGCGCTGATCCTGAGCCCGGCGCTCACGGCCACGCTGCTCAAGCCCAGACATCCGGGCGAGGAGTCCGCCCCGGCGGTGGTCGAACGGCGGCTGCCGCTGCTCGCGCATGCGTGGGACAAGTTCCACAACGGTTTCAACCGCACGTTCGAACGCATGACCCATGCCTACGTGCGCCAGACCGAACGCGTGGTCGAGCACAAGTGGCGCTGGCTGGGCCTGTTCGGCATCGTCTGCCTGGCCACACTGATGCTGTTCCAGCGGCTGCCCACCGGGTTCCTGCCCAACGAAGACCAGGGCAACATCATGGTGCAGTGGCGCCTGCCCGCGGGCACCCCGCGCGAAAAGACGCAGGAAGTCCAGAGCGCGGTCGAAAAGTACTTCCTCACCGAGGAAAAACGCAACGTGCGCGGCATCTTCACGATTTCCGGCGGCGGCTTCGGCGCCTCGGGCCAGAACACCGGCATGGGCTTCGTCAAGCTCAAGCTCTGGGACGAGCGCGAAGGGCCCGAGAACAGCGCGCAAGCCATCGTCGAGCGCGCCAGCACGGCGTTCCGGGGCCTCCGCGATGCGCAGGTCTTTACCCTCGTCCCCGGTGCGATCCGCGGTTTGGGGCAGTCTTCGGGCTTCACGATGGAACTGCAGAACCGCACCGGCATGAGCCGTCAGGCCTTTGAACAGGCCCGCGACAAGCTGCTGGCAGAGGCCATGCAAAACCCCGAACTGGCCAGTGTGCGGCTGAGCGACCTGCCCGACGTATCGACGCTCAAGATTGATTCGAACACGCGGGCGCTGATGTCCTACGGGCTGAACCCGCGGGACGTGAACTCCACGCTCTCCACGGCCTGGGGTGGCACTTACGTCAACGACTTCATCGACAAGGGGCGCGTCAAGCGCGTCTATGTTCAGGGCGATGCGCCGTTCCGCTCCCGGCCAGAGGATCTGGCGCAGTGGTACGTGCGCGGCGCCAATGGCCAGATGGCGCCCTTCTCCGCCTTCGCGAAAGTCGGCTGGTCGACCGCGCCCAGCTCGACCTCGCGCTTCAACGGGCTTCCAGCTTACGAATTTTCCGGCACGCCCGCGCCCGGCGTCAGCTCGGGCACGGCGATGGACATCATGGCGGATCTGGCCGCCAAGATTCCGGGCACCAGTGTGGCCTGGTCGGGCTCGTCCTATCAGGAGCGGCTGTCTTCCGGGCAAGCGCCGGTGCTCTATGCGCTTTCGCTGCTGGTGGTGTTCCTGTGCCTCGCCGCGCTCTACGAAAGCTGGTCGATCCCGGTGGCGGTGGTGCTGGTCATTCCGCTGGGCCTCTTGGGCGCGATCGGCTTCACCGCGCTGCGCGGGTTGCAGAACGACGTCTATCTGCAGATCGGCCTGCTGACGACCATGGGCCTTGCCGCCAAGAACGCGATCCTGATGATCGAATTCGCCGAACAGGCCGAAAAGCAAGGCATGCGCGTGATCGAAGCAGCACTGCTCGCAGCCCGCATCCGTCTGCGCCCGATCCTCATGACCAGCTTCGCCTTCATCTTCGGCGTGCTGCCGCTCGCCACCGCGACCGGCGCGGGCGCCAACAGCCGCATCGCCATCGGCACCGCCGTGGTCGGCGGCATGCTGACGGCCACGATTCTGGCGATCTTCTTCATTCCGCTGTTCTTCGTGCTGGTGCGCCGCAGCGTGCGCGACGGGCTGGCCGCCGCCCACCGCTGGTGGCGCAACCGGAACACGCCGGGAGAAGCCGCATGAGGCGCGCAATGCCGATGAAACGGGCAATGAAACGGACTCTGGCCCTGCTTCCCGCCGTGGCGCTGGGCGCCTGCTCGATGGCTCCGAAATATGTCGCGCCCACACCGCCGGTCCCGGCGTCCTGGCCCGCCGGGGATGCCTATCTCGCGCAGAGCGAGGCGGGCCTGCCGCTGGTCTCCTACAAGGAGATCTTCCGCGATCCCCGGCTGCAAACGCTGATCGAGCAGGCACTGCGCAACAACCGCGATTTGCGCGTGGCCGCCGCCAATGTCGCCGCCGCGCGGGCGCGGATCACGGTTACCCGCGCCAACCAGTTCCCGGCGCTGGACGTTCAGGGATCGGCCACGCATTCCGAAACCGCAGGCCAGGTCACGGGAGATGGCTGGTCCTATTCCGCGCAAGGCGGCATTTCGAGCTTCGAGCTGGACCTGTTCGGCAAGCTGCAGAACGCGACCGAAGCCCAGCGCAACACCGCGCTTTCCACCGAGGCTTCGGCCCGCACGGTGCGGCTCGGGCTGGTGGCCAATCTGGCGCTCGCGTGGGCAGGCTATGCGGCGGACAAGGACCTGCTGGCGATTGCCCAGTCCACCGTCGCCAATGCTGAAGACAGCGTCCGCCTGACCGGGGCCCGCCTCAAAGGCGGCATCGCGCCGCGCGCGGACCTCAGCCGGGCGCAGCAGGTGCTGGAAACCGCCAAGGGCGATGCCGCCACGCAGACCGCCGCGCTGGCGCAGGATATCAATGCGATCCGCCTGCTGGTCGGCGCCGGTTTCGACCGCTCCCTGCTCCCCAACAGCATCACGGAAGTGAGCAAGGGCCTGGCCGTGCTGCCCGCAGGCACCAGCTCCGAAGTGCTCCTGCGCCGACCGGATGTCGTTTCCGCCGAATACGCGCTGCGTTCCGCCAATGCCGATATCGGCGTGGCCCGGGCGGAGCTGTTCCCCAGCATCTCGCTCACCGGCCTGCTGGGTTTTGCCAGCGATGCGCTGTCCTCACTGTTCGATCATGGGTCTTTCACCTCGACCGCCCGCGGCACGGCAAGCTGGTCGATCTTCAACGCGGGCGGCAAGGCGGCGAACGTGAAAGTCGCCAAGGCCCAGCGCGATGCCGCATTGGCGACATACGAAAAGGCAATCCAGACCGCGTTCCGCGAAGTGTCGGACGCGCTGGCCGATCAGGGCACGCTCGCCGAGCGCCTGCGCGCCGCCAGCGCCAACACCGCCGCCGCACAGGATACCGCGCGGCTGACCGAAGCAACCTACAAGCGGGGCATCGCCAGCTCGCTGGACAACCTCGTCGCCCAGCGCACGCTCTATACCGCCCGCCGCGCGGAAGTGGCCGTGCGCCTGCAAGCCGCCACCAACCGCATCACACTCTACCGCGTGCTAGGCGGGGATCAGGCAACGGCGCCGCAAGAGCCCCAATGAACCGCCGTTCGTGTCGAACGGAACATAGTGGAGCTGCCCCTACACCGCCTCAGGAATAGAGAGGGATGATCTGCGGCAGTTCCACCGTGGTGCGTATGCCCGGCGCGGCGGCGCAGACGGCCGGGATCGCATTGATCGGCCGGTGCGCCGTCAGCCCCGGGGTGTAGGCGGCATAGTCCTCCGCCGAAACCGGGAACGTAATGTCCACTTTCACCGGGGTGTCGCCCTCGGTGGTGATCCGCCAGCCGGATTCGCGCAAGTCCCAGTCGGCGTTCTCGATATCGGTGGTGACGTACCAGTTGGCGCGGAAGCGCAGGACCGCCCTGCCCTTGTGCTTGCAGGTGATCGTGGTGCGCATGGCGCCCACGGTACCTGCAGGAACAGTGCCTGCCGCGATCTGCAAATCGGATTTCGTGGCCGAGAGTTCGCCGAACGCCTCGATCTCGTCGGCAGGCAGGCCGATGGCTTCGGCCACTTGCGAAAGCGAGCTGCCGAAATCGCCTTTCAGATGCTCGGCGCGGCGCTGGTCGAAGGGAGCCATCGGCGCGGCGAAGCCCATCACCTGAAACAGCATGTCCGGCGAATCGCGGCTGGAAACGTCGGCATATTCGTCGATCGTCAGCAGCCCGTGCCCGCGCTGGAGCGACAGCAGCGGGATCGCCAGCGCCTCGGTCACGAAGCCGGGGCTGGAGCCGGTGGAATAGATGGAAGTTCCGCCCTTGGCGCACGCCTCCTCGATCCGGGCACGGTTTGCCGGGTCCATCAGCGGCGGATAGTGAAAGTCGCCGCGCGTGGTGACGACATTCTTGCCCGATGCCAGCAGCGCACATAACGCATCGTAATCGGTGCCCTGCGGCATGAAGATCACGCAGTCGGCATCAATTGCCACGATCTCGTCGAGGGAATTGGTGGCCTTTATGCCGGTTTCGGGCAACCCGCACAGGTCGCCTGCATCCTTGCCGACTTTGTCCGGCGAACTCACCCAGAGCCCGGCCAGCTCCATGCGCGGATGCTCGATCACCATGCGCAGCGCGCGGCTGCCGACATTGCCCGTAGCCCACTGGATAACGCGCCAGGTCTTGCCTTCCGGCATTGTGCTTCTCTCCCGTTCGACTGACAGCCGCCGCGCTTCAGGGCGGCGGACGATTACTGGCATTTGGCCAGCAGGCGCCCATGCAGGCAATCCCCGCGTGGGAACGCGCCGCTGGTCAGATATCGGCCGGTCAGAAGTTGAAGCCGAACTCCACGCCGTAAGTCGCGGGCTTCGACCAGTTGGCGCCGATCCCGAAGCTGGAATACTGCGCCTGGGTCATATAGCGGCTGTCCGTCACGTTATCGCCGAACAGGGCGAGGTAGTAGGACCCGTCGGGCGCCGTCCACTGCCCGCGCAGCGCCAGCGTGGCATAACCGTCTTCCTTGAACTGCACGCCCGAAGGCCCGAAGAAGAAGCTCGACGAGTAGAAGAGGTTGCCCGACAACGCGAGATCGCCCCCGCCCAGACGGGTTTCGTAGCGCCCGCCCAGAAAGCCCGTGAATTCGGGCGTGCGCTGCATCGTCACGTTCTTGAGCGTGGCCGGCACCACAAGGAAGGTTACCCCGTTCGCGGCGCAGCTGTCCGCCACGTCCGTGCCGAGATCAGTGCAGCGCGTGTAGACCGGCGCGTTGTTGAACGTCTTGTAGCGCGCATGGACATAGGACGCCCCGGCCGAAAGGCTGAAAGCAGGCGTCACCTTGTACTGCAGCGAACCTTCCAGACCATAGATCTCGGAGGTGGCCGCATTGATGATCTCCGCCGTGCCGGTGCGGTAGATCGAGACCTGCAGGTTCTTGTAATCATAATAGAATGCGGCGGTTTCGAACGACAGCCCGCGGTCTTCATACTTGAAGCCGATCTCGTAGGCGTTGATGTCCTCGGGCTGCACGTCGTTGCAGACAAAGTTGGTCGCGGGCGTCTGGCATGACCCGCCCACATCGAGAATCGCCGCCTTGTATCCCTTGGTAAACGAGGCATAGACACTGGTCTGACGGGTAGGCTTGTAGCGCAGCACCACGCGCGGCGTAATCTTGTCGTTCGAGATGTCCGGCACCGGCATTTCCACCGCCGTGAACTGCTGGTTCCAGTAGGCATCGACGATCTTGTCCTTGGAATAGCGCGCACCGGCCGTGATGAAGAAACGCGGGGTCACTTCGTATGTGGCATCGGCGAAAGCGGCATAGCTTCTCGACGTCGTGCTCGATCCGCCAAGGCGTATGTGTGAGGCAGCATCATTGCCAAAGTTGTCGATAAAAGTGATGTACTGGTCGGTGTTCTCGAAATAGAACAGACCGGCGGTCCATTGCAGCGGCGTGCCCGGCTTGGAGGTCAGCAGGAGTTCCTGACTCCATGTCTCGTTGTTGTTGGGCAAGCCCAGCTGAAATCCCAAAACCTGCGCAGGTCCGAAACCGTACTCCACACGCTGTGCTGCTGTGATGTTCTCAAGCCCCGAATAATCGAGGTCCTGCGACATGTTGCTCTTCTCGTTGCGGTACTGCGAATAGGACGTGAGATCCGCAAAGCCCAGATCCGCCTTGATCGTAGCCTGAAGCACGTCGCTGTTGGAACGGATGAACTCCCCTACCGAGCCGCTCGCGATCCTGTTCTTGGCTGTAGTATAGGTCCCCGGAATACCGCCAAACGGCGCGCCCAGCCCGAAATCGGCCGTATCCAGCGTCGCAGCGAGCATCGGCGAAGGATCGTCTACATCGCCATGCTTGTAGCGCAGCAGGACGTCGACACTGTCCGACAGTTCGGCCTTCAGGCCCAGACGCACCGACCAGTTCCGGTAGTCGCCCACGCGGCGCTTGTTGTTCGAGATATCGTGCTGCCACCCGTCGCCACGGCGGTACATGCCTTCGATCGTCATCGCGACACGGTCAGAGATCACGTAATTGGTGAAAGCCTCTGCCTGGAGCTCGTTATAACGCCCGAAGCTGACCTGGCCCTCTGCCGAATTGCCGGTGACCGAAGGTTCCTTGGTCGAAACCAGAATCGCACCGCCGGTGGTATTGCGGCCGAACAGCGTGCCCTGCGGCCCTTTGAGCACCTGAATGCTCTCCACGCTGATCAGATCGAAGTCCGCCGCCAGCGGATTGGGCGAATAGAACCCGTCGATGTAGATGCCGACATTGCCGCCGCCGCCCGATGTCGTCACCGCGGTGCCGATGCCGCGGATCGTCGGCTGGAAGAACCCGCCTGCAAAGTCGAACCGCAGCGCCGGGGTGACTTTGCCGATGTCGGCAAGCTGGTTGACGCTCGACGTTCTCAGGGCATCGCTGCTGAGGTTGGTAATCGAAATCGGCACATCGACTTGCGCTTCCGCGCGGCGCTGCGCGGTGACGATGATCACGCCGCTGTCGATAGCCGTATCGCCTTCCTGCTGGGCAAAAGCCTGGCCCGGCGTCAGCGCCGCCAGCCCGATGAGCCCGAACAGGGACGCACTTGTCCTTACTGTCTTCACGGTATCCCTCCCTTTTTTATGCGGCAAATTCGTAATGCCGTGCCTGACACTTTTCCAGCGCCTTACTTGACACCTGTTGAATTTACCGCGTGTGCAGCTTTGCTGCAACAGAGGTTGGAAGACCGAAAAACGCCCGTTAGCGACCCGCTCAGGGGCCGATAAAGCCGATCGTGTCCTGATGCGGATCGTAGGATTCCGCCTTCCAGCGAACTGATCCGAAAGGCCGTTCGAGGCGGCGATGGACGCGGTGCCCCTGATTGCTGCGATTGTAGGAATCCGCTTCGCCCTGGATCGCAATGTCCGTCTGGGTATAGCGATCCCTCATGCGCAGATAATCGCCCCAGGTCGGGCAATGGTAGCGTTCGGTCCATAGCGCCGGATCGGCGATGTCGCGCGCGATAGACCACTGGAAGGCGCCGATGCGCTTGCGCACCGTCTGCATCTTCATCATCACCGCGAAAAACTCGCGCGCCCGGTCGGGATCGACGTCGTACTCGACCTCGACGACGATCGGGCCGGAACGCAGGGACAAGTCCATTGCGACCTCCGGATCGTTGGAAAGCGCCACGGTCGACGTGTCCGCATCGTGATCAGATTCGATGCGCAGGATCAGCCCCAGGAAGGCAGTAGCCCCCACCGCCGCGCCAGACATCATCATCGCATAGGCAACGCCGTGCCCGTTGGCCAGTTCGCCCCATCCCCACGCGCCGATGCCGATACCGGCGGTTATCGCGGACGAAAACAGCGACAGCGCCCGGGCCGCCACCCAGCGCGGCGCGGACATCTGCACAGTGACGTTGAGCATTGCGATTGTCAGGATATTTCCTGCACCAACAACAAGATAGGCGGCACAGCTCAGAACCAGTGACGTGCTCAGCCCGGCGGCTGCCAGAGCCAGTCCGCTTGTGACCGCGCAGATCCGCACGGCGGTTTCGGTCGACAGCCGTTCACGGATCTGGCTCACGAACAGCGCTCCGGTCACGGCGCCCACTCCCTGCGCACCGAGCAGGATGCCGAACGTCGCGGCATTGCCGTGCAGGATGTCCTTGGCCACCAGCGGCGCCAGTGCAGAGGCGGTGGCGGTCGTCAGCCCGAAGGCCAGAACCCTGAGCAAGGCGGTGCGGATGGCCGGTGCGTGAAACGCATAGCGCGCACCGCTGATCAGCGCCCGGTCGATCCTTTCGGGAGGCAAGCGTGACGGCACATGCGCGCGCCGCCACAGGAAGAAGGCGGCGAGCAAAGGCAGATAGAGCACCGCCGTCATCCCGAACACCGATTTGGCCCCGTAGATCACCACGATCAGGCCACCCAGCGCCGGACCGAAGCTGCGCGCGACGTTATAGCTGATAGTCCCGAGCGCCACGGCCGCAGGCAGATGCGCGCGCGAGACCTGTTCGGGGATCGAGGCCTGCCAGGACGGTGAATAGAGCGCCACTCCGGCGCCGATCAGCACGCAGAACAGCAGCAGCGCCCAGGGCGTTATCAGGCCGAAATGCGAAATCCCCGCCAGTGTCGCGGCGCAGACGGCGCTGAAGCCCAGCCCGCTCATCGCAATGCGGCGGCGGTCGAACATGTCGGCGATGGCCCCGGCGGGCAATGTCACCAGCATCAGCGGCACCATCATCGCCGTCTGCACTAGCGCCACCATGCTGGGCGAATCCGACAGGCGCGTCATTTCCCACGCCGCGCCCACCCCCAGGAACAGTTGCCCGAAATTGGAAAACAGGCTGGCGGACCAGATCCTGCGAAACACCGGCTCGCGCAGCGGCGCGAAAGCGCCACCAGCGTCCTCTTGCCCATCGGCATCGATGCTGCCGTTCATCCTGACTTCGCCCCTGTTTAGTATCCTGCTGCCCGCGATCTTGTCGCAAGCGCCACCCCCGTCAAGCCAGCGCATCGCGAAGACGATCGATTGACGCAATCCCGGCCCGTCCCAATATACTAACCCATGAAAGCAATCGCCGCTGCGATAGGGCGCTGCGGAGCAATTGCTTTTCCCCATGCAGCCCCGCATGACCCGCGCAAACAGCGCCTGCGCGCAGTCTGCGCCCATTGGGATTTCGAGGAGACCGATCGTGACCGAAGCCTATATCATCGATACTGTCAGAACCCCGCGCGGGATCGGCAAGATGGGCAAGGGCGCGCTCTCGCAGATGCATCCGGAGCACCTCTCCGCCGCGGTCCTTGCCGCCCTGCACGAACGCAACGGCTTCGAGACAGCGGACGTCGACGACGTGATCTGGGGCGTTTCCGCAGCGATCGGCCTGCAGAGCGGCGATATCGGCCGCATGGCCGCGCTCGATGCCGGGTACGACGTGAAAGTGGGCGGCGTCACGCTCAACCGCTTCTGCGGCTCGTCCATTACCTCGACCAGCCTGGCCGCCGCGATGATCATGTCCGGCATGTCGGACCTCATGGTCTCGGGCGGCATGGACATGCTTTCCTATGCCAATGCTTTCGGCATGAAGATGCGCGAGGCGGGCGTGGGCAGCGCGGGCATGGGCGCGGGCAATCCGCGCCTGCAGGCCAAGCATCCGCAATCCAACCAGGGCGTGTGCGCCGATGCCATCGCCGCGATGGAAGGCATCACCCGCGCCGAGCTCGAACAGCTTGGCGTTGAAAGCCAGCGCCGTGCAGCCAAGGCCATTGCCGAAGGGCGCTTCGCCAAGTCGACCATCGTGGTGAAGGACGATGAGGGCAACGTCATCCTCGACCATGAGGAATATCCGCGCCCAGACACCACGGCCGAAAGCCTGGCCCAGCTCAAGCCCGCCTTCGAGATGTTCCTGAACATGCCTTCGGCCAAGGGCGGCAAGACTTATGCCGAGCTGATCAATCAGGTCTATCCCGATATCGATATCAAGCCGATCCACCACGTCGGCATTTCCTCGGGCGTGGTCGATGGCGCCTCGGGCATTCTGCTGGCGTCCAAGGACTATGCCGAGAAGCACGGGATGAAACCGCGCGCCCGGATCGTCGCCATGGCCGAAACCGGCGATTGCCCCACGCTGATGCTCAACGGCCCGGTGCCTGCCGCGAAGAAAGTGCTGGCCAAAGCGGGACTTACCAAGGACGACATCGACACCTGGGAAGTCAACGAGGCCTTTGCCGTCGTCGTGGAGAAGTTCATTCGCGACCTTGATCTCGACCGCGCCAAAGTGAATCCCAACGGCGGTTCGATCGCGCTCGGCCACCCGATCGCGGGCACCGGTGCAATCCTGATCGGCACGGCGCTTGACGAACTCGAACGCACCGGCGGGCGTTACGGCCTGATCACGATGTGCGCGGCGGGCGGCATGGCGCCTGCGATGATCATCGAACGGGTCTGAAAACCGGCCGCACCGGCCAAACAGGAGTAGCGCGTGGCGAGCGACGCCGACAACAAGACGACTGGTCCGCAAAAAGACCCTTTCGGCATCCGTGACGAGAGTCCCAGGCGGCAGGTCGGCCTGCGCATGACGGTCATCGCCCGCCTCCAGCGCAACAGCTTCGACCGCAAGGTGTCGGCGCTGAACGTGACCCGTTCGCAATGGGCGATGATTGCCATCGTCTCGCGCTATCCGGGCTCCACCCAGCGCACGATCGCAGAATATCTCGAAATGTCGGAAGCCTCGGCGGGCCGTCTGATCGACCGCCTCTGCGCCGACGGGCTTCTGGAACGGCGCGACCGCCGCGACGACCGCCGCGCGCGCGCCGTCTATCTGACCGAGAAAGCCGAGCCACTGCTGGCCAAGCTCGGCACGATCGCGTCCGAAAGCGAGCAGCGCATGTTCAGCGGGTTTTCCGATGAAGAGCTCGAACAGCTGCTCAACTTCATGGACCGCATCTACGAGAACGTCAGCCGCGGTTAGGTGCTGTCTGCATTCAGTTCAGGGTGAGTCGAAAATGGTGTTTTTGCGCGACCCGGAGCGCAGCGTACTTTCTGTACGTGAACACCGGAAGCGCGCAAAAGCGCCATTTGCAGGCCGCCATGGGCTGAATGCAGACAGCACCTAGGACATCATGCCCACAATTTGAGTCAGGCTCCGTTCGTGTCGAGCGAAGTCGAGACGCGCTGGATCAGAGCTACCGCATCTCGACACGAACGGCAGGCAACCCAAGTTACGCGCACGGCACTCTGACGCTGCTTAACACCAGGCCCGTTCCACACATCGCGCACAAACAGAAAGGGCGGCCCCGAAGGACCGCCCTTTCCGTCTTGAGAGCTGGTGAAAGCTTACTTCGCGCGCGCGACGTCCTTCTTCGACAGCGAAGTCGTAACCTTGCCGTCCACTTCGCTCACGGTCGAAGCCGGAACGGTGATCAGGCGGCCGTTCATGATGACCTGCGGGTTGCCGTCGGCATTGACGCGATAGATCGGGGCGATGCGGTAGCCGTTCGAAGCGTAGAGCATCATGCCGGCGTTGAGCTGAACCGGAGCGGCAGCTTCTTCGGTCACTTCATGCACCGCCTGGGTTTCGGCGAACACCGTGGTGGGGACGACGGCGAGCGTCGCGACGGTGGCCAGAGCGGCGAGAGGGGCAAACTTGTTCATCGTGCAAACTCCGAAATCTGAATTGTGTTTTTTCAACTTACTAACCTAGGTTAGGAGTTACCCGCCCCGAAGTCAATTGCAATTGTTGCAAGCGCAAAAGCAGTTTGCTCAACACATCAAAAGTCCCGGTTTTCCGGGCATCACAGACATTGCTGCACTGCATCATTCTCTTGACGCAACGGCGAATCGGTTTCCCATAATCGTCTGCACGATGGGCTCCACGGTTGATCCGCAAGGGGTTTCCGCGCACATCGGGACGAACCTCGAAAGCGGCTCGCGCAGCCGGTTGCGGGGATACACGAACACAAAAAACGATAGGGACTGGCAGCAGATGTCTACAAAGGTCATGGAGGGCGTGCGCGTTCTCGAAGTCGCGCAGTTCACTTTCACGCCCGCCGCCGGCGCGATCCTCGCCGACTGGGGCGCGGACGTCATCAAGATCGAGCATCCGGTGCGCGGCGATACCCAGCGCGGCTTCCTCAACATGGGCGGCGTCACGCTCGACCCGCAGCGACACACCCTGTTCGAGCACCCCAACCGCGGCAAGCGCTCCGTCGGCATCGACCTGTCCACGCCGGAAGGCCAGGAAGTGCTCTACGAACTCGCCAAGCAGTGCGACGTGTTCCTGACCAACTACCTCCCGCAGGTGCGCCAGAAGAACAAGTTCGACGTCGAACACATCCGCGCCGTCAATCCCAACATCATCTACGCGCGCGGCTCGGCGCTGGGTGACAAGGGGCCCGAACGCCTCGTTGGCGGTTTCGACGGCACCTGCTTCTGGTCGCGCAGCGGCATTGCCTATTCGATGACGCCCGAGGAACTGGGCGCGCCGCTTTCGCAGGGCATCCCCGCATTCGGCGATTCCATCGGCGGCATGTTCATCGCGGGCGGCATTTCCGCCGCGCTCTATCACCGCGAAAAGACCGGCGAGACGGCCGAACTCGATGTCTCGCTGCTCAGCACCGCGGCCTGGGCCTCGGGCGCGCTGATCGCACAGGTCGCCGAGACCGGTATCCTCACCCGCAACCCGATGCCGGGCTCGGGCGGCGCGGCGCGCAACCCCTTCATGGGCAATTACCAGACCTCGGACGGCGGCACGATCAACCTCTGCACGATCTCGCCCACCGGCCACATCAAGAGCCTGTTCGAGCATGTCGGCGTACCCGAAGCGGCGGACGACCCCCGCTTCTCCGACCCGCGCGCCCTGTTCGAGAATGCCGGGGCCGCCAGCGACATCCTGGTGAAGGCTTTCGCTGCCCAGCCTTTCGAATACTGGCGTCAGCACCTCAAGACGTTCTCTGGCCAGTGGGCCCCGATCCAGAGCTTCGCCGACTTGCTCACCGATGAGCAGGCGCTCGCCAACGACATGCTGGTGGAAGTCGAGGCGGCGGATGGCGGCGATCCGCTCAAGCTGGTGCGCGGCCCGGTGCAGTGGAACCACGAACCGCTCGAAACCTCGCGTTCTCCGCAAGCGTCCGAGCATACCGAAATCGTGCTCATGGAAATGGGCGTCGAGTGGGACAAGATCGAGGAATGGAAGGCCAAGGGCGCGATCGCCTGAGGCGGCGCTTCCTCTGACCGTTCCCGGGAGACGAAGGCGGATATGACGCAGGTGATGAAAGGCGTAAGGGTGCTCGAAGTCGCCCAGTTCGTCTTCGTCCCTGCGGCCGGGGCGGTACTGGCGGACTGGGGCGCGGACGTCATCAAGGTGGAACACCCCGTGCGCGGCGATACCCAGCGCGGGATGCTGACCATTGCGGGGGCCAAACTCGATCCTGTGGTCAATCCGATGATGGAGCACCCCAACCGGGGCAAGCGCAGCATCGGCATCGACGTCACCACGCCCGAAGGGCAGGCGCTCATCTACGAGCTGGCGAAGAATGCCGATGTGTTCCTGACCAACTATCTCCCTTCTGCCCGGCAAAAGCTGAAGATCGACGTGGAACACATTCGCGCGGTCAATCCCGATATCGTCTACGCGCGCGGCACCGGCTTTGGCGACAAGGGGCCGGACCGCGATCGCGGCGCGTTCGATGCCACTGCGTTCTGGATCCATTCGGGGCTCGGCCATGCGCTGACGCCGGAGGAATTCGACATGCCGCTGACTATGGGCGTGGGCGGCCTGGGCGATTCCATCAGCGGCATGTATCTGGCGGGCGGGATCGCCGCCGCGCTCTACAACCGCGCGCAGACGGGGAAAACGTCAGAAGTCGATGTCTCGCTGTTCAACAGCGCGATGTGGTCGATGGGGCAAGTGATCGCGCCCTACCTGCATACCGGCCAGATGCGGCGCCCCGGTATTCCGCAGGCAGGCGGCGCGGCGGTCAACCCGTTCCTGGGCCATTTCAAGACGTCGGACGGGCGCGTCATCGCCTTGTTCATCCTCGCTCCCGGTGCCTACATCCGCGACACTTTCGTACATCTCGGCATTCCCGAAGCCGCGGACGATCCGCGCTTTGCCGATGCGCTTTCGCTGATGGAGGACAGCGCGGCCGCGAGCGAACTGATCACTGCCGCCATCGCCGCAAAACCTTTCGCCTACTGGTGCGAGCATCTGCAGACCATGCGTGGCCAGTGGGCCGCCGTGCAGACCATGCTCGATCTGGGCGGCGACCCGCAGGCACTGGCCAACGACACCTTCATGGATGTCGATCCGGTCGACGGCTCCGATCCGATGCGCGTGGTGCGCAGCCCGGTGCAGTTCGACCACCAGCCCTTTGCCACGCCTCGTGCTCCGCAGCTATCCGAACATACTGAAACGGTACTGCTGGAGCTCGGTCTTGAATGGGACGATATCGAGCGCCTAAAAGTTCAGGGCGCGATCGCATGAAGACAATTCAGACAACCCGCTAAGAAGGAAATCAAGATGAAGCCTGGAACCCGCCTGAAGAGCGCCGCCTGCGATACCGAAGTCATGGTGATCCGCTGCGCCGACGGCCAGATCGAATGCGGCGGTTCGCCGATGGGCGAAGCCAAGCCCGCCGATGCCGCGCCGCTCTCCGCCGATTTCTCGGCCGGTACGCTGATGGGCAAACGCTATGTCGATGCCGACGGCAAGTACGAGCTGCTCTGCGTGAAGCCCGGCAAGGGCTCGCTTTCGGTCGATGGCGTCGCGCTGGTCGTCAAGGACGCCAAGCCGCTTCCCGCCTCCGACTGATCCCCGGCAACACTTCTATTCCTGCCAAGGCCGCACCAGACAATGAACATCGCTCTCCTTCTCGAAATGGCGGCGGAAGCCGCGCCTGACCGCATTGCCCTCGTTTGCGACGGCAAGCGCTGGACTTACGGAGACCTGCTCGACGCCGCGCGCGGCGCCTTCGAGCTGATCCAGGAGAGCGAGGCGGAATACGTCGCCCTGCTCGACGAGAGCAGCGAGGCGGCGGTGATCGCCGTGTTCGGCGCGGCCCTGGCGGGCGTGCCCTATTGCCCGCTCAACTACCGCCTGCCCGATGCCGATCTGGCCGCCCTGCTCGGCCGCGTCGCCCCGGCGCTGGTGGTGGGCGATGAGGAACGCATCACCCGCATCGCGGGCGATCAGGAGCACACGATCTTCTCGCGCGAGGAATTCACGCTCAAGGCACAGGAAACCGTGCCCGAGCCGGACTCGCGCGAATACGATCCGGGCGAAGGCATTGCGATCCAACTCTTCACCAGCGGCACCACGGCGGCGCCCAAGGCGGCGATCCTGCGCCACTCGAACCTGCTGGGCTATATCCTGGGCACGGTGGAGTTCGGTTCCGCCGACGAGGCCGAAGCCGCGCTGGTGGTCGTGCCGCCCTATCACATCGCGGGTATCTCGGCGCTGCTCAGCTCGATCTATTCGCAGCGCAAGATCGTGATGCTGCCCAACTTCTCGCCCGAAGGCTGGCTGGAACTGGTGCAGACCGAAGCCGTCACCAATGCTTTCGTGGTGCCGACGATGCTCGCACGCATCGTCGATGCCATGGAAAAGGGCGTGGCCGCGGATACCGCCAGCCTGCGCGCCATCGCCTATGGCGGCGGCAAGATGCCGCTGGAAGTGATCCACAAGGCGCTGGAGCGCTTCCCCGGCGCTGGTTTCACCAATGCCTATGGCCTGACCGAAACCAGCTCAACCGTGGCCCTGCTCGGCCCCGACGATCACCGCGAGGCGCTGGCGTCCGATGATCCCAAGGTGCGCGCCCGCCTGACCTCGCTAGGCAAGCCGATCCCGACCGTCGAAATGCAGATCCGCGGCGAGAACGGAGAAGTGCTCGGCCCCAACGAAGCGGGCGAGATCTACGTGCGTGGCGATCAGGT
The DNA here is from genome assembly GCF_022832375.1 of Novosphingobium beihaiense. GTDB lineage: Bacteria > Pseudomonadota > Alphaproteobacteria > Sphingomonadales > Sphingomonadaceae > Novosphingobium > Novosphingobium beihaiensis. The sequence continues at coordinate 57,305 of NZ_JALHLG010000033.1, forward strand.
TTCGGGCGAGTACAAGGAAAAGAGCGCGCTCGATGCCGAAGGCTGGTTCCCCACCCGCGATGCCGGATACATGGACGAGCATGGCTACCTGTTCCTCTCCGGCCGCGCCGACGACGTGATCGTGCGCGGGGGCGAGAACATGTCTCCCGGCGAGATCGAGGACGTGCTGCTCACCCACCCTGCGATTGCCGACGCCTGCGCCTGCGCCATCCCCTCGGTGGAATGGGGCGAGGCAGTGGGCACCGCCATCGTCGTCCGCGAAGGTCATGAAGCCCCTGCCGAAGACGAACTCAAGGCGCTGATCCGCTCGCGCCTGCGGTCCTCACGCGTGCCCGAGAAGATCAAGTTCGTCGAAGAGCTGCCCTACAATGAAATGGGCAAGCTGCTGCGGCGCAAGGTCAAGGACGTCCTTGCAAACTAGTCACCTGGAACTGAAGTTCTCATCACTATTCCCGTCATCCCCGCGAAGGCGGGGCTCCCGCTTCTGCCGGCATGGCACAAGGATGATTAGCGCCGCTCCCGCCTTAGCGGGAGCGGCGCCACTATGCAGCGAACTTCGCTTCCACCGTACTAGGATGCATGCGCATTTGCCTCATGGCGGACTGCAAACCGCAACTTTCTGCGCTTCCAGCCCTCACGTGCATTAAGTACGCTGCGCTCCGGCATTAAGTACGCTCCGCTCCGGTTTTCGAAAGCTGCTATTCTCGCTCCACCATGGATCAAACGCGCGCACATCCTTCCCATTCCCCTTCGGGCCAGTGCGGCCCGGCGCTGCCGCTGGCGCGCTGGGCCGGGCGGCAGTTGCAGGCCATGGCGCATGACCATGGCCTGCCCGCCCTTGCCGCGCTTTCGGGTGCGGCGCTGATGGGCGAGCGGGGATCGAACAATGGCTACACGATCAATGGCCGGATTTCCGCCGGGCTTGGCGGCAGCCGCCTGCTGAAAACACGCGACGGCGGCTGGTTCGCCCTCACCCTGATCCGGGATGTGGACCGCGAACTGCTGCCCGCGCTGTTCTGCGACGCCGGTTTCGACGGTTCGGTGGAAGGGGCCATCGGGGCTGCGGCCGCGCGGTTCGATTGTGCTGAACTGGTCGAACGCGGGCGCGCACTGGGCCTGCCGGTCGCCTCGGCGGACGAAGTTCCCGTAACGCCCGCTGTTGAGGTCCTGATGCAGGGCCAGAATCGCGGACGCGGGCCCACGGCAAGCTATGGGAATTTTGCAGCAAGCCCCGCTCGTCCTGAGCTTGTCGAAGGACGCTGGCGCAGCGCTGGGGCCGACACCCTTCGACGAGCTCAGGACGAGCGGAGGTGGGGGAAATTTCCCGCACAATTCTCTGGGCATCGTCTCTCTGGGCATCGTCCGCTGGTGATCGATCTCTCCGCGATCTGGGCGGGGCCGTTGGCCGGGCACTTGTTCTGGCAGGCGGGCATGGAAGTCGTGAAAGTCGAAAGCCGCTCCCGCCCGGACCTCATCCGGCGCGACGATCCAGCGACGTTCGATCTCATCAATCAGGGCAAGGCCAATGTCCTCGTCGATTTTGCCAGCGAACGCGAAAAAGCCGCTCTGATCGCGCTGATCCGCCGCGCGGACGTGGTTATCGAATCTTCGCGTCCGCGCGCACTCAAGCACCTTGGGATCGATGCCGAAGCGCTGGTGCGCGAAGTGCCGGGGCTTGTCTGGCTTTCCGTCACCGGACACGGCGCGCGCGGCGAGGCGGCGAACTGGGTTGGCATCGGCAACGATTGCGGCGTGGCGGGCGGCCTCTCGCGCGCCATGGCGGAGTTGACCGGCGAAATCGGCTTCGTGGGCGACGCCGTCGCCGACCCGCTCACCGGCATTACCGCCGCGCGCGAAGGGCTCGCCGCGCTGCGCAGCGGCATGGCCCAGCGCATCGGCCTGTCCATGAGCGCGATTGCCGCCATGGCGTTGGCCGAAGAGCGCGCGCACGACCGCGCCGCGATCGATGCCGAGCTCAGAGCATGGGGCTCCTCGATCGGCGCGCCCTTCCCTCATGTGCCGCGCCGCGCCTTGCAGGCCGAAGTCCGCGCCATCGGCGCCGATACCGCGCGGTACTTGCCGGAGCTGGCGCCGTGCTGATCCGCAATGCCGAAGTCTGGGGCTCAGGCCTGCAGGACGTGCGGATCGCGGATGGCCGTATCGCCGCCATGGGAACTCTGCAGCCAAGTCCCAACGAAACCGTCATGGACGCCCGCGGCGGCACGCTGCTGCCCGGGCTCCACGATCATCACATTCACCTTGCCGGGCTGGCCGCAGACAAGGCCTCCATTTCCTGCGGCCCGCCCCAAGTGACCGGCCCGGAAGCCCTTGCCCGCGCCCTGCGCCAACCGGGCAACGGATGGATCAGAGGCACCGGCTTTCACGAAAGCGTGCTGGATGGCGCCCTGCCCGATGCCAAGGCGCTGGACCGGCTCGTACCGCACCGTCCCTTGCGCCTTCAGCACCGCACCGGGCGGATGTGGCTGCTCAATTCGATGGCGCTCGAAGACCTGCTGTCCCGCGCGGCCCCGCCCAAGGGACTGGAGCGCCAAGGCGGGCAGTTCACCGGCCGCCTGTTCGATGAGGATGCCTGGCTTCGAACAGCGCTCGGCAGCCAGCCGCCTGCTCTGGGCGATATCAGCCACGATCTCGCCGCCTTCGGAATCACCGGCGTCACCGATATGTCCCCTCGCAACGATCCGGATATGGCCCGCCATTTCGCCCGGCAGAGGACCGAGGGCACTTTGGTGCAATCGCTGGTTCTGGCGGGCGCGCTGTCTCTGGCCGAAACCGCTCCGGAAGGCTGGAAACTGGGCCCGCTCAAGCTCCACCTGCACGAGGCCGCCCTTCCCGGTTTCGAGGATGCCGTAGCCTTCATCCGCGCCGGTCACGGGCAAGGGCGGCCGCTGGCGGTGCACTGCGTCACCGAAGTCGAACTCGTCTTCACGCTGGCGCTGCTGGAAGAGGCCGGGACGCTGCCGGGAGACCGGATCGAACACGTCTCGATCGCCTCGCCCGAACTGGTGGCGCGCATGGCCGCGCTGGGCCTGAACGCCTGCGTCCAGCCGCACTTCATCGCCGAGCGCGGGGACCGTTATCTGGCGGACGTGGAGCCGCGTGATCACGGCGATCTCTACCGCCTGCGCAGCCTGCGCGATGCGGGCCTTGCCATGGCGGGCGGCAGCGATGCGCCTTATGGCCGCCCCGATCCATGGGCGGCGATGGCCGCCGCCGTCAGCCGCCGGACCTCGGCAGGCATCGCAATCGGCCCTGACGAGGCCCTGACGCCGGAAGAGGCGCTCGGGCTCTATCTGGCCGATCCGCTTGACCTCGCCCGGCAACGCGCCATTGCACCGGGAGAAGCGGCGGACCTCTGCCTGCTCAGCCGCCCCTGGGCCGAAGCGCGCGAACGCCTTTCCAGTGCGGATGTCGCGGCAACGTGGATTTCAGGCAAGCTTGTCCACCAACGCGTCGACGAGCCCCCATGCGAGCGCCTGCCGCGCGTTGATGCGGCGTCCTGACAGGATCAGCAGCAAAGCCCTCTGCCGCCCGACCCGCCGCGTCAGCGAGACGCAGCCGCCCGCGCCGGGCAGGATGCCCATCGCCAGTTCGGGAAGCTGGAACCATGAACGCGGCGTCGCCGTGATCCGGCGCGCATAGGCCGCCAGTTCCAGGCCCGCCCCCACACAGGCCCCGTCGATCCGGGCTTCCAGCCGCCCGGCACAGTGCACCGCCTCGCGCGCAGGCAGCGTCAGGCAGCGGATGCGGTGCGCGGTGGCCGGATCGGTGGTCGTGCCGAATTCGGATAGCTCGGCACCCAGACTGAACGCCTTGCCTTCCGCGCGCAGCACCACGCGCGTGATCGTCTCATCCGCATTGGCCAGCGCGAACGCTTCATGCAGCCCATCGCGCATCGGCCGGTCGATGGCATTGCCTGCCCCGGGCCGGTCAAGCGTAACCGTGAGTTCGCCGTCCTGCCGCGAAAGCCGCACTTCTCCTTCGGGCAAAACCTCGCGCCGGGGCTGCGCTGCAATCCATGCCCGGTGCCCGGCGCTCCCCTGCAGCACGGCATAGGCCATGGACTCCGCCGTCAGTCCCTGTTCGGGCGGCAGTGCCGGAAGCTGGCGGAGAAGTTGCGTGACTACGGCCGCGGCCAAAGGCTGGTCCACAATGGCCTTGCTCACCGCACCCACATCGCGATGGGATTCGATCACTGTATCCAGACGGTGTGCCAGCGGATGGCCGCGCGCACCCACGCCGATCACCGGACAGGCCGGCAAGCGGATGTGCGGAACGTCGTTCTCTTCCCCTGCCAGATCGATGAATGCCGCAGGTTCCCGCCATGGCCCGGCATCGCCAGTCAGCTCCGGTGCGGAAACCCTGAACGCCGCGGGAATCATGACTTTTACGTTACTCCCTGGTCATTGCCGTTCGTCGTGCCGCAGCCATCGTCTGCCGGATCGCGGTTGACCAGCACCCATTCCAGGCCTGACAGTCGCCTTCAGGATCATGCCGCTATTCCGGCCTCCTCACATCACAATGCTTCCTGATGCAAGTTTCTTGGTCCAGTATACACCGGAAGCCCTTGATCAACAGCATTGTTGATGCTAACCAAGCTGAGCAAAAAACGAACACGGCTCATTTTTCTGAGCACGACTCGGACAAAATGACACCGGGATCGACTCGGGGAAGAAGCGAGTTTCACATCCACTCAGAGGGAGGAGAGACCTCATGGCTGGCAAGACTACATCATCGAACAAGGCAAAGATCGCGCGCAGGGTGATCGAAGTATTGGAATACTTCGACGACACCCACCGGGAGGCGACGGTCATGGATATCGTGCGCCGTTACAACCGGCCGCAATCGAGCACATCGGAACTTCTTTCGAGCCTGGTCGAGCTCGGCCTGCTGCGCAAGGATCCCTACTCCCGCGCCTACAGCCTGACGCCGCGCGCCGCGCTGCTGGGCACCTCGGGCCAGCCTGAACTGGTGCGTGACGGACGCATCGTGCGCCTCATGGACCGGCTCGTTTCGCAGACCGGCCTTTCGGTCGCGCTGCTCTCTATGGTCGGGCTCGATGCCCAGATCGTCAACTGGCGCCACAGCCCGCGTGCCATGGCCGCTACCCGTGAACTGACCGGCGGCGTCAAGGAACCGCTGGTGAGCAATGCGGCGGGCTGGCTGATGCTGTCCACCGTGGCGCGCCAGCGCTGCGAAGGCATGGTCCGCCGTCTCAACGCCGAAGCGGACGATCTCAGCAAGTTCAACTTCTCGGACATGATGCAGCGCATCGATGCGTGCCGCGAACCGCGCCATCTGTTCGGTCCCACCGGCTTCGGCACCGGCGCCGACGCGCTCTGTGCCTTGCTGCCGCGCCAGCCCGAAGGCCATCCGCTGGTCGTCGCCGTGGTCTATGGCAAGGACGACAAGGTCAATCACGACGGGCTGATCCAGTGCATGAGCGACGCCATGCGCGCCTGCCTGCCCGATCCCGAAGTGACCACCAATGTGGAGCCGTTCCCGCACGCCGCCTGACGCGGCCGCGAAACGGCACTTTATCACAAGCTCCCAACGAAAAGGGCCCCCGCGGGATATCTCGCGGGGGCCCTGATCATTTCAGGCTGGCGCCGCCCCCGGAAGCTGCCCGCCATGCTGCGGCTTCCGGGGCGGACTTCTCAGGCGTCCTGCCCGGCCATGCGGTCCAGATGATCGGAATCCTCGTGGCGGGAGAACATCTTCATGATGTCGCCGGACGTAACGGGGCGCACTTCGCCTTCGGCCAGCGGGCGCTCGCCCAGCGAGGACTTGGGCGTGGTATCGACGCCCTCTTCCTGCGCCTTCTTGCGCAGCGCACCCACAGTGAGCTGCTCCTTCGGGATGTGCTGGAACGGATCGAAACGGAACCAGCGCATGGCATTGCCGTGCGTGATCTTGTCGATCTGCGCGTCGGTCAGGTGCTTGATCGTCGGCCACAGGCGCTCGGGCACTTCGGGCCAGAGCGTGTCGGAGTGCGGATAGTCGCATTCATAGGCGATGTTGTCCTCACCGATGTACTCGACATTATCCAGACCGAAGGCATCGTCGATGAAGCAGTTGAGAAAGTGCTTCTTGAACATGTCGCTCGGCTTGGTGTTCTGGAACAGCGAATGCGTCCAGTATTTGTGGCGTGAGTTCGAGAAGTCCGCGCGCTCCATGAAATAGGGCACCCAGCCGATCGAACCTTCCGAAAGCGCGATGCGCATATCCGGATAGTCATGCAGCGCCTTGAGGTTCAGCCAGTCCGAGGCGGCATAGGCGATCGACATCGGCATCGTCGAGATCCACGCCTCGATCGGCGTTTCCATCGACGCATGCGGCGCCGGGTTGCCGCCGCCGATGTGCAGGCAGATCGTCATGTCGAGATCGTTGATCGCCTTGTAGAACGGGTCCCAGTAGGCGTTGTGGATCGAAGGCAGGCCCTGGCAGGTCGGGTTCTCGCTGATCGAGACGGTGTGGCAGCCTTTGGCCGACACCCGCTTCAGCTCGGCGATGGTCGCGTCCATGTCCCACGTCGGCAGGATGGCGCAGGGGATGAAGCGGCCCGGATGCGCGGCGCACCACTCGTCGATATGCCAGTCGTTATAGGCCGAGACGTGCCTGGCCGCGAGCTTCTTGTCCGGCACCCGGTGCAGGCGCCCGCCCGCGAAATCGAACACCGAGCCGAAGTTGAGCGAGGCGGCGATGCCGTTGACGTCCATGTCCTTCACGCGCTCGTCCACCTTGTAGACGCCGTCGCGAAGCTGATCGAGCGAGGTCGGCTCCATGCCATATTCCTCGAACGGGCGGCCGACCACGGCGTTGAGCGCGACCGAGGCAAAGCTCTGGCCCTGATAGACCCACAAGTCCTTGCCGTTTTCATCCTTCACCATCTTCGGCGCGGATTCGAGAAGATCGCCCGAGAGGTGGTTCTTGAACATGTCGGGCGGTTCGCTGATGTGATCATCGACGCTGATGATCACCATGTCGTTCATTTCCATATCGCGTCTCCCACTTGGTATATTGACCGGACTATCCGGCTTCAGGGCCGTAAGCGTCTTCGAAACGGTCATGCAGGCCTTCGAGCGGCTGGCGCCCGCCTGCGCTGAAATCGTGCATCCCGCTCACCATGCGCGCCCGCTCCACGCGCTCGGGCTGCATCGTGAAGCAATTGGGCCGCGTGGCCAGCGCGGCGCGGCGGCGCTCGTCGGTCATGCTGCGGCCATGCGCTACCAGCGAGGCCCATTGCAGCAGCCGCGCGGCTTCCTGCGCCTCGCCTTCCAGCCCAGCAATCCAGTCCCGCATCGTCAGCGGCGTCAGGCCCGCAAGCGATGCCGGTTCGGCGAACTTTCCGGCGCGCTCGATCCAGTGATGCAGCACTCGGCCTTCGCGCCGGATTTCCAGATCGCGCCGGGTCTCTCCATCCACCTCGCGCGGGTCGCTGACGAAGATGTGGTATTCGAGAGGCCCCCTGTCCAGAGCGTGGGCTGCTGCGATCACGGCCAGATCGTGCAGATGGGTGCAATTGGCCTGCTTCTCGCGCCGGGGCGAAACCTCCGCCAGCGGCACGCCAGTGAATGTCGTCTTCAGAACCTCCACCGCACCGGGGCAGACCGACCAGGGCACCCGGTCCATCAGAGGCTCCACCGCCAGCACCGTGGCGCCATCGTGGCGCAGCCGCACCGCCATGCAATGCAGATCGTCTTCGAGCAGGGCCAGAACCGCCCCTTCCTCCGGCTCCACGCGCAAGATACGGCGGTAGCCGGGCAGCGATGCGATAGGCCTCTGTTCGCGGCACTGCGAACCGGACACGGCTTACTCCCCTCTATCATCATGACGCCCGGCGCCACGGCACGGGTCTGTTGTGCGAAGGCCAGCCTACCCCTCGCCCTTCCGGCAAGCCATACGGCCCGCCAGCCATCGCGCCTGCGATTGCAGCGCATGACGGATTGAACGGCCCTGCCGTCTATGGTCAGGACCAATAAACGCGCACCTCAGCGCAAGAACCGAGCAACAACAATAATCCCCGGGATAGCCTGTCATGAATTTCGACCTGACCGACGAACAGGAAATGATGCGCGAGACCTTCGCGCGCTTCCTTGACGACAATTCGACCCCGGCGCGGGTCCGCGCGGCGCAGGATACCGGCGGCTTCGACGCGGAAATGTGGGCAGGCCTCGCCGAACTCGGCGCCTTCGCCATGCGCGTTCCCGAAGAGGCGGACGGCATGGGGCTCGGCTTGTTCGACGCCGGGCTGCTGATGGAAGAAGCGGGCCGCACGCTCGCCTCCGGCCCGCTGGCCGAAGCGCTGGTCGCCACCCGCCTGCTCGGCCTGCTCGGCGGCCAGAGCGAGCTGCTCGAAAGCGCGGTCAGCGGCGAGAAGGTCGTGACCATCGCCATGCAGGACGTGGCCGAATTCCCCAGCCAGTGGGTTGCGGGCGGGCTGGTTGCCGATGCCGTGGTGGCGCGCAAGGGCGATGACGTGGTGCTTGTCACCGTCCCGGCAGACGCGCGCGTGGCCGAAGCGAACCTTGCTTCCACCCCGATCGCTGAACTGGACCTCGGCGCGCTGGAAACCACCGTTCTGGGCAGCGGCACCGATGCGCTGGCCACGTTCGCCAGCGGTATCGAGGAATGGAAGCTGCTGATCACGCTGGCGCTTTCGGGCCTCAGCCGTCAGGCACTGACGATGGCGGCCGAATACGCGGGCGAGCGCAAGGCCTTCGGCGTGTTCATCGGCACGTTTCAGGCGCTGTCGCACCCGATGGCGGACCTCATCTGCGAGATCGATTCCGCCAAGTTCCTGGCGTGGAAAGCCATGCGCTCGATCGCGGACGGCGAAGCGGCCGCCGGGGCGCAGATCTCGCTCGCGGCCTGGTATGCGGCAGGCGCCGCGGGCCGCACGGTGCGCCATGCGGTGCAGACCTTCGGCGGCATCGGCCTCACCACCGAGCACGACATTCACCTCTACAACCTGCGCGCCAAGGCCTGGCCGCTGATCGCGGGCGATCCGGAAGACTGGCTCGCCGAAGCCGGGCGGCGCCTCTATGCGGGCGAAGCTGCCAGCCTGCCCGATGCGGGCGAAGTGCCGGTGGAATTCGATCTCGGCGAGGATGCCCGCGCGATCCAGCGGGAAATACACGAGTTCTTCGCGAAGAACGTGACCGACGAGCAGCGCGAGAAGTTCCACTTTTCCTGGGAAGGCCACAATCCGGTCATCCACAAGCAACTGGTTCAGGCGAACCTTGCCTATCTGCAACTGCCCAAGGATGTCGGCGGCCGGGGCCTCGATCCCTATGCTGTCACCGCCGCGCGCGATGCTTTCGAGGAAGAGGGCTGGAACAACCCGGTCGCCAATGTCGCGCAGATGGTGGCCCTCATCATGTACCGCTTCGGCACCGACGAGCTGAAGCAGGAAGTGCTGAGCAAGGTGATGTCGGGCGATGCGATCTGTTCGCTGGGCTATTCGGAGCCCGGCTGCGGCTCGGACGTCTTCGCCGCGCAGTGCAAGGCGACGCAGCAGGACGACGGCTCCTGGCTGATCGACGGCACCAAGATGTGGACCAGCGGCGCCAACCTCACCGACTATGTGCTGATGCTCTGCCGCACCGATCCGGACGCGCCCAAGCACAAGGGGCTGACGATGTTCATCGTGCCGCTGAAAGCTGAAGGCGTGACGGTGCAGGCGGTCCACACCTTCATGGACGAGCGCACCAACGTCACCTTCTACGACAACGTGCGTATCCCCGACACCTGGCGCCTGGGCGCCATCAACGGCGGCGGGCGCACGATGGCGGCCAGCCTTGAACTGGAGCACGGCGGCGGCTTCGCAAAAGTCCAGCGCGCCATGCTGGAAAGCGCGGTGGAGCTGTGCGGGGACATCCCGGTGGCGGGCGGCGGCAAGCTGATCGACACGGCCAAGGCGCAGACCCGGCTGGCCCGCACGTATGCCAATGTGCTGGCCTCCGAAATGATCGCCTACCGCGCCAACTGGACGCAGGTCCACGGCAAGGGCAACGGCGCCTACGGGCCGATGGCGAAGATGTTCTCCTCCGAACTGTTCATCACCGACTCGCGCGACCTGCTCGACCTGACAGCACCCTACTCGCTGTCCAAGCGCAAGGGCGCGGCCGATCACGTCAACCTCGCCTACCGCCACGCGCACGGCACCACCATCTACGGCGGCACCAGCCAGGTCCACCGCTCGATGATCGCCGAAAAGGGCCTGGGCCTGCCGCGCTCGCGGAATTAGAGGCGAAACTCTCCTCCAGTCCCCGTTCGTCCCGAGCCCTTCGACATGCTCAGGATAAACTTCGAGCTGTAGGCCCGAAGTCGAGGGACTGGTTCGAGCGCAGCCGAGAACCTGCAACGTAGCCGACCTCGGCTTCGCTCGGTCAGTGTCCCTCGACTTCGCTCGGGACGAACGGATATTATGGGCCGGATAAAAAGATGGCGCCGCAGCACGCGTAATTGAGGACTTGCAGACGATGACCGAAGAAGCCCCGCACCTGCTGACCGAAGAGGCCGATGGCATTCTGATCGCCACGCTGAACCGGCCCGACAAGCTCAACGCGATGAGCCGCGAGATGATGGACCTGCTCACCGAGGCGGTGCTGCGCCTGCGTGAAACGCCTGAACTCAAGGTCATGCTGATCCGCTCTACCGGGCGCTATTTCAGCTCGGGCGCGGACTTGCGCGGGGGCAACCGCAACATCGCCTCGCAAGTGAACGTCACGGCCAATTCGGCCAGCAAGATCCGCGAGAACCACCGGCTCAACCTCAACAACATGCAGCAGTTGTGGGACGAGATGGAGCACGTGGAAAAGCCCATCGTCGTCGCGCATCACGCCATGTGCGTGGGCGGCGGACTGGAAATGAGCCTCTCGTGCGATTTCCGCCTCGCCGCAAAGAGCGCCGCCTATGCCTTTCCCGAAGGGCTGTTCGGCGTGCTGCCCGCCTCGGGCGGCGTCTCGCGCCTTACGCGCCTGTGCGGCCCGCACTGGGCGCGCTGGCTGATCATGGCCAACAAGCCTGCCCCTGCCGAGATGGCCATGACCATGGGCCTCGTCCATCAGGTCTTCGAGGACGAGACTTTCGAACAGGAGGTGATGGAATTCTGCCAACACCTTGCCAAGCAGAACGGCGAGCAGATGGGCGCGGCCAAAGTCGCCATCGAACTGTGCGCCGAAGTGGGCCGCGATTCCGCCCGCCATGTCGAGCGCATGGCCAATTCCGGCCTCATGCTCAATCCGGATTACATCAAGGGCATGGAAGCCTATCTGAAGGGCGTGGGCGGCAAGAAGAAGTAGACAGGGCAAACTCCCGTTCGTGTCGAGCGAAGTCGAGACACGTTCGCCTGACTCATACGTGTCTCGACTTCGCTCGACACGAACGATGAGTATAACGGGGTGTTGAGGGCCGCTTACCCCGCCCCGGCCCTTCCGTCCCTGACCGCCAGTTCCATCAGCCGCGCGCCGGGCACGAGGAAGCGGTCCTCGCTGACTTCCGGCCCCATGCCGACCTGGCGCCGCAATTCGCGGTCCGTCGCGAC
>NZ_JALHLG010000034.1 GCF_022832375.1 Novosphingobium beihaiense
CGACACGAACGATGAGTATAACGGGGTGTTGAGGGCCGCTTACCCCGCCCCGGCCCTTCCGTCCCTGACCGCCAGTTCCATCAGCCGCGCGCCGGGCACGAGGAAGCGGTCCTCGCTGACTTCCGGCCCCATGCCGACCTGGCGCCGCAATTCGCGGTCCGTCGCGACCGTGATCGAGCGCTCGATCCCGATCATCACCATTGTCGCCATCGCCGTATCCGCACTTTCGGGGCGGGTTTCTCCATCCATCTGGCTCACCAGCAGCCCGATGACCGGCCGGGTGCTGTCGATGCGGTGCGCGAGCATGCGCTGGTCGCGCTGATCGGCCAGGGCATTGCGCATGTGCAGCAGGCGCGAATGCCGCAGCCAGAAATCGTGATAGGCGCGCACGAAGCGGTAGCAGCACTCGAACAGATCATCGTCCGGCCAGCGCTCGCGCAGCACCGTCAGATAGGATGTCTCCGCCGTCGCCATGACCGGCTCCAGCACCGCCAGAAGCAGTTCGGTGAGATCGGTGAAGTAATTGTAGAGCGAGGTCATGCCGAGCGATGCCCGCCGCGCCACAGAACTGAGCGTCACCGGCTCTTCCGGTGAATCGATCAGCTCGATCGCCGCGGCCAGGATCCGCTCACGCGTGACCCGGCCCTTGCGTCCCAGCTTCTGCCCGTTGAGGTTATGGCTTATCGAAGCACAGGAACTGGAAACCGCCTCTGCAAGCTGCGGGGGAAGCGCCGTGAGACTGGGCGCTTCCCGGCCCTTTTCATCCTCTCCCACACCCGTGTTCCGGTTCTGGCCGGTTCAGGCCGGTTCAGCCTGCCCCACCGGCCAGGCCAGCATCTTGATGTCAGTATATTCCTCGATCCCTTCGACGCCCCATTCGCGGCCCATGCCGCTGGCCTTGAAGCCGCCGAAAGGAATGTCACCGGCAATGCACATGCCATTGTTGACGCTCATCGAGCCAGTCTTCACCCGGCGCGCAATGGCGATTGCCCGGTCATGGCTGCCCGAAACGCCGCCCGAAAGGCCATAGGAGCTTTCGTTGGCAATACGGATGGCATCCTCGTCATCCTCATAGGGAATGACGACCAGCACCGGACCGAAGATCTCTTCCTGCGCGATGCGCATGTCGTTGGTGACATCGACGAAGCAGGTCGGCTCGACGAAGAAGCCATTGCCCTTGTCGGGACGGATATTGCCGCCCACGAGCAGCGTCGCGCCCTCTTCCTGCCCCAGATCGATGTAGCTCTTCACGCGCTCCATCTGCCGCCGCGAGACGACCGGGCCCATGATGTGCGCCGGATTGCCGATGTCGCCCCAGTTGTCGCCGAACTGGCCGTATGCGCCCTTGAGGATCGCCTTGGCTTCCTCGTAGCGGCTCTTGGGCACCAGCAGGCGCGAGTGCACCGCGCAGCCCTGCCCGGCGTGGAACACCAGCATCGACATCGCCACGTCCATCTGGAAATTGGGCGCATCGTCGAGCACGATCTTGGCCGACTTGCCGCCCAGTTCGAGGAACACGCGCTTCAGCGTGGGCGCGCCCTGCTCCATGATGCGCTTGCCGACGCCGGTGGAGCCGGTGAACGAGATCAGATCGACGCGCGGGTCCGTCACCAGCATTTCGCCCGCCAACGCCGGATCGGCACCGAAGACCACATTGATGACGCCATCAGGAAACCCGGCTTCCTTGGCCAGCTCACCAAAGATCGCGCCCATGCCCGGCGTATCCGGCGCGGGCTTGAGCACGACAGTGCAGCCCGCCAGCAGCGCGGCGATGACTTTGCCGATATTGACGTAGAGCGGCACGTTCCACGGGGTAATCGCACCGACCACGCCGACCGCCTCGCGCAGGCCCAGACGCTTGTGGATCATGCCGAACGCGGGCTTCTCGCCATAGTCCACTTCCCATTCGACCTGGGGGAACACGGCCATGTAATCGTCCCAGCCGTCGAGCGCCATATCGACATGGGCGCGGTTCACGGCACCCTGCGCGGCGCCTGCCTCGTGAATGGCGAGCTGGCCCAGCCGTTCGCGGTTCTGTTCGAACAGTTCGCGGTACTTCTTGAGCAGCGCCACGCGCTTTTCGGTGTTGGTGGACCAGTCGGTGGTGTCGAAAGCCCGGCGCGCCGCGGCGATCGCCGCGTTCACGTCCTCGGCGGTGGCATCGGCGGCCTTGCCGGCCGGTTCGCCGGTCCAGGGGCTGATCACGTCGAACGTGCCGCCTCCGGTCGCATCGCACAGCTTGCCGTCGATATAGAGCTTGGCATCAGGAAGAGTGGTCATCGGTAGATCCTTGGCAAGTGTCGAAATCAGGTAGACGGGCCGATCGGCCCTCAGGGTTTGCGGGCGCCGATCGTGACGTGGGAGAGCTTCACGTCCGGCGGCAGATCCAGCACCGCGCGGAACACGCCCGTCACCGAAGCGGAATGCGAAACCGGGCGGGTGCGCAGGTCGAGACCGTTCTTGGCGCAGCCCATGTGAAAGCGCATCGCGGCATCGCGGTCCCAGTTGGGAGCTTCCTTGCCCTCGTCGTACATCGGCCCGGCGCGCACGGTGGTCACGCGGATGCCCGATTCCTCCAGCTCGGCTTCGAGCGCGGAGCTGAACATTTCCAGCCCGGCCTTGGAGGTCTGGTAGAGCGAGAGCATCACGAAGGGCACCGCGATCGACTCGCTGCCGACATTGATGATCTGCGCGCCTGCTTCCATCATCGGAATGGCCGCGCGGCAGCAATAGATCGGGCCGTTGAGATTGGTGGCGATGATGCTGTCGATCTGCTTGTCGGTCGCTTCGGCCACAGTGAACGGTTCATAGATCGCCGCGTTGTTGATCAGCACGTCGATCTTGGGATGGACTTCGGCGATCTTCGCGAAAGCGGCGCGCACGGAATCGGCGCTGGCCACGTCGCACTCAACCGCCATGGCCGGAGCGCCCAGTTCCCCGGCAACGGCCTGAACCTTGGAGAAGGTCCGGCCAAGCAGGATCACGGTTTCCCCTTCGCCTGCAAAACGCTGCGCCAGAGCCTTGCCCATGCCCGAACCGGCACCGGTGATGACGATCGTCTTGCCCACAGTTCCTCCCAAAATCCTGTCCCTGCGGCTTCCATCCGGGGCGCCGCATCCATGCCGTTTGATTTCCAGCAAGATAGCCTCTCGGCAAGGACCTTCCTATCGCGCTCGCGATAGTTGGGCGGCGGTGCGCTCAGGCACGCGGGGGCGATACCGGCTCAGTCATCGGAGGCCGCAGGCTTGCCGGTGAGGTTTTCCAGTATCCTGTCGAGCGTATGCAGCAATTGCACCGTTTCCTCTTCCGAAACGCCCTCGAACGCCGCACGGGATGTTTCCACCGCCAGCGGCTGCAACCGGTCGATAATCTTGCGCCCCCGGCCTGTTAGGTAAAGCTGCCAGGCCCTGCGGTCGGCGGGATCGGCGCGGCGCTCGACCAGTCCGGCTTCCTGCATCCGGTCGATCATGCGGCCCGCCGTGATCGGCTCCACTTCGAGAAGCTCCGCCAGCCCGCCCTGCTTGATCCCCTCATGCCGCAGCAGCACGCTGAGCACCTGCCATTGCGGCCGCGTCACGCCGATCTCCCGCGCGCGCTCATCAAACGCGCGCCGCATCAGCCGCGCGACTTGTGCCAGGACCGTGCCCACCCTGCGTTCCATGGACACAGAATTAGTAGGCTTGCTTAGTATTGGCCAGACAATTCTTGACGGGTGTGCGACGTTGAGACTTTGGCCTGCCCGAAAGAATGAAAACGAAGCCTAACTTACACTCGTCGGCCCCGCGCAGGCGGGGATCCCGCTTCCTTTCCTTCCGCGACGCCAGCAGAAGGAAGCGGGATCCCCGCCTGCGCGGGGGCGACGAGAAAGGGAGATGCAAACTTCAGATCCAAGGAGAGCAAAACGCCCTCCTGCATCACGCTGGCTTGCGTTCCATATCGACGATCAGCCGGGTCAGCGTCTGGCGCGCGATTTTCCAGCCTTCGGCGGTGCGCACGCAAGTCTCGTGATAGTGGCCGTATCCGGTGAGCGCGAAGCCGTCCTTCACCACGCGGTCCTGCATGGCCCAGACCACTTCGGCCCGGTCGCCGTCGATCGTGATTTCGGGCGAATGGACATGATGCGCCGTCTTCGCGTCCGCCAGCGACTGGCTGACCATGGCGGCGAAGCGCTCGCGCCCTTCTTCCAGCGTGCCGCCGCTCGGGCGGGTGTCCATCACGCAGTCTTCGGTGAGGAGCGCCTTCCAGCCCTCCCAGTCCTTGGTATCGAGCAGGCGGCAATAGGCGGCCTTGAGATTGCAGATCGCCAGCCAGTCGGCGAAATCGGGCGTTCCCGTCATAGCCTCTCCCCTTTCCCGGCCGCCGCTCAGTCTGCAGCCGTATCCTTCAGCCGCTCGGCCGCCAGCTTGCGCAGTTCGGCGGTCTTGATCTTGGAACTGCCGGTGGTTTCCAGATCGCTTTCCGCCACGAACAGAACCCGGCGCGGCACTTTGTAGCTGGCGAGCTTCTCCTTGGCGAAATTGCGGATCGCCGCATCATCGAGGCTCGCGCCTTCATGCGGGACGATGCACGAGACGACGAGTTCGCCTAGCAGTTCGTCGGGCACGCCCACCGTCTGCGAGATCTTCACGCCCGGGCATTCGCGGATCACCGCATCGATCTCCAGCGGAGAGACATTGGCGCCGCCGGTCTTGATGATGTCGTTGAGGCGCCCTTCCCAATAGAGCCGCCCGTCCGCATCGACATAGCCGCCGTCGCTGGTGCGCAGGAAGCCTTCGTCGTCGACCGATTCCGAAAGCGGCACGCCGATATAGCCCATCATCAGCGTCGGGCCCTTCACCGCGATCTCGCCGCGCTCGCCCACCGGCACCGTCGCCCCGGTCAGCGGCTCGACGATCTTGATGATCGAACCGGCAGTCGGCAAGCCGTTGCTGCCGCGCGTTTCCTCGTCCGGGGTATTGGCCGGATAAGTCGTGATGAGCGTGAACGTCTCGGTATTGCCATAGGCCCATTCGGGCTGGCGCCAGGTCGAATGCACTGAGGGATGGCGGGCCAGCGGCGTGTGCATATCGACGTATTTCAGGCTCGAAAGATCGACATCGCCGTAGTTGGAGGCCCCTTCGAGCTGGGCCCACTGGTGCGGCCAGGCGACCGGCATCGTCACCTTCTCGCGGTCCATCAGCGTCAGCGCCTCTTCGGCATCGAACCAGCGCTGCAGCACCAGCGTGCCGCCCGAAGCCAGCGTCGAGCCCAGCCCCTGACAGAAATTGCCCGACCAGAAGAAGCCGTTGGCCGACCATGTGCGCGGCGCTTCCTCGAAACGGTACCACTGCGGCCAGCGCCAGGCCTGCAGGCAGGCGGCGCGGTTGGCCGAAAGGATGCCCTTGACCTTGCCGGTCGAGCCGGAACTGAACAGCAGGATGCCCGGATCGGCAGGCGCGATCTGCGCCGTGCGGGCCGCGATCAGCGCCGGATCGACCGCCGCGCCGCGCGACAGGAACGCCGCCGTGCCTTCGATAGCGCCCTGCCCCTCGTCGCTATCGATAAAGGCCACATGGTTCAGGAAAGGATAACGTTCGGAGGCCAGTGCGCCCGGCGCGCTGTTCGCCAGCAGCGGCTCCAGCCCGGTAAGGATGGCGCCAAAATCCTTCTTGAGCACCTTGCGCTCGGCCAGCAGCACCGAAACGCCCGATGCGGTCAGCACCTCGTCAAGTTCGGTGGGGGTGAAGAACGTGCTGATCGGCGTCGGCACGGCGCCTGCAAGGGCCGCGCCGAACACGTTGGAGAGAAACTCGGGCCGGTTGGTGGCGATCACGCCGACGCGGGTGCCCTTGCCAGTGCCGCAGGCGACCAGCGCGCGAGCCACGGCCATGCACTTGTCCCACAGCTCGGCATAAGTCCAGCGCACCACCTCGCCATCGAGGTGCAGCACCAGCGCTTCCTTCGGCCCGTGCGCCGCGCAGACATCGCGGATCAGGCCCGCCAGCGTCAGGGCGCCGATGCCCGGTTCCTCGGCAAGCGGAATACCGCGCACCACGGACATGCCGTCCACCACTTCGACCTTCGCTGCCATCTGTCCTGTCCCGTCCTGTGTCATCAGAGTATGGTGCACTTAGCCTGCCTGCCCCTCCGTTCGTCCCGAGCGAAGTCGAGGGATCGGTTCGAGCGGAGCCGAGAACCCTGCGAAGATGCCGACCTCGGCTACGCTCGGTCAAAGTCCCTCGACTTCGCTCGGGACGAACGGCGTGAGGGCAATCTTGATTCGGGCTTGATTCCGGCGAACCCGTAATGCCCCAAGCCAGAACGCCCGGCACCGCATGAGCGGCAACCGGGCGCACACCGGTTTTGCCCGGTCAGGCGTTCACATCAACGATGTAACGGCCCTTGACCTCGCCCGACATGAACTTCTTGGCCGCCTCGATCGCATCGCCAAGACCGATGGTCTGGCCAATGGTTTCGAGCGCCGCCGGATCGAGATCCTTGGCCAGACGGTCCCAGGCCTTCAGGCGCTTGGCCTTGGGCGCCATCACGCTGTCGATGCCGAGCAGCGAAACGCCGCGCAGGATGAACGGCATGACAGTGGCGGGCAAGTCCATGCCCTGCGCCAGACCGCAAGCCGCGACAGCGCCGCCATAACGCGTCTGCGCGCAGGCATTGGCGAGCGTGAAGCTGCCCGCGGTATCCACCACGCCAGCCCAGCGCTCCTTCTGCAGCGGCTTGCCCTTTTCGGACATTTCGGCGCGATCAATGATGGTCTCGGCGCCCAGCGTCTTGAGGTAATCGGCCTCGCCCGGCTTGCCGGTGAGCGCGGCGACCGAGAAGCCCAGTTTCTTGAGGAGGGCAATGGCCACCGAGCCAACGCCGCCGGTAGCGCCGGTCACGAGGACTTCGCCCTGCTCCGGCGTCACGCCCGCATCGATGAGCGCATCGACGCAGAGCGCGGCGGTGTAACCGGCGGTGCCGATTGCCATGGCCTGCGCAGGCGTGAAAGCGCCCGGCAGCGGCACCAGCCAGTCGCCCTTGAGCTTCGCCTTCTGCGCCAGCCCGCCCCAATGCACTTCGCCGACACCCCAGCCATTGAGGACCACCGTGTCCCCGGCCTTCCAGTCGGCATGGCTGCTTTCGGAGACGGTGCCGACAAGGTCGATCCCCGGCACCATCGGAAACTTGCGCACGACCGGCGAACTGCCAGTGATGGCGAGCCCATCCTTGAAATTGAGCGTGGAGAAGGCGACGTCGATGGTCACATCGCCTTCGGGCAGCGCGCTTTCATCGAGCTGTTGCAGGGTAACGGTCTGGCCTTCGTCGGTCTTGTCGATCACGATAGCGGAAAACATGGAGAACTCCCTTCCTCTCGGCGGCACCGCGCCCTTCGATCCCTCACGCAGGCAGACACCCCGTGCGGGAGCCCATCCACGATTTGCACCCCCTGCTGAAAAGGGATCAGGGCCGCCGCGTCAATGCCGATGCCGCGCGGCATCGCCTAGGCGAAGTGAGGCGGGGTGCGAGGCACTGTGGTGCACGTGGAATTCACAAGCGAATGTAGCGGTCGTTCGTTGCGATGACCGCCTTTCCCAGCGCGCGGAATTGGTGCTGCCTGCGAGAACAGGATGCCTGAAAGCAGCCATGCCGGAAAACCCCTCAGACTGTCCGAAAACTCGAAGAAGGATTCCCGCCTGGTTGGGG
>NZ_JALHLG010000035.1 GCF_022832375.1 Novosphingobium beihaiense
CCTCCATGGATAATGCTCCATCAAATGCCGGGACCAAACAATTAGTTGCGCGGGGCCCGGAAGCGCGGCATGCGCGTGCCGCGTGCCGCGTGCCGCGTGCCGCGTGCCGCGTGGCGGCGGGGGCAGCGTGCCCTCGAAACGCCGGAACTGCGGCTGGGCAGGGCGGGCACGGTGCCTTGTCGGAAGTGCAGCGGTGTACCGCGCCGGAACGCGCCGGAACGCGGGGTCAGGCGGTAGTAGAAGATGTCGTTGGGTCCAGTAGCCGTAATGGATCGGCCCGTAAAAGCCATCATACCAACCATAATAGGGATAGCTCGACCATCCCAACGCGACATGGTTGTCGTATCCGTCATAGCAAGCCGAGAGCGAAAGGACGGATGCGGCCAAGCATGTCAGAACCAAGGGGCGTTTCATAAGCACCTTCGTTATGAATCCCCAATCCCTCCCGTGTCATTCAGCATGAATGGAGGTGAGAGGCTTTGTCGGCGAGCAAGGCGGAAGCTTGCGTGACATTGCCGACATGGCGCCAGCGGCTGAGACGGCGGTCACCGTCTTCCATTTGCCGTAGCCGTTCAGGCAGGTCGCGTCAGTGCGTACCAAACCGCAGAATCCAAAGACATCCGTTCACAGACAATCGGTTATCTGTTCCACCAGTGATTTCAGGCATCCTGCATGCCTTGAAAACAGGCTGTCGCTGGCGTGATGTTCCTGCAGCTTATGGGGCGCTAACAACGATCTACAACCGCTACAAACGCTGGTTTCAGCGGCGTATCTGGCAGAGCTTGTTTGAGAAGATGGCAGCGTTGGGGCCGGCGCCGAGGGAGTTGTCGATCGACAGCATCCCCCTCAACCGCGTCTCGCCGGACACCATATCCACTCAATCGCCGCATCTATTGAGTCGGAATTGCTGTTTGACAGACTGCATAGATGCTGTCGGTGGTGCTACTGGAAGGGGATCGCGCAAGGGGCTTTGCATGTCCGCGACAAACGCCGCTGCTATACTGCCGTATACCCGCCATCCACGAACATCAGGCTCCCCGTCACGAAAGACGACGCATCGGAGAGGAGCCACTTGACCGCCTCGCCCACTTCGCCGGGCATGCCCATCCTGCCGATCGGGTGGCGTGTGTGCATGAGGGTTTCGAAGTCTTTCATCCATGGGGCATCGGCGTGCCGCTCGTGCATTGGGGTCTTGATGACTCCTGGCATGACCGCATTGACCCGGATTCCGGCCTTGGCATAGTCGAGCGCACCAGCCTTGGTGAGGCCGGACAGGCCGTGCTTGGAGGCCACATATTCACATCCGTTCTCGATCGCGACGGCGCCGATGGCGGAGCCGATGTTCACGATCGAGCCGCCGCCGGTTTCCAGCATTGCCCTGATTTCATGCTTCATGCACAGGAACACGGACGTCAGGTTGACGCGGATGACGCGTTCCCAGGTTTCGAGCTCCAGATCGGCCAGCGGCTTCATGGCTTGCTCGATCCCCGCGCTGTTGACGGCGCCATCCAGCCGTCCCGACGTTTTGACAGCCGCCGCGACCAGGTCCTGAACCTGCCTGTCGCTGGTGATGTCGCATGAGATGAAATGGGGGGAACCGCCAAGCGCATGGAGTTCGTCCAGCAGGCCTTCCTGCGGCGGCGCGATATCGCTCAGCACCACGTTGTGACCGGCGGCGCACAAGACGCGCGCGGCGGCGCTGCCGATGCCGCCGCATGCGCCGGTGACGATGTAGGTCTTGCTCTCAGTCATTCTTCTCTCTCCCGGGAGGCAGGTCTCGCGTTTCGTGCCAAGTGCCCGGTCAGTCCTCGCGTACCGCGTTGAACATCCGCTCGCCGAACGTGTTGGACCACTCTTCCTCGTTCAGTTTGGGCTGCGCGTCGTAGTGGCGGCCCGGTCCCATGTCCGGGCTGTTGAGACTGGCCTGCACGGCGGGGCGCTGCGCGATCGTGCCGAGCCAGCGCCGGGCATTGGGAAAGGGTTCGAGGTCTATCCCGACGTAGGGGCTGAAGATCTGAACCACTGGCCAGGCGGCGATGTCCGCGATCGAATAAGTGCTGCCCGCAAGGTAGGCATTGCGTTTCAGCCGGTTGTCCAGAACCTGCACCAGACGCTTGGACTCATTGACGTAGCGCTGCGTGGAATAGGCGTGGTCTCCGGGCGGGGCGTAGCGCAGGAAGTGTCCGGCCTGCCCCATCATCGGGCCTACACCCGCGACCTGCCATGTCAGCCACTGGATCGCCTGCGACCTTTCGCGCCAGTTTTCGGGGAGGAGCTTGCCGGTCTTTTCGGCCAGGTACTGGAGGATCGCGCCGCTTTCGAAAACGCTGAAGGGCTCGCCGCCGTCCTGCGGATCATGATCGACGATCCCGGGCAGCTTCACATTGGGATTGACCGCGCGATAGGCGGGGGCAAGGTGATCGCCCTTGTACAGGTCGTAGCGGATGACCTTGTAGGGCAACCCGAGTTCTTCCAGGGCAATCTTGATTTTCAGGCTGTTGGGAGACGGTGTGAAATGCAGATCGATCATGATGGTCTGTTCCCTGGGCAATGACAGGAGAAGATCCCGCGGAAGCGGGTGGAGCGAAAATCGTGAGCTGGGAAAAGGGGCCCGTTCACATCACGGCTTTGCCGCGATGCGTGGGGCAAGGGCCCGTGGGCGGCGATGATGCGATCGCATGGTTTCTCTCCCTCGTTTCTGCTTCCGGTTCGTCCGGAAGCGGCGGGCCATCGCGGTCCTGCCAATTTTCCGGCAACCCGTACCTTGCTCTCACGGCGCTTGTCAATATAAAGGCAGGATATCCGGTTTATACATCTTAGAACGAAGCCGGGCCGGCCGCCGTCAGTAGGGCATTGGGGAAATGGCGTGCCGGAAACTCCGCAGGGATTGGCGGATCGCCTGTGCTTGCGGTAGGGGAAGGGGATTTTTCCAGGGTGGAGCAATGGTCATCGCGTGGCGCGCCATGAGGCGGGAGCCGGATCATCAGCCGCCAGCAGTGGAGTGCCGTTTGAATGAGGCGGGTGGATTTGCCTGAGAAAAAGGGCGAGCCGGTGGATCGCAAAGGGGCTGCGGGAACGGTGGCGAAGCCGCGCAGGCAGACTCGTGAGGAACGAAGCGCGGCCACGCGCGACAAGCTGCTGAACGGAACCTACCGGCTTTTGCTGAGCGTGGGGCATGCGGGGTTGCGTTCGGCCAATATCTCCCAGGAATCGGGTGTGTCGCGAGGCGGCCTGCTGCATCATTTCGCGTCCAAGGAACTGCTGATCGCGGCCGTTTACGAATGGACGGTGCAGCGGCTTGAAGATGAAAGCTGGCAGCGGATCGAGGCGGCAGGGGACGAGGAACTGCTTGAAGCCATCATTGCCGATGCGCGTCAGCGCTTTTTCAGCGATTCCTTCAAGGTGATCCTCGATATTCTGGTGGCTTCCAGTGAAGAGGAGCCGCTGGCGGAAACGCTGAAGACGCAGGCCGACGGCGAGCGGGCTCCGGCTCGTGAGGGCTGGGCGGCCCGTCTGGCGGCAGCAGGCGTTGAGCCCGAGCTGGCCGGTCAGGTAGCCTCGTTCCTGTGGAATACCGTGAAGGGCCTTGCTGTCCGTTCGTTCGTCAACGACGATCAAGAGCATACCGAGCGGGTTATCGCTCTCGCCCATGACCTTGCGGCCAGACGCTGCAATTTGCCCGGGCGCAAGAAGGCTGCGCCAGCGGAGGATCAGCTATCCTAGCTGCCGGCTATTGGGGGACTGGCGCGGCCTTCTCATCCGAGCGCAGGTAGCCGTTCAGGAGATCGATCGTCAGGTCCAGGATGTCGTCGGTGCCGCCCGGGTCGCCGCCGATGCGGCGCTGTACGGAGATCCCGCGCTGCACGCTCCACAAGAGCCAGAACGCATCTTCGGCCTTTTTGCGGTCCGTGCCGCCCTCGGTCAGCCTGTCGATCCACGCGGATTCGATCGGTTTGCGGCTTCTGGCGGAAATCGTGCGGATCCTGTCGGCGAAATGCTCCGATTCTCCGGCGGAGATGAGCATGTTGAGGCTGACCTTGTAGAGATCGCTGGCCAGGAAGGCATCGATGTGCGCGGCGCCGTGGCGCAGAAGGTCCTCGGTGCCCGCGTTGCCCGCCTCGCTCTCGGCCAGATCGACTTCGCTTTGGAAAACGCGTTCGATGGCCGCTTCGATAAGGTCGTTCTTGGTCGCGAAATGGTGCGTCTGCCCGCCGCGCGAAACGCCCGCCAGCTTGGCCGCATCGGCGATCCGGAAGCGGGAATAGCCGCGTTCGAGCAGCAACTCGATCGCCGCGTCGAGCAGGCGGCCCGAGGTTTCCGTGCGCCGCTCTTCCTGGGTCCGCCGCTTGCGCCGTGCGGGCTTGTCAG
Source organism: Novosphingobium beihaiense (assembly GCF_022832375.1). Classification (GTDB taxonomy): domain Bacteria; phylum Pseudomonadota; class Alphaproteobacteria; order Sphingomonadales; family Sphingomonadaceae; genus Novosphingobium; species Novosphingobium beihaiensis. Next base: position 4,369 of record NZ_JALHLG010000035.1, read on the forward strand.
CAGCGCGTTGATCGGGAGATGCGCTCATCCATCGGCCTTCAAAGCTTGAGTTCTCGTCATCTGCACCCCGCCTATGGCCTTCCATGCGTTTGCGCAAGCGCGCCATGTAATTTTAAAACAGGACATCCTGCCGATAAGTTGACTTGATCCCGCCCTTCGCTTAGGTCTGTGGGCAACGGGCGGGACTCGATTCCACAGCCTGGCAAGAACAGCGGATTGAGGGAGAAGGATGTCGAAAGTCATTATCAGCTGTGCGGTCACCGGCAGCGTGCATACACCCAGCATGTCCCCGCATTTGCCGGTCACGCCCGATGAGATCGCGAGCGAAGCGATCGGCGCGGCAGAAGCGGGCGCGGCCGTGCTGCACTTGCATGCGCGTGATCCAGAAACGGGCAAGCCGAGCCCTGACCCTGACTTGTTCATGCAGTTCCTGCCGCGCATCAAGCAAGCAACCGATGCCGTGCTCAATATCACAACGGGCGGCGGACAGGGCATGGCCATGGAAGAGCGGCTTGCCGCCGCGCTGAGGGCCGGGCCGGAGCTGGCCTCGCTCAACATGGGTTCGATCAATTTCGGGCTCTATCCGATGCTGCAGCGCTACAAGCAGTTCCAGTACGACTGGGAGCCGCAATATCTGGAAGCATCGCGCGACTTCATTTTCCGCAACACCTTCGGCGATATTGAGTATATCCTGGAAACGCTGGGCAAAGGGCATGGCACCAAGTTCGAGTTTGAATGCTACGACACGGGGCACCTCTACAATCTGGCGCATTTCCTGGACCGCAAACTGGTGACGCCGCCGCTGTTCGTGCAGTCGATCTTCGGGCTGCTGGGCGGCACCGGGGCCGACACCGAAAACCTGATGCATGCCAAGCGGCTGGCGGACCGGCTGTTCGGCGATGACTACCGCTGGTCGGTCATGGCCGCAGGCCGCCATCAGATGCCGTTCGTGACGATGGGCGCGATCAATGGCGGCAACGTCCGGGTGGGGCTGGAAGATTCGCTCTACGCGGGGCGCGGGCGTCTGGCGTCTTCGAATGCGGAGCAGGTGAGGATGATACGCTCTGTTCTGGAATCCCTGTCGATGGAGATCGCAACGCCGGCCGAAGCGCGGGATATTCTGGCGCTGAAAGGCGGCGACAACGTGGCTTTCTAAGGCACTGCCCCCGGGCCTGTGCCGCTAAGCCTGACCGGGCTGCAATAAACAGAGTTGGGCAGCATGCTGACCCATCGGAAAATCGGGAGAACGGAACAATGATCAAGGCCATTGCGCTTGGCAAACGAAAGCCGGGGACCTCGTTCGAGGCTTTCGTCGAGTACTACAAGACCAGGCATTCCAAGCTGGGCGAGAAAGTGATGAAGCGGGCCGGAGCGAGCCGTTACATCCGGCACTATGTCGTTCCGGCAGTCAGCGGCCTTCACGAGGAGGCGGCGGAATCCGATTTCGATGTCGTCACCGAGTTCTGGTTCCCGGACATGGCGAGTTTCCAGGAATGCTTTGCGATCGCGGGCGGCGAGATGCGGGACGAATTCGCCGAGGACGAAGCGAGGTTCGCGGACAGGTCCGCCATCCGCTTGTTTCTGCAGGTGGAGGAGGACGAGTCCGACCTTTCCTGAGCAGGAAGGGGGAACGCGGCTGCTTGGCCAGGCTGCGCAAGATAGCCTGACGTTTGGGAGAAGACTGTTGGGAAAGTTGGAAGGCAAAGTCGCCATTGTTACGGGCGGCAACATGGGTATCGGCGCCGCCGCATCCCGCCTGTTCGCGCAGGAAGGGGCCAGTGTCGTTCTGGCGGCGCGACGGGTCGAGGAAGGGGAGGCTGTGGCCGAAAGCATCCGGGCCGCTGGCGGCAAGGCCATCTTCGTGCCCACCGATGTGTCCAGGGCCAGCGACTGCCGCAACCTTGTGGCACGCACGGTAGCCGAATTCGGCAAGCTCGACATCGCTTTCAACAATGCCGGGGTGGAGCAGGTCGGCAAGACTATCCTCGAACTTGAAGAAGAGGAATTCGATCACACCATCGCCGTCAATCTGAAGGGCGTGTTCCTGTGTATGAAGAGCCAGATCCCCGAGATGCTCAAGGCTGGCGGCGGATCGATCGTCAATACGTCCTCGCTGGCCACGATCGTCACGAAGCCGGGGCTCTCGGGCTACGGCGCCTCCAAGTTTGGCGTGATCGGGCTGACCAGGTTTGGCGCGGTGGAATACGCGAAGGACAACATCCGGGTGAATGCCCTGGTGCCGGGGGCGACGCGGACCGAGATGTTCTCCCGCTGGCTCGATATTCCCGGCGTTGAAGAGGAGATCCTGGCCGGGCAGCCCAATGGCCGCTTTGCCGATCCGATGGAACTGGCGAAAGCCGCCCTGTTTCTTGCCAGCGACGACGCCTCGTTCGTTTCCGGCCATGCGATGGTCGTGGACGGGGCGGCTGCCTTGCCGTGAAGGCGTTTGCCACTCCGCCGTTTCAGACCAGTCAAAGGACAAATCCATGATTGATTTCTACTTCGCGCAGACGCCCAACGCGGCCAAGATCCTGATCGCGCTCAAGGAACTGGATCTGCCGTACAAGGTGATCCGTTACGATCTCTATCAGGGCGAGCATCTCAACGCCGATTTCCGGAAGATCAATCCCAACCTGAAGATCCCGGCGATCGTCGATACCGCGCCTCTGGATGGCGGGGAGCCGCTGCCGGTGTTCGAAACCGGGGCGATCCTGACGTATCTGGCCGAACGTTGCGGGGCTCTGATCCCGGAAGATCCGCGCGGCCGGATCGCGGCGTTCCAGTGGCTGGCCTGGCAGATTTCGGGGCTGGGGCCGTTCATGGGGCAGGCCGCGCACTTCCTGCGCTATGCGCCTCCCGGGCCGCACGAATATTCGCGCAACCGCTATGTGAACGAGTCGGTGCGGCTGCTGCATGTCATGGACTACCGGCTCAAGCGCGTGCCCTATCTTGCGGGCGAAGAGTATTCGATCGCGGACATCGCCTGCTTCCCGGTTATCCATTACTTCGGGCAGTACTTCGAGTTCGATTTCCTGTCGCTGGCGGCAGTGCGGCGCTGGTACGAGACGCTGCTGGCACGGCCGGGCGTGAAGGCGGCTATCGACAGTCCGGAAATGGACCCGGGCCGCTACTATGACACGGCGCCGGTGCTGACTGAGGACGAATGGTCGAACGTGTTCGGCGAGCGCATGCTGCAGGCATCGGCTGCGGACTAGGGAGAGGGCGCAGGCAATCTGTCTTTCCTTTGCCGTGTTCCCGTTCTTGGCGCTAAATAAAAAGACAGGATGTCCGGCTAATATATTGACATCGAAACAGGCAGGGATCATGAAACTGGCAACGAAAACGCACGCGCTGAAAGTGACGTGACGCCGCCGGTTTCAGGACCCGCGAAGGAAGAAGAGGGAGGATCCGAATGGGCGATATGTCTGTTTCCAATGCTTGCATGAGTGTGAGTGAAGGGCCTGTTGCCGGGCGTCTTGCAGGCAAGGTTGCAGTGATCACCGGGGCCGGGGCCGGGCAGGGGCGTGAGATCGCGCTGCTGTTCGCCCGCGCCGGGGCGAAAGTGGCGGGCTGCGACGTCGATACGGCATCGATTGAGGAAACGCGGGCTCTGGCCGGGAAGGAGGGGCTGGACCTCGATCTTTCGGTTCAGGATGCCACGGACCCGGCGCAGATGGCAGCGTGGATCGATGGCGTGGCCGCGCGGCATGGCGGCATCGACATCCTGTACAACAACGCCGGATCGGCCCGTTTCGCGCCGTTCGCGGACATGAGCCTGGACGACTGGCACTACACGCTCAAGCTTGAGCTCGACATCGTGTTCGTGCCGACGCAGGCCGCATGGCGGCATCTGGTTGCCCGGGGCGGCGGTTCGATCATCAACATCGGGTCCATTGCCGGAATGCGCGGGGCGCAAGTGGTGCAGGGCTTCGGCAATTCGGCCCATGCAACCGGGAAGGGCGGCATCATTGGATTGACGCCCCAGCTCGCGGCCGAGGGTGCGCCTTACGGGATCCGGGTGAACACGATCTCGCCCGGCCCGATCGTCACGCAGGCTTCAAGCGCGGTGATCGAATCCAACCCGGCTTTCCGGGAACTGTTCGAGGGGATGACGCCGCTGGGGCGGACCGGTGATCCGGTCGATGTCGCTTACGCGGGGCTGTTCCTGGCTTCGGACGAATCCCGTTTCGTGACGGGTATCAATTTACCCGTCGATGGCGGGGCAACATGCCGTGTCGGCGTGGCGATGAAGTGCTGATCCCGGCTTCCCGGGGCGGGAGTAACCAGAACTGATAATTGAGGGTGGGAGTGAAGAGGATGACAAGGATAAAAGAATTGGGGTTGAGAGGCGAAATGCGGCGGCACGGTGTGCTGCTGGCCGGTGTCAGCTTGCTGGCGTTTCCCGGCCTGGCCTGTGCTGAGGATGCGGCTGGAGACGCTGCCCCGCAGGCCGCGCAGGCAACCGACGAGATCATCGTGACGGCCCAGAAGCGTTCTGAGCGCCTTTCGGACGTGCCGCTCTCGATCACGGCGCAGACGGGCCAGCAACTGGCCAATCAGGGGGTGAGTTCGGTGTCCGATCTGGAAAAGGTCGCGCCCGGCTTCACCTATCAGAAATCGTCATACGGCTATCCGGTTTTCGCCATCCGCGGCATCGGCTTTTACGATACCGCCGTGGCTCTTGCGCCGACGGTCAGTGTCTATGTCGACCAGATCCCGCTGGCCTATTCGCCGATGACATCTGGCGCCAGCCTCGATCTGGCGCGTGTCGAGATACTCAAGGGGCCGCAGGGCACGCTGTTCGGGCAGAATGCGACGGGCGGCGCGGTGAACTATATCGCCGCCAAGCCGACCGATGTGCTCGCCTTCGGCGGCCGGTTCGAATACGGGCGGTTCAACGAGGCCAATCTGGAAGGTTACATCAGCGGGCCGATTGCGGATGGCGTCAAGGCACGCCTTGCCGTCCGCCGCGAGCGGCGCGACGACTGGCAGGTCAGCCAGACGCGGCCGAACGATACCCTGGGCCGCCGCAATTTCCAGACGGGCCGTTTCCTGCTGGATCTGGAGCCGGGCAACGACCTGAAGATTGAACTTTCCGCCAGCGGCTGGCGCGACAAGTCCGATAATCAGGCGGTGCAGTACAAGGGCTTTGCCCCCTCGCTGCCTGGCGGACTGGCAGCGGCCTATCAGATCCCCGTCGTGCAGCCTCTCGCACCGCACAAGGCGCGCGTGGCGGACTGGAATGCCGGACAGGACTTCCGCAAGGACGACTGGTTCTACCAACTGGCCGCCCGTGCCGACCTGACGCTGTCCGATGCCATCACGCTGACGTCGATCACGGCCTATTCGCGCTATCGCACGCATTCGCCGGGTGACTACGACGGCACGATCCTCGACAACTTCGATATCCTTGTCGATGGCCGCATCCGCTCGTTTTCGCAGGAACTGCGCTTGGCTGGCAACATGGGCCGGGTCCGGTGGCTGATCGGCGGAAACTATGCGAGCGACAAGACGGCGGATAACAACGACAACATTCTGGGCGCCGCGACCAACCCGATTGTCGGGCCGTTCGAATTCCACCACTTCACTTTCGACAACAACCAGCGGATCAAGTCCAAGGCGGTCTTCGGCAGCCTGGACTACGAACTGACCGATACGCTGACCCTGCAAGGGGCTTTGCGCTATACCAACGAACACCGGCGCTTCACCGGCTGTCTCTATGATCCGGGCGATGGGCTGATCGCCGATGCCTTCGCCTTCCTGTCGCAGCAGTTGACGGGCAATCCGGTGACGCTGCCCCCCGGAAGCTGCATCACGATCAAGAACAACGGTGTGCCCGATGGCGTTCCGGTGATGAACCGCCTGAACGAGGACAATCTCTCGTGGCGGGCCAATCTCAGCTGGAAGCCGGATGCCGAGACGCTGCTCTATGCGAACGTGACCAAGGGGTACAAGGCGGGCAGCTTCCCCACGATCGCCGGTATTTTCCAGGACCAGTATGACGGCGTTACGCAGGAATCGGTCCTGGCTTACGAAGCTGGATTCAAGGTCGCGCCTCTGGGGCCGCAGCTGCAATTGAGTGGTGCCGTTTTCTACTACGACTACAAGAACAAGCAGCTTCTGGGCATCAAGCCGACGCTGTTCGGCAATACTCCGGCGCTTGTGAATGTGCCTAAGAGCCGTGTCTATGGCGCGGAATTGACCGTGACCGCGCGGCCAGTCGAGGGGCTGAACGTCAGCGTTGGCGGAACTTATGTGAACTCGAAGGTGACGGACAGCTTCTTCTCCTCCGATCCCTATGCGAACATCATCGATCTTAAAGGGGAAGCATTCCCGAACTCGCCGCGCTGGCAACTGAACGGCAGCGCCGATTACGAGTTTCCGGTGTCGGACACGCTCGATGTCTATCTGGGCGGTAACGCGCGTTATCGCAGTTCGACATACGCCGCATTCGGCGAGGCGCCGCTGTTCCGGATGAAGGGCTATGCCCTTGTCGACCTGAGAGCGGGCTTCGCCGATCCGGATGGCCGCTGGCGGGCGGGTGTCTGGGCGCGCAACGTGACCAACCAGTTCTATCTCATCCAGGCTGCGCACCTGGTCGACACTGAGACATGGACGACCGGAATGCCCGCGACTTACGGCATTTCCGTATCCTTCAACTACTGACGAAAGGCCGCCCGGGCATCCGGTAACGGATGCCCGGGCGGCCTGTTCGAGAGAGGTCTTTCTATGCCGGAAACAGCCAGGATCGTAAGGTTCCATGCGTTTGGCGATGCAGACGTTCTGCAGCTTGAAACTGCGTCCCTTGCCGCGCCGGGCAAAGGCGAAGTGCGGCTTCAGGTACGGGCGATGGGTGTGAACCGGGCCGACGTGCTGTTCCGGCAGGGCAAGTATGTGTGGACGCCGCAGCTTCCCGCGCGGATCGGGGTGGAGGCTGCCGGGATCGTCGATGCCGTGGGGCCGGGAGGCGATGCGGCTTGGATCGGCAAGCGGGTTCTGTGCATTCCCGCGTTTTCGCCGAACGAATACGGCGTCTATGGTGATGCGGCCCTTGTCCCCGAAACGTGCATTGCCGAATTCCCGGCCAGCCTGAGCTTCGAACAGGCGGCATCGTGCCTGGTCCAGTACCTTACGGCCTGGGGGGCGCTGATCCATTTCGGCAAGGTGCGCAAAGGGGACTTTGTACTGCTGACGGCGGCCAGCAGCAGCACCGGCATGGCTGCCATCCAGATGGTGAAGGCGGCCGGTGGCATCAGTATCGCGGTCACGCGCAGTCCCGCGAAGAAACAAGCCCTGCTCGATGCCGGTGCGGATCATGTGGTCGTGACGGAAGCCGGGGATCTGGCCGGAGAGGTCATGGCGATTACCGGCGGCGCAGGCGCGCGGATCATCTATGACCCGGTCGCCGGGGATACGCTGGAGGCGCTTGTGGCCTGCGCGGCGAAAGGCGCCACGCTCTTTGCATATGGCATACTGTCGGACCAGCCGACGGTGCTGCCCATGCTCGATGCCTTCCGCAAATACCTGACCATCAAGGTCTACGATGTGCACGAAGTGATCGAGGACCGGACGCTGCTGGAGCAGGGGCTGGACTATCTGTTCACCGCTTTCGAAAGCGGTGCGCTGGTTCCTGTCATTTCCAGAACCTTCCCTCTCGAAGAGATTGTTGCCGCGCACCGGTACATGGAGGCCGGCCATCAGGTGGGCAAGGTCGTCGTGACCGCAGGGAAATAGCCGCCAGGTGCATCCGCACACGGATGCGCACATGTCGAAAACGAGAGCGCTGCGGCGCGGAAAAGATGGGAGATTACGGTGTCGAACTTGGAACTGTTGAAGGGCGTATATGCCAATCCCGAAACGGTATTCAGCAAGCTGCATCCCGATTTCATGCTCTATTCGCCGGGACAGAACCTGATTGCCGGTGTGTTCCACGGGGCGGAGGGCATGAAAGCCCACTTCGAACAGATGGATGCCATGACCAGCAACACCCTGACGCACAATCTTACCGGCACGTATCTGGCCGATGGCGGCTGGGGCATGGTGGTCCACCGCCTGACCGCGCAGCGCAATGGCAAGGCGCTCGATACCCAGGGGTTCGGCCTTTGGCAGTTCAAGGACGGCTTGCTGTCAGGCCATTGGGAAAGCGTCGGAGATCAGGCGCATTGGGACGATTTCTGGTCCTGAGGGTGCGGGCGGCCGCTTGGCTGTGGCCGGTTGAAGGAATGGAAAGCCCCGAAGGATCAGTCTGTGCGGCCGGGGGCGTTTGATAGCCATGGAGTTGGATCAGTGAGCAAGGATTATCCCGTCAAAGCCCCCCTCGCGAGCATTGCCCTTTTCGGCGCGGGCGGCCGTATCAGCCGCCATGTCGTCGATTACTTGCGCTACAAGGCGCCGCATATCCGCCTGCGGCTGCTGGCCAGTTCGGAAGAGAGCCGGGCCGGACTGCAGAAGATGTATCCCGATGGGGATATCATGGTTGCGAACTATCTGGACCGCGCGTCGCTCGGCCCGGCGCTGGATGGCATGGAAGGCGTCTTCGTTATTACCCCTTCCGGACTGGACGAGCAGACGGCGATGGACCATTTCGCCGATGCCGCGCGCCAGGCCGGGAGTGCAAGGCACATCATTCGCCTTGTCGGCTACGCGCCGGAAACGACGCCGGACGCGATGCCTGCCCGGCTGCTCGAACTCGGCGGGGACGGGGATCAGCATTATACCGCCAAGGCCATTCTGCAGGCGAGCGGGTTGCCGGTCACTTACATCAACCTTGGCGCCTCGCTGATGGACAATCTGCTGTTCACGGTGGGCGCCCTGCAGCGTTCGCACACGCTGATCTGGCCGCAGCGCCATGTGCCGCTGATGGATGGGCGGGATCTTGGCGAAGTGATCGCGCGCGTGTTCCTGTCGGACGATGCGCGGCATATCGGTTCGTTCCACACGGTGAACAACGGATACGACTATCCCACCACAAAGGAACTGGCGCAGATCATGAGCGATGTGTTCATGACGCCGATCGGGAGCGATACCAGTTGGGAATCGTTCAGCGCCGAATATGGCGCGATGATCAATGCGCGCTGGGGGCGGGACACCGAAGTGGAATACCGGTTCAAGCACTTCCAGTACGAACACGATCACCTTCTGTGGTGCCTCAACAGCTTTGCCGAAACCATTCTCGGCCGCAGGCCCAACACTTTCCGCAGCTGGTTGCAGGAGCATCGCGGCCTGTTTCTGCCGGACGCCGGGTGAGGCGGAAATCCGCGCGAGCCAGGCCGGGGCGCCGTTGACAATTCGCAGGTGCAAAGTTACAAACAGGATATCCGGCTTATGTTGATACGATGAAGATCTGACGAGGCCGCCGGCTCTTCCGGAACGCCTGCCAGGCAGGCCAAGCCGCACGGCCGGCCAATTGGAGCGAGAGGACATACGATGGGACTTTCAGGCATTCACCACCTTGCACTGTGTACCAATAACATGAAGGCGCAGATCGAGTTCTTCACTCAGGCCGTGGGCATGAAACTTGTGGGCCTTATTCCGATGCACGGCGTGGAGGGGGCGTCCCATTCGTTCCTGCAGGCGGGCAAGGATTGTTATCTCAGTTTCGTCGAGGTGGAGGGCGTCCAGATCGCGCCGGAAATCGGAGTCAGCCATCCTCAGGACATCACCTCCTCGGTAGCGGGCGGCGCGATGCAGCATGTCTCGTTCAACGTCGATACGCTGCAGGACATGCTCGACTTGCGCGACCGGCTGCGCAGCCACGGCTATGCCGTGGTTGGCCCGCTTGATCACGGTCTCAGCCAGTCGATGTACCTTGGCGCCCCTGAAGGCATCCTGTTGGAATTCGCCACTGGCGATACCTCGCAGGGGCTGACGCCTGCGTGGATGGACAAGAGCGTTGCCGAAAAGCTGGGTATCAGCCCCGAGGAACTGGCGCGCTACATCGACCCGGAAGCCTACGCCGGAAGCGGCGGCGCCGTGCCGCAGCCCAAGGGTGATGGCATGATGTTCCCCACGCCGATTCCGCCGCCGATGTTCGAAGCCGTTGGCTACATGGACGATGCGCAATTGCGCCAGGCGCTCAATTTCGCGCCGGATGCTCATGCCTCTGCCGAAGCGCAGGGCTGATATTTACAGATACCAGCGGAGGCTGTGACGTGGACGTTATCGCGCGCATGTACGATGCGGTCGAGCGGGGAGACATGCCTGCGCTTGGCGCCTGTTTCATTCCGGATGCCCGCATCTGGCACAATGTTGATGAGGTGGAGAAGACCGTGGATACGGCCGCCATCGCCCTTACGCACCTGTGCCAGAGTTCTACCCGGCTCTCTTACGAAGACCGGCGTGCTGTTGAGGCGGGCAACATCCGTTTTGTGCAGCATGTCATCACCGCATCGCTCAAATCGGGCGATGAACTGAGGCTGCCCGGCATGATGCGGATAGAACTGGCGGACGACGGCCGGATCGCCAGGATAGAGGAATATTACGACAGCCGGGATACCGATCCGTTGATGCCGCGATAGACAGGCGCCGCCGCGCGGCTCGCGGGCGTGCCGGGGCGAGGGGGCCTGTTGTGAGGCTGCGGCGCTGTTGAGCCGGGTCCGGAGATTTTACCGATTTGACTGCCCCTAACTGCTGCCATCAACAAATCAGGACATACTGTTTCTAAAATGATCTCACGAGTGTTCACACCAAAGGCGTTTCGTTCCGGCAGGGCCGGAGGAGAGGAAAAACTAACATGAATGCAACGGCTCAACAGGAAGTCCCCTCGCTGTGGGAAGCAGCCCGGCAGGAGTCCGAAGGTTACGGTTTCCTCGGCAACTACGAACAGCCCAAATGGGATATTCCCGAAGCGATCGGCATTTCCTGCGCGGTTTCGAACCGCTTTGGCGAGGATGCGGATCAGGGCGCGTCGGTATCCTCGATCGAGCAATATATCGACGAGGCATCAGCGGTCATCGAGGAGGGTGTCTGCTCGGTTCATATCGACTTCACCTGGGTGACGGACAAGGACGGCCGCCGTCTGGATCAGATCCCGCCGGTCGAAGCCTACCAGATGGTGCTGGAGCCGCTGCGCAAGCGCTACGGCTATGACTTCATCGCGGACCTCAATGTCCTCAACGGCAAGACGTTCGAGGAGTGCATGAGCCCGGCTGTGGCAGGGCTCGCGGAAATCGCTCCTTGCGCGCCCGGTCATCCGGAAGCTTTCGTGGGGCCCGCCGTGCGCACGCTCTTTGCCAATGGTGTGCTGCCTGCGCTGGCGATCCACAATTCGGGCGAAATCGAACTGACCAAGCGCCGTCTCATCGATACCGGGATCATGACCGGGCCGGTGCTGTGGGGCCTGCTGTTCGGCCTGCCGTTCGATATCGGCCGCACTTTGCTTTCGGGCAACTGTGTCATGGATACCGATGACATGATCAGGCAGATGATGCTGATGATCCACCAGATCCGAAAGCTCAATCCTGAGGCGCAGATCCTCGTTTGCGCGGCGGGACGGGCGACGATGTACATGACGACGCTGGCAACGATGCTGGGTCTGCACATCCGCATTGGCACCGAGGATACGCAGTGGAAGTATCCCAATTCCAACGAGCAGTTCACCAGTAATATCGAGATGCTGAAAACTGCCAAGGAAATCGCGGCGCTGCATGGCAGGCGCCCGGCGACGGCGAATGAAATGCGCCAGATGCTGGGAATGCAGCCGCGCTGATCTGCACCATTGGGATACCGCATGGTGCAATCGGCAGGTCCCGTCGCTAAGTATGCGGCATGGATGAAGTCGGTGCGATCGTTGTGGGGGCCGGTGTCGTAGGGCTTGCGGTTTCGCGGGCGCTGGCACTGGCCGGTCACGAAGTGATGATTCTGGAACGGGAGCGGCAGTTCGGAACGGTTACCTCTTCCCGCAACAGCGGGGTGATCCATGCAGGTCTCTATTACCCCGAAGGATCGCTGAAGGCGCAGCTCTGCGTAGAGGGACGGCGCCTGCTTTACGATTTCTGCGAAAGGCGCGGCGTGCCGCACCGGCGCTGCGGGAAGCTGATCATTGCTGCGAGCGAAGCGGAATTTCCCGCGCTCGACGCGGTGATGGCACGCGGCGGCGCAGCCGGTGTCACCGATCTCGTGCGGCTGGAGCCTGCGGAGGCGCAGGCGATCGAGCCGGAACTGGTCTGCGCGGGGGCCGTTCATTCTCCCTCGACGGGCATTGTCGATCAGCATGGCCTGATGCTGGCCCTGCTGGGTGAAGCCGAAGCGCATGGGGCCATGCTGGTTTGCGATGCGCCGGTCGGCACTATCGCAAAGGATGGCGCGCGCTGGACGGTTGAAGTCGGCGAAACGCGCCTTGCCGCGCCGGTTCTCGTCAATGCTGCCGGGCTGGGCGCACAGGCGCTGGCGCAGACGATAGACGCGCTTGATCCGGCGCTGGTGCCGCCGCTGTTTCTGGCCAAGGGGTGCTACTTCTCCTATGCCGGGAAGGTGCCGTTTTCCCGGCTGATCTATCCGGTGCCCGGACCGGCGAGCCTTGGCACGCATTTCACGCTGGACCTTGGCGGACAGGCGCGTTTCGGGCCGGACATTCACTGGATCGACGCGATCGACTACACCGTCGATCCCGCGTTGAAGCCAGGGTTCCTTGCCGAGGCGCGGCGGATCTGGCCCGGTGTGGAAGAGGAGCGGCTGCAACCTGCCTATGCCGGTGTCCGCCCGAAGCTGGCCGGGCCGGGCATGGCCACTGCGGACTTCGTGTTGCAGGGGGAAGAGGCGCATGGTCTGCCGGGCCTGATCAATCTGTTCGGCATCGAATCGCCGGGGCTCACGGCTTCGCTGGCTATCGCGGAGCGGGTAGCGCAGATGGCGGGCCGGCCTGCCTCCCGGTGAGGTTATCGATTGAATGGGCCGGGCGCGCTGGCTAGGCTCGCCGCTTTCGCGCGGGCAGCGCTTTGGGCGGAGTAGTGGCCGTTATACTGCATGGACTGAATGTCTGTTGGGAAATGGGGGAAGGCGTGTCTCGCGCTGCTTGCGCCAAGGTGGCCGCGTGACGCCGGAAGCACAGGCGAGGGCGGCGCTTGCCCGGGGCGATCTTCCGGCCGCGGCGGCAGCGGCCAAAGCGCTTGCGCAGGGCCGTCCGGAGAGCCCGGCGGGCTTTTTCCTGATGGGCATGGTCGCGGCCGAAGCTGGCCAGATCGCCAAGGCGGTGCCGTTGGTCCAGGCGGCGGTGGCGCGTGGGCCGCAGGCGGAACACCTCGCCCAGCTTGCCAGGCTGCTGATCTTGCTGCGGCGCGAAGGCGAGGCGGGGGAGGCCGCCCATGCCGCGATGGGGCTGGCCCCGCGCGATGCGCTGACGCTCGATACGATCGGCTGCGTTCTGACCCGGCTGGGCGATCATGAAGCGTCGCTCGCGCCCTTTACGGCGGCTGTGGCGGCAGAGCCGGACAATCTGGAGTACCGTTACAATCTGGCGGCTGCCAGCGGCTTCACCGGCCGGGTGGACGATGCGCGCGCGCACTACGAGGCGATCCTGGCGGCCGATCCCGGCAATGCGCGCGCGCATTATGCACTGGCGATCCTGGCCCGGCAGACGGTGCAAGCCAATCATGTGCCGAGGCTGGAAAGGGCCCTCGCCGGGGCAGACCGGCCCGAAGACGCGCTGCGCATCCGCTATGCCCTGGCCAAGGAACTGGAAGATATTGGCGATGCCTCGGGTGCCTTTCGCTACCTGTCCGCCGCCAATGCCGCACAGAAACAGGCGCTCGGCTATGATTTCGAGCAGGATGCGGCGATGTTCGATGCGCTGGAAGCGCTCTTCGGCGAGGGAGGCGATGCGCTGGCCGCGGGCGATGGCTATCCGGACCCGGCCCCCATATTCGTGGTGGGCATGCCGCGCACCGGCACGACTCTGACCGATCGTATCCTGTCATCGCACCGCGATGTGGGATCGGCGGGAGAACTGCAGGCCATGCCGCTGGCGGTCAAGCAGGCCGCGCGAACGGCATCGCGCACCGTCATAGATCCGGAGACGATCAGGGCGAGCGGGGCCATCGATCCCATGGTGATCGGCAAGGCCTATATGGCCCGGGCGAGCCATCAGCGGCCCAAAGGCGCAGCGCGCTTTGTCGACAAGCTGCCCGCGAATTTCCTCTATACCGGCCATATCGTGCGGGCCTTGCCTCAGGCGCGGATCGTCTGCCTGCGCCGCAATCCGATGGATACGGTCTGGAGCAACTACAAAAACCTGTTTTCCAGCCAGTCCGCCTATTATGCCTATTCCTATGACCTGATGGACACGGCGCGCTACTATCTGCGTTTCGACCGGCTGATGGCCTTGTGGGACCACCTCTGGCCGGGGCGGGTGCTGCAATTATCATACGAAGAGCTTGTGGCTGATCAGGAAGGGCAGACCCGGCGCCTGCTGGACCATTGCGGCCTTGAATGGGATGCGGCTTGCCTGTCGTTCCATGAAAACAGTGCCGCCGTGGCGACCCCCAGCGCCGCCCAGGTGCGGCGTAAGCTCAACAGCGAAGGGATCTGCCGTTGGAAGACCCATGCGCAGGGTATGGATGAAGTTCGCGCCTTTTTCGAGGCGCAAGGTATTTTGACAGACTGATTGCGGCGAGGGAAAGGCTACGCGCCTTTTCTTACGCTGCAAGGAAAAGGGCGGCACCGCTGATGCGGCACCGCCCTTCCTGCGTTGGCGGCTGGGTGCGACCCTCAGAGCCTCCGCCCCATTAATATTTGATACGTGCCTCGATGCCGAAAGTGCGCGGATTGACGACAGCGTGCTTGTAGTAACGCACGACAACACCATCGTTGACGCCAGAACGCGAACGGTCCTGATCGACCGCCGACACGGCAAATTTGTCAAAGATGTTGTTCGCGAACAGGCTGAGGCTGAACTTGTCCGTTTCATAGGAAAGGGATGCACGGTGCAGCACATAGCTGGGCAGCTTGTCGCCATAGGTGCGCTCCCAGCCGAGGCGGGAGACGACACTGCCGCGATAGGTGGCTGTCCAGTTCGCGACGATATCGCCATTCGCCATAGGGGCGGTGTAAGTCACGCCCAGGCTGCCCGAGTTCTTCGCTGATCCAGGCAGGCGATCGCCGTCAAGAGCGCTCCCCTGCGTGAACTTGGGAGGCGCGCTCGGGTTCGCATTCGATTGGTAGGGGCCGTAATAACCCGGCACCGGGCGGTAGGTGATGATCCCCGGCACGTCTTCCGTCAGTTTGGCGTCGGTGTAGGAATAGGTGCCCTGAATCGACAATTGCGGGACCGGCTTGAACTGGAACGAGGTTTCGAAGCCCTTGGATCTCGCCGCGCCGCCGTTGACCGTAATGCCCGTGGCGCCATAGAGCGTCGCGGACGCGACCTGAATGCCTTCCCACTTGATGTGGAAGACATTGAAGTTGAACGACAGCTTGCGGTCGAACAATTGTGTGCGAATGCCAAGTTCGATGTTCTTGGTCGTATCGGGGCCATACTGGAGTTCGTCCGGCAAGGCACAGATGATCTGCTGCCCGGGCTGGACATCGGCAGGACAAGGGGCAACCCGGTTCGGGCCGCCGATGCGATAGCCCTTGCTGTACGTGGCGTAGGCCATGACGTCCGGCGAGAAGTTGTAGGATGTGTTGAACTTCCACACCCAGCCATCCTTGCCTGCCTTGCCGCCGTTGACGGGCAAGTCGTAGGGGCTGAGCGGATCACCCAGCAGCGGCAGCGCTGCTGCGCCCGCAATGGTCGAGCTGTATTTGAAATAGCGCGTGCCGGCGGTGACCTGCCATTCCGGCGTCACATGGAACGTGCCCTCACCGAAAATGGCCTTCTCGGTTACCTTCGACTTGACGTAGCTGACATACTCCAATTCGTCCGGATTGGAGGCGAGATCGACCCACGGGTGGCCGGGCACATGCTCGGCATAATCGCTGTGATACTTGTTCTCGTTGTAGAAACCGCCGAGAACCCAGCTGAACGGGCCGCCATGTGTGGAAACAAGGCGGATCTCCTGATTGAACTGCTTGCGGCGGCGGTCAAACTCGCTCCAGCTCGAAAAGGCAGGGAACGATTCATAGCCATAGTCGAGGTCGAGCAACAAGTCGGTGTTGTCGCCCTCCAGAAGCCCCTTGTCTTCTGTATAGGCTGTCGTCGCAACGAGATCGGCGAAATCGGCAATGTTCGCGTTGATCTCCATGCTGGCGAGATGCGCGTGGCGGTCGACCGGCTCTTTATAGCGGCCGGCGTTTTCGTACTTGCCGGTGCCGAGCACGCCTGCGCTGTTGGCCTGCGCGCCATCGGTCTTGGTACGCTGGTAGGCATAAGTGAAAATCACTTTCAGATCATCGCTGGTCTGAAGCAGCAACTGGTTGCGCGTGGTGAAGGTTCTCTCGAAATTGAGATCCTTGCGCTTGTAGAGGTTTGCGGCACGGCCTGCGTCCGAGATGCTGTCGGGGCCGTCCGGCTGCGGCAGGGAAACGCCCGGTTCCTGAAGGAGCAGCGGATAGTCGATGAAGCCCGGATCGTAGTAGTAGCCCGTGGCCGAACGGAAAGCGATGTGATCCTTGACGATCGGAATGTTGATCATGCCGTCGAGTTGATAGCCTGCATCGCCGGCATGGCTCTTGCCGTAGAGCCGACCATGCGCTGCGCCTTCGAAATTCTCGACATTGGGCCGGTTCGGAATGTAGCGGATCGCGCCTGCCAGCGTGCCGAGCCCGTAAAGCGTGCCTTGCGGGCCCAGCAGCGTTTCGACGCGCTGGATGTCGATCAGTTTGAAATCGTAGTAGAGCGGGACTTCGCCCAGATAAATGCCCAGAGCATTGTCGTAGGATGTGCCGCTCGCGTTCACATCGGATGCCCTGAGCCCGCGCAGCACGATCGTGCCGGTCGAACCCGAGCCGGTGTCCGAAACGGTCATGCCCGGGGTGAAATCGGCCAGGTCGCGCACGTCGTCGATCCGCTCGCGGTCGAGTTCCTCGGCGCTGACCGCAGAAATGTTGATCGGCGTGTCCATGATCGTCGTCGTGCGGCGGGTGGCCGTGACGACGATGGCATTGCCGCTGTCGGCATCTGCGGCTGCTGCCGCCGCGTCATCCGCCCATGCCGGTGCCGCGAGCGTGACGCTCGTGAATATGGTTGCTGATAGAAGCCCCGCCCTTAGCTTCGCATGATTTGCCATGTGCTACCCCCTTTTCTGGATTAAGTGCTCCCGTGCCCTGACGCCTCTTCGCCAGAACCTGAGATGTTGTTGAATTTTTGAACTCCCGAGCGTGCTGGTTCCGTTTGCCCCAATGGGCGGGCAGCGCGCTTGTGGTCCGGTTTTCTCAAATTGAATGCGTCAAAGCGTGCGATCCCGTTTTCTGTCCTGGCCGGGATCGGCCAGTCACTTGGCTGCAGATGCCGTCTTGTGGCCCTGTTTTTTCTTGATCCGCTCTATCAAGGGCTGAAACGGGAACATGAACTGCTCCCAGATCGACAGCCGCCTGCGCTCGTCCTGCCCTACGATGGTGGACTCCCCTTCGTGGTACGTGCCGAACATGCGATCGAAGATGATCAGCGAGTTGCCGTAGTTGCAGCGGGTGCTCTCGTAATCCACGGAATGATGCAGGCTGTGGTGCCGGATCGTTGTGAAGATATACGAGTAGAACAGCGGCGGATTGGAGCGCACATTGGCGTGCGCGAAAATGGACACTGCGCTCAACACGTTGAAGGCGCAGAACAGCGCAGGCAGCTGGAAATCGAACAGCGCAACCACGCTAAGGCTGATCAGGAAAAGTTCGATGGGATTGCCGACCGACCCCTTCATCGCATTGAGCTGGGTGATGTGATGATGCGGCGCGTGGGTCAGCCACAGCGGATGCCAATTGTGCATGGCCCGGTGCATCCAGTATTGCCCGAACTCGATCAGGCAGATCACCAGTGCAACCTGCACCAGAAACGGCGCGTGCAGTGTCCATTCGGTGGTGATGCCAAGCGAGTGCTTCAGCGCCCTCAGCGGCTCTTCGGCCAGCTTCTCCGAAACCCAGGCAATCGCCGTGTATCCCAGGACGACGTAAAAGACGTCCGTGACGAACTCGCGTATGTTCAGCCGCCAGCCTTCATGCCGTTCCAGCACCCATTCCAGAGCCTGGACGAACGCCGTCGTCAGGCTGCCCGCCACGAGTATGGACAAGGGATTGCTGGTCCATGCCTCGGGCCCGAAAGCCCAGAACAGAACGATCACAGTGACGGTTGCGGGCGGCAGCAGATCGACAAGCAGCTTCCCTGCAGTTTTCCTGCCGTGACCGTCCGTGCCGCCGGTGTTGTGCGAACCCGAAGGGCTGAGAACCGGGACAGGAGTTTCGCTGGAGTCGATGCCGCCAGCGATCGATCGCGCATCGTCTGAAGAAGCAGCATTGTAGGCCGGCAGTTGATCCATCGAAAATCTCCCCTTCAAGCCGGAGACCGGCTTGATGTTTCAGATTCTCTCTCCCGGTTAGGTATCGCTCGTACCCGGCGATTTGACACACGGTATTGATATTACCAATTGCGTCAAGAGTATTAATTTCAGGCCGGTGAATTGTGATCGGAAAATCGGAAAGTGCCTGAAATTCAGCGTTATTGCCGGAGTGTGAGGCAGCCTGCACCAGACCTTTCTGATGCGCGCATGCCACACACGGCGTTCGCAGCGCTCATGATTCGCGGCCTGCCGGCCCATGCCGGCAGGCCCGGTATCAGCTGTAGCGGTAGGGATTTTGATCGATCGTCGTCGTGCCGCGTGTCTGGTTGCACAGGAAGACGGTGCCCGTGAAGTAGATGCCCGGTTCGGTGACTGTCTGCGCATAGGCATAGGCCTCGCGCAATTGCTGCACTGTCATCTGCACGGGCGCCTCGTCGGGCTGGTAGGTCATGCCATAGGCATAGTCCTGGCCGTCCTTGCTGATCTCCACATGGCAGCCCATGACATGCGTTACCGGATGGGTGTCGCAGAAGTCGATCAGCCGCTTCATGCTGTCGAACCAGGGCTGCCAGAAGCTGATGTAGCAGCGCCCCCGGTAGAACATGTCTCCCGTGAAAAGGATCTGGGTATAGCTGTCGTAATAGGCGAATTCGGACACGACATGGCCCGGCGATCCCCAGATCAGGATGTCGCGGCCGCCCAGATCCAGCGTCACGCGTTCCTCGGGAAACTCGGTCATGCCCCAGAAGCCGACCATTTCCTCATGCGTCAGTCCCATGCAGCGCGTGTTCGGGCGGTCCGCGAACTGGTTGGCCGCGGCATAGTGGTCTGCATGGAGGTGCGTGAAGGCCACCAGCAGTTCCATGCTGGCGGGATCGCGGCCATTGCGGCGGCACCAGTCCTCAATGCACTGGTCCACGACGCCGCGCTGGTCCCAGTCGTTGCGCAGCTGGACGAAGCCTTCATCGAGCAGCAGCACCCGGTCGTTGCCGAAATAGAGCGGCGCGAAAGGCGCTTCGTAGCTGTAGGCCTTGTTCTGCCGCAGGATGGCGGTGTGCGCGTTGTACCAGTGGACCTGCACCGGCGGATCGGTGTTGTCCATGCAGGAGGAGGAGCCGCAGATCCACTTGTCCGGAAACTGGCCGGAGGCGGGAAGATTGCTCTTGAAATCGACCGGGGCCGGACGGGTGGCGGCGGCCGCCGCATCGGAAAGGCCGGCCAGCCCCGCGCCCGACAGCGGGATAGCGGCGGCTGCTGCATTGTAGCCAAGGAAACTGCGACGATCCACGAATGCTCTCCCTGTCGTCAAAAAGGGCGGGGCGGGCTGAAGTACGGCACGCCCTCGGGCCAGACGCGGGTGCGCTGATCGGGGCTGACGCCGTTGAACAGCACGAAATCGGGCCGGATCAGCATCATGTCCTTGCCCTGCACTTCGCGGGCATAGCGGATGGCCTCGCCGATCAACGCCGGTTCCATCTCCAGCACGCGCTCGTAGGGCTTGTACGTCGCGAAGCGCGGGTAGTAGCGGCCGGGTACGAACATCATTTCGATATGCCCGCCCAGAATCCACTTCACCGGGCGGCTGCCTGCAAAGGCCTCGAGCCGCTCCAGCGAGGCGGTGAAGTCGCGGTCGTTGCCGATGTTGATCTTGCCGGGAAACAGCAGGTCTCCGGTGAAGAGGAGATCGCAATAGGGATCGTAGAAGCTCACGCCGTCCTTGTGCGCGCCCGGAGTCGGGATCACCTCGATCACGCGGTCGCCGAGATCGATCGCGCCGGTGCCCGAGGGCCAGTGGCTCTCGAGGCCATAGAAGCGTTTCATCACTTCCAGCGGCTTGGGCACCAGAGTGGTGTCCGGCCGCCCGGCGAACTGCACCAGCCCCTGATTCTGGGCGACATCCTCGCCCGAGGTCAGCGCGACGGTGAGGGGAACCTTGCGGCGCCCCCGCGCCTGGCCCCAACGCGTGATGATCGCATCGACCGTCTCGCGCAGCGGATAGTGCCGCGCGTTCGCCGTCGCCCCGGTATCGATCAGCAGAGCGCCCGCATTGCCGAACAGCAGATACGTGAACGGCGCTTCCCAGTGCACGCAGACGTTTTGGCGCAGGACGAAGGTGTCTTCGTTATACTGCACCACCTGCACGCGCGGATCGCGGTTCTTCGCCGCGACATTGGACCCGTAGGTCCAGCGGAAAGCCAGGTTGCCCGGCGCGGGGCCATCGCAGGCGTAGTCATGGATGACCGGTTCGGATGGATGCAGCGGCAAGGCGCTGTCGGTGTTGCGGACGCCCGGCGGGTTGTACCCCAGCGCCAGATTGCCGTTCGGGTACCAGCGCTTGGGCCCATCCCATGGATGGCCGGACGATGCAGGACTACAGGCCAGTTTCTCTGCCACAGAATTCCCCCCGGAATGGTTCGTGAGCATGCGCCGCCGCGCTCAGGCAGGGGGTATGATATTGATATTACCATTTCTTTCAATGGTAATAATTTTGCCTATAGTTCGTGCACATTTGTGACCGTTTCGCGGGTCCAGGGATGCTGATCCTTGCTAGTCGGGAGGACAGTATTGCGCTCGATGAATTTAAGACTATTTGGAGGGGCAATAGTATGAGTACCGAAAACGCCAGTCTCGCCCGGCTCAGCATGAGTCTTCCCGCCGAACTGTTCCGTCAGCTGGACGTTATGGTCGAAGAGCGGAATTTGCCTTCGCGGTCGCAACTGATCGCCGAACTGATCCGTCATGCGCTAGCCGAGCACGAGGCGCTGACTCATCCCGAAGAGATGCTCGCGGGCACGATTACCATCGTTTACCGGGGAGACCGGGGACGGGTGCGGCAGCAGCTCGCGGAAAGCCAGGCCGAGTATCTGAAGGAAGTGATCTCCTCGCAGCATGTCTTCCTGGAAGACGACCAGTCGCTGGAAGTGCTGCTGGTGCAGGGGCCTGCCGTGCGGCTGAAGGAACTGTGCGATGCGCTGCGCAGCGTGCGCGGGGTGCGCCAGCTGCAGCTTGTCACGACGACAGCCCTGCTGCCCCCGCTGCATGAGCAGGACGGCAAGGAGAACGCGGGCGCGCAGGTGCGCAAGAGCCACGCGAACCAGGAAGCCGCCATTTAACGCAATGGCCCGTGGCTCATGGTGCGTATTACAAAATCTCACCAGCGTAATAATTTTCCGATGGACAAGCCCCGCGAATGACGCAATGCTGCATTGCGAAAGGGGACCGAGTCATGATCGTATCCATCCGCAAGGCAGCAGGCGTGGCCGTGATGGCGGGGGCGCTGCTTCTGGCATCCTGCTCCAAGCCGTCCGATGAAGCGCCGGAGCCGCGCCACGAATTCAACATCGGATGGTCGATCTACGCGGGCTGGATGCCCTGGCCCTATGCGCAGCAGGCCGGGATCGTGAAGAAGTGGGCCGATAAGTACGGGATCAAGATCAACATCGTTCAGGTGAACGATTATGTCGAATCGGTGAACCAGTACACGGCGGGCAAGCTGGACGGCGTCACCGTCGCCAATATGGATGCACTGACCATCCCCGCCGCGGGCGGCAAGGATACCAGTGCCATCATCGTCGGCGACTATTCGAACGGCAATGACGGCGTCCTGCTCAAAGGGGCGGACGATCTCAAGGCGATCAAGGGCCGCAAGGTCAATCTCGCCGAACTGTCCGTGTCCCACTACCTGCTGGCGCGCGCGCTGAATTCGGTGGGCATGACGCTCAGCGACGTGAAGACGGTCAATACCTCCGATGCCGATATCGTCGGCGCCTTCGCCAGCCCGGACGTGACGGCGGCGGTCGCCTGGAACCCGCAGCTTTCGGTGATGAAGGCGCAGAAGGGCGCGCACGAGGTGTTCAGTTCCGCCAACATCCCGGGCGAGATTCTCGATCTGCTGGTCGTCGACACCAAGACGCTCAAGGCCAATCCCGATCTGGGCAAGGCGCTGGCCGGGATCTGGTACGAAACGGTGGCGCTGATGCAGCAGCAGGACGCGGCGGGCAAAGCGGCGCGCGCGGCCATGGCCAAGCTGGCAGGCGCCACGCCGGAGGCTTTCGACGGCCAGCTTTCCACGACCTATCTCTATTCCGATCCCAAGGCGGCCGTCGCGGCGACCTCGTCTCCGGACCTGATCACGACGATGACCCGCGTGCGCGACTTCAGCTATTCCAAGGGGCTGTTTCCGGGGGCCGCATCAGCCGATGCCGTGGGCATGGCTTTCCCCGGCGGCAAGACGCTGGGTGATGCTCAGAATGTGACGATGCGTTTCGACGATAGCTTCATGAAGCTGGCGGCCGACGGAAAGCTTTGATCGGCAAAATCCGGGCCCGAACAGGCCCTATCCGCGTCATCAAGGTGGTGGGACAATCATGCGCTGGGTAAATCGTCACATGCGGCGAGGGGATCGCCTGCTTCTGGGATCGCTGCCGATCCTGCTGCTGGTGGTGATCTATCTCATCATGGCCGCCAGCCGCCACGCGGCCAATCCGGCGGACAAGATCCTGCCCCTGCCCGGCCGGATGGCCGAGAGCATGTACGCGCTCATTTTCCTGCCGGACAAGCTCTCGGGCCAACTGGTGTTCTGGGCGGATACGCTGGCCAGTCTGGAAAGGCTGGGCATGGGGCTGGGGATCGCCACGCTGATGGCGCTCGTGGTCGGCCTTGCGCTGGGCGTGCTGCCGCCGGTGCGGGCGACTTTCGGCCCGCTCGTCACCGGCATTGCCGTCATTCCGCCGATCGCGCTGCTGCCGATCCTGTTCATCGCGCTGGGGCTGGGCGAGACGGCCAAAGTCGCGCTGATCGTGGTGGGCATCGCGCCGGTCATGATCCGCGACATCGCCGCCCATGTCACCGCCCTGCCCAGAGAGCAGATCATCAAGGCGCAGACGCTGGGCGCGAGCAGCTGGCAAGTGATGATCCGGGTCGCGCTGCCGCAGGCCATGCCGCGCCTGATACAGGCGATGCGGCTGGCGCTCGGCCCGGCCTGGGTGTTCCTGATCTCGGCGGAGGCGATCGCTTCGGATGTCGGCCTTGGCTACCGGATCTTCCTGGTGCGGCGCTATCTCTCGATGGATATCATCCTGCCCTATGTCGCCTGGATCGCGCTGCTGGCGATCCTGATGGACCTGACGCTCACGCACCTCAGCAAGCGGCTGTTTCCCTGGGCCCATGGAGAAAGCCATTGAGCGCGCTTCTCAGCCTCCGCGATGTCTGGATCGAATATGGCGACAGGATCGTCATCGAGCGGCTCAGCCTCGATATCGAGGCTCAGTCCTTCGTCTCCGTCGTCGGCCCCTCGGGCGCCGGGAAGAGCAGCTTCCTGCGCCTCATCCTCGGGCAGGAAGCGCCGACACGCGGGGACATCCTGCTCGACGGCGAGCCGCTGACGCCCGAATGCGGCCCGGACCGGGGCGTGGTGTTCCAGCGCTATTCGGTGTTCCCGCATCTCTCGGTGCTGCGCAACACGATGCTCGGCCTCGAATGCCCGCAGGCCCCGCTGATGGGGCGGCTGTTCGGCGCGGCGCGCCGGGCAGCGCGGGACGAGGCAGCAGCGATGCTGGAAGCCGTGGGGCTCGGCCACAGTCTCGACCTCTATCCCGCGCAGATGTCGGGCGGGATGCAGCAGCGGCTGGCGATTGCCCAGGCGCTCGTCATGCGCCCGCGCATCCTGCTGCTGGACGAGCCCTTCGGCGCGCTGGACCCCGGCATCCGGGCGGACATGCACGCGCTCATCACCCGTCTGTGGCGCGACTATTCGCTGACGATCGTGATGGTCACGCACGATATCCGCGAGGCCTTCTCGCTCGGCACGCGGGTGCTGACGCTCGACAAGCGCCGCCACGATCCGCACGCCCCGCACCGGTTCGGCGCCACGGTGGTCTACGATCTGCCGCTTAACAACCGCAGCGGCCCAGCCGCTTCCGAAGATGGCAGTATTACCATTGACTAGTTTGGTAATAATTGAGAGGGTGCGGGCATGAGTTCCGAATCCGCCAGTCTGGCCCGGCTCAGCATGAGCCTTCCGGCCGAACTCTTCAGACAGCTCGATACCATGGTGGCCGAGCGCGGGCTGCCGTCGCGCTCGCAGCTCATCGCGGAGCTGATCCGGCACGCGCTGGCGGAACACGAATCGCTGATCCACCCGGACGAGATGCTCGCGGGCACGATCACCTTGGTTTACCGGGGCGAGCGGGGCCGCGTGCGGCACCAGCTCTCTCTGACGCAGGCCAATTACCTCAAGGAAGTCATCTCCTCGCAGCATGTCTTTCTGGAGCACGACCAGTCGCTCGAAGTCCTGCTGGTGCAGGGACCGGCAGTGCGGCTGAAGGAATTTTGCGACGCCATCCGGCGCATTCGCGGGGTGCAGCAGCTCGAACTCGTCACCACGACTGCTCTGCTGCCGCCCTTGCACAAGCAGGATGGCGGCCACTCCTATCCGATCGGAGACAATAGATGACAGAGACTCTGGGCACGACCGGGACTTTGGCAAATCCCCTGGCCGCGCGCGATCACGCACGCGGCATGGAAGGAACCGTGGTCGAAAGCATGCCGGTGCTGCCCCCGGCGGCGGACGATCTGCCCGCCGGCGTAGCGGGCGAAGACCTCGTGTGGGAAGAGACCATTGCGGCAGGCGGCTATGCCACGCGGCGGCTCTCGCGCGGCACCCGGCTGCGGCTGATCGACCTCAAGGGCGATGCCTGCGCCGCGCTGCAAGTGTTCAATGCGGAGATGCCCGCCGAACGGCTCAATGTCGCCGATACCGTGAAAGTCCAGTGGAACGCCTATCTCGGCGCGGGCAAGCTGCTGCTGTCCGACATGGGCCGCGTGCTGATGAGCCTGCTGGAAGACGATGCGGGCACGCACGACTGTTTCTGCGGCGCCTCCAATGCCGCCACCAATGCCGCGAAATACGGCAACGGCAGCAATAGCGGCCCCTATCCCAACGGGCGCGACCGGTTCCTGCTGGGCGCCGCCAAGCATGGGCTGGGGCGGCGGGACGTTCACCCTTGCGTGAACCTGTTCAAGGGCACCCGGATCGAGGCGGACGGCGCCATCACCCCGCAGATGGGCCCGTTCGAACCCGGCCGCAGCGTGGTGCTGCGCGCGGAGATGGACGTGATCGTGGTGATCGCCAATTGCCCGCACGTTCTCGATCCGCGCGAGGACTGGACGGTCGCGCCGCTGCGCGCGTCCGCCTGGCGCGGCCCGGTCACGCCGGTGGACGATCCGGTCCGCAATGCCACGCCGGAAGGCCTGCGCGCCTTCCTCAATGTCGAAGATTACTTCCGCCGCTGAAAGGACAGGCCGCTATGAACGCCGACCCCTATCTGGCTGACCTCCCCGGTGCCGTGGTCCATGACGAGACCGTACCGGCACGGGCGCCCTGGCTGCACCACGTGGCCGCCGGTCAGACGCTTCGCATCGTCGATCTGGAGGGCAACCAGGCCGTCGATTTCCTGCTCTATGCCGATGGCGACGATTCCGAGCGCTACAGCGCGCAGGACACGGTCTCCGCGCAAGGCAATCTGTTCCTGCGCACCGGCACTGTGCTGCGCTCGAACGAGGGACGCCCGATGATGACGATCGCGGGCACTTCGGTCGCCTATCACGATACCATTGGCGGCGCCTGCTCGTGCGAATCCAACACGCTGCGCTACGGCCACCACACCAAGGCGCAGCACGCCTGCGTGGAGAACTTCCTGGAGGCCAACCTCACCGAGGGGCGCAGCAAGCGCGACATCGTCTCCAACATCAATTTCTTCATGAACGTTCCGGTGGAGGAAGACGGTTCGCTCGGCATTGTCGACGGGATTTCCGCGCCGGGTCTGACGGTGGACCTGAAGGCGGAGATGGACGTGATCGTGGTCGTCTCCAACTGCCCGCAGATCAACAACCCGTGCAACGGCTTCGATCCCAGCCCTGTGCGCATGATCGTTACCGCATGAATTTCGATACCGTTCTGATCGCGAACAGGGGCGCGATCGCAACCCGGATCATCCGCACGCTGCGGCGCATGGGGTTGCGCTCCGTCGCCGTCTATTCGGAAGCGGACGAAGGCTCGCTTCACGTCTCCGAGGCGGACGAGGCCGTCTGCATCGGCGGCGCGCGCGCGGCCGACAGCTATCTGAACATCGAAGCGATCGTCGCGGCCGCCCGCAAGACCGGGGCAGGCGCGATCCATCCGGGCTACGGCTTCCTGGCCGAGAATCTCGATTTCGCCGAAGCCTGCGCGGCGGCGGACATCGCCTTCATCGGCCCGACGCCGGAAAATATCCGCACCTTCGGCCTCAAGCACAGCGCGCGGGCGCTGGCTGCCGCGCATGACGTGCCGCTGGCTCCGGGCACCGAGCTGCTCACCAGCGAGGCCGAGGCGGTCCAGGGCGCGCGGGACATCGGCTTTCCGGTGATGCTCAAGGCGACGGCCGGCGGCGGCGGCATCGGCATGCGCGTCTGCGAGGACGAGGCCGATGTGCGCGAAGGCTTCGCCACCGTGGCGCGGCTGGGCAAGAGCAATTTCGGCGATGCCGGGGTGTTCCTCGAACGCTTCGTGCGCCGCGCGCGCCATATCGAAGTGCAGCTTTTCGGCGACGGCGAGGGCAGGATCGTCGCGCTGGGAGAGCGGGACTGCTCGCTCCAGCGGCGCAACCAGAAAGTCGTCGAGGAAGCGCCCGCGCCGCTGCTGCCGGAAACCGTGCGTACCGCACTGTTCGCCGCCGCCGTCCGGCTGGGCGAGGCGGCGAAGTACCGCTCGGCAGGCACGGTGGAATTCCTCTACGATGCCGAGACGCAAGAGTTCTTCTTCCTCGAAATGAACACCCGCCTGCAAGTCGAGCACGGCGTGACCGAGGCGGTGCTGGGCATCGATCTGGTCGAATGGATGGTGCGCGGCGCGGCGGGGGACTACAGTTTCCTGGGTAGCGCACCGGGCGCGCCCAAGGGCCACTCGATCCAAATGCGCCTCTATGCGGAAGACCCCGCACTCGATTACCGGCCTACATCCGGCACGCTGACGAACGTGGAATTTCCCGAAGACATCCGCATCGAGACCTGGTGCGCGGCGGGCAGCGAAGTCACCTCGTGGTACGATCCGATGCTGGCCAAGCTGATCGTCCATGCCCCCAGCCGGGAGGAGGCCGTAGAGGCCGCGCAGGCTGCGCTCGCAAAGAGCCGCGTCGACGGGATCGAGACGAACTTGCGCTGGCTGCGCGAAGTCACCCGCTCGCCCGAATTCGTCAGCGGCAGCGTTTCCACCCGCGTGCTTGACGGCATTGCCTACGATCCGCAGTGCATCCGCGTGATCGGCGGCGGCACTGCCACCACGGTGCAGGACTGGCCGGGGCGGCAGAACTACTGGGCCGTGGGCGTTCCGCCGTCGGGCCCGATGGACGATCAGTCGTTCCGTCTCGGCAACCGGCTGCTCGGCAATCCCGAAGGGACACCGGGGCTGGAAGTCACCGTTACCGGGCCCACGCTGTCCTTCGTCTCGGCCGCACGGATCTGCCTCATGGGGGCGGATTTCGGCGCAGCGCTGGACGGCACCCCGGTGGCCCGCGGTGTGCCGCTGGACGTGAAGGCAGGGCAGACGCTGGCGCTTGGCCGTTCCACCGGCGGCGGTATGCGCGGCTATATCCTCTTTGCGGGCGGGCTCGACGTTGCGCCTTATCTGGGCAGTTGCAGCACCTTCGAGCTGGGCCAGTTCGGCGGGATCGCGGCGCGGCGGCTGCTCGCGGGCGACACGCTGCATCTCGCCGGGCAGGACACCGGCACGCCGCTCAGCCTGCCCGCGCTGCCCGGCGTTTCGCACGAATGGACCCTGCGCGTGCTCTACGGCCCGCACGGGGCGCCGGATTTCTTCACCGGCGATGACATCGCGATGATCGTCGATGCCGAATGGCAGGTGCATTACAACAGCAACCGCACCGGCGTGCGCCTGATCGGCCCCAAGCCGCAATGGGCGCGGACCGACGGAGGCGAAGCCGGGCTGCACCCCTCCAACATCCACGACAATGCCTATGCCATTGGCGCGGTGGACTTCACCGGGGACATGCCGATCATCCTCGGCCCGGACGGCCCCTCGCTCGGCGGGTTCGTCTGCCCTTTCGTGATCATCGCGGCCGACCGCTGGAAGATCGGCCAACTCACTCCGGGCGACACAATCCGCTTTGCCCCGGTGACGATGGAGGATGCGGCCGAAGCGGATGCCGCGCAGCGCGCATTCCTGGCAACGGGCACGGCGCCCGTGCCTGCGCCCGCGCGCCCGGTGGAAACGCTCACGCCGATTCTGGCCGAGATACCCGAAGGGCCGGGCAATCCGCGTACCGTCTACCGGCAGCAGGGCGACCGCAACATCCTCGTCGAATACGGCGATATCGTGCTCGACATCGAGCTGCGCATCCGCGCCCATGCGCTGATGCGCGAGCTGGAACGGCTCGCGCCGCCCGGCATCGTCGATATCGTGCCCGGCATTCGCTCGCTCCAGCTCCATTTCGATGGCGCGGTGATGGACCAGCGCGCGGCGCTCGCCATGCTGATGGAAGCCGAAGAGCGGCTGGGAGACCTTGAGGATTTCTCGATCCCCTCGCGCATCGTCCATCTCCCGCTGAGCTGGCGCGATCCGGCAACGATCGAGACGATCCGGAAATACATGAACGTGGTGCGCGACGATGCGCCCTGGTGCCCGGACAACATCGAATTCATCCGCCGCGTCAACGGGCTGCCCGATGCCGATGCAGTGGAGGCCATGATCTTCGAGGCGAACTACCTCGTGCTCGGCCTTGGCGATGTCTATCTGGGGGCGCCGGTCGCCACCCCGGTAGATCCCCGCCACCGGCTCGTCACCACGAAATACAACCCGGCGCGGACATGGACGCCACCCAATGTCGTGGGCATCGGCGGCGCGTACATGTGCATCTACGGGATGGAGGGGCCGGGCGGCTATCAGCTCTTCGGCCGCACGATCCAGGTGTGGAACACCTACCGCCAGACCGATGCTTTCGTGGAAGGCAAGCCCTGGCTGCTGCGCTTCTTCGACCAGATCCGCTTCTACCCGGTCAGCCCCGAAGAGCTGACCGAATGGCGTCGCGATTTTCCCAACGGGCGCCGTTCGATCCGGATCGAGCCTTCCGAATTCCGCCTCTCCGACTACCGCGCTTTCCTCGCCGAAAACGCGCAGTCGATCGCCGAATTTCAGGACCGGCGGCAAGCGGCTTTCGATGAGGAACGCGCCGAATGGCAGCGCCGTGGCGAGTTCGACCGCGTCACCGAAACCGAAGCGCCCGAAGACAGCGCGCCCGGTGCCGTGGACGTGCCGGACGGCGCCGATCTCGTAGAAGCGCCTTACGGCGGCGTCGTGGCGAAACTGCTCGTGGCGGCGGGAGACGAAGTCACGGCGGGAGACAGGATCGCGGTGATCGAGGCGATGAAGATGGAATCGCCGGTGGAAAGCCCCGGCAGCGGAACCGTTTCGGCGCTCTACATGCAGGAAGGAAAGTCATTGCAACCCGGCTCCCCGATGCTGGCCCTCACGAGGCGCGCATGACGGCGCTCGACCGCCGCAGCGCGGCCGCCATCGCCGCAGACGTCAACGCCGGACGGACAAGCGCCCTCGCGGTGGCCGAGGAAACGCTGGCGCGCGCCGAGGCTTACGACGCCATCCAGCCGCAGATCTGGATCAGCCGCGCGGAGCGGGAGCAGTTCCTCGCCGCCGCCCGCGCGGTCGATGCCCGCGTGGCCGCCGGGGAGAGCCTGCCGCTCGCCGGTGTGCCTTACGCGGCGAAGGACAATATCGATGTGGCGGGCTTCAAGACCACGGCGGCCTGCCCCTCGTTCGCTTACAGTCCGGAAGCTTCCGCGGGCGTAATCGAACGGCTGGAGGCGGCCGGGGCGCTGTGTCTCGGCAAGACCAATCTCGACCAGTTCGCCACCGGGCTGAACGGTTCGCGCAGCCCTTACGGCATTCCGCGCAATGCCTATAACCTGAGCTACGTCAGCGGCGGGTCCAGTTCGGGTTCGTCGGTGGCGGTGGCGGCCGGGCTGGTGCCTTTCGCGCTGGGGACCGACACGGCGGGATCGGGCCGCGTGCCCGCCGCTTTCAACCACCTGATCGGGTTCAAGCCCAGCAAGGGCCGGTGGAGCACGCGCGGTCTCGTGCCCGCCTGCCGCACGCTCGACTGCATCACCGTCTTCACCGGCGATACCGCCGATGCCCGGCTGGTCGATGACGTGATCGCGGGCTTCGATCCGGCCGATCCGTTCTCCAGGCCGCTGGCCGATCAGCCGCGCCAGACCCGGACCATCGGCGTGCCGCGCCGCGATCAGCGCAATTTCTTCGGCGATGCCGAATCCGAATACTTCTACGACCGCGCGCTGGAGAAGCTCGGCCTGCTGGGCGAAGTGGTCGAGATCGACTACGCCCCGCTGCAGGAAGCCGCGCTGCTGCTCTACGGCGGCCCCTGGGTGGCCGAACGCACTGCCGCCATGGCCGATATCCTCGCCAACAATCCCTACGCGGTGGACCCGACCGTTCGCGAAGTCGTGGAGCAGGGCCTGCCGATGACGGCCGTCGATCTGTTCAACGGCATCTACCGCCTCGCCGAGCTCAAGCGCCATGCGGATACGCTCTGGGCGAACATCGACATGATGGCCTTCCCCACCACCGGCACGACGTACCGGGTGATGGAAATGCTCGCCGCGCCGGTCGCGCTCAACAGCAACCTTGGCGCCTATACCAATTTCGTGAACCTGCTGGACATGGCCGCGCTGGCCGTGCCCGCGGGCATTCGCACGAACGCCACCGGGTTCGGCATAACCCTGATCGGCCCGGCCGATACCGACCGCGCGCTGCTGGACGCAGTCGATGCCTACCTTGCCGCTGCGGACCTTCCGCCTCCGCCATCACTCGACTTTGAGGGACATATGCAGACTGTAAAACTCGCCGTCGTCGGCGCTCACCTGAAGGACATGCCGCTCCACTGGCAGCTCACCTCGCGCGATGCGAAGTTCGTGGGCGCTTTCGATACCGCGCCGACTTACCGGCTCTATGCCATGGCGGAGAGCACGCCGCCCAAGCCCGCGCTCGTCCACAGCGAGGACGGCGCCGGGATTCCGGTCGAAGTCTACGAACTGGGCGTGGCCGAATTCGGCAGCTTCGTTGCCGAAGTGCCCGCGCCGCTCGCCATCGGCACCGTCACGCTGGCCGATGGGACCAGCGTCAAAGGGTTCGTGTCGGAACCGCGCGCGACCGTGGGCGCCGAGGACATCACCGCGCTGGGCGGCTGGCGCAACTACATCGCGCAACTGGCCTGAAACAGCGCCGGATCGCAGCAAGACCGAAGGGGGAAAAGATGAACAGGCTCAAGCTAATGTTTCTCATGGCCACGGCAGGCCTTGCTGCAATCGCACCGCCGGCGCTGGCGGAAGGCGAGCAGGTCATCAAGGTGCCCGGCTTCGCGGACTTCCTCGCCGTCGATGGCGATACGGTCTGGACCACGAACAAGGGCCGGATCGAGCGCTGGTCAAGGGCAGGCAAGCTGGCCGAAGTGCCTCTCGCCCGCCCCTGCGGCACGATGGCGATCGCTTATGGCGCGCTCTGGGCCGCGAACTGCGCGGACGGCGCGATCAACCGCATCGACATGGGTAAGGCCAAAGTTACGGCCACGATCAAAACCGGGATCGCCAGCCCCATGGGCGAACTCAATGTCGTGGCCGGCGCCGGATCGATCTGGATCGCCAGCGACAATGCGGGCCAGATCTCCCGCATCGATCCCGACACCAACGCCGTGACGGCCACGATCAAGGCCGATCCGGGCACCTGGTATCTCGCCTTCGGGTTCGGCTCGCTCTGGGCCGTCAGTGCCTCGGAGCAGACCCTGCAGCGCATCGATCCCGAGACCAATGCCGTGACCAGCAAGACGCCGCTGGGCAAGCAGCCGGGCTTCCTCGCCGCCGGTGCGGGTGCGGTTTGGGTACAGGAACAGGGCGACGGCACGGTCGCCCGGATCGCCCCCGAAAGCGGTGAAGTGGTGAGCCGCATCAAAGTCGGCGACAACCTCAAATGGGGAGACATCGACACCGGTGACGGCAAAGTCTGGCTGCGCACGACCGACGATCAGGTCTTCGCGGTGATCGATCCCGAAACCGATGCGGTCGAGGCACGTTTCGGCGAAGCGGCTGGCAGCGGTGCCTTGCGGTACACCCCTTCAGGCGTCTGGACTACGGCCCACGACGAGCACACGCTTACATGGTGGCCGAATGCCGCCTTGGAGGGCGAGCGGGAGGAGTAAAGCTTGCTCTCCGAACGTGCCGGGTTGTTTGGAGGCGGTGCATATATTGCCGCAAGATTACATATTTGAATGTTTGTTCAAAAAATAATCAATGCAAAAACATATATTTGATTAAATTTCCGCAGCGGGCTGACCTGCGGCGGCAGCCTTGTGGGCGACGATGTGAATTGCTATTCAAGATTCCTCGCAGATGGAGGAATCTGATGATCGATCGCCGCCTTTTCATGCAGCGGCTGGCATCCCTTGCGGCGGCGGGGGCCGTGCCTGCGCCGATCGCCAAGGCCCTGGCGCAGCCCGCGAACCGGCGGACAGGCACGCTTCACGACGTCGAGCATGTCGTTATCCTGATGCAGGAGAACCGGTCTTTCGATCATTATTTCGGGACGCTGCCCGGCGTGCGCGGTTTTGCCGATCCGCGTCCGCTGCGGCTGGGGCCGGGCAAGACGGTGTTTCACCAGCCCGATCCGGCAGGCGGGGAGGTCCTGCCGTTTCGCATGAATGCCAAAACCACGAGCGGCCAGCTTCTCAAGAGCCTCGACCACAGCTGGAAGGGCGATGCGGCCGAGTGGGCCGGTTACGATGTGTGGATCAAGCACAAGACCGCGATGACCATGGGCTATTTCACGCGCGAGGACGTGCCCTTCTATCATGCGCTCGCCGATGCCTTCACCGTGTGCGATGCCTATTACTGCTCGCTCCACGGCCCAACCAACCCCAACCGCATGTACCTGTTCACGGGCACCAGCGGCATGGCCGTGGGCGATATGCGCCGCCATGCGGTGCATAACGAGGACGATGGCAACTGGACCGGCGATGCCAGTCTGGACAAGCCGGACTGGGCGGGTGCCGCGCGCTGGACGACTTATGCCGAGCGGCTGGGAAAAGCCGGGGTGGACTGGAAAGTCTATCAGGAGTTCGACAACTTCGGCTGCAATTCGCTGGCCTATTTCGAGCAGTTCCGCGGCCTCGATCCCGCATCCGGCCTCTACCGCCGGGGCAGGGCGATGGTGCCAGGCTCCACGAAGGAAAACGCGGCAGAGACGACGGGACAGTATCTCGTTGATGCCCTGAAGGCCGATGTGCAGGCGGATCGCCTGCCGCAAGTGTCCTGGATCGTCACGCCGACCAAATTCTGCGAGCATCCCGAAGCGCCGCCCGCGTTCGGCGAGGATATGACCTCGCGCGTGCTGGATGCGCTGGTTTCCAATCCGGAAGTCTGGGCCAAGACCGCGCTGATCATCAACTATGACGAGAATGACGGCTTTTTCGATCATATGCCGGGGCCGATTCCGGCGACTGCCCCCGCCATGGGACTGAGCACTGCCGATACGCGCGGGGAGGTCTATGACGGCCAGTCGGTGGGGCTCGGCATCCGTGTGCCGCTGCTGGCCATTTCACCCTGGTCGCGCGGGGGCTGGGTCAATTCGCAGGTTCATGACCATACTTCGGTCATCCGCTTCCTGGAACGGCGGTTCGGGGTGATGGAGCCCAATATCACGCCCTGGCGCCGTGCCGTGACGGGCGATCTCACCAGCCTGTTCGATTTCAGCGATCCGGATGGATCGGCACTCCATGCTCTGCCGGCAACGGATGATTACCTTGCGCGGATCATGGCTGTCGCCGCGCTGCCGCTGCCAGAAGTTCCCGCAGCGCAGGCCGTGCCGCGGCAGGAGCCGGGCCGCCGCCCGGCGCGGCCCTTGCCCTACCGCCTGAACGTCAGCGCGCGCCGCGGCGATGCCGGGCTGGAACTGACCTTTGCCAATGGCGGCATGGCAGGCGTTGTCTATCAGGTCTATGCCCACGGCAGCGGCGCGCCGGGGCCGTGGTCCTATACGCTGGAGCCGGGCAAGGAAGTTTCGGACGTTCTGCCAGGACTGCCTCTCGATGGTGCATACGATCTGTCGGTCCACGGGCCGAATGGCTGGCTGCGGGAACTGGCAGGCGATGCAGGCAAGGAAAGCCTGCGCACGCCGGTGATCGTGCTGGATGAAAGCGATCCCGATATCCTTCGCCTTTCGATCGTCAATATGAGCGGGAGCGCTGAGACTTTCGCGATTACAGCGCCGGTCTATGGCGAGATCGAGCCGGTAAGCCTGACGCTGGCCTCCGGTGAGCAAAGGTCTCTGACCATCCCGGTTGCCGCAAACGATCACTGGTATGACCTGCACGTTGCCCAGGAAGGGGCCGCGCTGCGCCGCCGGTTTGCAGGGCATGCCGAAACCGGGAGGGCAAGCCGTTCGGACCCTGCGCTGGAAATGGCATGAAGCGTCTGAAGGCCGTGCTTTCCTGAGCCTAGGAGGCATGCGGAAGCCGCGCCGCCTGTTCAGCGTTGCGCGGTTTCCCAGTTTTCGCTCCGCGTGAACGGGGCCCTGTCCGGCGTGAGGGTATCCTTGCCCAGAACGTGATCGGCGCCTTTTTCGGCCAGCATGATGGTGGGCGCGTTGAGATTGCCGGTGGTGATCGCGGGCATGGCCGAACTGTCGATCACCCGCAGCCCCTCCACGCCGCGCACGCGCAGGTGCGGGTCCAGCACGGCCATGGGATCGTCCGCCGCGCCCATCTTGCAGGTGCAGGAAGGGTGATAGGCGCTTTCCACCGCCTCGCGCACGAAAGCATCGATCTGCTCGTCGGTGGTTACGTCTGCGCCCGGCTGCATTTCCCGGCCGGAATAGGGGGCCAGGGCCTCCTGCGCGAAGATCTCGCGGGTCAGGCGCACGCAGGCGCGCATTTCCACCCAGTCGTCTGGATGGCTCATGTAGTTGAAGCGGATTTTCGGCGCCTCGTGCGGGTCTGCCGAGCGCAGCGTGACATGGCCCCGGCTTTTTGAGCGCATCGGGCCAACATGGGCCTGGAAGCCATGCCGGTCCGCCATCGATGAGCCGTCGTAGGAGACCGCCAGCGGCAGGAAGTGGTATTGGATATCGGGATAGGCCACGCCGGGGCGTGAACGGATGAAGCCGCCGCTTTCGAAGTGGTTCGTTGCCCCCAGACCTTCTTTCAGGGTGAGCCACTGCGCGCCGATACGGGCTTTGGCCAGCAGGCCCATCGAGGAGAACAGCGTGACCGGCTGCGTGCATTCCATCTGGAAATAGAATTCAAGATGGTCCTGCAGGTTTTCGCCCACGCCCGGCAGATCGTGCAGCACCTCGATGCCGAGCGCGGCCAGTTCCGCAGCGGGGCCGATGCCCGAGCGTTTGAGCAGCATGGGCGAATTGATCGGGCCGCTGGCGACGATCACTTCACGCAGGGCGCGCGCTTCGCGAACCTGGCCTCCCTTCTCATAGCGCACGCCGGTGGCGCGGCGCCCTTCAAACAGCATGCGTTCGGCCAGTGCGTGGGTTTCGACGTGCAGGTTCTTCCGCTTCATCGCGGGCTTGAGATAGGCGTTGGCGGTGCTCCAGCGGCGGCCATTGTGGACAGTCATGTCCATCCGCCCGAAGCCTTCCTGCTGCGCGCCGTTATAGTCCGGGGTGAAGGGATATCCGGCCTGCTGCGCGGCTTCGGCGAACTTGGAATAGAGCGGGTTCCGGAGCTTGCCGTATTGCGTGTGCAGCGGGCCGTTCCCGCCGCGATAGGCATCGCCGCCTTCCGCCCGCGTTTCGGCGCGCCGGAAGTAGGGCAGCACGTGAGCATAGTCCCAACCCTCGGCGCCCAGATCCTGCCAGCGTTCGAAATCCATGGGATTGCCGCGCACATAGACCATGCCGTTGATCGAGGACGATCCGCCCAGAACCTTGCCGCGCGGGGTGTGCATGCGCCGCCCGCCAAGGTGCTCTTCCGGTTCGGAGTAATAGCGCCAGTCGTACTTCTTCATGTTCATCGGATAGGACAGCGCGCTGGGCATCTGGATCAGCACCGAACGGTCCGAGCCGCCGAATTCCAGCACCAGCACGCTGCAGGTGCCGTCCGCGCTCAGCCGGTCCGCCAGGACACAGCCTGCGGAGCCTGCCCCGACGATGATGTAGTCGAATTGCGCGTCCATGAAGTCTTCTCTGAAAGGTCCGTGTGTCAGTGTGATGGAAGGGAACGATCAGTACGGCGCATCGACATCGCCCTTGGCGACGTAGACGCTCTTGATCTGGGTGTAGTGCTCGATCGCGGCGAGGCCGTTCTCGCGCCCGAGCCCGGAGGCCTTGTAGCCGCCGAAGGGCAGCTCGATCGGCGTGATGTTGTAGTCGTTGATCCAGCAGGTGCCTGCCTGCAGTGCGGCCACCACATTGTGCGCGCGCATGAGGTCATTGGTGAAGACACCCGCGGCCAGCCCGAACTCGGTGTTGTTGGCCCGGGCGATGACTTCCTCTTCGCTGTCGAACGGCAACACCAGCATGACCGGGCCAAACACCTCGTCGCGCACGATCGCGGCGCTGTCGCTGTCTGCCTGGAAGATCGTGGGCTCGACGTAGAAGCCACGGTCGTACTCGCCCCCCGTCAGGCGTTCGCCGCCCAGGATCAGCTTTACGCCCTCGCGCCGGGCGCGGCGGATATGGCCGAGTACGAGATCGAGCTGCGTGGCGCTGACAAGCGGGCCGATCTGCGTTTCCGGGTGGAACGGATCGCCGATGCGCAGCGCTTTCGTGCGCGCGGTCAGGCGGTCGAGAAAACCCTTGAGGACCGAACGGTGCACGAACACGCGGGTGCCGTTCGAACAGACCTGTCCGGTCGAATAGAAGTTCGCCATCATCGCGCCGCTCACCGCGTTGTCGAGATCGGCGTCCTCGAACACGATCAGCGGCGACTTGCCGCCCAGTTCGAGCGTCGCGGGCTTCAGGCCCTTCGCGGCCTCGCCCATGACCAGGCGGCCTGTGGGCACCGAGCCGGTGAGTGAGACTTTGGCGATGCCGGGATGCGCAATCAGCGCGCGCCCGGTTTCGCCATAGCCTTGCGCCACCTGGAACACGCCTTCGGGAAGACCGGCCTCGCGGAAGATGCTTTCCAGTTCCATCGCCGTCATCGGTGTCTGTTCGGCGGGCTTGAAGATCAGCGCATTGCCGCAGGCCAGCGCCGGGGCCGCTTTCCAGCAGGCGATCTGCATCGGATAATTCCAGGCGCCGATCCCCGCGCACACGCCCAGCGGCTCACGGCGGGTATAGCCGAAGGCCGCTGCGCCCAGATCGAGGAACTGCCCGGCAACGGTGGAGGCGATTCCGCCGTAGTATTCAAGGCAATCCGCGCCGGAAATGATATCGACCGCCTTGGTTTCCATTACTGGCTTGCCGGTGTTGCGCGTCTCGATTTCGGCAAGGCTGTCGTTGCGGCTGCGCAGGATGTCGCTGGTCCGCCGCAGTACCCGGCCACGCTCGGTTCCGCTCATGGCCGCCCATTCGGCCTGACCGGTTCTGGCCTTTTCCACCATGGCGCCAATTTCGTCCGGCGTGGTTACGGCAATATCGGCAATCGTCTCACCGGTGGCCGGATTGACCGGGCGCACGCGGGCCGGGGCGGTTTGCGGGGGAAGAGCATTGCGCGCGAGAGAATCGTCAACGACGAAAGTCAGCATCTCGCGGGCGGCTTCGGGATCGATCTCACTCCAGCCGGACAAGGCGCCGCGCAGCCAGACCCCGTCGATCATGGCCGCGACCATGGCCGCGGTCTTGCGGGCTTCCTCGGGCGTTTCCATGGCACGCAGCGCATGGCTGAGGTTCGAGATCATGCGGCGCTGGTACGCGCGCTGAATGCGGCCGAGGCGGGGGTGCTGCAGCGCCTGCCCCCAGAATGCGAGCCAAACGGTGCTGGTGCGCGCGTCGATCTCCTGGCGGGAGAGGCTGGCGTCGATCACCGCCTGCACTCTTGCGCGCGGCGTGTCCGCCGCGACCATGCGCATCCGCACCGCTTCACCATGCCGGAAGGCGAGTGCGCGGAACGCCGTCTCCAGAAGGCCGTTCTTGTCCTTGAAGTAATGCGCGACAAGGCCGGGCGAGACTCCGGCGCGCCCGGCGATCTCGGCCAGGGTCGTGCCGGAGAAGCCGGTTTCGGCCAAACTGTCGATGGTCATCTCGATCAATTGGCGCGAACGGGCATCATGCCTTGACGGGGACTTAGTTGTAGCCGAACTTGTCGCCATGATCTTATCCTGAATGATCATTCAATAACTGGTGTTCGCAGCTAGCCTTTCGCCCGTTGCCTTGCAAGGGTTGATGGAGTTTGTTGGCTTTCTGCGGTTGAACAGGCCTTCAATAGCGTTATACGCAGTGGCATTACGCGAACAAAGGAAATCTATGCGCCGTTTGGCAACGCGATTTTTCTCGGCCCTGTGCCTGTTTATCGGCTTCGTTATCGCCGTTCCCGCCTCCCATGCGGCGGGTGATCCACCGTCGTGCCGGGCAGTGCGCCTGGCCGATGTCGGCTGGACCGACGTCACGGCCACCACGGGCGTGCTGTCCCGCTTGCTTAGCGGACTGGGCTATCAGCCGCAGACGCGGGTGCTCTCGCTGCCGGTGACGTTCAACGGGCTCGCGCGCAAGGACGTCGATGTGTTCCTGGGCAACTGGCTGCCGATGCAGAACAGCCAGATCAAGAGCTATATCGAGAACGGTTCCATAGAGCGGGTGCGCGTGAACCTTGCCGACGCTCGCTATACGCTGGCGGTTCCGCGCTACCTCTATGACGAGGGGCTGCACGATTTCTCCGATATCGCGAAGTTCGGCGATCAGCTCGATCACAAGATCTACGGCATCGAACCGGGCAACGACGGCAATGGCTACATTCTCGAAATGATTGCCGATAACCGTTTCGATCTTGGCAATTTCACGCTTGTCGAAAGCAGCGAGCAGGGCATGCTTGCCCAAGTCGAGCGGGCCGTGCGCGAGCAGCGCCCGATCGTCTTCCTTGGCTGGCAGCCGCACCCGATGAACGACCGCTTCGACATGCGCTACCTCTCGGGCGGAGACGATACGTTCGGACCGAACTATGGCGGGGCGACGGTGAACACGGTCGTGCGCCGGGGCTACCTAAAAGAATGCCCGAACGTCGGACGCCTCCTGCACAACCTGGAATTCAAGGTTGAGGATGAGAACGCGCTGATGGCGGGCGTCACCGCCAGCGGCAATGCCGAGCAGGCGGCGGAAGAGTGGATGGCCAAGCATCCGGAGCGTCTCAAGGCCTGGCTGAAGGGCGTGACCACGTTCGACGGCGCGCCGGCGCACGAGACTCTGAGCGCGGGACTTGCCCCTTCGGCGGGTGGCAATTTGATCACCCGCTACAAGATCCCGGTCGGCGCGGCGATGACCGACGCCGTCGAGTGGACCAAGGCGCACGGCGCGGTTCTGGACCTTGTCGCCCGGGCGGTCAGCGTCAGCGTGAAGGCCCTGACTTCGGCGATGAATGCCGTGCCGCCGCTGGTGTTCATCGCACTGGCCACGGTGCTGACGTGGTTCCTGCGCAAGTCGAAGGGACTGACGCTGTTTGTGCCGCTGGCGCTGCTGTTCATCCTCAACCAGGGCTATTGGGTCGCGACGATCGAGACGCTGGCGCTGGTCGTTTTCGCCGCGGCCACGTCCACGGTGATCGGTGTGCCGATTGGCATCTGGGCCGGACACCGGCCGCGCGCTTACGAATATTTGCGCTCGGTTCTCGACCTGATGCAGACCCTGCCGACGTTCGTCTACCTGATCCCGACGCTGGTCATTTTCGGTCTGGGCATTGTGCCGGGCCTGATCTCGACGATCATCTTTTCGCTTCCCGCGCCGATCAGGCTGACCCAGCTGGGCATCGCCTCGGTGCCGCGTCCGCTGATCGAGGCGGGGGAGAGCTTTGGGGCCACCCGGCGTCAGCTCCTTTTCAAGATCGAGCTGCCGGCCGCCGCCGGATCGATTCTGGCGGGCGTTACGCAGTGCATCATGCTCAGCCTATCGATGGTCGTTATCGCCGCGCTGGTCGGCGCGGGCGGCCTGGGTGTGCCGGTGGTGCGTGCGCTCAACACCGTGCAAGTGGGCATGGGCTTCGAAGCGGGCTTTGCCATCGTGCTGCTGGCGATCATTCTCGATCGCGTAACCCGGCGCGAAACCAAGGGAGACGTCTGATGGGAACGGCGATAGAATTTCGCGACGTCGACATTTTCTTCGCCCCGGGAAGCGGGCGCAAGCGGCAGGCCGCGCTCGACCGGGCGATGGAGCTGGCCGGGCAAGGCAAGGAACGCTCGGAAATCAGTGACGAAACCGGCGTCGTTCTGGGTGTGCACAACGCCAGTCTGGCGGTCGAGCGCGGGCATATCTCGGTGCTGATGGGCTTGTCCGGTTCGGGCAAGTCGACGCTGCTGCGCGCGGCGAACGGCCTCAACGAAGTGACGCGCGGCCAAGTGCTCGTCTATGGCGAGGATGGCGCGCAGGACATCGCCAGCGGCGACACGAAAGTGCTGCGCGATATCCGCCGCCACCGCGTGGCCATGGTCTTCCAGCAGTTTGCGCTGCTGCCCTGGCGCACGGTTCGCGAGAACGTGGCGCTGGGCCTTGAACTGCGCGGTGAAAGCAAGGCCGCGATCGACGCGAAAGTGGAAGAGCAACTGGAGCTTGTCGGCCTGCAGGACTGGGCGGACAGCTATGCCAGCGAACTGTCGGGCGGGATGCAGCAGCGTGTGGGGCTGGCCCGCGCCTTTGCCACCGATGCCGACATCCTGCTGATGGACGAGCCGTTTTCCGCGCTCGATCCGCTGATCCGCGCCAAGCTGCAGGATGATCTGCTCGAACTGCAGCGCGCGGTGCACAAGACCATTCTGTTCGTCAGCCACGATCTGGACGAGGCGTTCAAGCTGGGGGACCAGATCACGCTGCTGGAAGGCGGCCGTATTGTCCAGAGCGGCAGCCGTCAGGATATCTTGAACAACCCCGCAACGCCCTATGTCGTGAGCTTCCTGGAGCACATGAACCCGCTGCACGTGATGACCGGCGATGCCGTGATGCAGCCGGTGGAGGACTTGTCGGAAGAGGATGGCGCCATCCTTCTCGACGAAGCCGGGCGTTACCGGTTCGAAGACGGCCGGGTCTCGTTCGAGGACGAGTGGCATGAGGTCAACGAGATCGAGGAACCCGATACGCAGGAAGAATATCCGGAGGGCTTCGCGCAAGTCTCTGCGGATACCCCGGTGCGCACGCTCATGCGGATTGCCGCGCAGACCGACAATCCGGTCCTCCTCATGCGTGATGGTGAACTGGCCGGTGTCACGACCGGGCAGGACATCCTAGGCCGTTTGAGCGAGACCGGTCCTGCTTCCGGCGAGGAAGCCGGTGACGGGGAAAAGGATGGCGGGGAAGGCAAGGATGGCGATACCCCGGAAGCCCGTGAGGACAGCGAAGACAAGGCTTGAGCGGGCCTGAGCGGGGGCGCGCTTCCTCAAGGACGCCCTCGCCGCCCTTGCTCAGGTTTTGTCCAGGACGCCCTGAACGCTGATTCTGGGAGCCGTGCTGGCAGAGGCGAGCATCTTCTGGAAGGAAGGACACTCCATGTGGCTGGGCGCCGGGCAGGCCGCCGCATGCCTCAAGCCGTCGCGCATTGCGGACAGCCTTTGGATAACGCGGTCCAGCTCATCGGCCTTTGCGGACAATTGATCCCGGTCGATCGCCGGGCGGCCGTCCGTGTCAAACATCCCCGCAATCTCGTCGAGCGAGAATCCGGCCTGCCGGCCCAGCGCGATCAAGGCCAGGCGCTGGAGAATCCCGGGATCGAATATCCTTCGCACCCCCCGGCGCCCGATTGAGGCGATCAGCCCCTTTTCCTCATAGAAACGGAGTGTCGATGCCGGAAGGCCGGAGCGTCTGGCGACTTCGGAGATGTCCATTCTGCTCTTGACTTAAAGTGAACTTGAATTTGCACGTAGCCAGACCTTGAACCCTTATGCAAGCGGGAAAGGCACAAGTTACCGGCATGGAACAGGGCATCATCTTCGGCATCCGTGCCGAGGCGCTGCGCACGAAAAAGGGGGCGGCCTGCGGCTCGCCCCCTTTCCGGTTACGTCTTGGCCGTGGCGGTGTGATCAGAACGATTTCTTGATCGTGACGAACCACTGGCGCGGCGCGCCGACCAGGAAGTACTGGTAGTCCCCCGGTGAATAGCTGGTGAGGTAGCCGCCAGTCTGGCCGATGGTCGAAACATATTTCTTGCCGGTCACGTTGGTGACGTTGAGCTGGATCTCGGTGCCGTCCAGCGCGTTGCCGGAATGCAGGCGATAGCCCACTGTCAGATCGACAATGGCGCGGCCCGCGAACGAGAGGTCGTTCTCGAACGTGGCGTAGCGCTTGCTCTGGTAATTGACGTGGGCGCGGCCGATGAAAGTGCCATCGTCGTAGGATATCTCGCCGTTGATCATGTGCTTGGGCTGATCGACGACCGATTTGTCCGCCGAGGCGACAACGGTTTCGCCAGCGCCGTTGAGCACGTCATCGTCATACTGGGCGTCGGTGTAGGCATAGGATGCGTACAGCGACAGGGCCGGGGTAAACCGGTATTCGCCAGTCACTTCGACGCCGTTGGTCGTCACCGAGCCTACGTTGTTCAGCACGGCTGCGCAGCTCTGTATCGCCGT
The DNA here is from genome assembly GCF_022832375.1 of Novosphingobium beihaiense. Taxonomy (GTDB): domain Bacteria; phylum Pseudomonadota; class Alphaproteobacteria; order Sphingomonadales; family Sphingomonadaceae; genus Novosphingobium; species Novosphingobium beihaiensis. The sequence goes on from NZ_JALHLG010000035.1 coordinate 47,583, forward strand.
GCACGGCGATACCGCGAAAAGGCGGTTGTCGAACTTTACATGATAGCCGGCCACCGAGCCTTCGAAGCTGGGCAGGTGGAAGCGCACGCCGCCTTCGATCGTCTTGGACGTTTCCGGCTTGAGGCCGTTTTCCTGCAGCGTTGCGAACTGCGCGGGAGAAGTGATGAAGGGCGTTGTCGTGAACGCGCGCATGTTTTCGGCATAGCTGGCGAACAGTTCGGCTTCTTCGATCGGGCGGTAGTTCACGCCAACCTGCGGCAGGAACATGTCCTTGGCCGTCAGCGAGCCCTGGGTCGCCCAGCTGTCCGAAGTGCGGGAGGGATCGTACCGGGAATCGATATTGACCTGGATGCCCTTCCAGCCGCCGGAAACCTTGAAGGTATCGGTCAGTTCCCAGGTGTCCTGCACATAGTACTGGTAGGTGTCGATATCGAACTTGTAGAAATAGTCGTAGGCGAACGGGTTCGAGGGGAACTCGTGCGCGCCGATGCTGGAGGTGTCGTTGTCTTCCAGCCCGAAGTAGTCGCGGGCCTGGTTGTATTCGTTGATCTCGAACCAGCCGCCCGCTTCCAGTGTGTTGCCCTGGAACAGGCCGTAGGCCAGGCTGCCCGTCACGCCCATGCGGTCGATCCAGTATTCGGTGCCGCGCACCGAGACGCTGGCGCCGCCCGGCGTGGGGACATAGGGCGTCCACCACGTGCCGACGCCGCGGTTGTTGTGGTAGTAGGGCGCCACGCGCACATGCAGGTCGTCGGTGATGTCGTAATCGACGCTGAGGCCGATCAGCAGATCCTTGCGGATGCCGTAACCGTCGTAATAGGCGTCGTCGCCGGTCAGCGTGCCGTAGCCGTCGTAGCCGGCAACGTATGTGCCGTTCTGCAGGTTGGTGGCGACTTCATTGGCCGTTTTGAAATCGTAGCGCAGGTAGTCCCAGTTGTAGCCTTTGCGCTCCAGCAGGCTCGGCCACATGTCGACGTAATCGCTGTCGGCAAGATAGGAATAGTTGACGAAGGCCTTCAGTTCGCCGCGCGTTCCCATCGGGGCAACGAGCTTGGAGTTGATGTGCCAGGCTTCCTGCGAACCCTTACCTTTCCACTTGGGTGTATCGGCATAGTCGCCTGAGATATAGGCGCGCACGCCGCCGCCCAGATCGCCGGTTTCGAAGCGTCCGAACACGCGCCAGGCATCGTTGCTGCCGTAAGTGGCCGATGTCGTCAGGCCCATGTCGTAACCGGGATCGATGCTGCGGAAGGCGATCGTGCCGCCCAGGTTCGAGCTGGAGGGCGTTGAGAGCGCACCGGCGCCCTGCGAGAGCTCGGTGCTGGCAATGTTGTCGGAGGCGATGGCGCGGCTGATATGCAGGCCGTTGAAGTTGGCGTAGCTCATATCGCCCAGCGGCACGCCGTCGAGCGTGAAGCCAAGCTGGTTCTGCGTGAAACCGCGCACCGAGATGCGGGTCGACCATTCGTTGGAGCCGAACGGGGTGGCCGACTGGAAGTTCACGCTCGGCAGTTTGTCGAGCACCTTGAGCGGGCTGGTGCCGGGGGTGGCAACGGCAATATCCTCAGCGGAGAGTCCCTGGACCTGACGAGTCTGGCCTGTGCCGAGCACGATGATTTCGTTGCGGGCGGGTTCCTTGTCCGCCGGTGCGCCGGTGCTGGCGGCGGCATCGTCCGCTGCGGCGAAGGCGGGGGTGGCCAGCACGGACGTTAGCGCCAGCAGGCTGGCGTTCAAAAAGGCTTTGGAGCGCATCGTATCCCTCATGCGTTGCGGCAGAATTGCCAATTTTGATGCGCGCGCGGGTGCGCGCTGACGGTGAATCGGGCCGGATATTGGCGCGCAAGGCGGCGCGTGAACGCGGTGCGCGTTCGTGACCCGGCAGTTCCAGCCGTGTGGTGCCCGACAGGATCGTGCCGATGACGGGGCTTGCTCGAAGGAGCCGGGGTGTTCCTTAGCGCTGGAACGAAATTGTTCAAGCGTTCAATTTCTATAAATCGGAAATTTCAAAGGAAAATTGGAGGGTTTGGCACGGTGAAGATACGCCGAGGCGATGCCGTGCCCAACGGTATGAAAAAATCTAAACGACTGTTCAATTCCAGTCTCAGGCGCTGCGAGGAGCTTGCCGGCCTTCCGTCCGTGGCGATCGGGACATGGCGGGAGCCGGGTGTGCATCGGCAGAACGTTGTTGAACGTAGCGGCTCGTCTTCATATAGTCTGACAAATTAACTTTTGGTGCGATGCTTCTGCAGTGGGGCGGCCAAGGCCGGTCTTTGCCGGGGGCGGGGCGGATTGGGCTCGCAACTGGAACATCGGCTTGCCGCCTGCCGGCAAAGAACAACGGGGAAGAAGATGCGGCGGATTTGGAGAGGGATGGCGGCGGCCGGAGCTATCGCGCTGGCCACGGCGGCGATGGCGGATGCGCCGCAGGTGCAGCCGGTTCAGATCGATTCATCGCGCCCCGACTGGGAAAATCCGGCCGTATTCGCTGTCGGCAAGCTGCCTGCCCGGGCGACGGGCTTTCCTTTTGAAAGCAGGGCGAAGGCGCTGGAAGGCGACCGCACCCGGTCCGAACGGTTCCAGTCGCTCAACGGGCTGTGGAAGTTCTCTTTCTCTCCGAATGCGGACAAGCTGCCTACGGGCTTCGAACAACCGGGGTTCGATGTCTCGGGATGGAAATCGATCAAGGTGCCTGCGGACTGGCAGGCCGAAGGATACGGTCAGGCGCGCTACAACAACTGGCGCTATCCCTTCCCGGCGAACCGCCCGCTGATCCGGCACGAGACCAACCCGGTGGGCTCCTACCGCCGCGATTTCAATATTCCTTCCGATTGGACGGGAAAGCAGATCATCCTGCACATGGGTGGGGCAGGATCAGCCTATTATGTCTGGGTAAATGGCCGCAAGGTTGGCTATTCGCAGGACAGCAAGCTGCCGTCCGAATTCGATCTGACGCCTTATGTGCGCAAGGGCCGCAATACGATAGCGATACAGGTTTTTCGCTGGTCTGACGGATCTTATCTGGAGGATCAGGATTTCTGGCGCGTTTCGGGGATCGAGCGCGATGTGTTCCTGATCGCTGCGCCCAGAACACGGGTGCGCGATTTCTTCGTGCATGCCGGGCTGGACGAGACCTACCGCAAGGGCGAACTGGCCGTCGATCTGGCGGTTTCGCCCGGCGCTGCCGGAACGGCGCGCATCAGCTTGTTGGACGGGGCAAAGACGGTGCTGACGCGGACCGAAGCGGTTTCCGCCGGAAAGGCCGAACGCACGCTGAGGCTCAAGGGCGAAGTGCCCTCGGTCCGCGCGTGGAGCGCTGAGACGCCGCATCTCTATACGCTGCTGGTCGAATACGAGGATGCAAAGGGGCGTCTGATCCAGTCCACTTCGGCCAAAGTGGGCTTTCGCACTGTGGCGATCCGGGGCGGGCTCGTCACGGTGAACGGCAGGCCGGTGACGATCCGGGGCGTCAACCGGCACGAGCACGATCCCGAAACCTTCCATGTCATCTCGCATGAATCGATGGAACGCGACGTCCGGCTGATGAAGCAGAACAACGTCAACGCCATCCGCACCGCGCACTATCCCAACGATCCGTACCTCTACGAACTCGCCGACCGTTATGGCCTCTACGTCATGGACGAGGCGAATATCGAGAGCCACGAGTACATGCAGTACGGCAATCAACACCCCGAAAAGCGGGCCTATTACCAGCTCGGTTTCGATCCGGCGTGGAAGGCCGCGCACGTCAGCCGGGTCATGAACATGATCGAGCGGGACAAGAACCACCCTTCCGTCATCTTCTGGTCGCTGGGCAACGAAGCCGGGATCGGCCCCACGTTCGAAGCGGCGGCGAGAGAGGCCAGGACGCGCGATCCGGGGCGGCTGATAAGCTACCTCGGCTGGGGGCCTTTCCCGCCGGGCGAGTACCGCCCGAACTGGTATGCCGACATCTACGCGCCGATGTACGATACGGCGGCCAAGATGGCGGACTATGCCACGAACTGGACTTACAAACAGCCGATGATCCAGTGCGAATATGCGCACATGATGGGCAATTCCGGCGGCGACCTGAAGGAATACTGGGACACGATCCATGCCCATCCGGACAAGCTGCAGGGCGGCTTCATCTGGGACTGGGTGGATCAGTCGATGTACGGCCATACCAAGGACGGGCGCCGCTACTGGGCGGATGGCAGCGAATACGGCCCCAATCCGGGCGGGGATATCGAGTTCGGGGACGGCCTGATACAATCGGATCGTACGCCCAATCCGGCGCTCTACGAATTGCGCAAAGTCTACGCCCCGGTCGAATTCGATAGCTTCGATCCGGTGAGCGGCCGCCTCACCGTGCGCAACCGGCAGGATTTTCTGGACCTTTCGGGCTATCTCTTCGACTGGGAGCTTGAGGAAAACGGCGTTGCGGTGGCGCGCGGCAAGCTGTCCGCGCCGGACGTGGCCGCGCATGGATCTGGCGTCATGGCCGTGCCGGTTGCGCGCTTTCGCCGGAAGCCCGGCGCGGAATACTTCGTGACCGTGCATGCGCGCGCGAAAGCAGGCGTGATCCCCGAGGTCGCGGCTGGAACCGCTGTCGGATGGGAGCAGTTCGCGTTGAGCGATTCCGTACCCGCACCTGCGACGCCCGCATCGGGGCCAGTCGCCGTCCACGAGGCGGACGGCGAAGTGACCTTTGCCGCTTCGGGCGCGGTGCTGACGCTGGATCGCAAGAGCGGGCTTGTCCGTTCCTACGCGAAAGACGGCCGGGAACTGGCCGAAGGCGGCGCGCCGAACTTCTGGCGTGCGGTCACGGATAACAACATCGGCACGCGCGCGGAAAAGCAGCTTGCGGCCTGGAAGGCCATGAGCGAGCACCGCACAGTCACGGCCTTCGCGCTGCGCCCCATCGCCGGAGGAGGCCAGGAGGCCGTCGTCGACTTCGCTCTGGGCGGCAGCGCGGCCAGTCCCGCGGCGAGGTTCCGTTCGGTCTACCGCATGGCGGGCGATGGATCGGTGACGATCGCCAATCTGTTCACGCCGGTGGACATGGACTTGCCAGCCCCCTTTCGGGTGGGGCTGGCGTTCAGTCTTCCGGCGGCTCTGGATACGGTCGAATGGTATGGGCGCGGCCCGCATGAGAGCTATGTGGACCGCAAGACGTCAGCGCCCATTGGCCTCTGGAAAGGACCGCTCGCGGCGCAAAACCACGATTACATCCGCCCGCAGGAAACCGGCAACAAGGTGGATGTGCGCTGGATGGAACTGATGGGCGCCCACCGGGGGCTGCGCGTGGCGGGGGCGCATCCGCTGATGATGAACGCGCTCGCGTTCCCCTATTCCGATCTCTACCGCCGGACGCCGGGCACCTGGAAATCCACCGATATCCGCCCGCACGGGCAGGGCACCTTGCTGGTGGACACCGCGCAATGGGGTGTGGGCGGGGACGACCAGTGGAGCGAATCCGGCAAGCCGCTGCCGCAATACCGGACGCGTCTGGAGAAGACGGCGTTCACGGTCCGCCTGTCGTTCACCGGCGGGCTTGCGGATGAAACCGCGCAGGACAGGCAGGCTCTCCCCGGCGGCGACCGTTGAGACGAGGCGCTGCCGGGCTCCGTTTGCCCGGCGTGGTGCCTGTTGTCCGTTTTGGGCGCCTTGATGGGGCACAGGGTCATGCCCCTTGCAGGATGGTGGATTAAAATAATGAAACCATCCATGTAATAATTAGCTTATAGTTATTTAAAATTAACTACACTTTCCTTTTCTAAGGTCGCCCATCTATTTTAGCTGTTGTATTGTGCAAATAAATATACTCTTCTCGAATCTTCAGGAGGTGCAAAAGGGAGAGGGAGGAGCATGTTGCGCTATCGCAAACACACAGGAATTCCGGCGCTGGCATTTGCCGGGCTTGCGGTCTTGGCGCTGCCCACGGCAGCACAGGCACGCGGGCAGGCACAATCGTCCGGCTGCGCGGCCGAGCCGGTTATCGACACCAAGACGAGCCTCACCGATCTGTCCGACATCTGGTTTGGCGACGGCAGTTTTCGCTACGCGATCATGCTGGCGACCAATGCCCGCTCTGGAACCGGCACTTTCGCGTTTATTGGCGATCCGAACCAGCTCAAACCCGGCGCCAAAGTGTGCATTCCGCATAGTGGCGAGGCGGAGCGTATGCGCCGCCGGTACAACCGCTACCTGACGGCCGTGCAGGACATGTCCCTTGCCGAGCCATGGGAGGAGGTTAACACGCTCGATCCCTTGCCGAAATCCGGGACATACCGGGTGGCGACATGGATCCGGGCCGATCAGGTCAGCCGCTACCCGTCTTCACCGTCGAGCGGTTTCAACTATGCCGTGGGCGGCGATACCTGGGTCACGCTGGAGCCGCACCTCAAGGCGTTCTGCAAGGACTATGTTCGCACCGTCAGCGACAATCCGGCCGCGCTGACGCTTCGTCTCGAAGAGCGGCTTGGTCTGCCTCCGGTCTCGGCCAAGGCCTATTTCGCGGTGCTGGAGATTGATGCGGCCTCGTCCAGCGGCGGGAAGAAGGTGTTTCGCCCCTGCGCGGTTCCGGCAACCGATACCACGTCTTGCGCCGCTGGCACGCCGACGGCCAATCAACCCTTCTTCTATCAGCAATATTACGATTCCTACGGAACCGCGATGCCTGCCGAATATCCCTGGACTTCGCTTGGCTACACGTTCGACTGGGCGCCGCAACCCGCGACGCTGAGCAAGCTGATGGAATATGTCCGCGTCGGGGAAAGCGAATACGTCGTGCCGAAAGGCACGATGGCGAAGTTCATCGGCACGTATTCAACCGCGCAATACTGTGCGCCGTAAGCCAATGCAGCGCCATGCCGGGCGCGCGCGCCGTTTGTCTGTTGCCGTCAATTGCGGGATGAAGCCATGAAATTCGGCATCTTTCTTCTAATGCAGTCGCCGTCCGCCCAGCCATCTTCGGAGATCTACGCGCGGGCGCTGGAAATCGTGGAGACCGCTGAGGAGCTTGGCTTCGAAGCGGTCTGGCTGGCCGAGCATCATTTCACGAACTACAGCCACAGTTCGCAGCCTTTCGTGCTGCTGTCTCACCTCGCCGCGCACACCCGGCGGATCCGGCTTGGCACGGCGATCATTCCCCTGCCGCTGCACGATCCGCTGCTGGTGGCCGAACAGGCGGCAACCGTCGATGTGCTGAGCCATGGCCGGTTGGAACTGGGGCTGGGCAAGGGGTATCAGCAATACCAGTTCGATCGCCTGGCGGCCCGCAAGGAAGACGATCCCGAGGCATTCGACGAAATGGTCGACCTGACGGTCCGGGCGCTGTGCAGGGAGCCGTTCCACTTCGATGGCAAGACCCGGCAAGTGGCCGAAACGCTGCTTTACCCGCATCCCGTGCAGCAGCCGCCGCCGATCTGGTATGTCGTGAATTCCACCAACGGGAATGCCGTGGCGGCGGCGGCAAGGCGGGGCTTCAACCTCTTTACCGGCGTTCTGGAGCCGATTTCGAAGCTCACCAATGTGCGCGCGCAAGTTGAGGCGCTGGGGCTGGGGCATCATGTCCGGATCGGCACGCAGCGCCCGGTCTTCGTGACGCATAGTGAAAGCGAGGCCGTGGAAGCGGTGGAGGAAGTGCAGTGGAACGGGCGTGTCAGTGTGGCCATGCGTCACGACATCGGCCAGATCGTCCACGGTGTCGCGCTGCCGCAGCCGTTCCCGAACGAGCCCAGTCTGGAAACGATCCTCGCGGACAAAGTGGTGATTGGAACACCGGACCACTGCATCCATCAGATCCGCCGCATTCAGGACGGTCTGGGCGCCGATACGTTCAATTGCAGCTTCTGGTTCGGCGATCTTCCGCAAGAGCGGATACTGGCCTCGATGCGATTGTTCGCCGAACAGGTCATGCCCGCTTTTGCCAGTCCGGTGAGGGCTTCGTAAGGAGCCGTGCCGGGGGCAGGGGCGCGCGTCAAGCGGCGGGCACGGTGTTGCTGCATACGGGTTCTTGGCGCACGGCAAGGGCGCTGCTGCCCATCGCCGAAATAAGCCGGGGCAGATCGCGCACGGGAGTGCCGGGGGGCACGGCCATCTCGATCAGCAGGAGACGGCTGGCGCCTGTCGCTTCGCCGAGCGCTTCGGCGAGGGCCTGGCGGTTGCCGCAGCGGCGGTGATCAAATCCGAAGCTGCGTGCGATCCCGCCGAAGTCGATTGCGGGCGGATTGCGCATCGTGGCGGCATATCCTTCGATGCGGCGGGCGGCGGTCAGATCGAACAGGCCGCCGCCTGCATTGTTCATCACGCAGATCGCGCCGCGAACCTCGTGCCAGAGCGGGTTGGCGAGCGCGGGCAGGTCGTGGGTGAAAGCCTGATCGCCAACCAGCGCGAGTATCGGGGCATTCGCGGCAAGGGCTTCTCCCAGTACCAGCCCCAGCGTGCCATCGGTTCCATTGACACCGCGGGCGCTGAATATGCGCGCGGGCCCATCGCCGCGCCCGGCGAGCAGCCCGGCAAGCCTCACCGACATCGAATTGGCGCAATGCAGGGCGCCAAACCCGCTGGCGCGCACCACTTGCGCGGCAGCGGCCAGTTCGCCCCATTCGACCGCGTCGATCATGATATCGCGCACGGCCCCGGCCATCGCTTCGCGGGCCTGCCACGTCTCTTGCCATTCGGGGGCTGCCTGGCCGAGCGACGCGCCCAGCAAGGCCAGCGCATCGGCGCCGGGAGGCGGAAGTCCGATAGCGGAAGGCGTCAGGAAATCTCCCCCCGGATCGTGGCGGGCCAAGTGCAGGACCGGGCCGTCGAAGCGCTTGACCGCTTTGATCAGGCCGGGGCTCACCGGCGCGCCGCCCAGCCGCACGAGCAGGTCCGCGTCCTCGATCCCCGCAACGCCGGCTTCGGCCAGTGCGTCGGCTGTGGTGAGCAATCCGGGCGGGGCGTGATGGCGCAGCCCGCTGCAAATGTCGGCGATCACCGGAAAGCCCGTTGCACTGGCCAGCGCGGCAACCTCGGAAGGCGATATGGGCAGGTCCTGTCCGGCAAGGATCAGCCCGCGCCGGGCCTTCGAAAGACCAAGTTCGCCGATCGCATCGCGAACGCCGGAAGCTGATGCCAAGCGCGGCTGCCATGCGCGGCCCGGCCGGGCTTCGAGCGGAGGCAGGCTGGCCGGATCGTCTTCGGTCGCGCAATAGTCGCCCCATTGCGGGATATTGATGTGGACCGGGCCGGTTCTGGTGCCAGCGATGCCTTCTGCCAGGGCTTCTTCCAGCGCATCGCGCATGGCGGGCAGCGTCATGGAGCCATCGAGCGGATCGGGCAGGGCAAGCTGCACCCGTGCGAGCGGGGCGCAGAGCGCCTGTTGCGGCAGTGTCTGCGGCTCGCCGGGCATTCGGCCGCTGACTGGCCGGTCGCACGTGAGCAGGATCAGCGGCAGCCCGCGCGCTTCCGCCTCCGCCATCGCAGGCAGGAGGTTGATGACGGCGGAGCCCGATGTCGTGCACACCGCTGCCGGACGGCCGTCTGCCAGAATGGTGCCGAGCGCGAGAAAGCCTGCGCTGCGCTCATCGACATGGAACAGGCACTCGATGCCGGGCGTGCGGTGGAGTGTCATGGCCAGCAAGCCGTTGCGCCCGCCGGGGCACAAGACGATCCGGCGGATGCCATGGGCATGCAGCGTGTCCGCCAGAACCCTGTCCCAGACAGCGTTGCGATTGCCGGGCAGCCCGCTCAATCCGCAGATCCGCGAAGATAGGCTGCTACCCGCTCGCCCGCGGCGCGTTGAACGGCACGCTGGGCGGCGGCGAAGGCCGCGAAGTCTGCGCCGGCATCCGGCTCCGCCGCCAGAAGCCGGAGACCGGCGGACAGGCGTTCGGCCAGCCCAGGCGCGCGCGCTTCGAGTGCGAGGCCGGGATGGCCAGCTTCGGCGAACAGGGCGCGGACCCGCTGGTCGTAGGCAAGGCCGATCGCAGGCACTGCGGCGGCCATGGACAGCAGCACGGCGTGATAGCGCGCGCTGACGAGCAGCGATGCCGAGCGCAGGATTCCGACGATTGCGTGCGGGCCGGTGGTGCCCGCCACAACCGGGGCCGGCGCTCCGAGGCGCTGCGCCAGTTCAAGGCAGGCATCCTGATCGTTCGCTTCCATGCCAACCACGATGGTGAAACGCGGTTCTGCGGACCGCCGGTCATGCTCGTGCAATGCCGTGGCGATCCCGTCCAGAAAGGCCGAGCAGAGGTCTTGCGAGGTTTCGGCGGGCTGGAAGAACATCATGCCGCTGTGATGCTCGGGCGCCACGTCTCCCGTGAGCGAGGCGAACATCGCCCGTTCCGGATCGGCGATCAGCGGCCAGCGGAACGGGTCCGTCGGGCAGACCACCGTCAAGGGCGCGTGGCCATCCCATCCCCGTTCGCGCAGGAGGGCTTGCGCGGCGGCCATGCCGGCATCCGCGAAGCTCCATCCGGTGTCGGTCCCCAGTTCCGCTTGCAGGCCGAGTGCTTCCAGCCGTTCGAGCGAAGCCCGGTTGCGCGCGATGACGAGCGCTTCGCGCGCCGTTTCGGCAACGAACTGTTCAACGGCGGGGGACATCCGGTCCGCTTCCGCGCCATAGGCGATGGCGGGCTTGCCCATCGCCGCCGCCATGCCGAGAAAGGCCGTCAGCATCGTGGCCAGCCCATCCGAGAACGTGGAGGTGAACAGCGATCCTTCGCAGACCACCACAGCATCGTAGCGGGCGCACAGATCCCGCACGGCATCGGGCGGGAAACCTTCGATACGCTCTGTCGTGACGGTGCCCCAATCGGGCAGCGGATGATCGCCGACGGTAATGATGCCGAGCGCGATGCCGCCGGAGCCGAAAGCGTCGCGAAGCTGCCGGATGATTTCTCCGGTCCGGAGGTCGGCGCCAGTGTTGCAGGCGCCGCTGTACCCGGCGAGAAGCACGCGCAAGGGGCCGGGCGGGCGGGCAAGGCGTGGTTCGGCGCGGGCGGCGGCGAAGCGGGTGCGGTACGCCGCACGCAGGTCCGCTTCGGGATCGGCCGAGAGCATTAGCGCCTGCAGGTCGGTGATCGTGCCGCTCATCGTCAGAAACCGATATGGCTGTCTAGGCAGATGAACATCGTGCGCTGCCAGCCGGTGTCTTCCGGCAGAATGCGATAGCGCACAGGGACAAAGGCTCCGCGCCCGGGAATCGGCTTTTGCCGGTCCCAGTTGAATTCGAACTGAAGTTCGGGCTTAGACGCAAGCCAGGCGCTGAAGCCCGTGCCGATCGAAAGATCGGCCACGCGGGCCAGCAGCATGACGCGTTCGCCGACCAGCATGTTCTGGGTCACGGCGGCCATGATCGCCTCTGTCTTGGCTAGCAGAACGTCGCCGGGACGCTCTGCCGCGCCGGAGCCGGGCCAGAGACCGGGGCCGAGCTTTTCATTGATCGCGGCCGGTTGCGCGGCCTTGCCGCCTTGCCGGGCGATCATAGCTGCCGTTACGGGGTGCCAGCCGGCACGCCGGGCCGGGATATAGGCCTCCTCGGCAATGGCAGTGAATTTCAATGTTCTTCCGGCAGCGGTTTCGAATGTTCCGTTGACGGCCACGCCGCTCTGTTCGGCTCCGGCTGGGGCATCGATGCTGGCGTCCCACACCGTGATCCGGGGTTCGGACGTCAGTTCATGGTGAAACGCGCATTTCGCCAGCCGGACGATCCGGTCATCGTCCCCGGCCAGCTCTTCGGCGAGCGCGGCAGCATGCCACAGCGTGACCGGGCCGTGAACGAACAGCAGGCTGTCCGGGGTGAGGGGAACCAGCGCGCGGGCGCTGCACCAGCCGGAGCCGCTCGCCCGGTCCGCAAAGGCTTGTGGCTCGCTGCCGAGCGCTGGCCACTCCTGCCTGGCCAGCGATTGCGCCAGCAGCCGCCGCCAGTAATCGAGCAGGATCTTGAGTTCGAGCCGGGCTTCGGTGAGGTCAAGAAAGGCAATGGGATCGCTGCTGCCGCTGGTTTGCAGTTCGAGCTGACGCAGCCGCTGCAGCTTGGCGTCGCGGTCCCGCCGGAGACGGACGAGAACCTGATCGGTTTCCGCTGCTGTCAGCGTCTCCGGTTCGGGCCACTGCGCGATGACCGCTGCCTGTTCCATCACGCCGGTGTGCGCCATTCCTCGCCGATCTTCTCGATCTGCCCCAGCGCGCGGCGCAAGTTGCCCTGATAGTTGTAGTGGCAAAGGTCGTCGCTCTTGTCGAAGCCGCCATTGGCGTAATAGGCGCCCATCCGGCACCCGCCCGCGCAGCGGGAAACGAAATTGCACGAACTGCAGCCGGAGATTTCGTGCGACTTGGTGCGGATGCCGCGTTCACGCGCCTCTTCGAAAATCCCGCCGAAATCGACATCGAAGATATTGCCGAGCTTCAGTTCGGGCGTCTTGCCCAGGTGGCAGGGGAACACGTCTCCGTTCCAGTCGATGTCGAGCAGCGACCAGCCGACCCCGCACAGTCCCTTGGCATTGTGATCGTCCACCGAACACTTGCTGTAGCGCAGGTAGCGCTCCTTGAGCTGGCGGATGCGCTCCTTGCCGTACTTGGCGACGAGTGTCGCATCCATGTCGCGGGCGACTTTCATCAGATCGCGCTCGGACAGTTCAAGCTGTTCAAGAAAGTCCGAAGCGCCCGGCTTCATCTTTTCATTGTCCTTGGGGAAAGAGCGCAGATTGTTGGGCTTGATATAGCCGCCGTTGGACACGGCATATTCGGCCATTTCGTTGATCTGGTGCAGATTTTGCCCATGCAGCGTCGGCGCAAGGACGAAAGGCAGTTTGGCGGCGATGGCCTCTTCGATACCGGCCTGGATCTTGGTCAGCGCGCCCTTGCCGCGGGACAGGGCCGAAATGTCCTCGGTCAGGCCGTCGAGGCTGATCTGAACCACGTCCAGACGCTCCATGCGCGAAAGGCGTTCGGCCATTTGCGCGTCGATATAGATGCCGTTGGTCAGCAGCGTCAGGCGGAAGTTCGATCCGTCGATGAAGTCGAGGATCTCGTAAATGTCCGGGTGCATCAGCGGCTCGCCGCCGGTCAGGATCAGATAGCAGTCAGGATTGACCGCCGCGATCTTGTCGAACAGCATGCGGATCTGTTCGATCGACATATGCCGTCCGCGGCGCTTGGAAAGGCCCTGATAGCAATAAGGGCAGGCAAGGTTGCACTCGCGCGTGATCGTGACATAGGCCGAGAGCAGCGGGGGGCCTTCGGCGTTGGGGAACTCGGTGCGGGTCCAGCCGTCGCGGACCACGCGATCACGGAAACCCTGCGCGTGGCTTTGCGGATCGCCCACGCCGCATCCTTCGAAATAGCCGGCCAGCGTATCGAGCGATCCGTCCGACACGTCGAACAGATGCAGCGCGGCCAGGTCGGTCTCGGTCATCGTGGTGAGTGCGCCGACACGTGGATTGGTTACCAGCAGCAGCTCTCCATGCTGTTCGATACGCGCATCGGAAATTGCGGACATCACCAATCCTCCCAGTAGTTCGTAAGGCGTAGTTCGTAAGGCCAGTATTCATGAGGTGCATGGATCGCGGCCCGGCCCGGAAAACCGGCCGGAGGGCAAAGCCATGGATCAACGGATAGTTGACGGGGGGCGGCCGACGCCGCCCCCCGTCATCAAGACGCTGCGCAGATCAGCCGACGCAGACGCAGGCACCGACGCAGACCGCCGCAGCCGAAGCAGCGCCCGATGCGAGGGTGGCGTTCTTGCCGACCTTGACGCCCAGCGAGGAGAGGGTCCCATGCGGGTCCTGCATGAATTTGTGGCTGAGATCGGCGTCGCCGCGAATCTTCTTGAGCGCCACTACGAAATCTTCAGTTGTCGAAGCCATTAAGAACCTCCTGAGATAAATATTGCAGGAATGATTTTGCGAAACTTCAGGATTTCTACAATAATCTGTGAAGTTTCCGCGCCAAGGCAACTCAATGGCGCGATGTTTGGCTACGACTCGATTTGATATGAGTCAATATATGCTTGGGGTTGTTGTGGTTGTGTTTTCAGATTTTTAATATCTCATGAATATATGTTAGTTAAATGTAGAACTATATTCATTGGTGAATATAGTTTTGGCGATCCCAGGCAGTTTGTCTTGTTGGCCAAGCCCGAATGGCTTGCCATTTCAAGGCAGGCGTTTCTGCCGGTTGAGTGGCTGCTGGAACCAACAGGCCGTGCAGAGCCCATACGAACGTGCGGCTTGGGTCGCCTCTCCTCCCGGTTGCCCGGACTGCCGCCAAAATGCGTATCCAGGGCAGTGCCATCGCGTGGCCAATATTATGATTGTTGCAAAGTTGTAATTTTATTCACCGTAGTGAAGTCGTGATTATCTACGACTCAACTTGAGGGTGGTCAATATAAATCCTATGACGGGCGACCTAATACAAAGGTGAATCGACATTGCAAAATAGAGAGTTAATTAACAAAGAGGCGGTGTGGTCTTGGGGTTATGATCTCTCTGAGCAGAAGATCGCCAATTTGTACGATAAGTCCATTTCGGACCAATGGCGCGCTGCCGACTCACTGGACTGGTCTCAGGCCATCGATCCTGTGCAAGTCGGCCGCGGTATCGGCGGCGGCATGCTGTCCTCCGGACTGACGGACCGGTTGTCCTCTCCGCAGCGCGACGCGCTGATGGCGGGCATGGGCGCGCTTACGTTCAGCCAGTTGCTGCATGGGGAGCAGGGGGCCTTGATGGTCTCTGCGGATCTTGTGCGCCTGCTTCCCAGCGTGGAGATGAAGCAGGCAGCGGCAAGCCAGACCAACGATGAAGCGCGCCATCTGGATGTCTTCACCCGCTATATCCGGCGGATGGGGGAGATTCACCCGCCCTCGGCCTCGCTGCGCCGCGTGCTGGAAAAGGTCGTCGCGCATCCGATGTGGCTGGCGCAACTGGTCGGGATGCAGATCGTGGTGGAGGGGATGGCGCTGGCGACCTTCCTCGACATGCGCAAGACGACTTCGTGTCCGTTGTTGCGGGCCATGCTGGACCTTGTGATCAAGGACGAGGCGCGGCACCACGCGTTCGGAAAGATCGCGCTGCGCCGCCATGTCGAGGCGCTGGAAGAGGATGACCGGCTGGCGCTGCAGACTTTCGCGCTGGATCTGGTCAGGATTTTCCGGGACTGGGGCACTGAACCCGAAGATATGATCAACAGCGCCTACGTCATGGTCGGTGCGGGGATCGATCCGACGGATATGATCACGGCCGTGCGGAACAGCGCGCTGGCGGGCAATCCCCTCGATATGTCCCGGGGCATGCGATACGCGTTCATGGCCTTCATCCTGCCCGATCTGGAGCAGCTCGGGCTGATCTCGCAGATGGAAGGGCACCTGATCCGCACTACGCTTCCGTCCCAGGAAGACGAATTGAATGCGCTGGACCGGCTGCGCGAGGAGCTGGTGCGATGAGCCTGACCGGATGCCCGCCACTGCCGCAAGCCACTGCGCGCGAGCGGGTCGCCGAGCGGGTCGAGCTCATGGCGCTGCTTTGGCAGGTGCTGGATGGCGATACGGCCTATTGCGCCAATCCGCGCCTGCTGATGGTCACGAAGATCGTACCGGAACTACTGGAGGATTCCGCAACCACGCAGCTTGCTGCCTTGCGCGAAACTCAGGGACGGGACTCCATTATCAAAGGGCTGACTGCGGACGTGCATGGCTCGGGTGCCGATCCCGCCGTGCACGAACTGGCTGAGGCGCTGGACAGCCTGTCGGACCGGTGGGACGGCTTGCTGCAGGCGCTCGCGATTCCGTTGCACAAGGCCTACCGGGATATGTGCCAGCGCGCCGGGCAGCTCGTGGAAGGCTTCGATCCGGCCGGGGATCTGCAGTCGTTGACCGGGGAGCGCGATGCGTTGACTGTTGCCATCCTTCCAAGTCTGTTTCTGCCGCCGCCGCAGAACGGGCGGCACAGTTCGCTCGTGGTCTCGCCGGATGGGGCGGCCACGGGATATCTGTTCTACGGTTTCCCGCTCGATAACGATCCGGCCCGCTTCGGCATCAATTCAAGCTGGCTGCTGGGCGGGGCGTGGCACTATGCGGTAACGCGCTTTATCGAGCGCCGCTGGCCTGCCCTCGGCAAGGCGCTGCAGGCCGATCCCGGCCTTGAGGCGGCGCTCACAGCGGCGCTGGCCGCGCATCGCGCGCAAGTCGCCTGGCCGCAGTGTATTGCCGAACATCTGACGATCGCGCTCAAATGCGCGCTGTGCCGTCAGGCCGGTCTGGCGGACCTTATCCATCGCATCTTCGCCAAGGCACAGGGCGCGGCCTTCTTCGACTGGTTCGCCGAGTGGACAACGGAACTGGCCCGCGATCCCGAGAGTTTCGTGAGGGAATTTGAACGGCTGCCGGAAATTCTGGCAGCGCGCCAAGGCGAGTTGATCGAAACCGCAGACGCCACCCGCAGCGGTCCGGCCTCGATCAACTTCGCCCTTTCTTCGCGGCAGGACCGGGTGCTTGTCGTCCCCGACCACTGGAGCGAGGAACTGAGCGAGCGCATCCGCCGCCGCTGGTCGCTGGTTTCGCGGGCTTTCGAACGTGAGAGCACGTGGCGGGAACGATCCGGTCCGCAAGATGTCTGCGTCATTGCTTTCGGCCAGGCCGGGCGTGACCGGTTGATCGACTCGCTGCTGGACGCGCGAGGCCTCACTCTCGACCGCAGCGATGACGGCGGCGATGTGCTGGTTTCGCTTTCGCCGCCGGACCGCGCGCTGAAGCCGTGGCAGTTGGCGGTTGCGGTGCATGACCCAGAAGTCGCCGGGAACTTCGCGGCGGAGCATGTCATGGGCCTGTTCCACCGCACGGCCCGGTTTTCAGACTACCAGCTCGTCGAGGGTGACGGGATGACAGTGGAGTTCGCGTAGCGCGCGGTCCTGTCCCGGGCCTTGGGAGATCGCGGACGGATCAATCGTCCGGATCGCCGATCCATATCGCGTGCGAATCGATGCGCAGGCGGGTGATGGCGCGCATGGCTTCCGTTCGCGCCATGGCCTCGGTGCGGAAGGCATCGTGGACCTGCCGCTCGCCCAGCAGTTCGTCAGACAGATCGATCTCGCCCGCCTTGTGGCCTTCGCGCAGCTTGGCGAGGGCGGCAAGCTGCGCGTTGAGCCCCTCGCGTGCGCGCTGCCAGGCAGCATGGCGGAAGCGGGCCTCACTCATATCGGCCTCGGCCATTTCCTTGACGGCAAAGCGCACCGCCATGGCTTCCGATCGGGCGGCACCCGCTTCGGCGTCCGCCTGATCGGCCAGCGCGGAACGGTGCCCGCCGCCCAGCGGCATCGAGAACAGCACGCCCGCCCCGCGTTCTGCACCGCCGCGTTCGGAAAACATGCGCACGCCGAATGAGGGATCGGCGATCTTGTCCGCGTGCATTCGTGCGGAGGCGCTGTCTGCCCGGCCCGCTTCGGCATCGGCGGCAGCGATCTCGTGGCTGTGTTCGATCACCTTCTGGCCCAGCGTCTCGATCCCTTCTGGCGGGAGTTCGGGACGCGGCACGGATGGCGCGGCATCGCCGAGCGGAAGCGAGGGAAACTGCGTGGCCAGCCTTGCCCGGGCCAGCGCTTCGCGGCCTTCCGACTGCTGGGCCGCGACCCGGGCCGCGCCCAGCGCTGCCTCCGCCTGATCGGCATCGAGCTGCGCCGCATCGCGCACGGCCACCCGGCGGCGGACTGAATCCAGCAGCTTTTCGTAATTGACCACCGCCTGCCGGTCGATGCGCATTTCCTCGGCCGCGCCCAGCCAGTTCCACCAGCTTTCGGCTAGAAGCGTAGCGGCCTGGTGGCGGGCGTCTTCGGCGCGGTTTTCCGCCGCTGTCACGCCATAGCGGCCGATCTCCTTGTCCAGCCGGACCTTGCCGGGCAGCCGGAACGCCCGCAGCAACTGTCCGTCGAACTCGTCGTAGGAGCCTTCGCGGTCCACCGAGCGGTTGATGTAGCTGCCGCTGAACGTGACTTCATGGCTGCCCCGCGCCAGCGCGCGGGCCTGGGCGCGCGCGGCGCCGGTGCGCGC
>NZ_JALHLG010000036.1 GCF_022832375.1 Novosphingobium beihaiense
GTGGCGGCGGCTGGGGAGGCGGCGGCGGCTTCGGGGGCGGCTTCGGCGGCGGAGGCGGCTTTTCCGGCGGCGGCGGCAGCTTCGGCGGCGGCGGTTCGAGCGGCAGCTGGTAAGGGAGACAGCCATGACCCCGACTACCTATCTCTCGGCGGACGATCACGCGAAGATCAGCGCCGCCGTGGCTGAGGCCGAACTGCAGAGCGCGGGCGAGATCGTCACGATCCTGGCCGACCGGTCCGATGGCTATACCGACGTCCAGCTCGCCTGGTCGTCGGCAGCCTCGCTGCTGGCGCTGTGCGTGCTTGTCATCACGCCGGGCTTCTATCTCGGCCTCTACGATCACCTGCTGGCCGACTGGGGCCACGAATGGACGCCGCGCGCGATCATTTCGCTGGCGGCGGCTATGGCCGCGCTGAGCTTTGGCGTGGTGTTCCTCGTCCAGTACTGGCAGCCGCTCAAGTTCCGGCTGATCCCGGCGGCGGTGAAGACCGCGCGCGTGCATGACCGCGCCGTCCGCGCTTTCCGCATCGGTGCCGAGCAACGCACCATGGGGCGCACCGGCGTGCTGATCTACCTTTCGATGCGCGAACACCGCGCCGAAATCGTCGCCGACGAAGCGATTGCCACCAAGGTCGATCCACAAGTCTGGGGCGATGCCATGGCAGCCATGCTTACTCATGTGCGCGAGGGCCGGATCGCCGACGGCATGTGCGCCGCGATCGGCAAAGTGGGCGCGATCGTCGCGCCGCACTTCCCGCGCGCGGACGACGATGTGAACGAACTTCCCGACAGACTGATCGAGGTATGAATCGAGCTATGACAGGCGTGAGCGAAGATCTGGCCGACCACTACGATGCCGGTAAACCCGAAGAGATCATGTGGGAGGGCCGCTTCATAACGGCCAAGCGGCGCGGCAAGTGGGAATATGTCGGCCGCGCGCGCGGCATCCATGCGGCGGTGATCCTGGCGGTCGATGCCGAGGATCACGTGATCCTCGTCGATCAGTACCGCGTGCCGCTGGGCAGGCGCTGCATGGAACTGCCCGCCGGGCTGGTGGGCGATCATGACGATGTCGCCGGGGAAGACGCCAGCGTCGCCGCCCTGCGCGAGCTGGAAGAGGAAACCGGCTACCGGGCGGGCCGCATGGAAGACCTCGGCGAGTTCTTCTCCTCGCCCGGCATGGTCAGCGAAAGCTTCACCCTGTTCCGCGCCCACGATCTGGTGAAAGTGGGCGAAGGCGGCGGTGTCGACAGCGAGGACATCGTGGTCCACCGCGTGCCGCTCGCGCAGATCGGCGAGGCCGTGGCGGGCTGGCGTGCCGAAGGTTACGCCATCGACGTGAAGATGCTGATGCTGCTGGGCGCGAAGCTGCTCGGCTGACGCATCGGGCGGGCAAAGATCATGGACTTCTTCGGCTTCGCTATTGGTATTTTAAGCCTCGTTTCAGGCATTCCGATGGCTCTATGGCCCCATCGCAAGCGGAAAGCCGCCGAAGCCGCATGGAGCGAGCGTCTCGCTCAACTGGATGCTGGGGCTGAGGAAACCTTTTTTGAAGAACGCCGCTCTCTGCTGGCCTATCCGCCTTACAAGTCAGACCGCAAAATGCGGGCAGCGGGTATCTTCCTTGTCCTGTGCGGGATCGCCATGATCACGCTGTCCATCACCGAGACAGGGTAATGCGCACCCGCCCCGGCATCTGCCGCCGCAAGGTCCGCTACGCGAGCGAGGACGCGGCGCTGGAAGCTGCGGCAAAGGCGCCCTTCCCGCTGCGCCCCTACCGCTGCGGGCTGTGCCGCCAGTATCACCTGACCAGCCGCACCAAGGGGATGAAGCTGCCGCGTTTCGAAATCGAACGGCGGCGGGGGCTCAGAGAGCCAGCACCATGAACTGGTTGTGCGGGCTGGGCTGGTAGTCCGCGAAAGCCGCGCAATTGACGAAGCCGGACCGCCGGTAGAGCCCGATCGCCGGTTCGTGCAGCGGCGCGGTGCCGGTTTCCAGATAGAGTTCGCGATATCCGCGCTGCCGGGCTTCGGCGATGACGTGGTCCATCAGCGCCCGGCCCACGCCGGAACCGCGCGCGGATGGGGCGGCCCGCATCGATTTGACTTCGCCCAGACCGGCGCCGAGATGCTTGAGGGCCGCGAAGCCCGCCAGCTCGTCCTCCCGCCAAGCGGTCCAGAACGTGACATCGGGGGATGAGAGCCCGCTCGCATCGAGCGCGAAAGCGTGCTCGCCCATCACGCCGCGAAGCTCCTCAAGATGAAAGGCAAGCAGACCGGAAACATGCGGCGCGGCCGGATCGTCTTGCCTGATATTCACCCGATGCCCTTTCCGCAGCACGCCTTCACAACGTCGTGAAGATCGCGCCGAAGTCCTTGCCGCCATTGCCTGCCTCGACAAAGGCCTTGTAGATTTCCAGCGCATGTTCGCCGAGCGGAACCTTGGCATCCGTGTCGTGCGCGCTGCCGATCGCCAGCCCCAGATCCTTGAGCATCAGCGCCGAGGCGAAGCCGCCCTCGTAACCGTTGTCCGCCGGGCTCGCCGCGCCGATGCCCGGAACCGGGGTATAGTCGTTGAGCGACCAGCAATAGCCCGTCGACTTCGAGCTGATCTCATAGAATTTCTGCGGGTCCAGCCCGGCCTTCTCCGCCAGCGCCATCGCCTCGCAAGTGCCGATCATGTGGATCGCCAGCAGCATGTTGTTGCACATCTTGGCAGCCTGCCCGCTGCCGGCCTGCCCGGCATGGATCACCGCCTTGGCCATCGGCTCCAGCACCTTCTCCGCCTGTGCGAAAGCCTCCTCCGAGCCGCCGACCATGAACGTCAGCGTGCCGCCGTTCGCGGCCGCGATGCCGCCCGAGACCGGGGCATCGACCATCGTATAGCCCGCCTCCCCGGCGAGCCCGGCCACTTCGCGCGCGGTGGCGACATCGATGGTCGAGCAATCGAGGAACAGCGCGCCCTTGGGCGCCTTGCCGATCACGTCGCCAGTATAGACCGATTTCACGATCTGGCCGTTGGGCAGCATGGTGACGACCGCATCCGCCCCGGCGACGGCTTCGGCAACGGTGGCGAAGGTCTCGCAGCCGTTGTCCTTCGCCCTGGCCAGCGCTTCTTCTGAAAGATCGAAGGCACGGACCTTGTGCCCCGCCTTCACGAGGTTCACGGCCATGCCGCCCCCCATATTGCCAAGGCCGATGAACGCGATCGTCTTCATGTCATTCTCCCAAGTTCGTTGATCAGCATCGCCAGCGCCAGAAACAGGAACAATGGGCCAAAAACAGACGCAAAAGCGATGTGAAACTTGTGCAGAAGCCGATCGATCCATGACGGCGGAAGAGGGTCTTCTCCCGCCGCCTTCAGGATCGCAGCCTCCAGCAGACTTATCTTTTCTTCACCGCGATGCCGCCAATTGAGGACAGACACCCAAGTCAGGAATGCCCCGAACACCGCAAAGAAAAAGGCAGCAATCACCTGCCCTTCCAGACGCCCGGCCGCTTCTCGACGAAAGCCTTCATGCCTTCGGCCTTGTCTTCCGTGGCGGTCAGCACCTGGAACATGCGGCGCTCCATGACGAGGCCGGTGTCGAGCGTGGTCTCGAACGCCATGTCGACCAGTTCCTTGTTCATCATCGCGGCAAGCGGCGGCATCGCGGCGATGGTCTCGGCGGCCTTCATCGCTTCTTCCAGCAGCTTGTCCGCCGGAACCACGCGGCTGACTAACCCTGAGCGCTCGGCTTCGGCGGCGTCCATCATGCGGCCGGTCAGGCACATGTCCATCGCCTTGGCCTTGCCGACCGCGCGGGTGAGGCGCTGCGAGCCGCCCATGCCCGGCGCCACGCCCAGCTTGACTTCGGGCTGGCCGAACTTCGCGGTTTCCGAGGCGATGATGAAGTCCGCCATCATCGCCACTTCGCAGCCGCCGCCCAGCGCAAAGCCATTGACCGCCGCGATCCACGGCTTACGCACTACCTTCACAAGCTGGTTGGTCCAGCCGGAGAAGAAATCCTGCGCATAGAACTCGGCGCCGGACTTGTCCGCCATCTCCTTGATGTCGGCCCCGGCGGCGAAAGCCTTGTCGCCCGATCCGGTCACGACCGCGCAGAGCTGCGAGGCGTCCGCCTCGAACTTGCCGAAGGCATCGATCATGTCGGCCAGCACTTGCGCGTTCAGCGCATTGAGCGCCTGCGGGCGGTTGAGCGTGATCAGGGTGACGGCACCCTTCTGTTCGACCAGGATCGTTTCGTAGCTCATGGTGATGTCCTTCAGGTGTTCGCTTCGATGTTGGCGATCAGTGCCGCGAGATGGGCAGCGCTGGCGTGTTCATGCGCTTCTTCGCGCGAAGTCGGCGTGTTGTCGTAGGGGATCGGCTCGTCGAACTGGTCCGTGGCCAGATCCCAATACCGTCCGTCGATCAGGTTGTAGAAGTGAGTCCCGCCCTGGGTCTTGCTCTTGCAGATGTCTCCGCCGAAGTAATGCTGCACGGCCAATGCCGTTACCGCGCACTGGTTGAGGCAGGGATTGGCCGGATCGAACGCATCGGGGATCGTCTCGGCCGACCACGCCTGCTTGACGACGTGATAGAGCTCTATGGGCGAGGCAAAAGTCACAGCGGCGTCCATTCCTCGTTCTCCGGCAAGGGCGCGAAGATCGCATCCAGCATGTCGTCGGTCACGCCTTCGGGTGTGGCGGGGTTCCATTTCGGCGCCTGATCCTTGTCGACGATCACCGCGCGCACGCCCTCGGCAAAGTCGGGCAGGACGATCACGCGGCTGCCCATGCGGTATTCCATCGCCATATTCTGTGCGAAAGTTTCCAGCTTCGCGGATTCGGCAAGCTGGCGCAGCGAAACCTTGCAGGCCTGCGGGCTCTTGGTGCGCAGCGAGGCCAGTTCCTTGTCCGCCCACTCGCTGCCTTCCGCATCGAGCGAGGCCAGGACTTCCTCCAGCCTGTCGAAAGCGAAGTGCTTGCGGATCTGCGCGGCCTGTCCGGCAACCGCCGGTTCGGGCGGGTTGACCGCCAGCGCGCCCAGCACGCCCGCGATCTCGTGCCCCGCGGCGATGCGGCGCTTGGCTTCGGCCAGTTCCTCGCTCGGCAGGTAGTGCGAGGCGAGACCGGCCCAGAGGCATTCCTCCCCCTTCAGCCGCGCGCCGGTGAGCGCGAGGAACTGGCCCACGCGCCCCTCCAGCCGCGAGAGATACCAGCCGCCGCCCACGTCCGGAAACAGGCCGATGCCGGTTTCGGGCATGGCGAAGCGGGTGTTCTCCGTCGCCACGCGGTATTTCGCGGGCTGGGAAATCCCCACGCCGCCGCCCATGGTGATCCCGTCCATGAACGCGACCACCGGCTTTTCATACGTGAAGAGCTGATGGTTGAGCCGGTATTCCGCGAAGAAGAACTGCCGCCCGGCGACGCCGCCATCCTCCAGCGCCGACTGGCGCAGCAGGTTGATGTCGCCCCCCGAGCAGAAGCCGCGCCCCTCGGAATGATCGAGGATCACGACCTGCACTTCGGGATCGGCAGCCCAGCGGGTGAGCACTTCGCTCATCCCCTCGCACATGCCCAGCGTCAGCGCATGGATCGCCTTGGGCCGGTTCAGCGAAATGATGCCCGCAACGCCCTCGCGCCGGATCAGCAGCTCATCCGTCATGATTTCAGCAATCCCCCCGTTACTTCAGCAGATCGCGCCCGATGATCATGCGCATGACCTCGTTGGTGCCTTCGAGGATACGGTGGACGCGCAAGTCGCGCCAGAAGCGCTCGATCGGATAGTCGCGCAAGTAGCCGTAGCCGCCGAACATCTGCAGCGCGCGGTCCACCACCGAGGAGCCGGTGTCGCTCGCCATCATCTTGGCCATGGCGGCAAAGCGCGTCTTGTCCGGCGCGCCTGCCGTCACCTTGGCGGCGGCGAGGTAGAGCAGCGCGCGGGCCGCTTCCAGTTCGGCGGCCATTTCGGCGAGGCGGAACTGGGTGTTCTGGAACTCGGCGATCGGCTGATCGAACTGCTTACGGTCCTTCACGTACTGCACCGCCTCGTCGAGGCAGCGCTGCGCGCCGCCCAGCGAGCAGGCGCCGATGTTGAGGCGCCCGCCGTCAAGCCCGGCCATCGCGAACTTGAAGCCGTCCCCCTCGGCGCCGACGCGGTTCTCGACCGGGACGCGCACGTCCTCGAAAATCACCTGCGCGGTAGGCGAGGCATTCCAGCCCAGCTTCTTTTCCGGCGCGCCGAAGCTGAGGCCGGGCGTGTCCTTGTCCACAATGAAGCAGGACACCCCGCGCGACTTGTGCTCGCCGGTGCGGGCCATGACCGCATAGACGTCGTTATAACCGCCGCCCGAAATGAACTGCTTGGTGCCGTTCAGCACATAGTGATCGCCCTCCAGCCGGGCAGACGTCTTGAGCGCCGCCGCGTCCGAGCCCGAGCCGGGTTCGGTGAGGCAGTAGGAACCGATCTTCTCCATCGTCACCAGATCGGGCAGATAGCGGTCCTTGAGCTGCTGATCGGCAAAGGTGTCGATCATCCAGGCGACCATGTTGTGGATCGAGACGTAAGCGCTGGTCGCCGGGCAGCCGTAGCTCATGGCTTCCATGATCAGCGCCGCGTCGAGACGGCCCAGGCCGATGCCGCCGTTCTCTTCCGAAACGTAGATCGCGCCGAAGCCCAGCTCGCCCGCGGCCTTCCACACGTCCACCGGATAGTGGCACGTCTCGTCCCACTCGGCCGCGAAGGGCGTAATCCTGTCGGCGGTGAACTTGCGCGCGGTCTCCTGGATCGCGATCTGGTCTTCGGTCAGCCCGAACTGTTCGGTCATTTCAACCCCTGTCTTTGGTAAACCTGCCGCTTATGGGCACTTCTGATAGGTGAGCGGTTCCGGCGCCGCGTCCGGCCCCGTGTCCTTGCGGACGAGCGTCCTGCCGCCGTCCGGCGTCGAAAGCGTAACGTCGAGAACCCAGCTCTGGCCCTCGCCCGAAAATTCGAAAGCGGCGGTGATCCGGCCGGCCTCACGCGCCTTTATAAAACCGAGTTCCGCTACGGATTCGTAGAATGTGAGTGTGTCGCCGCTGATCGTCAGCAGACCTTTGGCATCGCCCCGGCTGCTGGTGCAGTCAGCGGGAACCAGCCCCCACCGGCCCCGCAGGACCTCGGGAATACTGTTATCGGCAGCCGCCTCCACCGCCGCATCCGTTGCCTGCGCACTCGCTTCGCTGCTGGCGGCAGGTTCGGGCTCCTGCTTGCCGCCCGAACAGGCGGACAAGGCCATGGCAAGCACCATGGCGGCAATCAGCGGGGTTCTCTTCATCGGTCATCTCCTGCGCAGCAGGCCCCGGCCTGCCGGGACACTCCGATTTGCCCCGCCCCTGCACTCTTGGCGGCGCGATGGCAAGCAATTTAAGCGCGCGGTTAAATCTACTGCAGCTGCAATCAAGCGCGGCATTCATGTTGCGATGCAGCCATTCGATTTGCGTAGGTTTCAAGGCACGTTTTTCATGACAGCGCTTGCCCTGAAACCCCGAAGAAGGCAGGAACGGCGCCGATATCGCGGTGGCGTATCCTCTCCGGCCCCGGCCCGGACCAGGCGCCCGCTGCAAGACGCAACCAGACGGAGACCATTGCCCGTGAGTGAGACAACCATCGATCCGGCCGCTTTCCGCAAAGTGCTCGGCAGCTATCCCACCGGGGTCTGCGTGATCACTGCGCTCGACGGGGAAAAGCCGGCCGGGATGGTCGTGGGCACGTTTACTTCAGTCTCGCTCGATCCGCCGCTGGTGGGCTTCTTTCCGGACAAGTCCTCCTCGTCCTGGCCGCTGATCGAGAAGGCCGGGCATTTCTGCGTCAATGTGATGGGCAGCGATCAGCAGGACGTGTGCCGCTCGGTCTCGGCGCGCGGGGCCGAAAAGTTCGTCGGCGTCGAATATGTGGTGTCGGACCACAACCTGCCGGTCATCGCCAATTCGATCGCCTGCATCGAGTGCAAGCTCTATTCCGTCACCGAAGCGGGCGACCACTGGTTCGTGCTCGGCCAGGTTCTGCGCATGGAAACCGTGCGCGAGGACGATCCGATGCTGTTCCACCGTGGCCGCTACGGCGGCTTTGCCGAACGGATGTGACGCTTTCGCCTGCGGACATCGCCTAGGCGGCTTGACTTCCCCGGGCCGGATACTGATCACGTGTTCAGCAGCTGACACAGCCACTTCGGGAGAGTCTTCACAATGACACGTTCGCTCAAAGGCCGCGTTGCGGTCGTCACCGGTGCCGGTTCGGGCATGGGCCGGGCCATTGCCGTCCGCCTGGCAGAGGACGGCGCCGCCGTCGCGGTGTGGGACGTCAACGGCGAAGGCGCCGAGGAAACGGTAAAGACCATCACCGAAACGGGCGGCAAGGGCCTCGCGATCACCGCCGACTGTTCCGACCGCGCCGCGATCGAGGCGGCGGCGGCGCAGACCCGCAGCACGCTGGGCCCGATCACGATCCTGGTGAACAATGCCGGCATTGCCCCCTTCGTGCCGTTCCTCGACATGGACGATGCGCTGCTGGACAAAGTGCTGCACATCAACTTGCGCGGGCCTTTCCTCGTCACGCGCGAGATCGTGCCTGACATGCTCAAGGCCGAATGGGGCCGCATCATCAACATCACCTCGTCCTCGACCCAGACCGGATCGCCGATGCAGTCCGCCTATGTCTCGTCGAAGGGCGGTCTGCTCGGGCTGACCAAGGCGCTGGCGATGGAACTGGGCGGCACCGGCATCACCGCCAACATGATCCCGCCGGGCTCGATCGACACGCCGATGCTGCGGGGTGCCGCGGTCATGCAGGCCCCGAACGCGATCAAGGCCTACGGCGATGCCCTGCCCGTCAAGCGCATCGGCACGGTCGACGACATCGCCGCCGCCGCCAGCTACCTCGCGTCCGAGGAAGCAAGCTACATCACCGGTCAGACCATCAGTGTGAACGGCGGCCGCTACATGGGTTCCGCCTGAGCGCTTAAGATATTGCCTGCATTCAGCCCAGGGCTACCTGCAGGCAACACCTCGTGTCGAGGAAGCGAAGTCACCTCATAATTCGTCGCCCCCGCCCTTCGGCTGGCCGACAGGTCGGCCGCTCAGGATAAACTGCCCTTTGGGCAGGCGGGGGCCCCGCTTTCTTTTCTTGCGCTATGCCCCGGAAGCGGGATCCCCGCTTTCGCGGGGATGACGAGGTGGTGATAGGAACCCGGTTCCCTCATACTAGGGCCAGCACGACACGCCGCCCTTTGCAGCTTGGCCGGATGGCGTTACCAAGGGGCGGCCATGACCGCCCCTTTTCGTATCGAGCTGGACAATGCCGCCCTCGTTGGAGAGCGGCGCGAAGGTACGGGCGCTCCGCTCGTCCTCATCCATGGCTTCGGCGGCTCCCGGCATGACTGGCAGCCGCTGATTTCCGCCATGCCCGCGGACATTCCGCTGATCACTTACGATCAGCGCGGCTTCGGCGATTCGAGCGGAGAGGCCGGAGTACCCTTTTCGCACGCCGAGGACCTGCTGGCCCTGCTCGACCGCCTGCAAATCGACCGGATCGACTTGTGCGGCCTGTCCATGGGCGGGGCCACCGCACTCCATTTTGCGCTGAATTGGCCGGACCGCGTGCGCAAGCTGGTGCTGATCAGTCCGGCGATGGTCGGCTGGTCGTGGACGAGCGAATGGATCGAGCGCTGGAAAAAGATCGGCCGCGCCGCGCGTGCCGGAGACATGAAGACCGCGCGCGTGCTGTGGTGGGAGCATCCGCTCTTCGATCCGACCCGCGCCAGCCCCGCTGCCGACATGCTGCGCGAATCAATCGCCGGGTTCCACGGAAGGCAGTGGGTGCAGGACGATCAGCGCCCGGAACTGCCCGATATCGACAGGCTCACCGATCTCGCCGTGCCCACGCTGCTGCTGACCGGCGGGCTGGACACCGAGGATTTCCGGCTGATCGCGGATGTGATCGCCGGAGCCGGACAAGACGTGGCCCGCATCGACCATGCCGACGCGGGCCACCTGCTCAATCTCGAAATCCCCGGCAAGATCGCCGGGGACATCGCCTCGTTCCTCAGTACTTGAAGCTCAGCTCCAGACCGTAAGTGCGCGGCGCGCCCACCGCGGCGGCATTGTGGCCAAGCGCGGCGGCGAGCGTCATGCCGCCTACGAAATAGGCCTTGTCGGTGAGGTTCTTGGCAAACAAGGCTGCCGAGAAGTTGGAACCGGCGATATCGTTCCAGTCCAGCCGCGCATGAACCAGCGCATAGCCCGGCAGGCGCGTGCCCGGTGCGATCGAAGCCGCCGCGTTGGAGAAGTACTGCGCGCTCTGACCATAGACTTCGCCACGTAGCGATACATCGCCCATATTCTCGCCCACCGGCATCGTGATCTGCGCATAAGCCGTGCCCGAGAACTTGGGCGTATCGCCCACCGGCCCATAGGAATAGGGCGTGCCGAATAGCTCGATATTGCCGTCGGTGAACTTCGCATTGGTGTAGGCCATCGAGCCACCCAGTTCGAGCCATTCCACCGGCCGCACATTGCCCTGCGCCTCAAAGCCCCAGATGCGGCTGGAAGGCACATTGGCCGTCACCGCGATCGAGGCCAGACCGCCCGGCCCGTCGGGATCGGGGAACTCGACGCGCTGTACGTCCTGAATCCACTGCACGAACACCGCGCCCGCGAAATTCGCCGGATGGCCAAAGGCATAACCCGAATACTTGAGACCGCCTTCGATGTCCTGCGTATGCTCGGAATCGAACAGGTTGCCGCCGCCGGTCGCCGTGGCGCTCACAGGCGGGGCCGCGCCGTTGAAACCGCCCGAACGGAAGCTGCCGCGCGTCTTCAGATAGGCGAACCACTCGGGCGTGATTTTGTATTCCAGCCCCACTTCCCAAGCAGGATCGGAGAAGGTCTTTTTCTGGCCGGGCAGGCCATAGGTGTACGTCGCCGCCGGAAGCTGCTCGATCGAGACGCGCTCCCAGGTGTAGCGAAGGCCGCCGGTCAGCTTGAGATCGGGAACGACCTCGTAGGAAAGCTGGCCATAGAGCGCGTCGGTCTTGTTGCGGGTGCGGAAATTGTTGGTGACATAGCTGGGCGCCAGCACCGGCGAGACATCGAAATAGGTCTGCGGCCAGAGCGTATCGCTGCGCTGGCGCTGCATGTAGTAGCCGAAGATATATTCCAGCTTCCCGTCCAGAACATCGCCCAGAAGCTGCACTTCCTCGGAGAACGAGCGCACCTTGAGCTGGTTGCCGTATTCCCCGGCATCGGCATTGGCCGTCAGGATCGTGACGAAAGGCGCGCCGAGCTGGGGCTGTTCCGAGCGCGTCTTCGAATTCGAATAGCCGAAGATATTGCGCAGCGTCGCCCCGCCGCCGAGTTCGATCTCGGTGGTGTTGGTGACGAACCAGTCCTTGCCGTGATGGCTGGCACCGCCGGGATGGCGGGTCTTGTAAGGCCCGATCCGGCGCTGCTCGTCGACATAGGCGGCCAGCCCTGGCGCATAGGCATCGGGATGCGCCGCCAGATAGGCATCCCACAGCCCCGGAGTGCCGAACGCGGCATCCAGCCCCGGCCCGAACAGCAGCCCGGCACTGCAGGTCAGTGCATAGCCGTTGTTCGTATCCCCGCAGGAATAGACGCTGTAGGTGTAGGACGCGCCGGTATTGGTGCCGCCGGTCTTCGTATATTGCGCCATGGTGGTGTTGGTGATGCCCTCAGCGGGCTTCACTGTCAGCGTCACACGGCCGCTGTCGCGCTTGATATTGCCCAGCCGCTCATTGTTGAGCAGGTTGCGGATGTAGCCATCCTTGCGGACCGTATCGAAAGCGGCGCGCAGCAGCACGGTATCGTCCACCAGCGGCACGTTCACCATGCCTTCCACTTCGTGCATGTCGTAGTTGCCGATCCGGCCGCGCAGCGTGGCCTTGAGCTCGTTCACCGGCTTGGCCGAGTTGTAGAGCACCGCCCCGCCCGTGGCATTGCGCCCGAACAATGTGCCCTGCGGTCCTTTCAGAACCTGCACGTTTTCAAGGTCATAGAACGAGGAGGCGCCGTTGATCGTCAGCGGCACTTCGTTGAGATAGGCGATCACGGCGGAGGGCGAGCCAGAGAAGGTATCCGCCGTCTGCCCGCGGATCGAATAGGTCAGCGAGTTGTTGCCCTGCGTCTGGCGAATCGTCAGTCCCGGCGCGACCGTTTGCAGGTCGGAGTCGGTGTGCACCCCGCGCTGGATCAGATCATCATTGCCCAGCGCGGTGATCGCGGCCGGAACCGTTGAAAGCGTTTCGTCGCGGCGGCGCGCGGTGACGATGATCTCGCCATTCGATGCGCCCTCTTCACCTGCCGCCTGCGCGAATGCGGTATCCGTGCCCGACAGGACCGTACCGGCCGCCAGCGCGGCCAGAATCACTTGCCTCATGACTTCCCTCCTTATGCAACGCGCTCTTACGGCGCGCCTTCTTCAAAGTGGTGTAGTGTAAACTTCGTCGCCCCCGCCCTTCGGCTGGCCGGCAGGTCGGCCGCTCAGGATAAACTGCCCTTTGGGCAGGCGGGGGCCCCGCTGCCTTTTCTGATTCTGACGTTGCGCCATAGAAAGCGGGATCCCCGCCTTCGCGGGGATGACGGACAACAACGATACGAACCTCGTTTCCACCGCCCTGCGCCCTCTTCACACTATGTCTTGCCGCCCGCGATGGCCGCGGCGCGCGCATCCATGATCTCCTGCAGATGATTGACCGGATCGCCTGTCGTCACCCCGCCTTCGACCGGGATCACCGCGCCGGTCATGTGCCGGGACTTGTCGCTCGCCAGAAACAGCGCGACATGGGCGACGTCTTCCGGCTCCCCGCGCCGCTTTATCAGCTGGTTGGAGAGATAGACGGCGCCGACTCCCTGCTCGATCCGCGCGGCCAGATCGCTGTCCGCGCCTTTCTCGCCAAAGGAGGAGAGTTCGGTGCGGACATGCCCGGGCACGATGCAGTTCACGCGAATGCCGTGCTGCGCCAGATCGATGGCCGAGGACTTGCTGAACTGGATCAGCGCCGCCTTGGAAGCCCGGTACGTCATCATCGCCATGCCCGCGAGCAGCCCGGCGATAGACGAGTTGTTGAGGATCACCCCGCCCTTCCCGCTCGCCTTCATCACCCGCGCGGCATTGCGCGTGCCCAGCATCGGCCCGAGCACGTTGACGCGCATCACCCGGTCGAAATCGTCCAGCTTGTCGTCGAGGAAGCTGGGATAGGCCCCGCACGACATGCCCGCGTTGTTGAACAGGATATCGAGCCCGCCGAAACGCTCCACGGCCAGATCGACCACCGCCTGTATATCCGCCTCACTGCCGACGTCGGTATGCCGATACACGGCGGCATCGCCCAGTTTCGCGGCCAGTGCCTCGCCCGCCTCATCCTGGATATCGGCGATGACGACTTTGGCGCCTTCGGCCACGAACAGTTCCACGGTCGCCTTGCCGATGCCGCTGGCACCGCCGGTAATGATAGCGACTTTGCCCGCCAGATCCTGTGCCACGTCTTCCCCCCTTGCCCGGCCTCAGCGCGTTTCGAAAGTGATCGGCAGCGATTCGATCGTCCGCGTGGCGACGGAAGGCTGATAGGTGATCTCGCTTTCGGGGATCGCCAGCTTGAGGTTCTTCATCTGCCTGACGATCTCGCGTGCGGCGACTTTCACTTCCATGCGCGCGAGTGCGAGGCCGATGCAGCGGTGCGGGCCGCCCCCGAAAGCCACGTGACGGCCGAGGTTCTTGCGCTCGATGTCGAACTTGCGCGGTTCGGGGAACACCGTCTCGTCATCGTTGCCCGAACCGTAGACCAGCAGCAGGTGCGCCCCTTCCGGGATGGTGGTGCCGTTCACCGTCACTTCGCGCGTGGTCATGCGCGAAAGCGCGCGCACCGGCGGCTCGCTGCGCAGATGCTCCTCGATGAAGCGGTTGAGCTGGCGGTCATCGTCGATCACGCTTTCCAGCAGTTCGGCAATGCCCGGCTTGGTGGTGAGGACGTAGAACAGGTTGCCGATGGCGGTCGCGGTCGTGTCGTTGCCCGCAATCAGCACCGCGCGGCACAGCGAAACCGCTTCCTCGAACGTCAGCTTTTCCTTCGTACCGTCGGCATTGGTCACTTCGGCGTTCACGAGGTCGGAAATCATGTCCTCGGTCGGCGTGACTTCGCGCTCGCGCATCTTGCCGATGAGGTAGTTCTGCAGCTCGGCGATTTCCTTCGCGTTCGCCAGCATCGTCTCGCGCGTCTGCATGGCGCCGATCTGCGCGGTGACGGCGACCGACCAGCGCGAGATCTGCTCTTCCATGCCGTGATCGAGCCCGAGCTGTTCCACGATCACGCGGATGGTCAGCGGGATGGCGATGTCCTTCACGGCATCGCATTTGCCCTCTCCCCTGGCCACCACGCTGGCGATCAGGTCATGGACAACGGCGGTGATGCGCGGCTCCAGTTCCTTCACGCGGTGGGCGGTGAAGGCGTTCTCCATCAGCTTGCGGATGCGCGTGTGATAGGGCGGGTCGGACATGATCGCGTCGGGGAAGTAGCCGCCGCCATGCTCGCGCAAGTAGGCCTCGAATTCCTCGCGCATCCCGCGCGCCTGCTGTTCGGAATAGCCGTGCTTGACCGAGAACGTGACCGGATCGGACTGCACCGCCGAGATATCCTCGTGCCGCGTCACCAGCCAGGAGCCCAGCTTTTCGTCGAAATGGATCGGATCGCCGTGACGCATTGCGCGGTAGAACGCGCGCGGATGGGCCTGAACGGCGCGATCGGTCAGCGTGCCTTCCTTGAGCAGCGCCGTCTCTTCGGGCGTAAGCGCAAGCCGCTCGGAAACGCGGTCCTCGGTGGTCTGTGTCGCCATGAGTGCTCCTCTCGCCTATCATGCGCGGGTCTGCTGCCTGCGCGGCACTGCCTGTCTTGCCTTATCATATGGACGCCCGGCCACCCCGCCGCCATGCCCGCCTTCGAAGCCGTGCTTGCCCTTGCGGGCAAAAGGCAGTCTTCACTCCTCCCTGTCGCGCAGCGATGGGGAGGTGGCGCGCACGTAGTGCGTGACGGAGGGGTTTCTCCCCCTCCACCACCCGCTGCGCGGGCGGTTCCCCTCCCCATCGCTGCGCGACAGGGAGGATCTAGCTTCAATACGAAGAGGCAGGCGCCACCGTCACTTCGATCCCGTCCAGCTCGGGCGACATCTTGATCTGGCAGCCCAGACGCGAATTGTCCTTCATCACGTCGGCCACCATGTCGAGCATCGCGAACTCGATGTCGTCCGGCTCGCCGACTTTCGCGAACCAGTCTTCCGCAACATAGACATGGCAGGTCGCGCAGGCGCAGCCGCCGCCGCAATCGCCCATGATGCCCGCCACGCCGTGCAGCTTGCCCAGCTCCATCAGGCTCATGCCTTCCTCGACATCGTCGAACGTCTGCGTCGCGCCTTCGACGTCGGTCATGGTGACTTTCAGATTGCCCATTCTTGCCCTGTCCTCTCGCCCTGCCCGCCTTGGCCCCACACCCCGGCGAATGCACGTTTTCCCGTTCCATGCCTGAGCCCGTTCCCTCTGCA
The DNA here is from genome assembly GCF_022832375.1 of Novosphingobium beihaiense. GTDB lineage: Bacteria > Pseudomonadota > Alphaproteobacteria > Sphingomonadales > Sphingomonadaceae > Novosphingobium > Novosphingobium beihaiensis. Next base: position 15,573 of record NZ_JALHLG010000036.1, read on the forward strand.
AAGGGCCTCCCGCGCGCCGTCCCTTGACTGACAGGGAAGATCGCACCGGCGCGCGCCGTCAGGGGAAACCGGTTCTGCAGGGCCAGTCATTTGCCGGAACCTGTGCCCAAACTACTTTGCCCATCGCGAAACCGGCCTGCGGCGCACCCGCGCCCCGCCGGGCAACAAGGAGAGGAAACGTGGGCCGGACCCTGATCCAGAACGCCACGATGTTCACGGCCACCGGCGCGGATGCCTTCACGGGCGATCTGCTGGTGGAAGGCAACCGCATCGTCTCTGTAGGCCCCGGCGCGGGCGGGCAAGCGGCGGACGCGGTGATCGACGCCACCGGCCTGTTCTGCATGCCGGGCATGACCGAAGGCCACGCGCACCTCTCGTTCGAGAACGTCGGCGCCACCGAAGATCTGATCACGCCGAGCCCGGAAACCCAGGCTTTCACTGCCGCGCGCGGGGCGAAGAACCTGATCGAGGCCGGTTTCACCAGCGCTTACGGCGCCTCGGAAGCCAAGCTGAAGCTCGCCGTCGCGGTGCGCGAGGAAGTGAACGCCGGGCGCCTGCCGGGCCCGCGCATCCGCGCTGGCGGCATGGAAATCAGCGTGACCGGCGCGATGGGCGATGAAAGCACGCTCCACAATCCGCGCATCGGCCCGGCCACTATCGTCGATGGCGTGGAGGAAATGCGCAAGGCCGTGCGCCTGCACTGCCGCGAGGGGATCGACAACATCAAGCTCGATGTCTCGGGCGACCCATTCTACCCGAACACCCCCGGCCACACGACGCCGATGACGTTCGACGAAATCCGCACCGCCGCCGAAACCGCGCATGCCTATGGCCGCAAGATCAACGCGCACACGCGCTCGGTCGAAGGCTCCAAGCATTGCGTGCGCGCCGGTGTCGACGGCCTTTTCCATGTCGAATATTCCGACGCGGAACTGCTCGACATGATGGAGGAGGCGAAGGACCATATCTTCGTCGTGCCCACCGTGGGCCTCTTCGCGCAGATCATGGCGGGTGAGGCCGCCGGCCATGGGCTGACGCCCGAAGTGGGCGGCTACATGAACATTCCCGAACTGCTGGAACACTCGGTCAAGACGCACACCGAACTGCGCAAGCGCGGCATTCGCCACCTCATCGGCGGCGATTACGGCTTCGGCTGGAGCCCGCACGGCACGCAGGGGCGCGATATCCAGTCCTTCGTCGATCTCTACGGCTATTCGCCCGCAGACGCGCTGATCTGCGCCACCCGCAACGGCGGCCTCGCCATGGGCTATGGCGGAGACCTCGGCACGCTGGAAGAAGGCAAGCTGGCCGATCTCATCCTCGTCGACGGCAATCCGCTGGCCGACCTCTCCGTCCTGTCCGGCCCCGAGAAGGTCGCCTTCGTGATGCGGGACGGCCTGATCCAGAAGATGTCCCCCGCCCTCGCCGCAAAACAGAACACCCCCGCGCCCGAAGCACACGCCGTCGCCGCGGAATAAGGAGCACCAAGCCATGAACGTCCAGACCGGCAAGATGCAGCCCGGAGAGGCGCGCCACCCCGATATCAGCACGCAGGACATCATTGCCCGCGACAGGAAGAAGGCGCCCGAATGGGTGGCCAGCGAGTCCTACGAATACCTCGGCAGCGAGGATATCGACACAACGCGCTACACCTCCGCCCAATACATGCAGGAGGAATTCCAGCGCCTGTGGACGCGCACCTGGCAGTTCGCCTGCCGCGAGGAGCACATTCCCGAAGTGGGCGATTACTACGTCTACGACATCGGGCCCTACTCGTTCATCGTCACCCGCGTGGGCGAGGACGAGATCCGCGCCTATTTCAACGCCTGCCTCCACCGCGGCACCAAGCTGCGCGCATCGGGCACCGAAGGCGCGGCCAGCGAGTTCAAGTGCAGCTTCCACGGCTGGAGCTGGAATATCGACGGCACCAACAAGTCGATGCTGTGCCCCTGGGATTTTCCCCATGCCGATCCCCAGGAATACTCCCTTCCCGAAGCGCAGGTGCAGACGCTGGGCGGCTTCGTGTGGATCAACATGGACCCGGACGCCCCCAGCCTTGAGGACTATCTCGGCCCGCAGGCGCTGGCGCACATCAAGGCCTGGAAACTGGAAGACCGCTACATCGCCTGTCACGTGACCAAGCCGATCCCCTCCAACTGGAAGCTCAATATCGAGGCTTTCATGGAGGCCTACCACGTGCCCGACACGCACCCGCAAGTCTCGCCGACCAATGCGGACGTGAACTCGCAGTACGATACCTACGGCGACCACGTGAACCGCTTCATCTCGACACTGGGCGTGGTCAGCCCCGAACATGCGGGCAAATACAGCGAGCAGGACGTGCTCGACATGTTCACCGTGGGCGACAGCTCGATCGTCACCGACAAGCCGCAGGTCCCCGAAGGCCAGACCGCGCGCCAGATGATGGCGGACATGTTCCGCACCATGTTCGAAAAGGCCGCCAACACCGATCTTTCGGCGATGTCGGATTCGGAAATCCTCGACTGCTTCAGCTACACGATCTTCCCGAACACCTTCCTGTTCCCGGGCATTTCGCTGCCGATGGTCTACCGCTTCCGCCCGAACCCGAAGAACCACCGCGAAAGCCTTTACGAAGTGCTGTTCCTGCGCCCCCGGCCCAAGGACGGCAGCTATGTGGAAACGGCCGAGCCCGTGCACCTGACGGCCGAACAGTCGTTCTGCGATGCGGAGGGCATGGACCCGGGCTTCGGCGGCATTCTCGATCAGGATACGGACAACCTGTTCCTCCAGCAGGAAGGCGTGGAGGCTTCGGCCAAGCCGGGCCTGACGCTGGGCGACTATCAGGAAATCCGCATCCGCCATTTCGAAAAGGCGGTCGACAAGTACATGGCGATGGAGCCGAAGATCCCGAACTGGAAGGCGCTGCAACGCAAGTGACCTTCGCGCTTCCAGGCAGGAGCCGCCAGTGCCTTCCCCGGCCCCGGCGGCTCCTGCCTGTGACGGCCTTTCCTTTTCTCATCGACGACGGACAATCGCTGTAATGGATACTCCCGGTGCCCTCGCCGGCCTCACCGTGATCGAAACCGCCGAACGCGTGAGCGGCGAATATGCCGCCAAGCTGCTGGCCGACCTTGGCGCCGAAGTGATCAAGGTGGAGCGCCCCGGCGGCGCGCCCACGCGCGGCATGGGTCCGTTCCACAGCGGCGAGAGCACGCTTTTCGCCTATCTCAACACCAGCAAGAAATCGGTCGTTCTGGACCTTGAAACAGCGCAAGATCGCGCCCTGCTGAGCCGCCTGCTCTCGCGCGCCCATGCCCTGATCGACGATCACGCCGAGGACTGGTGCCAGCGCCATGGCCTGTCGCAAGCAGCGGTAGCGGAAGCTTTCCCCGCGCTCGTCCACACCGTCGTCACGCCTTTCGGGCAAGGCGCGCCCGCGGAGATGCAGATCTGCCGTCCGCTCAACGTCATCAACGCGGGCGGCTGGGCCTATCACACGCCCAGCGAGACCCCGCCGGACAAGCCGCCGCTGAAAGGCGCCGGGCGGTTCCTTTCGGACTACGAAGCCGGGATCGATGCCGCCCTGTGCACGCTCGCCTCGCTGCTGCGCCTGCGCCGCACCGGCGAGGGGCAGTTCGTCGACGTCTCCGAAGTGGAAGTGCAGCTCAACCGCACCGACTGCGTGCTGGGCCGGATGCTGGCGGGCGACATCGATCCCGGTACCGAGCGCACCGCCTACGACATGGGCGGCCCCGGCACCTCGTTCGCGTGCAGGGACGGTCATGTCTTCCTGATCATGACCACGCAGCAGCACTGGAAGGCCCTGTGCGAGCTGATGGGTCATCCCGGCTGGGCCGCCGCATTCCGCGAGGACTGGCTGGAGTTCGACTGCACCCCGGCCAATGTCGCCAAATTCCGCGAGGCCTTCACCGGCTGGATCGCCCGGCAGGACAAGCTGCCCATCACCGAGGCGGCGCAGAAGGCAGGTGTCGCCATGGTTCCGGTCAACACCGCCGCCGACCTGCCCCGGCACGAACAGTTCAGCCACCGCGCGTTCTTCCAACAGGCCGAGCATCCGGCCTTCGGTGAAGTCGCCTATCCCGGCGCCTCCTACCGCATGAGCGCCACGCCGGTGCGCGTGCGCAAGCCTGCTCCGGGACTGGGTGCGGATCAGAGGGAAGCGCGATGAGGACTTCGGATCACTTGCAGGCAGTGCCCTGCCCCCTCACCCCGGAAAAACTCTGCGTCGCCCCCGCGCAGGCGGGGGCCCCGCTTCCTTCATGCTCTACCGGCAAGGCACAAAAAGCGGGGTCCCCGCCTGCGCGGGGACGACGGACAGTTTTGGGGCTCACTTCCTCCCCCTTGATGGGGGAGGGATACGCAGGCTTGGCAGCTTGTCTGCCTAGCCGAAGTTGGGTGGGGGTGAACTGCGCTCTCACGCACCATCACCCCCATCCAACTGCACCTAGGCTCCTTCGTCGCCAAGGCTTCGTATCCTTCCCCCATCAAGGGGGAAGAAAAGAGGAGGCCTGCCATGCCGCTGGCTGACCGGGGTGGCCCATTGAAGGGCGTGCGCGTCATCGAGCTGACCAAAGTCTGGGCCGGCCCCTACGCGGGCAAGATGCTCGCCCATCTCGGGGCCGAGGTCATCAAGATCGAATCGATGAGCAATCTCGACGAGATGCGCGCCTATGGCGGGGTAGACATCAATTCCGCCCCCTATTTCCTCTCGATCAATCAGGAAGTGCTCTCGGTCCAGGTCAACATGAAGAGCGCCGAGGGGCTGGATCTGGTCAAGCGGATGATCGCCGAGGCCGATATCCTGATCGACAATATCCGCCCCGGCGCGATGGAGCGCTCCGGGCTCGACTACGAAAGCCTGAAAGCGATCAGGCCCGATCTCATCCAGTGTTCGATCAAGATGTGGGGCACCGACGGGCCGCTGGGCTATCAGACCGGCTATGCGCCATGCTTCGCCGCATTGTCCGGCCTCACCGCGCTCGTCGGGCACGAGGGGGAAACGCCCAAGGGCATGAATATCCGCTACGGCGATTCCACCGCCGGGGCCTGCGCCGCGCTCGCCTGCGTCGCCGCGCTGCATCACCGCGAAACCACCGGCGAAGGCCAGTTCATCGACTTGTCGGCGGTCGAGACGATGACCAGCCTTGTCGGCGACAGCCTGTTCGCATGGTCCGTCACCGGAGAGATTCCCGAGGCCGACGGCAATTTCCATCCCGAGATGTGCCCGCACGGCGCCTATCCCTGTCTGGACACCGGCTGGACAAGTATCGCCGTAGCGAACGAGGCGGAATGGCAGGCCCTGTGCGAGGTGCTGGAGGCCTCTGCCCTTGCCGCCGACCCACGCTTTGCCATGCTGGCGGAGCGGCAGGCGAACCGCCAGGTACTCGATGCAGAGCTAGCGGCGCTCACCCGCCCGCACGATGCCGCGGAACTGGCCGAAATGCTCCGGAAAGCGGGCGTTCCGGCGTTCCAGTCGATGAGTTCGATCGATCTGTGCACAGATGGATTCCTGTGGGCGCGCGAGGCCTATCGCATGGTCTCCGACCACCGCACCGGCGCCCGCCCCATCATCGGGCCGTCATGGCGCATGAGCCCCGATCCGGCAGCGATCGAACGCGGCGCACCGCTGCTGGGCGAGCACAATGCCTATGTCTACCGTGAACTGCTGGGCTTGCAGGAAGAGGAAATGGACGATCTGATCGCGCGCAAGGTGATCGATTAATCCTCCCCGGCACGGGGAGGGGGACCACCCGCAGGGTGGTGGAGGGGCACCGGCGGTTTGCGCAAGGTTTCGTTTTGCCGCCCGTGCCCCTCCACCATGCTTCGCATGGTCCCCCTCCCCCGATGGGGGAGGATGGGGAGAAATATATGAAGCTCGGTTTCGCGATGCCGCACATGCTGCAGCTCAAGGCCACGATGCAGCCGTGGGAAATGCAGGTCACTGGCGCCGATCAGACGAAGCTGGCGAAGTGGGCCGAAAAGCTCGGCTACGAAATGATCGCGGTTCCCGAGCATCACGTGATCCCGCGCCGCCACGTGGACTTGTCCGGCCCGTTCTATTTCAACGCCTATACCGCGATGGCCTATATGGCCGGGGCAACGAAGACGATCCGCGTCAATTCGTGCATCGCCATCCTGCCCGCGCAGAACCCGATCGTCACCGCCAAGGCGCTTTCGACGATGGACTGGCTCTCCTCCGGCCGGGTGACGGTGACATTCGCGGTGGGCTGGCTGGAGGAGGAGTTCGCCCTGCTCGGCGTGCCGTTCCACAAGCGCGGCGCCATGGCCGAGGAATATATCCAGGCGATCATCGCACTGTGGACCCAGGACGAGCCCCGGTTCGAAGGCGAATACGTCTCGTTCAAGGATGTCGCCTTCGAGCCAAAGCCGGTGCAGAAGCCGCACCTGCCCGTCTGGTTCGGCGGCGATGCCGATGCCGTGCTGCGGCGCACCGCCCGTTACGCGCAGGGCTGGTGGCCGTTCCTGACCAAGCCGGACGATATTCCCGCACGGATCGACTTCATCCGCTCCCAGCCGGGCTACAACGGCCAGCTCGCGGACGTGTATTACGGCATGTCCACCGCCCGCGTCGGCGAAGGGCACAAAGTGGTGGACGATCCCGCGGCCCGCGCCGGACAATCCCGGCAGGACATCATCGACCGTCTGGGCCATCTCAGCGACCTTGGCGTCACCTGGAGTTCGGTGCCCATTCCCGCCCTGCCCTCGATCGAGGCCTATTACGACTACACGCAATGGGTGGCCGAAGAGATCATGCCGGCGGTGCGTTGAAATGCCCAACCGCAGCGACGATCAATAATCCGGCGCACTTGACGTAAAGGGGCCTTGCGGAAGAACTATCCGGCTCGAACAGGGAGAGATCACAGATGGCACCCCCACGGCCAAAGCCCAAGCTTGACCAGGAAAACACACCGTTCTGGACCGGCGGCGCGGAAGGCAAGCTCAACATCATCAAGTGCGGCGATTGCGGCGAATACACGCATCCCCCGCGCGTGCTGTGCCGCCACTGCCAGTCCGAAAACGTGGCGCCGGAAGCCGTGGCCGGAACCGGCGTGATCGATACGATGACGGTAAACCACCAGCCCTGGGCCAAGGACCTGCCGGTGCCTTACGTGATCGCGCGCGTCGCGCTCGACGGGGTGCCGGGCGTCTACCTCACCACCAACATCGTCAATTCGCCGGTGGAAGAGGTGAAATTCGGCGATGCGGTGCGCGTCACGTTCGAAGAGAACGACGGCATCTTCTATCCGCTGTTCGAGAAAGTTGGTTGAGATGGCGAAAGAAGCTTACATCACTGGCGTCGGCCAGTCCGAAGTCGGCATACGTCTGCCGCGCCATCCGCTGCTGTTGACGCTCGACGCGGCGAAGGAAGCTGTGGCCGAAGCGGGCCTGACGCTCGACCAGATCGACGGCGTCTTCTCATTCCCGGGCAAGTCTCACGGCTACCTCGCCTTCTCTCCCGTCGGCACCGACGAAGTGATCGATGCGCTGGGCATCAAATCGAAATGGCAGATGGGCGCGCTGGAGCAGCCCGCGCAGCTTTCCGCCATAGGCATGGCCGCTTGGGCGGTGAAGGAAGGCATCTGCCGCCATGTGTTGTGCTTCCGTACCGTCTATGAGGCGGGCGGCATGGCCGATCCGGCGCACTACATGCCCGCGCGCTCGGAAACCGTTTCCGGCCCCTCGCAGTGGACCAGCCCGTTCTGGGCCACTTCGGCCGCCTGCTGGACCGCGCAATACGCCGCACGCCACGTCCACAAATATGGGCTGACCCGCGAACAGCTCGGCCAGATCGCGATCAACGGATCGAAGAACGCGATGCTGAACCCGCGCGCCCGCGCGATCACCAAGGAAGAGCTGACGCTCGACAAGTACATGTCGGCGCGCATGATCTCGACACCGTTGTGCCTCTATGACTGCGACCGTTTCTCCGATGCCTCCACCGTGATCATCGTTTCGGCGGGCGACGCGCTCGACGAGGTGAAGTGCGAGCCGATCCGCATCGCCGCGATGGCCGGATCGGTGGACCGCTATTCGTGGGATCAGGTAGAATGGCCCGCCGCCTATGACACGGGCCCCGACTTGTGGAAGCGCACCGACTACACGGTAAACGATGTCGACATGGCGCAGTTCTACGATGGCTTTGCCTTCCTGCCGATCACCTGGCTCGAAGGGCTCGGTTTTTGCGAGAAAGGCGAAGGCGGAAAGTTCATCGAAGGCGGCACACGCATCGCGCGCGACGGCGAACTGCCGCTGAACACCTCCGGCGGCCAGCTGGGCTCCGGGCGCCTGCACGGCTTCGGCTTCGCGCACGAGGCCGTCACCCAGCTCCGCGGCAACGGCGGAGACCGGCAGATTCCGGGCGATCCCAAAGTGGCCGTCGCCAGTTCCGGCGGCGGGCCGATGGCGGCCGCGCTGCTGCTGACCAAAGACTGAATTTTCGCGAGGTTCCGGCCTCGCGGGCTCTCCTCCCGCGGGGCCGGTCCACATCCCACCGGCAAAGATTTCTGGTCAGGCGCCCCGGCGCAGCGCGCGATCGTCTGTGAATATGGCTTTCGTCATGGCGAGCGAAGCGAAGCCATCCAGGGCAGTTTGCGCCCGCTCTGGATTGCCGCGGCCCTTGGGGCCTCGCAATGACGATTCAAGGTAGAGCGATCACGCTAAAGCATGGTGGAAGTGAAGTTCTTATCACATCTCCGCCATCCCCGCGAAAGCGGGGATCCCGCTTCTCGCGGCATAGCGCAGGAAAAGGCAGCGGGGCCCCGCCTTCGCGGGGGCGACGAACTATGATGTGAACTTCGTTTCCACCATACTACGCCAGCGCCGGTTCCTTCGGCGTCCTGCGCTTGGGCGGGCGTTGGCGCTTGAGCCCGATCAGCGGGCGCAGCGGCCCGATCTCTCGCCCGATCAGGTAGAACAGCCAGGACCCCGCCGCCACCGATCCGGCCAGCACGAGGAATTCCGGCAACGCCGTCATGCCCCAGTCACGGATCGGGTACATGACCAGCACCATCACCGTCTGGTGGGCGATATAGACGGGGAAGACCGCTTCGGCGAGCGTGGCGCGCCAGCTCGCATCATAGTTCCAGTACCGGTCGGCAATGCCGAACAGCGCGATCACCGTGGACCAGCTCTGCACGGACTTGGAAAAGCACAGCGGCGCCCGCCATTCTGGCGGCGTCGGCACATTGCCGGGAAAGATCGCGGTATCGCCCGCCGTCCACACGAAGCCCGCGACGGCCAGCACGGCGGCCAGCTTCCACTGCCTGGCAATCGCCAGCCGCAAGGTCTCGGACTGGCGCAGCAGGAAGCCGAACAGGAACATTCCGCAATAGTGCAGATGCGCCGCCCGGTCCTCCAGAAGCGAGTGCATGTCCGTCCATCCGTAAGGCACGTATTCGCGCACTGCGTAGACAAGCCCGATCCCCAGCGGCAGGAGCAACGGGCCTGCCAGAACCTTTTCGACGGCCTTGCGGATACTGTCGCGCCAGCCCTGCGGCAGCGCTGCCCGCACCGCGCAGAGCAGCGCGGTATAGGCCAGCAGGTAGATCACGAACCACAAGTGCATCACGCGCGGCACGTATTCGTACCGGATCTTCTGAAAGCTGAAGGCATCGTGGATCAGGTAGTAGAAGTAGTTGTGCTCGTACCCCGAATTGACCAGCCCCATGTAGGGCTGCGGCGGCACGACCACGAGCAGGCCGAAGATCAGCGGGATGCCCAGCCGGGCCAGACGGCTGCGGAAAAAGGCGCTGGTGCTGCCCTTGTCCTTGGCCAGCAATGCGGCGCTGGCATAGCCGGAAATCGCAAAGAGCAGCGAAAGCCGCCAAGGGCTGAGCCCCAGCAGCGGAATCTCGGCCCAGCTCACCACGCCGCGCGTCGGCGTCTGATAGCCCCAGGGGGTGAAATTGTAGCCGACGTGGTAGAAGATCAGCAGCACGAAGGCACCAATGCGCAGCCAATCCATTCCGTAGTGGCGTTGCGGCGGGGCGGGCTTCATCTCTTTCCTGGCGCGAATGGGGCAGCTGTGGCGGCCAAAGGGAACGCCGCCTTAGGCCGGTTGCCGCCGCTCTGCAATCGCGCGGTTGTATCAGCACCGATACGGAACAGTCCCCGTTCGCGCGCCGTACAGGCCGGTTTTGCACGTCCTTTCCCGTCATCCTTGCCGTTTTGCCGCCTGTAATCCGTGTGAAACCTTGACTTAGCGCTCCGTCCCATTTCCTTAAGGGCCAACCGATTTTACCCAGATGGTTCCGCAAGGCGCGGGCCTTGAAGGATTGCCGATGAAGGTCCCCTCTTCGCGAATGACCATTACCGAGATCGCCGAACTGGCCGGCGTCTCGAAAAAGACGGTCAGCCGCTACTTCAACCATGCCGAACTGCTGAGCGCGGAAACGAGGGCCAAGGTTGAGGCTGTCATCGCCGATACCGGCTTCGTGCCCAATGCCCAGGCGCGCGCGCTGGCGCTGCAGCGCAATTTCCTCGCCGCGCTCATCCATGACAATTCGGACCGGGGCGTGTTCGAACTGGTGGAAGCTGGCATGACGGAAGCGCTCGAAGGCAGCGAACTGGCGCTTGTGCTGCAGCCCTTGCCCCCGGGTGATGCAGCCGCACGGCTGCGCTCGTTCCTCGACCGCCTGCGCCCGGCCGGCGTCGTCCTGCTGCCGCCGCTGTCCGAGCGTGAGGATCTGGCGGACATCTGCGCCCAAGCCCAGATCCGTTGCGTGCGTCTGGGCCGGGTGCGCGGCGAAAACGGGCTCGCCTGCGACGATCGCAGCGCCATGGCCACGCTCGTCACCTGGCTGGTTCGCATCGGGCACAGCCGTATCGGCCTTGTCGGCGGCCCTGAAAGCTCGCTCACCGCGCAGCAGCGCGAACTGGGATATCTCGATGCCATGGCCGATCACGGACTGGACCGGGGTCCCTCGCTGATTGTTTCCGGGGACAATACGTTCGAATCCGGCATTTCGGCCGGGCGTCTGCTGCTGGAAGTCAGCCCCCGCCCCACGGCCATCGTCGCCTGTAACGACGAAATGGCGAACGGCGTGCTCCATGCCGCGGCACAAGCCGGGGTCTCGGTGCCCGGCGAACTGTCTGTCGTGGGGTTCGACGATACCGCCCTCGCCGCCCGCACCTTGCCGCCGCTGACGTCGATGCATGTGCCGTGGACCGCCATCGCCCGCGAAGCCGTGGCCCGCATCATGAGCGGCACGCCTCAGACGCAAACGGCCGGCGGGTTCGAGACCGATCTAATCATCCGCGATTCGGTAGCGCCTGCCGTCACTACGTGACGCGCGCGGCTTCCCGTTTGCTCCAGTCCGGATAGGGGCCCAGCCCCAGCAGCAGCAGCGCGCTGAGCAAGGTCAATACAAACCCGCCCCACAGGCCGGGCACATAGCTGTGCCAGACGTCGTAAATCACGCCGCCCAGCACGGGGCCCAGCCCCGATCCCGCCGCGATCAGGCTCGCCATCAGCCCGAAAATCGCACCGAACTTGCGCATGCCCGAATAGGCCGCGGTGAGGTAGCCCACCAGTTGCAGCTTGGTGCCTCCGGCATAGCCATTGATCATCAGCGCCGCGATCATCGCCCAGGCCGGTGCCCCGGGCATGAGCAGCAGCAGGAACGATACCGCCGTTGCACCGATGGTCAGCCCGCCAACCCACCGCGCCGGGAACCGGTCCAGCAGCGATCCTGTAATCAGCTTGCCCGCAATCCCCGAAAGCCCCGCCGGGATCGCATAGAGCGCTGCGGTTTCGCGGCTGAAACCGGCCTCGGTCAGGATCGGGATCTGGTGGACGACAAGACCGATGGTCACGGTCATGATCACGAAAGTGGAAATCGCGATGCGCCACAGCGCCGGATCGCGCAGCGCCTGCGGCACCGTCAGTCCCGGCACGTCCAGCAATGCGCGCGATTTGGCCTGCTCCGGGTTGGCCTCACGCTGCTTGCGGCTGATCTCATAGCCATCGCGCAGCCAGAGCAGGCACATCAGCACCGCCACCGACCCCCAGCCCACGGCCATCCAGACGAAAGCCATGCGCCAACCGTGCACGCGGATCAGATATTCGGCAACCGGAGGCGCGAAAGCCTGCGCCAGCGCCGCTCCCGAAAGCACCAACCCCAAGGCCAGCCCGCGCCCGGCATCGAACGTGCTGTTCGCCGATGCAGTCCAGACCGTGGACTTGGTCATCAGCGCGGCCACCGTATAGGCGGCCCAGATCGCGAACCACTGCCACACCGATCCATCGAGCAGGCTGAGCGAACTGATCACCCCTGCCATCAGCACCAGCCCGGGGAGCGCCATCCGGCGCACGCCCCACTTGTCGATGAACACTCCGAACAGAGGGGAGAACAGGAACGTCAGCAATGCAGTGATCGAGACGCCTGAGGCCGTAAGCGTCCGGCTCCAGCCGAACTCGCTGCTGATCGGGCCGATAAAAAGCCCCATGGCGGCCGTAGTGATCGATGTGAACGAAAAGCCGATAGCCGCTGCCAGCACCATCTTCCAATGGCGGCGGAATTCCTGCCCCGCAGTCAGTTTCGCATCGGCCAAGCCGCTCTCTCCCTCTGGCCGCGTGCCTTTTCCGGCGCGTCGGCCTCTCTGCCTACCGGTTGCGGAAGCGGCCGCCAGTTCCCGCACGGGGACTGGCCCGTCAATCCGCCGGAGCCCGCTCGCGCAGTTCCTCCAGCGTGAAGCCATTGGCAGGCGCGCATTGCTGCACTTCGATCACATTGCCTTCGGGATCGTAGCCGTAGAGCGTCTTCACATGGCCCGCATCCACAAACTCGCGATCGTTGAAGGTCATGCCGCAGGCCTTGAGGTGCGCCATGTCCTTCTCAATCTCGGTCACGTCGATACACATGTGCGTATAGCCCCGGTCATAGGGCCGCAGCGGCCTGTCGAGACCGGACGCTGGCGCGCTGTATTCGAACAGTTCGAGGTAACAGGTGCCCGCACGCAGCATGTAGCCCCTGGCTTTCGAGCCGGGCACGTCGACGATGTAGTCCATCACCTCCATGTCCGCCCAGCCGAACCCGTCCTCGTCGACCGGCTCGAAGCCGAAAGCCTCGCAATAGAAGCGCTTCATCCGCGCGATATCGCGGCAGTTCACGCCGATGTGATGGATGCCTCTGATCATGCCCAATTCTCCCGGGGACGCTGTTTGCCCCGGACTATCCCGGATCGAGCATGACGGAGCAATCGCCGCTGCTTGACCGCAGCGGCAACGCGCTCATGCCTCGTCGGGCTCGATCCACCTGGTGCGGGTCACGCGCGGGCTGAGGTACTTGGTCGCCGTCCAGCCGCCATCGACGACGATCGACTGGCCATTAATCATCTCGCTGCCCGGCAGGCACAGGAACGCAATGACCGAGGCGATGTCCTCCGGCTGGGCGAGGCGCGGATAGGGCGTGGTCTCCACGTTGCTGCGCTTGAACACTTCGTCCTCGAAACGGTGGGCGACCATGTCGGTCATCGTCACGCCGGGCGCCACGCAGTTGGAGCGGATGCCGCGCGGGCCATATTCGCAGGCCATGTGCTCGGTCATCGACTTGAGGCCGCCCTTGGCCGCCGAATAGGCTCCGCCCCGGCGCCCGCCGATATGCGCGAAAGTGCTGGTGACGTTCACCACGCTGGCCCCGTCGCTGAGGTGCGGGATCGCATCGCGGCACAGGCGGAACGGCGCCACCAGCATGATGTCGAGGAAGGAATCCAGCGTCGGATCGTCCGTCTCATCAAGCGGCTTGGGGCTGCCGACACCGGCATTGTTCACCAGCGCATCGATGCGGCCGAAGCGTTCGAGCGTCTTGTCGACGATCATCTTCGGCGCGGCGGGATCGGTGACATCGGCGCTGATCGCCAGCACGTGATCGGGATTGCCGATGGCCGCTTCCAGCGTCGCCAGCTTGTCCTTGCTGCGGCCGACGCCGACGATCGCGAAGCCTTCCTTGTGCAGGAGCTTTGCCGTTTCCAGACCGATGCCGCTGCCCGCACCGGTGATGATCGCCACTTTCATCTCGCCCATATTCTTCCTTCCCTTCGGCCTCGCTGCCATGAGATGGCGGCAGCGCTTGCCGTCATTGCTTTTTCGTCATTGCGAGGGGCAAAGCCCCGCGGCAATCCAGAGTCGTGCAAACCGCCCTGGATTGCTTCGCTGCGCTCGCAATGACGAAGGGGGTAAACTTCAACCCGGGCGGCTTAACGTCGTTTTCCCCGCCGGACCAAGCCTGACGGGCGCGGCAAGCGCCCTTGATCGTCGCTGCGATGAGCACGCCCTGCCAACTTGGCCCGCCCCCGCGCGCTGGCTAGTGTCCGGCTTTCCGAAACACCAAAGAAGAAGCGACCGAGAGGACCATGACCCAGACCGCCCCCGCCAGCAAGGCAGCCCTCTCCGGCATCCGCGTGATCGACATGAGCCGTGTCTTCGCCGCCCCGGTCGGCGCCCAGATCCTCGGCGATCTCGGTGCGGACGTGATCAAGGTCGAACGCCCGGGCGTGGGTGATGACGGGCGCGGCTACGGCTTCTCATGGGTGCCCGGCAAGGACGGCGTGGAAACCCGCCATTCCAGCTTCTTCACCGTGTCCAACCGCAACAAGCGCTCGATCACGGTCAACCACCGCGAGCCGGAAGGGCAGGAAATTCTGAAAAAGCTCATCGAAACCGCCGATGTGCTGATCGAGAATTACAAAGTGGGCGACCTCAAGCGCTTCGGCCTCGATTACGAGAGCCTGAAGGCCATCAACCCGCGCCTGATCTACTGCTCCGTCACTGGCTTCGGACAGGACGGCCCGATGGCCGCGCGCCCCGGCTATGACGGGCTGTTTCAGGCAACCGGCGGCATGATGGCCGTCACCGGCATTCCCGATGGCCAGCCCGGCGCGGGGCCGCTCAAGACCGGGCCCAGCCTCGTCGATTTCGTCACCGGCCACAACACAGCGCTCGCGATCCTGGGCGCGCTGATGTACCGGAACCAGACCGGCGAAGGGCAGTATATCGACATCGCGCTGCTCGACAGTTCGGTGGCGATGGTCAGCCACATCATGCAGGACTACCTGATCAGCGGCAATGCCCCGCCCCGCCTCGGCAATGGCGGCAACGGCGGCGGCCCGGCTGACCTCATCTATTGCGCGGACGGCATCATCTACCTCACCGCCGGGACGGACGAACACTTCCGCCGTCTCACCGTGCTGATGGAACAGCCCGAGCTGTTCACCGACGAACGCTTCGACAGCAATTTCAAGCGCGGCAAGACCAACCGCGCCGAGCTGATGGACATCATCAACGCCTGGAGCCGCCAGTTTCCCACGGTGAAAGTGCAGGAAATGCTCGACGGTGTGGGCATCCCCGCCGCCAAGTACAACGAGCTGGCCGATGTGTGGGAAGATGAGCAGGTCCAGCACCGTCAACTGCGCGCCCGCACCCCGCACGCCTATGCGGAAAGCGGCCATGTCGACCTGATCGAAAGCCCGCTTGCCAAGATGAGCGAAAGCCCCGCCACCATCCGCATGGCCCCGCCGATGCTGGGCGAGCACAATGCAGATGTGCTGGGCGAGATCGGCTACAGCGCAGAGAACATTGCGGATATGAAAGAGCGCAAGATTATCTGACGCCGGGAGGGCTGTCCGGAACGCGGTATCTCAGGGTTTGCGGGCAAACCAGATGACGTGTTCCCAGCCCTTGCCGTCCGGCAGCGATGTCGCGGCCGATACCGATACGGTAAAACCGGCTTCCTCCAGACGCGCGGTAAAAACCGGGTCCGGCCAGGCCGACCATACCGCCAGAATGCCGCCGGGCCGCAATGCCCGTAACGCGTTGTGCAGCCCGTCTGGGGAATAGAGGCCATCGTTCTGCCTGCAAGTCAGGCCTTCGGGGCCGTTGTCGACATCCAGCAGAATGGCATCGTAGCCCTGCCGCGCCGCGCGGATCAGCCTGCCCACGTCTTCATCGACCAGCATGACGCGAGGATCATCGAGGCACCCCGCCGTGACATGCCGCATCGGGCCAAGCGCCCATTCGATGATCTCGGGCACAAGCTCCGCCACACACACGCTGGCATCGTCCGGCAAGGCCGCAAGCGCCGCGCGCAGTGTGTAGCCCATTCCATAACCGCCGATCAGCATGTGAAGGCCGCCGCGATTTCCCAGTCTGGCGCACGTCATCGTCGCCAGCGCTTCTTCGGAGGCGCTGGCATCCGTGCTCATGAGTTCATTGTCCTCCAACAGGATCGTGAAGCCATCGTCATCGCCGTGCCGCACCAGCCGCAATTCCACGCCGCCGGGCACATGCGCGATACCGACCAGCTCATCTTCCTCGGTCATGAATACTCCCGGCGCACCGCGCCTTTGGCCGTTAGCGGAACGGCCAGCCCGATTGCGCCGGAAAGACGCGTGTAAAACATCTCAATGAGTAGATCAGGGCCGGACTGGCGCCGGAGGAACGGGAGAGACGGCCTGCAACTTTCACCCCTGCTGCAAGCGGGAGCACGATGCGTCTCTCAGCCGGGACAGGCCTGCAAACGATGGTCCCGATCCACGTGTCATGAACGCCTTCGCACGGCGGTTCAAGCCGCAACCCGCCGCCGGGCCAATTCGCTGTGGACGGCTTTCGGCACTACCCCGGCCCCGCGCGGCCGTTAGCGCCCCTTGAACACCGGCTTGCGCTTCTCCGCGAACGCGGTGACGCCTTCGAGGAAATCCTCGGTCCGCCCGGCATCGCGCTGGCCGCGCCGTTCGGCCTGCAGCGCGGTTTCGAGGCTGGAATCGAGCGCGTCCCAGGCCATGCGCTTGATCAGGCCCAGCGAGCGCGGACCGGCGGCGAGAGATTTCGCCAGCGTCATCGCTTCGCTGTCGAGATCCGCTTCGGGCACGACTTTCGTGGCAAGGCCCCAGTCGAGCGCGGTCTTGGCATCGATCTTTTCGCCCAGCAGCATCATCCGCATCGCGCGCACGCGGCCGACCGCCTGCGCCAGCAGATAGGTCGCGCCGCCATCGGGCACGAGGCCGACATGGCAGAAGGCGCAGAAGAAGAAGGCATTGTCCGCCATCAGCACCACATCGCCCGCCGCCGCGAGCCCCGCGCCGTAGCCTGCTGCCGGGCCGCGGACCGCCGTGATCACCGGCTGTTCCATCCGCTTGATCGCCATGATCACCGGGTTGAACACCCGATCGAGCTGACCGCCGACATCGCGCATCGGATCGGCGAGCATGTCCTGCGCAGCGGCCAGGTTCGCGCCCGAGCAGAAGCCGTTGCCCTCCCCCGTCAGCAGCACGGCACGCGCATCCCTCGCGGCATGGTCGAAAGCATCGACCATTTCATGGCCCATCGGCTCGGTGACGCCGTTCATCGTCTTGGGATCGTTCAGCGAAATGCGCGCGACGCCGTCCTCGACGCTGTAGAGGATATGCTCGTAAGCCATTCAGGTATCTCCAATAACCCTTATCAGGCGGGCTGCCCCACCTCCGCTCGTGCTGAGCTTGTCGAAGCACGCTTAGCACAGCGCCTTGATTCCAACATCCTTCGACAGGCTCAGGATGAACGGGCGTTGAAAGGGCTTTCCTCAGCCCAGCATCGCGCCGAGCCGTCCCTTCACGATTTCTTCCGCCTCGCCGATCATGCCTTCGATCAGTTCCTGACAGCTCGGGATGTCGTGGATCAGGCCCTGGACCATGCCGGCCCAGAAGATGCCCTGATCGACATCGCCGCTCTTGAGCATCTCGCGCCCCACCGCGCCCGCGACATAGGGCTTGATATCCTCGAACACCGCATCGGGGCGGGCCGAAATCTCGACCACCTTGTCCGACACCGAGTTCTTGCCCACGCGTGCGGTGTTCTTGAACTTGCGGAAGATGAGGTTGGTGCCGCGCTCGTCGTTGTTCACGTAGAGCTGCTTGATGTTGTCGTGGATCGGAGCTTCCTTGGTGGCGCAGAAACGCGTGCCCATGTTGATGCCTTCGGCGCCGAGCGTCAGCGCCGCAACAAGCCCGCGCGCATCGCCGATGCCGCCCGAGGCCAGCATCGGGATCTTCACTTTGTCCGCTGCGGCCGGAATCAGGATCAGGCCGGGGATATCGTCC
Organism: Novosphingobium beihaiense; assembly: GCF_022832375.1. Lineage (GTDB taxonomy): Bacteria > Pseudomonadota > Alphaproteobacteria > Sphingomonadales > Sphingomonadaceae > Novosphingobium > Novosphingobium beihaiensis. Next base: position 33,669 of record NZ_JALHLG010000036.1, read on the forward strand.
TCGCCCGGGTGCCCGGCGCATTCGAAACCGTCGATCGAAATGATGTCGCAGCCATGGCGTTCGGCGGAGAGCGCATGGCGCACGGCGGTGCACTTGTGCACGATCTTGATCCCGTGCGGCTTCACCATTTCCCATATCTCACGCACCTGCTGGGTGCCCGCTGTCTCGATGATCTTCACGCCGCCGTCGATCGCGGCCTGGGCATAGCCCTTGTAGTCGGGCGGCAGGATCGTGGGCAGCACGGTGATATTCACGGCAAAGGGCTTGTCCGTCATCGCGCGGCAGCGCTCGATCTCCTCGCGCAGCGCCTCGGGGCTCGGCTGGGTCAGCGCGGTGAGCGTGCCGAGGCCGCCCGCGTTGGACACCGCGCTCGCCAGTTCGGCAAGGCCCACGCCCTGCATGCCGCCCTGCACGATCGGGTGCTCGATGCCGAGCATCTCGGTGACGCGGGTCTTGAATGCCATGTCCTCTTGCCTCTCTCGCAATGCCTTTTTCCTGCGGTTTCGCTAGGGCAAGGCCGTGGCGGCATCAAGCGCAAGGCCCGTCTGCACCGGCCAGCCGGTGCGACTATCGCGGCAGCGCTGCGGCGCGGACTTGACCTGTGCGGCAGCGCTGCCGCGATTTAGCGCGCCTGCGATGATCTCGCGGCCTTGCGCCATTGCCTCGCCTCCTGCGGGCTCTACACTCGCTCCACAACAACAGACTCACGATCAAAAGAGGTGTGGGAGTGCTCAAATCAGCTGACGGAGGCCTGCGGCCCGTCCCCTTTCCCATCGGCGAACCCGACCGGATCCCGGCCAAGCGCTACTATGACAACGACTTCTACCAGGCCGAAGTCGAGCACTTGTGGGGCCACTGCTGGCAGATGGCCTGCCGCGAGGAGCAGATTCCCGAGATCGGCGACTGGATCGAGTACGAAAACGTCGGCAAATCCGTGATCATCGTGCGCACGGCGAGCGGCGTGAAGGCCTTTCACAACGCCTGCCGCCACCGCGGCGTGCCTTTCGCGGGCGGCACCCCCATCGGCGCCAGCCATGCCACGGCGCACGGCAACTGCTCCAAGAGCGGCTTCGTCTGCCCGTTCCACGGCTGGCGCTGGAACATGGACGGCGAAAGCACGCTGGTCTACGGCAAGCACTTGTTCAGCGAGCGGCAGCTTGAGGACGGCGATCTCAACCTGATCCCCTGCCGCGCCGAAGCCTGGGGCGGCTGCGTATGGATCAACCACGATCCCGATGCGCCTTCGGTAAAGGAAGCGCTCGGCCCGGTGGCGGACCGGCTCGATGCCCACCACATCGGCAAGCTGCGCGCCGAATGGTGCTTTGCCACCGAAATTCCGGCTAACTGGAAGATCGCGATGGAAGCCTTCATGGAAGGCTATCACGTGATGCAGACGCACCCGCAGCTCCAGCACGCGGTGCCGATGATGTACGACAGCATGTACGCCATGCCGGACAATCCCGACCGCACGCCGATGCTCGCCGATCCCTCGCTGACGATGGAAGAGAACATCGAGGCGATGATCGTCAACATGGAACGGCTGAGCGAAGGCATGGCCGGAATGCTCCATGCCAAGGAAGTGGAGATCGCCAAGAGCCTGCAGCACGCCACGCAGGGCCTGCCCGAGGACAAGGGGCAGGCGATGATGATGTGGCTGGGCATGGTGATGCACACCATCTCCACGCAGCTCAAGGAGAAAGGCGAGCCGATCCCGGACCTGTGCACCGTCGCGCAGACCGATCCGGTGAACGCGGTGGAGTTCCTGTTCCCGCACTACTTCCTGCTGCCCTATTTCAGCTCGATGTCGGCCTACCGCATCCGCCCGACCGGCCCGGAAAGCTGCTTCTTCGAGATCTGGTCGCTCACCTTCTTCCCCGAAGGCGAGGAGCCCGAACCGGTGATGGAGCCCACCGTGCTGCCCTATGACAGCGCCGATTTCCCGCCGATCCCCCGGCAGGACTATTCGAACATCCCGATCCAGCAGAAGGGCCTGCATGCGACCGGCTTCGAATTCATGCGCCTGTCCGAACGGGTGGAAGGCATGATCAGCAATTACCAGCGCATCATCGACGGCTACATCGCCGGTGTGCCGCAGGACAAGCTGGCCAAAGCCATCACCAAGCTCGGCGGCAATTTTGACGGGCCGATTCAGGATCTGGAATTCTGATCCAGCCGGAATGCCGGACACGAAAAGGCTCCGAAGTGCACCTTCGGAGCCTTTTTCATGGAAGGGAACCGGGTGCATAAGGGGGGCGAGAACAGCAGAGGAGACTCGCCTCATGATCGATCACATCGGTATTGTCGCCAGCGATTTCGCCGCCTCCAGACAGTTCTATGACGCGGCGCTCGCCCCGCTCGGTTTCAAGCGCGTCTTCGAAATCACCAAGGAACAGACCGGCGGCTATGCCGGGAGCGGGTATGGCCGGGACAGCAAGCCCTTCTTCTGGCTCGGCAGCGAAGGCACTCTGAGCAGCGGTCTCCATGTGGCGTTCCGGGCGGAGAGCCGGGCCGATGTCGATGCGTTCTACGCTGCGGCCATGAATGCGGGCGGGCGCGATAACGGCGGGCCCGGCCTGCGGCCATACTATCATCCCACCTATTACGGGGCCTTCGTGCTCGATCCCGATGGCATCAATGTCGAAGCCGTGTGCCACACGCCGGAGTGAGCGCCGCAGCATTCCTCCCTGTCCCCGCAGGGGATGGGGAGGTGGCGCGCACGAAGTGCGTGACGGATGGGTTTTGAGCCCCCTCCACCACCCGCTGCGCGGGCGGTCCCCCTCCCCATCCCCTGCGGGGACAGGGAGGATCGAGAAACGTCAGCTAGTCCCTCTCCTCAGGCGTCACGCCATGCCGCTGGAGGAAGTCGAAAATCGTATCCCACACGTGGACGCTGATCTTCGGCCCTTTCACCGCATGGGTATAGCCGGGATAGAACATCATCTCGAACGGCCGCGCGTCACCCTGCAGCTTCGCCGCCAGCGCGGTGCTGTTTTCGAACACCACATTGTCATCGGCCATGCCGTGCATCAGCAACAGCGGATCGGCGATCTTCACCGCATCGTCCAGCGCGTCTGACGCCGCATAGGCCTGCGGCACCTTGCGCGGATCGCCCATGTAGCGTTCGGTATAATGGGTATCGTAGAGTTCCCACTTCGTCACCGGCGCCCCGGCAATGCCTGCGGCATAGAGCCTCTGATCGGCCTCCAGCATCTTGAGCGTCATATAGCCGCCGTAGGACCAGCCGTAGATCGCGATCTTGTCCGGATCGACGAAGGGCAGCGATTTGAGATAGGCCGCCCCGGCCCGCTGGTCCGCCACTTCGACCGTCCCCATCGCATGGTGGATCTGGCTTTCGAACACCACGCCGCGATCGGCGCTGCCGCGGTTGTCGATCTCGAAGAAGATATAGCCCTTGTCGACGATCGCCTGCGGCAAGGCGCCCTGCCAAGCGCGCGAGACGGTCTGCACGTGCGGGCCGCCGTAATGCTCGAAGAACACCGGATAGCGTTTGCCGGGCTTCATCTCGGGCGTGATCATCATCCAGTGCAGATCGGAGCGGTCATCCGCCTTCACTGTGCCGAACGTCGTCTTCCGGTGACTGGCGACATAAGGCGCATAAGGATGCGAGGCATCGAGCGCATTTTCCTCCAGCCAGGCGAGCCGCTTGCCCTCGCCATCGGCGATGTAGCTTTGCGGCGGCTGCGTGGGCGAGGAGCGCGAGACGACGAAGGTGGTCGCATCGGTGCTGGCGACGGCGCCGTTATACCAGCCCATGTCCGTCAGCCGCTCGGGCGCGCCGCCCTGCAACCCGATGGCATAGAGCTGCGGCGCCAGCACATCGTCTTTCGTGCCGGTGAAGTAGATGCGGCCTTTCTTCTCGTCGACGCCGACAAGTTTCGTGACCACCCATTTGCCCGAAGTGAGCTGCTGCCACTGACCGTCCGCGAAATGAAAGAGATGGCCATAGCCATCCCGCTCCGACCACCAGATCAGGCTGCCGTCCTTCAGGAAGCGGTAGTTATCGGTGAGGTTGATCCAGCTCTTGTCCGCGCTGCGTTCGCTGAACAGCACGCGGCTCTTGCCGGTGTCCGGGTCCACCGCCAGCATGTCGAGCCGGGTCTGCGCGCGGTTCTCGCGCTGGACATAGAGCGTGCGGCCATCGCGCGCCCAGTCGACACGGGCGAGGTAGGTATCGGCATCGCCGCCCAGATCGACATCGACGCGCCCGCTGCCGTCCGGCTTCATCACCGCGAGCGAAACCAGCGCATTGGGCGTGCCCGCCGCCGGATAGCGCTGCTGGTAGGTCTTGGTGCCCTCCGCCCCGATGGCCGCGCGCGTCACCACGCCCACCGGCGCCTCATCGAAGCGCTCGACCGCAATGTGCGCATCGTCAGGCGACCACCAGTAGCCGTCCATCCGGCCCATTTCTTCCTGCGCGACGAATTCCGCCTCGCCCCAGTGCACGGTCTCCGCGCTTTCCTCGGGCGTCACCGGGGTCTGCGCGCTGTCGCCCAGCTTGCCGATCCACAGCCGCCGGTCGCGCACATAGGATAAGTAGGTTCCCTTGGGGCTCAGCGCGGAATTGAGCTCATCCTCGGGCGAATCCGTCAGGCGGCGCACCGATCCGTCGAGCCCGGCCAGATAGAGATCGCCGTCGAGCGGCACCAGAATGGCCTTGCCGTCCTGCGTCCAGTCATAGCTGACGATGCCCTTGATGCCGCTCAGGCGCTGGCGCTCGCGCTGCATCTTCTCGGCCTCGCTGAGTTCGCGGCCACTGCCGAGCTTCAGCGAATCGACCAGCATGCGCCACTGCCCGTCGCTGCGGTCATAGGCCCACAGATCGTAGCGATCGCGGTCTTCCGCGCGGTTGCGCAGCACCGTGATGTAGCGCCCGTCGGGCGAGATCTTCACCCCGCGCGGCTGCGGGCCATTGAGCGAAGGGCTGGCGAAAACGCGCTCGAAAGTAAGTTGGCCGGTCATGGCGTCCTTGTCGGCAGGCTTGTGGGCAGGAGCTGCCGCCACAGGCGCGGCAGCCAGCATCGAAGTGGTCAGGATCGTGGCAGGTGCCGCCAGGCTCAGGCAGGCAAACGTCAGGAAGTGTCTGGGCATGGGTCACATGCCTAGACCATTTCCGATGCGGATTGAAACGGTTACCTTTGCGCGTCCGTCACCACAGCGCACGCGCCTGATAAGCGCGGTTGCGCTCGCGCACGATGGCATCACGCTGTTCAGGCGTGACTTTGGCCACATCCGCCGGGAGAGACTTCAGAATATCCCTGAACTTCACTTTGGTAAGTGTTGGAATCGGATGGCTGCTGCACCCGGTCCAGCGCCCCTGGATGATCCCGCGCGGATAGCCGGATGTATCGAGCCAGTTCTTCACGCCGGGGTCTTTGGCCGAGACCACAACGCGCAGCTTGCCGTCCGGATCGGGCGCGGCCTGCGCGCCGTTGAGGCTGGCATGGTTGTTGGTCCAGTCGATCGTTTCGTAGAGTTCGTTGGTCAGGATCAGCGAGCGGTAACGGCAGCTCTCGGGCACATCGCTCTCGATGATCAGCGCTTCATCGTCCTTCAGATCGAACACGCCGTCATAGTAGAATTGCGATTCCAGCGCGCCTTCGGGCGGCACCATGACCTTGAACCTGTTGACATAGCCTTCCCCGGCCAGTTCCTCCACCCGGCCGACGAACATCGGCGCGAGATAAGCAACGGCACGGCTGAGGCCGTTGAGCCGCGCGGTCAGCTCCTGCGCGGACGGGCGCGGACGCCCCATCAGTGCGCCCACCCGCTCGATCGTCACGACCGGATCGGTTTCGTGGCCCCAGTCCGCGCTCATGAACCGCATCATCAGCCGGTGCGTACCGGGCTCCAGCTTCCAGAAATCGCCTGTGTAGCTCTCCGGCTTATCGCCAGCGAGCAGCACCGAGAAGCGCCCGTCCTTGTCCACCTTGAGAGTGGCAAGGTCGAGATGCGGCCGGTTGTTGCTGCCGGGCGCGACTTGCGCGATCACCGCAAACGGGATCGTGCCCGCCTTGCCGGAAATGCGATAAGCCTGCGTGGGATCGACCGCCGCCATCTTGTACACGGTATCCGCGTTGGGCTGGCCAACATTGAGCACTTGGCCGATGGCGGGCAGGAACACCGGCGCCTTGGGATCAGCCCCCAGCGCCGCAATCGAACTGCTCGCCAGAGCATCGAGCGCGATCCGGCCGATCTCGGCGCGGACCTGCGGGTCCTGCCGCATGTCTTCGGGCAATTTGGCCAGCATTCTGGCCGGAAGATCGCGCAGCGTATCCACGAACGCGTCCCAGCCGGCGACCGGCGAGGCCTCATCAGCCGCAGGCGCGGTCTGCGCGCGTGCCGCCAGCGGCAGGGCCACAAGCGCCAGTGCCGTCATTCCCGCGATGCCCTTGCCCAACGCCACAAAAGGGTGCCTTGCCATGATCGTATCTCCTCTCCCTGTTTTTCCGGGAGAGTGACCCGCCATGCACCGGCGGTCAATGCGCCGGAGTCACGCCCCGGCGGTAAGCGCGGTGACGAGCGCCTTCACCTTTTTCTGCCGCCACTGCGGCAGCGGGGCGACCAGCCAGTATCCCCGGCGGCAAGGCGCCTCGATAGCAGTGACAGCCTGCGCCACCGCCTCGCTCAACCCGGCAGTCAGCAAGGCAGGCACCCGCGCGCGGCCAAGCCCCGCCAGCGCTGCCGCCATCGCCTGTCCGGCATCGGCGACCATGACTGGCGGCTTGCCCTCTTCGCCATCGTCACCCGAGGGGGCATCGTCGTCTTCGCTTCCCGGCGCCGCATCACCGGGCCAGCCGATCCAGTCCCCCTCGCCAACCATGACCCAGTCCGGATCGCCGAGCGGCACACCCTCAAGATTGCCGGGACCATCGGTCCAGCGCACCGCAAGATCGAGATTGGCTTCGGTGAAATCGGTCATCTCGCCGTCAAGCAGCACGAAGCGGACCTGCGGGTTTTCGGCACGGAACGCGGAAAGACGCGGCGCCAGCCAGGCCGCGAAGAATTCGCGCGGCGCGGCAATGGTATAGACGTGACTGGACTGCCCCGCCTGCATCGCCTGCACCGCATCCTCAAAATGGAGAAATCCGGTGCGCAGCGCGGCAAGGCCCGAACCGGCCTCGTCGGTCAGTTCAAGCCCCTTGCTGGTGCGGCGGAACAGGACGACGCCGAGCAAGTCCTCCAGCGCGCGGATCTGCTGGCCAACGGCAGCCGGAGTGACGGCCAATTCGTCCGCCGCGCGCGTGAACGAAAGATGCCGGGCGGCGGCGTCGAAAACACGAAGGGCGTTAAGGGGCAGATGCGTGCGCTTCATGCCGCCTCCCTATGCCCGGCAGCCGCACAGGGCAACGAAGTTCCTGTTGCAAGGGCACAACCGGAGAAGGCCGGCACGGCTCGTTCAGGACCGGCCCAACGCGGCATCGCGGCCCGTGAAACGGCCAGACTGGGCAATCTCGTCGCTATGCCCCTGGGCAAACTGCAATATCCAGTCTGCATAGTCGCGCAGCGCCGTGAAACGCTCCATGCTCTTCGCCTGCAAGGCCGGATCTTCCGCGTGCATCAGCGGCATATAGAAGAAATGCCGCTGGCTGGCCGCCAATTGCTCATCCACGCCCGCAGCGATCCCTTCAAGGGCAAGCTGCTGCGCGCGGCGGTCCGAGGAAAAAGCCTGAGCGGTTCCCCGGTAAATATGCCGGGGAAACTGATCGAGCAGGATGATCAGCGCCAGACGGCCAAGGCGGTCTTCCGCCCAATCGTCCAACGCGCCGGCACGCGCTTCTTCCACCAGTGCCCCAAACCGCTGCCGCACCACGGGGTCCAGCTTTTCGCCAGCCTGAAACCAGTCCTGCGGGGTCAGTTCGCGAAACCAGAAATCGAGCACATCGCGCTGGCGGCTGTTCATAGGGCAACCTCGCGCAAGTGGCTTAGCCCGCTGTAGCGGGCGCTGCCAGCGGGAAGAAGGGGATCAGCGCCTTGAACTCGGTGCCATCGGTACGGCGGAAGGTGTAATAGCCCTCCATCGAGCCTTGCGGGGTCGAGAGCGGGCAGCCCGAGACGTAATCGTGACTGGCACCGGGGCGCAGCACCGGCTGTTCACCCACCACGCCTTCACCATCGACCACGCTGACTTCGCCATGCCCATCGGTAATGCGCCAGTGGCGCGAGATCAGCTGCATCGTGTGCGGCGTGTCGTTCTCGATACGGATGTGATAGACCCAGAACCACTTCCCCGCCTCGATGCGTGATTGCTCGGGCAGGAAATTGACGGCAACGCGCACCGTTACGCCGTCCGTGATCGCGGTATGCTGGAACAGTTCCTTCATCGTGAGAATCAGACTAACGGCGAATCCGCGAGCCTACAACTGCTTTGCTGAAGCGGCCCGCACGTCTCACAGGATCGACGCAGCTGCGCAATCCAGGATCCAGCGGAAGCCTTCCGGATCATAACAGGTCCGGACTTCGGCGTTGAGCTTGACCCGGGGCACATCGGCAATGATCCGCGTGCCAAAACCCTGCCGTTCCGGCTCGCGAACAGGCGGGCCGCCGCTTTCCACCCATTCGATGTGAAACCGCGCTTCATCGCCCGCCCCCGAAATCCGCCAGCGAATCGCAACCCGCCCTTCCGGCACGGAGAGCGCCCCGTACTTGAGCGCGTTGGTGCCCATTTCATGGAACGCCATCGCCATGGCCTCCGCCGCGCCCGAAGACAGCTCTACCAACGGCCCTTCGCAGCGGATCTGGGCCTGTGCGTCCCCCAGCGAGCGCAACTGCGCCTCCACCATTTCCTGCACGGGAATGCGCGACCACGCCCGGCGGACAAGCACGTCCTGATTTGCGGCAAGCCCATGAATGCGCTGTTCAAGACGTTCGATGAAATCCGGCCGGTCTATGTTTGACCGGCGGGCCAGCGATTGCACGACGGCAAGCATGTTCTTGCTGCGGTGGTTCACCTCCTGCAGCAGCAGCTCGATCCGCTCTTCCGCCTCGCGCATGGCCGTCACATCGGTGTTGGTGCCGAACCAGCAGAGGAGTGTTCCACTGTCATCGCGAATGGGCTTGGCCCGCGAGAGAAACCAGCGCCATTCCCCTTCCGCGCTGCGCAGCGGGAAAGTATCTTCCCAGTCCTCCCCGGACGCGAAGTGGCTGGCGATCTTCTCAACCACTCTGTCGACGTGATCGGGATGATGGACCTCTTTCCAGCCCCAGCCTTCCATCTGTTCAAGCGTCGTGCCGGTGTAATCGAACCAGCGCTTGTTGTACCAGAAGATCGAACCTTCGCTGTCGGCGATCCAGGCCAGTTGGCTGATATTGTCTGCCAGCAAGCGAAAGCGTTCCTCGCTCAGCGCCAGCCGGTTTTGGATGCTGATGCTTTCGGACATGTCGCGCGCGATTTGACTGGCGGCGACAACCCGCCCTTCGGCGTCGCGCACCGGAGACACGGTAACGGCAACGCTGACCAAGCTGCCATCCTTGCGCTGACGAACGGTTTCGAACGAAGGCATGCGCTCACCGCCGCTGATGCTGGCGATGATCGCGTCTTCCTCCGCCTGCCGGTCCTCCGGGATGAGCGTGCGCACGTTGCGGCCTATGATCTCTTCGGCAGACCAGCCGAAAATGCGCTCTGCCGCAGCGTTCCAGCTCAGGATACGCCCGTCCAGCGCCTTGCCGACAATCGCATCGTCGCTCGATTCGACTATCGCTGCGAGCAGCGCCGCCGGATCGGCACCGGGATCAACCGCGTTCAGAGGCCGGCCTTGCTCAAGGCCTGATCGAGATCCTCGATCAGATCATCGGCATCTTCCAGACCCACGTTGATACGCAGCATGCCTTCGGAAATGCCCATCGCCTCGCGCCCTTCGGGCCCCATGTTGTGGTGCGTGCTGGAAGCGGGATGACACATCAGCGAACGCGAATCGCCAATGTTGTTCGAGATATCGATCAGTTCCAGCGCATCGAGCAGCGCATGGGCCTGCGCCCGCCCGCCATCGAGCACGAAGCTGAAGATCGGGCCGCAGGCGTCCATCTGCTTCTTCGCCAGCGCCTGCTGCGGGTGGCTGTCCAGCCAGGGGTGCAGGATCACGGGCACGCGGCCTTCGAGGAACTGACCGACCTTGAGCGCGTTCTCGCTCTGCTGCTTCGCCCGCAGATCGAGCGTTTCCAGCCCCTTGAGCACGACCCAGGCGTTGAACGGCGAAAGGTTCGGCCCGGTATTGCGCTGGAAAGGCAGCAGCTTCTCGTTGATGAATTCCTCGCTGCCGCACACGGCCCCTGCCAGCACGCGGCCCTGCCCGTCCATCAGCTTGGTGGCCGAATAGGCAACCACGTCGATGCCGAATTCCATCGGGCGCTGCAGCACTGGCGAGCAGAAGGCGTTGTCCACCACCGTAGTGATGCCATGGGCCTTGGCGATATTGGCGATAGCTTCCAGATCGGCCACGTCCATCGTCGGGTTGGCCGGGGTCTCGAAGAAGAACACCTTGGTGTTGGGCCGGATCGCCGCTTCCCACGCGGCGGTATCGCGCGCATCCACCACAGTCACATCGACACCGAAGCGCGGCAGCAGGCTGTCACCCAGCCAGCGGCACGAACCGAACGCAGCGCGGGCCGAGACCATGTGGTCGCCCGCCGAAAGCTGGCACAGCAGCGCCGCCGTCATCGCCGCCATGCCCGAGGCCTGAACCCGGCAATCATCCGCGCCTTCGAGCAGCGCAATGCGCTCTTCCAGCATGGCCACAGTGGGGTTCTGCAGGCGCGAGTAGGTCATGCCGTCCTGCTCACCGGCAAAGCGCGCGGCGACGGTGGCGGCATCGTCGTAGCAATAGCCGGAAGTGAGGAAGAGCGCCTCGCTCGTCTCGCCCATTTCGGAACGCCACGTTCCTCCACGGATTGCGCGCGTTGCGGGGCGCCAGTTGCGGGTCTTGCTGCGGTCCTGTCCGGTGGTGCGTTTCATGGCACTGGCTGTAAGAGGCCGCGCAGGCCAACGCAAGCCGTCGCGCGCCAAGCGCTCTTGCAGAGACCCGCGTTCCTGCCTATCCCGCTCGCCCAATGCCACTATCCCCCAGAAATGCCCGTGATCCGATCGGCTGGTGCCTTGGCATTACCGCCCTGTTCCTGATGCTGGCGCTGTGGCGGGTTTCGATGCCGCCGAAATACTATTTCGACGAGGTTCACTACGTCCCCGCCGCGCTCAAGCTGCTGGACCTGATCCCCGCCAACCGCGAACACCCGATGTTCGGCAAGGAAGTGATCGCGGCCTGCATCCATTTCCTGGAGGACCGCCCGCTGGCCTGGCGTCTGGGCCCGGTGCTGTCCGGCACGCTCGGCCTGTTCGGCTTCTCCCGCCTGATCTGGCACCTCTCGCGCCGCCGCGCGGCCACGCTGGCGGCGACGGCCCTGCTCGCGACCAATTGCATGTGGTTCGTCCAGAGCCGCATCGCCATGCTCGACATGATGGAAGCAGGCATGTGCATGGTCGGCCTGTGGCAATTCGCCGCCGCCCTGCGCGCCCGCTCGACCGGCGGCGCGCGCGTGCATCTGGTGCTGAGCGGCATTGCACTGGGCCTTTCGCTGGGCGCCAAATGGAGCAGCGCGCCGGCGCTGATGATGCCCGGCCTCGCCTTCCTGATCCTGCGCATCCGCGAACGGGGTGTCTTCATCGTCGGCCGCAAGGGGGCTGGCCCCATCAAGGGCGTGTCGCTGGCAGAGGCCACTTTGTGGCTGGGGCTGTTCCCGCTGGCAGTATACTGGCTGACCTTCCTGCCTGCGATGTTCTACACCGACCGGCCGATAAACCCGCTGAATTTCATCGGCCACCACGAATACATGATCAAGCTGCAGGACAGCGTCCGGAAGCCGCACCCCTACCAGAGCCAGTGGTATCAGTGGATCGTGAACTGGCGGGTGATCTGGTACCTGTTCAAGGATATCGACGGCGCCCAGCGCGGGATCGTGATGATCGGCAATCCGTTCTCGATGCTCGCCGGACTGGTGGCGCTGCTGTGGGGTCTGTGGGCCATGCTGTTCCGCCGCCGCTATGATGCGCTGGCGCTGATCGTGCTCTATGCGGCGTGTCTGGCCATGTGGGCGCTCAACGGCAAGCCGGTGCAGTTCTATTACCACTACCTGCTCTCCGGCGCGTTCCTCATGGGGCTGATGGGCCTGTGGCTGGACGTGCTGTGGCAGCGCCGCGACCGCTGGCGCCTGGTGGCGACAGGATCGATGGTGCTGTCCCTGCTGATGTTCGCGGTGTTCTACCCGATCATCTCGGCAACGCCGCTGCCCTACAAGGATGCCTACAACTTCTGGATGTGGCTACCGACCTGGCGGTGAAGCCGGCCGCAGACCGTAAGAAATTCAGGTTGAATGACTGTCTGTTATCGGGATGCCGATTGGACAGACTGGACGACCTTTTGGCCAGGGTGAGCGGAAATTCGTTGGCAGCGACTTTCTAATTGATTTATCGATTTCTGATGGATCAAAAAGTTGCAGCCAGCGCCTTTCGAAACTTCTTGCTTCACAAACAGACTGAAATCGGTGAGCCGTTGGCGCCCGTCAGCTCAGCTCAGCGCTTGTCGAGCGGCTGGTCCTTTTTCTATCAGTCGCAAGCGTACATCGCGAGCGGTGATTTTGGTGAAATGCTGGTGGGGCAAGGGCCGGTGATTATCTGCGATGACGGTCGAATTATCGAGGGTGGCTCGCTCAATCACGATCCTGAGGCATTGCTGGCTCGATAGTGCCTGCGTCCGCCATCCCGGCGTATCCGGAAAATCCGCTTACCGATAGCAAACCGCGCTAGCCGCCGTAGAATTACCGTCAGCTTTTACTGCGTTCGCTGGCAAGGCGTGACTCAGTTACCCTGCTCCACCGGCTGGCGAACCATTCACAGCCGTCAGTACTTGCCCCAGACGAACTTGGACGACAGGGCAAAGTTCCACACCGCGCCCAGTACGATGCCGGTGATCACGGCCAGCACGTCATGGATGCCCATGCTCTTGAGCACTGCCGCCGCGCCGACGTTCGTAAGCAGGCCCAGCGAACAGGTCACACCGAACTGCGCCCAGCCGCGCATCAGCGGGCCGAAACCGCGCAGGCGCTTGTCCGAATAGGTCAGTTCGTTGTTGAGCACGAAGTTGAACGTCATCGACACGGCCGCTGCCACAGTGTTGGCAGTAATGAACGTCATCCGGCCGGTTTCCCAGTGGCCGTAGACGAAGCGCTCGCCCAGGATCACGCTCAGCATCAGCCACAGCGCGGCGAACTGCACCACCACGCCCATCGCGCCGACCGTGCCGAACAGCGCGAAGCGGGTCGGGATGATGCGGCCGAGCCACTTGTCATAAAGGCCTACGAGGAATTCGAACACGACGGTCTGATCCAGCTTGCTTTCGCCTTCCGCGCGGGCGGCGAAGTGGAGGGGAAATTCCTTGACGCGCAGCGGCCTTTCGACCGTGGCGAGGATATCGAGAAGGATCTTGAAACCCACGCCCGAGAGGCGATGGGCATCGGCGCGCAGAATCCGGGTGGGCAACATGAAGAAGCCACTCATCGGGTCGGTCAGTTCAACGCCGGTCACCTTGTTGGCGATCCGGTTGGCAAGGCCAGAGGCCTTCACCCGGTCCGGCCGTCCCCAGGCTTCGGTACTGGCGCCTTCGGCAAAGCGCGACGCATAAGCGAGATCGTATTCACCCGACGTTACCGCCTTCAGCATCTGCGGCAGCAGTTCGGGATCGTGCTGGTGGTCCGCGTCCATCACCGCCACTACCGGCGCGGCGGTGGAGCACATGCCCTCAATCGCCGCGCTGGCGAGCCCGCGGCGGCCGATGCGCTGGATGCAGCGCACGCGCGGATCGCTCAGCGACAGCTCGCGCGCCTCGTCGGACGTGCCATCCGGGCTGTTGTCGTCAACGAAGATCGCTTCCCAGGCAATGCCCTTGAGCGCCTTGTCGAGCCGTTCGACCATGGTCGCAACGTTCTTGCGCTCGTTGTAAGTCGGCAGCACGACGGCCAACTCCAACGGGCGGCTGGCGGAATCGCCAGCGGCACCTGCGATCTGGGCAAGATCGGAACTGGAAATGTTCATGCGTCCCGCGTGTACATCGTAAAAATCAAAAAAGCTTTATTAGAGGCGTTCGAGCACCGCGTCACCGATTTCCCGCGTGCCTGCCGAACCGCCCAGATCGCCGCCCTTCACACCGGCGGAAAGCGCACCGGCCACGGCATTCTCGATCCGCGCGGCCTGCTCTTCCAGCCCCAGCGAGTGGCGCAGCAGCATCGCGGCGGACAGGATCGTCGCCATCGGATTGGCCAGCCCCTTGCCCGCGATATCGGGCGCCGAGCCATGGATCGGCTCATAGAGGCCATACGTCCCCTCGGCGAGGCTGGCCGAAGCCAGCAGGCCGATCGAGCCGACGCACATGCTGGCCTGATCGCTCAGGATATCGCCGAAGAGATTGCCGGTCACGATCACGTCGAACTGGCCCGGGTTTTTCACCAGCTGCATCGCCGCGTTATCGACATACATGTGGCTGAGTTCGACGTCCGGGTATTCCTTCGACACCTCGATCACCACATCGCGCCAGAGCTGCGAGGTTTCGAGCACATTGGCCTTGTCCACCGAGCACAGCTTCTTCGAGCGGCCCATCGCGGCGGTGAAACCGGCATGGGCAATGCGGCGCACTTCATCTTCGGCATAGGACATCATGTCCCAGCCCTGACGGCGCCCGTCGGGCAGCGTGCGGATGCCCTTCTCGCCGAAATAGACATCGCCATTCAGCTCGCGCACGATCAAGAGGTCGATCTTGCTGGCGACTTCGGAGCGCAGCGTGGTGAGGTCTTCCAGCCCCGGAAACACGCGCGCCGGGCGCAGATTGGCAAAGAGGCCCAATTCCTTGCGCAGGCCCAGGATCGCCTGTTCGGGCCGCAGATGACGCTCCAGATTATCGCACGAGAAATCGCCCACCGCGCCGAACAAGATGGCATCAGCAGAGCGCGCGGTCTCCAGCGTTTCGGACGGCAGCGGGTGACCGTGCTTGCGGTAGGCCATGCCGCCGACATCACCCTCGACCAGCTCAAGGCCTTCAAGGCCGAGCTTTTCGAGCACGCGCACGGCCTCTCCGGTCACTTCCGGGCCGATGCCGTCACCGGCGAAAACCGCGATGCGCAGGGAGTTCTTGGTCATGTTCTGTCAGCCTTCGATACGCTTCAGCCGCTCACGCAGCAGGTCGCGGGCCGCCATAACGTCTCTGCGGCGATCGGCAAGCGGGTAGCGGGCCAATTCGCGCCCGATGCGGTCAAAAGCATCGAGAATCGCGGCCCAGTCGGACGGATCGGGGCGCTGCACCGGCACGCCGTAACCCAGCTCGCGCAACAGCAGCACTTCATAGGACAGCAGCGCCAGCGCCCAGCCGCGTGCCGAAGGGGCCATGCAGACGGCCTCGATCAGGGCGGAGAGCGCCTCGTAGAGCGCCGGATACGGGTGCCGCTCGGGCAAGGCGGAAGCCGTGAGCGCCGTCACCCAGGCAATGGCGGCGGCAGGCAAGGGTTCGGTCAGCCAGGGACCGCGGCTTTGCAACAGTTCGACGCGGGCGAAAGGAAGCTGGCTTTCAGTTTTCGAACGCAAGTCCGCGTCCACGGCATTGCCGGGGATCAGCACCGGACGCAATTGCCGCCCCCTGCCTCCGGCAACGTAAGCCGCCACAAGCCCATGGTCCGCCGTCAGCAGCCGGGCAATGACGGCGGTTTCGCCGTGCGCATGTGTGGCGCAGACAAGAGCGGGCGCGCGAAAGTGCATGGTGAGGGTTTGGACGGTTGCTGGGAAAGCTGCAACGGCAGTGGCTCACCCCATCCTTCGACAAGCTCAGGATGAGCGGAGTGTAAGACACAATCCTACCGGATACCGCTCATGCTGAGTCCTGAGCCCGCCGGAGGATCAAAGCACCCGAAGGCAAAAGAGGCTCAGCCGTCCGCGTTCAGCTTCGCTTCGATCGCGTCCAGCCGCGCTTTCAGCGCATCGGCCTCGGCCCGGGCAGTGGCGGCCATTTCCTTGACGGCCTCAAACTCCTCGCGGCTGACGAAGTCCATGTCTCCCATGAACTCCTTGAACCGCTCGCGAGCGTTCTCGCGGGCTTCGCGCCCCATTCCGGCCAAAGTACCGGCGGCGCTGTTCATCATCTTGGCGAAGTCGGCGACGAAGGGGTTTTCGCTTTGCATGGTGCCTAAATGGAACTCTCCGCGCCCAAGCGCAAGAGCCTATCAGATCTCGTAACGCACCACCGCGCCATTTCCCGCGGCCCCGTCCATCGCCGGATTGGCCTGAAGAAACGCGAAGTTGAGATACGTCGCAAACAGCAGCCAGAGCACATAGGGCACCAGCAGCATCGCCGCGACCACGCGTACCCTGCCGAACAGAAACACCGTAACCAGCGCCGCAACGTCGAGAACCGCGATCAGGATCAACCCGCCAGTCAACATATGCGCACCGAAGAACACCGGCGACCAGGCGAGGTTCAACACGAATTGCACAGCAAACACGATCACCGCCAGACCGCGCCTGCGCGCACCGCGCGCGGACAGGACCATCGCCAGTGCCACCCCCATCAGGATGTAAAGCACGGTCCACACGATCCCGAACACCTGTGGCGGCGGATAGGCGGCAGGCTTGACGAGAGCGGCAAACCACGGGTTCTGCGGCCCGCTCTGCGCCGCCGTGCCGGAAAGAAAGCCGAGAAGAACGATCACCGGAACGCAAACGAGAGCCCAGCGGATTAAACTCGCACGCAACTGACCTGAAGAGGCGAGCAGGGTCATTTCGCTTAACTACTCCCGAATCACTAGGCGGCCACGAAGATGGCGCGTTTTGTGCAGGCGCGAAGCGCAACGCGCAATCGTCTGCTAACAGTCAATTATCCCGCCGTGCCGAAACGAGAAACTCCACATTGCCTTCCGGCCCCTTGATCGGGCTTTCGACAATACCCTGAATCTCCCAGCCCTCATCCTCCAGCCAGGCACGCACTTCGCCGCAGACACGTTCGTGCAGCGCCGGATCGCGCACGACACCGCCCTTGCCCACTTCGTTACGCCCCACTTCGAACTGCGGCTTGATCAGCGCGACAAGGCGGCACGACGGCGCGGCGAGGCGCAGCGGCACCTCCAGAACCTTGGCCAGCCCGATGAAACTGGCATCGCAGACCACCCAGTTGCACGGCCTGTCGATCTGTTCGGGCGTCAGGATGCGCGCGCTGGTCTGTTCAAGCACAGTCACGCGCGGGTCCTGCCGCAGCTTCCAGGCAAGCTGGTTGGTCCCCGAATCCACCGCGAAGACATGGGCCGCGCCCTTGCTGAGCAGCACGTCGGTAAAACCGCCGGTGGAACTGCCGACGTCCATGGCGACAGCCCCGGCGGGATCGAGGCCGAAATGCTCGATCGCATGGGCCAGCTTGACGCCGCCGCGCGAAACCCAGGGATGATCGCGCCCGCGCACGTCCAGCGGAGCGTCGTCCTTCAGGCTCTGGCCGGACTTGGCGATCCTGCTCTCGCCGGAGAAGACCAGCCCGGCGAGGATCAGCGCCTGCGCGCGGGTGCGGCTTTCGGCAAGCCCCCGGTCCACGAGCATCTGATCGGCCCGCACTTTGGCGGGCTTGCGTTTTTTATCGACAGGACGAGAGGTGGACGGGTCGGTCATCTGAGCTTGTGCACTTGAGGTGGGGCGCGTGTCATTCCATACCGTGCGCATGAAGGCAAATCCGCGCCCCCGCACCATCGCCCTGCGTATCCTCTCTCTCCCAGTGCTTGCCGCCGTAACGCAGCTCGGCGCCTGCGTGCCGCAGCCGCCCAAGCCCGCACCTGCCCCCACGCCTTCAACTGCAGCGCGCCCGGCCCCGCCGCCGCCCGCACCGGCAGCGCCGCCCACGGTGTCGCCCGCCCCCAACTGGCGCGACCAGCCCGCGACGCCGGGCAACTGGCACTGGTCCCGCTCGGCTAGCGGGTCCGACGCGGCTTTCGCGAACGGGCAGTTCGTCTTGCACTGCAATCCGGCTCGCCACACGATTACTCTGCTGCGCGCCATGGCCGGGGCCAGTGGCCAGGTTGCGATGACAATCCGCACCAGCGAGACCACCCGCGCCCTGCCCGCCGTGCCGGTTGCAGGCGGCGTGGGCGTCACGCTCATGGCGCGCGATCCGCTGCTCGATGCCATGGCGTTCAGCCGGGGCCGCTTCGCCGTGGAAACCACGGGTGCCGCCCCGCTCTACATCCCGAGCTGGACCGAAGTATCGCGAGTCATCGAAGACTGCCGCTAGGACACACTCCAAGGCGAGGCGAAACAGGCCGAAATTCTGCAAATTTTCAGGGAAAGCAGGCCGCACTTTCCAGCGCCCCAAACCGTGCCTGCAAGTGACCGCACAGCTGGGGAAAACTGACCGGAAGCCGAGATAATGACGGCAAAAAAAATGATTGCAAGACTTGTTGTGCGCCGCAGAATCAGACACAAATTTTCACAGAACAGCGGGACCTGGGAAACGCGCCCGGAACATCCCAAAGTTCATGCCGCTTCATTGCGGCAACCTGGCTCAACAGCGCGAAAGGAGGTGATCCGATGTCTCATGGTTCAGCAGAGAGGTCGGCAATTTCCGTCGCGAGGCATTATCGCTGATTTCAATTAAGCGATAAAGGTACTCGCTGGCGGCACTTCCGGCCGCTGACCATGCGAAGGGCCGTACCGGTTTTCCGGTGCGGCCCTTCTCATTTCAAGGTCCAGCCCCGCCCAGAACCGTGCAGCGAAACTTCGCGAAGTTTGCCCATACCGGCCACGGCAGATTTTCGCAAAATCAGCTAATTCCAAACAGTTCGCCACACTGGAACTTCATGCTCCAGAGAGCGCGTTTGCCGAAGAAGATGAACGGTTCAAAGAGCACGGGCAAACAGATGCCACGCGCAGTGTGACAGAGACCGCCAGTGTAGGAAAACGGCTCGCGCCGGGCTCAACATCGGAACAGCTATTCCACGCCGGGAGTCCAAGCCAATCCTCCCTGTCCCCGCAGGGGATGGGGAGGTGGCGCGCACGCAGTGCGTGACGGAGGGGTCTCTCCCCCTCCACCACCAGCTGCCCTTTGGGCAGTTCATCCTGAG
>NZ_JALHLG010000037.1 GCF_022832375.1 Novosphingobium beihaiense
GCCGGGCTCAACATCGGAACAGCTATTCCACGCCGGGAGTCCAAGCCAATCCTCCCTGTCCCCGCAGGGGATGGGGAGGTGGCGCGCACGCAGTGCGTGACGGAGGGGTCTCTCCCCCTCCACCACCAGCTGCCCTTTGGGCAGTTCATCCTGAGCGACCGACCTGTCGGTCAGCCGAAGGGCTGGCGGTCCCCCTCCCCGAGCAAGCCCGGGGAGGATTGAAATTCCACCCTTACCCCTTGGGCGTTACCCATACTTCCACCGGCGCCGCGAACTTGCCCGGCGCGGGCTTGCCGACGTGCACGCGGTCAGCGGTGACGAGTTCCCCCGTAGCAAGGTTGAAGCTGATCCAGGGCTTGGGCATGCGCCCGAACGTCATCTTCTGGATCGGCTGGCCGGTGGTCGAATTCATGATGGTGGCAATGATACTCATGGCGCCGCCGCTACCGGGAGAGGCCGCGTTTCGTCCACGCCGTGACAGCAGGTTTTCCACGTCCACGCCATCGCGGTCCGCAGCCGCCTCCATACCGCCGGAAACTGCGATTCCGCTTGATCTTTCGGCGCCGCGGCGCTCTATTCCGCCTGCGAAGCCGGAAACCCGCCTTTCGCATGCACGGCCGCCCCGCTTTGCGCACCTTTCCTGCCATGTTATGACATTTTTCAGCGATGGAAAATTACTTTTCTGTTGCACTTAACGCAATTATCGTTCAACGGCGCGCAGTCGCTCCACAGTCAAGGATTACCGTTACCATGGCGAGTCTCGCCGATGCCGGCCTGAAGTTCACCACTCTGCCCCACCCCGCGCCCGTCAGCAGCGATGTGCGCGAAGCCGTGCTCGCCAATCCCGGTTTCGGCACGAACTTCACCGATCACATGGTGGTGATCGAATGGACCGAAGGTCAGGGCTGGCACGATGCGGTGATCGGCCCGCGCGAACCCATCGCGCTCGATCCGGCGGCTGCCGTGCTGCACTATGCGCAGGAAATCTTCGAAGGGCTCAAGGCCTACAAGCAGGCCGACGGCGCGATCGCGCTGTTCCGCCCCGAAGCCAATGCCGCGCGCTTCAATGCCTCGGCCGAGCGGCTGGCGATGCCCGCCCTGCCCGAAGCGCTGTTCGTCGAAGCCATCGAACGGCTGGTGCAGACCGACCGCGCCTGGATCCCCGAAGGCGAAGGCGCCTCGCTCTACCTGCGCCCGTTCATGATCGCGACCGAGGCCTTCCTCGGCGTGCGTCCGGCCAAGCAGTACAAGTTCATCGTCATTGCCAGCCCGGCGGGCAACTACTTCAAGTCGGGCGCGCCCGCGGTCTCGATCTGGGTGTCGGACTATACCCGCGCGGCGCCCGGCGGCACCGGTGCGGCCAAGTGCGGCGGCAACTATGCCGCCAGCCTCGTGCCGCAGAGCGAAGCCATTGCCCGCGGCCACGATCAGGTCGTCTTCCTCGATGCCGCCGAGCACAAGTGGATCGAGGAACTGGGCGGCATGAACCTCTATTTCTCGTTCGAGGACGGCACGCTGCTGACCCCGGCGCTGACCGGTACGATCCTGCCCGGCATCACCCGTGACAGCCTGCTCACCCTCGCCCGCGAGGAAGGGCTCAATGTCGTGGAAGGCCGCTACAGCCTCGACCAGTGGCGTGAGGATGCCGCCTCGGGCAAGCTGGTGGAAACTTTCGCCTGCGGCACGGCCGCGGTGGTCACACCGGTCGGCAAAGTTTCGGGCCGCGACGGCGAATTCACCATCGGTTCGGGCGGCCCCGGCCAACTGACGCAGAAGCTCAAGAACCGCCTGGTCTCGATCCAGCGCGGCGAAGCCGAAGACACCCACGGCTGGGTGCGCAAGATCGGCTGACGATAGTGCGGGAAGCCTCTTGCGGGGCTTCCCGTTCACTCTCACAAATAACCTCGTCATCCCCGCGAAGGCGGGGATCCATCTCCGGCGCTATCGTTTTACGCAGCCTCAGGAGCTGGATTCCCGCCTTTGCGGGAATGACGAGGTTATTTGATTTCGACCAGCACTGGCCCTCACGCCCCCGCAGGCGTATGCGTAATCCGCATATGCGCCCGGTCGCGCGCGTGGCGGGTTTCGGCGCCTTTCTGCTGCTCCACCGCCAGCGCCACATGGCCCAGACTCAGCATCAGGTTCATCAGCCGCTCGTCGGCGTCGTCGAAGGCGGCAAAGCCCTTGGCGTCGAGATAGTCGAGCGCGCGGGGCAGTTCGCCCACTGCCGCCGCATAGAACGCCTCACGCTCCCCGGGCGTGGAATTGCCGCGCCGCGCCGCGCGGACAGCGGAACCGCCCAGCGCCCAGCCCACGGCATAAGGCTCCAGAGCCTGAAAGCTCTCCGGCAGCAAAGTCTGCGTGCTCATGCCCCTACTCCTTCGCACTCGGCCCGGTAGGCCTCGACCTTTTCCGAGACCATGTTGAACAAGTGGCGGCACAGCGATTCCTGCGTCTGGAAATGCAGGTGTTCGAGCGCGCCGCTCGCCAGCCCCTTGTGCCCGCGCTCGATCACCGCGCGGTCCTCGGTATGGACATCGCGGGCCGTGGCCATGAAATATTCGCGGGCGAAGCGTTCGCTGGGGGTCTCATCCTCGCCGATCCAGTAGAGCCGGATCACCCCGCGCGACTGGCCCGCCGCGATCGGATAGACGGTGTGCGAGAAGTGCTGCATCGGCGACCCAAACAGGAAGAAGTTCGGAAACAGGCCGAGGTAGTCCTTCGCGGTTTCCCCTCCCAGAATGCCGTCCGCCATGGCGCAGGCCGCGCCGCGCTGAAAGGCCATGCCCTGCACCGGCGTCGGTTCCGGCATGTCCGGCTTGGTCCAGATCCGCTGCGAGCGGTGCGGCCCGTGGAAATCGTAGGCCGTGGGATAGGCGAAGGGATTGTCCGGGCTCGTCACCGGCCCCGCCGCCGAGGGGTGGATGAAGCGCAAGTGATAGTTCTCCTGGAAGTTGTCGTACGTCAGCTTCCAGTTGGCAGCGATGTCATAGACATATTCGGAGAACGTCGTCGCCCGGGCGACCGGCATCATGTCCAGCTTGTTCGCGTAAGGGCCCAGCCATTCGCGCAGGGAGCTTTCGGGCTTGCCGAGGTGCACGAAGATCAGCCCGCCCGCCACTTCGCAGGCTACGGGCGGCAGCGCGCATTCGGCCTTGGTGACGTGGAAAGATTCGAAATCGGGCGCCGAGATCAGCCCGCCGTCCAGCCCGAAAGTCCACATGTGATAGGGGCAGCTGAAAGTGTTGCGCTTGCCCTGCGCCTCATCGACCAGAAGCGTGCCGCGATGGGTGCAGACGTTGTGAAACGCGCGCACTTCGCCGTCCTTGCCGCGCGTGATCAGCAGCGAGGCGCCCAGCACTTCCAGCTCGCGGCGGATGAAGCTGCCGTTTTCGGGCAGCTCGCAGACATGGCCGATCTGCTGCCAGCTCCGGCGGAACACCGCCTCGCGCTCCAGATCGAACCATTCGGGGTCGTAATAGGGCGTCGCAGGCACCGGATCGGTGCCCAGCCAGTCGAGCTCGTCCTGCCCGACGGGGGTAAACGTCGTGGGTGAATTCATGGCTCTCTCTCCCGCCCGGGTCCTTCAAACGACTCCGGGCTGCGAGAGTCTTGATACGCCTTCACAGTCATTTTTACAACATATGTGTTGTAAAACTTAGATCGGCTCGATTCCGTGCAGGCGCAGAAGGCCCAGTTGCGCCTGCGTCATCCGCTCGATGGCCTCGTCCTTCGACAAGTCCTGCCGCACGCTGCCGCAATAAACGCGCGGCCCCAGCATCGCCCATGTCAGCATCAGCGTGCAGTAAGCCTCCGCATCGATCCCGGCGGTTTCGGGGCGCGAAGCGAGCTGTTCGCGCATACCGGCAACCAGCCCTTCCCACTCGGGATAGCGTTCGGCGATGGCACCGGGGGAGAGGAACTCCTCAGCCCAGAGCCCGATCACTTCGGGATTCTCGATCACGAAGCGGACAATATAGCGCGTGCGGTCCTCACGCGAACGGCCGGGCGCGAAAGCGGCGGCCAACTGACGCGAAGACCAGGCCCGCACGGCCTCCACCAGCGCCTCACGGCTATCGAAATGGTAGTAGATAGTGGTGCGGTTGACCCCCGCCTCGCGCGCGACCTCGGACAGCGAGAGCGCTTCCATGCCCTTTTCGGACACCAGCCGCACCGCCGTCTCGATCAGCGCGGTGTGCGTCTCGTCGAAAGCCTTGTTGCGGCGGCGGGCCGGTTTAGGCTTCGCTCCCGGCTGTTCCTGTGATTTTCCCATCTCGTCCCGGTCCCGGTTGATCGCGCGCAGAATGAGCGCATGGGCCATGCCGGGCAAGCCCCCGTCCGTCCACCTCCACCCCTTTGAAACGCGAAGGAATTTACTTCCGTTCCAGCGGCTGGTTGGCAAGCGAACCCGGCGTTCCTACCTGAGGGCTTCCCCCATTGCAGGAGCCCCCTCCCTGATGCCCGATCCCACTTACACGCCCCCCAAAGTCTGGACCTGGGACGCCGAAAGCGGCGGCGACTGGGCCAAGATCAACCGCCCCATCGCCGGTCCCACGCACGAAAAGAACCTGCCGCGCGGCGAACATCCCCTCCAGCTCTATTCGCTGGGTACGCCCAATGGCCAGAAAGTCACGATCATGCTCGAAGAGCTGCTCGCGGCGGGCAAGACCGGCGCCGAGTACGACGCCTGGCTAATCTCGATCGGCGATGGCGATCAGTTCTCCTCAGGGTTCGTCTCGGTCAATCCGAATTCCAAGATCCCAGCCCTGCTCGACTGTTCGGGCGCCGAGCCCGTGCGCGTGTTCGAATCCGGCGCGATCCTGATGTATCTCGCCGAAAAGTTCGGCCTGTTCCTGCCTGCCGAAGGCGCCGCGCGCGCCGAATGCCTCTCGTGGCTGATGTGGCAGATGTCGACCGCCCCGATGATCGGCGGCGGCTTCGGCCACTTCTATTTCTACGCTCCCGAGAAATACGAATACCCGATCAACCGCTACACCATGGAAGCCAAGCGCATCATCGACGTAGCCGACCGGCGCCTGGCCGAGAGCACGTATCTGGCGGGAGAGGACTACACGATCGCCGATATCGCCACCTGGGCCTGGCTCTCGCGGCTGGTGGACGGCGATGCCTATGGCGATGCCGCCACCTTCCTGGACATGGCCAGCTACAAAAACCTGGCCCGCTGGAGCGCCCTCATCGGCGGGCGCCCGGCCGTACAGCGCGGCACCAAGGTGAACCGCACGGACGAAGGTTTCGTGAAGGAACGCCATAGCGCGGCAGACATCGACGCGGTGATGCCGGCTTGAGCAATGCGAAACCCGGCGGTGAAAATCTCCCTCAAAAGGCTTTTCACCGCCGGGATTAGCCGCTAAGCGCGCACCTCTCATGGCCGCACCAAGCGCGGCCATCGTGCTGGGGCGTAGCCAAGCGGTAAGGCACCGGTTTTTGGTACCGGCATGCGCAGGTTCGAATCCTGCCGCCCCAGCCAACCGATTCCCTGAAGATTCTGCCCCTTCACCGTGATCTACGAGACAATTCTACACACAAGCTGTTGGACTGGGCCAGCCTCGGCCAGCCCCAGCTGGGCACCAATTGTGCCAGGATTTCTGCTGCAACGGGAGCCGATCGGAGCATCGGTTATAGCAAGAGACGTTGCAAAGACACTCACACCCGCGTCAGTAGAGGCATTGAGAAAAGGATCGCTGGCCGATCCCATAACCCCCGGACTGTTCCCGGCACAGACGATCGCCCAAGCCCGCGAATGGGCCCGAGGCCTAAACCAACAGGTTGAAGCGGGAATCGACCCGCGCGAAGAACAACGGCATAACTCGATGAACGTCGAGAAGGCGCACGGGCTGTACATCGTGGCCGTGCGCGAAGGCAGATCCACCCGCCGCGCAGCTATGACGTGACGACGCGGATGTTTGCCCGCAAGTTAAGGCCTTCCATACGATAAAGCGCCGGACCCGCTTCACGTTCACGGGCCAGCGCTCGCGCCGATGCAGTACGTGGATGCGACGATAGCCATACCGCACACGTGTCTCGGCAATTTCCTTGATCCGTTTGCGCAAGGATGCCTGGCCGTCACGGATCGACTTGTAGCGGTGCGTCTTGCGGTCAAACCGAAGGATGACGCAGGACAAATGCGATCTATTCGCCCATGAATTCGACTTCTTCATGCAAAACCTCCAGCTGCAATCAGCTTTGATTTCGCCAGCTTCCTCCCATTCTCACTGGAGGCGTTCGACTCTGGCACATGGTGCCGCCAATAAATCTCGCAGTCCTGACCGCACTATGGCTTCGATGGCTTTCGCCACATCGCTCCCCTATCTGCACGTCAGCGCCAGATCGATCAGGCGTTGGCAATCAGACCTTCCAGCCAGGGAAGCTCCTCGATCACCGTGGGAAACGTGGTTTCACGGATCACGTCCTGAGCCAGCTTGGCCGTCATCTCTGGCAATTCCCCCAATTCCCCGATGCGGGAAATCACATCGATCCGGCGGGAGAACTGCCCCCTGGGCAGGGGCGCCACCCGCATCTGCGAAATGAGGCCGGGCTGGGCTGCCAGACACAGAACGGAGGCCATGCTCCATCCCATGCCCAAGGCGACCGTAGTCAATTGCTGGTGCGTGATGTCCACCTCAATCAGGTTCGGCAGGCGCCACTTCATGCGTGTAAGCTGCTGCTCTACCCGCTGCCCCATACCGCAATCGAGCGAATAGCGCACGAAAGGAAGCTCCGGCGGAACCAGTACCGGGTCGAGAGGACCATCGTAATCGGCAGGAAAAATGAGCACGAACGGGTCTTCGACCACGAAGTGGTAATCCAGCCCCACGGTCCGTTCCAGCATATTGGCGCCGGTAATGAGCATGTCGAAATGGCGTGCGAGGAATTCGTTGCGCTGCTTGATGGAAATGCTGGCGCGCATCCTCCAGCGGTTGGCCTGCTCTCTGTGGCGCTGAAGCAGCGGCGCCGTCAGCTGCGTGGCCAGGGTTTCCGACATTCCCACAGTCACAAGGTCAAGCGGCCTCTCCGCACCCTGGCGAACTTCATCATATGCCGCCTTTGCCGCCGAAAGGAGCGCATCTCCTCTTTGATACAACGCCTTGCCCGTCAGCGTCAGACCAAGCGGCCGCAGCGTCCTGTCAAAGAGAGGCAGACCGATGCCGACCTCAAGCCGGGCGATCGTCTGCGAAACGGCCGATTGGGTAATGCGAAGACGCTGCGCGCATTGCGTCATCCCCCCCAGTTCGACGGTGAGGAGAAAAACTTCCAGCGCATGCAAATCGAAATCGGGGGGCAATCGCATGGCGCGTCTTCCTGATCACCATTCATTATGACTTCTATTATAGATGTTTATTCCATAGCAAGCCAGTTTTCATCGCCCCGCCCTCTCCATAGAAAAGTGCGCATACGGGTCCGCAACGGCGGGGAGTTTACGTTTCCATGGCATTGATTAAACCTGACTTTATCCTCCTGCTTTCGTGCGTAGACCGCAAGGGGCTCGTGGCCGCGATTGCCAATTCCATCGCCAGCCAGAACTGCAACATCGTGCAGAACTCGCAGTACGGCGATTCCACGACGGGGCGGTTCTTCATGCGGCTTTCGCTGGCCGCACCCGAGAGCATGACCGTGGAATCCTTCAGCGAAGCCTTCATGCCGGTGGCCACGGCCTACAATCTCGATTGGAAGGTCCACGACCTCAAGAACAAGCTCCGCGCAATTGTCATGGTCAGCAAGGGCGGCCACTGCCTGAACGACCTGCTCTACCGCATAGCAACGGGTTATGTGCCGATGACGGTTACCAGCATCGTGTCCAATCACATGACCTGGAGCCGCCGGGCGGAACACGAGAACATCCCTTACCACCACCTTCCCATCACTCCGGAGACCAAGACGGAACAGGAAGCGCGGCTGCTGGAACTGATCGAGGAACAGGAAGCCGATCTTGTGATCCTGGCCCGCTACATGCAGGTGCTCTCGGACGATCTGTGCGAGAAGCTGGCAGGCCGGGCGATCAACATCCATCACAGCTTCCTGCCCGGCTTCAAGGGCGCCCGCCCCTATCACCGGGCCTATGACCGCGGTGTGAAGATGGTCGGCGCGACCGCCCACTATGTGACGGCGGACCTCGACGAGGGACCAATCATCGCCCAGGACGTCTCCATCGTCGACCATGCCGACACGGTTGAGGATCTGATCGCACAAGGGCAGGAAGTGGAAAGCCGCGTGCTCACCCGTGCCGTCAAGGCGCACTGCGAACACCGCGTCATGCAGAACGGACTAAGGACGGTTGTCTTCAAATGAGCGAACCCCAGCTTTTCTCAGACCTGGAATCCCTCGGCGCGGGGTGGGCCATTCTGGAACACGCCGCCGTCTTCACTGTCGAGGAAAGTGCGCAACTGCATGCGGACATGCCGGGGGCGCATACCAAAAACCTGTTCCTCAAGGATGCGAAGGGCGGGTTCTGGCTGGTCACCGTGCGTCATGACCTGCGCGTCGATCTGAAAGCGCTGGCCGGTGTGCTCGAAGCGAAGAAGTTCAGCTTCGGCAAGGCCGAGGATATGGAAGCCCTGCTCGGCGTCACGCCCGGCGCCGTCACGCCGCTGGCCGCGATCAACGACAAGGACTGCCGCGTGCGCGTGGTTCTGGACAAGGCCTTGGCGGACGCTGCCAGCGTCAATGTCCACCCCTTGCGCAACACGGCGACTGTCGGCCTTTCCGGCCAGGATCTGCAGCGCGCCCTTGCCCACTGGAACCACCCGGCGGTCCTCGCTGAAATTCCCGAACGCCCGTGAACGTCAGCCTTCTCGATCTGTTCAAGATCGGCATCGGCCCGTCTAGCTCGCACACGGTCGGCCCGATGGCCGCGGCGCGGCGTTTCTGCCTGCGGCTGGAAGCGCTCGGGCTGCTGGAGCAAACCGCATCGATGCGTGTGGATCTCTACGGATCGCTGGCGCTGACCGGCAAGGGCCACGCCACCGATACTGCCGTCATTCTGGGGCTCGCCGGAGAGCAGCCTGCCGAAGTCGATGTCGATGCGGCGCCTGCCCTCATCGCCCGCATCCGCGAAGAGCACAGGATCAGCCTGCTCGGCAAGCACGATATCGCCTTCGATCCGGAGAGCGGCATCTGCTTCCACCAGCGCGAGCGCCAGCCCTTCCACAGCAATGCGATGGCCATCGCCGCCTTCGGCGCAGACGGCACCCAGCTTGACCGCCGCACGTACTATTCGGTGGGCGGGGGCTTCGTCGTCGATGAGGAAGAGGCCTTGCGCAACGCGCTCGATACCGAAGGCCCTTCTGTCCCCTACCCTTTCACCTGCGCCGAGAAACTTCTGGCCATCGGTGAGAGCACCGGCCTCAGCTTCGCGAACATTGTTCTGGCCAACGAGATGGAAATGCGGCCGCTGGAAGAGGTGAACGCCGCGCTGGATCTTGTCGCCGAAACCATGTCGCGATCGATCGACCGGGGCTGCCGCCAGACCGGCGTGCTGCCCGGTGGCCTGCGCGTCAGGCGGCGCGCGCCCTCGCTCGCGGCGGAGCTTGCCGCGCGCCAGCAGATGGCGCTGGCGGAGCCGCTGGCGGTGCTGGACTGGGTCAACCTGTGGGCCATGGCGGTGAACGAGGAAAACGCAGCGGGCGGGCGGGTCGTCACCGCGCCCACGAACGGCGCCGCCGGGATTATCCCGTCCGTCATGCGCTATTATGAAAGGTGCTATCGCGGCGATTTGCAGTCCCGCCGCACGTTCCTTTTGACCGCCACCGCGATCGGCCTTCTCTACAAGCGCAATGCCTCGATTTCCGGCGCCGAAGTCGGCTGCCAGGGCGAAGTGGGCGTGGCCTGCTCGATGGCGGCGGCCGGGCTCACGGCCGTGCTGGGCGGCACCAACCGGCAGATCGAGAATGCCGCCGAAATCGGCATGGAACACAATCTGGGCCTGACTTGCGACCCTGTCGGCGGGCTCGTCCAGGTTCCCTGCATCGAACGCAACGCGATGGGCGCGGTCAAGGCGATCGACGCCTCCCGCCTGGCGATGCTGGGCGATGGCCAGCATGTCGTCAGCCTCGACAAAGTGATCGAGACGATGCGCCAGACCGGGCTCGACATGCGGGACAAGTACAAGGAAACCTCGCAAGGCGGGCTGGCCGTCAACGTGGTCGAGTGCTGAACGGCGCAGGACGCCAAGCCCCGCCCTGCGTGCCGTCACCGCCTGCAACCGGCCATCAGGCGGCGGCACCGTCCTCTGCAACCAGCGGGCCAAGTGCGTCCTTGAGCGGATCGAGCCAGGGCTCGAACGGCTTCCACTGCGCCACCCCGGACGTGTTGATCGGCCGCCGGACCTGCTCCGAACTGGCCGTGCGCACCGCCCGCTCGGTCTTGTGGAAATCAAGACACGCCTCTTCGAAAGGCAGCTCCAGATAATCGAGCATGCGCCGGACCTGTCCGTCCAGATCGGCCAGAACGTCCTCATGCTGCACGCGCAGGATCCGCCCTTCCGGCAGCACCGCGTCCCAGTGCCGCATGAGATCGACGTAATCGCTGTAATAGCGGCCCATCTCGGTCAGCCCGTAAGTGAACTGCTGGCCGTCCGCGAAGAGCTGCTTGAAGCCGGAGAAACAGCAATCCATCGGCGCCCTGCGCGCATCGATGATCTTCGCGTTGGGCAGAATCAGATGGATAAGACCGATATGCCGGAAATTGTTCGGCATCTTGTCGATGAAGAACGGCGCGCCCTGCCGGTGGATGCGCGTGCTTTCGATATAGCTCTCGCCTAGCTGGCGCAGCTGCTCCGGCGTCAGTTCTCCCAAAACGGCAGGATACTGGTCACGCCCCCTGCCCTTTAGCTGCTGTGCGAGAGCCAGGATATCGGGCAGTTCAAGCGTGCCGTCGATCTGGCTGTGCGATGCCAGGATCTGTTCCAGCAATGTGGAACCGGCGCGCGGCAGGCCGAGAATAAAGATCGGGTCGGGCGCGGGGCACCCGTTACCGGCATTTTTCTCAAACAGCGCAGCGTCGCAAAAATCTGACTGTCCGCGAAGCTCCGCCGTCATCTCATCGGCGCTGTAACGCAATTGCTGCCGCTTCAGCCTGTTGCCTTCATCATAGTAACGGAAGGATTCGGCGTATTCCTGGCGGTCTTCGCAGGCCTTGCCCAGCGCGAAGCTGAGATGCACCCGATCCATCAGCCGCAGATCATCCCGGCCAAACTGTTCCCGCATCTTCGCCACTTCCGCATCCTCGAAACGGAATGTCTTGAGGTTCGCGAGAGCATAATAGGCATCCCCCTGCTCAGGGCGTGCGGCAATGGCGGCACGATAAGAACTGATCGCCTCGGGCTGCTTCCCATAGGTTTTAAGCGCATGGCCGCGTGACGTCAGCGTTGCGGCATCATCGGGCAGCTTTTCCAGAATCTGATCGAACAGCCCAAGCGCCTTGTCGTATTTTCCGGTCTGCATACTCTCGATCGCAAGGTGCGACTGGAACAGCACGTTATCCGGTTGCAGACCGTTGAGATACGCGGCCTGCTCCTCTGCGGCGGCGAACTTCTGGCGCTGGCGCAAGACCTGCATGTAATCGAGGCGAAGCTGAACATTGTCCGGCTCGAAAGACACCGCACTCTCCAGCAGAAACTCCGCATCGTCGAGCGCGCCAAGGCGGCTGCCGATATCCGCGAGCAAGCGCATGCCTTCGATGTGATGCGGGTTCTGCTGAAGGAACGCCCGGCATTGCTCCTCCGCCTTGAGTATCCGGCCTTCGTGAATATTGTTGAGAACCGCCACGAGAATGCGGGGCAGCCCCGCCAGCCGCTGCGCCTGTGCCTCACACGCCTGCGCTTCGGCGTGACGGCCTGCCTGCGCAAGCAGCCTGGCCTGATGTGTCCAGCTTGCTTCCAGTGCCGGGTTATATTCGCACGCTCTGCGATAAGCCTGGATCGCTCCTTCCCAATCGCCTGTATCGCGGGCCAGATGCGCCGCCTCCTGCCAGCCACGCCCCAGTTCCGGCATGACCTTGCGCAGCCGCAGCACGAAGTCGCGGGCGAGTGCAAACTTACCCGCGTAACGCGCGGATACCGCCGCCACATACAAGGCATCCCCATCGGCCGGATCGTCGTGCAGCATGCGCTCGCACAGAGCCAGGGCCCGGTCAAAGGACTGCGCCTGAAGGGCCTGCTTGGCTTCGTCCAGAGCGCTTTGGTCCAATTGATCCGCCATCACAAAACTCACATTATATTCGCAAAAGAAAGGGGGCGCCCTGTGGGCGCCCCCTTCGTTTATCCTTGGAAGTG
>NZ_JALHLG010000038.1 GCF_022832375.1 Novosphingobium beihaiense
CAGCGGAGCAGGATATGCCTCAATCTGAATCAGAAAAACTCTAGGACTGCGCCGCCAGCCACACCCTGACGGCGCTGGCGAGGCCGGGGGGAGGAGATGCTTCCAGCCGCTCCGCATCGATACGCGCCACCAGCGCGTTGACGGGAACCCCTTCGCGAACCGCCGCCGTTTTCAGCATGTCCCAGAACACGGGTTCGAGGCTGATCGATGTCTTGTGCCCGGCGATTTCGACCGAGCGTTTGACTGGCGGATGGTAGAGCGGCGTCATCACGCTTTCCCGGGCGGCGTCAGGCCGCCGCGCGCACGCAGCCGCGGCCTTGGTGCTTGGCATTGTACAGCGCCAGGTCGGCCGCGTCGAAGAACTGGCCCCGCGACATGCTGGGGTGCAGTTCGGCCACGCCGCAACTGATGGAAGCGTTGAGGTGAATGTTGCGCTGTTCGAAGACGGGCGTGAGCCGGAAGGAATCCGTCAGGCGTTCGCAGGCGGCCTTGGCGATGGAAATGTCCCCGTCGAACACGATGGCGAACTCGTCGCCGCCCAGGCGTCCGACGATGTCGGTGCTGCGGGTGTTCGCCTTGATGCGCGCGACAACTTCCTGCAGCACGGCGTCGCCGATAGCGTGGCCGAAGGTGTCGTTGATGGACTTGAAATGGTCCACGTCGATCAGGGCCAGCGATACTGGCCGGGTGACGTCCTTGACCGCTTCGTCGAAGCGTTGCCGGAAGCCCTTGCGGTTGAGCGCGCCGGTCAGATCGTCGGTCTCCGCCATTTTCGATATCGCCACTTCCCGGGCCTTGCGGGCCGAAACGTCGCGCAGCGTGACGATGGTTCCCAGCCGGACGCCTTCGTGTTCGACGATCCCGGCCGAAGCTTCGAGGGTGATGTCCGGGCGCAGTTTGGGGGTGAATTCGGCGGTCGTTTGCTCCTGCCCGTCCGCCGGGCCGGGCAGGATCGGGAACCGGACGCCGGTTCGCCCGGCAATTTCGCCCAAGGGCTTGCCAAGCAGGTCCGCGGGTTCGACACCCAGATAATCCTCGATCCGGCCATCGGCCCAGCGGCAGATGCCCCCGCGATCGAGACTGATGATGCCGTCGGGGGAATTGCTCATGATCAGGTGCAGCGCTTCTTCCCGTTCGGCCAGCTTGGTCAGGGCCTCGGTATTGGCCGAGACGGTGGCAGCCACGGGCAGCGCTGTGCACAGCAGGATGGCCAGATAGATCTGGAAGAAGAACGCATCGAATTCCGGGGCCTGATGCATCAGGGTGATCGGACCCAGGCCGCGGAAGGCCGAGATTCCGCCGATCAGCGCAATGATAATGACGCCTGCCTGCGTGCCCAGCCTGCCCAGCCGGAAGGACAGCAGGAGCAGCGAGCAGATCGGCAGGAACAGCAGCGGCATCGTGTTCTGGCTGAACACGGCGGCGGTCAGCGCGATATGCGTGGCATGCAGTCCCAGAGCCTCGGCCCGTTCGAGCCAGTTCCGCTCCGTGTAGCAACGCAGATAGCCGCCATCGAGCAGGCTCTTGAGGAACGGCGTGACGATCAGCAGACCCAGCGCGTTGCTGGCGTACCAGCGCAGGAAGGACGGGCCCAAGGGCTCGCCATAGTTCGCCAGCGATGCCAGCGAACCCAGAAGGGCGCCAAGGGCGGGTGCCAGGATGCCTGCCGAGAGCAGGAAATGCAGCGAGGAGCGGGTGTTGGCCAGCAGCTCGTTCCCGGAGTCCGAGCGCTGCAGCAGCACAGCGGCCATGACGGTCTGCGCCATGTTGATCGCGCCGTACAGGAGCAGCCCGGCCATCCAGCCGCGCGTGGCGCCGTTGGCAACGAAGTTACCGGCCCATCCGGCCAGAATGATTGCGGGCCAGCGTTGCCGGGGAGAGGCCAGCAGCAAGGCCAGGATCATGGCATCGGCGGGCCATACCGTCGCGTGATTGCGGCCGTCGCTGGTCAGGCGGATTGTGGCGGCGGCCAGCAGGAAATACCCTGTCGCACCAATCAACGCAGCCTTGAGGGATGCGGAGTGGGCTATGCGTTTGAACAGATCTGCCGCCTTGTCCATCTCTGGAGTGATGACAAGTAATGGTTAACTTGACATTGATTGGGAGTAGTTGAGTACTCTTAGCATATCAACAGCCATTGACCGCAGAAAATCGTCTTGCGGCCGCGGTTTTGCTGCCGTTCGGGGAATGGGCGGGCCGTGGCCGTGAAAGCCCCCGGTCCGCCCGTTTCCCGTTCAGTACATGTGCTGGCCGCCGTTGATGCTCATGGTCGATCCGGTGACGAACGCGGCATTTTCCGAGCACAGGAAGGCGACGCCGCGGGCGATTTCGTAAGCGTGGCCGAGACGGCCAACCGGAATCTTCGCGACGATCTTTTCCAGCACCGGGGCAGGCACCGCCGCCACCATGTCGGTATCGATGTAGCCCGGCGCGATGGCGTTCACGGTCACGCCGTACTTGGCGCCTTCCTGGGCCAGTGCTTTGGTGAAGCCGTGAATGCCGGACTTGGCCGCGGCGTAGTTCACCTGGCCGTACTGGCCGGCCTGGCCATTGATCGAACCGATGTTGACGATACGCCCCCAGCCGCGTTCGCGCATGCCGGGAAAGCAGGCCTTGGCCGTGTTGAAGCACCCGCCGAGGTTGATGCGCATCACCTCGTTCCAGTCTTCGAAGCTCATCTTGTGCAGCACGCCGTCCCGGGTAATGCCGGCATTGTTGACGACGATGTCGACCGGGCCGACCTCTTCGGCAACCCGGGCGCAGCCGTCAATCGTGGCTTCGTGGTCGCCCACATCCCATTTGTAGGCCGGAATGCCGGTCGTATCGCTGAAGGCCTTGGCCTTCTCGTCATTGCCCGCATAGTTGGCAACGACCGTGTGGCCCCTGTCTTTCAGTGCCAGCGAGATGGCTTCCCCGATACCTCTGGTCCCGCCTGTAACAATTGCAACGCGTGCCATATCAAGCCTTTCGCTTAGTGTGCATCCACCAGGCGCAGTGCTAGGAAATACCAAGTAATTGAGCAAGGGCGGCAGGGCGTTGTTCGATAGCTGTTAGATGCAATTGGAATTGCTTTTCGTGCAAGGCCGATTGCCGAAATCAGAAACGGAACGGATCAGAAGCGGAACTGGGTGCCTACGTAAACGGCCTGGCTGTCCTGCCGCCCGTCGGTAAGTGGCAGCAGGCGTTCGCGGTCCTGCGAATAGCGCACGCCCGCCGTCACGTCGATGTGGTCGGTCACGCGATAGGCGCCGCTCAGATCCACTTCCCCGGCGTCTCCAGCGAATGTGCGCGGGGCCCGGCCGGGCGCGCGCTTTTCGTCGATCGAGAGGCGGGTGCTGAAGCGCGGGTTGGCGCCTGTCCGCGTTTCGCTTCCCGGCTGCAGGCTGAATTTCTTGAGATCGGGCATCTCGGCCCCCGGTTTGTTCGCGGCCGGGGGGGCGAGGGGCTGCGCGAAATTCTGATAGCCGCGCGACGTACCCAGATTGAACGCGGCCTGCGCGATGCGCACGTTCCCTGGCTCGCTGGCGGCCTGCGCCTTTTCGGTCGTGCCATGCACGATGATCACTTTGGCGGCCTGCGGATCGACGCGCACCGCGACCGTTACCGCCCTTTCGGTGCGGTTGGGGGTGCCCGCGGGCGTGAAGGGGAAGAGCTCTCCCTTGGCGAGCGAGCGCATGGCAATGACGCGCGACAGGTTTTCCGGCGAGGCTTCCGGGCTCAAAGCGCCGATTCCCGCAGCGGGGCGGGAGCGGGAAGAAAACGTGGCGGAAAAGGCCATGACGGCACTGGGCAGGGCGAGCACGCCGACACAGCCGGCCAGCATCATGCCAGCTTTCATGCCGCTTCCCGGCGCAGTCTGAGGTTTCGAGCCCATCATGCAGACTTGTTGAAGTTGCCCTGTCGTGCCTTCCGTGCCGCACCGCCCGTTGCCATACTGGCAGCGGAACCGGCCAGCCCGCTTGTATGCTCAGGCAGCCTTAACACAGCCTGATCGCCTTGGGGAAGTGGGGCGCGGGCGGTGTTCAGCGATGGTTTAGGCGGCAAGGCCGAGGAACGCACACTTGCCGCATGGGCAGTGGCGGTTATAGAGGCGAAGAACGGCAGGTTCCGGTATCCCGGTTCCGCCAGCTAAGATCAGGAACTGGGAACAACAATGACAGGCAGCACCGATACCGGCTTTTTCACCGCGCGCTCGCTGGCCGCAACGGCGGCTTGTGCCGCGGCCGCGCTCGCCCTGGCCGGCTGTGGTGGCGGCAGGAAGCAGACCGGCGCCGTGCTGGCTCCGTCGCAGGTCACTACGATCGGTGTGAACAGCTACCTGTGGCGCGCCAGCCTCGATTCGCTTTCGTTCATGCCGCTGCTCCAGTCCGACAGCGCAGGCGGTGTCATCGTCACCGACTGGTATATCAATCCCAAGGATCCGGGCGAACGGGTGAAAGTCTCCGTCCTGATTCTCGACAAGGATCTGCGCGCCGATGCGCTGAAAGTCACGGCGGTGCGCGAAGTGGCCAAGGATGGCGGCTGGGTGCCCGCGCCAGTGCAGGCGGCCACGGTGCAGAAGCTGGAAGACATTATCCTGACCCGTGCACGCGATCTGCGCCGCGATTCGATCAGCGGCTGATCTGCAATTTTGGTTCGCGGGTGTTCAGGCCCGCAGGAGACTAGACTGACATGAATGAGCGGTTCGATCCGGCTCAGGCGGATACCCGCTGGCAGGCCGCGTGGGACGAGGCGCAGTGCTTCAAGGCGGATGACAGCAGCGCGAAGCCGCGCAGCTACGTCCTGGAGATGTTCCCTTATCCTTCGGGGCGCATCCACATCGGCCACGTGCGCAATTACACGATGGGCGACGTGCTGGCGCGCTACAAGCGCATGCGCGGTTTCGAAGTGCTGCACCCGATGGGCTGGGACGCGTTCGGCATGCCCGCCGAAAACGCCGCCATGGAAAAGGGCGTGCACCCCGGCGGCTGGACGCGCGACAACATCGCCAACATGAAGGCGCAGTTGAAGCGCCTCGGTTTTGCGCTCGACTGGAGCCGCGAACTGGCGACCTGCGAGCCCGAATATTACGGCCAGGAACAGTCGCTGTTCATCGATCTCTATGAGGCGGGGCTCGTCTACCGCAAGGAATCGGCGGTGAACTGGGATCCGGTCGACCAAACCGTGCTCGCCAACGAGCAGGTGATCGACGGGCGCGGCTGGCGCTCGGGCGCGCTGGTGGAGAAGCGCAAGCTCTCCCAGTGGTTCCTCAAGATCACCGACTTTGCCGACGAACTGCTCGAAGGGCTCTCCACGCTCGACAAGTGGCCGGAAAAGGTCCGGACCATGCAGGAAAACTGGATCGGCAAGAGCCAGGGTCTGCAGTTCCGCTTCAAGCCCGCCAATTTCGATTCGGAAATCGAGGTCTATTCGACCCGGCCGGACACGATCTTCGGCGCCAGCTTCGTGGCTGTCGCCGCCGAACATCCGGTGGCCCAGCAAGTGGCGGCCACGTCGCCCGAAGCGCAGGTCTTCATCGAGGAATGCAAGCGTGGCGGCACTACGGCGGCCGAGCTGGAAACGGCGGAGAAGCTGGGTTTCGGTACGGGTCTGCGCGTCGTGCACCCCTTCACCGGGGCCGAACTGCCGGTCTACATCGCCAACTTCGTGCTGATGGACTACGGCACGGGCGCGGTCATGGCGGTCCCCGGCCACGACCAGCGCGACTTCGAGTTCGCCACCAAGTACGGCCTGCCGATCCTGCGCGTGGTCGCGGCGAACGCGGACGAGGCGGACAAGCCCTTCGCCGGTGAGGCCGAGGCGGGCGACGGCCTGCTCGTCCATTCGGACTTCCTCGACGGCATGGCCGTGGCCGACGCCAAGGCCGCCGTCATCGCCCGCGCCGAAAGCGAAGGCTGGGGCGAGGGCAAGACGGTATGGCGCCTGCGCGACTGGGGCGTGAGCCGCCAGCGCTACTGGGGCACGCCGATCCCATTCATCCACTGCGAAGTCTGCGGCGTCGTGCCGGTGCCCAAGAAGCAGCTTCCGGTCACGCTGCCCGAGGACGTCGATTTCAAGACGCCGGGCAACCCGCTGGCGCGCCATGCCACCTGGAAGCATGTCGATTGCCCGCAGTGCGGCAAGCCCGCGCGGCGTGAGACCGACACACTCGATACTTTCGTCGATTCGTCGTGGTACTTCCTGCGCTTCGCCAGCCAGCCGGACGACCGGCCTTTCGATCCCGCGAAGATCGCCGAGTGGCTGCCGGTCGAGCAGTATATCGGCGGCATCGAGCATGCGATCCTGCACTTGCTCTACGCCCGCTTCTGGACCCGCGCGCTGGCCCGCATCGGCAAGATCGAAGTGAAGGAGCCATTCGGCAGCCTGTTCACGCAGGGCATGGTCACGCACGAGGTCTATTCGCGCAAGGAAGATGGGCGCGAGATCTACTTCGGCCCCGCCGAGATCGAGCGTACAGCCGACGGCGCGACGCTGAAGGAAGATGGCCAGCCGGTCACGGTCGGCAAAGTCATCAAGATGTCGAAGTCGAAGAAGAACGTGGTCGATCCGGACGAGATCGTCGCGACATACGGCGCCGACGCGATCCGCTGGTTCATGCTCTCCGACAGCCCGCCCGAGCGCGACCTGCCCTGGTCCGAATCCGGCATCGAGGGCTGTGCGCGCTTTGTCCAGCGCCTGTGGCGCCTCTTCGCCCAGCACGACGCGGCGGCCGAAGGCGAGGACAAGGCGGTCGACCGCAAGGTCCACCAGACCGTGGCCGCCGTTGCCGAAGACATCGAATCGCTCGGCTTCAACAAGGCCGTGGCGCGCATCTACGAACTGACCGGCGTGATCGAGAAGGCAAAGCCTTCGGCCAGCCGTTCGGTCGCGATCCGCAAGCTCTTGCTGCTGGTTTCGCCTATGATGCCGCACCTTGCCGAAGAGGCTTACGCGGAATTCGGCGAAGGCCTCGTTGCCCATGCCGTGTGGCCTGAAGTCGATCCGGCGTTGCTGGTCGAGGACGAAGTGACCATTGCCGTGCAGGTAAAAGGCAAGCTGCGCGACACACTGACGGTCGCCAAGGGCACCGCGAAAGAAGAGCTGGAGGCGCTTGCCCTCGCCAGCGAGAAGGTGCAGCGTGCCCTTGATGGAGCAGAAATCCGCAAGGTGATCGTCGTGCCCGACCGTCTGGTGAATCTCGTCGCGTGAAGAGGCTGCGCGCCTTTGCCGCAGCCCTGATGCTGGCTGCGCCCGCACTTTCAGGCTGCGGGCTGCAGCCGATGTATGCGGGCGGCGGCAGCGGCACCGTGGCGCGCGGGCTGGCCGATGTGCAGGTCTCCGCGATCGAGGGCAAGGCGGGCTGGCTGGTGCGCAATGCACTGGTCGATCAGCTCGGCTCGGGCAAGGCGGGCGTATCGCCGAAGTACCGGCTCGATGTGCGTCTGGACGACAAGCTGGAAGGCTTCGCCCTGCTTTCGGACGATACCATCGGCCGCGAACGCCGCACGCTGCGCGCGCGCTATCAGCTTGTCGACATGGCGAGCGGCGAAGTGGTGCTCGATGCGACGGCCGGGGCCGATGCGGGGATCGACGTCGTTTCGTCGGACTATGCGACGATTGCAGCCGAACAGACCGCGCTGGAAAATCTCTCCAAGGATGTCGCCGGGCGCATTGTCACTAGCGTCGCGCTGCGCCTGCGTGGCAATACGGCCCAGTAAGATCATGGGTAAGGGCCGGTGAAGGCGACGCAAAAGGACTTCGCCGGCATGGCGGGGCGGGCGGCCGAGCAGGCCCGCGTGTTCTTCTTCTGCGGCCCCGATGAGGCGGGCGCCACCGATGCGGCGGCAAAGATTGTCTCACTGCTGCGGGACCCGGGCGAACGTGTCGAACTGGCAGGCTCGGACTTGCGCAAGGACCCGGTGCGGCTGGGGGACGAGGCCCGTTCGAATTCGCTGTTTGGCGGCACGCGGCACATTTGGGTGCGGGCGCAGGGGGATGAGGTGCACGACGCCGTGCAGACCCTGCTCGAAAATGCCGTGGAGGCCTGCCCGGTTCTGATCGTTGCCACCGGCGCGACCGATAAATCGCGCACGGCCAAGCTGCTGGCCAGCCGGAGCGATGGTCTTGTGGCCATGTTCTATCCGCCCGATCTCGGTTCGGTCACGGCCTCGGTGCGCACGATGGCCAATGCGGCCGGGCTCAAGATGGGCAGCGAGATCGCCGAGCGGATCGCGCGTGCATCGGGGCTCGATACGCGGATCGCCCGCTCCGAAGTGGCCAAGCTGGCGCTCTATCTCGATGCCATGCCGGAAACGCCGCGTCCCGTTTCAGGGGCGGATCTCGACGCGGTCGGCGCTCAGACTGAGGATGACGATTTCACGCCGCTGGTCGACGCCGCGCTTGGCGGCCGGCGCGAGGCGATCGGGCCCGAACTCAAGCGAATGCGCGAACTGGGGCTGAACCCTGTCGGCCTCCTGCTG
Source organism: Novosphingobium beihaiense (assembly GCF_022832375.1). Lineage (GTDB taxonomy): Bacteria > Pseudomonadota > Alphaproteobacteria > Sphingomonadales > Sphingomonadaceae > Novosphingobium > Novosphingobium beihaiensis. Next base: position 8,460 of record NZ_JALHLG010000038.1, read on the forward strand.
GCTTTCGAGCGCCGCGCGGCCCAGCTGGCCGCACTCAACGCCCGGCTAGGCCGCAATCCCGACGTTTCCGGCTTCCTGAAGGCGGAAGCGGGAGCGCGCCGGATCTTCTGGAAAGACCAGCCCGCCCTGGGCGCGCAGCTCAGGATCTGGCGCGGCCCTAGACTGGAACGGCTCGTTGCGGGCCTTGTGTCCTTGCATCAGTCCCTGCTGGCGAACAGCCACGACTCGGAACTGCTATTGGCAGAAGGACTGACGAAGATTACGCGGATCGCATGTCTTGGCGCCAAATAGCCGATAAACAGAACGGTTTGACAGATAACGCTTTTTGTCATTTCCGGTTTCGTTTTCAAACGCTGGAACCTAATGTAACGCCCTAAGGGGCATTGCTGCGGGTGTCTGGTGGGGGCTGAAGACTGGGTAATGGGAACAGGGAGTGCTGGACCGATGAACGCACCGCTTGCGGTGCGCCCGCTATCGGCGGAGACTGCGGAAGCTGATGCGCTTCTGGTTGCTCCTTCGCGGGAGAAGCGTCGGCTGCAATGCTACCTGGCTCTCGTCCTAGGTGACATCCTGTCTGTTTGCGCCGGTTTTGGGGCCATCGGCTATCTGTTCGTCGGTAGTTCCGGGTTTTCTGACTCGTTGGTGCATGCCCAGCTGATTCTGCCGATCTATTTGACGCTGGCGCTCTACAACGGGTCCTATTCGATTGCTTCCCTGCGCGACGGTTGGATTGGAATATTCCGGGCGATGGTTGCGATGGTTATTGCCATGGCCGTCGTTGTTTTCGTGCAGTTTCTAATTCAGCCTGAGGCGGATGTCTCGCGCTCGATTTTCAACGGAGGTGCCGTCGCGGCCATGCTGGCCATTGCCTGGACCCGTCTGCAATTGCGCAGTTTTGTGACATGGCGTTGCGGAGCCAATGTCATGAACGAACTGCTCATCGACGATGGCGGCCCGCAGTTGGCACTGCCGGGGGCTATTCGCGTTTCGGCGGCAGCCATGGGGTTGCGGGCCGATCTCAACGACCCGCACGCGCTCGACCGGCTGGGGCTGGTGCTGCGCAATATCGATCGCGTTATCGTGAGCTGCCCTGCCAGCCGCCGCGCCGAATGGGCCATGATGCTCAAGGGGGCGAATGTCGATGGCGAAGTGCTCGACGACGAGGTCGCCCGGCTCGGTGCCCAAGGGGCCCGGGTGGTGGGCAAGCATGGCCTGCTGCTGGTCTCCGCAGGCCCGCTGGGGCTGCGGGACCGCGCTATCAAGCGTATCTTTGACCTTACTTTGGCAGGTTTGGCGATCGTCGCCCTGTCTCCGTTGCTGATCACAGTGGCGCTGACGGTCAAGCTGCAGGATGGCGGACCGGTGTTCTTCATGCAAAAGCGGATGGGCCGCGGTAACCGCTTCTTCAATATGTACAAATTCCGGTCGATGACGCACGCTCTGTGTGACAGGGATGGGAACCAGTCGGCGTCGAAAGATGACCAGCGCATCACCCGGATCGGCAAATTCATCCGGCATACCAGCATCGACGAATTGCCGCAGCTCTTCAATGTTCTGCTGGGAGACATGAGCCTGGTCGGACCGCGTCCGCACGCTACGGGTTCGCTGGCGGGCGAAAAGCTGTTCTGGGAAGTGGACATGCGGTACTGGCAGCGCCACGGCCTCAAGCCTGGCCTGAGCGGTCTTGCGCAAGTGCGGGGGTATCGCGGAGCCACAGATCACGAATCGGACCTGCTGAACCGCCTGCAGTCCGATCTCGAATACCTTGAAGGCTGGACGATCATGCGTGATCTTCAGATCATTTTCCTGACGCTGCGGGTTCTGGTCCACGAGCGCGCATTCTGACCGCCTTCCGTCTCCTGCTAGAGACGGAAGGCGGTCAGTTCTGCTTGGGAACCGTGAACGTGCCCGAGACGCGGCCGCCCGATGCCGAGGATACACCGCTGTTGAGATCGATCACGAAGCGCCCGCCGCGCAGGGTATCGCCATTGCCGCGCTTGAGCGTGGCGTTGCCCGACATGGTGATGATCTTCTTGTTGAAGTCGTAGATGCCGACATCGCCGGTGGCGCGTTCGCTGCCGCGAGTCACCACCACGCCGCCGCTGGCCGTGATGCGCTGGATCTGCATCGAGTCCTGGTTCGTGAAATTGACCACGGTGCGAGCCGCGCGCAGTTGCAGGTCGCCCTGGCGCACATCGACATCGCCGGAAAGGACGACGCGGTCCTGCTTGTCCTGCAGTTCGATATGATTGGCCGCGTAGTCGACCGGGGCATTGCTGTCATGGCCAGGGAAGACCTGCGCGCCCAGTTGCGGGGCAGCGGCCAGAACGGCGCCGCCCAGCGCCACGGTAACAGCGGCGGTGCGCAAGGATATCGGGCGGAAGGCCATCAGGCGCGGGCGGCGAAGCGTCATTGGGGTATCCTCAACTTGCCGGGCGTCATCCGCAGCCGGGCATTGCCTTCCAGAGTGACCGTGCGGTTTTCCAGATCGGCTTTCATCGAACTGGCCTGAAACGTGCCCGTGGGCACAGAGCCCTTTACACCGCCGGTCGCGGTTGCCAGCTTCTGTTTGACGTCGATGTCGACATTGCTCGTCGTCATACGGTAGCCATCGGGCGCGGAAAACTGCACGGGCCCGGAGATATCGATATTTTCCGTGTCGTAATTGTACGCACCGCGCGGGGCATCGATCCGCGCGGGCCCGTCGTTCAGTGCCATTTTCGCTGACAGGTCGAGCATTTCGACAATCGGCACGGAGGCGGATTTCTGCACGGCGGTCCCGGCCGTCACCACGAAGTCCCGGCCGCGATTGTCCTGCCCTTTGTAGGCTGCGTCTTCCAGCTTGATGCGCTGGCTGGTGACGGCGACCTTGTTGCGGTCGAGAAGGAAGCTGATCTCGCCGCGCGGTGATAGCGGAATCAGGATCATCACCGCCGCGACCAGACCGATGGCCGCCGGCAGCGCCTTGGCCAGGAAGGCGACAAGCCGGTCATGCGAACCGCCGGGCGCGGCGAAATGCCGGCGGCGATTGCGGATCTGGATGGCTTCCATCGACATGGCCGGTCAGGCTCCGGGTATCAGGCGGATTGGTGGCTGAAAATATCGTGATCGGGCCAGCCTGCCAGGTCGAGCCGGGCACGGGCGGGCAGGAAATCGAAGCAGGCCTGCGCAATTTCGGTGCGGTTCTCGCGGGCAAGGCGTTCGACCAGGATCGTGTGCATCGCGTGCAGATGGCGCACGTCGGACGCAGCATAGTCCTTCTGCGCGTCGGTGAGCACGGGAGCGCCCCAGTCGCTCGACTGCTGCTGCTTGGACACTTCCTTGCCGAGCAGTTCGCGCACCAGATCCTTGAGGCCGTGGCGGTCGGTATAAGTGCGCACCAGCTTGCTGGCGATCTTGGTGCAGAACACCGGTTCGGCCATCACGCCCATGTAATGCTCGATCGCGGCAAGATCGAAGCGCGCGAAATGATAGAGCTTGAGCCGGGCCGGATCGGCCAGAACCGCTTTGAGATTCGGCGCGTCATAGGCGCTGCCCGGTGCGAAGCGCACCAGATGCTCGTCGCCCTGCCCGTCGGAGATCTGCACCACGCAAAGGCGGTCGCGCGGGGTGATCAGCCCCATGGTCTCGGTATCGACGGCGACGGGCCCGGGCGCCAGGACGCCTTCGGGGAGATCTTCTTCGTGGAGATAGACAGCCATAGTGCGAAAATGCTTAGGGACTGGTCTGGTGTTTCGCAATGGGCGCCGGGAATTTCAGGAGGCTGGGGCATGACGGCAACAGAAAGCGCGCAGGCCGTTCCGCCAAGCTGGCAACCGGCGCTGGGCGGTGTTCTCGCCACGCCGGAAGCCCGCAGGCTGGGCGGATGGCTCAAGGCCGAGGAAGCCGCTGGGAAAAACATCTTTCCCCCGCGCGGCAGCCGCCTGCGCGCGCTGGAGCTGACGCCGCTCGACAATGTGAAGGTCGTGATCCTTGGGCAGGACCCTTATCACGGGCCTGGGCAGGCGCATGGACTGGCCTTTTCCGTGCCCGAGGGGGTGAAAGTGCCGCCCTCTCTGGTGAACATCTACAAGGAACTGGCCAGCGATTGCGGCGTGTCTCCGCCCGGCCACGGCAATCTGGAGCACTGGGCGCGGCAGGGCGTGCTGCTGCTCAACAATTCGCTGACCGTGCAGCAGGGGCAGGCGGGATCGCACCAGAAACGGGGCTGGGAAGCGATTACCGATGCGGCCGTGGCTGCGGCTGCTGACAAGGCCGAGCCTTGCGTGTTCCTGCTATGGGGCAGCCACGCGCGCAAAAAGGCCGAGCGGGTGCCGGGCCTTGCGAACAGCCATCATCTGGTGCTGACTGCACCGCATCCCAGCCCGCTTTCCGCCCACTCGGGCTTTTTCGGGTGCCGCCATTTCAGCCGCGCCAATGAATTCCTGAAGGCCCACGGGCGCGAGCCGATTGACTGGTAATGGTGGCGGTCAGGCCGAAGCGCCGGGGATCAGGGCGTCCATGACATAGTGGCTCATCACGCCGCTCACGGTCAGATCGCCCATCGCGGCGCGGAACTTGCCGAAATCATCGAGATCCCGGGCGCTCATGTGGGCCTCCACCGATGTCCACACGACGTTGAATGTGAACTTCGAAGGGTTCTCCACGCCGCGCCCGAACCGCACAGAAATGACGCCTTTGCAGGCGGCCAGGTGCGGGACACCGGTTTGCCGCATCGCGGCGGCAAATTCGTCCTCGGCACCGGGACGGGTTTCGATTTCAGCAATTTCAAGCAGCATGGGCGTTCCTCTCCGTAACGCCCGGAAATCTCGCGGCGATGGAGGCTGCCGTCAAGCGCCGGATTCAGGCGGCGGCTCCCAGCATCGCCGGGGCGCCCACGGCTTCGCCTGCAATCGATGTGCGCCGCAGGGCATTGGTATCCCCTGCGATATCGGGCCGGGATTGCCTCAAGCGAGTCCGGAATGCCGACATCATGCGGGTGAGCGCAGAAGCTTCGGTTTCCAGGCTGCGCGTGGCGGCCGTGGTTTCCTCCACCATCGCGGCGTTCTGCTGGGTCATCCGGTCCATGTCGTCCACGGCATTGCTCACCTGCTGCAGATCGCCCGCTTGCTGGCGCGCCGATTCGGCCATGTCCGTGATCAGCCCGTGCAGGGCATCGATCCGGGAGACGATCTCGTCGAACTTGCCGCCGGTCTGTCCGACAAGCCCGACACCGGCGCTGACTTGCCCGGAGCTCTTGGTGATGAGTTCCTTGATGTCCCGCGCGGCATTGGCCGAGCGCTGCGCCAGTTCGCGCACTTCGTTGGCCACGACCGCGAAGCCCTTGCCGGCATCGCCCGCGCGCGCCGCTTCGACACCGGCATTGAGCGCGAGCAGGTTCGTCTGGAAGGCGATGCCGTCGATGACGTCGACAATAGTGGCAATCTCCTGCGCCGAACTTTCGATCGCCGCCATGGCTTCGACCGCGCGGCGCACCACTTCGCCGCCTTCACCGGCATGGGACTGCGCATGGCTGATGGTTTCCTCCGCCCTGGCCGTGCTGGCTGCGGATTCGTTTACCCGGCCGGTCACTTGCCGCATGGCCGCGGCGGTTTCCTCAAGGCTTGCCGCTTGCCGTTCGTTGCGCTGGGCGAGATCGTCGGCGGCGCTGCGGATTTCCGAGATCGAGCTCATCACGCTCGATGTCCCGGCGCGGACGGTGCCCATGGCCTTGGCGAAGGATTCGAGCGCGGCATTATAATTCCGCCGCAGCGCTTCGTAGCCTTCGGGGAATTCGTCGTCGATGCAGTACTCCAGATCCTTGGACGCGAGCTTGTCGAGCCCGATCGAGAGGACATCGACAACGCGTTTCTGGTTTACCCGGGCTTCCTCGCGCGCCATTCCGGCTTCGCGGAACACTTCCATGGCGCGGGCCATCGCGCCGAACTCGTCCTGACGGGAAAGGCCGTCTACCGAAACCTGATAATCGCCCGAGGCCAGGCTTTCGATCGTGTGGCTGGCTTCATCGAGCGGGGTGACGATGCGCCGGCGGATAAACACGGTCGCGGCCTGAATCGATCCGGCGACGATCAGTGCGGCCATGGCGCTGAAGCCCAGGAGGATCGCCACCATGCGGTTGTCACTGGCCATTTCCCGCTGGTTGAAAGTGCGCGAAAGACCGACAAGCTTGATCACTTCCTCGCGCTGGCGCTGGTAAAGCGGCGTCAGATCGCGGTTGAGGACGGTATCGATGCGGTCACGGCTGCCGCTGGCGATGGCGGGGGCAAGCTGCGAATCGATCGCGGCGAAGAATTCGTCGGCGACGGCGATGGTGCTGTTCAGCTGTGCCCGCATTTCTTCCGGCACCGGGGCGCTTGCCCAATAGGCCTTGCGCTGGTTGAACTCCGTCTGGATCTCGTGAATGCGTTCCAGATCGGCCTGGCCCGTTTCCGGGTTGGCAGCAGCCAGCGAGGCTTCCAGATAGGGTTCGACGACAAAGGCGGGGGGCGGCAGAATGTCGGCCAGCATTTCGTCGTTGAGCGCATGCTTGCGCTGGATCGGGCCGCCGAAGCGGATCTCGATGATGACGAAGGCCGTCGCCAGCATGGCCAGCAGCACAAGCGCACTGAGGACGCGGCTGCCGATTCGTGTCTGGTGTTTGATCATGTACGTGCTGTCCTGCCGGATTCATTCCAAAGAGCAGGGACGGCGATAGTTCTCGGGTAGTAAATCCCATTCCATCACGAAATAGCGGGAAATACCTGATGCCGGGAATAGGTGATTTGAGCAGTTTTTAGCAGGTTGCGGATTTGCCGAAAGAAAACAGGGAAGGGCCCCTTTCGGGGCGCTTCCCTGTTTCAATATTTTAATGCCAATAAAGGCGGTTAGCGCGGCAGTTCGCTTGCGCCCATCAGCACTTCGTCCAGTGCGCGGGCGCACTGGCGGCCTTCGCGGATCGCCCAGACGACCAGCGACTGGCCGCGGCGCATGTCGCCGCAGGACCAGATCTTCTCGTCGCTGGTCTGATACTGCACGGTATCGGCCTTGACGTTGCCGCGTGCGTCGAGATCCACGCCCGACTGGTCGAGCATCCCGGCCTTGCGCGGGCCAGTGAAGCCCATCGCGAGCAGGATGAGGTCGGCCTGCAGCGTGAACTCGCTGCCTTCGACCTCATGCATCTTGCCGTCTTTCCACTCGACGCGGACGCATTCGAGGCCCTTCACGTCGTTGTCGCCGACGACGCGCTTGGTCAGCACGGCCCAGTCGCGTTCGCAGCCTTCCTCGTGGCTTGTCGAGGTGCGCAGCTTGAGCGGCCAGAACGGCCAGGACATCGCCTTGTTCTCATGCTCGGGCGGCTTGGGCATGATTTCGAGCTGGGTCACCGAAGCGGCGCCCTGGCGGTTGGACGTGCCCACGCAGTCCGACCCGGTATCGCCGCCGCCGATGACGATGACGTGCTTGCCGGTGGCGGTCAGCGAACCGCGCGGGGCGGCGCGCAGTTCGTCGTCGCCCGCGTTGCGCTTGTTCTGCTGCGTCAGGAATTCCATCGCCAGACGCACGCCCGGCAGCTCGGCGCCCGGAATGTCGAGGCGGCGGGCATTTTCGGCGCCGCCCGCGAAAACCACCGCGTCGTAGTTTTCCTTCAGCGAGTTCACCGAGACCGAAACGCCCACTTCGACCGAGGTCTTGAACAGCACGCCTTCGGCTTCCATCTGCGCCGCGCGGCGGTTGATGAGGTGTTTTTCCATCTTGAAGTCGGGAATGCCGTAGCGCATCAGCCCGCCAAGGCGGTCGTTCTTTTCGAACACCGTCACCGAGTGACCGGCACGGGCGAGCTGCTGCGCGCAGGCGAGGCCCGCCGGGCCCGATCCCACGACCGCGACCGACTTGCCGGTCTTCTTCGCCGGAATCTTCGGCGTGATCCAGCCTTCGGCCCAGCCCTTGTCGACGATCGCGCATTCGATCGACTTGATCGTCACAGGCTGGTCGATGATATTCAGGGTGCAGGCCGCCTCGCACGGGGCGGGGCAGATGCGGCCGGTGAATTCCGGAAAGTTGTTGGTCGAGTGAAGCACTTCCAGCGCGTTGCGGAAGTCGTCCTCGTAAACCAGGTGGTTCCAGTCCGGAATGATGTTGTTGACCGGGCAGCCCGTGTGGCAGTGCGGCACGCCGCAGTTCATGCAGCGCGACGCCTGATCCTTGAGCGCCCCGGCCGGAAGCGGAACGATGAATTCCTTATAGCTCTTCAGCCGTTCGTCGATCGGACCGTAAGTACGGTCCTTGCGGTCCAGTTCGAGGAAGCCGGTTTCCTTGCCCATCTTGTTCTGATTCCTGATCTTATTCTGCTGCCACGGAAGCGGCTTCGAGCCGCTCGGCTTCCATCTGCTTGAGCGCCTTCGCATAGTCGCGCGGCATCACCTTGACGAACTTGGAGACGGTATCGCTCCAGTTGTCGAGCAGCGCCCGGGCCCGCTTGGAGCCGGTGTGCAGGTGGTGGCGTTCCAGCAGCACGCGGATGCGTTCGGCATCGTGCCGCAGCATATCGCCCATGCCGAGGTCGTTGACGCTGACGGTCCGCTGCTGCGGACGGCCGGTGCCTTCGTCTTCGTCGGCTTCGGGCGAAACCTTGATAAGGTCGACCATCGCGTGGTTGCACAGCTTGTCGAACTGGCCGTCCTCGTCGAAGACGTAGGCGACACCGCCCGACATGCCCGCCGCGAAGTTGCGGCCGGTCTTGCCGAGCACCATCACCACGCCGCCGGTCATGTACTCGCAGCCGTGATCGCCGCAGCCTTCGACCACCGTGATCGCGCCCGAGTTGCGGACCGCGAAACGCTCGCCGCCGACGCCGTTGAAGAACGCCTCGCCGGAAATCGCGCCGTAGAGCACGGTGTTGCCGACGATGATGTTCGACAGCGGATCGCGGTTCACATGGCCGGGCTGGCGCACGATCACGCGGCCGCCCGACAGGCCCTTGCCGACATAGTCGTTGGCATCGCCAGTGAGGTCGAGCGTGACGCCGTGGGCAAGCCAGGCGCCGAAGCTCTGGCCCGCCACGCCGGTCAGCGTGACGTAGATCGTGTTGTCGGGCAGGCCTTCATGGCCATAGCGCTTGGCCACTTCGCCCGAGAGCATCGCGCCGACCGTGCGGTTGACGTTGATGATCGGCTTTTCGATGCGCACCGCCGCGCCCTTTTCGAGCGCTTCGGCCGAAGCTTCGATCAGGGCGTTGTCGAGCGCGTTTTCAAGGCCGTGGTCCTGCGTCCCGCTCCAGTTGAGCGAGGGGCTGTCGCCGAGCGGGGCCTGGTAGAGGATCTTCGAAAGATCGACGCCCTTGGCCTTCCAGTGCGAAATCGCCTGCTTCATGTTGAGCTTGTCGACCCGGCCAACCATTTCGGCGACCGTGCGGAAGCCCAGTTCGGCCATGATCGCGCGCAGTTCCTCGGCGACGAAGAAGAAGTAGTTGATCACGTGCTCGGGCTGGCCGGTGAAGCGCGCGCGCAGCACCGGATCCTGCGTCGCAACGCCGACCGGGCAGGTGTTGAGGTGGCACTTGCGCATCATGATGCAGCCCGCCGCGATCAGCGGCGCGGTGGCGAAGCCGAACTCGTCGGCGCCGAGCAGCGCGGCGACGGCGACGTCACGGCCCGTGCGCAGGCCGCCGTCGGCCTGCACGCAGATGCGGCTGCGCAAGTTGTTGAGCAGCAGCGTCTGCTGGGTTTCGGCAAGGCCGATTTCCCAGGGCGAACCGGCGTGGGTGAGCGAGGTCAGCGGCGAAGCGCCGGTGCCGCCTTCGTAGCCGGAGATCGTCACGTGATCGGCGCGCGCCTTGGAAACGCCCGCAGCGACCGTGCCCACGCCCACTTCGGACACCAGCTTGACCGAAACGCGGCTGCCCGGGTTCACGTTCTTGAGATCGTGAATGAGCTGCGCGAGATCCTCGATCGAGTAGATGTCGTGGTGCGGCGGCGGCGAGATCAGGCCGACGCCCGGGGTCGAGTGACGAGTCTTGCCGATGATCTTGTCGACCTTGTGGCCGGGCAGCTGGCCGCCCTCGCCGGGCTTCGCGCCCTGCGCCATCTTGATCTGGATATCGTCGGCATTGACGAGGTACTCGGTGGTCACGCCGAAGCGGCCCGAGGCGACCTGCTTGATCGCCGAGCGCAGATTGCGCCCGTCGGGCATCGGCTGGAAGCGCTTCGGATCCTCGCCGCCTTCGCCGGTGTTCGACTTGCCGCCGATGGTGTTCATCGCGGCCGCCAGCGTGGTGTGCGCTTCCCAGCTGATCGAGCCATAGCTCATCGCGCCGGTGGCGAAGCGCTTGACGATTTCGCTCGCCGGTTCGACTTCGCCGATATCGATGGGCTCGGCGGCAGGCACAAATTCCATCAGCCCGCGGATGGTGAGCATCCGGGCCGACTGGTCGTTGATGGTGGCCGCGAATTCCTTGTACTTTTCAGGAACGTTGCCGCGCACGGCGTGCTGGAGCATGCCGATGTTGGTGCTGGTCCAGGCGTGTTCCTCGCCCCGCACGCGCGAGCCGTAGATGCCGCCCACGTCGAGCATGTTGGCGTAGATCGGGTTGTCGCCATAGGCCGCGGCATGGCGGCGCACGGTCTCTTCCGCGATCTCCAGCAGGCCGGCACCCTCGATCGTGGTGGCGGTGCCGGTGAAGTACTTCTCCACGAAAGCGCTCGACAGGCCGACCGCGTCGAAGATCTGCGCGCCGCAGTAGGACTGGTAAGTCGAGATGCCCATCTTGGACATGACCTTGCGGATGCCCTTGCCGACGGCATAGACGTAGTTCTTCGCGGCTTCCTCGGCGGTGATCGGGAAGTTCTTGCGGACGCGGATTTCCTCGATCGTCTCGAACGCGAGGTAGGGGTTGATGGCTTCGGCGCCATAACCCGCCAGCGCGCAGAAGTGCTGGACTTCGCGCGCCTCGCCGGTTTCGACGACAAGGCCGGTCTGCATGCGCAGGCCTTGACGCACCAGATGATGGTGCACCGCCGCCGTCGCCAGCAATGCAGGCATCGGGATGCGATCCGGGCCCTGCGCGCGGTCGGACAGGATCAGGATGTTCTTGTCCGCCAGCACCGCTTCGGTGGCGGCCCAGCACATTTCCTTGATCGCCATTTCCAGACCTTCGGCGCCGGATTCGGCATCCCAGGTCATGTCGATCGTCTCGGTGCGGAAGGCGCCGTCGAGCGCGGCTTCGACCGAGCGGATCTTGGCCAGACCCTTGTCGGTGAGGATCGGCTGGCTGACTTCGAGGCGCTTGTGCGTGCCCGCGTCATGGCCGAGCAGGTTCGGGCGCGGGCCGATCATCGAGACCAGGCTCATCACCAGTTCCTCGCGGATCGGGTCGATCGGCGGGTTGGTGACCTGCGCGAAGTTCTGCTTGAAGTAGTCGTAGAGCAGGCGCGACTTGTTCGACAGCACCGGGATCGGCGTGTCCGTGCCCATCGATCCCAGCGGATCGTCGGCATTCATCGCCATCGGTTCGAGGAAGCGCAGCGTGTCTTCCTGCGTGTAGCCGAAGGCCTGCTGCCGGTCGAGCAGCGTGCCGTTGGGCGCGGGCAGTTCGGCCAGCTCAGGCTCGATCACGTCGAGATCGGCGAGCTTGTACTGCGCCCGGTCCAGCCACTTCTCGTAGGGCTCTTCCGCGGCGAGCTTGGCCTTGATCTCTTCGTCTTCGATGATGCGGCCTTCCTCGAAGTCGATCAGGAGCATCCTGCCCGGCTGGAGGCGCCACTTGCGCACGATGTTGTCTTCCTTGATCGGCAGCACGCCGCTCTCGGAAGCCATGACGCACAGGTCGTCGTCGGTGACGAGGAAGCGCGCGGGGCGCAGGCCATTGCGGTCCAGCGTGGCGCCGATCTGGCGGCCGTCGGTGAAGGCGACGGCGGCGGGGCCGTCCCACGGCTCCATCAGCGCGGCGTGATACTCGTAGAAGGCGCGGCGATGGCTATCCATCAGCGGATTGCCCGCCCAGGCCTCGGGGATGAGCATCATCATCGCGTGGACCAGGCTGTACCCGCCCGCGAGGAGCAGTTCGAGCGCATTGTCGAGGCACGCGGTGTCCGACTGGCCGTGCGGGATCAGCGGCCACATCTTGTCGAGATCGGCGCCCAGCAGCTCGCTTTCCATAGTGCGGCGGCGGGCGTTCATCCAGTTCACGTTGCCGCGAACGGTGTTGATCTCGCCATTGTGCGCCATGAAGCGGTAGGGGTGCGCCAGCTTCCAGCTCGGGAAGGTGTTGGTCGAGAAGCGCTGGTGCACGAGGCCGAGCGCGGAAACGAAGTCCGGATCGCGCAGATCGTCGTAGAACGAGCCGACTTGCGTTGCCAGCAGCAGGCCCTTGTAGACGATCGTGCGGCTGGAGAAGCTCGGCATATAGAGCTCGGTGAGGCCGGGCAGGTTGTGCTTTTCGGCCATGGCCGCCAGCGGGTTCTGCGTCTGCTTGCGGATCGCCATCAGCTTGCGCTCGAACGCGTCCTGATCGGCGCAGCTCTCGCCGCGGCCGATGACGCACTGGCGCACCACCGGCATCGATTCGATGACGGTCTTGCCAAGGCCATCGAGCGTGACGGGCACGTCGCGCCAGCCCAGCAGGACCTGGCCTTCCTTTGCGATGAACTTCTCGAACTTGGCGACCACGAAATCGCGCGCGGCCTCATCCTGCGGGAGGAAGCACATGGCAACCGCATAGTCACCCGGCTGCGGCAGTTCGACGCCGTTGGCCGTGGCCCACTTGCGGAACAACTGGTCGGGGATCTGGGTAAGGATACCCGCGCCGTCACCCAGCAGCGGGTCGGCGCCCACCGCGCCGCGGTGGTCGATGTTTTTCAGGATTTCCAGGGCCTGGGTAATGATTGCATGGCTTTTCTGCCCTTTAATATGGGCGACAAAGCCCACACCGCAGGAGTCATGTTCGTTACGCGCATCGTAAAGGCCTTGGGGCTTAGGAAATCCCATCGATAATAATCCATCCTGTCATTTGCCGGGGTACACCGGGCGCACAGAACGGCGTGCACGAATCGTGCAGCGTCCCCATGCGACGTAGCGGCCCCACGGTCCCCATGACGTTTGGAGCGGCTTTTTGCAACCGGGAAGGCGGCTTCAGCGCAGGATTGGAAGCGTGAAGGCCGGAAAATGGGCCATTTTATTATCAAAAACTCCGCCAGGACGAACCCGGCGGAGTTTTGGGGCCACTGACGGCAGTGCCGGAGTCCGTTTCGAGGAGGACTTTCAGGCGGCGCCGCTCATGCGCTGGAGTGCGGCCAGGGCGCTGCGCAAGGCGGCCTCGGTTTCTTCCGGGCCGGTCTTGCCCGGGCCGTCGAACAGGCGATCGCTCTGGGCCGGGGGCTGCTGTGCCTCGGCCTCGGCCGCTTTGGCGGCGGGAGCGGCGAAAGGTCCGGTTTCGCGGGCTTCCTCGCCGGGGAAGATCGCCACGGGCTCATCAGTGCTGCCGGTGTCCGGCTCGCCAGTTCCAATGGCCTGCTGGGTCGGGTTTTCGCGAACAGAAAGCGGCTGCGAGAGATTGAGCAGCGAGGAATAGCCTTCTTCAAGCACGTCCTCGGCCGTCTCTTCCTCGTCTTCGGTGTTTTCTGTTGCGGGGTTGCCGGTCATGGCGCCGCCGGTCATGGCGGGGGCCAGCCCGATGTGGCGAGGCGGGATGTAGGCGGGAAGGACGTCCTCGTCGCCATCTTCCGGCACAGTGCCGAAATTGACGGGGCGCAGAGCGGCGGGCAGGGCCACGGCCGGTTCCGGATCCTGCGCGGGGCTGGCATCGGCGGCAAGGTCTTCGGCAGGCGCTTTGGCCTGTGCCGCTACGAGGCGCGGCTGCGCGAAGGGAAGTGGCTCGGCAGGCCGTGTCTCTGCCGCGGCTGTTTCCGGCTCGGGCTGTGTTTCGGGCTCTGCCAAAGGCTCGATTTCTGCCGTTTGCTGCAGAGTTTCGTGCTGCCCGGCGGCGTGTTGCACACTGTTGCGGCGCTGGGCCATCGCCAGGGCCAGGCGTTCGAGCAGTTCGATCGGGGAGAGATCGTCGAGCTGGGCGGCGGCGATGCGTTCGGCGGCTCTGTGGCCCCAGTGTTCGGCCGGTTCCTCTTCGCTCACCGCAGGCTGCGTGCTCCCGTTCGCCTCAACGGGCGCGAACGGGGTTTCGCGGCTGCCGGTTTCGATTTCTTCACCCGCATCCTCGGCGTCCGCTTCCTCGCTCATGTGCGGAAGCAGATCGAAACCGGGCGTGGATGGTTCGGCCGGGGCCGCGAACGGAGCCGGGCGCTCTTCGCCGGTGCTGGCTGTGATGCCGCGCGAATAGGCTTCGAACAAGTGGCCGCAGGGCGCGTCCACTGGCGTATCGGCGGGCAGGGCTGGTTCGGGTGGAGGTGCTTCGCCGGAAGGGGTTTCCGTGTGCACATGGCGTCCGGATGCTACAGGTGCGGACAGAACTTCGTCATCGTCCGTGGCATCGAACCCGTCGAGATCGAACTCGGCGACATTGAGGATGCGGTTTTCACTGGCAGGTGCCGGTTCGCGGCTGGCCGCCGGTTCTTCCACCGTCGCGGCGGGTTCGGCGGCGAGTGCGCGCCTGCGTTCCGGCAGCGGCTTGGCCTCGTCCTGTTTGGCCTCGCTCGTGCTGCCCGTGCTCTCCACGTCTTCCGCTGCCGGAGCAGCGCTGCGGCGGCGTTCGCGTTTTGCCGGGGCTTTTCCGGTCAGGCGGCGCGCGGCGAGTACGCCGATCACTGCGCCGATTCCGGTCATCATAAGGGTTATCAGGATGCGCGCCGTGGCGCCCAGCGGCGGTGCGGCCATCGGAATCACATGGCCGATGCCGAGCGCCAGGATGATGCGTTCGATCAGCGCGGGCGGAATGGCGATGCTCCCCACGCCGAAAAGCGCGCCGCACCAGAGGGCGACAATGGCCGGGAACAGGGGGTGGCGGCTGATGGGCGGCTCTCCGCCCGATTTGCTGCGCTTGTGCTCGGACACTCTGTCTTAATCCCGTTCTATCCTGAAAGGGCGTGCCGCAGGTTCATGCCGCAATACCCTATCTTCTTTGTTACGGGATTCGTGACAGCATTTGGTAAACGTCTTGATAACGGGCTGCGTTGACCGCCCAGTCGTGCCGGGCCTCGACATGCTCGCGCCCTGCGCGGCGCAGCCGGTCCCATTCGCCGCGGCGGCCGAGCAGCGCGGCCAGGGCATCGGCGCAGCCTGCGGCGTCGCCGGGCGGGAACAGCACGCCGGTCTTGCCATCGCGGATCAGCTCGCGGTGCCCGCCAACGTCGCTGGCGGCGGCGAGCTTGCCTTGCGCCATGGCTTCGAGCGGTTTGAGCGGAGTGACGAGATCGGTCAGGCGGCTGCGCTTGCGCGGGTAGGCCATAATGTCGCACAGCGCATAGTAACGCTCGACCTCATGATGCGGCACGCGGCCGGTGAAGTGGATTGCGCTCGCTGCCGGAGAGGCTTCGGCCTGGGCGCGCAGCGCCGCTTCCATGGGGCCGCCGCCCACCAGCAGCAGCCGGGCGCCGGGCTGGCGGGCGATGAGCTCGGGCATGGCCGCGATCAGCACGTCTAGCCCTTCGTAGTCATAAAAGCTGCCGATGAAGCCGATCACCGGGCAGGGCGCGCCATCCGATTCGAAGCCCAGGCCGCGGGCCAGCGCGGCGTCGCGGGCGGGCGGCGTGCCGAACAGGGCAAGGTCGACGCCGTTGGGCATGACAGTGATCTTGTCCTGTGGCGTGCCGCGCGCGATCAGATCCTGGCGCAGGCCCTCGCAAATCGTCACCACTGCATCGGCCTTGGCCACGACATGGCTTTCGAGCTTGCGGGTGAGCTTGTACTTGAGCGAGCCTTCGCTGCCGGTGCCGTTGCCCACGGCCGCATCTTCCCAGAAGGCGCGAATCTCGTAGACGAGCGGAATGCCGTGGCGGCGGGCTACGCGCAGCGCGGCCTGGCCGCACAGGGCAGGGGAGTGCGCGTGGAGGATGTCCGGCTGCCATGCGCGCACGGTCTGGTCGATCGCCTGCGCGAACAATCCGATCTCGCGCCATTCGCGGTAGCCGGCGGGGCCGTGGGCCTCTCCTGCGGTCCTCTCGAACGTCAGGCCGTCTGCTTCTTCGGTGGCCGGGCCCTTTGCAGTGTGGCGCAGCCCGGTGATGCCGCGGACCTCGTATCCCAGAGCCTGCTGCGCTTTCAGGATCGCGCGCGTGCGGAACGTATAGCCGCTGTGCATCGGCAGCGAGTGGTCCAGAATGTGAAGAATGCGTGTCATGGCCCGCCATTCCTAGGGGCATAACGCTTAACGGCGCGTCAACTCACCGGTGTTATCGCCGCCATCATGGTCGATTTGCTTGCCCTTGCCATTCTGCATGCCTTGCTGGCTTTGGCAGTGCTGCGCCTGATGGGGCGGCCTGACCTTGACGATAACGGCCCGCAGGCGGCCGGGCCCCGCGGCCGGAAGCCCGGAAAACGGCCCGCGACGCAATCTCCGGCCGTGCCGTCTCTCACTGTGCCGCGGCCGGATGCCGCGCAGGATGGCACCGGCGAATGACCGGCCTCGTCCTTCTGGCCTTCTTTGCCTGCTTCCTGGTGGCAGGCTTCAAGCGGCCGTTCCTGTGGCTGCTGTGCTATCTCTATGTCGATGCGCTGACGCCGCAGAAGATTGCCTGGGGTCTGCTTGCGTCTATCCCGGTCTCGCTGATCGCTTTCGTTGCGGCGTTTGGCGGGTGGCTGGTGATGGACCGCAAGGACGATGTGAAGGTCTCCGTGCGTCAGGTGCTGATTGTCGTGTTCCTCGTCTATTGCGGGCTGACGACGCTGATGGCGGACTTCCCCACCGATGCTGCCGAGAAGTGGGACTGGGTCTGGAAATCGCTGTTCTTTGCGGCGTTCTTCCCGCTCACGCTGCGCACCCGGCTGCGCATGGAAGCGGCAATGCTGGTCGTGGTGCTTTCGGTGGGGTCAATTGCGATCAGCGCGGGCATGAAGACGGCGCTGGGCGGCGGCGGCTATGGCGTGCTGCAGGCTTTCGTCAACGACAACTCCGGGCTTTATGAAGGCAGCACCCTGTCGATGGTGGCGATCGCGATCATCCCGCTGATTATCTGGCTGTCGCGGTACGGCACGATATTCCCCAGCGACTGGCGGGTGAAGCTGTTCGCCGTGCTGCTGATCTTCGCCTGCCTGATGACGACCGTGGGGCTGCAGACTCGTACCGGCCTGCTGTGCATTGTTCTGCTGACGGCGATGTGGCTGCGCCGGTCCTGCCACCGTTTCCTGCTGGCAGGGGTTTTCGTGGCACTTGCCGTGATGGCAATCCCGTTCCTCCCGGCCAGCTATACCCAGCGCATGGACACGATCGAAACGCACCAGAGCGACGAGTCCGCATCCACGCGTATCGCCGTCTGGACATGGACGCTGGGCTACGTTCAGCACAAGCCGTTCGGCGGCGGGTTCAATTCCTTCCTGGGCAACAAGGTGACTCTGGACCTCAAGGACGTGGAGAACGACGGGGCCATGACGGTCGTCGAAACCACCAAAGTGCAGGACAAGGCGCGGGCGTTCCACTCGGCCTATTTCGAAGTGCTGGGTGAACAGGGCTGGCCCGGGCTGGCGATGTGGCTGTCGATCCATTTCACCGGCCTGCTGCAGCTGGAAATGCTGTGCCGCCGCTTGCGCAAAAGCGAGGATGCGCGAGACCGGGCAGACCACGATTTCGCCAGTGCCCTGCAGATGGCGCATATGGTCTGCATGCTTGGCGCGGTGTTCATCGGTGTGGCTTATCAGTCGTTCGCCTTTGTCCTTGTCGGTCTGGAAATCGCCTTGATCCAGCAGCGCAAGCGGGAGGACGGGACGCTGATGAGGCGCCCGCCCGGCCGCACGGGTGCGCGCCCGATGAAGCCGCTGGCGGCCCCGGCGGCAGGGGACGCCGCGTGAGCGCCGCGGCGCCGGCACGGGCGCACCTGGATGCGCTGACCGGGATACGCGGGCTCGCGGCCTGGCTGGTGGTGTTCTATCACATCCGCCTGTCGCTGCGCGACCTGGTGCCCGGCTTCGTTATTGACGGTCTCGGCAAGGGATACCTTGCCGTCGATCTGTTCTTCATGCTGTCCGGGTTCGTGCTGTGGTACAACTACGGCGCGCGGCTGTCTTCGGGCGGGGCGGGGCAGTGGCGGGCGTTCTATCAGCGCCGGCTGGCCCGCATCTGGCCGCTGCACGCGGTGATACTCGCCGCGTGCGTGGGGTTTGCCCTGCTGCTGGCAGCCACCGGGCGGCAGGCGCCGGGCATGCCGTTCGCGCAATTGCCGCTGCATATCCTGCTGGTGCAGAACTGGGGCTTCACCAGCGCGCTGGCATGGAACGATCCGTCCTGGTCGATCAGCACGGAGTTCGCGGCCTATCTGGTCTTTCCCCTCATTGTGGCGCTGGCGCCCTGGGAACGGCTGCGCCTGCCTGCACTCACGGGCTTGAGTGTGCTGCTGCTGGGGGCTCTGGCCGGGCTCTTCGCTTATGCCGGGAAATCCAGCCTTGGGGACGATATCTCGCATCTTGGCCTTGGCCGTTGTCTGCTGGAATTCTGGCTGGGCAATTGCGCCTGCCTTATCTGGCAGCGCTTGCCGCGTGGCGGATGGATCGCCACTGGCTGCGCGGCCGGTGCGGCGGCGTTGCTGGCGGCTTGTCTCGGGGCCGGAGTAGCGGAAATCTGGTTCGTGCCCGCAGCGCTGCTGCTTGCGCTGCTTGCGCTGCTAGGGCTGTCTCTGGGCCGCGGGGTGGTGGTGAAGGCGCTGTCGTCCCGGCCGCTCGTCTATCTGGGAGAGATCAGCTACGCGACGTATCTTGCGCACTTCCTGCTGTTCAAGCTCTACAAGCTGGCGTTCGTGGATGCCTCATTGCAGCTGGACTGGACGGCGCTAGGCGGTTTCGCGGCGCTTCTCTTCGCCGTATCGGCCTTTCTCTATCACGGGCTGGAAAAGCCCGCCCAGCGCTGGATCAATGGCCTGAAACGGCCGCTGCAGGCTGGATGCAGCTCCGCCGCGGCGTGAATCCGGCCCCTGAAGCGAGGCCGTTTTCATGAATCGGTTATTCGCTCTTAACCTTTCTCGTTTCCTGCCGTTTTAGCATTTGCCGCCGCAGTTATGCACGGCACAAAATGCGTAGCAGGATCTGGTGCTTGGGGAAGTTCGGGGTAAATGCTACGTTTACGGCAAATTAACCTTTAACCTTCACTGGTCTTATGGTTAATTCACGGCAATGTCTGTTTCGCTGGCGCTAGTTTCTGCGGGACAAAGGGGCAAAGGGGGGACACCCATGCGAGTGCTGTTGATCGAGGACGAACCGACCACGGCCCGGGCTATCGAGCTCATGCTTACGGCCGAGGGTTTCAATGTCTATTCGACGGATCTGGGGGAAGAAGGCCTCGATCTGGGTAAGCTTTACGATTACGATATCATCCTTCTCGACCTGAACCTGCCGGACATGCACGGCTATGACGTGCTGAAGAAGCTGCGCGTCGCCAAAGTGCAGACGCCTGTTCTGATCCTGTCGGGCATTTCGGAAATGGACAGCAAGGTCCGCTCGTTCGGCTTCGGCGCTGACGACTATGTGACCAAGCCGTTCCACCGCGAAGAGCTGATCGCCCGCATCCACGCCGTGGTGCGCCGGTCCAAGGGCCATTCGCAGTCGGTCATCCGCACCGGCAAGCTGATCGTCAATCTCGACGCCAAGACGGTCGAGGTCGATGGCGCCCGCGTGCACCTCACCGGCAAGGAATACGCGATGCTTGAGCTGCTCTCGCTGCGCAAGGGCACCACGCTGACCAAGGAAATGTTCCTCAACCATCTCTATGGCGGGATGGACGAGCCGGAACTCAAGATCATCGACGTGTTCATCTGCAAGCTGCGCAAGAAGCTCGCGCATGCCTGCGGCGGTGCGAACTACATCGAAACCGTCTGGGGCCGCGGCTATGTGCTGCGCGATCCGGACGAGGCGGCCGAAGCGGCCTGATTTCCGCTCACGCCTCCCTCGCTGGGAAATGATGACGGCCTGCCTGAAAAGGTGGGCCGTTGCCGTTTGGGGGCCTGTTCAAAGGAGCAGCGCTAGAGCGGGATGACATTTGAGTGAATCGATTTGGGATTCACATGGCGCTGATTTTCTGATTCAAGCTGCTGGCTTGGTTTGGAGGCCAGCGGCGATGACCAGACCCTATTCGATGGATTTGCGGGATCGCGCTATTGCGCGGGTTGAGGCTGGTGAGAGCGTTCGCACAGTAGCGTCGGCCCTGAGCATCAGCGCGGCGACAGTTGTGCGCTGGTCGCAGCGGCACCGGCAAACGGGCAGTCCGGCTCCGGGCAAAGTTGGTGGCCACAAGCCTCGGTTGCTGACGGGGGCTCTGCGCGATTGGTTGCTGGATCGGACAAAGACCGACTTCACCCTGCGCGGGCTGGTAGCCGAACTGGCCGAGCGGGGCGTGAAGGTCGATTACGTCCAGGTCTGGCGCTTCGCCCATGCCGAAGGTCTGAGCTTCAAAAAAAGCGTTCTTCCCGCCGAACAACTGAGGCCGCAGATCGCCCGGCGGCGCGAGCAGTGGAAGAAGTATCAGGCCCGGCCTGACCCGGCGCGCCTTGTCTTCGTCGATGAGACCTGGGCAAAAACCAACATGGCGCCGCTGCGGGGCTGGGCGCCCAAAGGCCAGCGGCTCCACGCCAAAGTGCCTTACGGCCACTGGAAGACGATGACCTTTATCGCGGCGCTCCGCTGCGACCGGATTGATGCACCGTTCGTGTTCGATCAGCCGATCAACGCCGCCAGCTTCACCGCATGGGTCGAAGAACAACTCTGCCCGACACTCGGCCCCGGCGACATCGTCATCCTCGACAACCTCTCCAGCCATAAAAAACCCGCCGTCCGGGCCGCAATACGAGCCAGAGGCGCCCGGCTCCTGTTCCTGCCACCCTACAGTCCCGATCTCAATCCGATCGAACAGGTCTTTGCCAAGCTCAAGCACCTCCTGCGAAAGGCCGCAGAACGATCCGTCGAAACAACATGGCGACGTATCGGCTCCTTGCTCCACGCCTTCTCACCCGCAGAATGCGCAAACTACCTCAGAAATTCAGGATATGGTGCAGCCTGATGTCATCAAACTCTAGCAGGGAGAGCAGGGCCGCCGTCATCACGGCATTGAGCGCCATGCCCAGGCTGGCCAGGGCCCCCGCGCCGGGGCTGACCTGAAAGGCCCGGGCAGAGCCGATCCCGTGCGCGGATACGCCCACGGCGAAACCGCGCGCGCGGTAATCGCGAACCCCCAGCCAGTCGAGCAGCGGAGTGGCGCACATCGCTCCGAACACGCCCGCGAACAGCACGATCATAGCCGCCAGCGAAGGAATACCGCCGAGCTGCGAGGCCAGCGCCATGGCAACCGGCGTCGTCGTCGCGCGCGGGGCAATCGAGGCCAGGAGGCTGTCCGGCGCGCCGAACAGGGCAAGGATACCCACGGCACTGACGATCGACGTCAGCGCTCCGGCCGTCAGCGCGAGGATGATCGGAATGGCCAGACGGCGGATGCGGGCCCGCGCCGCCCAGACCGGCACGGCGAGCCCGACGACGGCAGGCCCGAGCAGAAAGCTGATCGGAAACGTGGCGTCGCGGTAAGCGGCATAAGGTGTGCCCGTCGCCAGCAGCAGGCCGATCAGGACGGGCACTGTCCACAGCACCGGATGGCACAGCGGATGGCGGCCAAAGCGCCGGGACAGGGCATCGAAAGCCTCGAATACGCCGAGCGTGACGGTCAGCCAGAACAGCGGCGCCGCAAGCAGGCCCGTCATGCCGCGTCCTCCCCGCCGCCGGGAACGAAGCGCTTGAGCGCCCAGCCGAAGACCAGTGCGGTGACGGCCATGGTCAGCATGGTCGAACAGACCGTAGCAGCCGCCAGCCCGATGCCGTCCGTTACCAGTACATCGCCTTCGTTGATCAGCCCGACGGCGGCAGGCACGAACATCACCGCGAGATGGGCGGTGAGCCAGCCGGTCACGGCGGTCAGGGCCGGTCTTTCGCGCGGGATGAGCGCCAGCCAGCCCAGCAGCAGAATCATGCCGAGAACGGCGCCGGGCAGGGCGAGACCGGTCAGGCGGTGGATCGCCTCGCCGGCCAGTTGGCAGGCGAGCAGCAGGAAGATCGCACGAAGCATAAGCGGGCAGCGGTCCTTGCAAGAGGAGTGGCTCAGGCTTCCAACCAATCTTGGCGGCGCGTGACAATGGCCCTTTTTGCATGGGCGGATGCCTTTTGCAGCCGTGCCTGCTCCCCCGGCCGCGCACAGTCCATTGACCCGGAGCGCCGGGCCTGCCAGTGGCGCGCGCCATGACGGCTTACAAATCCGGTGATCCCACGACTCTGGGCCGCCTCTACGGCCGCGCCAAGGGCAAGCCCCTGCGCGCCGGGCAGCAGGCGCTGGTCGACAATCTGCTGCCGCGCATTGCCGTGCCCGCCGAAGGGCCGGTCACGGCCGAGAGCCTGTTCGGCGAAGCGCGCCCGCTGCATTTCGAGATCGGCTTCGGCGGCGGCGAGCACATGGCGCAGCGTGCGGACATGCTGCCCGATCACGGCTTCATCGGCGCCGAGCCTTTCATCAACGGCGTGGCACAGGCGCTGACGCATGTTTCGGGTGACAACGGCGCGCATCCGCCGATTGGCA
This sequence comes from Novosphingobium beihaiense, assembly GCF_022832375.1. Taxonomy (GTDB): domain Bacteria; phylum Pseudomonadota; class Alphaproteobacteria; order Sphingomonadales; family Sphingomonadaceae; genus Novosphingobium; species Novosphingobium beihaiensis. The sequence continues at coordinate 31,132 of NZ_JALHLG010000038.1, forward strand.
ATGTGCGCATTCACCATGGCGACGCGCTGGAAGTGCTCTCGCGCATTCCCGACGGCGCGCTGTCGTTCCTCTACCTGCTGCATCCCGATCCCTGGCCCAAGGCCCGCCACGCCAAGCGGCGGATGATGAACGACGGCCCGGTGGACATGTTCGCGGCCAAGCTCAGGCCCGGCGGCGAGTTCCGCTTCGGCACCGACCATCCGGTCTATCTGCGCCATGCGCTGATGGTGATGCAGCGCCACACCCACCAGTTCGAGTGGCTGTGCGACAAGCCCGCCGATTTCCAGAACCGCCCCGGCGGCTGGCCGCAAACCCGTTACGAAGCCAAGGCCCGTAAAGTATACGGCCACGAGGTCTGGTACTTCCGCTACCGGCGCAAGTAACGCCGCCAAGCACAGTCAATTCCAGCAGAAAACGCACTCCCGCATGACCCGGGGGCCGTGCCCGCGCGCGCAAACCGCCGGGCCGATCGCATACGATCACTTGAAACGATTGATGCGAGTCAATGGCAGCAGACCCTGCTCAGCCAAGGATATGCCCACATGAAAGCGGGAATCACCCGCGCTCATCTGGATACGAGGGAGTTGGAAATGCAAAAAGACGACATGGTCGTGATCAGTACCGACGATCACATCTGCGAGCCTCCGACGCTGTTCGACAATCAGCTCTCGGGCGATCTGCTCGCTTCGGCGCCCAAGCTGAAAGTCGATGGCGAAGGCAAGAACTACTGGGAATACCAAGGCTACATCCGGCCGTCGGTGGGCCTCAATGCCGTGGTCGGCCGCCCGTTCGAGGAATACGGCATGGAGCCGACCTCGCTCGATCAGCTGCGCGACGGCTGCTACGACGTGCATGCCCGCATCGACGATATGGACGTGAACGGCATCGCCGCCTCGATGTGCTTCGGCAACTCGATCGGCTTCGACGGCCAGACCTTCCACAAGGCGGCCGACAAGAAGCTCTCGCTGCGCCACATGCAGGCCTATAACGACTGGCATTACGACGAGTGGTGCATGGCCTATCCGGGCCGCTTCATCCCGATCGGCATCCTGCCGACCTGGGACCAGCAGGCCACGGTGGACGAAGTGAACCGCCTCGCGAAAAAGGGCTTCAACGTCGTTTCGATGAACGAGAACCCGACGGTGCAGGGCCTGCCGTCGATCCACAACGACTATTGGGACCCGGTGTTCAAGGCGATCACCGACAACGACATGACCATCGCCTGCCACATCGGCTCGGGCAATCCGGCGCCGCACGCCTCGATGGAAACGCCGATCGAGGCGTGGATCTCGACGATGCCGATGTCGGTGGCGCAGGGCGTGTCCGACTGGCTGCAGCTCGAAGAGCTGCACCAGTATCCGAACATGCGGATCATCGTCGCCGAAGGCTCGATCGGCTGGGTGCCCTACCTGATGGAACGCGCCGACTTCTCGAACTGGCGGCACAAGGCCTGGACCCGCTCGCGCTTCCAGGACGTAAAGCCCTCCGAGCTGATGAAGCGCCACTTCTGTCACTGCTTCCTGTGGGACCCCTACGGCCTCAAGAACCTGGACGAAGTGGGCGTGGAGAACGTCACTTACGAAGTCGACTATCCGCACTCCGACGCGCTGTGGCCGGATGCCGCCGAACTGCTGTGGGAGCAGGTGAAGGACCTGTCGGACGAATATATCGACATGATCACCCACCAGAACGCGATCAAGTGGCTGAAGCACGATTCGCTGTTCGCAAACTTCAAGCGCGAGGAAATCAACGTCGGCGCGTTGCACGCCAAGGCGGCGGCCAAGGGCGTGGATACCGCGCCCAAGTCCTCGGGCGGTTCCATCCCGACGGACGAGACCCGCCCGGTCACGTCGGGCGACGTCATGGAAATGTTCAAGGCGCACGCCGAAAAGCGGGCCAAGGAGCAGGAAGCCGCCTGAGCGCGGCTGCGTCACCGGCACTGCGGTGCCAGGTTCAGGGTGCGCCGCGCGGGGGATTCGTCCTTCGCGCGGCGTTTCCTGTGCCGTGGCGGCGAACTTTGCGAAGTTTGTCCGTGCGGGCGCCATGGAACTTCGCTGAAAGTTGCTGATTTTCAGATAGTTGCGGCGTGAAGATCGCCACGCTGCGACAACGGGAAAAATGGACGGTTCAAAGAGCGCGGGCAAACGGAGGCCGCGCGCAGTGTGACAGGCCGGGACGGAATAGGAAAATGGCGCTTTCGCGGCGCTGCCGGATCAGAGCGGCAGCGGAGCCTTCGCGAGGATCAGGGCCATGGCGCACCCGGCAACGATCAGCGAGCGCAGCATTTCGAGGCGCGGCGCGCGATGGGCGGCTTGATGGGCAGCAAGGGCAATGACTCGGGCCATGCCGCAGGAATGCGCCGTCACCCCTTGCGAAAGCGTTAAAATGGCAAGCTCGGCGCAAGGGGCCCATCGCCAAGGGCCCATCGTAGCGGGCACTTCCCCTTGCGATGCCTGCGGCAAGATACGGGTCCATACCCGAGAGACCGTCTGGAATTACCAAAGACATGGGCGTATAGGTTTTTCTTGAAATAAAAATCCTGCATTCATTTAGAGAGGGTGCATTCGATTGTATTTCTATCGACACGCCTTCTTCAGGAGGCGTCAATGCGAATAATATCCGGTAAATTATTATTTACCATTGTGGCAGGCGCTTTCGTTTCTACTCCGGCAGGGGCGCAGGCAGCGGACAGTACGCCGCGGCCGTTCGAAGAGCGGGACACTTTTGTTCTGGACGAGATCATCGTCACCGCCTCGGCGCGGCCTATCAATCGCTTCGACAGTTCGATTTCGGCCACCGCGCTCGACGCGGTGACGATCGCGGAGGCCACGCCGCGCACGGCGGCGGAGCTGTTTCGCCAGATCCCCGGCATTCACTCCGAAGCGACCGGGGGAGAGGGCAATGCGAACATTTCGGTGCGCGGATTGCCCGTCGTCTCGGGCGGGGCCAAGTTCCTGCAATTGCAGGAAGACGGCCTGCCCGTCATGCAGTTCGGGGATATCGCGTTCGGCAATGCCGATATCTTCCTGCGGCTCGATCAGACGGTGGCCTCGGTCCAGGCGGTGCGCGGCGGTTCGGCCTCCACGCTTGCCTCGAACTCGCCGGGCGGCGTCATCAACTTTCTCTCGAAGGACGGCAGCGAACAAGGCGGCGTGATCATGATGAGCGCCGGTCTCGATTTCGACGAGTACCGGGCCGATTTCAATTACGGCGGCCCGCTGGACGCGCACAGCCGCTTCAACATCGGCGGTTTCTGGCGCGAAGGCACCGGCACGCGCGATGCGGGCTATACCGGCAACAAGGGCTATCAGATCAAGGCCAATGTAACCCGCGATTTCGAGACCGGCTATGTACGGCTCTACGCCAAGCGGCTGGACGACCGCGCGATCGGCTACATGCCGATGCCGGTCATGGCGAGCGGCACCAATGCCCATCCCCGCTTCCGCTCGCCGCCGGGCTTCGATCTCAAGAGCGACACGCCGCATTCGGCCTATTTCACGTCCAGTTCCGGGCTGGACGGCAACAACCGGCGGCACGTCACGGACATTACCGACGGCATGCACCCGGTGGTGACGTCGCTGGGGCTGGAAGCCGTGTTCGACGTGGGCGATGGCTTCGAACTGGAAGAGCGCTTCCGCTGGTCGAGCGTGCATGGCCGCTTCGTCGCGCCCTTTCCCGCCGAAGTGGCCGGAGGGCAGACCCTCGCCGATTCGGTGGGGGAACTGCTCACCGGCACGGCAGGGACATATGGCCTCGCCTATGCCAGCGGCCCGCGCGCGGGGCAGGCGGCGGACCCGGCCGCGCTGGTCATGCGCACGCACCTGTTCGACGTGAAGATCAACGATTTCGGCAGCTTCACCAATGACCTGAAGCTCACCCGCAGCTTCGCCACAGGTGCGCTCACCGCCGGATTCTACAAGGCGCGCCAGACCATCGCCATGGACTGGGCGTGGAATTCCTATCTGCTCGAAGTGAAAGGGCACAATGCCGCGCTGCTCGATGTCACCGGGCCGGGCGGCACTCTGACGCGCGATGGGCTCTATGCCTATGGCGTGCCGTTCTGGGGAAACTGCTGCCAGCGCCGCTACGACGTGCACTACGATATCGACGCGCCCTATCTCGCCGCCTCGTTCGAGGCCGGGAAACTGACGCTCGATGGCAGCATGCGCTACGATCACTTCCGGGCGCGGGGTTCCTATGCCGGGCCGCTGCAGACGGCCTTGGATGTCGACGGCAATGGCGCAATCGAACCGGTCGAGCGCAGCGTCTCGCTGATCGACAATGCCGAACCCAGCCCGGTGCATTACAGCGTGGGCTATCTCTCGTGGTCGGTGGGGGCGAACTACCGTTTCAATCCCGATACCGCCGTGTTCGTGCGCGCCAGCCGGGGCGGCCGCGCCAATGCCGACCGGCTGCTGTTCGGCGTGGTGCAGCCCGATGGTTCGGTGCGCAAGGCGGATGCCGTCGATCATGTCGAGCAGTACGAGATCGGGCTGAAATGGCGCTCCGGGCCGTTCGATCTCTTCGTCACCGGCTTTCACGCCCGCACCGACGAGCAGAATTACGAAGCCACCAGCCAGCGCTTTCTCAACCGCCGCTACAAGGCGACGGGCGTGGAGATCGAGGCGGTCTACCGCGCCGGCATTCTCGATGTGCACGCGGGCGCCACGTATATGGACGCCGAAATCGCAAAGGACGCGATCACGCCCGCCAACGAAGGCAACCGGCCGCGCCGCCAGCCCAAGCTGGTCTATCAGTTCGCCCCGGCGGTGCACATCGGCCCGGTGCGGGCGGGCTTCAATCTCGAAGGCACCACCAAAGTCTATGCGCAGGACAACAACGAGCTGGTCCTGCCCGGCTATGCGCAGGTGAATGCCTTCGCGAGTGTGCGGCTGCTGGAAAACGTGGTGGTGTCCCTCCACGCGAACAACCTGTTCAACGCGTCGGGTTTCACCGAGGCGGAGGAAGGCGCGATCACCGAAGGCGCGGTGAACTATATCCGCGCGCGGCCGATCAACGGGCGGACCGTCTCGGCCTCGCTGCGGTATGAGTTTTAGGTGCTGTCTGCATTCAGCCCATGGCGGCCTGCAAATGGCGCTTTTGCGCGCTTCCGGTGCTCACGTACATAAAGTACGCTGCGCTCCGGGTCGCCCAAAATCACCATTTTCGACTCACCCTGAACTGAATGCAGACAGCACCTAGGGCATTGTGCGCCCAATCTGACTCAGATCGTCCGTTCGTCCCGAGCGAAGTCGAGGGATAATGACCGAGCGGAGCCGAGGTCCGCGACGTTGCAGGTTCTCGGCTTCGCTCGAACCGGTCCCTCGACTTCGCTCGGGACGAACGGACGTTGGGGGAAGAGGGCCTTGTTGATGGACGCCCTAGCCGCGCCGGAGCCGCTTCCCTATAGGGCTGCGCAGACTCGCCAATCAGGATCGCACCATGAAATTTTTCGCTGACACCGCCGAAATAGAAGACATCAAGGAACTGGCCGCGACCGGCCTGCTCGATGGCGTCACCACCAACCCCTCGCTGATCGCCAAG
>NZ_JALHLG010000039.1 GCF_022832375.1 Novosphingobium beihaiense
GAGAGATCAGGCAGTTTCAGCGTACGATGCCGTGGGCTGAGCCCCTTACGCCAGCGACGGCATCTGCTGGCTGGAGCAGTGAAACGAACCGCCGCCCGCCAGCACCGCATCGGCAAGAATGCCCACCGTCTCGCGGTCCGGGAACAGGTCGGCGATGGCGGCCACGCCCTCTTCGTCGTACGCGGTGCCATAGATCGGGACTACCACCAGCTTCGAGGTGATCGCGAAATTCATGTAGCTTGCCGGTTCGATCCGCCCGTCCGTCTCCACCCGGCCGGGGGAGGGGACTTCGCGCACCGTTACGCCCATGGCTTCGGCGCGCGCTTTGGCATCGGCGTAGATCGCCGCGTTGGGATCGTCCGCGCCAGTCGCGCGCGGCAGCGCCAGGACATTGGGCGCCACGAAGCGGGCGAGATTGTCCACGTGGCCGTCGGTATGGTCGTTGATCAGCCCCTCGCCCAGCCAGAGCACGCGGGTGTACCCAAGATCGCGCCGCAGCCGCATTTCGAGGTCCGCGCGGGAAAGGTGCGGATTGCGGTTGGGGTTGAGCAGGCACTGCTCAGTGGTGGCAACAAGGCCGGTGCCGTCCCCGTCGAGCGCCCCGCCTTCGAGAATCCAGTCCGCCGTCTCGACCGGCAGAGAAGCACTTTCGGCGAGCTTGGCGCCGATCTCCTGATCGCCATCCATCAGATACTTGCCGCCCCAGCCGTTGAAGCCGAACCGCATTGCTTTCCTTTGGGCCTTGCGGTTCCCGCTCTCGTCCATGACCACCAGCGGCCCGGTATCGCGCAGCCAGACGTCGCCGTAGCGCCGCACTTCCAGCGCGACCTTGGCCGAGACCAGCGAGGCCGCTCGTGCGCGGTTCGCCTCGTCGCGCACGATCAGGCGGACTTCCTGCCCGGATTCGGCCACCGCACTGGCGAATTGCGCCATCTGCACCTGGGCGGCTTCCAGAAAGCCCGGCCATTCGACCGGGTCATGCGGGAAGCCAATCCAGATCCAGTCCTGCGCGTGCCATTCGGGCGGCAGGGTATAGGTCACTTGTGGCAGCCTCCTGTTGCCGCGGCGCAGGCCTTGTCGCGGATCGCGCGGAATTCGTCGCCCTCGTGCCAGTTCGGCCAGAAGTCCGAATCGGCAAGCGTGCGGCCGAGCGCGTAGTAGAGGTCCACGTCCTCGACAATCCCGTCCCAGTTCCAGCTGTCCGAATATTCGTCGCTGGGGGCGTGGTAGTGGTGGGCGGTGTAGTCCTCGCTGATCTTGTCACCCGCGGCCTTGCCGCCCTCGAACAAGTCGGTGCTGCGCGACACGTCGAACATCGGCACGCCGCGTTTGGCGAAGCTGAAGTGGTCGGAGCGGTAGTAGTAGCCGCGCTCGCTGTGATCCTCGGGCACTTCGGAAAGGCCTTCGTCCGCCAGCGTATCGCGGAAGACCGAAGTGAGATCGGACTTGTCGCCCCCCGTCATCGCGTAGGAGCGCGCACGCGGGCTGGGCAGCAGCGCGTCCATGTTCACCCCGCCCACGGTGTGATCGAGCGGATAGATCGAGTTGGCGGCATAGTATTCGGAGCCGAGCAGGCCCGATTCCTCCAGCGTCACCGCCAGGAACACCTGGCTGCGCGCCGCCGCGCCCGCTTCGGCATTGGCCTTGGCGATCGCGGTGAGCGCGGCGACGCCGGTGGCATTATCCACCGCGCCGTTGCAGATGTCATCGCCGGTGGCATCGGGTGTGCAGTGGCCGAGGTGGTCCCAGTGCGCCGAATAGAGCACGTATTCGTCCGGCCGGGTCTTGCCGGGCAGCACGCCGACGACATTGTTCGATGTCGATTTGCGGATGCCGTTGTCGAAGCCGAAGCTCACCTTGAGGCCCAGCGGCACGGCCTTGAAGCCCTTGTGCTTCGCCGCTTCGCTCAGCGCCGCGAGGTTCTGGCCTGCCGCTTTCAGGATCGCTTCGGCCACGGGCTTTTGCACCCAACCGTTCGCCTTGGTCTGGTCGGCGCCGTCAGTGGGCGTCTGCACGTAGTACTGCGCGCCGGTCCAGCTCGAATTGACGACGTTCCAGCCATAGGCGGCGGGGAAAGTGTCGTGGATGATGAGCGCGGCGGTGGCGCCTTGCCTTGCGGCTTCCTCGAACTTGTAGGTCCAGCGGCCGTAATAGGTCATGCGGCGGCCCTTGAAGAGTCCCTGTTCGGTCTTGCTGGCATAGTCGGGATCGTTGACGAGGATCACCGCCGTCTTCCCGTGCATGTCCACACCGGCATAGTCGTTCCAGCCCAGTTCGGGGGCATCGATGCCGTAGCCGACGAAGACCAGCTCGCTGTCCTTCACTTGCGTATGCGGCACCACGCGGTAGCTGGCGGCGACGTAGTTATCGCCGAAGCTGAACGACATCGGCTTGCCGTTCCCGGTGACGGCGAGGGGCGAGAAATCCTTGCCGGTGATTTCCACCGTGGGCACCGGCTGCAACCACTTGCCGTGGTTGCCCGGCTGCAGGCCCGCCGCCTTGAACTGCGCGATGATGTAGTCGAGCACTTTGGGTTCGACCGCCGTGCTCGGCGCGCGACCTTCGAAATCGTCGGCGGAGAGGCGCTGGGTCACTTGCTTCATCAGGTCGACCGAAATGTCCGGCGCCTTGGCCGCGGTTTCCGCAGGCGGGGGCAGCGCGGTGCCCTTGGGCATTTTCGGACCTTCATAGGTCGAAGTGCAGGCGCCCAGGGCGAGGACGGCAAGAACAAGCGCGGGATGTTTCAAGGGCGCGGCCTTATGTCTGAAGTGGGGGATGCGGCACAGGTGCCAGAGCCTGCAGCGAGATACAAGCCGGGCCCTCTTGCTCCCCCCTTGCCCCGGCGCCGCGCAAGGGGCAGGGGTAGGCCATGAGTGCCGACTGGACCGGAGCGATCGCGCGCGCCAGCGCCCATGCGCCTTACCTTGCGGGCGCGCTGGAGCGCTTGCCCAAACTGACCGAACTTCTCGCCTCGGGCGATGGCGAAGCGGCACTGGCCCATGCCCGCGCCGCCGGGCAAGGCGCGGGCGACGTGGGGGCGGCGCTGCGGCGGGAGAAGCAGGCGCTCTCGCTGGCGCTGGCGATCGGCGATCTCGCCGGGGCCTTTCCGCTGCTCAAGGTGACGGGCGAACTCTCCGCCTTTGCCGACCGGGCGCTCGATGCCGCTATCGCCGAAGGCATCCGCCGCCGCGCGCCGGACAGCGAACCGGCGGGCTTCCTCGCCCTCGCGCTCGGCAAGCACGGCGCGGGCGAGCTGAATTACAGTTCGGACATCGACCCGATCCTGCTGTTCGATCCTGAACTGCTCCCCCGCCGCGAGCGCGACGAGCCGGGCGAGGCGGCGCAGCGGGTGGCGCGCGCGGTGGTGGAAACGCTCTCGCGCGTGACCGATCAGGGCTATGTCTTCCGCGTCGATCTGCGGCTGCGCCCGGCTTCGGAAGTGAGCCCGCTGGCGATCTCGATCGATGCCGCGCTGACGCATTACGAATCCTCCGCGCTCGCGTGGGAACGCGCCGCTTTCATCCGCGCCCGCGCCTGCGCCGGGGATGTCGCGGCGGGCGAGGCCTTTCTCGCCGCGATCCGCCCTTTCGTGTGGCGCAAGAGCCTCGATTTCGGGGCGATTGCCGAGATCGGCCGCCTCACCGCGCAGATCCGCGCCAGCGCGCGCGCCAAGACATCAGGCAGCGCGGCAGTGGGCCCGGGCTTCGATCTCAAGAAAGGGCGCGGCGGCATTCGCGAGATCGAATTCTACGCCCAGACCCACCAGCTCATCCACGGCGGCCGCAACCCCGCATTGCGCCTGCGCGGCACCCGCGCGACGCTCGATGCGCTGGCGCAGGCCGGGCTGATCGCGGCGGAGGAAGCCCGCCTGCTCGGTGAAAGCTACGACCGGCTGCGCACGATCGAGCACCGGTTGCAGATGTTTCAGGACCAGCAGACGCACAGCCTGCCGGTCAATCCCGACGCGCTCGATGCCGTGGCCCGGCTCGACGGGCTGGCGGACGGACCGGCGCTGCTCACGGAACTCACCGCGATCACCGATGCCGTGGGCGAACGCTACGATGCGCTGATCATGGCGAACACGCCCAGCACGCCCGGTGCTCCGGTGCCGATGCCCGATCAGGCCTCGCTGCTGGAGGATATTGAAGGGCTGGGCTTTGCCGATCCGGAGGCGCTGGCGGCGCGGATCGAGGGCTGGCAGTCGGGCCGGATGCGGGCGCTGCGCTCGGACGCGGCGCGCCATGCTTTCGAGGCGATCCGGCGCGATCTGCTCGCCGCGCTGGCCTCCGCGCCCGAACCCGAACGCGCGCTGTCGCGGTGGGAGCAACTGCTCAACAACCTGCCCAGCGCGATCAACCTGTTCCGCCTGCTCGAAGCGCGTCCGGGGCTGCTGGACTTGCTCGCGCGTATTCTCAGTCTCGCCCCGCCGCTCGCCGATGCGCTGGCGCGGCGCGCGGACCTGCTCGATCCGCTGATCGATGCCAGCGCCTTCGATCTGCCGGGCAGCGTGGAGGAGCTGACTGCGGCTTTCGCCCGCTTCGAGCCGGGCGACGATTACGAGCGCAAGCTCGATTCGGTGCGCCGCAAAGTGGGCGAACTGCGTTTCGAACTGGGCGTACAGCTTATCGAAGGCGTCAACGATCCGCTGGACGTGGGCCATGCCTTGGCCCGCGTGGCCGAAGCCGCGCTGGCCGTGCTGACCGATGCCACGGCCGCGGAATTCCGCAGCAACCACGGCGCGATTGCGGACAGCGAAATGCTGGTGCTGGGGCTCGGCCGGATGGGCGGCGGGGTGCTCACCCATGCCTCGGACCTCGATCTGATCTACCTGTTCACCGGCAATTTTCAGGCCGAGTCCGATGGCCGCCGCCCGCTAGGGGCGACGCATTACTACAACCGCCTGTCGCAGCGGGCGATCTCGGCGCTTTCGGTGCCGACCGCCGAAGGCGCGCTCTACGAAGTCGATACGCGGCTGCGCCCTTCGGGCACGCAGGGGCCGCCCGCCGCCAGCCTCGACAGTTTCGAGCGCTACCAGCGCGAACAGGCCTGGAGCTGGGAGCACATGGCGCTGTGCCGCGCCCGCCCGCTCTACGGCTCGCCGGAAGCGCGCGAGGCGCTGTGCGGCGTGGTCCGCGCGGTCCTGCAAACGCCGCGCGATGCGCAAAAGCTGCGCGCCGACGTGCTGGACATGCGCGAGACGATGGCAAAGCACAAAGCGCCCAAGGGGCCGCTCGACGTCAAGCTGGCGCGCGGCGGGCTCGTCGATCTCGAATTCATCGTCCACTTCGTGCAGCTTCGCGAAGGGCGGGGTTTCCGGCCCGGTCTCGCCGATGCGATTCGCGAGCTGGGCCTGCCGCTGGGCGAGGCGCACGACGTGCTCACCCGCTTTCTCGTCGCCGGGCGACTGCTGGCGCCTGATTCGCAGGTGCCGGGCGAAGCGGCGTGCATGGCGCTTGTGCGCGCCTGCGGCTATGGGGGCTGGGACAACCTTGAAGCCGGGCTCCGGGCCGCACGCGCGCAAGTCGCCGCCGCGTGGCAGGAGGCCTTCGGCGAAACACTGGAGATCACATGATGAGCAAGCCCGGCGTTGGTGACGCATTTCCCGATATCGCGATGGAAACGCCCGATGGCACCAGTGTGAAAGCGTCCGATTTCGCGGGGCAGAAGCTGGTCGTGTTCTTCTATCCCAAGGACAACACCCCCGGCTGCACGACCGAAAATATCGATTTCTCCGCGCTCAAGAGCGAGTTCGATGCGGCAGGTGTGGCGCTGCTGGGCGTGAGCAAGGATTCGGCGAAGAAGCACCAGAACTTCATCGCCAAGCATGACCTCAAGGCTCCGCTCGCCACCGATGCCGAGGAAAACGGCTTGTCCGACGCGCTCGGCATCTGGACCGAGAAGAAGAACTACGGCCGCACCTACATGGGCATGGTGCGCACCACCTACCTGATCGGCCCCGATGGCAAGATCGCGCAGGTCTGGGACAAAGTGAAAGTGAAGGAACACGCCGCCGCCGTGCTGGAGGCCGCCAAGGCGCTCTGAATGCGGCAGAGCGTTTCCACGGCGATTCGCGCGGCGCTGCTGACCAGCGATCCGCGTGCCAAAGTCATGGCCGCGCGCAAGGTGGCGCGCGACTGGCGGCTGGGGCGGCTGGCATTCGTCTTCGATGCCGCGATGCCCGATCGGCCGGGATGGCCCGATGCGCCCGAATTGCTGGCGCCCAGAGACATGCCCAAGCGCCGCAAGGCCGGATCGGAGCGCGGACGAATCGCGCTGTGGCATGCGATCGGGCACATCGAATTCGTCGCCATTGATCTCGCGCTGGACATGGCGGGCCGGTTCGGCGCGGAGATGGGGGAAGCTTTCGTCAGCGATTTCCTCTCCGTCGCGGCGGACGAGGCGATGCACTTCGCGCTGATCGACAGGCACTTGCGTACGCAGGGCAGCCATTACGGCGCGCTGCCCGCCCATGCCGGGCTGTGGGAAGCGGCGCACGAGACGCGGCACGATGTCGCGGCCCGGCTGGCGGTAGTGCCGATGGTACTGGAAGCGCGCGGGCTCGACGTCACGCCGGCCACGATCGAACGGGTGCGCGCGGCGGGCGACGAGCGCGGCGGACGAATCCTGCAAAGAATCCTTGACGACGAGATTCGCCACGTCCGTTTCGGCGCAAATCACTTCGCCGATGTCGCCAAACGTCTCGGCGCGGTAAACGATGAACTGTGGAAAGTACTGGTTTCCCGCCACTTTCGGGGGACCTTGAAGCCGCCGTTCAACGACTCAGCGCGCCTTGCAGCCGGTTTATCGCGGGATCTTTACCATAGGGTTGCATGAACGAAACATGACGGCCTAAGTCATAACTCGCGAGACGGCGGGGGGTTCCGACCATCTCCAACAATAACACCGGACGGCCTTTTCGAAGGCCGTATCCAGGCAACAATGCGTCGTGCCTGCACGCGGGTTTCGGCGAATAACAAGGTATTGCGAGTGGTCGTAACGAAGTCTTTCGCCAAGTTCCGCGCAGTGGCCAGTGCATTTGCTGCCGCCGGTCTCACCATCGCCGCTCATCCCGCGATGGCCAACAGCAGCGCTGCCGCTGCCGATATCTCCGCCCCGCTGCGTGCCGCCCAGTCGGCCAGCAAGCCGGTTTCGGGCGGTGAGGACGAGCAGTTCCGCAATCTCTTCAGCTCCTGGCAGAATTTCGAGGAAACCGGCCTCGCCGTCTCGAAGGTCAAGCCGGTCGTCGCCGGTGGCATTGCCTCGGTGTCGATTCCGTCGCGCAATCCGCTGGATCACGACGTGATGACCAGCCGCTTCGGCCAGCGCGAGCATCCCATTCTCGGCCGCCGCCGCATGCACAAGGGTGTCGATCTGGCCGCGCCGATCGGCACGCCGGTCTATGCGCCTGCCGATGGTGTGGTCAGCCGCGCCTCGTGGTTCAGCAGCTACGGCCTTTACATCTCGCTTGAGCACGGCGGTGAAATGGAAACCCGCTATGGCCACCTTTCGCGCCTCAACGTGGCGGAGGGGCAGCGCGTCCACAAGGGCGACGTGATCGGCTTCGTCGGTTCGACCGGCCGCTCGACCGGCCCGCACCTGCACTATGAAGTGCGTGTGGACGGCAAGGCGGTCAATCCGCTGCCCTACATGCAGTCGCCGTCGGGCCTGGCTGCGGCCGAGGCTGCCGAAGCGAAGGAAGCCAAGGGCGGCTGATCGCGCCACGGCGAAGGACCCGCAACCGGACGGGGCCCGCCTGCAAGGTTTGGAGAGGGAGAAGAGGCGGTCCGCAAGGGCCGCCTTTTCTAATGGGGCCAGTCTTGCGAAAAGGCGTCGCGCAGCCGTTTCGTTACGGCTTGTACTGCAGCGTTCCGTTTGAGGTCCGAATGGACGACAAGCCAGATATCCCTTGAAATGAGAATCCTGCCGGGAGTGGCCGGGGCCAGTCCGGCATCGGGCAGGGCCATGAAGTCCGGCAGGGCCGCCACGCCCGCACCGGAACGGGCCGCGCCCTGCTGGATTTCCAGGCTGCTGGCGTACAGGCAGAAGGGGCGGGCTTTCGCGAAGGCTTCAAGCGCCGCTTGCTGCGGCGCAGGCTCCGTATAGCCGATGAAGCGCCAGTCTCGTTCGGCCACACCGGCCAGATAACCGGGGCTGGCATAGAGCCGGAAGTCCATCCGGGCCAGTTTCGCGATTGTCAGATCACCGCTCTCCGGCCGTGTCAGGCGGATTGCGATGTCCGCCTCGCTGCGATCCAGCGAAGCCGTGCGGGCCTCGCCGATGATCCGCACGGCCAGCCGCGGATGCTGCCTTTGCAGATCGGCCAGCGAAGCCGCTGTGATCCCGGCGGCCAGAGCTGGCGGGGCGCTGATCGTGACCGTGCCCGACAGGTTCGAACGCACTCCGTCCGCCGCCCGCCGGATCGCCTGCGTTTCGTGTTCGACTCTTTCCGCCAGCGCCGCGATTCGTTCCCCGTCGCGCGTCAGGCTCCACCGCCGTCCGCGCCGGTCTGCCAGGGCAAGGCCCAGATCGCTTTCCAGCGACACGATACGGCGGGAAACCGTGGCATGCTCGACGCCCAGCATCCGCGCTGCCGCAGATAGGGAACCGGTTGCCGCCAGAGCCCTGAAATAGCGCAGGTCGTCCCAGTTCATTGGATCAAAAATTCCCCATCGATGGGAGAAAATAGGAAATTTATTGTCGATTGCGCAAGTGCCAGACCTCCGCGCGGAAACGGAGGCAAACCATGGACAAGAAAATCGAACTGATCGCGCCGGGCGGCACGGACAAACTGAGAATCGCCGACTGTATCCCCGAAGCGCCAGGCCCCGGCGAGTTGCGCATCCGCCACGAGGGCATCGGTGTGAATTTCATCGATATCTATCAGCGAACCGGCCTCTACCCGCTTCCCCTGCCCGCGGTTCCCGGCGTCGAAGGGGCCGGTATCGTCGAAGCCGTGGGCGAGGGGGTGGACAGCGGGGTGGACAGCGTCGCGGTGGGGGACCGGGTGGTCTATGCCGGAATTCCCGGCGCCTATGCCGCGACGCGGCTGCTGCCGGCATGGCGGGCGGTGAAGCTGCCCGGCGATATCGGAACGCAGCGGGCAGCGGCCTCGTTTCTTCGGGGGCTGACCGTGCATATGCTCATGACCCGTGTCTGTCCGCCCCTGAAAGAAAGCGTGCTGCTGGTACATGCCGCAGCGGGCGGGCTGGGCACCACGCTGACGCGGTGGGCCAAGGATGCAGGGCACACGGTGATCGCGACAGTGGGCTCGGAGGCGAAAGCGCGGATGGCACGGGCGAACGGTGCTGATCACGTCATTGCCGGCCGCGATGCCGACTTTGCGGCCGAAGTCGGCCGCCTTACCGAAGGGCAAGGGGTGGACTGGGCCGTTGACGGGATTGGCGGGACAACCATGCAAAAGACGCTGGGCTGCGTGCGGCGTTTCGGCACCGTGGCATCGATCGGGCAGGCCGCCGGGCCGATTCCGCCGCTGCGGGTGGAAGAGCTGGGCCCGGTGCGTTCATTGATGCTCTCCCGGCCCAGCGTCATGGCCTATGCGGCGGAGCAGGAAACCTACCGCACCGCTGCACAGGCCGTCATCGCGGCCATTCGCAAGGGTATCGTCCCGGAAGCGGGCGAGGCCTATCGCCTGGTGGACGCGGCGCGCGCCCAAGGCGATCTGGAAGCGGGGCGGACGGCAGGAAGCCCTGTGCTGGTTCCGTGAACGGAGGTCAGAGGGCAGGGCTTGCTCCCGTCAGTGTACGAAGCGGGCAATCACGTCGCGGTAGGAGCGCGAGACTTTCACCTGGGCACCCGATTCGAGCACCAGGAAGCACTCGCCGTTGGTGTGCGGCTTCACCTGGCGGACCTGATTGAGGTTGACGATGGTCGAACGGTGGACGCGCTGGAACACGCGCGGGTCCAGACGGCGTTCGAGGTCCTTCATCGTCTCGCGCAGGATCAGCGAATTGTCGGCGGTGCGGATGCACATGTAGTCGCCCGCCGCCTCGATATGCTCGATCGAATCGACATCGATGCGGAAGATCTGGCCGCGGTCCTTGATGTTGATGAGCTTTTCGTAGCGGTCGGCGCTCGAATCGCCCTCTTCGGGAATCTGCTCGATGGCATCGGGGGCCACTTCGGCCAGCACGTTCTTGAGCTTTTCGGCTTCCTCGGCGGAGCGCTTCTCGGTCAGGCGCTGGCGCACGCGGGCCAGGGTATCGTCGAGCTTGTTCTCCTCCACCGGCTTCATCAGGTAGTTCACGGCGTTCGCCTCGAAAGCGCGCACGGCGTGTTCCTGATAGGCGGTGACGAAGACGAACAGCGGCGGCTCGATCTCCATCACGCCCTTGACGACGGAAAAGCCGTCGAAGCCGGGCATCTGGATATCGAGGAAAACCAGATCGGGCTTTTCCGTCTTGATCTTGCGGATCGCCTCGCGCCCGTTCGAGCAGGTATCGATGATCTCCACGTCGGGATACTTTTCCAGGCGCAGCTGCAGGCCCTGGATCGCCAGTTTTTCATCATCGACAAGGATCGTGCGAATGGTCATCTGTTCTAGTCTCCGGGCCGCTTAACGCACGGGGCCCCATAAGGTTTCCATAGAAAATCAGCGCGCGGCCAAAGCGGGCTGGCGCTCTGTTTCCGGACTGTCCTCGACGGATTCGCGGCGTTCCACCGGCAGCTCGATCACAACCGCAAAGCCGCCTTCCACCGGCTCGATCGTCTCGAAACGGTGGTTGTCGCCATAGGCCTGCACGAGCCTGTCCCGAATGTTCGAAAGGCCGACGCCGGTGGATACCGGCTCCCCTCCATCGTAGGTCATGCCCGATAACCTGTTGTCGGTCGTCGGACTTTGCAAGCCCGGCCCGGTGTCCGAGACGCTGATGCGAAGCATGGACCCGATGAGCTGCGTGGTGATGGTGATTTCCGCTCCGCTCTCCTGCGGGCTGACGGCATACTTGATGGCGTTTTCGACCAGCGGCTGCAGCAGCAGCGAGGGCAGCAGGCAGGTCTCGGTCGCCGGGTCGATCTGGAAGGTGGTGCGCAGCCGTTCCTCGAAGCGCATGCGCTCGATATCGAGGTAGAGCTTGAGCGTATCCACTTCCTGCGCGACCGTGACCCGGGCGGATGGCTTGTTCACCAGCGTGTAGCGCAGGAACGAGGACAGGCGCGAGAGCATGGCATTGGCCGGTTCGGTCTGCTTGAGCAGCACCAGCGTGGAAATCGAGTTCAGCGTGTTGAACAGGAAGTGCGGGTTGAGCTGGTAGCGCAGCATGGCGAGCTGCGCGCTGGTGGCCTGGCCTTCGAGCTGGATCAGCTGGTCGTTCTGTTCTTCCACCTGCAGGTAGAAGTTCACCATGTAATAGAGCGCGGTCCAGGCGCCGAGCAGGGTGGCGTCGAGGTAGAACACGCCCAGGAACAGCTGGGTGAAGCTCGCCTCGCTGTCGGTCCGCCACAGCGACCAGACCCAGGCGTCGATAAAGGCGTGCAGCGCGACCGCGAAAGGCAGAATCAGCGCGGTCAGGCCCCAGGTCACGATGGCGCGCCGGGTGATCAGCGCGCGGTAGATCACCGAAAGCACCAGCGAGATGGAAAAGCCGGTGATCGTCGCGATCAGGACCAGCACCAGCGATGTCAGCGGCTGGTTGTTGGCGATCAGCGACATCGTGCGCAGCATCATCGCGCCCGCCCAGCCCGCCGTCTGCAGGCGCCAGAAGGCCTTGTCCTTGTCGGCGAAGAACGGGATCGGCTGGATCGGCAGGACGCTCATGGCCATGGGTTTAGCCGAAATTACGCCGAAGCTGAAATGCGGCGATGGTCATGCCTGCGGGTTTTCAACCTCCGCGCGCGGCCTGCACCGCTTGCGACAGCCGGTCCATGCCCACCGCGCCCGCGATCAACTGGTCTCCGGCGATCCAGCTTGGCGTGCCGGAGAAGCCGAGGCGGCGGGCGAGTTCGAGATTGCGGTCGATTTCCTCTTCCACCGCCTTGCTGGCGGCGACCTTGCGGGCGCGGTCCATATCGAGCCCGGCCTTCTGCGCCGCGGCCTCGATCGACTGCGGATCGAGCTGCCCGGCGGCGAACATCGCATCGTGAAAAGCGGGGTATTTGCCCTGTTCGGCGGCGGCGAGCCCCATCTTGGCGGCATCGGGACTGCGCGGGCTGATCACCGGGAGTTCGCGCATCACGATCCGCAGATCCGGATTCTTGGCGATCAGCGCCCGCACGTCGGGCAGGCTCTGGCGGCAATAGGTGCAGGCGAAATCGGAAAATTCCACCAGCGTGACCTTGCCATTGGGATTGCCGAGCACGGCGCCGGGGAAGGGCGTTTCGACCGTGGAGCGCACGCTGGCCAGCTGCTGGGCATTCTGGCGGCGCTGCAGCTCTTCCATGGCCTGCGGCAGGATTTCCGGATTTTCCAGAATGTAGTCATGCACGACATGTTCGACGGCCTTGCGCCCGCCATACCAGCCGCCCGCGACCACCAGCACCAGACATCCGGCGATCACTGCGAACTTCGTGCCATTACCCATATGATTTCCTGTAACTTTCCTTGCGGCCTGGCGGTGGACCCGCCCGGTCTTGGCGTTCGTTTTGACAGTGTTGAATCCGGAAATCGCAGTCCGGCGGCTCTTGAAACGGCTTCTTAGCGCCGCTTTCTCTCGCGCTCCAGTGCGGCGCGTGCCTGCATTTCTATATCCTGCGCGCGCAGCCAGTCGGGCGAGCCGGTGGCAAGGCCTGCCTCGGCGGCCTGGGCGCTGATCAGCGCTTCGCTCATGTGCAGCGACAGCACTTGCTGCTCGGCACTGGCCAGCCGCGCGCGGGGCATGTCGCCATTGGCGGCGTAGATCGTGCCGAGCTGATACCAGGCGAAGGGATTCTCACGGTCGCGTGCTACGGCGGCGCGCAGCACGCGCTCGGCCTCCTTGTAATTGGCGGGATTTTCCGTGGCCATCAGCGCATGGCCGAACAGAGTGGCGATCAGCGGCTGGTTGCCCGTGAGCTGCGTCGCGCGGCGCAAGGGCACCAGCGCTTCGGAGGGTTTGCCCGATTCGAGCAGGATCTGGCCCTGCAGTTCGAGGAAATAGGGATCGTCCGGATCGATCTTGATCAGGGCATCGGTTTCCGCGCGGGCATCGTCGAGCTTGGATTCGCGGTTGTAGGCATAGGCGCGGGCATAGTGCGCGGGCACCGAATTGTCCGTCAGCGGATATTTGCGGAACACGTTGCGGGGCTCGGCCAGGTAGCCGTAGAGCTTGGCCTTCATCCGCACGAAACGCTTCTGCAGCTTGGGATCGTCCGGCGTGTTCCACGCCGGGTCGTGCTCATAGGTGTCCTGCAGCGTGGCGATGCGGTCCCCGGTGAGCGGGTGCGTGCTGTAGAACGAATCCTGATCGCGCTGGCTGTAGCCATAGCGGTATTCGAGGTTCTGCAGCTTCTGGAAGAATTCCACCGAGCCGCGGCCGCTGATTCCGGCCTTGGAAAGGTACTTGGCCCCGGCGGCATCGGCGGAGGCTTCCTGCGAGCGGGTATAGGCGAGGAACTTGCCGAGTGCGGCCTGCTGGCCGGCCAGAACCACGCCCGCCGCCGCTTCGCCGCCGCCCGCCGCTGCCGCCGCCGCACCGAGCAGTAGGGAGAGCAGCGAGATGCCGGTGGCGGCCTTGCCGCCGCGGTTGAGCACGGCGTGCCCGCCGGCAACGTGGCCGAGTTCGTGCGCGATCACGCCTTGCACTTCGCCTGCGGTATCGGCTTCGTTGATCAGGCCGCTGTTGATGTAGACCGCCTGCCCGCCTGCCACGAAAGCGTTCACCGAAGAATCGTTGACCAGAACGATATCGACATTGGCGGGATCGAGCCCGGCCGCCTTGATCAGCGGCGTCGCCATGTCGTGCAGCAGGGCTTCGGTTTCTGCATCGCGCAGGATCGATTGCGCTGCGGCCGGGGCGGCGGACCAGCCCAGCAGCGCCAGAAACATCAGGATGAAGGCGGGAATTCGCAGCTTCGGCATAGTGCCTCTTGGAACCTTGCGGGCTTAACCGGGGCTGAAGTGCCAGTGCCGCCCTGTCAGCGTAATGGTGGTACAGCCGGTTTCAAGAGGGCCGGTTTCAAGAAGGGCCGTTTCAGAAGGATGCTGTCAGTCGAGCAGGCGCCGGGCCGCGCGGTCGAGCAGGGTCTCGTCGTCCGAGACGTCGCCGATCAGCACCAGCCGCCCGTCCTCCATCCGGCGCGCGACCAGCACGGCGAATTCGTTGCCTGCCGGAACCGAATCGAACGAGCGCGGCTCCAGCTTGCGCAGGCCTTCCACCAGATCCTCGTGCCCGGTGCGCGGGCGGTCCGGCTTGTTGCCTTCGGCGCGGCGCAGGCGGCGTTCCTCCGCGACGATGCCCTTGAGGCCGCCGGAGGTTTCCGTCAGCAGCGCGCCCATGGCGCCGCGTTCGATGCCGAGGCGCTGGCCGTGGGCAATGACCGTGGCGAATTCCGTCAGGCGGGTCTTGTCATAATCGGCGCCGAACACGAGCTTCACCAGCGGGATCAGCGGCGCGCGTTCCTGCACCTTGAGCCCGGCGTCCTGCACCAGTTCGGCGAAGTCGCCGGGTTCTTCGGCAGCGGCCAGCGCGAAATCGTAGGCGCGGCTGACGGCCTCGTAGAGCGCACGGCGAGAGCGGTCTTCGCTGCTGCGGGCATTGAGCGCTTCTTCGCGGGCCGCCGCGAGCCAGTCTCCCAGAGAGAGGGATCCGGATGTTCCGGGCAGGACGGCATCGTCGAAATAGTCGCCATGGATACCGAATTCGGCATGCGGCAGTTCCACCGGCGCATAGCCGCCATGGGGCTGGCCCAGGCCGAGGTCGGCCGGGCCGTCCGCCCACTCGCTCATCGGTGCCGATTCGCGCAGCATGGCCGGGCGGGCGTCGACGGCTTCGTCGACCTGCTTCATCAGCGCGTCGGTGCCGGACTGGTCGGCCAGTTCCTTCCAGTTGATGACGCCGTAGATATAATCGATCGTCGTCTCGTCGCTCGAAAACGGCAGCAGGACGCCGCGATAGAGAATCGTCATGCCGCGCTGGTTGACGAACTCGGCCTCGAACCCGATCGGCGCCTGATTGGCGAGGATCTGCATGTAATGGTCGGTAATGCGCGAGAGCAGCGAGCGCGCGGGAACGTCGTTCAGCCGCTTGATGCCGTCTTCGGCGCCGCATTCCCCGGCCAGCTTCGAACCGAGATAGCCGATGGCGGGATTGTCGATACCGGCGGTGAAATCGAGCAGCACCGAATGGGGGCCGAAATCGGGCAGTTCTTCCGGGTGGAGCGAGGCGATATCGGGAAAGGTGCGGTTGCCCAGCAGGCTGGCCCAGAAATTGTAGGCGCGCACATGCATGCGGCGCTCGTCCGCACCGCCGGAAAGCGGCGATCCCGCGTCCGTGTCTTCCATGCCGGAAGAGACGTCATCGGCCTCGTCCGGACCGGAAAACTGACCACGCAACGTATCCATGCGGCTTCCCCATACACCCTGTCGTGCCCCTTCTGGCGCAACATGGTGAATTAAAGTTTAAGTTGCGCCTGCGCGAGCCTCCAGAGGAGAAATGGCCGGTCAGGTGGGTTTGAGCACGCCCTCTCCGGGGCGCGGCAATGGTGCCAGTACCCGCAGCACTGCGAACGAGACGATCAGGAACACCGATCCGGCATGGAGCGCGAAGGGCAGGCTCTTCCAGTCGGCGATCAGGCCCCAGGTCCAGGAACCCAGCGCCATGCCGCCGAAGGTAACGGCCTGATAGATCGACAGGCACCGGCCAAGAATCTCGTCCGGCGAGCGCATCTGCACGGCGGTGTTGATCGTCGTCAGGATCCAGACCCAGCCCATCCCGGCCGCAAAGGCGGCGGGCAGCGCGTAGATGACATGGCTGATCTCGGCCACGAGCGAGAGCGATCCCACGAACATCGTGGCCCCCAGCGCCAGAATGCCTTCGAGCCCCAGCTTCTTGCGAATCACGCCGATGAAAGGCGCGGCCAGGATCGAGCCGATGCCGAACAGCCCCAGCATCAGCCCGAAATCGAGTTCGGACCCGTGCATCTGCGCGCTCACCACCGCGGGCAGCAGCGACTGGTAGGCGGCAAGGCTGAAGCCGAGCGCCAGCCCCCGGATCAGGATGCGGCGCAAGGGGCCGTTCCCGGCGCAATAGCGGATGCCCACCGCGACGGCGGGCAGAATCGGGCGCCGCTCGATCTTGCGGGGCTCGGGCCGCCACCACAGCAGCACCGCGATCAGGCCGATATAGCTGACGGCATTGATCCCGAATGCGAACGAGACGTTCCAGATGGAGATCAGGAGACCGCCCAGAGCCGGGCCGATGGAGCGGGCGATATTGAACGAGATCGAATTGAGCGCGATCGCCTGCGGCAGTTCGCGCGGATCGACCTGCTGGCGCACCGAAGCCTGCCACGCCGGGGAATTGAGAGCCGTGCCCGCGCCCACCGACAGCGTGAAGGCCAGCAGCAGGAACGGAGTGATCAGCCCGGCATAAGTCAGCGCGGCCAATACGGCGGAGACAGTCAGCATCCCCACTTGCGCGGCGAGCATCACGCGGCGGCGGTCGAAATTGTCGGCGATGGCGCCTGCGAAGACTCCCAGCAGCATGATCGGCACCGTGGCCGAAGCCTGCACCAGGGCGACAAGCTGGTGCGAAGGCGTCAGCTCGGTCATCAGCCAGGCCGCGCCGACCGATTGCAGCGTCGATCCCAGGTTGGAAAACAGGTTGGCGGTCCAGATCGCGCGGAAGACCGGATAGCGGAATGGAGAGAACGTGCTGCTGCGCGGCGGAGGGACCAGGTCGGCCGTCACCGTTTCGACGGTGTGCTCTATGATCTCTTCTTCCCGTGACACATGCCCCGCCTAAGCGGAGCGGGAAGCGGCGGCAAGCCCGGCGTGCCGGATTGGCCCTGCGAATTGCGCTCTGCCGTTTCGTGCTGCCGGTCAGGGGGCGGACAATCCCCGGTCTGTGCCGCACAGGTGATCCCAGAACCGGAAATAGAGCCCGTAGTTGCAGCGGTAGTTTTCGTGGTGCCGGTGGTGGTGGCTGGCAGTGATCAGCCAGTGGCCGATCCGCGAATGCACCAGACGGCGCGGGAATATCTCCCAGCCCATGTGGTTGGTGATGCCCATCACCGTCATGATCGTGAGCACGAGGCCAAGCATGGCTGCATGGATCGGCACGAGGAACACCAGCACGGGAATCACCACGGCGCCGGTCAGCGCTTCCACCGGGTGAAAGCTCATCGCCGCCCAGGCCGTCGGCGGGCGGCTGGCGTGGTGCACGGCATGGGCGATGCGGAACGGCCGGGGCCGGTGCATCCAGCGGTGCGTCCAGTAGAACCAGGTGTCGTGCAGGGCGAGGTACACCAGCAGCGAGAGCGGCATCCACCACAGCGGCCAGGCCGCCGGATCGGTGTAGATCCGCGTCCAGCCACGGGCCTGCCAGCCCCATGCGGCGATACCGGCAGGCAGCCCGTAGATCGCCGCGGAAAGCAGCGACCAGCCGATCTCCCGCCGGATCTGCCCGCCCAACCCCTTATAGAGGCCGGGCCGTACTCTGCCGGTGATCCAGGCAAACAGGCCCGAAGTGATCAGATAGCGCACGCCCACGATCGCCGTCATCATGACGGCGGAAAGGGCGGCGGCAAAGAGGCCAGCCACCCATAAGTCCGGACCGGAACTTGCTGGCATCGGCAGGCCTTATGGCGCGGCCGGTGCCCCGGCGCTAGGACGGATCGCCATTCAGCCCTGATGGCCTGCAAATGGCGATCCGTCCCAGACCTCAGCTCGTGCGGCGCACCTTGTTCTTGTGCGCGCCCA
Organism: Novosphingobium beihaiense; assembly: GCF_022832375.1. Lineage (GTDB taxonomy): Bacteria > Pseudomonadota > Alphaproteobacteria > Sphingomonadales > Sphingomonadaceae > Novosphingobium > Novosphingobium beihaiensis. The sequence continues at coordinate 17,852 of NZ_JALHLG010000039.1, forward strand.
TGCCCTTGGGGCCGCGCGGACGGAACCGGCGCTTGCGCTCGCCGCCTTCCGAACCGGCCTCGGCGCGGTGCTCCCCGTGCCGCTCGCCAGCCGGACGGTCGTGACGGCGCTCGCTGTCGCGATTGCTGCCGCGTCCCTGGCCTTGCCCCTGCTGGCCGCGCGGCTTGCCCGAACCCTGTTTGCCGGAGTTGGGCTTGCGTCCGCCCTGCGGCTGGGCCGGAGCCTTGCGCGAGGGGGCGGGCAGGCGCGAGGCCTGCTTCTGGAAATCCTCGGGCAGCGGCAGCGCTTCAAGCTTCACGCGGGTCAGCCGCTCGATATCGCGGATATAGGGCTTCTCGTCCGGCGCGACGAAGCTGATGGCTACGCCGTCCGCGCCCGCACGCGCGGTGCGGCCGATACGGTGCACGTACTGCTCGGGCACGTTGGGAATCTCGAAGTTGTAGACGTGGCTCACGCCCGAAACGTCGATCCCGCGCGCGGCAATGTCGGTGGCGACCAGCACGCGCACCGTGCCCTGCCGGAACCCGCCGAGCGCGGCGGTGCGCTGCGCCTGGCTCTTGTTGCCGTGGATCGCGGCGGCGGGGATGCCTGCGGCGGTCAGGTGGCGCACCACGCGGTCCGCGCCATGCTTGGTGCGGGTGAAGACGAGCGCACGGTCGATCGCGCCGTGCTCGGCCTGCTCCGCCGCATCGGGGGCGAGGCCTTCGCGCAGGCGGATGGTCAGCAGCGCCTGCTTCTCGGCCTGGTTGATGAAGGTCGCATACTGCTCGACGCGCTCGGCCGTGCTCGACTGCGGCGCGACTTCGACCTTGACCGGATTGTTGATGAACTGCTTGCCCAGCTCGGCGATCGCCTGCGGCATGGTGGCCGAGAAGAACAGGCTCTGGCGTTCCTTGGGCAGCAGCGCGGCCACGCGCTTCAAGGGCACGATGAAGCCGAGGTCCATCATCTGGTCGGCCTCGTCGAGCACGAAGATCTCGACATGGCGCAGCGTCAGCGCGCGCTGGTCGATCAGGTCGAGCAGGCGGCCGGGCGTGGCGACGAGGATATCGGTGCCGCGCTCCAGCGCGCGGGCCTGCTTGCCTGCGGGCACGCCGCCGAACACGCACTGGATCGAGAGGTTCAGGAACTTCGCATAGCCGCGCATGTTGTCGGCGATCTGCGCCGCCAGCTCGCGGGTGGGCGAAAGCACCAGCATGCGGCAGCCCGCGTTCTTGCGCGGCTGCGGATCATTGGCGAGCCGGTGCAGCGAGGGCAGCGAGAACGCGGCCGTCTTGCCGGTGCCGGTCTGCGCGATGCCGAGCAGGTCGCGCCCTTCGAGGAGCGAGGGAATCGCCTTGCGCTGAATCGGCGAGGGATCGGTGTAGCCCTTGACCTGGAGCGCGCGGAGAATGGGCTCGGCAAGGCCAAGTTCGTTAAAATAGGACATACGTCACTTTCAAAAAGTGCGGAGCGCGCGGGGCTTCTGGTCCGCGCACACGGCAAGGTGTCGTTTCGGGCGACCCTGCGTGAGGAAGGAAGCTTGGGTGGTGCGTAATCGTTCATCCGGGCCGGTCTGGCGGTATCCGCCGGACCTCACGCTGCTCTCGGATTGCGGCAAGGCAGGGCCTTGCGCGCCGGTTACGGTGGGTTCATCTACTGTGCATTGCCGCACAACGCAAGAAAATTGCGCTTTCCTGCCAGGCAGGGGGTATCCGGGGCAGGGTGCTATCCCTGACCGCCCCATTGCACTGTCTGCGTATCGCCCAGATTGACCAGCCTCCGCAGCGAGGCGCGGGCCAGCCGCTCGACTTCCACCTTGCGCCGGGCCGCGGCCAGTTGGCTCAGCGGTGCGGGGCGCAGGATTTCCGCATCGTACCCGTCGGCCACGATCACGCCGCAGCGGTCCGGCAGGAAGGCTTCGCTTTCCAGCGGCGCGCGGTCCAGCTCGGGCGAGAGGCCCCAGTAGAACCGGTCGCAGTAGTCGAGATAGTCGGTCCATTTCCCGTCGCCGAGCAGATCGGCGCGGGCCACCTTGATCTCGACGATGATGACATGGCCCTTGGCGTCGATCCCCATCAGATCCGCCCGGCGCCCGCAGCGAAGCGGCATTTCGGTGAGGCACCAGATATCGTTGCGGGCAAAAAGCCGCCCGATGCCGCGCGCAACGTCGGACGCGGTGAAATTGGCGAGGGGAGAATCAGCTTCGGCCATGCCCTATCATAGGAACATATCAAGAACTGGCAAGGCCGTTTGGCGGGCTACGCCGTGAAGGGCGGTTCTCCGGAGCTGGCGGGTGCCAGCTGCAGTATTGCGTCGCGCGCGGCCTGGAATTCGCGCCAGAGGGCCTGCGCGGCCCCATCCGGCCGGGTCCCGTGTTCCAGCGCAGCGAGCAATGCGGACAACCCCGCCTCCATCAGCGCCGACAGATCCTCGATACCGCGCTCGGCAATGGCACGGCGGGGAGCGCCCGCATCGCCTATCGCAATGGGGAAGCCCTGCACGTCTTGGGGGAGGGATTCGGCCTCCGCTCCGGCAATGGCGGCAACGGCATCGGCGGCCTGATGCAGCGCCTGCCACTTCATGCCGAGCGTGCAGGCCGCCCCCTGCTCGAATCGCAAGGGAGCCGGGCGCGGCAGGACCGTGCTGGCCGTGACGGCGCCATCCGGATTGTGCGGAGTCGTGTCCATGATGTGCCGGATTAAGGCGGGCTGCCTTGCCAATTTCCTAACTGTCAGGGCCGTCACGCGGCGTATTCCGGCTGGACGGGCCGCCCGTCTGAGCAGGCCGCGCAGGGTTTCGGGAAAAACCCGTGAATTGCCGCTGGTAACGCTGCGCGGCCTCTGCTAACCGCCCGCTTTGTTGCACCCGTAGCTCAGCTGGATAGAGCGCTGCCCTCCGAAGGCAGAGGCCAGAGGTTCGAATCCTCTCGGGTGCGCCAGATTTCTCAAAAAAATCAGATAGTTGTGATTTCCACTTCGGTGGAGCACAATGTGAAGGTTCGCGAAATGTACGCGGAACACATTTTTGCGACCCACCGGATCCATGGCGCAAACGAAAAACCGCTGGGAGGACGGCTATCCTCTCCAGCGGTCGATATGAAGCAGTAGCTACCCGGAAACATTACGCCATTGGCGAATCGCCTGCAAGGCCGAACCTTGCGGGAGGTGCCGCATGGTAAGCGTCACCCAGAGGCACGATGGCCTGTGCGAGACCATCAAGGGCAAGCGTGGGCTGATCGAACTGATCCGGGACATCGGCCGCAAAGGCCTCGGCCTCAACGCTCGCCAGATTCGCTATCTCGAAATCTCGATCGACTGGTGCCGGGAAGGCGATTTTCGGGAGGGGGCGATCTGCGCGCATTGGCAAGGCGTCGATACGCTGGCCCAGGAACTCGGCTGCAGTGTCCGGCAGGTCTGGAACATCGAGATGTCGCTTGAGGATGCTGGACTGATTCAGCGAACCTTCGGGAGGAATGGACACCGTTGCGGCAAGCGCGGCGGCGCCAAGGACATCCTGTGGGCGGCCGGTATCAACCTGGCTCCGCTGCTCGATCCGGAGATGCTGCTCAGACTTCTGGAGCTCCGGAAGGACCTCGATGAGGAGAGGGCAGCGCAGGAGATTTTGCGCGGCGAGATCCAACTGGTCCGTCGCCAGATTCGAGCTTGCGGCGACGAGGGCGCGATATTGCGCATGGACTTGATCCTGCCCGGCGGACGCACTTCGCGGCTGACCGATAGAGGGCGCCTCCAGGAATTGCTCGAGGCACTGCAGGCCGTGCACGCGGTCATTGCCGCAGCTTCTGGCGACGCCAAAATTTCCGATGGAGATGCAGGAATTGCCAACGCATCGGAAATTTCGGACGCACCATATACCCTGAAAAGACCTTCCAAGAATTCTTGTATGGGCTCGGCAAGGGAAAAGCGTGCGAAGGTCTCGCCACGGCAGGCGATGTTGCTGGCGTCCACGGACTACCAGACGAAGGTGGAACTGCTGGGCGGACCAAGCGCCGCGAATCTCGTCGAGGCCTCGTCGCAGTCCTGCGTCGAGCTTGGTATCGCCCCAAGGGCCTGGGGCCAACTCTGCGATCGATTGGGGCGCGAAGCGGCAGCGCTCACGATCCTCGTCATCGATCGCAACGCCCGGTTGCCCCAAGACGATCCCTACCATGTCCGCAAGCCTGGAGGATGCGCCTTCGGTATCGCCCGTAGGGCCAAGTCCGGCAGCGTCAATCTGCATGGCATGTTGCTCGCAGGACTTCGTATGGACCTCGACCGGGAACTTCCGGGGAGCCTGTCGCGAGATGCACGCAGCGATGACGAAGGGTGCTTCATGAAGGGGCTTCTGTCGTCGGTCCTGAAGAACTTCGACCTGGAGGTTCGGCCATGAATGGCAGTCTGCACGTCCGGCCTCACGGCCGCATTTGCCCCACTGGCAACAGGGTTCGTTTTCCCGGAGCCAGCCCCCGGATCAGCCCATCCCTCGAGGATGCGAAGAGAAGTGGTGTTCACACTCCACGCTATGGCTTAGCGTTTCGCTGGCATCGGGAACCCCGCGCAAATCCGCCGTTCTATGGCCTCGGGTGCAGACTAGGCGGCCCAGAAAAGCTCAGAATGGCGTTCTACGCGCCTAGGCCCGTGTTCTATGCACTACCTAGAACCCCGCAATTCCGCCATTCCTTGCCTAGAGCCGCTGGAAGGGAGGCTCCGCCATGGGCCAGGTAAACGTTACCTACGACGACGCGCTGCTCCGGCGCCTCGATGGCTTGGCAGAGCAATTGGGCCAGTCCCGGCCGGACCTGCTGCGTGCGCTCGCCGAGGAGGCGGTCAAAGCACACGAACAGGGACGGCCGATGTTCGAACCGCCCGCGGCGCCGATCGATGCGGCGGCGGCGATGGGCCTTGCCCTCAAAGTCGAGCAGCTCAGCATCGATCTCGATCGTTTGGCCCGCTCTTGGGACCGGCGGGAGAAGAAACTGGTCAAGGCGTTCAACGCCACCGAGGACGCCAACCGCGATGCTCAGGTGCACTTCTCCCATGAGATGATCGAACGCTTTCGGGATGGCTCCATGCCGTTCCTGCGCAAGATAGTCGAGGTGCGGCAACTGATCGCCGAGCTGAAGGACGACGTGCTTGCGGCCACGCGTGAACCGGCAAGTCTCGCCGCTATCCGTGCAGACCTTGCAGCAATGAAGACCGCGATGCGCCGGTCGCGTCGGCAATTCCATTTCCACTTCGGTCGCGACTGGACATTCGAAGGCTGGCAGCTCGGTGCGCTCAGCCTATCTGCCGTGGCGGCGCTCATGGTCGGGGAGATCCTGCTTGCCACCGTGCTGCCCTATCGCTGGCTGGCGACGCCGCTCTCCCTGAAGCTTTTCGGTTCAGCCGATGCCGGGATTTGCGAACTCTACGCCCAATCCCGTCATCTCGACCGCTGCCCGGTTCTCGCCCCCGAGAAAACGGGAGGCGAGCCATGATTTCGATCGCCGCGGTCAGCGGCGATGGGGCGAGCTACTATGCGGCCGACAACTACTACACCGCACGCGAAGGCACCGAGCAGAGTGCATGGCTGGGTAAGGCCGCCGAAGATCTGGGGCTGGCAGGCATCGTCGATCCCGACGTGTTTGAGCGGATTCTGGCGGGCAAGTTGCCTGATGGCACCCAGCTCGATGCACGGCGCGGAGAGCACCGGCCGGGGCTCGATCTTACCTTTTCGGCGTCGAAGTCTGTATCGCTGTTGGCGCTGGTTGGCGGCGACAAACGGATCGTTGCCGAACTACGGGGCGCGGTGGCATCGACGCTGGGCTGGATCGAGACAAACCTTGCGGAAACCCGCGTCTGGAACGGCTCGAACCAGGTGACGGAGCGGACCGGCAACCTGCTCGCCGCCACCTTCCTCCACGACGTCAACCGCAACCAGGAACCCCAACTCCATATCCATGCGGTGATAGCCAACGTCACGAAAGGTTCGGACGGCAAATGGCACGCGCTGAAGAACGATGAACTCTACGCCCGCCAGCATACGATCAGCGCGGTGTTCAACGCCGAGCTGCGTTCCCGGATCGAAGGGTTGGGTTATAACACGCAGCCTGCCCGCAATCCGATTGACGGGGCATTCGAAATCACGGGCGTAAACCGCGATGTGATCGATGCCTTCTCCACGCGCTCGCAGGAGATCCGCGCTGCCCTGCAAGCCGAAGGACGATCCTCCCCCCGCGAACGCGAACTTGTCGCGCTGACAACGCGCCGGAGCAAGGATGCCATTATCGATCCCGAAGAGCGCGGAAAGGGTTGGGCGAAGCTGGCGGAGAAGTGTGGTCTCGATGCGAAGGAACTGGTGCGCGAGGCGATAGGTAGGCTCGACAAGGGCCAGTCTATGTGGGGGCGTGTGGTCGAGGGCATTCGCGGCGTGGGCGCGAAGGGGCAGGCTATGGCCGCCGCGATGGGTCTCAGTCCCCGCGATGGCGATGTCCTTGTACCCGAACGTCTGGGGCGTCTTGCCCCGCGAGATTACGCTGCCGCCCAAGCTGTGGCTTCGGCTTCACGCGAACTGTCCGAACGCGAGGCAGGTTTCGACCGGCTCGATCTGATCGGCAAGGCGCTGGACCGTATCGGTCCTGTGACCGTAACTGGCATCGAGGCACGGATCGATCTGCTGCAACAGAAAGGCCTGCTCCTTGGCACCGCGCGAATGGTGACGCCGGAGATGATGGTGCGTCTCGAACAGGCGATCCTTGCGCACTTGCGCGATGCTCGTGGCGTCGCCACGCCCTTGCTGGACCGCCCGGATGCGGCGGTGCGTGTTCAGGAAGCGGCCCGTGAACTAGGCCTGCGGCGGCTCAATCCCGGCCAGCAGGGCGCGGCGGTCGATATTCTCTCGACCTCCAACCGCGTCCATTATGTGCAGGGCGGCGCGGGTGTGGGCAAGTCGGCCGCGCTGGGGCCGGTGGCTGCTGTCGCGCACAGTACCGGCCATCGGGTTCACGCCCTGGCGATAGCCACCCGTACTGCGCGGGAATTTGGCGAGAAGATCGGGGCACCTGGGCAGTCGATCGCTTCGTTTCTGGCGCGTCATGCCCGCGTGCTCGATGGCACGGCCAGTCCCGATCGCCTGGCCGCCGCGCGCGAGGAAATCGCCGGTTCCTTCATCATGGTCGACGAAGCCTCGATGGTGCCCAATCACCAGTTCGAGCAAATCCTGCGGCTTGGCAATATTCTGGGTGCCGAGCGGGTGATTATGGCAGGCGATACCCGCCAGTTGCTGGCCATCGAGGCGGGCAAGCCCTTCGAGGTGACGCAGGAGCACGGCGCGCCGATTTCGCATATAACCGAGAACCTGCGCGCGGCCTCGCCGCTGATGAAAACGGTGAATGCCGCGTTGGAGCAAGGTGATATCGCCAAGGCCTTCGAGGCCTTGAAGGATAACACGCTGGAAGTCCGCAAGGATGCCGCCGCGTCCCATGCGGCTGAACTCTGGACATCTCTCCCGAAAGACCGGCGCGAGAACACGGTGTTGCTCGCACTCAGCCGTTCGATGCGCGGGGCCGTCAATGAAGCTGTTCAGCAGCGTTTGAAGATGGCCGGAGAGATTGGCCGCGACGGTCTGCGCCTTGCTGTGCACGATCGCGTAATGATTACCCGTGAGGGCGCACGGCAGATGCGCGCCTATCAGGATGGGCGTGTCGTCGAGTTCAACACCAGTCTGCCACGCCAAGGCTTCGTCCGAGGAGATCGAGGCGTTGTGATTGGACAGGAAGGGCGCGTCGTTTCCCTCCGGATGCCGGACGGAACGGTCCGGGCACTGGAGCCGCACCGCTTTGCCCGCAACCTGAAGCACGATGCCGTTTCGATCCATCAGGAGAAGCAGCTTTCCGTCCATGAAGGCGACCGCATCCGCTGGACCGCCAACGACAAGGAGCGCGGCCTGCTCAATAATCAGCTGGCGCAGGTGCAGTCGGTCCATTCCGATAGGGTCACGGTGAGGACGACCGGCGGGCAGGTTCATGATCTCAAGGCGGGTGATCCGATGTTGGAGAAGCTCGATCTCGCCTATGCGCTCACCGTCCATGCCGCGCAGGGCCTCACCAGCGAAAGTGGTATCCTGGTCATGCGGGAGGAGGAGCGGCTGCTTAACTCGGCCCGGTCCTTTCTGGTCGCCGCTACCCGCGTCGCCAATGATATCACGCTGGTAGTTGACAATGCCGGAGCGCTCGAACGGGGGATTGCCCGCAATGCGGGCGGCAAGACCAGCGCGCTCGAGATTGCGGGGAACCTGCCGGATATGCCGCGCAGCGAGTTGATGAAGCTGGCGCTCAAGCTGGGCTTCGAACCCGGCAACGGCCAGATGGCCGGCAAGGAACGCGACTTGGCGCTGGAGAAGGAACTCGGCCGCGATCGCGAACCTCAGCGCGGCGAAATCTCCCGCGACTTCCAGATCGAGCGCTGACGATGCGGTGCTCGCACACCTTCACACCTGCACAGTCTCACATGTGAACACGAGGACGCATGAACATGTCCACGATTGCCATCATCTCGCAAAAGGGCGGAGCCGGAAAGACGACGCTGGCTATTCATCTGGCGGCAGCGGCCGAACGCGCCGGGCAGGTCGGTCTCATTATCGACGTCGATCCGCAGGCCACGGCCAGCCAGTGGTCGGAATGGCGTAAGGGACGTCCACCAGAAGTCATCGACAGCGCGCCGCCACGTATCGCCGCCAAGGTGGAGGCGGCAAAGACCCAGGGCGCGCACTTCATCGTGATTGACACGCCGCCTCACGCCGATAGTGCCGCGACCCGGGCGATCGAGGTGGCGGACCTTGTATTGATTCCCTGTCGTCCCAGCGCTTTCGATCTCGCCGCGATCCGCACCACGATCCAGCTTGCCAGGCTGGTCGGAAAGGCTGCTCATGTGATCTTCACCGCCGGGCCGCCCAACGCGCCCCGGATTTATGACGATGCCCGAAGTCTGGTCGCCGGTTCGGCGCGCAGTGTTGTCCCTTCATCGTGCCCGACCGGGCCGTCTACCGTCATGCCAGTGCGGCGGGCGCCACCGCTTTCGAGCTGGAGCCGGACGGCAAGGCGGCCCGCGAGATCGAACAGCTTCACCTGTGGGCTTGTGAACGCCTGAACATGCTCACACCCTCACAGGTTCCGGAGGGCGTTCGATGAGCCGGTTCGCCAATCTCTCGGACAAGGTGGCCGCAATGGCGCCCAAGACTGCGGCCAACCCGCCCGCTATGTCCTCGCAGCCCACAACTGCGAGTCGTATCGGCCGCAAGGCGATCTCAGGTTACTTCTCGCCTGAAATGTCGCTCGCCATGCATACCTGCGCGCGCCGCCACGGTATGAACTTGCAGGCCCTCATGGCCGAGGCGTTCGATGACGTGCTGCGCAAGTATGGCGAGAGTCCTATCGGGAAATGAGATATCCGGCGAGACGGAGGAATTGATGCGGGACAGTTTTGAGATGAGCAAAAGAGACCACCGTCAGCTCAGATTGCGAGCGAAGGTGGAGTTTCTTGTCCAGCGCTTCGGTCCGGCTGAGCGGGAGCATTTGCTGGTACAGCAAGAGTTGTTTTGCCGGTCATGACGGACATGGGGACAAATGAGGCCGGTGCAAGCTCCCGGATATTCCGGCATCGGAAGATGTTCGAGCTCGCCGTTGACCGCCTTGTCGGAGACCGTATCCGTGCAGACGGACACGCAGCCGTGGAGCTGTGGTCGGCCATCGCCAATATCGAGTGGACCGCTCCGGACGGAGGTACCGTATCGTACTCTCTGCGTGGCGCTGGCGAAATGGTCGCATGGATACGGGAAGAGGGAAACTATCTGGACTGGTACTGCTCCGGCCCGTCGGGCCATGTCGCGTTATGGATCGAACAAGCCCTGGCGCAAGAAGGTTGGACCTGGACGAGTAAGTGACGGATTCCGCGTCCCCATGGCGTCGGCCAAACGGGTGTCGGAAAACATTGTCTCGCAGGCCCTTGTACGGCTCGACAAGGAAGCCGTTTTGCCAGGAAGAGCCGATTTAACGGCTCGGTGAGGGGCTTTGTTGCACAAATGAAGCGGTGGTTAGCCGTGTGGCTTTG
>NZ_JALHLG010000004.1 GCF_022832375.1 Novosphingobium beihaiense
GCCGCTATCATCGAACCCCGGACCGGTGACGGCGCCAGACTCATCCCCGAAACGGAAACGCCATCCATCCGCCAGCTCCACGGCCTGACGCGGCGCGGCTTCAGCTTGCGCCGCCGGAGCCGCCACAGCAGCAACCACGCCTCCCCCCAGGCTCGTTCCCAGGAGAATCGCCGACACCATTGTTCTCATCATCGCCATGAAGCCTCTCCACACGCCGAAATCCGCCTCTGTGCTCTGCTTACCAGACTCCGGACCATATCATTACCAATAATGCCTACGTGGACAGACCTGATCTGACCAGAACAAATTCCCTCCAACGCCGCTGCGCTATTTCCTGCGCGAGCGGCGGCGGCAAAATGGGACTCTCGCCAAGGGCCGCCATGTCAGCTTTGGATCTGCAAAGTTTTGTGCCGGTCATTTGGAAGCATATTGCCCATTGAAGGAGGAGAGCGATATTCTAGAAAAGGGCTACGCAGTTCTTCGCTCGCCAGCGGCTGTGAAGTAAGCCATTGCCCATAGCTGGCGCCATGTATGGCCAGTGGAAACGATCTGTCGGGTTCTGCACATCAGCACGGCAGCTATCGTTCTGTCGATCCCGCCAGATCAGCAGGCAGGCACGCATGGACATGAAGATGTTGGCGCACATCCCGGAGCAGTCCAGCCTGAGCCTTGGCAGCTATGGCCACCCTTACATAACAATGGAGTTGTAGGAGGCTGGCCTAGATACCGGCGAACGCCGGTTTGATTGATAGTCACCATCGCTTGGGCGTGGCGGTTAACTGGCTCGATGGCAATTTCACGGCCGATACGCCCAACCGCAAGTGGGCAGGTGACATCAACCTAGAGTTTTTCTGATTCAGATTGAGGCATATCCTGCTCCGCTG
>NZ_JALHLG010000040.1 GCF_022832375.1 Novosphingobium beihaiense
GCGCGCGCGGGCAGTTGCATTCGGGCGGGGCGGACAGCGTGGGCGAGGCGGCGGCGTCGCAAGCGGTTGCCGCCTTGCGCGGGCAGCGCGCGCAACTGGTCGTCAAGGAGCGCGATCTTTCGCAGCGCTATTTCGACAACAATCCCGATCTGGTGACGGTGCGCCGCCAGATCGCCGATATCGACCGGCAGATCGCGGGCGAAGTGAACCGTTCGGTCCGCGCGCTGGAAACCCGCGCGCAGGCGTCCGCCCAGCGGCTCTCCTCGCTGCTGGCCAGCCGCAGCGGCACGCGCGCCCAGCTCAGCACGGATAACAGCGCGCTGGTGGCGCTGGCCGATCTGGAAAAACGCGCGGATGCGGCGCAGACGCTCTATCAGTCCTACCTCGAACGCTACAACGAAGTGGTCGCGGGCAGCGGGGCGGAGCAGCCTGCCGCCCGGCTGATTTCGCCTGCCGGAGTGCCGGTGCTGCCGGTCTCGCCGAACCTGCCGCTTAATCTGGCGCTGGGGGCTGCGGCCGGGCTGCTGCTCGGCGGGTTTCTGGCGATCGCCTCCGAGCTGTCCTATCACGGCCTCACCACGCTGGAGGATGCCGAAAGCCGCCTGGGTATTCGCGGGCTGGGCTTCGTGCCTGCCTATCGCACGGTACAGCCGCATGGCGCTTCGCCGCTCGATACCGTTCGCGACTACCCGGACGGCGCCTTTGCCGAGGCGCTGCGCAACGTGATCGTTTCCATCCGGCATGCCGCTTCGGCGGGGGGCAAGGTCGTTGCGATCACGTCGGCCGTGCCCGGGGAAGGCAAGACCACGATCACGGCCTGCATGGGCCGGGCTCTGGCCATGGCGGGCGAACGTGTCGTCGCGGTCGATTGCGACGTGATCCGCGCGCACCTCAGCAGAGAGTTCGGTCTGGCCGCTGGCGAGCCCGGGCTGCACGAGGCGCTGCAATCCGAAACCGGGCTTGCCGTTCCTTACGAGGAGCCGGATTCGCCGCTGCGGCTGATCCCCATCACCCGGCCTTTCGCCAAAGGCAAACGGCTGACCGAGCGTGGCGGCCTGCACCGGGTGATCGCGCGGCTGCGGGAGGATTTCGATGTCATCCTGCTCGATTGCCCGCCGATCCTGCCGATCGCGGAATCGCGTGAGATCGTTGCGCTGGCGGATAGCGCGGTGCTCGTTGTGCCGTGGCGCAAGACGCTGGACCGGGTGGTGAAAGCGGCGATGCGCCAGTTGCCGCCGCGCACGATCCGGTCGCTGGGCGTGGTCCTCAATCAGGTCGACATGAAAAAGCAGGTGCGTTTCGGCGGGAACGATGCGGCCAGCTTCTACGAGAAATACCAGGGGTATTACACATGACGCAGCGCTCCTCGTTCCGCCCCGCCAAAGTGGCGCTGGTGCATTACTGGCTGATTGCCATGCGCGGCGGCGAGCGTGTGCTGGAAGGGCTGCTGGACCTGTTTCCCGATGCCGACGTGTTCACCCATGTCTACGATCCGGGCAAGGTTTCGGAGAAGATCCGGGCGGCCCATGTGCGTGAGACGTTCGTGGGCCGCCTGCCCGGTGCGCGCAAGCACTACCAGAAGTATCTGCCGCTGATGCCGATGGCGCTGGAGGAGCTGGACCTGCGCGCCTACGATCTGGTGATCAGCAGCGAATCCGGCCCGGCCAAGGGTGTGATCACCCGGCCCGATGCCTTGCACCTTTGCTACTGCCATTCGCCCATGCGCTACTTGTGGGACCATTATCCGGACTACAAGGCATCCGCCGGGGGGCTCAGCCGGATGGCGATGCCCGCGATGTTTCACCGGCTGCGGCAGTGGGATGTCAGTTCGGCCAGCCGGGTGGACGGGATCGTTGCCAACAGCAGCTTCATCGCCCGCCGTATCCGCAAGGTCTGGGGGCGCGAGGCGCGGGTCGTGCATCCGCCCGTGGCGGTGGACGAGTTCGCGCCGTCCGCCGCGATCACCAACCGCTATCTCTGGGTCAGCCAGATGACGCCTTACAAGCGCGCCGACGTGGCGCTGGAGGCGTTCAACCGGCTGGGCGTGCCTGCGCTGATGGTGGGCGACGGGGAAATGTTCAAGGCGATCAGCGCCCGCGCCGGGCCGAACGTGGAAGTGCGCAAACGGCTGACGTTCGATCAACTGAAAGCAGCCTATGCCACGTGCAAGGCGCTGGTTTTTACGCCGGAGGAGGACTTCGGGATCGTTCCGGTGGAAGCCAACGCCAGCGGCCGCCCGGTGATCGCCTATGGGCGCGGCGGCGTCACCGATTCGATTGTCGACGGGAAAACCGGCCTGTTTTTCGGCGAGCAGACGGCGGACGCGCTGTGCGAGGCGCTGACCCGTTTCGAAGGGTGGCTGCCGCAGTTCCGCCCGGGAGACGCGGTGGCGAATGCGGCGCGGTTTTCGCGCGAGGCTTTCGCCGCCGGGTTCCTCGAAGCGTTGGGCGCGTACCGGCCCGATCCGGCCCGGCAAGTGGCGTGATCGGGTGAGGGCGGCGTTTTTCTTCTCGAAGGGAGGGCACATGCAGTTTCGGGCCATGATTGCGGCGGGGGCTCTGGCGGGATGCGCGATGCTGGCGGGGTGCGCGGCCACCGCGACCCGCACGTTGCCGAGCGTCGACCGCGTCGAATACCGCCTTGCGCCGGGCGATACGCTTCAACTCGATGTCTTTCGCGAAGCCGGGTTTTCGGGCCAGTATGTCATCAACGATCAGGGCATGATCGCCTTGCCCGAAGCCGGAGACATCCCGGCGGCGGGCAAGACGCTGGCGCAGCTTCGCGGAGAGCTGGCGGCGCTGCTGCGGCGGGACTATGTCCGCAACGCGCGGATCAGTCTCGACGTGGTGCATTACCGCCCGATCTACATTCTGGGCGAAGTGCAGAAGCCGGGCGAATATGCCTATGCGGGCGGCATGTCGGTCTATGCGCTGGTCGCCAAGGCGGGCGGTTTTACCTATCGCGCGAATGATCATGTGGTCTGGATACGCCATGCCGGAGAGGCCTCGGAAACCGCCTACCAGCTGACAAGCGGGGCATCGGTGCTGCCGGGCGATACCGTCCGCATCGGCCCCCGGTATCTGTAGGGCGCGGGCGGTGCGGCACGATCCCCTTCCGCTTCCCGGCCACCTGGAACGCGCCGTGCTGTTCCACGATTTCAGCGAGGCGCTGGGCGGGGCCTCCTATCTGGTTCAGGTGCTGATCGCCCAGTTGCGTGCGCGCGGCATTCCGGTGACGTTCTTTGCAGGGGACGATGGCGCCAATTTCCACCGGCGCGATGTGGAGTTCATCCCCCTGCACGGAAAGCCGCTGCTGGCCCGCTCCGCGCCCGGCGCCCTGACGCTGGGGCTGTGCAATCCGCGCGGGTTTCTGGCCGTGCGCGACTGGATCCGGCGCAACGACACGCCGGGGACGGTCTATCATCTGCACGGCTGGTCCAAGATCCTTACTCCGTCCGTGTTCGGCGCCTTGCGCCCCGTGCAGGAGCGGCTGATCCTGCACGGGCACGACTATTTCAACTGCTGCCCCAACGGCGCTTTCTTCGATTACGCCAGCGAGCGCGATTGCACGCTGGAGCCGCTGTCCCGCGCGTGCCTGCGCAGCCAGTGCGACAAGTCTTCCTATGCGCAGAAGATCTGGCGGGCAGGGCGTGAGGGGCTGCGGCGCGGCCTTGCGGGCGGGGTCGCGCAGGCCAGCCGGATGCTGCTGATCCATCCCGGCCAGGCCGGGCCTTTCGCCGCCGGGCAATGGGCGCCGGAGCAGCTCTTCGCCGTGCGCAACCCGGTGGTTGCGCCTTGTGCGGAGCGGGTGCGGGCGGAACGGAACCGGGGCATCGTGTTCATCGGCCGCATCTCGGTGGAGAAGGGCGCCGATCTGGCTGCGCGGGCCGCCGCCATGGCGGGGGTGCCCATCACATTCGTGGGCGATGGCAGCGAGGTGGAGCGTATCCGCGCGCTGAACCCCGATGCGCTCTTCCTAGGGCGGCAGGACCGGGCGGGCGTGGCGCGAGCGCTGTCGCAGGCGCGGCTTGCCGTCATGCCCAGCCGCTGGGCGGAGCCTTTCGGGCTGGTCGCGCTGGAAGCGATCGGGTCTGGGGTTCCGGCTATCGTCAGCAACCGGGCCCTGGTGGCGGGGGAGATCGCAGAGGCCGGGTTCGGCGTATCCGCAGACACATCCGATATCGCCGCTTTCGCGCAAGTGATGGCGGATCTGCACGCGGATGACGCGCGCGTCGCGGCCATGTCTCTGGCCGGAAGCGCATCGTACCGCACGCTGTGCAACAGCGAGGAAAACTGGGCCGGAGAGATCGCCGCGCATTACCGCGCGGTCGTTTCGGCCTGCGCGCCGGCAGGGACCGGCAGACACGGGGAGGCGCTATGACACGGGAAAGCCTTATCGCAGGGACGAGAACGCGCGAGGTTTCGACGCTCGATGTGATGCGCCTGCTCGCGGCGCAGGCCGTCATGTTCTATCATCTGGTGTTCCTGTCCTGGGCGGAATCGCCGGATTCGCACGGGATCAGGGCCGTGGTGGGCGATCCGGCGGCCTTTCCTGGTGCCATCGGCTGGGCCAGCACCGGCTGGATCGGCGTGCAGATATTCTTCGTGATATCGGGCTTCGTCATCCTGATGTCGGCGGAGAACAAGTCCGCCTCCGCGTTCCTGATCGGGCGGGTGACGCGCATTGCGCCTGGGCTGTGGTTTTTCACGCTCCTGTCCGCCGCGATCGTGCTGGCGCGCGGCGTGCTGGCGCCGGGCGAACTGTCCGTGCGGGTGCTGCGCTCGATGGTGCTGTTTCCGGCCGGGCCCTGGGTGGACGGGGCGGTCTGGACGCTGGTGGCGGAAGCCCTGTTCTACGCGGCGGTGCTGGTGCTGATCCGGATGGACATGATACGGCGCATCACGCCAGTTCTGGTGGCGGTGAGCGCGTTCAACGTGCTGTTCTGGGGCGCGGTGCTGGCCGGTGAGGCCGGGGCGCTGGGCCACGCGGGGCACGGGCTTGCGCAGGCCGCATCATCCTACAAGCTGCGCGTCACGCTGGTTTCGACGAATTGCTATTTCGCCGCCGGGGCATCGCTCTACCAGCTGTTCATGCGCCGCAATCCGCAGGTGCACGCGGCGCTGTTCGCGGTGAACTTTCTGGCGGGCCTGATCGCTACATTCTACGCGGCCCGGTCCAGCCTGGGCGTTTCCGGGTTCGGGCAGACGCCTTTTGCCGCCGTTGGCCTGTGGGGCGCGGCGACGCTGGTGATGAGTGCCTGTGTTTTGCGGCGGGTGGGCGCGGGGGGCCGGTTTGCGCGGTTTGCCACGGTTGCGGGGCTGCTGACGTATCCGCTCTATCTGATCAACCAGATCACCGGCGGTTTCCTGCTGGGCGTGGCCTATCGCAGCGGGCTTTCGCCTGCGCCGGCGGTGATCGTGGCGGCCGCCTTGTGCACGCTGCTGGCGGGCCTGTTCGCGCTTGGTATCGAACGCCGCCTGCAAAAGGCGCTGGCCAGGTTCCTGAAACAGCAGTTCCAGCGCCGGGCACCGGCGCTGCAGGAGGCTTGAGCCATGGCGGCCTTACGGGAGAGCAAAGGCGTGGCGCGGATTTTCGTTCTCATCGCAACGGTGGGGCGCGCCGGTCTGGTGCGCTGCACGGTGGATATGCTGGCGGATCAGACCCGCCCGGCGGACGGCATCGTCGTCGCCAGCGTCACGCCGCAGGACGTGGCGGGCGTGGAACTGGCGCGCGGTTCGCCGGAGATCCTGTTTTCCGAAAAAGGATCGTGCCGCCAGCGCAACCATGCGCTCGCGGCGCTGGAGGGGCGGGCGGATGTGATCGTTTTTCTCGACGACGATTTCATTCCCGCGCCCGATTACCTCGCCCAGGTTGAGGCGCTGTTCGCAGCGGACCCGGATCTGGTGGGCATCACTGGCGATCTGCTGGCGGACGGGGTGCAGTGCGGGGGCTTTTCCATCGAGCAGGCACAACAGATCATCGCCAGCCGCCCGCACCGTTTCCCGCCAGAGATGACGGAGCGTCATGAACTCTACGGATGCAACATGGCGGTCCGCGCCGCCGCCGCCCATGGCCTGCGTTTTGACGAGAACCTGCCGCTCTATGGCTGGCAGGAGGATGTCGATTACACCAACCGGCTCGGGCGCCGGGGGCGGATGATCGCTTCGCCGCGCGTTACCGGGGTGCATCTCGGCTTCAGCGGGGGGCGCACATCGGGGCGCCGGTTCGGCTATTCGCAAGTGGCGAACATCGTCTATCTGAAGCGCAAGGGCACGATGCGGCCCGATTTCGCCAACCGGCTGGTGACGAAGAACCTGTTCGTCAATGTGCTGCGCAGCGTGAGGCCCGAACCGGCGATCGACCGGCGCGGGCGGCTGGCGGGCAATATGCTGGCCGTGATCGACTGCCTGCGCGGCCGCGTCGATCCGCGCCGGATTCTGGACATGTGATGGGGTAGCGATGGTGGATGCTTTTCTTGTCTTCGCGGCGATCTATCTGGGCGGCTGGCTGACCGCCGCATGGTGGTTTTCCGGCATTCAGGGGCCGGTGCCCGTGCCGGGGCGCTGGCGCCGCGATCTGCGTGACGGGTTTTTCTGGCCGGTCTGGCTCTTGCTGTTCGGGCTGTTCTGGCTGATCGGCCTGCGGCGCCAGGCGTTCGAGAAGGAATTGTCCGGAGAGTGAGGGGGGCAGCTTCGGATGACGAGTTGCCGTTGCCAATCCTCCCTGTCGCGCAGCGACGGGGAGGGGGACCGCCCGCGAAGCGGGTGGTGGAGGGGGAGAAAACCCTTCCGTCACGCACTTCGTGCGCGACACCTCCCCATCCCCTTCGGGAACAGGGAGGATTGCCGCCACCCCGCACGGGCCCTGCTATGCCGGAAGCAGATAGCCGGACGCCGGCGCTGTCCGTTCCGTCTCGCGGTGCTGGGCGATGGCGACGGCGGTGACAATGCCGAAGCCGAAGGCTGCCATGCCGCCGAAGTCCGCATCGCCCACCATCAGCGACACCACGAAAGGCGGAATGTAGGAAAAGCGGAAAGCGGAGAGGATGAACTGGGATTCCGCCGGGGCGCCGCGCACCCGGCGCAGCATGCATTGCAGCACAAAGGCATAGAACAGCACGCCGCCCGCCACGCCCGTGCTGCTGAACACGCCCACCACGCTGCTGGACGAACGCGTGCTGCCCAGGCCCACGCCAAAGCCGTGGGTGTGGATCAGGCTGGCGAGCGCGGTCGAGCGCCACATGCCGCGCTCGGTAAACGAACTCGACGATTGCTTTTCCAGCACCATGCGCTGCACCAGCGCATAGACGGGATCGAGGATTTGCGGTTGCAGGATGGTCATGACAGCCACGGCCGCTACGGCCAGCACCGTGACGGACATTTCACCGCCCAGCCCGCGCCGGTATACGGCCTCCTTGCCTTCCGGGGTGTTGATACGGGCCAGCCATTCCAGCCCGGCGACGCAGACGAACAGGGCCACGCCCACCAGCGTGCCCGAGGATGTCGACAGCCAGGCGCAGAGCGCCAGCAGGCCGATGGCAGCCGGCACCAGAATGTCGCGCAGCCTGTCGGAATCCATGGCCCGGCGGTAGAAATAGAGGGCGCTCAGGAAAGCCAGGCATTGCGCGCCGAAGGCGGAGGCTTCGGGCATCAGGCCGACCACGCGCTTTCCGCCGAGCACTTCGATATCGGTGAGCAGCGAATAGCTGGCCGTGCGGAACGGTTCCAGCAGGGGCGAGATCGGCAGGAACTGGCTGGCATAGTCGAGCAGCCCCGTCGCAATAGTCACGAACCCGCCCAGGCACATCGCGCGCAAGGCGTGCTGGCGCATCGCGGCGGGCTGCAGCATGCGGGCAAAGGCAAAGACGGAAAAGACCGAGATCGAGAGATACGCGAACTGCGATATGTTCTGCGTGCTGGGAAAGAGCGGGGAAGGGGCGCTCACGATGCCGCGCATCGGCACGATCATCACCGAACCGGCGAACAGGCGCGGCAGGAACAGCGTGCACAGCGCGGCGGTGAGCCAGAACAGCGTCAGCAGCATCAGCCGCCCCGGCAGTACGGCCAGCGACAGGAAGGCGGCGGGGCCGGTGCGGTCGAAGAACGTCCGGCCGATCAGCAGCAGCGAGACGATGGGCGTTGCGGTGAACGTCAGCCCTCCGGTCAGGGCCGTGGGGATCACGGCAAAGGCGCCCACCGGCATCGTGGCGAAGAACAGATAGAGCAGCACCGGCTTGCGGCTGAGCAGCCCCCACACGGCCAGCGCCCAGAACAGCACGATCGGGACGGCATTCATCGCACCGCTATCCGGTCAGGCATTATCCGGTCAGGCATTATCCCAGGCCGGGATGGACCGTCCGATCAGCGCCTCGAAAGCCGTCCGGCGCGGGGCAAGATAGTCTGTCAGCCAGGCCCGTGCGGGCCCTTCGTCCACTTCGGCCTTGTCGAACGTGCGCGTCGATGCCTGCCGCAGGCGCGCGATCAGTCCCGCGGGAAGGTGCCTGCGTGCCATGGCCCAAAGGGCGGAATCCCGTATCTGCTCGACGCGTGCGAAGCGGGGCTGGCGGCTGGTCGGAGGAGAGCGGTGCCGGTCGGCAAGCTGGCCCTCGCCATATTCGAACGGATCGAGCCCCAGCCAGGCGATGCAACGGGCCATGACTTCGCGGCGGTGGGCGCGCAGTTCCTCGGCCACGATCACATGGATCTGCGATGGCGCGAAGTGATCGAGATAGGGTTGCAGTTGCAGGGCGTAATCGGAGGTGTCCCGGTAGAGCGGATTTTCGCGGACGGCCTCCGCCAGCGGCAGCGGTTCCTTGAACTCCTTGTAGCGCTGCCAATAGTGCCCGATGGCGCGCGTTACCGGTTCCCGCACGGTGTAGATGATCCGCGCGCCGGGGCAGGTCTTGGCGATACGGGCGGCCGCGTTGCCCCGGTGCGGCGCCTGGGAATAATAGACGCTGCCCTCACCGCGATACCGTGCGTTTTCTCCGCCGCGCCAGAGAGCGAGATAGGCCTGCCAGTCATGCGAACAGGGCGTTCGGGCCATGACCGGCCAGGCGGCACGCAGGGTTTCCTGATCGGTGAAATAGCAAGGTTCCTTCTCGGAACTCATGCAGATGCCGGGGTGGGCGTCCAGATAGGCATGCAGCGCGCTCGATCCCGCTTTGGATGCGCCGATGATGAAGAGATTGGGGGCGGTGCCGGGATCACCCGCCGTTTCGCAAACGGCGGGGATGTCTGCACGGTGACTTGCCGTGTGGGAATTCAAAACGCGCCTCCGCTATGGGGGAATGGCCTGCGCCGGAGCCTATCGGGAAGGGGCCGGGGGCGGAAAACGAGTATGTTCGGGAATGACCGGGGTTTCATGGAGGCGGCAGTGCGCGGTCGCCGCCGAGGCGCCCCGGAAGCCGGAATCCTGACCGGAGACAGTGCGCCAAAACGGATGAAAACTGCCTGTCTCCAGCCCGCTTTCCCATGACAAATGGGGCGCGGCCATGACCGCGCCCCATCGTTGCCGTTCCCGGGAATGACCGCGTTTCGTCAGACCACGAGAATGTCCGACGCGTCGAGCTTTTCGTCGTAGAAGGTGACGGTGGTGGCGCCCCAGGTCATCACCGTGTTGCCGGAATTGGTGTAGTCCAGCGTATAGGACAGGTCGTCGCCGAGGAGATGGACCTTGTCGATCCCGTGTTCGAAATCGAAGACCTTGTCGTTCCCGTCGTCTCCGTCGAACAGGAAGATATCGTGCCCGCCTTCGTTGTCGTTCCCGTCGGATGGGTTGTCACCGAACAGGACGTCGTCGTCGTCGCCGCCATTGATGATGTCGTCCCCGTCGCCGCCATAGAGACGGTCGTTCTGGCCGCCGCCGACGAGGGTGTCGTCACCGGCGCCGCCGTAGAGCTTGTCGTTTTCACCTTCGCCGTCGAGGAAGTCGTTCCCGTCTTCGCCGTAGAGGTGATCGCGGTTGGCGCCGCCATATACGGTGTCGTCGCCTTCGTAGGCGTGAACGGCATCGTTGCCGCCGCCGGAATCAATGACATCGCTGTCGGAAGAGCCGTTGACGATCGTGCCGGTCGGATCTGGGCCAATCACTGGCATTAGAGGTTCCTTTCAGTCTGCTGTGCCGTTTTGAAGGGCAGATTTCCAGTAATCCTCTCGAACACAAGGTGCCGGCCACCCTGTTCGTTTTATCGGCAAGAGCATTTCTGTTCGAGATACCGTTTTTATAGGGAGTGTTTTGAAGCTTTGGCAACATCACCAATGTTCAATATCAATTTTGTTCCATTTAATATCGTCTGTATTGGAGTAAATGTAGGTATTGTTATCTACATATGTTTTATTATTTAATCGATTGCGGATTTTGATTGAGATGTAAGGGCTTGGAAGGGGCGGGGTCCGGTCTGGTTCGAAATGGACTCGTCTTGTGGCGGCGCGGCACGGAGTGCGGGCTTTCAGGCCCAGAGAATACCTTCGTCCACCGTGCTCATGGTCAGGCTGGTGCCCAGATCCTCGATACCGTCGCCCTTGATCCGGACGGCATTGATCGTCTCGCCACCGGCGTGCATTTCCAGATAGGTGCTGCTGCCGTGCGGCACGAAGCTGAAAGCCGCGCTGCCGCTGGCGCCGGTGATCAGGATGCGGTCGCCTTCGGCCACGCTGAAATCGTAGATGATGTCCAGCGTGCCGAGGTCCGCGGCATCGATCACGAACGTATCCGCGCCGCCATCGCCATAGAGCCGGTCGCGTCCGGCACCGCCTTCGATCCAGTCGTTCCCGGCCCCGCCCTTGATAAGATCGGCCCCGGCAAGCCCGTAGAGTTCGTCGTCCCCCGCCTCGCCGAAGAGCGTGTCGTCTCCGGCGGCGCCATCCAGAGTGTCGTGCCCGGCGCCGCCGGACAGGCGGTCGCTGCCGCTGCCGCCATTGAGGACGTCATCGCCGTCATAGCCGGACATGCGGTCGTCTCCGCCGAGCCCCTCGATCAGGTCGGCCCCGGCGGTGCCCTTGATGGTATCGTCCGCGTCCGTGCCGGAGATCGCATTGTCCGGCGGGCCGCCTGAAGCCAGCAGTGCCAGCATCTCTTCGTGCGTGTAGACCGCATCGGAAAAGATGAACGTTTCGATATGCGATACGGTCGAAACCTCGCCCGTCCGGAGGGAAATCGCCACCTCGCCGCCTGTATTCACAGCCCCGGTGATGCTGCCGAAGCTGGCATTTACCACCAGGCTGTCGTTGCCCTCGCCGCCGTCCAGCGTGTCGTTTCCGAAGCTGAAATAGATCGTGTCATCGCCGCGCCCGCCGCTCAGCCGGTTGGACAGCACGGAACCGGTCAGCGCGTCGCCGCCATCGCCGCCGAAGGCGTTTTCGATCGTGCCCGGCGTGATCGAGAGCGTGACGCCCGCGATCATGCTGGGCGATGCCCCGGAAAGATCGATCACCGAACCGGATGTGACGGCGGCGGCATTGATGGTGTCGTTGCCGCCGTCCGTATCATCGAGCACGCTGCGCGCGGCAAGTGCTGCGGCGCTGTAGAGCGTGCCGAACTCGTCCGTGTAGATGTAAGTATCGTCGGCCATGCCGTCATCGCTGCCCAGCACCGTCAGGGTCGCATCCTGCAGGAGGCCGGTCATCGGTGAGCCGTCCTTTTCGGTGGCATCCGGTTTGCGGTTGTAGACGTCTATGGTCCAGATTCCGGCGGACTGCTCCCCCATCGAGGCGACCGAGGAAAAGGTGAAATCGCGCATTCTTCCGGCGCGTTCGTCATAAGGCAGGTCATAGGCGAGGCGCACCGCGGTGCCATCGGGCGACGTCAGGTAGATATCGAGATCGCCGGTGTTGACCCAGCGCAGGTCGAGCGAAAGCTGGACGTGCTCGATGGCAATCGCCTGGTCCAGTGTGATCTGGGCCGAGACATGGTCGGCTGAACCTGCCACCAGCTCGCCGTCGATCTGCACCGATTGGGTGATGCGGGCCAGATTGGCATACGTGTGCTGCCCGCTCCAGGTTTCCGCCAGCCGGACGGCGTCGTGCACGTTGAGGAAGCCATAGCCGAAGGTGTCGCTGAAATGCAGGCCGCCACCGTTGAAATTGGCGGCGCCGTTGGTGCGCCAGCCGTCCCCGAAACTGGCCGCGTCCGACAGCCCTTCGCGCCGGGCCGAATAGGCCAGGATCTGCTGGACATCGCGGTAGCCCAGCTCCGGGTTGGCCTGCAGCACAAGGCCCGCGGCGGCCGTGACGGCAGGGGCGGCGAAGGACGTGCCTGCATAGGCGGCAAAGCGGCCTTTCAGCGTGGTAGTGTACACGTCATAGCCAGCGGCGGAGATCAGAACATTGGCGCCCAGGCTGGTGCATGGCACCGGGTTGCCGTCCGGCATCACCGCGCCCACGGCAACGGTATAGGGCGAGTTCTGGAAATTGTGGTAGTTGGACGAGCCTTCGGAGTAAGCGTTGCCCGCTGCGAATACGACCGTGGTGCCAAGCCCGCCGCGCCCGTTGACTACCGGATATTCCAGCGCTTCCCCCAGTTCGGGATAGCGGTTGAAATCATCCGCGAGCGGGGCGGAAAAACTCCAGGAATTGTTCACTGCGTCAGTTTCGGCAGAGGCTTCCAGCGCAGCCAGAATCTGGCCGATCACTTCGCTGGATTCGTAGTCGATCGCAAGGCCCACCAGCGTGGCGCCCGAGGCTATACCGGCGATGCCGTAAGCGTTCCCGGCCTCTGCCGCGATGATCCCGGCAACGGCGGTGCCGTGGTAGTAGGGCACGTTATCGTCATCGATCGAGACATCGCCGGTGCCCAGCACGAAATTGTAGTCCAGCGCGGTATCGTAGGCCTGTTGCAGGTCCGTGTGGCGGAAGTCGATCTGGGAATCGATAACACCGATCTTCACGCCCGTGCCGGTGTAATCGGCCCAGACCGGAAAAGCGTCTATGCTCAGCGGGGAGAGCGCCGAGCCGTCAAGATACCACTGCTTTTTCTCGTAAGTATCGTTGTAGAAATAGATCCCCGGCAGCATCGTCCCGTCGACGGGAAGAGTGGTCTGGACATAGCACATCGCGCACCTCCATGTATCTGGCGCGCATTCCCGGACCGGAACCGGGCGGAGCCGGGAGGGAATTGCGGGCGGCCATACAGTGTTGAAGGGCGGTCATCGGCACCGGCCTTCATCGAAGATCCGGATGCGGTAACGGGTCGTGTCGCCACGCGGAGTGGCGCCGGGGGATATGGCGAAAGCCACGGTCTGGCCTTTGCGCAGGTTCAGCTTCAGATCGATGCCGCCCGGTGCGGTTCCGGCGCGGGACAGCATAGTGTGCCCGTTGCGGAGGAGCGACACCAGAATGCCGTCTGTGCTTTTGGGGGATACCTTGAAATCGGCCACGATGTGCAGCCGCGCGGTGCGCGCCGCGGTATGGCGCAGGACCACGGCGCTGTCCGGCCCGGTGACGGCGGGCAGTACGGTATCCGCCGTGAGCCGCAGGGCGCGCGTGCCGCTGCGTCCCAGATAGGGCGTCCAGGGAACGCTCGTCCGTTGCTGGCCGGGCATGACTTCGAACGGAACAGGGTGCCTGGCGATACTGGCGAAACGGTCGAACCCGTCACCCGGCGCGCGCAACTGCCCCGGAGCGGGATAGCCGAACTGATAGAAGCTGTCGGCCACCAGCGGGTTGCATCCTAGCCGGATCGCGTCCTGCGTCAGCGGCTTGCGCCCGATCAGCACTAGCGCCCGGTTTTCCCGCAAGCTCAGCCCGTGGGGGTCGAGCGGGGCGCCGGTGGCATCGAAGGCCGTGACGGTGGCGGGATCGATGCTGACGGCGCGCTGTGCGCCCCAGACGACGGCGATCCTGCGGCCGAACTTGTACACGAATGTGAACCGGTCCGGGCTGGCATCGCGTGCGCGCCGTCCCGCCAGCCGGTCCTGAACGAAGCGGAAAGCCTGGCCCGCGCCGGTCAGGGTGCCGTTGCGCCGGACCAGCGGCACCAGCCCGTCACCGCGTTCGTTGAGCGGATACCAGTCCATTTCGGCCGCGCCCAGTGCGGCAAGGGTGGCATAAGCGCGGACCAGATCGTCAGCGGCGCGGAGCGGATCCTGGCTGCCGAACTCGGTGATGTGCAGCGGCAGGCGCGCGGCAGGGCCATGGCTGCGCAGCAGGCCGATCTGCGCGGGCAACTGATCGATGGGCGTGGTGTAGGGATGGACCGCCAGCCCCTCTATCGCACCGGCGCCGGGCAGGTCGAGCAAGGGCCACAGGAAACCGGCGGGCAGCGAATGGGTGGAGCCGCCCAGCACCCGCACGTCCGGCCGCACCCGGCGCACGGCCTGCGCGGCGGCCCGCACCATGGCGAGGTGATAGGGCCCGCGTTTGGCAAGCCCAGCCGCTTTCACCGGCCCTGAGACAAAGTTGCCGCCATTGATTTCGTTGCCGATTTCCAGCGTGTCGATCTGCGGATAGCGCTGCACGGCGGCGGCGGCGAACCGGCCGAAAGCCGCCAGCGCCCGGGGCGAGTGCGGCGTCTCGCCGCCGTCGTAGAGCGGATTGCCCCAGTTGAGCGTCAGCGTGATCCGCACCTTGCTGTTGGCGAAATAGGCGGGCCAGGCGGTGGTTGGCCTGTCGAAGCTGTAGTGTCCGGCTGTTTTTTCGACGCTGGCCCAGCGGATGCTGTCGCGCAGGCGCGGCACCGGCAGACCAAGCGCGGCTTGCGCCGTCTGCGGGTTCCAGCCTTGCGAAAAGTTGGAGGAGGCCCCGAGCTGGATCGGTGGAGGCGGCGGTGCGTCTGCCGCGATCAGGCGCGATGCGGCTCCGGCCATCGCGCCCACGGCGGCATAGGCGGCGATCCAGCCCCAGCTCCAGCCTCCGATGCCGCGCTTCCCGGTCATGACGGCAGGAGCGCGCGGGCGATCTCGTCCTGCAGCATGGCGACGCCCGCGCGCGCTTCGGCCACGATCCGGTTGCGCTCCTCATCGGGGACGGGGCGGCGAATGGCTTCGCGCAGCCGCACCGCTGCTGCTTCGCCCGATGTGCGGACGGGGCGGCACAGCCAGTCCTCCCGGTCAACCGAACGGACGAAGGCATCCAGCTTCGGATCCCACGCCAGCGCCAGAAACGGCACGCCGCAGGCATAGGCGGCGATCACCGCATGCATGCGGAACGCGGCCAGCGCGTCCAGACTGGCGATCAGGCGAACCAGTTGCTCCGGCGTGCCGGGCGCGGCGAAGCTGACGGCGCTGCCCAGCGCGCGGAATGCCGGTTGCAGCCGCTGGGCGCAGGCGCGGTCTTCAGGAGAGCCGTTGGTGAAGACGATGACCCGGTTGCCCCGCGCGATCAGGGCGCGCGCCAGGCCGATGTACCATGCGTCCAGCGCCTGCGGGGAAGGCGCGTGCTCTGCGTGATAGCGCAAGGCGAGCTGGCTGGTCACATTGAGGCCGATCACCGGCGGGCCCTCTGTATCGTTCTGGCGGCGGCCCTGCACACGGTAACGCTGCGCGGCCAGCAGCCCGGGATCGCGCACCAGCGTGGCTTCGAGGCCAAAGGCGTTCCCGGCCAGATCGTTCCAGACCTGCCGTGAGCGCTCGTCCCTGACGAAGACGCGCCGGATCGCGCCGTGGCGCAGGGTCTTTTCCAGCAGCGCCCGCCCGCGCGGGCTCCAGTTTCCCGCGGCGCCGCAGCCATGGATGAAGACCGGCAGGCCGCGCCGCGCGGCTTCTTCCACGACGAGGGCGATCTTGGTGGGAAAGTTGAGATCGAGATCGGTGATCAGGTTGCCGCCGCCGATCACCACGCAGTCCGCACTGTCCAGCGCGCGCCGGTAGTGCGGCCGCCAGACCCGGCGGGACTGGACCGCCAGCGGCGCGCGCACCGCCAGCCGCCGCAGGGCCGGAGGGAAGGCATCGAGCAGGCGCATCGTTGCCGCGCGGTTCGCGGCCCCAGCTCCGAACTCCGTCCGCCCGGCAAGGTCCACCGAGCATGTGCCGGGCGCGGTTCCGCAGTCGATCAGCGCCTGTTCGAGGCATTCGCTGAGCAGCCCGTCGCCCAGGTTCGGGCTGTATTTGACATTGAACACGCGCACCCGGGCGCCGCTGCGCCGGGGCTGTTCGCGCGATCCCCACAGGGCGTCGGGAAAGGCATGCCACAGGACGCGGCCATCCGCCGCCGGGCTGGTTTCGCTGGAAGAGAGAGATTTCATCGCTGTCTCATGCTGTTGGCCCGCAAACGGCGGACAGGAGGCGGGCACTGTCCAGTTCTTCCGCCACGCGCCGGATCACGCTGCTGGACGTGGGCAGATATTCGAAACGGCCCTGGCGGCCCGCGAGCACGATCCCCGCCCGTTCGATCCGGCGCAGGATCTGTCCGGTCACGGCACCCGATCCCGGTGTGTAGAGGGGATAGGCATTCCCGGCATGGGCATGCCCTTCCAGCACCAGGCCATCCGCCAGACGCAGGCCTTCCATGTGGCGCTGGAAGTCTGCGAAAACGGCACCGGGGGCGGGGCTGGCGTCTTGCGGGATCATGGCTTCGACGGTGAGGAACTCGCGGCTTTCGTGCTCCTGGGGATATATGCGCGAATAGATCGTGGCCCGTTTCCACAGACCCTTGCCGTCAAAATTGTAGAGCACGTTGCCCAGTTGCGGGGAAAGCCGCGCCGCCGATACGAACAGGGCGGTCATGTCCAGCGACACCAGCCCGCTGCCGGTGGCGAACAGGGCCCTGTGCAGCGTGTCGAGGGGGATCGTGCTGACCACCGCTTCGGCGTGGAAAGTGCCTGCTGTCGTGCACAGGAGGAAAAAGCGGCCTTCGCGCCGCAGGGCAAACAGCTCTTCCCCGAACCGGAACTGGACGCCGCGCCCGGCCAGATGCGCGGTGATGCGCGCGAAAAGCGGCGCGAAGCCTTCTCTTGGCCGGACATGGAGCGGCGGGCGGATGCGGGCTCCCGCAGGCTGCCCGGCCGCGGCGCGCAGGGCCATGCGCGCCAGCGCGGCAGGCTGTGTGGCCCGCGCCACGTAAGCCATGCGGTGAAAGAAAAAGGATTCGTCCACGCTGCCGGGCGGTTCATGGTGAAACCGGGCGATATAGGCAGCCAGTCCCGTGCTCTCGAACAAGTGACGGCCCAGCCGCTGGCGGCAGATCGCATCCAGCGTGCCGTTCCGGCGCACCGTCAGCCGTGACCATGCCAGATCCGCCATCGCGTGCAGCAGATCCGGAACGCGCCGGGCCAGCAATTCGCGCGGATCGAAGGGATAGTGCCGGATCGCGCCGCCGGGCGTGATCCGGCGCTGGACCCGCGTGACGGCAGGGCACAAGTCCCGCAAGCCCGGCGCCAGATCGAACAGCGCGGCGCTGCGTTCGTAAAAGATCGATCCGGCATCGAAGGTATAGGGCCCGATATCACAGCCGCGGTGCTGGCCGCCGCCTTGCCTCTCGCGCTCGATCACCAGCACGCGCAGGCCGGCCTGGCTCAGCCTGCTGGCCGCGGCCAGCCCGGCGATCCCGCCCCCCAGGACAACGACAAGGCCGTTTGGCCGGGAAGGCGCCGGATCAAGCATGCCCGCTCCGGTGCCGGAAGGGCGGAACTTTCGCGCGGGCGCGGGGCAGGCGTGCAGTGTCTCGCAAGGTCTCACTCCGGGGCCCGGGATCGCTCTGGCCGGGCGGGCGTTGTCTGTCGGGCGAAGACGTAACCTGCGGAGGCGCAAGGCGGTTATCGCAACTGGACCCGTTTCGGATGCAACGCGGACCTGACGCCTTCGCGAAGACACGTGCCGCCCGGGCGGGAAGAAGGGGCGGCCTCTTGCCACAGTGCCTGCCGCCCGCCACAAGGAACGCCTATGCGCATTGCCATCATCGACGAAAGCGCCGCGCGCGCCTCCATCATTCAGGAGGGGATTGCCGCGCTCGATGATTGCGAGCTGTTCGTCATCACCGAAAGGCGCGGGCTGCTGGCGCGGATCGGGGAGATCGATCCCGATATCGTGCTGATGAACCTGGGCAACCCCTCGCGCGACGTGCTGGAGGAATACTTCGCCGTCAGCCGCGCGTTGCAGCGCCCGATCGCCATGTTCGTGGATGAATCCGATGACGAATCGATTGTCGCTTCGGTCGATGCGGGGGTTTCGTCCTATGTCGTGGACGGGCTCGCCGCCGGGCGTATCCGGCCGATCCTCGATCTGGCCGTTACCCGGTTCAATGCCTTCTCGCGGCTTCAGAACGATCTTGCCGAAGCGAAGGGCAAGCTGGCCGAGCGCGAGACGATCGACAAGGCCAAACGCATCCTGATGGACAGCCGCGGGCTGCCCGAACCGAAGGCCTATGCGGAGCTGCGCAAGGCGGCGATGAACCAGGGTAAGCGCATAGCCGATATTGCCGAGGCCATCGTGACGGCCCACAATCTTATGGGAAACGTTTGATGAAGCCCGAAAATCTGAGGGATTTTGCGACGTGAGCACCGAACTGACAATCGGCTTTCTGCCTCTGGTCGATGCCTGTCTGCCGATCCTCGCGCATGAGCATGGCTTTGCCGAGGAGGAAGGCGTCTCGCTGCGGCTCGTCAAGGACATGAGCTGGGCGACGGTGCTCGACCGGCTGCTCTATGGGCATAGCGATGCGGCGCATCTGGTGGCGCCGCTGGCGATTGCCGCCACGCTGGGGCGGGGGCGCCCGGCGCAGCCGCTGTCGGTACCGTTCGTGCTGGGGCTGAACGGCAATGCCATCACGCTTCGCCCGGAACTGGCGCGGCAGGTCCGGCCGGAGGGCGGGATGGGCACGCCTGCCGAAACCGGCGCCGCGCTCAAGGCGATTGCCGAAGAGCGCAGCAAGGCCGGGCGGCCGCTGACGTTCGGCGTGGTCCACCGCTATTCCAGCCACAATTACATGCTGCGTTACTGGCTGGCCGCCTGTGGCATCCGGCCCGATCATGACGTTGATATCTCGACGGTTCCGCCGCCGTTCTGCGCCGATGCGCTGAAGCAGGGCGAAGTGGACGGGATCTGCGTGGGCGAGCCGTGGAACAGCGTTGCGGTGGAGCAGGGCGCGGGTGAGATCGTGCTCTCCACGGCGCAGATCTGGCGGCGCGGGGTGGAAAAGGTGCTGGCCTTGCGCGAAAGCGTTCTGGCGGAAAAGCGTGACAGCGTGGAGCGGTTGATCCGGGCCCTGTGCAAGGCGGGTGCGCATTTCGTCGATCCGGCCAATTGGGACGCGAATGCCGTGATTCTGGCGCGGCCCGAATATCTTGACGGTTCCGCCGAACTGATCCGCCACGCCATTTCGGACCAGTTGCTGATCGCGCGTGATGGGCCGCTCGTCCACTATCCCGATTTCATGTTCCAGCACCGGGAGGCGGCGAACTTTCCCTGGGTCAGCCAGGCGGAATGGCTCTACACCCAGATGGTGCGCTGGGGCGGCACGCCTTTCGATGCGGAAGAGTGCCGCAAGGCCGCCGGTGTGTTCCGCCCGGACATTTACCGCAGTGCACTCCTGGGCACCGGTGCGCCGCTTCCGGGCGCCAGTTCGAAAGTGGAAGGCAGCCTTGCATCGGCCACCGTGGTGGGCACGCAACAGGGCTCCATGACGCTGGAAAAGAATACTTTCTTTGACGGAATGGTGTTCGATCCGAACGATATCGAAGGGTACATTTCGCGCCTGCCCTGACAGGCCTTTTGTGCTGCGCTGCGAAAAGGGGCTTTACGCGAGAGGCGCGAATCGCTTAAACAACACGCAACGCAAGCCGGTTGGCTCCCAAGGACGGGAGCGGATCAGGACCGGTCTGCGCTTTCAGCAATCAGTGGCAACGTGGCCGCCCGATGACATCCTGCCCGGATGTGTGTCGAGGCGGTTTTTTGCGTTTGCCGTTCGGACGTGGGGTTGGTTTCGATGAGCATGGATCGGGGGTTCGGTTTCACACGGCGCGCGGCGGTTGTTGCGCTGATGGCGAGCGTTGCGCTCGCGGGCTGCGGCAGCAAGAGCGAGGCGCCTTCGGGTGAGGCGCTCAAGGCTGCCTCGGCTGCGGGGGCCATCGAAAAGCCCGTGCTCAAGCTGGGCTTCATCAAGCTGACCGACATGGCACCGCTGGCCATCGCCAAGGAAAAGGGCTTCTTCGCAGAGGAGGGCCTCAACGTCACGCTGGAGCCGCAGGCGAACTGGAAGGTGCTGCTTGACGGCGTGATCGGCGGCCAGCTTGACGGCGCCCACATGCTGGCGGGCCAGCCGATCGCGGCGACGCTCGGCATCGGCACCCAGGCGGACCTGATCGCCCCGCTCAGCCTCGATCTCAACGGCAATGCCATCACCGTGTCGAACAAGGTCTGGGCACAGATGGAGCCGACCCTGCCCAAGGGGCCGGACGGCAAGCCCACGCACCCGATCTCGGCCTCAGCACTCAAGCCGATCGTCGATAGCTACAAGCAGCAGGGCAAGCCCTTCAACATGGGCATGGTCTTCCCGGTTTCGACGCACAACTACGAGTTGCGCTACTGGCTGGCTGCTGGCGGGTTGAACCCGGGTTACTATCTGCCCGGCGACATCAAGGGAACGACCGATGCCGACGTGCAGCTCTCGGTCACGCCGCCCCCGCAGATGCCGGCCACGCTCGAAGCCGGGACCATCGAGGGCTATTGCGTGGGCGAGCCGTGGAACCAGGCTGCCGTGCAGAAGAAGATCGGCGTTCCGGTCGTGACCGACGACGGCATCTGGCATGACAATCCGGAAAAGGTCTTCAGCATACGCAAGGACTTCGCCGAAAAGTACCCGAACACCACCGCGGCCATGCTGCGCGCGATCATCAAGGCCCAGCAGTGGCTCGATGCCGACGGCGGCAAGAACCGCGCCGAGGCGGTCAAGATCCTGAGCCAGCCGAACTATGTGGGCGCCGATGCGCAAGTGATCGCCGCCTCGATGACCGGCAAGTTCACGTTCGAGCCGGGCGACACCCGCCCCGCGCCGGGCTTCAACATCTTCTTTGACAAATACGCGGGCTATCCGTTCTACTCGGACGCCATCTGGTACATGACCCAGATGCGCCGCTGGGGCCAGATCCCCGCCGATCATGACGATAGCTGGTACGTCGAAAAGGCCAAGGCGGTCTATCGCCCGGACCTCTACCTTGCCGCCGCCAACAAGCTGGTTTCGGACAAGGTGATCCCGGCCGCTTCGGTGCCTGAAACCGACGGGTTCAAGCCGGTCGACAACGGCTTCCTCGATCACGTGCCTTACGATGGGCACAAGCCCAACGCCTATATCCAGTCGCTCAAGATCGGCCTTAAGCAGGGCCAGAAAGTCACCGCTTCGGGCGTGACCGGCGGCTGATCGTCCAGTTCCTTCTCAAAGGAGAATTTCGATGGCAACCGCATTTGCAGACATAGAGCCGGTTAGCCCCGAAGCGGGTTCGGCGCAGGACCAGACGGAGAGCAAGGTGACGCAGACCAGTTCGCAGCCGGAACAGGGCGCAAAAGGTGGCGCACCGGCGGCCCCCGCCTGGAACATGCAGGCGGTTGTCTCGAAATACGGCAAGGCGTTCCTGGCGCCACTGCTTGGCATCGTGGCGTTTCTGGCTCTGTGGGCGGTTCTCGCTCCGCAGGTCGACACCTCGCTCGGCGCGCTTCCCGGTCCCGTGGAAGTCGCCGGGCAGGGCGTGGCGCTCTATGACGAATGGCAGGCCTCGAACGAGGCCAAGGCCGAATTCTATGCGGCGCAGGATGCTCGCATCGCTGCCGGGACGCAGGCCATGGCCTTCGATTACGCCGGGCCGCCGACGTTCCTCGATCAGGTCTTCACCTCGCTCAAGACGGTGGCGCTGGGCTTCGTTCTGGCCACGCTCTTCGCAGTGCCGATCGGGCTCGCCGCCGGTCTCTCGCCGATGTTCAACGCCGCGATCAATCCGCTGGTGCAGATCATGAAGCCGGTCAGCCCGCTTGCCTGGCTGCCGATCGTGACCATGGTGGTTTCGGCCACGATCACCAGCGCCGATCCGATGCTGGCCAAGAGCTTCGTGATCTCGGCCGTGGTGGTGATGCTCTGCTCGCTCTGGCCGACGCTGATCAACACCGCCGTCGGCACCGCCTCGATCGACAAGGACCTGCTGAACGTGGGCCGCGTGCTCAAGCTCGGCTGGTTCGCCAAGCTGACCAGGCTCGTGCTGCCCAGCGCGCTGCCGTACATCTTCACCGGTATGCGCCTCTCGCTGGGCGTGGGCTGGATGGTGCTGATCGCGGCGGAAATGCTCGCGCAGAATCCGGGCCTCGGCAAGTTCGTGTGGGACGAGTTCCAGAACGGCTCCAGCCAGTCGCTCGCCCGCATCATGTTCGCCGTCATCGTCATCGGCCTGATCGGCTTCCTGCTCGACCGGATCATGATGGCCGTCGAGAAGTTCGCCAGCCGCAACCGCACGGTCTGAGGAGGATCACGCCATGACCACGATCCTTTCGCTCAAGGGTGTCTCCAAGTCTTATACCGGCCAGACCGGCGGCGTGACGCAAGTGCTCGACGGCATCGATCTCGATGTGGAGGAGGGCGAGTTCATCGCCATCCTCGGCTTCTCCGGGGCGGGCAAGACCACGCTGATTTCCGCGATTGCCGGGCTGATCCAGCCCGATGCCGGGGAAATCCTGCTCCACGGCCAGCAGATCAAGGGGCCGGACAAGGACCGGGGGCTGGTGTTCCAGTCCTACTCGCTGTTCCCCTGGCTGACCGTGGAAAAGAACGTCGCGCTCGCGGTTGATGCCGTCCACAAGGACCGCAGTAAGGAAGAGCGCGCGGCGCTGGTAAAGCAGAAGGTCGAACTGGTCGGCCTCGGCCATGCGATGGACCGCAAGCCGGGGCAGCTTTCGGGCGGGATGCGCCAGCGTGTCGCGGTGGCCCGTGCCCTCGCGATGGAGCCCGAAATCCTGCTGCTCGACGAGCCGCTCTCGGCGCTCGACGCGCTCACCCGCTCCAAATTGCAGGACGAGATCGAGCGTATCCGCAAGGAAGAGAAGCGCACGATCATCCTTGTCACCAACGACGTGGACGAAGCCCTGCTGCTGGCCGACCGCGTGGCCGTGCTGACGCCTGCCCCGGCGGCGCGGATCGGGCAGATCTACACCGTCGACGTGCCGCGCCCGCGCGACCGGGAGGCGGTGAACGACGACGCGCATTACCAGCACTTGCGCAAGCAGATCGTCGGCTATCTCGGCGCGCTCAACGAGCAGGGTTCGAGCGTCGGCGAAAGCAGCGTGGACCTGCCCGAAGTCGCACCGCTGGATCTGTTTGCCGTGCAGAAGGAAGTGGAACTGCCGGCCGCTTACGTGGAGGCGGGCAAGTCGGCGGTGGAACGGCGCTATCTGGAATTCTTCAAGCTCCACAAAGTCTATCCCACGCCCAAGGGCCCGCTCACTGTGGTGGAGGACTTCAACCTGCTGATGGACAAGGGCGAGTTCATCTCACTGATCGGCCACTCGGGCTGCGGCAAGTCCACCGTGCTGACGATGGCGGCGGGGCTCAACGCGATCAGCGCGGGCGGCATCGTGCTCGATAACCGCGAGATCGACGTGGCCGGGCCGGACAAGGCCGTGGTGTTCCAGGCGCCCAGCCTGATGCCCTGGCTCACCGCGCGCCAGAACGTCGCGCTAGGGGTGGAGCGGGTCTATCCGCACGCCAGCAAGGCGGAGCGGCGCGATATCGTCGATTACTATCTCGACCGCGTCGGGCTGGGCGATGCCAAGGAGAAGATGGCGGCGGAGATGTCGAACGGGATGCGCCAGCGGGTGGGTATTGCCCGTGCCTTCGCGCTCAGCCCGCGCCTGCTGCTGCTCGACGAGCCTTTCGGGATGCTCGACAGCCTGACGCGCTGGGACTTGCAGGACGTGCTGGTGGAAACCTGGAACCGCACCAAAGTGACCGCGATCATGGTTACGCACGATGTGGACGAGGCGATCCTGCTGGCCGACCGGGTGGTGATGATGACCAATGGTCCGCGCGCTACTATCGGCAAAGTGCTGAAAGTCGATCTGCCGCGCCCGCGTGACCGCAAGGCGCTGCTCGATGATCCGCAGTTCTATCACTACCGTCAGGAAGTGCTGCACTTCCTGGCCGAATACGATCACGGGCCTGCGGTGAAGGCGGCCTGAGAAAAAACGGGGGGACGGATAGGCCTCATTCCCCCTCCCCTTCAGGGGAGGGGCCGGGGGTGGGGGCTATCGTCCGGGCACCGCGCTTGCGGAGAGCCCCCACCCCAACCCCTCCCCTGAAGGGGAGGGGCGGAAGAATAGGCAAGCGTCTGCTCATGAGGGGCGGCGGACGGGCAAGGGCGCCCGCCGTGCAAGGCGCGATACAAAGGGCCGGGAAGCGCCCGGGAGAGGACATAACCGGCGGGCAATGGCGTCTGCCTTCGATCCAGTTTTGGAAGGGGTGTCCGGGGTGGGCATCCTTCGGAGGGCTACGCTTATGAAGACTGCACTTTCTCTCGCCGCACTTGCCGTCACTACCGCTTCGCTGGCGATCGCGGCGCCCGCGGCCGCCAAGCCGGG
This sequence comes from Novosphingobium beihaiense, assembly GCF_022832375.1. Classification (GTDB taxonomy): domain Bacteria; phylum Pseudomonadota; class Alphaproteobacteria; order Sphingomonadales; family Sphingomonadaceae; genus Novosphingobium; species Novosphingobium beihaiensis. The sequence continues at coordinate 24,485 of NZ_JALHLG010000040.1, forward strand.
CGATCCCATCAAGGTGAACGACGATCTCACCATCGATCCGATCATCGAAGGCAATCTGCGCTGGGAACATGTCGATCAGGACGATCTGGGCCGCGATGCCGATGCCGTGACCATGCGCCTCCGCGCGGGCGCCGAGGCGACGACTCATGGCTTGTCGCTGCTGGCCGAAGCCGAAGGCACGCTGGCGATCGGCGATCACTACAACGACACGATCCCCGGCAATAACGGCTATCTCGGCGCGGAGCCCTATTCGGTCGTTGCCGATCCGCAGAACGTGGAACTGAACCGCCTGCAGATGGCCTATCAGGGGAAGTCCGCCAAAGTCACCATCGGCCGCCAGCGCGTGATTCTCGATAATGCGCGCTTCGTCGGCAATGTCGGCTGGCGTCAGAACGAGCAGACGTTCGATGCCATTCGCGGCCAGGCCAAAGTGGGGCCGGTGGCGCTCGATGTGACCTACTCAATTTCGCAGCGCACGATCTTCGGCGTCGACAGCCCGAACCAGCATTTCGATGGCAACATGATCCTCGCCAACGGCAGCTTCGACGTGAAGCCGCTGAAGATCACCGGCTTCGCCTATATGATCGACTACGACACCCGCGTGGCCTTCTCAAGCCAGACCTTCGGGTTCCTCGCGAGCGGCGCGGTGCCGCTGGGCGGCGGCGCCAAGGTGAATTTCAAGGCCAGCTACGCCAACCAGCAGGACTACAAGCTCAACCCGGTCCATTATTCGGCGGACTACATCAACGCCGAACTGGGCGCCTCGCTTGCGGGCTTCGGCATAAAGGCCGGGTACGAGGAACTGGGCAGCGACGGCGGCGTGGCGGCGTTCCAGACGCCGCTGGCGACGCTCCATGCCTTCAACGGCTGGGCGGACCTGTTCCTGACCACGCCCGCGAACGGGTTGCGCGATTACTACGCCGGGGCTTCCGCCAAGATCGGCAATGCCGGGCCGCTCAAGGGCATGAAAGCGGCGGTCGTCTACCACAAGTTCAAGAGCGACTACGCCAGCATCGATTATGGCCAGGAATGGGACGCCAGCCTGGGTTTTGCCGTTGCCGGATATCCGGTGCTGCTCAAGTACGCGAACTATGATGCCAAGGCTTTCGGTACGGATACCGGGAAGCTCTGGCTGCAGGTTTCCTTCAAGTACTGAGCGGAAAAGCCGCCGGTCGCCTGATTGCGCGTTGAGATCCTCTCCCGGTGGGGAAGGGTCTCAACGAGGCAGTTTTTTGTTTTGAAGCGGACTTTCCGGACACGCCGACGTTGCGGTCATTCCCTTTCGTCGGCAATTTGGTGCGATGAAAGATCAATTTGCCAATCCATTTCATAGCAGAGCCGCAGACCTTCGGCGATTGAAACCCGCATTGATTGCAGATGTTCAGCTTTATGAGACCGCTGATGGCGGTAAGAAAATGGCGGCTTTGCCCGGGTGGGGTTGCCCGTGCGTAACCACGAAAGATGAGCCGATTTCGGGGTATGATGGATGGCCCATCTTGGATGAGCCGTTAGAACCAGGAGAGATGCGGGCCAGTGTGCCCTTCGTCTTCCTCACTCCAGAGGGAGCAGACTTGATGCGGAAGGCTGGTCGATTTTATCTTTGGGAAGGCAGATTTGTTGGGGAAGCAATCCTTGCAGCTGAATGACCGTCCCCCCCGGCATCGCTGCCGTCCAACGCTCGTTAGTCAATTCCTGATAGCGGACGAGCATTCAGCTTGGTTTTCCATTCAGGGCAGAGCTACGGCGGGCATAATGGTGCTCAGACCTTGACATATATAACCATATGGGTTATATGGCCCAGCACAGACGGGTGCGTGGAGCCATAGGCCTTGGCTCTCATGTCACACGCACAGAGCGGCCGGCGCCTCGCTCGCCAGGGCCGTGTTGGTGAGATTTCGCGCGTTTCCCTCACCGCCGTTCGCAATCGATGAAGCGCCAGCCAAGCTTGTCGTGCCAAGCCTTTACACGCCGGCCGCACCGCCTGCCTTCGTGTTTTCTTTCCCGGCGTTATTCCGCATTCGCCAGCGGGGGCTTTCGTGCGACCCAATCCTCCCCGTGCCGGGGAGGATGGGAAATCTGCTGCGCTGCAAAAAAGCACCTTGCCCCCGGCAGGGCGAATCGGTTAGAACGATAGCCAGCGAGAAAGCGCCGTCCGCCGTTGGACGATTTCAGCGCCTCGCATTCAGATTGACAGACGCGTGGCAACGAAGCCGCCCGTACCTCTTCCCAAGGGAACAGGCACGAGGCGGTTTTTTGTTGTGCGCGCCCGGAACGGAGACGTGACGTGAATGCACCGATGAACTTCGAGGAGGGCACGCCCGCCGGACACGTCCGGGAGCGGCTCGTGGTGATCGGCAACGGCATGGCCGGGTGCCGTGCGGTGGAAGAGATCCTGGCGCGCGATCCGGGCCGGTTCGATGTCACCATCTTCGGCGCCGAGCCGCGCGTGAACTACAACCGCATCATGCTTTCGCCGGTTCTCGCCGGTGAGAAGACCTTCGACGAGATCGTCATCAACACCCGCGAATGGTACGATGACAACGGCATCACGCTGGTTTCGGGCGACAAGGTCGATAGCATCGACCGCGAACACAAGCGCGTCGTCGCTGCGTCGGGCCGCATCGAACCTTACGACAAGCTGCTGATCGCCACGGGTTCCGATCCCTTCATCATTCCGGTGCCGGGCAAGGACCTCGACGGCGTCGTGACCTTCCGCGATCTCGATGACGTGGATAAGATGCTCGCTGCGGCTGGGAAGGGCGGGAACGCCGTGGTCATCGGCGGCGGCCTGCTGGGCCTTGAAGCCGCGCATGGCCTCAATCTGCGCGGCATGAATGTCAGTGTCATTCACCTGATGCCCACGCTGATGGAGCGCCAGCTCGACGAAGCTGCCGGATGGCTGCTCAAGACCGAGCTGGAACGGCGCGGCCAGACCATTCTCACCGGTGCCAATACCAAGGAAATCGTTGGCAAGGATGGCAAGGATGGCAAGGTCGCCGGTGTTCGCCTTGAGGACGGCTCCGAAATCCCGGCTGATATCGTCGTCATGGCCGTCGGCATCCGCCCCGCCACGGGGCTGGCCCGCGAGGCCGGGCTGGAAGTCGAGCGCGGCATCATGGTCGATGATCACATGGTCACGTCTGACCCGTCGGTCCTCGCCGTCGGCGAGTGCGTCCAGCATCGCGGCCTGTGCTACGGCCTTGTCGCGCCGCTGTGGGACATGTGCCGCGCGCTGGCCGATCATGTGACGGAGAACCCGACTGGTTATGAGGGCTCGGTCACCTCCACCAAGCTCAAGGTCTCCGGCATTGATCTGTTCTCCGCCGGGGACTTCTCGGGCGGGGAGGGCTGCGAGGATATCGTCATGCGCGATGCTTCGCGCGGCGTGTACAAGCGGGTGATCGTCAAGGAGAACAAGGTGCTGGGCGCGGTGCTCTACGGCGATACCGCGGACGGCTCCTGGTATTTCGACCTGATGAAGAAGGGCGAGGACGTTTCCGATATCCGTGAAGCGCTGATCTTCGGACAGGCTTTCGCGTCCGGAGGTGCGCTCGCGGACCCTAATGCGGCCGTTGCGGCGCTTTCCGATGATGCGGAAATCTGCGGCTGCAACGGCGTTTCCAAGGGCAAGATCGTCGCCTGCATCGAAGGCGGGGCGCATTCGCTCGATGCCGTGCGTTCCGGCTGCAAGGCCTCGGCCTCGTGCGGCTCCTGCACCAATCTCGTCGAGAGCCTGCTGTCGCTGACGCTGGGCGGAGAGGTCGAGAGCGGGCCGAAGACCCTGTGCAAGTGCACCAGCTTCACCCACGAAGACGTGCGCCGCCTGATCGTGGAGAAGGGGCTGCGGGAAATGCCGCAGGTCATGCAGGAACTGCACTGGACCACGCCCGACGGCTGCGCCTCGTGCCGCCCGGCGCTCAACTATTACCTGCTCTGCGCCTGGCCGGGCGAATATGTGGATGATCAGAAGAGCCGCTTCGTCAACGAGCGCCTCCACGCCAATATCCAGAAGGACGGCACATATTCGGTGGTCCCGCGCATGTGGGGCGGCCTGACCAATCCCAGGGAACTGCGCGCCATCGCCGACGTGGTGGAGAAGTACGATGCGCCGATGGTGAAAGTCACCGGGGGCCAGCGGCTCGATATCTTCGGGATCAGGAAGGAAGACCTGCCCGCCGTCTGGGCGGACCTGAACGCCGCCGGGATGGTCTCGGGCCATGCCTATGGCAAGTCGCTGCGCACGGTGAAGACCTGCGTCGGCAGCGAATGGTGCCGCTTCGGCACGCAGGATTCGACCGGGCTCGGCGTCAAGATCGAGCGGATGACCTGGGGCTCGTGGATGCCGCACAAGTTCAAGATCGCGGTCAGCGGCTGCCCGCGCAACTGCGCGGAAGCCACGATCAAGGACTTTGGCGTGGTCTGTGTGGACTCGGGCTATGAACTTCACATCGCCGGCAACGGCGGCATCAAGGTGCGCGCCACTGATCTGCTGTGCAAGGTGGAGACCGAGGAAGAGGCGCTGGAGATGTGCGCCGCCTTCATCCAGTTCTACCGCGAGGATGCGTGGTACCTTGAGCGCACCGCGCCCTGGGTGGAACGCGTCGGCCTCCAGTACGTGAAGGACAAGCTCGCCGAGGAAGGCGCCGTCGAGCACTACGCCGCGCGCTTCCGCTATTCGCAGCAGTTCATGCAGGACGATCCCTGGGCGAAACGCGCGGCGGGAGAGGACTCCAAGCTGCACCAGCACCTTGCCGAAGTCCGCCCCTTTCCCGCCTCGCAGATGGAGAACGCATGATGATCGGCAACTGGCTCGATATCGGCCCGGTCACGCAGATCGAACCGGGCACCGCCCGCACCCTGCCGGTCGTGGGCGGGGAGGAAATCGCGGTGTTCCACACGATGCGCAATGAATTCTTCGCGCTTCGGAACAAGTGCCCGCACAAGCAGGGGCCGCTCAGCCAGGGTATCGTCCATGGCGATGTGGTGACTTGCCCGCTGCACAACTGGAACATCTCGCTGCGCAGCGGAAAGGCGCTGGGTGATGACGAAGGCTGTGTGCCCACTATTCCGCTGAAGGTCGATGCCGGGCGTATCTACCTGCTGCGTTCCGCCGTCATCGGCGCGCAGGATCAGGCGGCCTGACCGTCATGGGGGCGATCCGCACCACTTGCGCTTATTGCGGTGTCGGCTGCGGCATTGCCGCCGAGGTTTCCGCCGGGGTTTCCGGTAATGGCGATCGGGCGGTTTCCATCACCGGGGATCGGGCGCATCCGGCCAATCACGGGCGGCTGTGCTCCAAAGGCACGCATCTGGGCGAGACGGTCGGTCTCGAAGGCCGCCTGCTGTCACCGATGATCGGCGATTGTCAGGCCTCGTGGAACGAAGCGCTTGATCTCGTCGCGGGCCGGATGCGGGATTGCATCGCCGAGCACGGGCCGGACAGCGTGGCGCTCTATCTTTCGGGCCAGCTCCTCACCGAAGACTACTATGCCGTCAACAAGCTGGCGAAGGGCTTCGTTGGCACCGGCAATGTCGATACCAATTCGCGCCTGTGCATGGCGAGCGCGGTGGCGGCCTATAACCGCGCGTTCGGCGAGGACGTGGTGCCCTGCTCCTACGAGGATCTGGACGCCGCCGATCTGGTGCTGCTGGTCGGTTCCAATACCGCGTGGTGCCATCCGGTCGTCTGGCAGCGGCTGGAAAAGACGCGCGAGCGGCGCGGAACGAAGATCGTCGTCATCGATCCGCGCCGCACCGAAACTGCCGAGCAGGCGGACCTGCACGTACCGGTCGCGCCCGATGGCGATATTGCCCTGTTCAACGCGCTGCTCGCAGAGATGAAGCGGCGCGGATTGGTGGACGGGGAATACCTCGCCGCCCATGTGGAGGAGGACGAGGGATTTTGGCAGAACCTCCGTTCGTGTCGAGCGAAGTCGAGACACGTTGGCGCTGAACCCGGTGTCTCGACTTCGCTCGACACGAACGGAGGGGTGAGTGAGGAAACCTTCACCCAGCTCTGCGATCTTGTCGCGGCCCATCCCCGCACGATCACCCTGTTCAGCCAGGGCGCGAACCAGTCGGTCTGCGGCACGGACAAGGGCAATGCGATCACCAACTTCCACCTCGCGACAGGCCGGATCAACCGGATCGGCGCGGGGCCGTTCAGCATTACCGGCCAGCCCAATGCCATGGGCGGGCGCGAGGTGGGAGGTCTGGCCAACATGCTCGCGTGCCATCTCGGCTTTTCCGAGGGGGAACGCGCGGAAGTGGCCGCGTTCTGGGACGCGCCGAATATCTGCGCAGGGGCCGGGCTCAAGGCTGTCGACATGTTCCGCGCGGTTCATGACGGGCGGATCAAGTTCCTCTGGATCATGGCCACCAATCCCGCCGTCTCGCTGCCGGACAGCCAGTTCGTGCGCGAGGCGCTCTCGCGCTGCCCCACCGTGGTGGTCTCGGACATCATCGCCGATACCGACACCGGCCGCTTCGCCCATGTTCGCCTGCCCGCGCAAGGGTGGGGCGAGAAGGACGGCACCGTCACCAATTCCGAACGCCGCATCAGCCGCCAGCGCGCATTGTTCCCCCCGCCGGACGAGGCGCGCGCGGACTGGAAGATCGTGGCTGATGTCGCCGCACGCATGGGCTGGGGCGGTAGTTTCGCCTGGAATAGCGCCGCCGATGTCTTCCGCGAATATGCGCGGATGACGGCGCTGGCCAAAGTGCGCGGCAAAGTGCTCGATCTCACCGCTTATGCCACGATTGACGATGCGGAATACGCGGCGCTGGAGCCGTTCCAGTGGGGTGGTGAGCGTCCGCTCTCGCAAGGCTATCCCACCGCATCGGGCAAGGCGCGGCTTGTTTCGGTCCTGCCGCCCGCGCCCGCCACCAGTGCCGAATTCCCGCTGCGGCTCAACACCGGGCGCTATCGCGATCAGTGGCATACGATGACCCGCACCGGGCTTTCCCCCACGCTCTCGCAGCACCGGCCCGAGCCGCTGCTCGAAGTGCATCCCGCCGATGCCGAAGCGCTGGGGCTGGCCGATGGCGGGCTGGGCCGGGTGGAGACCGAAAGCGGCGCGGCGGTCTATCGTGTTCTGGTGTCGCCCGGGCAGCGGCGCGGGGAAATCTGCGTGCCGATGCACTGGGGCGATGCCATGGCCGGGGCGGGGCGTTCCAACCGTTTACCCTCACAGGCGGTGGACCCCGTCTCCGGCCAGCCCGGCTACAAGAACAGCGCCGCACGTGTGGTGCCGGTGAGGCCCGAATGGCGCGCGTTTCTGGTGCGTCAGGACGTGATCGCGCCCGAAGGCCTGCTCTACTGGACCCGCTCGCGCGTGAAAGCAGGCTGGCTCTATGAACTGGCGGGCGAGGGAACCATCGATCTCGCCGCGCTGCTGCCCGAAGGCGAATATCTGGAAGTGGCCGATGCCGTGCGCGGGATGCGCCGTATTGCAGTGCGCGGTGGGGAGGGCGGGCTGATAGCGGCGGCCTATCTCACCCGTTCGGGCAGCCTGCCTGCGCGAAGCTGGGTGGCAGGGCAGCTCGGGCTTGACGATGCGAGCGCATCGGAACTGCTCGCGGGCCGTCCCAGCACGCCGCAGGCCGATCGCGGGCCGATCGTCTGCGTCTGCCATGGCGTGGGCGAAAAGGACATTGCGCTCGCCGTCCACGATGGCGCTGCCACGGTGGCCGAAGTGGGCGCCTGCACCCGGGCCGGCACCAATTGCGGATCGTGCCGCCCGGCCATCGCCAAATTGATCGAAGCCTTCTCCTCTCTCGAACAGGAAGCTGCCCAATGACCGATTTTCCCGTCGGCTCGGTCTGGCTTGTCGGTGCAGGGCCCGGCGATGCCGAACTGCTCACCCGCAAGGCCGAACGCCTGATCGGCGAGGCCACCGTGGTTTTCTACGACGCGCTGGTCGGCCCGGATATTCTGGAGATGGCCGCCCGTTCGGCGCGGCTGGTCCATGTCGGCAAGCGCTCGGGCCGCCATTCGAAGGATCAGAAGACCATCGACAAGCTGATCGTCGAAGCCGCCCTGCAAGGTGAAAAGGTCGTGCGCCTCAAGGGCGGCGATCCCGCGATCTTCGGCCGCGCCACCGAGGAATTGGACGCTTGCCGCGCGGCGGGCGTGCCGGTGCGTGTCTGCCCCGGCGTCACCGCTGCCAGCGCGGCTGCCGCCAGCCTTGGCGCCTCGCTCACCTTGCGCGGCCTTGCCCGTAAGCTGACTTTCGTGACGGCCCATGCCCGCGCAGGGGAGGTGCTGAATCTCGACTGGGACCGCCTTGCCGATCCCGAAGCCACGCTGGCGGTCTATATGGGCAAGGCGGCCGCGCCCGAAGTTTCAGCCAGGCTGATCGAGGCCGGGCTTCCCGCCGATACGCCGGTGGCGCTGATCGAAAGCGCCAGCCTGCCTCAGGAGCGTCACTTCCACACCCGGCTCGACCTGCTGCCGCTGGCCGCGCGCACGGCTCTGGGCGATGGCCCGGCGCTGCTGCTGATCGGTGCCGCCATGGCGCGACCGGAAGGTGTGGAACTGGCGCTGGAGCAGGTGGCGCAAGGGGATGCCGGTTAAATTACCCCACCAAATCCAACCGTCCCCGCTCACCCTGAGCTTGTCGAAGGGGGGACAAGGCGCTGCGTCAGCGTCCTTCGACAAGCTCAGGACGAACGGAACGGGGAGATGTCCGGCTGACAACTGCCCGCAAGCAAGCCGCACCACAACCTGAGCAACCTACGTTCGTGTCGAGCGAAGTCGAGACACGCAAACGCAGCGCTCTCGTGTCTCGACTTCGCTCGACACGAACGGGAACAGGTGCGGCAAAAGGCTCGATGTTCCAAAGCGTGTGCGCCCAAGATCGCAACCCTTCGTCATTGCGAGCGCAGCGAAGCAATCCAGGGTGGAACCACCGCGCTCTGGATTGCCGCGGCCCTGCGGGCCTCGCAATGACGATTCAGTCCTTTTGATCCGGCGGAAAGCTGACCGGCGCATCACCCTGAGACCACGGCGGAACGCGCATCATGACAGTGGCGAACAGCTCTGACGCAAGGTGCCCGGCCAGCCAGTCCCTGAGGTGCGGCAAGGGCAGGGTATCGAACCAAACCCGGTCCACCGCCGCGAATTGCCGCACGAAGGGCATCACCGCCATGTCCGTCAGCCCGCGTGTGGTACCGCAAAGCTGGCCGCTCGCCGCCAGCCGCGCATCGAGATCGCGCAGGAAGGCCAGCGCGCTATCCCGGTGGGCAAGCGCATTGGAGCCATGGCGTTCGGGATATTTGTAGCGGTCCAGATCGTGCTTGAACGGGCCATCATTCGCCGCGATCAGCGCCGCGTCATCGCGCAGGAGCCAGCCTTCCGGATCATGGCGCGACAAGGCATGGCGCATCACATCGAGGCTTTCCGCGATCACTTCACCATCGGGCAGCACCAGCACCGGCACCGTGCCTTTGGGCGAGGCCGCCAGCATCGCTTCTGGCTTGGCCGAAAGCTTTACCTCGCGCAGTTCGCAGCGTGTGCCGCTGACGGCCAGCGCCAGTCTTGCCCGCATGGCATAGGGGCAGCGGCGGAAGCTGTAGAGGACGGGATCAGCCGGTGCGCTCATCCGCGTGCCCGCTCTGGACGGCCCCGATATGCTCTTCGCCCCGCGCCGCGGCAAGGGCGGCCTGCTTGTGCCGTTCGCGGTAGGAGGCGCGCTGTTCCTCGGTGCGTTCGCCATGGCAGGCAGGGCAGCTCACGCCTTCCTCGTAGAGCGGAGAGGCACGGTCCTCCGCGCTCACCGGGCGGCGGCAGGCGCGGCACAGGCCATAGCTGCCCTCGACAAGGCCGTGGCCGATCGTCACCCGCTCGTCGAACACGAAGCATTCGCCGCGCCACAGGCTCTCTTCCTCGGGCACGGTTTCGAGGTATTTCAGGATGCCGCCCTTGAGGTGATAGACCTCCTCGATGCCCTCTTGCTTGAGGAAAGCGGTCGATTTCTCGCAGCGGATGCCGCCGGTGCAGAACATCGCGACTTTGGGCGGGGTTCCCGCGCCCAGCAGGCGTTCGCGCTCTGCGCGGAACCATTCGGGAAAGTCGCGGAAGCTGGCGGTTTTCGGATCGATGGCGCGTTCGAAGGTGCCGACGGCGACTTCGTAATCGTTGCGCGTATCGATCACGATCGTGCCGGGATCGGCAATCAGCGCGTTCCAGTCCTGCGGCTCGACATAGGTGCCCACGCTCGCGAGCGGGTCGATGCCGGGCTGGCCCATCGTCACGATCTCGCGCTTCAGCCGCACTTTCATGCGGTGGAACGGCATCACGGACGCGCCCGAGAGCTTGACGTCCACATCCGCGCAGCCGGGCAGGGCGCGGATATGCTCCAGCACTCTGGCGATGCCTTCGTGCGATCCGGCGATGGTGCCGTTGATCCCCTCGGCGGCGAGCAGCAGCGTGCCGCGAATGCCTTCGCGGGTGCACAGCTCCAGCAGCGGCTCGCGCAGGCTGGCGAAGTGCTCGAACGGCGCGAAACGGTAAAGCGCCGCGACGCAAACGGGCGTGCCGGATTCGAGGGAGGAAGATTCGGAACAGGGTGTCTGCATCGCGCGCCCATAGCGCGAAGCCGGGCCCGCGTCAGTACCCGGAACTGTACGGGGGAACGGAAGCTCGCATTCGAACCTGCAGGCCGCGGCTGAGGCCCGGGCGTTCGCCCGCCCCCGCGGGGGTATCGAATGAAATGAGATTGCCGCGAGCGAAAAAGTGGCGGAGACGGAGGGATTCGAACCCTCGGTACCCTGATAGAGTACGGTTCCTTAGCAGGGAACTGGTTTCAGCCACTCACCCACGTCTCCGGCTGCGGCTAGGGCGGACCCTATAGCGACGGCTTTTCAGGGCAGCAAGGGGGCGATGTGACGATTATGCGGATTTCCTGAAAAGAGGCGCAATGGCGCGGTTCGCGAGTCGGCCCATCGTAAAACCGACTCGCTCCATCGACCGTTCATTGCGGGGTAAGGTGCGGTAGATTCTCTTAGGGTGCCGCCATTCGTCCCGCACCGGGTGCAGGGCAGGCGGCACGAGTCACGATTTCCGGCCAGAGATGCAAAGGCCATACATGCAAGGGGAGCCTATTTAATGCCAGTCGACACATACGAACCGGAGACGGTGCGCACCCGTGCCCGCCGGTCGCTGGTTGCCCTGGCGGCGGCTTTCCTCGCAGTGTCCGCGCCGGTCGTTCCGGCCTGGGCGCAAGTCACGACGATCGATCCCGATGCGGCGATCGATGCCGATCTCAATCCCGGCACGGCTGCCACGCCGGCTTCGCCGCCACCTTCGGCTCCGGCGCCTGAGCAGACGGGCGAGCTGCCCTCCACGCAGCCGTCCGCCCCGGCTTCCGGCAATGGCACCCCGGTCGAGACCGAAGGCGGCGTTGCGGGTTGGAATGCCGATCAGCTGACCACGCCTGCACCGTCCGGCACGCCCCCGCAGGACACTTCCGACACATACCGGGAGGATGATCTGATCGGCGCGGCCGAAGGCGTGTTCGGCAAGGGCGCGAAGGGGCTTGCGGATGTGATCAAGGACCTGCTGGCCAAGCAGGGCGAGCCCAACGCCTATATCGTTGGCCGTGAGGCTGGCGGCGCTTTCGCGGTGGGGCTGCGCTATGGTTCGGGCACGCTGCACCACAAGGTGGAAGGCGAGATGCCGGTGTACTGGACCGGCCCGTCGATCGGGTTCGACGCGGGCGCCAATGCAGGCAATGCCTTCGTGCTGGTCTACAATCTTTATGACACCGAAGACCTGTTCCACCGCTTTGGCGCGGGCGAGGGGCAGGCCTATCTGGTGGGCGGCTTTACCGTCAGCTACCTGCGCCGCGGTGACGTGGTGCTGATCCCGGTGCGTGCGGGCGCAGGCCTGCGGCTGGGGGCGAACATCGGTTACATGAAGTTCTCGCACAAGCAGAAGTGGCTGCCGTTCTGAGGATGGCAGCGGGCTGCCGCTCCGCGCGAAAATATCTTGCGCACTACCCTGTTGCACCCCGTGGCGAGCGGGAGTAAGCCCCCGCCGCCATGCTTACTGACCTTCAGCAACAACCCGCCGATGCGCTTCTCGCGCTGATCAAGCTCCACAACGACGACCCGCGCGCCGACAAGATCGATCTGGGCGTGGGCGTCTACCGTACCGGGCGGGACAACACGCCCGTGTTCGGCGCGATCAAGGCGGCGGAACAGATACTCGTCGATACGCAGGATTCGAAAGCCTACCTCGGCCCCGAAGGCGATATGGGCTTCGTGAAGGCGCTGATGCCTTACGTTTTCGGCAAGGACAGCCCGGATATGGGCGGCCGCATCGAAGGCATGCAGACGCCCGGCGGCACCGGCTCGCTGCGGCTGGCGCTCGCGATGGTGAAGCGCGCCGGGTACAAGCGGATTATCGTCGGCAAGCCGAGCTGGCCGAACCACAACCAGATCTGTGCCGATCTTGGCCTCGGTGTCGTCGAGTTCAGCCATGCCAAGGCGGACGGCACCACCGATATGGACGCGGTGCGCGGCGCCATCGCGGCGGCGGAGGAAGGCGATGCCATCCTGCTGCACGGCTGCTGCCACAACCCCACCGGCATCGACTATTCGCACGCTGAGTGGGACGAGATCGCGGGGCTTCTGGCGGAGAGCAAGATCCTGCCGGTCATCGATCTTGCCTATCAGGGCCTCGGCCAGGGCATGGAAGAGGACGCCTATGGCCTGCGCCGCGTGCTCGCCGCCGTTCCCGAAGCGCTGATCTGCTATTCGTGCGACAAGAACTTCGGCCTTTACCGGGACCGTGTGGGCGCGCTCTATGCGATGGTGTCCGATCCGGCGGACCTTGCCAAGGTCATGTCGAACGGCCATTCGCTGGCGCGTGCCAACTGGTCGCAGCCGCCCGATCACGGCGGCGCGGCGGTGCGCATCGTGCTCGAAGACGAAGCGCTGACCGCGCAGTGGCTCGACGAGTTGGACAAGATGCGTGACCGTATGCGTGAGGTCCGCGCGAAGCTCGCGGCGGCGGGGCAGACCGGCGGCGTCGATCTCTCTCCCCTCGGCGGGCAGAACGGCCTGTTTTCGATCATTCCCTTCACGCCGGAGCAGGTGCAGGCCATGCGTTCGAAGCACGGCATCTACTTCGCCGGTTCGGGCCGCATCAACGTGGCGGGCCTCACCATGGGCAATATCGAGCAGTTCCTTGCCGCCGTTGCGGATGTGACCGGCTGATGATGGATCGTCGGCCGGTTCTGGAAGGGGACCGGCTGATGCTCCGGCCCCTCATCCCCGCAGACTGGGACACGCTTTACGCGATCGCGCGCGATCCGCAGATCTGGGCGCAGCACCCCTCGCACGACCGCTGGCAGGAGCCGGTGTTCCGCCAGTTCTTCGCCGATGCCTTTGTGCGCGGCGGGGCACTGGCGATCGTCGACAAGGCGGGCGGGGAGGTCATCGGCTCCAGCCAGTTCGGGCCGGAGGAAGCCGAAAACCCCGGCGAGATCGAGATCGGCTGGTCGTTCCTTGCGCGCGCCTTCTGGGGCAAGGGCTACAACGCCGAATTCAAGCGGCTGATGCTGGCCCATGCGCTGGCGCACTATGACCGCGCGATCTTTCAGGTGGGCGAGGACAATGCGATCTCGCGCCGGGCGATGGAGAATATCGGCGGTGTCCTCACGGACCGCACACGCGTGTTCGAACGCGCCGGGAAGATAGTGCGGCATGTGATTTACGAGATCACCCGTGAAGGGTTCAAGAGCGGGCCGCTGGGCTGAAAAGGCGTATCCATGCAAATTGCTGTTCTGACGTTCGATGGCTTCAATGAACTCGATTCGTTCATTGCCTCGGCCATTCTCAATCGCATGAAGCCCAAGGGCTGGGCCGCGCATATCACTTCGCCCACAGACGAAGTGACCTCGATGAACGGCGTGACCATCCGCCGCCAGAAGCCGCTGGAATTCGCGGCGGAGGCCGATGCGGTACTGATCGGCAGCGGCATCCGGACGCGGGAAATCGCGGCAGACGAAACCATGCTGGCTCGGATCGGGCTGGACCCGTCGCGGCAGTTGATCGGAGCGCAGTGCTCGGGAACGCTGCTGCTCGCGAAGCTGGGGCTGGTGGGTGATCTGCCTGCCTGCACCGATCTGACCACGAAGCCCTGGGTGATCGAAGCGGGCGTGAACGTGATCGATGCGCCGTTCGCCGCGCATGGCAATGTGGCGACGGCGGGCGGCTGTCTGGCGTCGCAGTATCTGGCGGCGTGGATGATCACACGCGGGGCCTGCGTGGAGGATGCGCGGGAGGCGATTCATTATGTGGCGCCGGTGGGTGAGAAGGCGCGCTATATCGATCAGGCGCTGTCCGCGATTGCGGGAGAGGGCGTTTTGGAGCCGTTGGGGCAGGGCTGAGACCAACATCCTTCGACAGGCTCAGGATGAGCGGTGGTTCTTAAGGTGAAGGTTTGACAACCTTACCGAGTTTTAACCCCACCCCGCTCAGCCTGAGCTTGTCGAAGGCCATCCACTCACGCCAGACTCTCAGCTATGGCGTTCTTTACCTACATCCTGCGCTGCCGCGACGGCAGCTACTACGTCGGCCACACCGACGATCTTGAACATCGGATCGCCCAGCATCAGACTGGCGCGCTGGGTGGGTACACTGCAAGGCGCTTGCCGGTCACGTTCCTCTGGGCGGACAGTTTCCAGACCCGTGACGAGGCCTTTGCCGCCGAACGCAAGCTAAAGGGGTGGAGCCGCGCCAAGAAGGAAGCGATGATGGCGGGGGATTGGGGGCTGGTTTCGCAGCTGGCGCGTTGCCGCAGCGGTGGCCGGGCTGGAACCACGGGCGGCGCGCGGCCTTCGACAAGCTCAGGCTGAGCGGGGTTGGGGGATGGCTGACAGGCTGGAATGTATGTTGTTTTGCTCAAAAGCCGCTCGCCCTGAGCTTGTCGAAGGGCATTCGCACGGGGTTTGAAGTCTATGTGCCGCAGCTTGTCAGAAAGGAAATAGACTATCGCGCCTCACCCCCGCAGCGATTGCATCCGTTGCAGATACCGCGCCAGCACGTCGATCTCCAGGTTTACCCCGTCCCCCGCCTGCATCGCGCCGATGGTGGTGACTTCGGCGGTGTGGGGAATGATGTTGAGCGTGAAATGGCAAGTGCCGTCCGGCTGGTCGGACACTTCGTTCACTGTCAGCGAGATGCCATCGACCGTGATCGAGCCCTTGGGCGCGAGATAGGGGGCCAGTTCCTTTGGCGCGGCGATCACGAACACTTTCGAATCGCCCGCCGGTGTCACACTCACCACTTGGCCCACGCCATCGACATGGCCGGTGACGATGTGGCCGCCCAGTTCGTCGCCCAGCTTCAGTGCGGGTTCGAGGTTGAGCGCGGTGCCTTCGCGCCAGCGGCCGGGCACGGTGCGCGCCACCGACTCGCCCGAGATGTTCACGGCGAACCACGCATCGCCCGGCGCACCGCCCTTTTCAACGACGGTCAGGCATACGCCCGAACAGGCGATCGAGGCGCCAATGGCGATTCCGGCGGGATCGAAGGGGCAGGCGATAACGGCGCGCAAGTCTCCGTCCTGGCGGGCTTCGCGGATCGTGCCGGTGGCTGTGACTATTCCGGTGAACATGGGGTGGCCTCGTAAACCTCCAGCGCGTCGCTGCCAAGCTGCCGCCGTTCGCGCAGGCGCCATTGGCCGTGCGCTCCCGCGAGCGAGGCGAGGCCGAAGTCGCCCAGCGCCGGGCGGCCGCCGACAAGGATCGGCGCGCGGTAGATCAGCAGGCGGTCGACCAGACCGGCGGCGAGGAACGCGGTGGCCGCCCCGGCGCCGCCTTCGACGAAGAGGTACTGCACGCCCTCCATCGCCGCGATCGCTTGCGGGGAGGACAGGGCGCGCCAGCCTTCGCCCGCCTCGCCGCGTGTGAGCACCCAGCGCTCGGGGCTGCGTTCGGCAAGGCCCGGCAGGCGCACGTCGAGGCGCGGAGCGTCGGCGCGCACGGTGCCGCCACCGACGAGGATGGCGTCCGATCTGGCGCGCATCGCATGGGTATGGGCGCGGGCTTCGGCGCCGGTGATCCACTGGCTCTCGCCGCTCGCCATGGCGATGCAGCCGTCGAGCGAGAGGGCGAGTTTCAGGGTGACTTCGGGGCGGCCCCGGTGTCTGGAGATCAGGTATCCCGAAAGGCTGGCCTCGCAGGCGGGCGAGGGGTGGTATTCCGCGGCGATTCCCGCCGCGCGGATGCGGGCCATGCCGCTGCCGGAGGTGCGCGGGTCCGGGTCCATGCAGCCGATGACGACGCGCGCCACGCCCGAATCGCAGACCAGATCGGCGCAGGCCGGGCCGCGTGGGGACTGGTGCGCGCAGGGTTCCAGCGTCACGTAGAGCGTGGCGCCGCGTGCCGCCTCGCCTGCCGCGTCGAGCGCCACGGCTTCGGCATGGGGGCGCCCGCCGGGCTGGGTCCAGCCGCGCGCGATCACGCGGCCGTGCTTTACAAGGATCGCGCCGACGCCGGGATTGGGGCGGCTGAGCGGACGGGCGCGGGCGGCCAGGGCAGCCGCCGCCGCGAGCCAGCGCGCATCCCCGTTCACTGCTGCTGCTGTTCCTGCTGTTGCTTTGCGCGCGCTTCGGCCGCCGCGCGCCCGGCGGCGATTTCCGCCTTGGCCTTTTCGTCGGCTGCCTTTTCCTCGGCGGCACGCTCCTTGGCGGCGTCGCGTTCGATCTTGTCCACGTCCATGCCCGAGGCGCGGCCGATGGTGCGGTAGATATCGCGCACCATCTCGTCACGCTTGGCCTGTTCGGCCTGCCAGGCTTCCTTGCGCTTCTGGTTGGCGCGGTTCTCGGCCATGATTTCCTTGTCCGTGCGGTGCGCGGGCAGGGTGGAGATGTACGTCACCTTGGGCGGCGGATGCGGGGCTTCACCTTCCTGCTGGGCCATCAGGTAGAACACGGCGAAAGTGCAGGCGGCGGACAGGGCGGCAATACGCCAGCGATTGTGCCCAGCCTGCTGCCAGACCAGCCGGAAGTCCGCGATCATCCCGGTGGGATTGACGTCTTTCCAGTATCCCGTGCGCTTCATGAAGATCATGGAGGCTATCTAGGCGCTAATCGGGCTGAACGCTACCCGAATGGCGCGTAGAGCGAGCGGCCATGCGCTTTGAGCCAGCGGTCGGCCTCATGAACGGACCCTTCGAACAGCTCTTTCAGGCAGTGGTGAAAGGCCGGAGAATGATCGAAATGGACAAGATGCGCGACTTCATGCGCGACGACCGAGCGGCGCACCATGTCGGGCGCCATGATCAGCCGCCAGTTGATCCGGATCGATCCGTCCGGCGCGCACGAGCCCCAGCGCCGCCGCGCGTTCGAAAGGGCGATGCGCCGAGCGCCTTGCCCGGCGCGTTCGCAATATTCGGCAAGGTCGGCCGTGAGCAGTTCCAGCGCCTCGCCGCGCAACCAGCGCAGCAGGCGCGTTTCCAGAGAGGCTTCCGGGCCGCCGAGATGCAGCGCATCGTCTGCAACCACCGGACGGCGCGGGGCTTTCGGATCGTGGACCAGCCGCAAGGTCCGGCCCCGGAACGGCAGCTCGGCGCCATGGCCCAGCGTGACGGCTGGAGGCACCGCCGCGATCTGCCGCGCCAGCCAGTCATGACGGGACTGCGCGAAGGCGAGTGCCTCGGCGGTGCGGGCCCAGCGGGGCATGGAAATGCGCACTTCGCTGCCATCCGGCGCCAGCCGCATGGTCATGCGCCGGGCGCGCTCCAGCCGGCGGATCACCAAGGGCAGTGCGCGTCCTGCCACTTCCACTGTGGGTTCGGCATGGGGATCGCGGCGCAGCCAGTCGAGCATGGCGCTCAGGCCACGTCCCAGGGTTCGGAGCCGCCGTCTTCGTAGCCGTCTTCGTACTCATCCTCCTCATCGTCGCCGTAGGGCCAGACGATGTGGTGTTCGAGCGGCCCGGCCACGGTCTCGCTGATGACTTTGCCTGCCACCGACATCCCGGCGCGGTGAACCGCCTCGCGGTCTCCGCAGACGAGGTAGTGCCATTCGGGCAGGGGATCGCCCTCGGCGCGCAGGCGATAGGCGCAGCTCGGCGGCAGCCAGGCGAGTTCGCCCGCCGTCTCGGGCGTCAGCCGGATGCAGTCGGGCACGAAGTTGCGGCGATGGGCATAGTCGCTGCAGCGCGCAGTCTTCAGGTCGAGCAGCTTGCAGGCGACATTGGTGTGATAGATCTCGCCGGTATCGGCATCTTCCACCTTGTGCAGGCAGCACTGGCCGCACCCGTCGCACAGCGCTTCCCACTCCGTGCGGCTGAGCGTGGAGAGCGGGCGTTCCCAGAAGGGCTTGTCCGCGCTCACTTCACCCACTTCGCCAGTTCGGCGGCCACGGCATCGGCGCCCTTGTCGGTGGGGAGCATGGAGATGGGTTTGCCGTCCGGGGCCATCAGATAGCTGATGCGGCTGTGGTCCATCAGATATCCGCCCGCGGTATCCGCGCCGCGCTTGTGATAGACGGCAAAGGCGTCGGCGGCCTTGTTCACTTGCTCCGCCGTTCCCGTCAGGCCCAGCAGGCGCGGGCCGAAGGCGCCGGTCCACTCGCCGACGACCTTGGGCGTATCGCGCGCCGGGTCGATCGAGATGAAGATCGGCTGCACTTTCCTGGCCAGATCGGGGTGCGCCTTGGCGAAGATGTTGAAGCCGCGCATCATCGTCTGCACGTCGAGCGGGCAGGCATCCGGGCAGAAGGTATAGCCGAAATAGACGATGCGCCATTCGCCCTTGAACTGGTCCCGGGTGACGGTCTTCCCGTCCTTGTCCACCAGTGTGAACGGGCCGCCGATCGCCGCGCCTTCAAGCGGCGGGCGCTCGGCCTGGGGCTGCTGCTGGCAGGCGGCCAGCGGCATGAGGAAAGACACGGCGAGGGCAAGGCCCAGAGACAGCCGGGGGGCGGGTTTTACGGTCCGGGAATTTCGGTAGGTCATGGCGCGCCGGTTCATGCTCTGCTAAACGCGCCTATGCAAGGCGCCTTGGCGGGAGCGTTCTTGCGAATGAAAAAGTCCGGAGGAATTTCAAGGTGTCGAAGCGTAAGACCGCAAGCAGGGTTTCCCTTTCCCGGGCGATCCTGAAGGCCGCCATTCCCGCGCTGGCCATGGGGCTGGTGCTGCCCGCTCCCGCATGGGCCGATTTTTCGGATGGCTACAAGTTCCTCGAGTCGGTGAAGAAGAAAGAGGGCGAGAAGGTCGAGCAGGCGATCATGGATTCCTCCCAGATCGTGAATGCCCGCGATATCTCCACTGGAGAGACGGCGCTGCACATCGTCACCAAGCGGCGCGACCGGACCTGGCTGAGCTACCTCATTGGCAAGGGCGCCAATGTGAACCAGGGCGACGATCACGGGCTCACTCCGTTGCAACTGGCGATCAATCTGGGCTGGCGCGACGGGGCCGAGTTCCTCGTCGAGCATGGCGCGCGCACCGACGTTTCCAACGACGCCGGGGAAACCCCGCTGATCTCCGCCGTCCACCGGCACGACACGCAGCTTATGAAAGTGCTGCTGGAGGCCGGCGCGAACCCTGATGTGGCGGACAATTCCGGCCGCAGCGCGCGCGACTATGCGAAGCTGGAAGGGGAGAACAACAGCCTCCTCACCACCATCGACACTTACGCCAAGAAGGGCGCATCGAAATCCTCCAAGCCGGTCTACGGCCCGGTACTCTAAAGGCAGACGGACAGATGGAAGATCCCGCAACGCTCGAAGCCCTGCGTGTGCAGCTGGCCCCGGCCATCGCCGATGCCGCCGCGTTCGACGGCTGGACCAGCGAAGCCGTGGCGCAGGCGGCGGACATGGCCGGTGTGGACCGCGATCTGGCCGCTTATGCCTTTCGTGACGGGCAGATGGCGATGATCGCGGCCTGGACCGGGCATGTGGACGCGCAGATGGCGGCAGCGGTTCCGGCCGCCTCGCTTTCGAACCTGCCCGTGCGCGAACGCATCCGCCGCCTGGTCATGGCCCGGCTCGATGCCGCGGCCGGGCGCGAGGAAGCGCTGACCCGCGCGCTGGCGGTGATGGCACTGCCCCGCAACATCGCCGCTTCCGCGCGGCTGGGCTGGCGCAGCGCGGACCGGATGTGGCATCTCGCGGGCGACACCGCGACCGATTACAACCACTATACCAAGCGCGCGATCCTAGCGGGGATCTATGCCGCCACGCTGCAGGTCTTCGTTCGCGATTCCAGCGATGACAAGGCGGAGACCCGCGCGTTTCTTGACCGCCGGATCGAAGGGATCATGCGTTTCGAAAAGGCCAAGAGCCAGATCCTGCGCAAGCCGGACGAGCGTTTCAGCATGACCCGTCTGCTGGGGCGCATCCGTTACCCCGCCCACTGAAGGGAGCGGGCGTGCCGGTCCTCTTTCCCACAGGGCGGGCGTGGGCGGTCTTCGCTGGGGCGATGCTGCAATTTGACCGGAGGCAATGACAGGCCTCGAAGTTATTGCGAAGCAGTTGCAATTCCTTGCGTAATCTGGCAGCGGAACTTTCATGACACTCGACGTGCTTCCCATCGGCAAGACGGCCCGCATCGTGGCGGTGGACTGGGCCGCGCTCGTGCCCGAAGAGGCGCGCCGCCTGCGTGCACTGGGTCTTGAGGAAGGCGCGCGCGTGGCCGTGGCGCATCGCGGCGTGCTGGGCGGCGGGGACCCGATTGCCCTTGCCGTCGGGCGCATGACGATTGCGGTGCGCCGGGCCCATGCCGCGGCAATAGACGTGGAGCTTCTCGAAAGGGTGGATATTTGAGCCGTCCCCGCAAGGTCGCGCTGGTTGGCAATCCCAATGCAGGCAAAAGTGCGCTGTTCAATGCGTTGACCGGCGCGCGCCAGAAAATCGCGAATTATCCGGGCGTCACGGTCGAGCGCAAGAGCGGGCGCTTCATCCTGCCCACTGGCGAGCCGGTGGAGATGACGGACCTGCCCGGCGCTTACGGCCTCGATCCCACCAGCCCGGACGAGGAAGTGACGTCCAAGGTCATCAGCGGCCGTTTCCCGGGTGAAGCGGCGCCCGATGTGCTGGTGGTGGTGCTCGATGCTTCGAACCTCGAACAGCATCTCGTCTTCGCGCAGGAAGTTCTGGCGCTGGGCAAGCCCGCTGTGGTGGCGCTCAACATGGTCGATCTGGCCGAGCGGGACGGGCTGACGCTCGATCCCGGGGTGCTGGAGGAAGAACTGGGCGTGCGGGTGGTCCCCACGGTCGCCGTGCGCCGGCGCGGCCTTTCCGAGCTGGGCGAGGCAATTGCCGCGGCCGAAGCGCGCCATCCGGGGCCGGGCCTGACCAACCTCAAGCCGACCGAGCGCCGGGTGGCCGCCCATGCCATGGCGGACGCGGCGATCCTGTCCGAATCGAAACGCCACCGCCTGCATGCCCGGCTGGACCGGGTGCTGCTCAATCCCTGGCTGGGGCCGGTGATCCTGCTGGTACTGCTGTTCGTGGTGTTCCAGGCGGTTTTCGCCTGGGCGACGCCGTTCGCCGATGCGCTCGACGCGGGAGTGGGCTGGCTGCATGACGGCGTGAAAGCCGTGATGCCGGCAGGGCTCGTGCGCGATCTGATTACCGACGGGATCATTGCCGGGGTCGGCGCGGTGGTGGTGTTCCTGCCGCAGATCGTCATCCTCTTCGCTTTCATT
The DNA here is from genome assembly GCF_022832375.1 of Novosphingobium beihaiense. Lineage (GTDB taxonomy): Bacteria > Pseudomonadota > Alphaproteobacteria > Sphingomonadales > Sphingomonadaceae > Novosphingobium > Novosphingobium beihaiensis. Next base: position 46,151 of record NZ_JALHLG010000040.1, read on the forward strand.
CTGGCGATGGAGGCCTCCGGCTACATGGCGCGCGCGGCGTTTCTGATGGACCGGCTGATGGCGCACGTGGGGCTTTCGGGCCGCAGCTTCATCCCGCTGCTCTCCAGCTTCGCTTGCGCCATTCCCGGCATCATGGCGACCCGTTCGATTTCCGATCCCAAGGACCGGCTGACGACGATCCTGATCGCCCCGATGATGACCTGTTCGGCGCGTCTGCCGGTCTATGCCGTGATCATCGCCGCGTTCATTCCCAACACCAATGTCGGCGGCGGCGTGGGGCTGCAGGGGCTGGTGCTTTTCGCGCTCTACGTGGCGGGCGTGCTGGGGGCGATGCTGGTCGCGCTGATCCTGCGCCGTTCGGTGACCAAGGGCGCGGCCTCCGGCTTCATCATGGAGCTGCCCAAGTACCAGCTTCCCCGGCTCAAGGACATGGCGATCGGCCTGTGGCAGCGTGCGTGGATCTTCCTGCGCCGTGCGGGCACGATCATTTTCACCGTCACGGTGGTGCTGTGGGTGCTGCTCAATTTCCCGCAGGCGAAGCCCGGCGAAAGCCAGGTCGATGCCTCGATCGCGGGCAAGCTCGCCAATGGCCTCTCCGTCGTGGTCGAGCCGATCGGTTTCAACCGCGACATGGCATTGGCTCTGATCCCGGCGATGGCCGCGCGAGAAGTGGCCGTCTCATCGCTGGCAACGACTTATGCCGTCGATGCCAGCGACGACGATGACCGGCAGGCCGCCGAACTGGGCGACCAGCTCAAGAGCCGCTGGACCCTGCCGATGGCGCTGGCGTTCCTCGCCTGGTTCGTCTTCGCGCCGCAGTGCATGTCCACCATCGCCGTTACCCGGCGCGAGACCAACGGCTGGAAATGGCCCGCGTTCATGCTCGCCTACCTGTTCGGTCTGGCATACGCGGCCGCGGGGCTGACGTACTGGATTGCGGTGAGCGCCGGGCTTTAGACGGGGGCATGTAACCTCACTGAAAATATTTAATTTTCCGCTCCCGTCGCGATCCTGTATCTTCGCATCCGAAGGGAAGCTTCAGCAGTCTGGCAAGGGCCGCCACGCAAGATATTCTGAGCCGCCCGCAATCATGTCGGAGATGCGCTTTGGGGGCATGGGGTGCGCTGATCATGAGCTTTTTCGGGGCGGTGTTCGTTTCCCTGACGCTGTTCTGGCAATGGCACCTTTCGGGCGCCGTTCTGGTTTTGCCGTTTGTGGTGTTCGTTTTGATCGGGCTCCCCGCGAGCTACGTCATTCGCGCGCCCGGTGATGGCATCAAGCCGTCACCCAAAGAAGAGCGAGTCATCATGTGGAGCAGCATAGGTGAAGGCATCGGCCTTTTTCTCGTCTCCAACATTGTCATCAATCTGCACCGGCCAGACCTTCTCCTGCCTTCGATGGCACTGGTGGTCGGGTTACATTTCCTGCCTATCGCGTTCGCCGCTCGTTTTCGTCCGTTCTATGTGCTCGGCGGTGCCTTGATCGCGGCCGCGTTTGCAGGTTTCATTGCCGGAGCGCCGGCAGGGGGCGAATTGGCAGGGCTCATGGCTGCCGCGGCCCTTTGGCTTGCATCCGGCATCGCAGTTCGCCGTGACTGGCTGGCAAAGGAAAGCACTGCGGCCGGTTCTTGAGGAATCGCGTTCCGGTCAATCGTCTTGCAGGGCACATCCTGCCAAGCGGGGAAAACAGCTCTATCGACGGTTGGCAGAAAGCCCTGTGGTTCGCTAACCCGTCGGCCGAGATTCAAACGAAAGCGATTCCATCATGGCAGGCAGCGTCAACAAGGTCATTCTCGTCGGCAACCTCGGGGCCGATCCTGAGGTCAAGTCGTTCCAGAACGGCGGGCGCATCTGCAACTTGCGCATCGCCACTTCGGAAAGCTGGAAGGACCGCCAGACCGGCGAGCGCAAGGAGCGCACCGAATGGCATCAGGTCGTGCTCCAGTCCGATGGGCTGGTGGGCGTCGCCGAACGCTTCCTGCGCAAGGGATCGAAAGTCTACATCGAAGGCCAGCTGCGCACCCGCAAGTGGCAGGACCAGAACGGTAACGACCGCTATTCCACCGAAGTTTCCGTCGGCGGCATGGGCGGCGTGCTCACCATGCTCGACAGTGCGCCGGGCGGCGGCGGCCAGCGCGGCGGTGGCGGCGGCTGGAACGAGGGCGGTTCCTCGGGCGGTGGCTTCGGCGGCGGCGGCCGTTCGGGTGGCGGCAACGACTGGGGCCGCTCCGGCGGGTCGTCGGGCGGCAGCAGCGACTGGGGCAGCACGGGCGGCTCTTCGGGTGGCAGCGGCGGCGGCTTCGGCGACGATCTGGACGACGATATCCCGTTCTGATCCGGGCCGGACTTTCCCGGTCAACGGTTTACGGCCGCCCCTTTCGGGCGGCCGTTTTGTATTGGCCTGATCTTGCTTGTTTTAAAACGCCTTGCTTATTTCAGAACCCGTTCGGCGTCTTCCAGCGAGAGGTCGTGCATCTGCCTGAGATAGGCTTCGAAGTAGCTCTTGTGCGATGCACCGACGATGACCAGGGCGCGTTCGTCCGGCTTCGCGCGTAACATGTCGCGGATATTGGCGGCCATGCGCAGGTTTCGTGTTTCCCAATAGGCGACGTACTGGCGGCCGAATTCCTGCGGTGAGGGATCGCGAAGCGCTGCGCCGAAGTCGCTGTCGAACACGACTTTCCCCATGCCGGGCGCATTGAGATCGCGATAGATGGCAAGCAGGCCTTCGGGCGTTCCCATGCGTTCGTTCATGCGCTTGTCATGGGCCTGGCGCGCGTGATTGGCCGGATTGTCCCAGGCTTTGGTGATCGCGTCATTGAAAGCCGCATCGTCAGACGGCATGAAATCGGCCGTGTGGTCGTCGATTGGGAAAATCCGTTCGAGGCCAAGGCGGGCGGCGAGCCGGGCCGCGATCTGGATCGATTCGTCGTGCCGCGTGCTCAGCTTGGCAAGACTGGCGGCCAAGGTTGCATCGAGGCCATTGCCTTCACGGCGCTCGGCCTCTGGCAGGCGGAACCATTGCACCATGGCCGAGGCTCGGTCGCCACTGGCCAGAAACAGGGCGGCAAGGTGCCGGCGCTGGGCAGGGGTGGGCGCATCGGGCCAATGGGTGAGCAGCCGTTCCGCCTCCCGCGTGGCTTCGGGTACGGTCAGCCCGGTCGCTTTGCGGGCCGGGGCCGGATCCCAGCAATAGCCTTTTACCGTATCGGCATAGCGATCGGGATAGGCGCGCATGAAATCGCATTGCGGGCCGGAGACGGCCTCTATGGCAATGGCCTGCGGCTTCCACGCAGCCAGACGCGCCAGCAGCGGAGCCAGATTGGCAGGCGCGAAGCTATCGGGAAAAGTCGAAAGGTGCGGCGATCCCAGAACCAGCAGCTCGCCGGGCTTGCCCGCGATCCGCGCGTGTATATGGCCCGGATCGAAACGGGGCTGATCGCTTTGCGCTGCGGCCAGCGGTGCGGCCGCAAGCCCCAGAACCAATGCCAGGATCGCGCGCACGGCATGCCTCCTTCGTCTTGTGATTGGCTAACGGAGGCACGCTATAATATCGAGACGGCATGGCAAGCGCTTAAGAGGCCTGCTTTTTTTGTCTAACTGGAAAGCCGTCTGTTACCCCTTGCCCAGGTTCAGCCCCTTCAGCGCCGCGAAGGGCCCCTGATCTTCCGGCGTGCCGATCCCGGCGGCCTTGCGTGCCGCCTCCGCTTCGGGGCCGGTGAGGAACGGATCGATCGCCAGCGCCAGGCTTTGCGCCACGGCTTCGCCGAGGTCGATGTGAGAGCCGGTATATTCGATTTCGTCGCAATCGTCGGCGGTGATCTCGAATTCCTCGTCGGGGGCATAGGCGGTCATGGCGGGGACGAAGCGGAAGAACAGGGGCTCGTCGATGGAGACCGGCAAGTCCTCGGCGGAGATCGCGCAGGACTGGACGATTTCGGCCTTGAGGCGTCCGCGCGCTTCCACGGTGCGGTCGTCGCGGTGCAGTTCGAGGTCTGCCGAAACACTGTCGATCCGCACGAGGCCGAAGCGGCGGGCGAGCGCCTCGCGTTCTGCGGCGCTCGCCTCCACGTGCGGGGCCTGGCCTTCGGCCTGGCGCACATCGAGCGGGCGGGAAAATTCGGGGGCAGTGCTGTCCGGCGTGTTCATCGCGCGATCTCCGCGGCCAGCAGGGCTTCGTCCGGCAAGGCATCGATCTGCGCATGCAGGCGGCGCACTTCGCTGGCAAGGCGGGCGGTGTCGGCGCCCTCGATCAGGGTGACGTTGCGTTCAAGCGCGGCGATCAACGCGGAATCGTCCTGTGCCAGAGCCTCTTTCAGCGCGCCGATGCGCCCGGCCATCACGTTCATCAGCTTGCCGATATGCTTGCCGACGACGAGATCGCCGACGCCCGACTGGCGCAATTGCCCGTCCATGTCTTCCACGAAAAGCTCGGTCAGCCGGGCCGAAGGGCCGATCAGTGCGCCGTCGCCGCTCCCGCTGCGCTCCATGCGCAGCATCACCAGCGCCAGCACCAGCGTGATCGCATCGAACCGGCCCGCCACGGTATCGGCCACGCCGCATTGCGCATACCAGAGCTTTTCGCGCGCGATTTCCACCACGCGGTGCCACAGCGGGCGCGCCGCCTCTCGGGAATCCGGGCGTTTGCCGAGGATGCGGGAAATCAGGGACACGGCTGCAGGGGCCTTTCGTTCAGCGGCAATTCAATCGATCCGGGCCAACGCCCATTGCGCGGGCGCTTTCGGGGCCTTAAGGCCATGGGCGATATAGGGCTCGGATACCGGCTGCAATGCCTACTATGGCGCGGCTGCGGTATCCGCCGGGTTTGGAGTATGAAAATGCGCAAGGTTGGTCACAAGATCCGGACGGCAGGAATGGTTCTGGCGCTTTCCGCGCTGGCCGCCGGCTGCTCGTCGATCCGCGATCACCGCGGCTATCTGATCGACCATACTCTGCTCGATTCGGTCCAGCCGGGCATCGACAACCGCCTTTCGGTGGAAAAGACGCTCGGCCGCCCGACTTTCGTGAGCCAGTTCGGCACCAAGGACTACTATTACGTCTCGCAAGTCGTGAAGACCCCGCCGTTCGGCCGCCCGCGCACGGCGGACGAGACGATCCTGCGCGTGCGTTTCGACGATGCGGGCAATGTCACCGCAGTGGACAAGCGCGGCATGGAGCAGGTCGCGCGGATCAGCCCCAATGGGGACAAGACGCCGACGCTGGGCCGCCACCGCTCGCTGCTGGAAGATCTCTTCGGCAATATCGGCGCGGTGGGGGCCGGTGGTGTTGGCGGCGGGCCTGCAACGCCGACTGGCCCGGGGCCGAACGGAAGCTGAGCAGTTTGTCGCGCGGCCGTCCCGGCTTGAACCTCGCCGGGCGCGGCATATATGCGCCTGCATGAACGATAGCAGGGCGAGCCACGGCCTGATCGAGTGGCACGGTACGACCATCATCGGCGTCAGGAAGGGCGGCAAGACCGTCATCGCCGGTGACGGGCAGGTTTCCATGGGCAACACGGTGATGAAGCCCAACGCGCGCAAGGTGCGCCGTCTGGGCGATGACGAGAAGGTCATTGCCGGTTTCGCGGGCGCGACGGCGGACGCCTTTACCCTGTTCGAACGGCTGGAGCGCAAGCTGGAGCAGTATCGCGGCCAGCTGATGCGCGCGGCAGTGGAACTCGCCAAGGACTGGCGCACCGACAAGTACTTGCGCAATCTCGAAGCGCTGATGATCGTGGCCGATGCCGATACGCTGCTGGTGCTCACCGGCAATGGCGACGTGCTGGAACCCGAGGGCGGACCAGAGTCGCAAATCGCGGCGATCGGTTCCGGCGGCAACTATGCGCTGGCCGCTGCCCGTGCGGTCGATGCCTATGAGGACGATGCGGAACAGATCGCACGCAAGGCCATGCAGGTGGCCGCCGATATCTGCGTGTTCACCAACGACCGTGTGACTGTGGAAACGGTCTGATTTCATACCTGAAGGCCGCTCGGCACGAACGGAAGTTTGGAATTTCAATGACAGACAATCTCACCCCCAAGGCCATTGTCCGCGCGCTCGACGAGCACATTGTCGGCCAGAGCGAGGCGAAGAAGGCCGTTGCCGTGGCGCTGCGCAACCGCTGGCGCCGTCAACGCCTGCCGCTCGATCTGCGCGACGAGGTGACGCCCAAGAACATCCTGATGATCGGCCCCACGGGCTGCGGCAAGACCGAGATCAGCCGCCGTCTGGCGCGGCTGGCCGATGCGCCTTTCGTGAAAGTGGAAGCCACCAAGTTTACCGAAGTCGGCTATGTCGGCCGCGACGTGGAACAGATCGCCCGCGATCTGGTGGAAGAGGCGATCCGTCTGGAAAAGGACCGCCGCCGCGAGAGCGTGCGCGAGGCGGCCAGCAAGGCAGCAATGGACCGGCTGCTCAATGCCCTGGTGGGCGAGGGCGCTTCGGAAGCCACCCGCGCCTCGTTCCACCAGCGCATCACTGAAAACGCGATGAACGATACCGAAGTCGAGATCGAGGTGGAGGACACGCCCAATGCGCCGATGGAGATCCCCGGCATGGGCGGCTCGGTCGGCATGATCAACCTGTCGGACATCATGGGCAAAGCCTTCGGCGGCCAGAACATGAAGCGCCGCAAGATGAAAGTGCCCGACGCCTGGGACAAGCTGGTCGAGGAAGAATCCGAAAAGCGCATGGATCAGGACGACGTCGCCCGTGTCGCGCTGGCCAATGCGGAGACCAACGGCATCGTTTTCCTGGACGAGATCGACAAGATCGCCGTGTCCGACGTGCGCGGCGGTTCGGTGAGCCGCGAAGGCGTGCAGCGCGACCTGCTGCCGCTGATCGAGGGCACCACGGTTTCCACCAAGTACGGCCCGATGAAGACCGACCATGTGCTGTTCATCGCCAGCGGTGCCTTTCACGTCGCCAAGCCGAGCGACATGCTGCCCGAACTGCAGGGCCGTCTGCCGATCCGGGTGGAGCTGAAGGCGCTGACCGAGGAAGACTTCGTGCGCATCCTCTCCGAAACGCGCGCCAACCTCATCGAACAGTACCGCGCCCTGCTCGGCACCGAGAACGTGACGGTGGACGTGACGGCAGGCGCCATTGCCGAAGTGGCCAAGATCGCCGCGCAAGTGAACGAAAGCGTCGAGAACATCGGCGCCCGCCGCCTGCAGACGGTAATGGAAAAGCTGCTGGAAGAACTCAGCTTCGAGGCCGAGGACCGCGTGGGCGAGACGGTGACGGTGGACGAGGCCTATGTGCGCGAGAAGCTCTCCGGCCTCGCGGGCAATGCGAACCTGTCGAAGTACATTCTCTGACGGGATGAGCGGGCCGGTTAAAGGGCGCGAGGCGATGATCGCGGGAATGAACCCGTGCCTCGATCCGCAGCCCTGGGTCTTCTGCACTGGCGGCCCAGCGCATGCCGAAGCGCTGGGCACGTTCCGCGAGGGGGAAGGGCTGAGCCAGATCCTTCCCCTCGAAGCCGCGCGGGCGGCGGGCCATGATGTCTCGCTGCCGATGGCGCGGATCGTACTGGAAGTGCACTCGGCGCTCGACGGCACCGGGCTGACCGCCGCCGTGGCAGGCGCGCTCGCGGACGCGGGCATCGCGTGCAACATGGTCGCCGCCTATCACCACGATCACGCCTTTGTGCCCGAAGGCGACGGCCCAAGAGCGCTGGCGATCCTGCAGCGCCTGCAGGCGGATGGGCGGGGCGCGTGATGCACTCGATTTACCCCCATCCTTCGTCATTGCGAGCCGAAGGCGAAGCAATCCAGGGCGGTTTGCGCCGACTCTGGATTGCCGCGTCGGCTTCGCCTCCTCGCAATGACGAAGAATGGGGAGCTATGGGCGGCACACGTCCGCGAACAAGTCCCGCCATTGCGGGTTTGCTGTTTCGATCAGCGATAGCTTTTTCCTGCGCGAACCGCCCTTGATCTGTTTCTCGCGCAGGATGGCGTGCTCCATCGTTGCATGCAGTTCGAACCACACCAGAAGCTTGCAGTCGTAACGCGCGGTGAAGCCATCGATCACACCTTCCCGGTGCTCCCAAACGCGCTTGGGCAGCCAGGAGGTGACGCCCACATACAGCGTCCCATTGCGGGCACTTGCCATGATGTAGACTGCCGGTTGGAAATCGCGCCGCATTGCTTTGAATTGCTTCGCCGCTGCGTTTCCCGCAAGAATGAAGAGCGTTAAATCTTGGTTATCCGTCGTCCTTCGTCATTACGAAGCGACCGCAAATGCGCCGCTGTGCTCGCCATGATGCAGCAACGGGTGTAAGGCGCTTCCATGTATCAGACCCCCGAAGACCGCCCGATCTACCGCCTGCTCACCGGCAAGGACGACCGCGCCTTTTGCGAGCGCGTGTCCGAGGCGCTGGAACAGGGCTGGCGCCTCTACGGCTCGCCGGTGATCTCATGGGATACGGCGGAGAACTGCATGAAAGCGGCGCAGGCCGTCGTCTGGCATGAGGCGGACGTGGTGAAGTGAGGCGGAGGCTACCAGGCTTGGTAGCTGCAACTCTTCTTCGTCTCGTTCGTCATTGCGAGGAGGCGAAGCCGACGCGGCAATCCAGAGTCGGCGCAAACCGCCCTGGATTGCTTCGCCTTCGGCTCGCAATGACGAAGGGAAGGGGACGAGCTTTCATCAGCGAGTTGTATTGTAACGGCGCGCGAGCACTGCTGGCTGCCAGCCCGCACCCGAGAATGGGTGAGGCGCCGTAGCCTATGAACGGCGCGGGATAGGCCCCCAGCAGAGATGCCATCGCAAATCCGGCCATGGAAGCCGCGCAGGCTTGGCCCGCGCGGCCTGCCGTGAGCGGCGCTGCGAGTGCCGCAGCCAGCCCCAGAGAGAGGGCCGCGCCCCATGCCGGGCCTGCGTGCCAGCCATCTTGCAGCACCGTCTCCACGAAAGCCACGGGCGCCAGCGCGTCTGGCCGGGCCCAGGTTGCGGCGAGTGCTGCAGCGGCGCTGGTAAGGGCCAGTGTGTCCGCCCACGATCGCGGCTGGCGGACTATGGCAAGGACGGCCAGCAGCCAGGCCAGGGCGGCGGCCCGGTCGGGCTGCAATGCGGGTATGACGGCCACTGCCGCCAGCACGCTGGCACGTGTCCAGCCCCTAAGGCCGGATGCCAGGGCCGCAAGGGCAGGCAGGAAGAGCACCGCGGCGTGGAGGCGGAAAGGCCCGATCTGATGCCAGCGATGCACGCCCGAAGGCCAGTGCCCCCGGCTCAGTGCGGGCAGGGCGTCGGGTGTCAGTGTGGCGGCGAGCAGGGTGATCCCGGCAGCGCAGATGACAATCGCGGTCTTCGGGCCGAAACGCGGCAGCGGAATCCAGGCGATCAGGCCTGCCGCTATCAGCGCCGCGGCATTGACGATGAGGTATTGAAGGGGAGAGCTGTGGCTCCCCATCCACGCGAGACCTGCAAGGACGGCAAGGCTCAGCCCGGTAACAAGCCGGACCCGCGTTGCCTTCCCTGCGGTCTTCATGTTCAGGTCAGATGTGGCCGATCAAATGTGGATCGGCTTGCCGGTCACAGCCATCGCCGCTTCCTTGATCGCCTCGGAGTGCGTCGGGTGGGCGTGGCAGGTGTAGGCGATGTCCTCGCTGGTGGCGCCGAATTCCATGGCCTGCGCGGCCTGGCCGATCATCGTGCCCGCCACCGAGGCGATGCACCATACGCCGAGCACGCGGTCGGTCTCGGCGTCCGCGATCACCTTCACGAAGCCGTCGGGCTCGTGGTTGGTCTTGGCGCGCGAGTTGGCGAGCATCGGGAACTTGCCCACCTTCACCGCACCGCGTTCCTTGGCGGCTTCCTCGGTGAGGCCCACGCCCGCGATCTCGGGCTGGGTGTAGACCACGCTCGGGATCACATCATGGTTCACGATGCCGGTGAGGCCGGCGATGTTCTCGGCCACGGCGAGGCCTTCGTCCTCGGCCTTGTGCGCGAGCATCGGGCCGGGGATCACGTCGCCGATGGCCCAGACGCCTTCGACCTTGGTGGCGAAGTCATGATCGGTCTCGATCTGGCCGCGCTGGTTGAGTTCCAGCCCGATCTTGTCGAGGCCGAGGCCGTCGGTGTTGGGACGGCGGCCGATCGAGACCAGCACCGCATCCGCTTCCAGCTTCTCCGCATCGCCGCCCTTGGCGGGCTCGACGGTGACAGTGGCCTTCTTGCCCTTCACCGTCACGCCCGTGACCTTGGTGCCGAGCTTGAGCGTCATGCCCTGCTTCTTGAAGATCTTGGAGGCTTCCTTGCGCACGTCCCCGTCCATGCCGGGCAGGAGCTGGTCGAGGAATTCGACGACCGTCACTTCGGCGCCCAGACGGCGCCAGACCGAGCCGAGTTCCAGCCCGATCACGCCGCCGCCGATGACGACCATCTTCTTGGGCACGGAGGCCAGTTCCAGCGCGCCGGTGCTGTCCACCACCACGCCCTTGGCATTGTCGACTTCCACGCCGGGCAGGGGAGTGACGGAGGAGCCGGTGGCGATGACCACGTTCTTCGCGGTCTTCGTCTCGCCGTTCACTTCGACGGTGTGCGCGTCCTTGAACTGGGCATAGCCCTTCAGCCAGTCGACCTTGTTCTTCTTGAACAGGAACTCGATGCCGCCGGTCAGGCCCTTCACCGCGTCCTTGCGCTGGCCCTGCATGGTGTCGAGGTCCAGTTCGGGGGAGACCTTGATGCCCATGCTGGCCATCGCGCCGCCCTTGGCCGCCTCGAAGTATTCCGAAGCGTGGAGCAGGGCCTTGGAGGGAATGCAGCCCACGTTGAGGCAGGTTCCGCCCAGCGTTTCGCGCCCTTCGGCGCAGGCGGTCTTCAGGCCCAGCTGCGCCGCGCGGATCGCCGCGACGTAACCGCCGGGACCGGCACCGATGACAAGGACGTCGTAATCGTAATCAGCCATTTCTAGGGCTCCGTTTCAACGTGCTTCGACAAGCTCAGCACGAGCGGACTTGGGTATTCAAGCAGCAAATCCCACCCCGCTCACCCTGATCCTGAGCGTGTCGAAGGATCGAAGTGTGGGCAGAGCGGGACGTATCGGATCAAAGATCGATCAGCAGGCGCGTGGGATCCTCGATCGCTTCCTTGATGGTCTTGAGCGCGGTCACGGCTTCGCGGCCATCGATGATGCGGTGGTCGTAGGAGAGCGCGATGTACATCATCGGGCGGATCACGATCTGGCCGTCGCGCACGACCGGACGGTCCTCGATGCGGTGGAGGCCCAGCACGGCGCTCTGTGGCGGGTTGATGATCGGGGTGGACATCAGGCCGCCGAACACGCCGCCGTTGGAGATCGTGAAAGTGCCGCCCTTCATGTCTTCCATGGTGAGCGTGCCTTCCTTGGCCTTCTTGCCGTAGTCGGCGATGGCCTGCTCGATCCCGGCGAAGCCGAGCTTGTCGCAGTCCTTCACGACGGGCACGACAAGGCCGTTCGGGGCCGAAACCGCGATCGAGATGTCGACGTAGTCGTGATAGACGATTTCGTCGCCGTCAATCTGGGCGTTGACGGCCGGGATGTCCTTGAGCGCCAGCACCGAGGCCTTGGCGAAGAAGGACATGAAGCCGAGCTTGATGCCGTGCTTCTTGGCGAAGACGTCCTTGTACTTGTTGCGCGCCTCGATGACGGCGGACATGTCCACGTCATTGAAAGTGGTGAGCAGCGCCGCATTGTCCTGCGCGCTCTTGAGGCGCTTGGCGATCGTCTGGCGCAGGCGCGTCATCTTGACGCGTTCCTCGCTGCGAGCCGGGGCGGCGGCAGCGGCGGGCGCGCTGGCGGGCGCCGAGGCGGGCTTGGACTTGGCGGCGGCGATCACATCGTCCTTGGTGATGCGGCCGTCCTTGCCGGTGCCCTTGATGGTCGCGGGATCGATGCCGTATTCGAGCACCGCGCGGCGCACGGCGGGCGAGAGCACCGCAGCGCCTGCGGGGGCTTCCGCTGCGACGGCGGTGGGGGCCGGAGCCGGGGTGGCGGCGGCAGGCGCGGGCGTT
>NZ_JALHLG010000041.1 GCF_022832375.1 Novosphingobium beihaiense
GAACACCGCGCCGGGCTCCGCGCCCGCCAGCCGCGCGAACAGCGCCGGGCGCACATCGGCGAGCGCGAAGAACGCCGCGCGGTGGCTGAACAGCCGCTCGCCATAGCGCCCCAGCGTGCGGGTGATCGCGAAGGCGCGAATGCCCGCGCTGGGCAGGAGGTAATTGAACCCGCGCGCAGCCACGGCGCCTGCCGCACCGGCGATCGCCGCCCCGGTGAGGAACCAGCCCGATACCGCGAGCAGCCCAACACCCGCGATCGCCGCCAGCACGGCCAGCACGATCGCCACACCGGTGGCCCGGCGCTGGCGCCTGCTGGCGTCCTGAAGCATCCGTGCAATCATGACAGCCTCACCACGCTGGCGGCGCGTTCGGCAAGCGCGGCATCGTGCGTGGCCGCGATCACCAGCCTCTCGCGCGAGACGGCCTCGATCAGGCCGCGCACCCGGCAGGCCGTCTCGCTGTCGAGATCGGCGGTGGGTTCGTCCAGCAAGAGCAGCGGACGGCCCGAGGCGATCGCCCGGACCAGACCGATCCGCCGCCGCTCGCCGCCCGAAAGTCCCGAGCCGCGCGGATCGATCGCCAGATCGAGCCCCCGCTCCCCGATCAGCGAGGACAAGCCGCAAGCCTCCAGCAGCGGCAGCAGGTCCGCCGCGCCGTCCGCGCTTCCCAGAAACAGATTCTCGCGCAACGTTCCCGGCAGCAGCAGGGGCCTTTGCCCAGCCCAGCCCGTCAACGCCGCCAACGCGGCAGGGGCAGTGCCGGCGCCGTCGAGCATGACCGCGCCCGTCATCGCAGGCGTCATGCCGATCAGCGCGTGGAGCAGCGAGGACTTTCCGGCCCCGGTAGGCCCGGTCAGCGCATGAAGTCCCGGCCCTTGCCAATCCGCCGCGAACGGGCCGATGCGGTTGCCGTCGGAATACGTCACTTCCAGCCCTGCCACGGTCAAACGGCTGACGCTGGCCACCGCCGGAGCAATCTCTGCCCCCCGGTGCGCCCCGGCCTGCTGCAAGGCCCCGGTAATGCTGGCCTCGGCCGCCTCGCCCTGCTGCTTGTCGTGATAGGCCGCCGCCATCCGGCGCATGCCCAGATAGAATTCGGGCGCCAGTGCCAGCGCGAAGAACGCGCGGCCCAGCGTCAGCTCTTCCGGTGCCGGAAACGGCAACAGCCCCAGCAACGAAAACCCGCAGTACACCGCCACCAGTGCCACCGAGAGCGCGGCGAAGAATTCCAGCACCGCGCTCGACAGGAAAGCCACGCGCAGCACCTGCATCGTGCGTGAGGCGACTTCGCGCGCGGCCTCGCCGATCTGGCGCGTCACCCGGTCCTCCGCGCCGAAGGAAAGGACAATCGGCAGTGTCGCCACCCGGTCCACGAACAGGCCGGAGAGCCGGGAGAGCGCCTCCAGCTGCCGCTCCGCCTCCGCCTTGCCCGCCAGCCCGGCAAAGGCCATGCCCACGCCGAACGGCACCAGCGTCATGACCATGATCAGCGCGCAGACCCAGCTTGCGAAAGCGACGATCGCCGCGATCATCAGCGGAGAGGCGACGGCGGCCAGCTTCAGCGGGCCGAACCGCGCGATCAGCCCTTCATAGGCTTCCACATCGTCGATCGCGGCGCGCATGTCCTCCCCGGCAAGGCGCCCGCGCACGAGGCCCGTGGGCAGCAACGCGCCGATCAGCCTGCGCCGCAGATCGCGCTTGATGCCGATGGCCTCGCGCTGTCCGGCCAGTGCTGCCATGCCCTGCGCTCCCGCGCGCAGCACGCCGCTCAGGACAATGCCCGCCAGCAGCCAGGGCGTGGCCGCCGGAACCCGGCCCTGCGCTACCCAGCCGCCCAGCAGCAGCGCCAGGCAGCCGGCAAACAGCACCGCCCCGGCGGTGTCGGACAGCCACCACACCGCCGCAGCATCGAACTTACGCCGGGAGCGTCCCGGAAACGGGACAGAATCTGTTGTAACACTATGAGATAAGGACATTCAGGACCGGGCAGGCATTGACTACATTAACAACGGCTAATATTTGGAGCCCGCTAAACGACGGGACCCTTCGAGTCGAGTCCCGCCTCCGGCTACCACAGCGACAGGAGCATGCTCATGGATATGGCAGTTGTCGAGCTTTCGCGGCTGCAATTCGCCCTCACGGCCATGTACCACTTTCTATTCGTACCTCTGACCCTGGGCCTTTCGTTCCTGCTTGTCATCATGGAGAGTATCTATGTGATGACGGGCAAGGAGATCTGGCGCGTCACTACCCGCTTCTGGGGCAAGCTGTTCGGCATCAATTTCGTGCTGGGCGTTGCCACCGGGATCACCATGGAGTTCGAGTTCGGGACCAACTGGGCCTATTACGCGCACTACGTGGGGGACATTTTCGGCGCACCGCTCGCCATCGAAGGCCTGATGGCCTTCTTCCTCGAAGCCACGTTCGTGGGCCTGATGTTCTTCGGGTGGGACCGGCTGTCCAAGGTCGGCCACTTGTTCGTGACGTTCTGCGTCGCGCTCGGCTCCAACCTCTCCGCGCTGTGGATTCTGATTGCCAACGGGTGGATGCAGCACCCGGCGGGCTCTGCTTTCAATCCGGAAACGATGCGCATGGAAGTGACTGACTTCTATGCCGTGCTGTTCAATCCGGTGGCGCAGGCCAAGTTCGTGCACACCGTGAGCGCAGGCTACGTCTGCGCCTCGGTCTTCGTCATGGGCGTTTCGGCCTGGTATTTGTTGAAAGGCAAATGGACCAATGTCGCCCGCCGCTCGATGATGGTGGCGGCCGCGTTCGGCCTCGCCTCTTCGCTGTCGGTGGTCGTTCTGGGGGACGAGTCGGGCTATGCCCTGACCGACAACCAGAAGATGAAGCTCGCCGCGATCGAGGCGATGTGGGAAACCGAACCGGCCCCGGCGGGCCTCTCCATCTTCGGCTTTCCGGACATGGACAAGCATGTCACCCACTTCGACATCAAGATCCCCTATGTGCTGGGCCTGATCTCCACCCGCAGCCTGACGGGCGAAGTCATGGGCATCAACGATCTGGTGCTGAAAGCCGACGAGCGTATCCGCAGCGGGCTGATCGCCTATGACGCGGTGGAGAAACTCAAGACCGACCGCACCAGTGCCCCCGCGCGCGAGGCCTTCGAGCTGCACAAGCGCGATCTGGGCTATGCCATGCTGCTCAAGCGCTATGTGCCCGATCCGCGGCAGGCGAGCGATCAGCAAATCCTGATGGCGGCCAAGGACACCATTCCGGATGTGCCAGTGATGTTCTGGCTGTTCCGGATGATGGCGGGGATTGGCTTCTTCTTCATCGCCTTCTTCGCGCTGGCCTTCTACTGCGCCTCCGTCTGCCAGTTCAACAAGCGCTGGTTCCTGAAACTGGCGGTGGTCATCGTGCCTCTGCCATGGCTTGCCATCGAGGGCGGCTGGGTCTTGGCCGAGATCGGCCGTCAGCCCTGGGCGGTGGAAGGCGTGCTGCCGACGTTCCTCGGCGCATCCTCGCTGACGATCAGCCAGATCTGGACGACGATCGTCGGCTTCACCCTGCTCTACGGCACGCTGGCCGTGATCGAAGTGCGCCTGATGATCGCCGCCGTCCGCAAGGGGCCGGTGGAGCATCCCCCGGCGTCCTCCGAAGGCGGACAGCAGCAGGGCAATGCGGGCTTCGCCCCGCTGCCGGCCGAATAAGGGAGGTTCACAAGATGGCTATACCCCTCGATTACGAAACGCTGCGCCTGATCTGGTGGCTCCTGCTGGGCGTGCTGCTGATCGGCTTCACGCTGACGGACGGCTATGACCTTGGCGTCGCCGCGCTGATGCCCTTCATCGGCAAGACCGACGAGGAACGCCGCCTGGCGATCAACGCGGTCGCGCCGCACTGGGAAGGCCACCAGGTGTGGTTCATCCTCGGCGGCGGCGCGATCTTCGCGGCCTGGCCTTTCGTCTACGCGGTGAGCTTCTCGGGCTTCTATCTGGCGATGTTCCTGCTGCTGGCGGCGCTGATATTGCGCCCGGTCAGCTTCAAGTACCGCTCCAAACATGCCGATCCCGCGTGGCGCAGCCGCTGGGACTGGGCGATGTTCGTCAGCGGCCTCGTGCCCGCGCTGGTCTTCGGCGTGGCGGTGGGCAATGTGCTGCTGGGCCTGCCCTTCCGCCTCGATAGCGATCTTCGCACCTTCTACGAGGGCTCGCTGCTCGGACTGTTCTCGCCCTTCGCGCTGCTGACCGGGCTGCTGTCGGTCGCCATGATCGTGATGCATGGCGCGGGTTTCCTCGCCGTCAAGATCGAGGAAGGCCCGGTTCTCGAACGGGCACGGCGCTTTGGTACCTTTGCCGCCCTGCTCTGCATCGTCCTGTTCGCGCTGGGCGGAGTGTGGGTCGCGATGGGGCAGATGGGCTTCCGGCTGGAAGGCGTGATCGACGCGCAAGGGCCGTCAAATCCGCACTATTCGCAGACCGTGGCCGCACCCGGCGCCTGGCTGGACAACTACGGCCGCTATCCGTGGATGATGCTGGCGCCGGTGCTCGGTTTCGCCGGGCCGCTCATCGCGCTGATGGGCATCCGCAGCCGCAGCCATGCACTCAACCTCACCGGTTCCTCACTGGCGACGGTGGGCATCATTTCCACGGTGGGGCTGTCGATGTTCCCCTTCATCGTGCCCAGCGCAATCGATCCGCAGTCGAGCCTGACGGCGTGGAATGCCTCTTCGAGCCATCTCACGCTATGGATCATGCTGCTGGTGACGCTGATCTTCCTGCCGATCGTGCTGGCCTACACGGCCTGGGCGATCAAGGTGCTGTTCGGCCGCGTGACCATCGAGCAGGTCCGCACCAACCCCGACTTCTACTGATAAGGAGCGAGACCGATGTGGTACTTTTCCTGGATTCTCGGCGTAGGCCTCGCGGTAGCCTTCGGCATCGTCAACGGCATGTGGCACGAGTTCCGCTCGCCCATGGATGACGACGTCAACGTGTAAGCAAGGCCAACGTACAAGCAAGAGAGCCGGGGTGCCGCACCCTGGCTCTTTTCTTTTGGAATGGGCCGGAAATGGACCGCAGGGCTTGCAGAAAAAAGCGGTTCTCGCATTCAGCCCAATGTCTGGCGGACCCAGCCGGTGATCGCGCTCTTCGGCATCGCGCCGGACTGACGGGCAATCTCGCGCCCGCCCGCGATCAGGATCATCGTCGGGATGGAGCGGATGCCGAAACGCCCGGCAATCGCCTGCTCCGCTTCGGTATCGAGCTTGCCCAGCCGGACCAGCGGCTCCAGATCGGCGGCGGCGGCCTCGAACTGCGGGGCCATCTGGCAGCACGGGCCGCACCATGACGCCCAGAAATCGACCAGCAGCGGAATGCCGCTTTTCGCCGCATGGGCATCGAAGTTGGCGGAGGTCAGCGTCACCGGATGCCCGGCGAACAGCGCCGCGCCGCACCGGCCGCACTTGCCGCCACCGGTCAGCCTCTCACGCGGGACGCGGTTCAGCGAAGCGCAGGAGGGGCAGGCGATGATCACCGGATCGGCCATGGATATCTCCTAGTTGCAGGTGGTCCCGCAAATCACGCAAAGCGCATGGATGATGGCCCGCACGACTTCATCCTTGAGGCTGTAATAGCGCGTCTGCGCTTCCCCCCGGATGGCAACGATCCCCTCTTCACGCAGCAAGGCCAGATGCTGGGAGACCGAGGACTGCGAAAGCCCCGACAATTCCACCAGTTCGCTGACCGATACCTCCCCCTCGTCCATCCGGCATAGCATCAGCAGCCGCTCCGGGTGGCTCATCAGCTTGAGCCGGGCCGCCATGGCATTGGCGTTGGATTTGAGGGTGTTAAGATCGGCGGGCTTCATTCATGCTGGCTTTCTAATGGGCGACCATCGTCTCTGAGGACGACATAAATCGCCGGAATAACCAGAACTGTGAGCAAAGTGGAAGAGGCCAAACCGAACAGCAACGAAATTGCCAGCCCTTGAAAGATCGGATCGGTCAGGATCACCGCCGCCCCAATCATCGCCGCCGCCGCCGTCAGCACGATCGGCTTGAAGCGGATCATGCCCGCTTCCAGCAGCGTCTGGCGCAGGCTTTTCTCTGCCGTGCGCGTGTGGCGGATGAAGTCCACCAGCAGGATCGAATTGCGCACGATAATGCCCGCCAGCGCGATGAAGCCGATCATGGAGGTGGCCGTGAACGGCGCACCGAACAGCATGTGGCCCAGCACGATGCCCACCAGCGTCAGCGGGATCGGCGTCAGGATCACCAGCGGAATAGTAAAGCTGCGGAACTGGCCGACCACGAGCACGTAGATGCCCAGCAGCGCCACCATGAAAGCGCCGCCCATGTCGCGAAACGTCACCCAGGTGATTTCCCACTCACCGTCCCACAGCAGCGAGGTGTGGCTCTCATCCTCAGGCTGGCCGTGCAGCAAGATTTCCGGCTTCTGCAAGCCGTGCGCCGCCCAGTCGTAGCTGTTAACCGCATCGTCCACCGCCAGCATCCCGTAGACCGGCGCTTCGTAGCGGCCCGCGAGTTCGGCGGTGACCATATCGGTGCCGCGCCCGTCGCGCCGGAAGATCGCGCGGCCGCCCGGCACCATCTCGGCCTTCACCAGTTCGCCAAGCTGCACGAGCTGCGGCCCCGCCGGTCCTTGCGCCACGGCCACCGGCGTCGCCGCCAATGCTGCCGACCAGGTGCGCTGCGACTGGTTGAGCGTCATTTCGATCGGCAGCGGATCGCGCCCGCTTCCCCGCGGCGCGTAACCGACCGTCTGCGTCCCCAATAGCGCGCCGATGGAATCGAAGAGCTGGCGTTCGGACAACCCGTACTGATCCAGCTTCGCGCGGTCCGGGATCAGCTTGAGCGTCGGGCGCGGCTGGCCGAAGGAATTGTCGACATCGACAATGAAGGGCACCGACTTGAAGATTTTCTCCACCTGCTCGGCGGTCTTCACCCGGGTCGCCTCGTCGGGCCCGTAGATTTCAGCCAACAGCGTGGCGAGCACCGGCGGCCCCGGCGGCGTCTCCACCACCTTGAGTGATCCACCCGCAGGCAGGGCGATGGCCTTGAGCTTGTTGCGCAGATCCACGGCGATTTCGTGGCTGGACCGCGAACGGTCCCCCTTGGGCAGCAGGGTCACCATCAGATCGCCCATTTCCGGCTGGTTGCGCAGGAAATAGTGCCGCACCAGACCATTGAAATTGAACGGCGCGGACGTGCCCGCATAGGCTTCCATCGAGACCACTTCGGGCACGGTACGGGTGATCGCGGCGGCCTGTTGCAACACGCGCGAAGTCGACTCCAGGCTGGTGCCCTCGGGCAGGTCGGCCACGAGCTGGACTTCGCTCTTGTTGTCGAACGGCAGCAGCTTCACCGTCACCGCCTTGAAGTAGAACATCGAGCAGGCCACCAGCGTGGCCAGGCCCACCGCGATCAGGAAGCGCCAGGCGCTGCCCTTGCTCGCGATCACGCGCGAGGCATAGCGGGCATAGAGCGCGCCCAGTTTGCCGCCATGCGTGCCCTCATGCTCATGGTGAGCAAGCGCAGTGCGGGCGAAGCGGATCATCAGCCAGGGGGCGATGATCACGGCGACGAAGAAGCTGAAAATCATCGCCGCCGAGGCATTGATCGGGATCGGCGCCATGTAGGGGCCCATCAGCCCGGACACGAACAGCATCGGCAGCAGCGCCGCAACCACCGTCAGCGTGGCAATGATCGTCGGGTTGCCCACTTCGGCCACGGCTTCCACTGCCGCATCGATCCGCGTTCGATCGTCCTTCATCGCCCAATGCCGCGCGATATTCTCGATCATGACGATGGCATCGTCGACAAGGATGCCGATCGAGAAGATCAGCGCGAAGAGGCTCACGCGGTTGATCGTGAAGCCCATCACGTTGGAGGCGAACATGGTGAGCATGATCGTCGTCGGGATGACAATGGCCGTCACCCCCGCTTCGCGCCAGCCGATGGCAAAGCCGATCAGGATGACGATCGAAACCGTCGCCAGCGCGAGGTGGAAGATCAGCTCGTTGGCCTTCTCGTTCGCGGTCTCGCCGTAATTGCGGGTGACGGCGACGGTGACCGAATCCGGGATCAGCTTGCCTTCGAGGAGGTGGACCCGGTCGACGATCTGCTCGGACACGGTCACCGCATTGGCACCCGCGCGCTTGGCGATAGCAAGGCTGACGGCAGGCGCCATCGACCACTTGCCACTTTCATCCTTTGCCCAGCGCCAGGACCGCGCCTGATGCTGCGTCGGCGCCTGCTCGACGGTGGCAACATCGGACAGCAGCACCGGCGCCCCGGTGATCGAACGGACCGTCAACCGCGAAAGCTCCCGCGCGTCGCGCAGGCTCTGCCCGGCGACCACCAGCGCGGCCTCCCCGCCTTCCCGCACGGTTCCGGCGGGGAAGGCGCGGTTGGCCTGGCTGACCGCCTCGATCACGCTGCCCAGCGGCACCCGGTGCGCGGCCAGCTTCGCCGGATCGGGCACCACGCGCAGCGCCATCTGCTGGCCGCCGGTGATAAAGGTCAGGCCGACATCATCGACCTTGGCCACTTCGGTCCGCAGCTTGCCCGCGAGTTCAGCCAGAGCCTGATCGGTCCACTGCCCCGCCGCGCCCGGCCTGGGCGTCAGCGTGAGGACAACGATCGGGACATCATTGATACCGCGCACTGTCACCTGCGGCGGCGGAATGCCTACCGGGATGCGGTTCTTGTTGGCCTCGATCTTCTCGTTGATGCGCGTCACCGCGTCTTCGGGATCGGAACCGACCAGAAAGCGCGCCGTCACCAGCACGCCGTTGTCCTGCGCCTGCGTATAGACGTGCTCGACGCCGTTCACGCTTTTGACGATGGTTTCCAGCGGCTTGGCCACCAGCTCCACGGCATCGGAAGCGGAAAGCCCCGGTGCCTGGACCATGATGTCCACCATCGGCACCTTGATCTGCGGCTCTTCCTCGCGCGGGATAGTGATCGTGGCGATCAGGCCGACAATGATCGCGGCCAGCAGGAACAGCGGCGTCAGCGGCGACTGGATCGTTGCCCGCGTCAGCTTTCCGGAGAGGCCGAGGTTCACTGCGCCGCCCCGATCAGCGTGTCACCGGCGGACACGCCGGAGAGGATCTCGACTTTGCCAGCCTCCGCGATGGGCGCGGTCTGCACCGGCACTTGCGTGGCCGTGCCGTCCTTCCCGGCGAGCGTTACGTAATCGATGCCGTAGCGCCGGGTGACGTAGCCGGAAGGGACTAGCAATGCCTTCCGGCTGCCGGTCTCGACCCTTGCGGCAACGCGGCGCCCGATCAGGGTATTGTCGATACCCGGCATCTGGACATCGGCCGCCACTTGCCCTGCCGTGACCGAAGGATAGACCTTGATCACCCGGCCCGTTGCATCGCCGGAACCGACGCCAACCGCCTCTACCAGCGAACCCGCATGGACTTTTGCCGCCAGCGATTCGGGCATTTGCAGCCTTACGATCACTGGCCCGGCGGTAATCACCGCGATCGCCATGCCCGGTGCCACGGGCGCGCCGGCGGGAACGTCCGCATGCAGCACCCGGCCGCTGGCGGGCGCGACAACGGCGCCCTGCCCGGCCACCGCGGTTGCCGCTGCATATTGCGCGCGCGAGGCCGAAGCGGCGGCCTGTGCCTGCTCCAGCCGGGCATCGGCATAGACGCCGTTGTCATGCAGGAATTTCACGCGCTTGAGCTCGGACTGCGCCTGCACCATCTGCGCCTTCGCCGCTGCCGCCTGCGGGCCGAGCTGGCTATCGATGATGCGCCCGATCGTCTGGCCCTTGCGAACCATGTCGCCCTCCCGCACCGAAAGCGCGGTGAGGATGCCGGGGATGCGTGCCAGCACTTGCGCCTGATCGACCGTGGCGACTTCCGCGCTCACGTCCTGCCAGTCTGCCGTATCGCTTTCCCGCAGCACGAGCCTGGGCCCGGAAGGCGCCTTGCTCTCCTGCTGCGCCGCGTCCTCTCCACCGCCGCAGCCTGCCAGCGGCAGGCCCAGCACGGACAGGGAGAGTGCGGACAGAATCAGGACTTTTGCGCGCATCATGACATCCCCTGTATTTTTATCCGGTCTTTTGCGCTCAGCGCTCGACCGGCAGGCTGGCCGCCTGCCAGGCGCCGAAACCGCCAGCGAGGTGCGTATCGACCTCGGCCTGTGCCACGCCGCACTTGTCGAGCGCCATGCCCGAGCGCTTGCCGCCCAGACAGTTGAGCACCAGCGTCTTGCCTTGCGGATGGGGCAGTTTCGACGGCTGAAATTTCGAAAGCGGCATGTTCACCGCGCCGGGAATATGCCCGGCCGCGAACTCGTCCGCCTCGCGCACATCCACCACCAGCGCCTCGCCCGCACTCAGCATCGCATCAAGCTGCTGCGCCGTGATTTCCTTGTGCTGGGGCTTACCCAATCCGAACACCATCTCTCTCACCTCTTAGCTGTGTTGCGCGGGCTCCGGCCGCGCCGTCATACATTGGCTATTGCATATATTCTATATTCGTTATATTAGTCAAGTCCGATACATTAAGTCTATCGGGGCGCTCCCGTCGGCACCACTGTCGGCAGAGGGGACCTGACAACGGGAGAGAATGACATGTCATTGCCCCAGATCATTATCCTTGGCGCAGGCCTTGGGGGCACGATCGCAGCCTATGAAATCCGTGACGCCGTAAAGGGCAAGGCGGAAGTGACCGTGGTGAACGATCAGGACGATTACTGGTTCGTCCCCAGCAACCCCTGGGTCGCCGTGCGCTGGCGCGAACCGGAAGCGATCAAGGTGCACTTGCCCCCGATCATGAAGAAAAAGGGCATCGGCTTTACCTCCGTGGGCGCGAAGAAAGTCCACGCCGCCGAGAACCGCATCGAGCTCAACGACGGCACTTCGCTGAACTACGATTACCTCGTCATCGCCACCGGCCCGGAGCTCGCCTTCGACGAGATCGAAGGGCTCGGCCCCGATGGCCATACCGTATCGGTGTGCAAAACCGACCATGCCGCCGAAGCCGCCGAGGCATTCGACCGTTTCTGTGCCGATCCCAAGCCGATCGTGGTCGGCGCGGTTCAGGGCGCCTCCTGCTACGGCCCGGCCTATGAATTCGCGCTGATCCTCGATACCGAGCTCAAGCGCCGCAAGATCCGCGACAAGGTGCCGATGACCTTCGTCACTGCAGAACCCTATATCGGCCACCTGGGGCTTGACGGCGTGGGCGACACCAAGGGCCTGCTCGAAAGCGAACTGCGGGGCCGCCATATCAAGTGGATCTGCAACAACCGCATCACCGGCATCGAGGAAGGGATGATGCACTGCGAGGAACTGGCCGGGGACGGTTCGGTCAAGGCCACGCACGATCTGCCGTTCGGCTATTCGATGCTGCTGCCTGCTTTCCGGGGGATCGACGCGGTGATGGGCGTGGAAGGCCTCGTCAATCCGCGCGGGTTCATCCTGGCGGACAAGCACCAGCGCAATCCCACTTTCAAGAACGTATATTCACTGGGCGTATGCGTCGCGATACCGCCCGTCGGCCCGACGCCGGTGCCGGTGGGCGTGCCCAAGACCGGGTTCATGATCGAATCGATGGTCACCGCGATTGCCGCAAACCTGAAGCTGGAACTCGCGGGCAAGGAGCCGACCGAGGAAGCCACCTGGAACGCCGTGTGCCTCGCCGACTTCGGCGATGGCGGCGTGGCCTTCGTGGCCCAGCCGCAAATCCCGCCGCGCAACCTCAACTGGTCGTCCAGCGGCAAGTGGGTACACATGGCCAAAGTCGGCTTCGAGAAGTACTTCCTGCACAAAGTGCGCAGGGGCAAGAGCGAGCCGTTCTACGAAAAGCTCGCCATGCACGCCCTCGGCATCCGCAAGCTGCGCTTCAAGTAGAGGAGAGAACCGATGAACCTCGATGCTGCCGTTCTTCGCTTCGCTGGCGTGGTCGTCCTCGTCAGCGCACTGCTCTCGATCACCGTTCACCCGTACTGGATCGGGCTGACGATCTTCGCCGGACTCAACATGCTGCAGGCCAGCTTCACCGGATTTTGCCCTGCCGCAATGATCTTCAAGAAGCTGGGTGTGAAACCCGGAAACGCCTTCCGCTGAGCGAGACCGATATGCGCCGCCTGCTGCTTCTTTCGCTGATGCCCCTGTCGTGTCTGGCTGCCGCCCCCATGGCGGCAGCGCAGGATCTGGACACAACCATTGCCGATGCCCTGGCCCACGCCCCCGCGCTGGCGGCCGCCAAGGCCGAAGAAGCCGCGGCGAAAGCCCGGCTCGACCGTGCCAGGGCGGAAAGCAATCCGTTGCTTCGTGCAGAGGGCTCGGTCGCCACCGGCCGTATCGACAACGGCGGCTTCTTCGGCATCACGGCCGACGATACGACACCGCTGGCCCTGCAAGCCACGGCGGAAATGCCGCTCTATGCGGGCGGGCGTATTTCGGCGGCGATCGATCAGGCCCGGGGCGGTGCGAAGATCGCTGGCTTCCAGGCCGAACAGACGCGGCTGCAAACCGTCGTCCGCGCGATTTCCACCTATACCGAAGTGCTGACCGCGCGGAAGCTCAAGATCCGGTTCGATCAGCTCGTCTCCGAACTCACCGAAGTCGAGCGGCAGGCCGGGCTGCGTTTCAAGGCCGGGGAAATCTCCAGCGCCGATCTCGCTCAGGCCCGCGCCCGCAAGGCGCAGGCGGATGCGGGACAGGCGCGCGCACAAGGCCGCCTCGCGTCGGCGGAGGCCGCCTATCAACGCCTCACCGGCAAGCCTGCGGGCGATCTCGCCCCCCTGCCCGCACTGCCGCACACGCCGCCCACGCTCGATGAAGCGCTGGATCTTGCCCGCTCCTCCAATCCCTCGATGCGGCAGGCCAAGGCTGCCGTCGATGTCGCCAGGGCCGGTGCGCGCGCGGCCCGGGCCGAAGGCCTGCCGCAAGTCGGCGCCTTTGCCGAAGCCGCGCACGTGCGCGACCAGTTCTTCCCCGGCTACAAGGCGGATTCCGTGGCTGTCGGCATCCGGGGCAAGTGGACGATCTTCGCGGGCGGCCGCGTCGCCACCCAGACCCGCGCCGCCGATGCCGAAGTGGATGCCAGTGAGGCCCGGCTGCGTCAGGCGGACCAGACGCTGACCGGCATGGTCATCGATGCCTGGACCGGCCTTGCCACCACCCACCGCATGGTCGATGCCACACGCCTGCAAAACGAAGCCGCCACAGAGGCGCTGCGGGGCCGCAAGCTCGAAGCGAAAGTGGGTTCCGTGCCAGTGCTTGCCGTGCTCGATGCCGAGCGCGAGGCGATCACCGCCGAAGCCGCGCTGCTGGAAGCGCAAGGGCAGAACCTTGTCGCCGCCTGGCAGCTCAACGCCCTGACCGGGAATATCGATCCATGACTGACACGCCCATCGACACCGCCACCGCCCAGATCGAGGCCGCGATGGCCGCAAAGCGCGGACCAGTGGTGCGCACGTTCTTCGACGAAGCGACTTTCACCGCCACGCATGTCGTCCACGATCCGGAAACGAAGCGCGCCGCGGTGATCGATTCCGTACTCGATTTCGATCAGCCCTCGGGCCGCACCAGCCACGGCTCGGCCGATGCCGTGATCGCCTATGTCCGCGCGGAAGGCCTGAACGTCGACTGGCTGCTCGAAACCCACGCCCATGCCGATCACTTGTCTGACGCCCCCTACATCCAGCAGGAACTGGGCGGCACCCTGGTTATCGGCGGCGAAATCCGCACCGTGCAGGGCGTGTTCGCCAAAGTCTTCAACGAGCCGGAAAGCTTCGCGCGGGACGGCTCGCAGTTCGACCGGCTGATGCAGGACGGCGAACGCTTCGCGCTCGGCGGAATCGAGGCCATTGCCCTTCACGTTCCCGGCCACACGCCCGCCTGCCTGGCCTATGTCATCGGCGACGCGGTGTTCGTGGGCGATACGCTGTTCATGCCCGATTACGGCACCGCCCGCGCCGACTTTCCCGGCGGCGATGCCCGCACGCTGTTCCACTCGATCCGCCGCCTGATGCAGTTGCCGGAGGCCACGCGCGTATTCCTGTGCCATGACTACAAGGCCCCGGAGCGCGACGAATACGTCTGGGAAACCACCATCGGCGCCGAGAAAGCGGGCAATGTCCACGTCCACGACGGCGTGAGCGAGGATGAATTCGTGGCCATGCGCGAAGCGCGCGATGCCACGCTGGACATGCCGCGCCTGATCCTGCCCTCGATCCAGGTCAACATCCGCGCCGGGCATTTTCCGGAACCCGAAGCAAACGGTGTCAGCTACCTCAAG
Source organism: Novosphingobium beihaiense (assembly GCF_022832375.1). Classification (GTDB taxonomy): domain Bacteria; phylum Pseudomonadota; class Alphaproteobacteria; order Sphingomonadales; family Sphingomonadaceae; genus Novosphingobium; species Novosphingobium beihaiensis. The sequence goes on from NZ_JALHLG010000041.1 coordinate 14,257, forward strand.
CTGCCGCTGAACCTGCTGTGAGGAATGAGCGCGCAGCTTCCCTCTTCGTCATTGCGAGGAGGCAAAGCCGACGAAGCAATCCAGAGCGGTGTAAACCGCCTCTGGATTGCCGCGCGACCTTCGGCCGCTCGCAATGACGAATGAATTGCAGGGCCTGAAGAGATGACCGAGCTGCAATACCTGCTGGGCGGCCTCAGCGGCATCCTTGTCGGCTTCACGCTCGGGCTGGTGGGCGGCGGCGGTTCGATTCTGGCGGTGCCGCTGATGGTCTATTTCGTCGGCGTGAAAAGCCCGCACCTTGCCATCGGCACCAGCGCACTGGCAGTGGCCGTCAATGCTCTCGCGGGGGTCTGGAATCACGCGCGCGAAGGCAATGTCAAATGGCGCTGCGGCGCCGCTTTCGCCGCTGCCGGGATCATCGGCGCACTGGCAGGCTCGACGCTGGGCAAGGCGTTCGACGGGCAGAAGCTGCTGTTCCTCTTCGCCCTGCTGATGCTGGTGGTGGCTTTCGCCATGTACCGGGGACGTAAAGACGCCGGGGTCGAAGGCGTCACCTGCAACCGGGAGAACCTGCCCAAAGTCCTGAGCTTCGGGTTCGGCACCGGCACGCTTTCGGGTTTCTTCGGGATCGGCGGCGGATTTCTGATCGTGCCCGCGCTGGTCGCCTCCACATCGATGCCGATCTACCGCGCGGTAGGCACATCGCTGATCGCGGTCGCGGCCTTCGGGCTGACGACGGCGGCGAACTATGCCTGGTCAGGCCTGATCGACTGGCCGCTGGCGGCCACCTTCATCGGCGGCGGCATTCTCGGCACGGGTCTTGGCGCTCTCGCCGCCCGGCGCCTCTCCGCCGCGAAAGGGCGGCTCAACACGCTCTTTTCCGCCCTGATTGCCTGCGTGGCGCTCTACATGCTCTACCGCGCCTGGCTCGCGCTCATGGCATAAACGGCCACGGGCATGGGCTCAGCCCATGCCCAGTTCGGCCACGGTCTTGCGGTCATAGTAATCGCGGAACGTGACGATCTGGCCATCGACGATGCGGATCGCCCCCATGACCGGCAGCACCATGTGCCGCTCGCCGATCACGTGATCGTCCAGCCTTTCGCACAGCACCCATTCGCCGTTCACCGCCAGATTGACGATCTCGACATCGATGCGGGTGAGATGGCCGAAGCACATGTCCAGCCACGCCCGGATCGCCTCGCGCCCTTTCAGCGGCTTGCGCTCGGGCACGTTGTCGTAAACGCCACCCTCGGCGAAACACGCCACCATCGCCTCCGCATCGCGCGTGGCCCAATAGGTCAGAAACCGGCGCAGCAGCGCCTCATTGGATTCGCTCACGGTCCTCTCCCTCGTATGTGAAACGGCCGCTCAGCCGCTGATCGTCACGCCGCCGTCCACCACCAGACAATGCCCGTTGACGTAGGCCGAAGCCGGGCTCGCCAGAAACAGCGCGGCTCCGGCGATGTCGCGCGGCTCTCCGATGCGGCGGCTGGGGGCTTTGGCGGCGATCATCTCGAACAATTGCGGCGGCGTGCCCGATGTGCCCTCCGTATGGATCAGCCCCGGCAGGATCGCATTCACACGGATGCCCCTCTCGGCAAAGTCCACCGCCGCCTGCCGCGTCAGCGCATTGAGCGCGGCTTTCGTGGCGCTGTAGTTGGCGATGTCCGGCCCGCTCGGACGCAGCGATTCCATCGACGAGACATTGATGATCCGCCCGCCCGGCTGCATGTGCCGCCCCGCCTCGATCATGCCGCGCAGCGGGCCCAGCAGATTGACCGCGAACGTCCGCTCGAACAGATCCCAGTCAAGGTCGGGCAGTCGTCCACCGGGCTGGTAGATGCCTGCATTGTTCACCAAGACATCGATCCGCCCGAAGGCCTTCATGGCCGCCGCAACGACAGTCTCTCCGGCATCGGCCGCGCCAAGATCGGCCTCTACCGCTTCGGCCCTACCCCCCGCATCGGCAATCGCGGCGGCTGTCGCTTCGGCGGCCTGCCGCGACAGGTCCGCCGCCACCACGGCCATCCCCGCCGAGGCCAGCATCACGGCAATCGCACGCCCGATACCCGCCCCTGCCCCGGTCACGACAGCCACTTCGCCATCCATGCGGAACATTGGAATCACCCCCACACCAACGGCAGATAATCGAGCCCGAAGGTGCGCCCGGTATGATAGCGCGGGGTTTCGCCCGGCTTGATCCGGATGTTGTCGAAGGCCTTGAGGAATTCCTCCACCACAATGCGCATTTCGCGCTTCGCGAGATTGACGCCCACGCAATTGTGCGTGCCGGTGCCGAAAGCGATATGGCGCGGCTTGCGCTCGATATCGACGCTGTGCGGATCGGCGTAGACCGAGGGATCGCGGTTGGCGAGCATGATCGGCATGTTCACCTCGTCCCCCTTCTTCATCGGCA
>NZ_JALHLG010000042.1 GCF_022832375.1 Novosphingobium beihaiense
CCGAAAGCGATATGGCGCGGCTTGCGCTCGATATCGACGCTGTGCGGATCGGCGTAGACCGAGGGATCGCGGTTGGCGAGCATGATCGGCATGTTCACCTCGTCCCCCTTCTTCATCGGCACACCGTGGAAGGTGAAATCCTTCGTCACCGCGCGATGGGTCACGACCACCGAATAGGCCCGGCAGAACTCCTCCACCGCCTGTGGCAGCAGGTCCGGCTCCGCACGCAGCTGCTGCTGCAGGTCCGGATGCATGGCGAGGTGCTGCATGATCCAGCCGATCGTCGAATAGACCGTATCCAGCCCGCCGACATAGAGCACATAGAACATGCCCATCATCTCGTAGTAGTTCATCGGCCGCCCCTCGACCTCGCCGCTGACGATCCCTTTCAGGAACTCGTTGGTCGGATTGGCCTTCTGCGCTTCCATGTGCTGCTTGAGATAGCCGTAGATCGAGCGCGCGGCGGCCACGCGCACCATCGGATCGCTGGCGCGCATCAGCTCGTCCTGCCAGCCCATGAACTGATCGAGCAGATCGCGCGGCATCCCCATCAGATCGAGAAAGACGTAGGATGGAAACGGCACGGCGAACGCATCGACGAATTCGCACTCGCCCCTGTCTTTGAACTTCCCGATCAGTTCCCGGCAGATCTGCCGCACCGGCTCGTCATAGCTGCGGATCGCGGCCGGGGTGAAAAAGGGATTGAGGATCTTGCGGTACTGATGGTGCTTGGGCGGATCGATCTCGATCGGATTGAGCAGGATCGGCTCGCCCAGCATATCCGCGATCATGCCCGGGCGTTCCGAGGTAAAATGCTCGTAATCGATGAAGGCCTCGCGGATCACGTCGTCTCGCGTGAGAATCCAGCCGGGCCGCTTGAAATTGGCCTCCGTGCCCCAAATCACTGGCGGCCCTTCGTGCAATCGCGCGATCGAAACGAAAGGATCATTTCCCTCAGTGGTGAATGTGTCGAAATCCTTGTCCCAAACCAGTTCGGGCGGGACGGTCTCAGGAATGCGTTCGGCAGTGGCGAATGGTGCGCTCAAGGTTCCTCTCCTCAGGACATGGGCATTGCAATGCGGGCATCCGGCCCGTTCAGGTTTTATGTTCTTGGTTACAAAGTATTCTGCATTACAAAGTTCATGGGCAAAACATGCGGGATCAGGCGGGCCGTTCCCGCAACCGTGGGGCGCTGTCGGATACCGCCTGCTTCCCCTCAGCCGCGCGCGTCGCATGGCGCAGTGCGCTTTCCAGGGCGGCAAGGTACTGGCCGAAATCGCCGCGCCCCAGTTCCGAAAGGCGGCACCGGGTCTGCGGACGCTTGCCATCGAACCCCTTCTCGATGGTCACGTAGCGGGCTTCCTCCAGCACGGTCAGATGCCGGTTGAGATTACCGTCGGTCAGCCCGCAGAGCTGCTTGAGCTGCGCGAAGGACAGTCCGTCCGGCTGCCCCGCCAGCGACGTGACGATGCCGAGCCGGGCGCGCTCGTGGAAAATCCTGTCCAGCCCGCTAAAGGCAAACGGCGTCTCAGCAGCGATCTCAGGCATGCACGCCCCCCTCCCTGTCAGACCCTCTGTCAGACAGGGCCCAGGCAATCGCGAAATGGCCTGCAACGAACGGCACGCCCACCACAAGCGGCGTCAGCCCGCCCTGCGCACCGGCGAGAAACAGTCCTGCCGACCCCGACAGCAGAAACCAGGCTCCTGGCCAGACGATCCTGCGCGGCATCGTCGCATAGCTGGCAAAAGCCACCAGACTGATCAGCATCTGCCAGATCCCCGGCACGATCCAGGCCGCCTTCGGCGCATAAGCCAGAATGGCAACAGGGACTGCTGCGGCAATGACCGCGGCAGGCACAACGATGCGCATGGCGGAAAGCAGCATGGGCTGCGCCATATGGTCCCTCGCCCGGCGCGTTCTCAGGATCGCCTCAGCCGCGATCAGCAGGCACCCGGCAGCCATCAGCAGCCCCCATATCATCACATATTGCTGGTCACTCTCGGCAAAGCGCGCGGGCCAGACAAGCTGCATCAGCATGATCATGAGCGACAGCAGGCCGATCATCCCCACCGCCTCGGGCGCATAACCGCGAAAGCGCGTGCTTGCCGCCAATTGCGCGCGAATATCGGCAATCTGGGCAATGGCCTGCTCAACTTCAGACACCGGACGCTCTCCAACTTTGGATTGCAAAGTTATACAGGCCTGCACGCAGGTCAAGACAAATCGCCTGGACCGCGCGGACCGAGGCGCTGCGTGGCCAAACCGGCCCGCCGGATCTTTCCGCATGAGCCTGCTTTTTGGGTGTTGACCGGGGCCCACCTCCCCCCTAAAGGACGCGGCCTGCACCGGCGATCCGGTGCACCAGATTGAGCCTCCGGTGACGGAAGGCCTTGGTATGGCGGAGTAGCTCAGCCGGTTAGAGCAGCGGAATCATAATCCGCGTGTCGGGGGTTCGAGTCCCTCCTCCGCTACCATCATCCTGTTTGGCGACAGTCGCCAAAGGTTGAAAAAATCCCACTTTTCCGCTAGTTCAAGGGCAATCGCTGGTTGTCAGCGACTGCCCTTGTTTGCCTGCAATTGCGGTCGATCAGTGCATAATTTGGGGGCTCGGAAAGCCCCCCGCAAAAGCGAGGCCCTCAATGGCGCTGACCGACACCGCAGGAACGGCGTGGAGTGGAAACTGGCTATCGGCCCGTATCCTCAATTCACATTGGCCGAGGCGCGCAGGCTGCTCGCCCATGACATCGATCCCAATGCCGCCAAGCGGCAGGCGCGGATCGAAGCTAGTATGCGGGCGGAAAACAGCTTCGCCAAGGTGGCAGAAGAGTTGCTCGCAAAGCGGGAAAAGGAAGAGGTCTCGCCGCGCACGCTGGAAAAGTATCGTTGGCTGATCAAATTGCCTGGCAACGAATTTGGCCGGAGGCCGATCACCGAGATCAGCCCAGCCGAATTGGTGCACGAAATCAGACGGCACGAACGGCGAGGACAGTATCGTCACCGACTTTGGCGTCGCCCGGGCGCACGGCCTGCTCCTGCTGCACACTCGTGTAATCGTGGCAGTAGAGATTGGGCTTGCCGGACCCGAAATCGACCTGAACGCTCTGGCTGCCGGACGCCGCTGGAGTGGGCGTCGGGGAAGCGGGCATTGAGGACGGCTGACACGCCGTGTAGCCGGTAGAGGCTGCACGCCGAACACCCTTGCCGCAGCGCAAAAGGTTATTACGCGCCGTGTCACGTATTATATCCACCAATGGTGCTCCAGGCGGCCCATACGGCGCGATCCACTGAATCGGCGCCCCATGGCACGATGCCCGCGCCACCACCGCGCGCCGCGCGCTTTTCATGCCGGTTTTGATGCGCTGCCCACTATCGGCGGAAGGCAGCCTAAGCCCTTGGCCAATTGGTTGATCGCTCGCCCATTACGCTGATGCACATCGATGCACCTGCAGAGCCTTTTCGTGCCCATGGATGGGCACCCGCTTTCCGGACATCACAGTTCCGGCGCTGCCGCCCGCCCCGCCGCTCACATAAAAAATCGGCTGGAGAAGCCCCCCGCCTCTCCAGCCGACCTGGACTTTCGTCCTGCGATAACCCTCGCCTGCAGGTGGAAAGCCCCTCCTGCAAGCTCGGGATAGCGTTCAGGGAATGACGTGCCCGTCCTGCTTGTAGACACGCCCACCCTGCATCACGAAGCCGATATTCTGGAGCTGGGCGATGTCCCCCAGCGGATCGCCATCAGTGGCGACGATATCGGCATAGCGGCCCGGCTGGATGCTGCCGATGTCCGCGCTGTCTCCGATCAGGTCCGCCGCCGAAGTGGTGGCGGCCTTGATCGTATCCATGGCCGGAATGCCTGCCTTGACCATCAGCGCGAATTCCTGGCCGTTCAGGCCGTGCTGATAGACGCCCGCATCGGTGCCGAAGGCGATCTTCACCCCGGCTTTCCAGGCGTCATAGGCGTTACGGTTCATTCGCGGTGCGACTGCAAGGGCCTTTTGTGCGACCGAAGGGCTCAGCAGTTCTGGATGTGTTTTTGCGAATCTGTAAACCGTCTCACCCGCGATCAGCGTCGGCACCAGATAAGTGCCGTGCGCTTTCATGATCTTGTAGGTTTCAGGCGTGGCAAACGTGCCATGTTCGATGGAATCAACCCCCAGTTCCGACGCATGGTCGGTGGCCTGGGTGCCGTGGGAATGCGCCGCCACTTTCATGTGCAACACATGGGCCGTGTCGACGATCGTCTTGATTTCGGCATCGGTCATCAACTGGGCCTGTGGATCGTCGCCCACACTGGCAACGCCGCCCGAGGGAACGATCTTGATGAGATCCACGCCGTCGCGGTGCATCTCGCGCACTTTCTTGAGCGCTTCATCCGCACCATCAACGATGCCCGCGCTCCATTCCGGCTTGGAAAGCGCCGGATCGTAGCCGGTGGACAGATCGCCATGCCCGCCCGTGGGGCCGACGATATTGCCCGAAACCCACATCCGCGGCCCTTCGATGGTGCCTTCCTTCTGGGCACGCTTCAGAGCCACGACGGCAGGCGTGTAGCCGCCGACATCGCGGACCGAGGTAAACCCGGCCAGCAATGTCGTGCGGGCATTGGCGACACCCTCCATCGCCCCGTCGAAGGCGGAGCGGGTTACGGGCCCAAGCAGCTGCGGATACTTGCCCAGCTGCAAGGTCAGGTGAACGTGCGTGTCGATAAGACCGGGCAGGACCGTCTTCTTCGACAGATCGATGACTTCGGCGCCTTCGGGCGTGACGAACCCGTCATCGACGGAAACGATGCGATCGTCATGGATGACAATCGACACGTTGTGTTTTTCGGCATTCGAAATGCCGTCGATCAGCGTGCCGGCGTGGATGACGATATCTTTCGCCTGCGCCGCGCCGGCCCAGCACAGAGCCAGGGCGGCGGACAGCATGGCGATCCGTTTGGTGTGTTTCCGGTTCTTCATGACTGTCCGCCTTTTCCCTTAGAAGTGCTTGCTGAAATCGATGCCGATGGTGCGCGGCGTGATGCTGATGGCGCGCACCTTGTCGAGACCGCCGAAGATGTTCCCGCTGCTCTTGGAGATGATCGCGTCCTCATCCGTCAGATTGTTGACGAACAGGGCCACGCTCCACTGGTCCACATCCCCGCTGATACCTGCGCGCAGGTTAACAGTGGTGAAGGACGGGAGGTACTGCTGGAAGGCGTTCTCGTGATGGAACACCGTCCACGACTTGCCGCTGTAGGACACGTCGGCCCGCACCACGCCCGAAAGGCCTTCCGAGAGCGCCCAGTCATACTGCGCGCTGCCCTGCGCCGTCACCTTGGACACGAAAGGAATCGGGTCGCCCTTCAGGCCCGAGGCCACCAGGTTCTGGTTGGACTGGTCTTCCAGAAGCTCGGTGTCGGTGTAGGCACCCGAAGCCTGCAGTTCCAGGCCGTACATCGGACGCAGCGTGGTCTCCACTTCCACACCGTAGGCCCGCGCGCGGCCGGCATTGGTGATGAAACCGAAGTTGGTGTTGGGGAACGTGCCGCTCGTCTGCATGTCGTCCCAGTCGATGCGGAAGATATCGGCATTGATGGTCAGCATGCGGCCGAACCACTGCGTCTTCGCGCCCACTTCGTAGTTCCACAGCGTGTCGGAACGGTAGGCGACGAATTCATCCGACAGGCCCACGGTCTGGTTGATGCCGCCCGGACGCTGCCCGCTGGATACCGTGGCATAGACCATGGCTTCCGGCGTGATCTGATAGCTGACATTCCCCTTGTAGAGGAAACCGTTCTCCTTGGTCTTGTACGTGGTGTACGGCGAGGCCGAGAAACCGACGAGCGGATCAACGACGGTCACTTCACCCGAAGCAGTGCGGGTATAGTCGTAGTAACGCAGGCCACCCGTCACCGAGAGTTCAGGCGTTGCGTGCCAGGTTACTTCGCCGAAACCGGCGAGCTGCTTGAGCCCGTCGCCGATCACGCGCTGGCCGTAGAGCGTCGTATCGTTGATCGCCAGACGCTTGCCCGAAGCCGGATCGACAGCAACGACGTTGCTCTGAATGTCGCCCTTGCGGTTCGAGTAGAAGAGGCCGGCGGTCCAATCCAGCACGTCCGAGCCATTCGAGCTGAAGCGCAGCTCGACCGTATCGGTCTTGGTGATCTGCGAGGAATTGGCAACCGAAGGCGCCTGTGCGTTGAAAGCGTCCGCCAGCGACGGCACCAGCTCCGCATAAGTGCGGAAGAAGGCCGTGATGTCGTAGCTGTAGTTGAAGTCGCGGTAGCTGTGCGATCCGACGAGGGTCGCGGTGACCGGCCCCAGATCCCATGCCGCGGTGCCGCTGACAATGCGGGTGCGGTCATTCAGCGGCTGCAGCGCTTCGAAGTTCGCCTTGTAGGAACCCGACGCCAGGAAGTAATTGTTGATCGAGCCCTTCTGGTCCTGCGCCATGAACATCAGGTCGAGCGTGAGATCCTCGGTCGGCTTGGCACGAAGCATCACGCGGCCGCTCTTGGTGCGCTGCTCGTTGACGTCGTCACGGCCCAGCGTGATGTTGTCGATGAAGCCCGGCTGGTTCTTATAGGAACCGACGGCGCGGATGGCGAGCTTGTCGTCGATCAGCGGAACGTTGATCATCGCCTGCGTCTGGAACCCGGCATCGCCATGCGCAACGCTGGAAATCTGCCCCTTGGTAGCGCCGCTCAGAACATTGAGATCGGGCTTGGCCAGCACGAGGCGCACAGTGCCCGCCATCGAGGACGAACCGTAGAGCGTTCCCTGCGGGCCGCGCAGCACTTCCACGCGCTCGACGTCGAACAGGTCGATCGCCGGCAGCGTGCCGCCCGCGTCGGAGTTCACACCAGCCGAGCCCAGGATGGGAATTTCATCGTAGTACAGGCCCACGAGCGATTCGCCCGCCGCACGGATGTTGCGGATGGTGATACGCGAACCCGACAGGCCGCTTTCCCGCAGGACGAGCCCCGGGCTGACCCGCGAAAGCTGGCTGGTGTCGCTCACGCCCATCGATGTCAGCGTGTCGCCCGTGACCGCGCTGATCGCCAGCGGCGTCTTCTGCAGCGATGTGGAACGCTTGAGTGCGGTAACGACAATTTCGCCGCCCGTATCTTCCGTACCGGCATCTGCACTGTCTTGTGCATGGGCAAGAGCCGGGAAAGTGAATGCCGCCGTCGTGGTAAGAAGTATGCGCGAAAGTGTGCGGAATTTTTTGCTCATGGGACCCCTGTTTCAATGTTCGAGCGGGTTCTGTCGCCTCGCTCTGGTTTGCTTTGCCCTCTCCACCCTCTATGTAACGAAAGTGCCACAACGTTCCGCGGAAATCTCACCAAACATACGCACAAAATCGATGCCAATTAGAGCAATCACGTCGATTTTATGGAAATTCTGGCAACTTGCCCTAATTGAGCAATTACCTTGACCTGAATCGGAAAACCGCCGGAATCCCCCTTCTGGGCGGATTTCCAGCAGTTCGATACGCCGCTCCGGCTGCCGCCGGTCTGTTCCACAATTTATGGGATGACCGGTGCAGGCCGGTTGACGAACGACTTCAGGGCAAAGCTGCTCTGGATATGTGCGACACCTTCGATTTTCGTGAGCGCATCGAGCAATTCACGATAATGGTCAAGATCATTCACAACCGCTCGCAACAGATAATCCGAGCCACCTGTCATTAAGAAGCCGCTCATAACCTCGGGCAGCGACGCCACATGCTCCTCGAACCGGGCCAGAATCGAACGAATCTGCCGTTCCAGCGTGACCGAAATGAACACGATCATCGAGCCTGCCAGCCGCTGCTCATCGAGCCGGGCAAAGTAGCCCGTTATATAGCCGCTCTCTTCCAGAATGCGCACACGGCGCAAGGTCGGCGTTAGCGAAAGGCCTATCTCTTCAGCCAGTTCGCGCCATGTGATGCGCCCATTTTCGGAAAGGTGCCGCAGAATCTTGCGGTCGTAGGAATCGAGTTTCTGGTTTTGGTTCATATCACCACGCCATAGGAAAATTCTGGAAGATAGACCCACAATTGGCCTGCAAGAGGCGTAACTATGGCAGCCATTCCTAGGGCTGACCAGCTAGTCTTGCCTGCATGAACGATCTTTCCGCAATGCGCCGCAAGGCCTTTGGCCTCGAATCCATCTATATGGCCGAAAGTGGCCCGGCTTTCATGACCGGCATTCAGGCCCTCGTGCGCCTGCCGCTGATGCAGCGCCGCATGGACCGCAAGGCCGGGCTCAATACCGCGGGCCTCGTCACCGGCTATCGTGGATCGCCGCTCGGCGCCTACGACCAGCAGCTTTGGAAAGCGCAGAAGTATCTGGCAGCCCACGACGTGCAGTTCCAGCCGGGCCTCAACGAGGATCTGGCGGCAACTGCGCTGTGGGGCGCACAGATGCACAAGGCCTATGGCGAGACCAAGGCCGATGGGGTGTTCGGCATCTGGTACGGCAAAGGCAATGGCGTGGACCGCACCGGCGACGTGTTCCGCAACGCCAATATGCTCGGCACATCGGCGCTCGGCGGCGTCCTCGCCATCGGCGGCGACGATCACGCGGCGCAGTCCTCGATGTTCCCGCATCAGACAGACGGCATCTTCCAGTCGGTGATGATGCCGGTGCTGCAGCCTGCGGACGTATCCGAAATTCTCTCGCTGGGGCTCGCGGGCATTGCCCTGTCGCGTTTCAGCGGATTGTGGGTGGCGATGAAGACCATCGCCGAAGTGGTGGAAAGCGCCGCCGGTTTCGAACTGCCCGACGCCGATCCGCGTTTCGTTTCCCCGGCCGAGCTGATTCCGGCACACGGGCTCAACTGGGATCCCCGGATCAACTGGCCGGCCCAGCGCGCCGAATACGAACGCCGGATGATCGAGGAGCGCCTGCCCGCCGCGATCGGCTGGGCCACCGCGAACCGGATCGACCGCCCGGTCTTTGCCAGCAGGAAGAAGAAGCTGTGCATCGTTACTGTCGGCAAGGCCCATCAGGACCTGGTGCAGGCGCTGGAAAACCTCGGCCTGCATGATGCCGAGCTGCAAGCGCTTGGCGTATCGATCTACAAAGTCGCGATGAGCTGGCCGCTCGCCACCGAACCGCTCATCGCCTTTGCCGGAGAGGCAGAGGAAATCCTCGTCGTCGAGGAAAAGTCCCCCACGGTCGAAAATCAGATCAAGACCGCGCTCTATAACGGAACCGGGCGCAAGCCCGTCGTCACCGGCAAGACCGCGCCCGATGGCAGCCAGCTCCTGCCCACGGTGCTGGAGTTCTCCCCGCTCATGCTGGCGCGCGTGCTCGCCGGACGGCTCAAGGACAACGAGGCCATCGATCTGGCGCCTCGCCTTGCAGCGCTGGAGCAAGGCGCATGCAGTGCCGGCGCCCCCTCCTTCCCCGCGCGCAAACCGTTTTTCTGCTCGGGCTGCCCGCACAACAGCTCCACCAAGACGCCCGACGGCTCGATCTCCGGCGGCGGCATCGGCTGCCACGTCATGGCGCTCTCGCAGCCCGCACTGAAGACCGCCACCTTCAGCCAGATGGGCGGCGAAGGCCTGCAATGGGTCGGCGCGGCGCCGTTTTCCAAGACGGAGCACATCTTCCAGAACCTGGGCGACGGCACGTATCAGCACAGCGGCCTGCTCGCCATTCGCGCGGCAGTGGCCGCCGATACGAACATCACCTTCAAGATCCTTTACAACGATGCCGTCGCCATGACCGGCGGCCAGCCCGCAGAAGGGCAGATCAGCCCGGCGCTGATCACGCGCCAGATCGCGGCGGAAGGCGTGAAGGAAATCTACCTCGTCAGCGACGATCCGGACAAATGGCGCGGCGCCACCGGACTGGAGCCGGGCGTCAAGATCGAGCACCGCGACAATATGGACGCCGTGCAGCGCCATCTGCGCACCGTCCCCGGCGTCACTGCTATCGTCTACGAACAGACCTGCGCCGCCGAAAAGCGCCGCCGCCGCAAGCGCAAGGATTTCCCCGATCCCGACCGGCGCCTGTTCATCAATCCGCGCGTCTGCGAAGGCTGCGGCGATTGCTCCACGCAGTCCAACTGCATCTCGATCGAGCCGCTGGATACCGAATTCGGCCGCAAGCGGCGCATCAACCAGTCCGCCTGCAACAAGGACTTCTCCTGCACCAAGGGCTTCTGCCCCAGCTTCGTCGACATCGAAGGCCCGGTGCTGCGCAAGCCCGACGCGGGCCGCATCAAGGACATCGAAGCCGAACTGCTGGGCAATCTGCCGCTGCCCGAGCGCGCCGGGCTGGATCAGCCCTACAACATCTTCGTCACCGGCATCGGCGGCCTTGGCGTGCTGACGGTGGGCGCGCTGCTGGGCGTGGCCGCGCATCTCGACGGGCAGGAATCGACGGTCCTCGATTTCACCGGCCTGGCGCAGAAGAACGGCGCAGTGGTCAGCCATGTCCGGCTGGCACCCTCGGGCACGCCGATCCATGCCGTGCGTATCGGCGCCGGTGAGGCGGATCTGCTGCTCGGCACCGATGCGGTCGTTTCGGCCGGAACGGACACGCTCTCGCGCCTCAACGCCCAGCGTTCGCGGGCCATCGTCAACAGCGATCTGGCGCCGACTGCCGATATCGTGAGCGATCGCGACATCACACTTCCCGGCGGCCAGATGCTCAAGGCACTGGAAACGGCAACCGGCGGCGCCACGCTCATGCTCAAGGCCACCCGGCTTGCCGAGGGGCTGTTCGGCAACAACGTCACCGCCAATACGGTAATGCTCGGCTACGCTTGGCAGAAGGGCTTCATCCCGCTCTCGCTGGAAGCGATGCACGGCGCGATTGCCGCCAATGGCGCCGCCGTGGAGCTGAACCTGCGCGCTTTCGACTGGGGCCGGTTCGCGGCAATCGACATGGCGCAGGCGGAAAAGCACGCCGGGATCGGCGCCCCGCAACCGGCGAAGGAACTCGCGATCGACAGCCTGATCGACAAGCTCTGGCGCGACCTGACCGAATATCAGGATGCCGCCTATGCCGATCGCTACCGCGCCCTGATGCTGACCGCCGAACGCGCTGCCCAAGGCCTTGGCGCCAAGGGGGAGGCCTTCCGCCGCGCCGTAGCCGTCAACGCGCACAAGCTGATGGCCTACAAGGACGAATACGAAGTCGCGCGGCTCTATTCGCTCCCCGCGTTCCATGAAGGACTGGCGGACCAGTTCGCCTCGGCCGGCCGCGTCTCGGTCTGGCTGGCTCCGCCGCTCCTGTCGCGCATCGATCCGGCCACCGGCCGCCCGGCCAAGCGCAAGTTCGGCCCCTGGGTGTTCAAGGCCTTCGGCCTGCTCGCGCGCGGCAAGCGCCTGCGCGGCACCCCCTTCGATCCGTTCGGCCGCACTGCCGAACGCAAGGCGGAACGGGCCGTGCGCGACGAATATCTGGCGACGATAGACAGCCTGTGCTCCAACCTTGACGGCACGAACCTTGAGCAAGCAACCGCTCTGGCCGCACTGCCTGACATGATCCGTGGCTTCGGCCCGGTGAAGGAAGCCGCACTGCACGCCTATGCCGAGCAGCGAAAGGCCCTCACCGCCTGAGAGCCAAGGCTCGCGAAAGCACGCGGGTAAGGCGGCAGCTTCCGGCTCCTCCTTACCCGCAGAATCACCCTGCCTGGGGCCAGAACCGGAAACCGGCTCTGGCCCCCTGTTTTTTGTTCACAAACGTCAGCGGCGAAACGCGATAACCCGGATCGGGCGCCACAGGCCCTCTTCCCACGCATAGAGACCGAAGCCCCGGAAGCGGAAGGAAACCGTGCGCAACTCGCCCGCCAGCCGGGCCTGCAATGCCCGCGCCGCTTCGGGTTTCACTTTGTTTTGAAGCGTCACATGCAGGCGCAGCGGCCGGGTGTCCTGATCGGTCAGCAACCCGTGCATGCGCTCGGCGATCTGCGCGTGCAGGTCCACCATCGCCGGGCTTTCGACGGCCAGCGCGGTGCCACGCTCCAGCTTCATCACCCCGCCAATCCTGGCCTGCGGCGGCGGGATTCTTGCCAGATCGCGCAAGACCTGCAGCAATTCCTCCTCGACCGAAGGCGGCAAGGCATGGAACAGCGTGGCATGGGCGCGCAGCCGGTTGCGCTCGGGCGGATAGTGCGCGCGGCGCAGGGCATCGGTCCAGCCCAGCACATCGAGCGGCAATTCGGCCGTGATCAGCAGCGGAGCGCCGGGCTTCCTCGGCCCCTTGGCGATCCAGTCACCGGAACCGGCGCTCACAGTTCCCCACGCTCGCGCCGGATGGCAAACCACTTGGCGACATTGGCGTTGTGCTGTTCCAGCGTGCTGGCAAAGGCATGCCCGCCGCTGCCGTCCGCCACCATATAGAGCGCATCGGTCTTGGCCGGATGGAGCACCGCCTCGATCGAGGCCTTGCCCGGATTGGTGATCGGGTGTTTGGGCAGGCCGGTCATCGTGTACGTATTGTAATCGTTCACCGCCTCGATCTCGGACTGGCGGATGCGGCGGCCGAGCGGCTTGCCCTTGGTGATCGGATAGATGATCGTCGGATCGGCCTGCAGCAGCATGCCTTTCTTGAGACGGTTCGAATAGAGTCCCGCAACCAGCCGCCGCTCTTCGGGCTTGGCAGTCTCCTTCTCGACGATCGAGGCCAGGATCACCGCCTCTTCCGGGGTTTTCACCGCCAGATCGGGACCGCGCTTGGCCCAGAGTTCGGCCAGAGTCCGGCGCATCGCCGCCTGCATCCGGCGCAGCACGGCTTCGCGCGTTTCGTCCATATCGAACGCATAGCTGTCGGGCAGGACAGAGCCTTCCGCAGGCACCGCGACATCGCCGGTAAGCTGCGGCACGGCCATCAGCCGTTCCTGCACCTGAATCGAGGGCATGCCTTCGGGGATCGTCACGAAGCGGCGAATCACATCGTCGCTGGAGATGATCGAAAGCACTTGACTGGCGCTGGCATGGGCGGGAATCCTGAATTCGCCCGCCTTGATGCCGCCACCACCGCCGAAAATTCGCGCGCGCAGGGCAAAGCCCCCGGCGGAGCGGATCACGCCCTTCTTCTCCAGCCGTTCCGCCACGGCCGTCAGACTGGCCCCGTTGGGGACGACGAACGTCCCCTCCTTCTCCAGCGGACCGGACGCGTACCAGCCGCCGAAGAAGCTCCACAGAGCCAGCAGGGCGGCTGCGGCCAGAACCGCGGCCAAAGCGCATCCGCGCCGGGACATCATGGCCCCGCCCCGGCTCAGTCAGCCTTGCGCATGATCAGGCTGGCGTTGGTGCCGCCGAACCCGAAGCTGTTGTTGAGCACCGCGCGCACTTCACGCTTACGCGGCGTGTGCGGCACAAGATCGGCGCCCTCACAACCCTCGTCCGGATTGTCGAGGTTGAGCGTGGGCGGCACGATCTGGTCACGCAGGGCGAGAATGCAGAAGATCGCTTCCACGGCCCCGGCCCCGCCGAGCAAGTGGCCGATGGCCGACTTGGTCGAGCTCATCGAGACGTTCTCCATGGCCTCGCCAAACAGACGGCGCACCGCGCCCAGTTCGAGCGTGTCGGCCATCGTCGACGTGCCGTGGGCGTTGATGTAGTCAATATCGGCAGGGGTCATGCCCGCCTTCCTGAGCGCAGCGGACATGGAGCGGAACGCACCGTCCATCTCCGGATCGGGCGCGGTCACGTGATAGGCATCGCCCGACAGGCCATAGCCGACCACTTCGGCGTAGATCTTCGCGCCGCGCGCCTTGGCATGCTCGTACTCTTCCAGAACGACGACACCCGCGCCCTCGCCCATGATGAAGCCGTCGCGGTCCTTGTCGTAAGGGCGGCTCGCCTGCTCCGGGCGGTCGTTATAGCTGCAATTGAGCGCGCGCGCCTGCGCGAAGCCGGCAATGCCGATCGGGCAGATCGTCGATTCCGCGCCGCCAGCCAGCATGATGTCGGCATCGTCGTCGCGGATCATGCGCGCGGCATCGCCGATCGAGTGCGCGCCGGTGGAGCACGCGGTGACGACCGCGTGATTCGGCCCCTTGAGGCCGTACTTGATCGAAACCTGGCCCGAGATCAGATTGATCAGGCGGCCATGCACGAAGTGTGGCGAGACGCGGCCCGGGCCGCGATTGGCGAGCACCAGCGATTCGCTTTCGATGCCCGGCAGACCGCCGATGCCCGAACCGATCGAGCAGCCCGCGCGCAGCTTGGTCGCCTCGTCCATGTCCTCAAGACCCGCATCCTCGATCGCCTGCCCTGCGGCATCGATGCCGAAGACGATGAAGGGATCGACCTGACGCTGAATCTTGTGATCGACGCGCTTGTTGGCATCGAAGCCATATTCGTGATCGGCCGGTTTCACCTCGCAGGCGACCTGGCACTTCTGGTCAGAGGCATCGAACTTGGTGATCGGCCCTGCCCCGCTCTTGCTGGCGAGGATGTTCTTCCATGTCGTTTCCACGTCCGCCCCCAGCGGGGTGACGAGACCAAGACCGGTAACAACAACACGACGCATTACGCTCTCCGAAAAATCGGCCAGCCGAAAACAATTCGGCCCAAACGGCAACAGGCCCGCCCCCTTAGAGGTCGAGCCTGTCGATTTCAATCCGAGTTCTGGCGGACCGCTCCCGTTGCCGGAAAGCAGGTCTGCCGGAGGACCGGCTCAGCCCTTGTTCTCGTCGATGTACTTGATGGCATCGGAGACAGTGCTGATCTTCTCAGCCGCATCGTCCGGAATCTCGACGCCGAACTCTTCTTCGAAAGCCATGACCAGCTCGACGATGTCGAGCGAGTCAGCGCCCAGATCATCGATGAAGCTTGCATCTTCAGTGACCTTGTCGGCTTCCACGCCCAGGTGTTCGACGACGATCTTCTTAACCCGATCGGCGGTATCGCTCATTCTATGACCCCTTCACAATCCAGAGGATTAATAAATATCGCCAGCCGCCCTAATGAGAAGGTGCCGTGCTGGCAAGTGCCATGCGCCACGTGTTTTGCCGGGACGTGCCCCTGAACCGCTTTCCTCCCCGTCAAACCCGGCTTTGTCTGCCATTTGCAGATGGCCCATCTCGTGTCATGATAGAACGCAAGAGAGGAAAAGTGGGGAGAACAGGCGATGCCCGACAATCCGCCGCCACCGGAAGGCCCTCCTTCAGATGGTTCCGTTTTTTCGGCTGCAACCAGTTTTTGGAAAACGCTTCCAGGCATCATCACGGCAACGACAACGCTTGTCGCAGCGCTTACCGCGCTCATTTCCGGCCTTAACAGCGCAGGGCTTCTCGGTTCTCACGGCGGCAGCTTGAAAGCTACGGAAAACGGAAAGGCCGTTGAAACAGCCTCCGCGGCACCGCCAGACCATGACACAGGCCTCAAGGAATACAGGGTAGGCCAAATGAGTGACGGCTTTGCAGCAGTGCGCGAGCAGCCGACCGTGGCAAGCCGCATGGTCTCCCGCCTTGAAAGCGGGAGCCATGTGGATTGCGGCGACCTTGTGGAGGATGTGACCGGTGTGGAAGGAAGGCTCTGGCTGTCCTGCCCGAACGTGGGCGGTTACATAGCCTCGCGCCTGCTTATCCCTCTATAAACCGGCCTCCCGTCAGGCCTTCTGCGGCTCGACCACCCGCAAATGCAGTTCGCGAAGCTGCTTGAGTTCGGCCGGAGACGGCGCGCTCATCAGCAGGTCCTCGGCGCGCTGGTTCATTGGGAACAGCGTGATTTCGCGCAGGTTCTGCGCGCCGCACAGCAGCATGACGATACGGTCCACACCAGCGGCCATGCCGCCGTGCGGCGGAGCGCCGTACTGGAACGCGCGGTAGAGGCCACCGAAGCGTTCCTCCACATCGGCCTTCGACAGGCCGACCTTCTCGAACGCGGCAACCATCAGTTCCGGGCTCTGGTTACGGATCGAGCCCGAAGCGATCTCGAAGCCGTTGCACACGAGGTCGTACTGGAACGCCTTGATGGTGAGCGGATCCTGCGAGGTCAGCGCGTCCATCCCGCCCTGCGGCATCGAGAACGGGTTGTGCGCGAAATCGACCTTCTTGGCGTCCTCGTCCCATTCGAAGAACGGGAAATCGACGATCCAGCACAGCTCGAAACGGTCCTGATCGATCAGGTCGAGCTGCTCGGCGACGCGCGTGCGGGCAAGCCCGGCGAGCTTGGCCGCCTGCTCTTCCTTGCCCGCGGCGAAGAACACGCCGTCGTTCGGGCCAAGGCCCAGCGCCTCGATCAGCGCGGCGGTCTTTTCCTCGCCATGGTTCTTGGCGATCGGGCCGCCCGGATTGCCGTCCTTGATATTGATATAGCCAAGGCCGGAGAAGCCCTCGCCGCGCGCCCAGTTGTTCATCTCGTCGAAGAACTTGCGGCTGCCCGCGCCCGCGCCCGGCGCCGGGATCGCACGGATCACGCCGCCGTTCTCGACGATGCCTGCAAAAATGCCGAAGCCCGAGCCCTGGAAGTGTTCCGTCACGTCCTTGATGATCACAGGGTTGCGCAAGTCGGGCTTGTCCGAACCATAGTCCAGCATAGACTGCGCATAGGGAATGCGGCGAAACTCACCCGAAGGCGTCACCGGCTTGCCTTCGGCGAACTCGGCGAAGATGCCCTGGATCACCGGCTCCATCGTTTCCCAGATCTCTTCCTGGGTGACGAAACTCATCTCAAGGTCGAGCTGATAGAACTCGCCCGGCAGGCGGTCGGCACGCGGGTCTTCGTCGCGGAAGCACGGGGCGATCTGGAAATAGCGGTCGAACCCGGCAACCATCAGCAGCTGCTTGTACTGCTGCGGCGCCTGCGGCAGCGCGTAGAACTTGCCTGCGTGGATGCGGCTCGGCACCAGGAAGTCGCGCGCGCCTTCGGGGCTCGACGCGGTGAGGATCGGCGTCGAATATTCGGTGAAGCCGATGCCTTCCATGCGGCGGCGCATGTCCGAGATGATCTTCGTGCGCTTGACGAGGTTGGCGTGCAGCGTTTCGCGGCGCAGGTCGAGGAAGCGATACTTGAGACGGATATCCTCGGGATATTCCTGCTCGCCCGCCACCGGCATCGGCAGTTCCTCGGCCTTCGAAAGCACCGTGGCGCTGCGAGCATAGACCTCGATCTCGCCAGTCGGCAGCCCCGGGTTCACCGTTTCAGGCGTGCGCGCCTTCACGTTGCCCTCAATCGTGACGACGCTTTCCAGCCGCAGCGAATCGAGCAGTTCCAGTGCCGGGCTATCGGCGTCGGTCACCACCTGTGTGATGCCGTAATGATCGCGCAAGTCCACGAAGAGGACGCCGCCGTGGTCGCGCTTGCGGTGCACCCACCCGGACAGGCGGACGGTCTGGCCGACCTCGGCCGCCGTCAGCGCGGCGCAAGTGTGGGAGCGGTAAGGATGAGTCATGGCGGTTTCGCGCTTCTTCACTGATAACGGATGTGCAAGCCGTGCCCCCTAGTCGAGTGGCGCGGCGATTTCCAGATGCCGATTGCGTTCCGGCCGCAAACATGCGCCGGGACAGTCTGGACCGGGCACCTTCGGGATGCCTTCGGTAACTCCAAATAAACCCATACCGGTTATCCCTGAGTCACCGGGTCATATGGAGTCAGGAAATGTCGGCGGATATCGCGCGCGGCACTGCAGAGCAGGACGAATATCTGCGGGACGGCGCCTTGCAGACTAACGGGCGCACGTCCGGCCAGGACATGCCGCCCGGCCAAGAACCTCAGCATGCCCCCACTCCGGCAAGCGAACATGCCTCCGGAACGCAGTTACGCCGCCGCCTCGTCACGCAAGAGAGCATCGCGGAACTGGCAGCGGCGGAAAAACCAAGCCTTCTGCAGCGGCTCCTGCGCCGTAAATGACCGCCCCGCCCGCGTAATCCTTAACGCAGGCGTTGATCCCCTCCCCCGTTAGGCGTAACGCCCTTTTTCAATGAAAATTCATCCTCTGATCACCAGCACCCAGGATCTCGCCGATCTGTGCGCGCGCCTTGCCGAATCCGACTTCGTCGCCGTCGATACCGAGTTCATGCGCGAGAACACTTATTGGCCAGAGCTCTGCCTCGTCCAGATCGCCAATACGGAAGAGGCCGCCGCCGTCGATCCGCTCGCCAAGGATCTCGATCTAACGCCGCTCTACGACCTGCTCGTCAACAACGAGGACGTGCTGAAGGTCTTCCATGCGGGCGGGCAAGACGTTGAAATCATCTTCAACGCCACCGGGCGCACGCCGCATCCGATCTTCGACACCCAGATCGCAATGATGGCGATCAGCCAGTCCGAGCAGATCGGCTATTCGAACCTCGTCGAATCCTGGCTGAGCCTCACGATAGACAAGGGCGCGCGCTTCACCGATTGGTCGCGCCGCCCGCTGACCGAGCGGCAGATCGACTATGCCATCGGCGATGTCACCCACTTGTCCAAGATCTTCCCCAAGATCCTCAAGCGCCTGATGAAAACCGGGCGCGGCGCGTGGCTGAACGAGGAAATGGAAAAGCTCGCCGATCCGGAAAACTACCGCAACGATCCGACTCAGGCGTGGCGGCGGATCAAGGCGTCTGGACGCAATCCTGCCGTGCTCGGCCGCCTCAAGGCGATTGCCGAATGGCGCGAGCTGGAAGCGCAGGGCAAGAACATTCCGCGCGGCCGTATCGCCCGCGACGAGACGCTGGCCGATCTGGCCGGCCACCCGCCCAAACAGCAGGCCGATCTCGCCAAAGTGCGCGGCCTTTCGCAGGGCTGGAGAGACAACGAGATCGGCAAGCGCCTGATGGCAACCATCGCCGCAGCCGAGCCCCTGTCCGACAGCGAATTGCCGCCGCGCAGCCCGCGCGGGGCACCGCTCGGCAAGGAAGGCGCGCTTGTGGCCGATCTGCTCAAGCTACTGCTCAAGATCCGCTCGCGCGAAATCGATGTCGCCGCCCGTCTGCTCAGCCGCAGCGACGAGCTGGAAATGCTGGCAGCCGGGGTGCGCAAGAATCTCCCGATTCTGCGGGGCTGGCGCTATGACGTCTTCGGCCACGACGCCCTCGATCTGGTTGAAGGCAAGCTTGCCTTCGCCGTGGAAAACGGCAAGCTGAAGATGACGCACGTCGACGATGCCGATCCCGCCGAAGCAGCCAGCGAGCAGACAGACAGCCAAGCCTCTTCATGACGGTCTACCAGCCCACGCTCAAACAGCTGCAATACCTGGTGGCCCTGCATGAGCATGAGCATTTCGGCCGGGCTGCAGAGGCCTGTTTCGTTTCGCAGTCCACGCTTTCGGCAGGTCTGCGCGATCTGGAAACGCTGCTCGGCGTAACCCTGGTCGAACGCACCAAGCGCGCGGTACGCTTTACGCCACTGGGCAATTCCGTCGTCGCCAAGGCCCACCGTATCCTGCGCGAAACCGAGGAGCTTTCCGAACTCGTGCAATCGAGCGGCAAGCCGCTCTCGGGCGAAGTGCGCATGAGCGTGATCCCCACGATCGCGCCATTCCTGCTGCCCCGCATGCTCCCGCGCCTGCGCCGCGAGCGCCCCAATCTCAAGCTGTTCCTGCGCGAGGAGCCGAGCCAGCAGGCGATCGAGTCGCTCCACCACGGCCGCGCCGACTGCGTGCTGCTGGCGCTGCCTTACGCCACCGGCGAAGTGGAAAAGGAAACCATCGAGCTGGACGCCTTCTTCGTCGCTTTCCCGCACGACGATCCGCGCAATCCGCCCGCCGAAGTCCTGCCCGACATCATCGACGAGAACCGGCTACTGCTGCTGGAAGACGGGCATTGCCTGAAAGACCATGCCCTCGCCGCCTGCAACCGCCCCGAACTGCGGGCCAGCGCGACGATGATTGGCACCAGCCTGCACACGCTGGTGCAGATGGTCGATAACGGCCTGGGGCTAACGATGCTGCCCGAAATGGCGCTCGATGCAGGTATTCTCAACGGTACCAACGTGGTGGCGCGCCCCCTGCTATCGCCCAATGCCAACCGCGAGATCGCACTGGTATGGCGCAAGAATTCTCCGCGTTCGGACGAGTTCCGGATGCTCGCGGACGAACTGCGCGCAGGATAGCGCGCGGGCAAACTCCGGACCTTCTCGACAATTCCTCCATCAAACTGTGCTCTGAGGCTGCCGGGCGCGGGTCGCGCCGGCAGCGAAGGAGCATTCGATGAAGTTTCGTGAACGGTTGTACGCAAAGGCCGCCCCCGGTCTCGCGCTGGCGGCGGCGGCAGCCTGCCTGCTGACGCCGGCGGCCAGCATGGCGCAAGTGTCCGGCCCCTGGCGCGTCAGCGGGGATATCGACGGCAAGAATTTCGTGCTCGATTGCCAATTCGTGCCGAACGGCACGCAACTTGGCGGCGTGTGCACCGATGTCGCGACCGGAGACAGCAAGAAAAGCAAGCTCAAGAAGCACAAGCTCTCGTCCGGCAGCGTCAAGGGCAGCGCCGTGGCCTGGAGCTATCCGGTGAAAGTCATGTTCCTGTCGGTGGATATCAATTTCGCCGGAACGCTGAACGGCAACCGCATGACCGGCACGATCTCGGCCAAGGGCCGCGAAGGGCATTTCACCGCCAGCCAGAGCTGAGGAATACCCGCTGACAAGGAATACCGGCTGGGGCTTGCTTTCCCCCGAGACCTCGCACTCCCTCAATCCATGTGTTTGAGACCCACGCGCAGGTAGTCCCAGCCGGTAACCAGCGTCAGCCCCGCCGCGCCCCACAGGGTTGCCAGCCCGACAGTGTGCGGAATGTTGATCTCCAGTCCGCCAATCAGGACATTCCACCAGGGCATCGCTGCCCCCAGGATCAGGGCCCCGAGCGAAATCATCTGGAACGCGGTCTTCCACTTAGCGAGCTTGCTGACCGGCACGGACACCTGCAACGGCCCGAGAAATTCGCGCAGCCCCGAAACGGCAATCTCGCGAATCAGAATCACCAGCCCCGCGATCACATGCATGTCGCCGACATAGGGCCCGGTCAGGATCCCCTGTGCCGTGAGAACCAGAATCACCGCGGCAACCATGATCTTGTCGGCAATCGGATCGAGAAAAATCCCGAGTTTGGAAACAGTTCCGCTCGACCGGGCGAGATAGCCGTCGAAATAGTCGGTGATCCCCATCAGGCAGTAGAGCCCGAAAGCCAGGCCATACCCGAATTCCCACTGCGGCCACCACAGCAGGAAGGCCAGCAGCGGAACGGTGAGGATTCGCGAAAGGGTGAGGATATTCGGCAGAGTCAGCATGTCCCCCTGCCCATAGCCCCTAAGCCATGAAGGAATAAAGTGCCGATCAGGGGTTGTGCCCCCGGCCCACCGCATTAAACGTCCGCCCGACATAAAAGGCAGGCCGGTAACACGATCCGACATGACCACGACGACCCAACTCATCCGGGCGCGACGATTTCTTCCTCTGTTCGTCACCCAGCTGCTCGGTGCGTTCAACGACAATCTGTTCAAGAACGCCATGATCCTCTTCGTCGTGTACGAAGTCTATCATTCCGAAGCGCAGGAAGCCCGCTTCAGCGCCCTTGCCTCGGCCATCTTCATCATTCCCTTCTTCCTGCTTTCGGCGCTGGCCGGACAGCTTGCGGACATGCGCGACAAGGCGCTGCTGATCCGGATCATCAAGGCGTGCGAGATCGCCATCATGCTGGTGGGCGGCGCCGGGCTCGTGCTGGCCTGGCAGGGCGTCGCCCTGCACGCGCTTGCCATTCCGCTGATGCTGGTGGCGCTCTTTGCCATGGGCATCCATTCCACCTTCTTCGGCCCGATCAAGTACGCGATTCTGCCCCAGCACCTGAACAAGGGGGAAGTCCTGGGCGGCACCGGGCTGGTCGAGGCAGGCACATACCTCGCCGTTCTGGCAGGCACGATTGTCGCGGGCTGGATCAGCGTGGAAGCCGCCGCGATCACCGTGGTCATCGTGGCCGGGATCGGTTTTTTCGCAGGCAGCCAGGTTCCGCCCGCTCCGCCGCTGGGCAAGCTGGAGCCGCTCGATTTCCATATCGTGCGATCCTCCATCACTCTGGTGCGCACCACGATGCGCGACCGCCGCGTCTATCTCGCGATCTGCGCGATCAGCTTTTTCTGGGCCATCGGCACCGTGCTGTTCGTCCAGTTCCCGCCGCTCGCCAAGAACATCCTGATGGCCAGCAAGCAGGTCGCCAGCCTGTTCCTGGTGATCTTCTCGGTCGGCGTCGCGATCGGTGCGATGGTGATCAACGCGATGCTCAAGGGCAAGGTTTCGGCGCGCTGGTCTCCCATTTCGGTGATCGGTATGGGCCTGTTTCTGGTGGCGTTCCAGCGGGTTTGCGCGCTCTGGCCGCCGCATAGCGGGCCGGAAGAATTGATGGATGTGAGCGTGTTCGTGACACAGCCGCTGGCCATTCCACTGCTGCTGACCCTGCTGGGCGTTGCCGTATGCGGCGGCATGTTCGTGGTGCCGCTCTATGCCTTCCTCACCACGTTCGTGGACAAGTCCCAGACCGCGCGCACGGTTGCGGCGAACAACATCGTCAATTCGGGCGCGATGGTGCTGGGTGCTGTCGTGACCGAGGCCATGACCCTGCTGGGCGTTCCGGTGGTGCATCAGTTGCTTGTCGTGGCCGCCAGTTGCGCGGCCTCTGCCTGGCTGGGCTACGTGCTATTCCGCGCCGAACAGTCCGCCGTCACCGCCTGAATCAGGCGATAAAGACCATCACCGCCACAAAGCAGGTGCAATAAGCGGTCAGGAAACTGCGCCAGTCGCCGCCGCTCATGCGCCAGCGATGCGCGGCCTGGGCGTTCTCCTCTGCCTCCACGTCCACGCCCAGCGGCTGCGTGAAGACATGCGGCGGCAGCGAACGGCGGAAGGGATGCCCGGCCGATTCCTGCGTGAGAACGAGAGCGCGACGTTTCATATTCTTCATGAAACGCATTTTAAGATTTTGTTTACATTTGCGCAAAGCCGGTTGCCGCGTGCTTCCCAAAACGGGACGAGGCTCACAGCCGCCAGCTTTCTGCTGCGCTCGCAACCGGCGGAATTGATACGAAAAAGGGCCGCCAACTGGCAGCCCTTCCGGTCTTTTTCCATCTGGGCCGGATGCCCGGCTCAGAAGCTTATCCCTCCGACACGGAAAGGATATGGGCCCATTCTTCCGGCGTGATCACCGCGACCGACAAGCGCGACAGCTTGACCAGCTCAATGTCGGGCAATTCCGGGTCCGCCTTGATCTGCTTGAGCGTGACGGGATTCGCCAGCTTGCGCACCGGCTTCACCTTGACCGCCGCCCATTTGCCTTCCGGATCGGTCGGATCGGTCAGGCCCGCCTCGCTGATCGTCACGATGCCGACGATCTCCTTGCCGACGTTCGAATGGTAGAAGAACGCTTCATCACCCACCTGCATGGTGCGCAGGTTCTTGGCGGCGCGGTGGTTGCGCACGCCGTCCCAGGTGCCCTCGCCTTCGGCCACGAGGTCGTCCCAGCTGTAGGCATCCGGTTCCGATTTCATCAGCCAGTAGCTCTTCGACATGCATTGCCTTTCCATTTCGACTATCGGTGGCCGCATACCGATTCACCACGGATTACACTACCCATGGACCTTGCTGAAATTCCCGTCCTGAGCCTCGATGCGGACAAGGACAACCTTCCCACCCTGATCGGCGGCAGCTTCCGCACCTTCGGTTTCGCGATGATTCGCGATCACGGCATCGATCAGGATCTGATCAGCCGCGCCTGGGCACTGACCAAGCAGTTCTTCGCCCTGCCGGTCGAGACCAAAATGCGATACTTCAATGCCGGTCAGGGCGGCGCACGCGGCTACACGCCGTTCCGCACCGAAGTGGCCAAGGGCGCGACCGAGAAGGATCTCAAGGAGTTCTGGCACGTCGGCCGCGACCTTCCCGAAGGCTCCCCCCTCGCCGCGACAATGCCGCCGAACGTCTGGCCCGAAGAGATCGAAGGCTTTCGCGAAACCTTCAGCGAACTCTATGCCCAGTTTGACAAGACCGGTGCGAAGATCCTGTCCGCCATTGCCATCGACCTAGGGCTCGACGCGCAGTGGTTCGATCCCGCCATCGAAGACGGCAACTCGGTGATGCGCCTGCTGCACTATCCGCCGGTCGGCGAAGGTGCGGGCGGCGCCATCCGTGCAGGCGCACATGAAGACATCAACCTCATCACCCTGCTGCTCGGCGCCGAGGAAGCGGGGCTGGAACTGCTCGGCAAGAACGGCGAATGGCTCTCCATCGCCCCGCCCGAAGGCGCCATGGTCATCAATATCGGCGACATGCTCCAGCGCCTGACCAACCATGTGCTGCCCTCCACCACGCACCGGGTCCGCAACCCTTCGGGCGACCGCGCGGCGCACAGCCGTTATTCGATGCCGTTCTTCCTGCATCTGCGCAGCGATTTTCCCTTCGTGACGCTGCCCGAGTGCATCAGCGCGGACAATCCCGACCGCTATCCGGTCTCGATCACGGCTGACGACTATCTGCAGGAACGCTTGCGGGAAATCGGCCTGAAAGCCTGAGGAAAAACAACCCGGGGGACGGCTTGGCGCGCGTTATTTCGTCCCCCGCACTTAACGGAAATTTCAGAGTACCGTTCTAGCGTTTCGCCCTAGTACAAACTCTAGGGAGCTTGTGGGTGGAGGCGTCATTCACCAGGCATATCACGGCGATGGACGATGAGAGCGAGAACCGGCGGCAGATAGACGTCGTCGCGCTCGGCATCGTCACAGCCGCGATCCTGATGTTCGTCGCCACGGGCAGTCAGATCGGCCCTCCGGTGGTCAATTCGCTGCTCTATGGCGGCACCGGGCCGGACAACCTCATCCTGAATGCGTTCCTTCTCAATATCGCCATCATCATCTTCGGCTGGAGCCGCTACCGGCAGCTTTGCGAAGAGATCCAGCTGCGCAAGGCCGCCGAAAAGCAGGCCCGGAAAATGGCCGAGACGGACCCGCTCACCGGCTTTCTCAACCGCCGCAGCTTCAACCAGTGCGTTGACCACCTGATCACCAAAGCGGACGAAGAAGGACAGATCGTGGTCCTCGTCATGGTGGACCTCGACAATTTCAAACAGGTCAACGATTTCAATGGCCACAATGCCGGCGACCTGCTGCTGCGCGAGTGCGCGCGCCGGATTGCTTCCGGCCTGCCGAAGCGCTCACTTCTGGGCCGTATCGGCGGCGACGAATTTTCTGCCGCCTTCGCGTTCGACAAGAACCGCGACGATACGATTGCCCTGATCGCCTCGGGACTGATCGAGACGATCAGCCAAAGCATGCAGATCAACGGCATCAGCATGGACGTCACGGCGTCCATGGGCCTCTCCCGCTCCGATTCCCCCGGCGCCGGCAGCCAGCATCCCGATGCCCACGCGCTGCTGGAGATGGCGGACATCGCCATGTACCATGCCAAGCGCCAGGGCCGGAACGGTTACTTCTGGTTCGAAGACATGATGGCCGACGAGATGCGCTTTCGCACCGAGCTGGAGCAAGGCATCCGGCACGGTATCCCGAACGGCGAATTCGTCCCCTACTATGAACAGCAGATCGATCTGCAGACCGGCGAGCTGACCGGCTTCGAAATGCTGGCACGCTGGGATTCGCCGCAGTTCGGCATCGTTTCGCCCGAAGTCTTCATTCCCGTGGCCGAAGACATCGGCGCCATCGGCGATCTGTCCGAAAGCGTGATCCGCCAGGCGCTGGAAGACGCCAAAGCCTGGGATCCGCGCCTGACGCTGGCCGTCAACGTATCGCCCTTGCAGCTGCGCGATCCCTGGTTCGCCCAGAAACTGCTGCGGCTGCTGGTCGAGGCGAATTTTCCGCCGAACCGGCTGGAAATCGAAATCACCGAAAGCTGCCTGCACCAGAACGTGGCGCAAGCGCGTTCCCTGATCACCAGTCTGAAGAACCAGGGCATCAAGATCAGCCTCGACGATTTCGGCACCGGCTACAGCTCGCTGGCGCAGCTGCGCAGCCTTCCGTTCGACCGCATCAAGATCGACCGCAGTTTTGTAACCAGCCTGCACGAGAGCAAGGACAACGCCGCCATCGTTCACGCGATCGCCATGCTGGGCAAGGGGTTGCAATTGCCCGTCACTGTCGAGGGGATCGAGACCGGAGAGGTTCTGGACCACCTGCTGCAGTACGGCCCGATCAAGGGACAGGGCTATTTCTACGGCCGCCCCCGCCCGGCCCGAGAACTGGCCGAATGGCTGAACGATCCGCAGCGTTCCGGCAAGGCTGCACGTGGCAAGGAGCCTGCTGGTCCGGAAGCCCTGGCGCAAGCTTTGCACACCCCGGCAAAAGCGGATTCCACCGGCAGCATGGCAGAACCCGCCGAGGTGCCCGGAAAACACGTCCGCAACGCCTGACTTGGCGCTATCACCTCTGGACCTGCGACCTGCAAAGACCTAGATCGCGCCCATGCGGATCGACTTCACCAAGATGCACGGACTCGGCAACGATTTCGTCGTGCTCGACGCGCGTAACCCGGCGCAGGCCCTGCCCGCGATGGACGCCGCCCTGGCATCCGCGCTGGCCAACCGCCGCACCGGCATCGGCTGCGATCAGTTGATCCTGCTGGAGCCTTCGGAACTGGGCGATTTCCGCATGCGCATCTTCAATGCCGATGGCAGCGAGGTGGAAGCCTGCGGCAATGCCACCCGCGCGGTGGGCCTGCTACACGGCGCGCCCGCGCGGATCGAGACGCTGGGCGGGCTGCTCTCCGCCACCCCGTCGGACACCGGCATTGCCGTGGAAATGGGCCAGCCCCGCTTTGACTGGGATGCGATCCCGCTCGCCTATGCCATGGACACGCACACCATGCCGCTGGCCTGGGAAGACCTCACCAATCCGGTCGGCGTCAATGTCGGCAATCCGCACGCGATCTTCTTCGTGCCCGATCCTTATGCCGTGGACATGGAGCGGCTGGGGCCGCTGATCGAGACCGATCCGGTCTTTCCCGAGCGCATCAATGTGAACGTCGCTGCCGTGACCGCACGCGATGCCATCACCCTGCGCGTGTGGGAGCGCGGCGTGGGCCTGACCCTCGCCTGCGGCACCGGTGCTTGCGCCACGGCGGTCGGCGCGATGAAGCGCGGGCTGGTGGACCGCAAGGTGACGGTCACGCTGCCCGGCGGCGCGCTCGTTATCGAATG
Organism: Novosphingobium beihaiense; assembly: GCF_022832375.1. Classification (GTDB taxonomy): domain Bacteria; phylum Pseudomonadota; class Alphaproteobacteria; order Sphingomonadales; family Sphingomonadaceae; genus Novosphingobium; species Novosphingobium beihaiensis. The sequence goes on from NZ_JALHLG010000042.1 coordinate 27,046, forward strand.
GCGCGAGGATGACGGGATCGTGATGACCGGCCCCGCCACCGAAAGCTTTCGCGGCAGCTTCGATCCCGCAGATTATGGATTCGCGGCCGGGAGCCCGGATTGACCGTCGAAGTGCATTCGCTGGGCTGCCGCCTCAATCTGGCCGAAAGCGAGGATCTGCGCACGCTTCTGGGGGAGGCGGGCGATCTGGTCGTCGTCAATTCCTGCGCCGTCACCAGCGAGGCGGTGCGCCAGACCCGCCAGACCATCCGCCGCGCCCGCAAGGCCCGCCCCGGTGCCCGCCTGATCGTCACCGGCTGCGCCGCCGAAGTCGAGCACGAAATGCTCGGCGCGATGCCCGAAGTCGATGGCCTCGTGCCCAATACCGCCAAGCTCGATCCGCGCGCCTGGAACGTGCCTGCGGCCGCGCCCTTGCGCGAACGGCGCGGCTATACGCGCGGCTTCGTGCAAGTGCAGAACGGCTGCGACCATGCCTGCACCTTCTGCGTGATCCCGCAAGGGCGCGGCCCCAGCCGCTCGCGCACTGTGGCGGAAGTGCTGGAGGACGTGGCCGTCCATCTGGACGCCGGGGTGAACGAGATCGTGCTGACCGGCGTCGATCTCACCTCATGGGGCGGCGACTTGCCCGAAAGCCCGCGTCTGGGCGCGCTGTGCGCGGCGATGCTCACCCGCTTCCCCGCCCTGTCCCGCCTGCGCCTCTCCTCGATCGACGGGGCGGAAGTGGACGATACGCTGTTCGAGCTGCTGACCGGGGAGCCGCGCGTCATGCCGCATGTCCATCTCTCGCTGCAACACGGGCATGACCTGATCCTCAAGCGTATGAAGCGCCGCCACAGCCGCGCCGATGCCCTCGATCTGGTGCAACGCCTGCGCGCGCGCCGTCCGGATCTCGCCGTGGGCGCCGATCTGATCGCCGGATTCCCCACCGAGGACGAGGCCGCCCACGCGGCAAACCTCTCCATCGTGGAAGAACTGGAAATCGTCCATGGCCACGTCTTTCCCTTCTCCCCGCGCCCCGGCACGCCCGCCGCGCGGATGCCGCAGATCGATCCGGCCACGATCAAGGCCCGCGCCGCCGAACTGCGGGCGCAAGTGGCCCGCGTGCGTGCCCGCTGGCTTGCCGCGCAACTGGACAAACCGCTATCGGTCCTTGCCGAAAAGGGCGGGACCGGCCATGCGGAAAACTTCGCGCCCGTGCGCCTGCCGCAAGGCACGCGGCCCGGCGCGCTGATCCGCGTTACGCCCGCAAGGGCAGTCGAAGGAATACTGGAAGTATGAGTGAGGACAGCGCCACGACAGGCGCGGCGGGCGACGCCTGGTCTGACCGCCTTTTCGGCGGCTTTCGCAAGACCTCGGAACGCCTGACCGGCAATCTGGCCGGGATCGTCGGCAAGACCCGGCTCGACGACGCGCAGCTCGACGATATCGAGGATGCGCTGATCATGTCGGACCTCGGCCCCCGCGCCGCCGCCCGCATCCGCGAACGCCTTGCCGAGGAACGCTTCGAGCGCGATGCGGACGAACGCGCGATCATGGAAGTGGTCGCCCGCGAAATCGCCGAGATCCTGCGCCCGGTGGCCAAGCCGCTCGACGTGGTGGCCTTCCCGCGCCCGCAGGTAATCCTGGTGATCGGCGTCAACGGTTCGGGCAAGACCACCACCATCGCCAAGCTGGCCCACCTGTTTCAGGAGCAGGACTATTCGGTGATGCTGGCGGCGGGCGATACCTTCCGCGCCGCCGCCATCGGCCAGCTCGGCGTCTGGGCCGAGCGGCTCTCCATCCCCATCGTCAAGGGGCCCGAGGGTGGCGATCCCGCCTCGATCGTGTTCGACGCGGTCAAGGCGGCGACCGATCAGGGTATCGATGCGCTGATCGTCGACACCGCCGGGCGCCTGCAGAACAAGCGCGAGCTGATGGACGAGCTGGCCAAGATCCGCCGCGTGCTCGGCCGCCTCAATCCCGAGGCGCCGCATGACGTGGTGCTGGTGCTCGATGCCACCAACGGGCAGAATGCCCTCTCGCAGATCGAGATCTTCAAGGAAGTGGCGGGCGTCTCCGGCCTGATCATGACCAAGCTCGACGGCACCGCGCGCGGCGGCGTGCTGGTCGCGGCGGCCGAGCAATACGGGCTGCCGATCCATGCCATCGGCGTAGGCGAGAAAATCGACGACCTGCGCCCCTTCAATCCGGACCTTCTGGCCCGCGTCATTGCGGGAATTGCATGATGAATATGGAAACAGCCAAGGCGGAAAAGCCCAAGAGTTCGTGGGTAAACCTGCTGGTCGATTTCGGCCCGCTGCTGGTCTTCTTCCTGGCCTACAAGTACTATGCCCCGGCCGGGGACGGTGAATCGCTGGCGACCGTCACTGCGGTGATCAAGGGCACTGTCGCCTTCATGGTTGCCACCGTGATCGCGCTGGGCGTTTCGAAATGGCGGCTCGGCCATATCTCGCCAATGCTGTGGCTGACGACGGTGCTGATCATCGGCTTCGGCATGCTGACGGTGATCTTCCACAACGATTTCTGGATCCGGATCAAGCCCACCGCCGTCTACCTGATGTTCGCGGGCGTGCTGTTCTTCGGGCTGTGGCGCGGCAAGCCGATGCTCAAAGTGCTCCTCCAGTCCGCCTTCGAAGGGCTGAACGAGGAAGGCTGGATGAAGCTTTCGCGCAACTGGGCGTGGTTCTTCCTGCTGCTTGCCGTGCTCAACACGATTCTGGTCTACACGGTGAGCTTCGAGACCTGGCTGCAGGCCAAACTCTGGGGTTTCACGGTGCTGTCCTTCGTCTTCACCTTCTCACAGCTCCCCATGGTGCTCAAACACGGCATGGGCGAAGAGGCGAAAGAAGAAGTGATCGAGAACCCGCCGCACGATTGACGCTGCTCGCCGCCAGGTGCGAGCGCACATGCCTTACAATCGCACGGTCATGCCTTTCGCAGCGCTTTCCAGCCCTGCTTCCAGCACGGCCATCGTGTCGAGAGCCTGCTCTGCGGGAACCGGATTGGGCCCTTCGCCGCGTAACGCCATCCCCAGCGCGCGCCAGAAGCGTTCATAAGCGCCCCGTTCGTTCGGGACGACTTCTCGCTGGTCAGGGTTTTCGGCGGACGTTAGCACGCCTGGCTCGGGATCAATTCCCAGCCCGTCGTCTCCCGGTCTGGCCCCTGCGATGATCGCCGGTTCCTGCGTATCGAGCCCGTGCTTGATCCAGCTCCCTGCGGTGCCATGCACGGCAAAGCGCAGGCGGTGATCGGCCGCGAGCTTATTCGAATGCAGAACCGCCCTCATACCCGGATAGTGGAGAACGGCATGGAACCAGTCCGGCGCCGGAGCGCCGTCGCGCAGGGCTGCAATATCTGCCGTGATCGCATCCGGTTTGCCGAACAGGACCAGCGCTTGATCGACAAGGTGCGGGCCCAAATCCAGCCACGAGCCCCCTTCCCGCGCGTCTTTCCAGCGCGATGGCACGACCGGTTGCCAGCGGTCGAAGTGGCTTTCGAAATGCACGATGCGGCCCAGCGCGCCTTGCCCGGTCAGGCGCTGCAACGTCAGAAAATCGGCATCCCAGCGCCGGTTCTGAAAGGCCGTCAGCACCTTGCCCGCCCGCTCCGCCGCTTCCACGGCGCGCCGGGCGTCCGCCAGGCATGTGGCGAAGGGCTTGTCCACCAGCACATGCTTGCCTGCACTCAGCGCGGCGATAGCATGTTCAGCGTGCAAATGATCCGGGCTCGACACGATCACCAGATCGATCCCCGGCATGGCCAGCAACGCATCGACAGATTCGGCCACGGCCATGCCCGGCAACTGGGCATGCACTTTGCCGGGATCGCTCGAAACAACCGCGCGCAGCTCCATTCCGTCCGCTGCCTGGACAAAGGGCGCATGAAAGACACGCCCGCCCAGCCCGTATCCGATCAGTCCCACGCCGATTGTCTTCATCGTATGCCCTTTCTCTGGCCGGGTATGGGGAAGCCCTCCCTAAAGGCGCGGCTTCAGGACCTGTTTGAGCAGTTCGCCCAGCGCTCCCACCAGCATCAGCGCCGAACCGGCAATGAACATCCACACTCCGAGCGTTTGCCAAGCCTGCATGGACGGCAGGAACAGGATGCTGCCGAGCACGAAAAGCATGTTCCCGGCAACCCCTACGGCAATGTGAATCCAGCGAAAATCGTGGACCAGAGTGCGAACGGGATGGATCATGAGTAACGCGGCCTTTCGTTGATTTTCAGGCTGTGCAGGCCCTGACACCTGTGCCGTTTTTCCCGCCGCCGGGGCAAGAGGCAATCCGGCCGCGCGCCATTCTGCCGCAGAGCCCGCAGCGTTGGCGCAGGACGAACCTCGCCCGCTGTCCCGGCCTAGGCACAATAGTACGGACGCTGGGCGCGCCATCATATCGAAACGGGGTGCCCCGCTTCAATACGTCCGGTAGCTGTTCAGATACTTGCTCAGATAGCTCCGCCGCTGATTGTTGAAGCGCGTTTCACACTTCATTCGCGCGGTTTCCCGCTCCGTCGCGTCAGTGGAAGCACCGGCGGCCTCGATCTTGCAGTCCGCCCTTTTCCGTTTGATCCAGGCCCGCTGAAGCGCCAGCAGGCGGCTGCGCACCGGCTTGTCGAGCGCGTCCCAGGTCGCATTGATCGACTGGACGGACAAATCCATTCCCGCCTTCGCTTCGGCAAGCGCCGCGTCGCGCTGCTCCGCCAGAGCCTGCTCCTTGCGCGCCTTTTCCTCGGCTTCCTCGCGTTTCCTTTCCGCCACCAGCTTTTCGATTCCCGGCCGTATCAAGGCCATGCTTTCGACCATGGAGACCCCGTCGACGATGTCTTTCTGCTGGTCTTCGTTGAGTTCGGCATAGACCTTGTCGCCACTGTCCGTTGGCTGGATCGTGAAATCGAACTGGGTGACATAGGCTCCAGCGTCACGCTCGAACCCCTTGCCAGCCATAGCCTCGCCGATGGTTCCGTCCTTCTCCAGCAGCTCCGCGGTCTTTTCCGCCTCCCGGGCCGATTGTTCGGGAAAGATCACCCTGAGATTGCCAACGCAGGACTTCTTAGTGCTGTTGGGATCTTCCAGCGTCGTGCGGACATCGGCGATCGCAAATTTCAGGCTGCCCACGGCAAGGTTGATCTTCGATTCCGGGGCCTTGGCAATACCTTGCAACAGCCCCTTGCCCAGCATCTCCCGAACCTTGGCCCTGGTTTTCTTGCGAATCAGATCAATCACGGCCTCGTGCCCGCTTTCGCTCAGGCACGTTGTCTCGCTATCGAAAAGAGAGGCTCCTCCGCACCCGCTCAGGCCCAGTAGTATCGTCGACGTCAGCACGCCCAGTCTGCTAGACTGCATTCGCAAAGCCCCCCGGATTGCATTGAAAACGCGCTACTATTTCATTTGATCATGAATGGGGCAAGACACTGCGGCTCCCACGGGGACTCCGCGTCTCTTCATGCTGCATGTGCGAAGAAAACCTTGCATCGCTTCTGCCGCTCGCCTAGAGGCGCCGCGCACTGCGCAGGGATGGGCCCGCGCGTAATTCAAACGGAGGCATGACATGAAACTGACGCTCTTGCCTCCGGGACCAAGGGACGATGGCGCGCGGCTGCGCCCATGCGTCCCCCTGTCCGAACCCATTCCCATTTCCGCCCGCCACTGACCGAACGCGCCTGACATGCGCCGTGCCGGCCAGAGGCCGGCCAGGTTTGCGTGTCCATCATGTATCTGCGTTTCGTTACGCCGGGCGCCATTACGCGCGCCGGTATCAGGCCGGGCCTTTTCCGCGCCGCCAGTGACTTGTGCGGCGATCTGTGGCCAAGCCCGCTGGCACGGGCCATCGACCACGAACTGTGCTGGTTCGGCAAATATCTGCCAGTGCCGTCCGGCAGCCATCCCTTCGCGGTGCGTGCGCGCCGGGTGTGGCACAAGGACGGCATTTGCTGGTTCCGCCCGGAACCGGCCGCGCGCGAGGCTATCGCCCATGCCCATGTGCTGGCGGTCCTGCTTGAGGACGGCGGCATTCCGGTAGAGCGGATCACCGCGCGCCATCCCGGCACAATCCTTTACCGCGACGCCATGCAGGTCGTCGCGAAACCCCACTGATCCACAGGAGGAAACCATGACCTACGGCTATGACTTCGACGGCGACGCCTGCTTTCGGCCCCGCTTTTGAACGCACGTCCAAGCGGCGGCGCGGTTATCCCAGCGAAACCCGGGTCAAGCGCGGGTTGCGCACGATCCGGGGCGGGGAAGTCGAACTGCTGGAAAAGCTAGGGCGCAACGATCCCTGCCCCTGCGGCTCAGGGAGGAGGTTTCAAGGCCTGCTGCCTGAAATCGGGCCGGTACGCCGCGACTACTGGAGATGAAACCAGGCGGGAGAGTGCCAGGAAGGCACACTCCCGCCAAATTCAGATCTCCAACTGGCTTCCCAGTTCCACCACGCGGTTGGTGGGCAGGCGGAAGAATTCCATCGCGCTGGCCGCGTTGCGCATCATCCACGCAAAGAGCTTTTCGCGCCAGATCGCCATGCCCGGCTTCTCAGACGGCAGCAGGGTCTGGCGCGAGAGAAAGAAGCTGGTCTTCATCATCTCGAACGGCCCGCCGCACATCGGCGCATGGGCCAAGCCGTGCGGCACGTCGGTCTCTTCCATGAAGCCGTAGCGCAGCGTCATGCGGTAGAAGCCCTGCCCCAGATCGATCACTTCGTAGCGGTCGGCCGGTTCGACATAAGGCACGTCCTGCGCTTCGATCGTCAGCACCACCACGCGTTCGTGCAGAACCTTGTTGTGCTTGATGTTGTGCAGCAGGGCCGAGGGCACGCCGATATTGCTGGAGGCCATGAAGATGGCCGTGCCCGGCACCCGCGCGGCGCTGCCATGCGCGCTCTTGGCGAAGACGTTGAGCGGCAGCGCAGCCTCGGTCATGCGGTCGCGCATGAGCTTGCGGCCCTTGTTCCACGTCGTCAGCAGCGTGAAGGCAACGCCGCCGATCAGCAGCGGGAACCAGCCGCCGTCGGGGATCTTGGTGGCGTTGGCCGCGAAGTACGTGCCATCGACGACGAAGAAGGCAACGATGACCGGAATCGCCAGCCACAGCTTCCAGCGCCACAGCACGATCAGCAGCACCGCCATCAGGCAGGTATCGATCAGCATCGCGCCCGTCACAGCGATACCGTAGGCCGAAGCGAGATTCGACGAGTTCTGGAACACCAGCACCAATACGATCACGCCCGTCATCAGCGCCCAGTTGACGAAGGGGATGTAGATCTGCCCCACTTCGTGCTCGCTGGTGTGCCGGGTGGACAGGCGCGGGATGAAGCCGAGCTGCATCGCCTGATGGGTGATCGAGAAAGCGCCGGAGATCACCGCCTGGCTGGCAATGAAGGTGGCGCAAGTGGCCAGAATCACCAGCGGCAGACGCCAGTGATCGGGCGCGAGGTTGAAGAACGGGTTCTCCATCGCCTCGGCCGCGGCCGAATCGTCCAGCCCCAGGATCATCGCGGCCTGGCCGAAATAGTTGATCAGCAGGCACGGCATCACGAACCCGAACCACGACATGCGCATCGGGCCGCGCCCGAAGTGGCCCATGTCCGAATAGAGCGCCTCGGCACCGGTAACGGCCAGCACAACCGAACCCAGCGCCAGAAAGCCCAGCATCTTGTCAGTCATGAAGAACTGGATCGCGTACCACGGGTTCAGCGCCACCAGCACGTGCGGCAGTTGCACCAGATGATAGATGCCCAGCAGCGCCAGCGTGGTGAAATAAAGCACCATGACCGGCGCGAAGAGCGCGCCGACTTTGGCCGTCCCGCTCTTTTGCAGCACGAACAGCCCGATCAGCAGAATCAGCGCGATCGGCAGCACGAAGGGCTGCAGGCTCGACTGGACGACCGTAAGGCCTTCCACCGCCGACAGCACCGAAACAGCGGGCGTAATCATCGAATCGCCGTAGAACAGCGAAGTCGCGAAAACGCCGAGCATCACGATCAGCCCGCCATAGCTCGATTTCTTGATCGCGCCCGAAATCAGCGCGACCAGAGCCAGGCTGCCGCCCTGCCCCTTGTTGTCCGCGCGCATCAGCACGCTGACGTACTGGATCGAGACGACCATCGTCATCGACCAGAAAATCAGGCTGACGACGCCCAGAATATGCAGTTCGTCGATCGCCAGCGGGTGCGGGCCGACAAAGGTTTCGCGGAAAGCGTAGATCGGGCTAGTGCCGATGTCGCCGAAGACCACGCCAATAGCCCCGAACGCCAACTTGGCGACGTTGCCGGAACCGTGGCCGCCGTATGCCGGAGTTGCCGAAGCCGTCGCCGGATCGATCAGCGCCGGGCCTTCAGCCCTATCCGATGTTGCATCACTCATTCGTGCGCCCCGTTATGGACTCGCAAACCGCCCCCGCAGGTGCGGCGAGGGAGAGGCCGTTAGCAGCATGCGAAGGGCCAGGCAACGTTAGTGAGATTCTGTCTTATGTACCGGTTCACGGTTGGGACACAGGCGAATCGGATGCGCCCCGGGCTTGACCGGAGATCACGGCATCCAGCCGCTGCAACTGCATCGCCAGCGGCGCCCGCCACGGCGCATCTTCGGGAGCATGCTTGAGCAGCCCTGCCCACAAGTCGCGCGTTTCGGCAACGCGGCCGCTCTGCAGCAGCGCCAGCCCGAGGAAGAACGGCGGCCCCGGCTCGTCCGGACCGGCCTTGATCGCCTGACGGTAGGCATAGAGCGCGGCCGGAGTCGCGGTCCCTTCCGCATGAGCCATCAGCGCATTGGCCATGGCCAGCCAAGCTTCCGAATTGCCCGGATGGCTCTCCACCTCGCCCCGCAGGATTCCCGCAGCCTCCGCATAGCGGCCGTTGCGGGCAAGCCCATCGGCGAAAACCACCCATTTGTTGTTAGGCGGAATGCCTTTGTTCGTCACTTTCAGGCGCGCCTCGACCAGTGCATCGGCATTGTCCGAAACCGTTTCTGCCGCCGTCTTGGGCGCCCCCGCCTGTCCTGGAGTGCCCTGCATCACATACCCTGCAATGCCGAGCAGCAGCGCGGCGGCCACCGCTTCCCATGTGCCGCGCGGCGCCTTGAGCACGAAGACGGCCAGCCCGAAGGCCAGCACTGCCAGTCCCGCGACGAGTGCCCAGATCATGCGCCCTCTCCTGGTTTCGCACTGCCTGTGAACAGGCGGCGCAGCAGCAGGAAGGCCAGCAGCAGCAGCACTGCGGGAACCGCGAAGAGCGGCCAGGTCAGACCGGTAATGCGCGGGGCATAACTAACATAGTCGCCATAGCGTTCCATCAGCCAGGAACGGATCGCTTCGGGATCCTCCCCGGCTTCGATTCGCTCACGCACGAGGCTGCGCATGGAGCCTGCGATCGGCGCATCCGAATCGGCGATAGATTGCCCCTGGCATTGCAGGCAGCGCAGCGTTTCCATCAGCGCCTGCGCCTTTTCCTCCTTTGCCGGATCGTCAAGCTGGCGATAGGCATAAGGCGCGGTGGATTGCTCCCCCTGCGCCAGCAAAGGCGCGGCCGTGGCCAGCCCCAGCACCATCAGCAGCAACGCGGCCAGCCGCTTCACAGCCCGGCCTCCTTCAGCTTGTCGAGGATCAGGCCGAGCTGGTCGGGCCGGATCTCGCCAATGTGCTGGTAGACGATCTTGCCCTTTCCATCGATCACATAGGTCTCCGGCACGCCGGACGAGCCCAGCGCAAGCTGGACCTGGCCATCGTCATCGGCACCAATGCGCTGATAAGGATCGCCGTTCTGATCTAGAAAACCCTGCAAGGCCTCGGTCGAATCGCGCACCGAAATGCCCTCGATGGGAACACCAGCCTTCGCCAGCGCGCCAAGCTGCGGTGCTTCGACGCGGCACGGCACACACCAGCTGGCGAAGATATTCACCAGATGCGGCTTGCCGTTGGCCAGAACCTTGCTGTCGAGCCCCGGACGCCCCGGCAGCGCGGGCGGCAGGTTGAACTGCGGCATCGGCTTGCCCACAAGCGCGCTCGCCACATTGCGGTCTGCCGGGCGCAGCATCCCCACCAGCACAAGCGCCACGAAGCCCAGGAACAGCACCAGCGGCAGCCAGATCGCCCAGCGCCGGGGCTTGGGAGAGCCTGTCTCGCTGCTCATATCGCTCATGGCCGCTTTCCTAGCTGGGCCTTGCGTTCGTGACGATAGGCGATCTTGTCCTTCGCCACGAGGCGGCGCACGTCGGTCTTCACGCGCCCGATCAGCGCCAGTGCCCCGCCCAGCGCGATCAGCAGCCCGCCGATCCAGATCAGCGGCACGAACGGCTTCCACCACAGCCTGAGCTGCCAGCGCCCGTCCTCACCCTTTCCGCCCAGCACGGTGTAAAGCTGGCCATTCCAGCGGGTGAGCAGCGCGGATTCGCTGGTCTGCTGCGGCGGAGCCCAGAAACTGCGCGATTGCGGGGCCATGCGCGTCACTTTGCCGTCAGCGCCATAACGCACCAGCAGCCGGGCTTCGAGCGCGGTCCAGTTGGGACCGGCCACCGGCTCTATGGCATCCAGCTTGACGCCCCAGGGGCCGACATGCGTGACCTCACCCACTTTCACAGCCACCAGCTTTTCAGTGTTGAACGCGCTTTCGCAGCTCATCCCGAACAGCGAGACGGCAATGCCGAAGTGCGCGAGGACCATGCCCCAGACGGGCAGCGGCGTGCGGCGCAAGTTACGTTCGCGCAAGGGCAGCACACTGGCCCAGGCCAGTCCAGCGGCCAGCACCAGCCCCAGGAACGGCAGCAGCCCGATGCCGCCAACCACCAGCAGTCCGATACCGGCCGCAACCACCAGCATTGCCGGGATGACCAGCGCCTTGCCAATACGTTCGAACCTGTCACGCCGCCAGCGCAGCAGCGGGCCTATGGCCAGCACCACCAGCATCGGCATGGCGAACAGTGCGCTCATCGGGTTGAAATAGGGCGGGCCTACCGAGACTTTCACGCCCATCGCCTCGGCCAGCAGCGGATAGAGCGTGCCGAACAGCACGATGCCCAGAATCGCCGAAAGCATCACGTTGTTGAACACCAGCGCGCCCTCGCGGCTGACCACGGCGAAGCGTTCGCCTTCGGTCACAGTCGCCGCGCGCAGGGCGAATAGCGTCAACGCGCCGCCGATGTTGATCGCCAGCAGGGCCAGGATGAACGTGCCGCGCTCGGGATCGACGGCAAAAGCATGCACGCTGGTAAGGATGCCCGATCGCACCAGGAACGTGCCGATCATCGACATCGAGAACGCCACCACGCCCAGCATCACCGTCCAGGCGCGCAAGGCATTGCGCGAGGCCAGGACGCTGGCCGAATGGAGCAAGGCGGTCGCGGCCAGCCAGGGCATCAGCGCGGCATTCTCCACCGGATCCCAGAACCACCAGCCGCCCCAGCCCAGCTCGTAATAGGCCCAGTAAGACCCGGCGGTGATGCCGATGGTCAGGAATATCCACGCCCCCAGCACCCAAGGCCGCATCGCCCGGGCAAAGGCCGGGCCGACTTCCCGCGTCACCAGCGCACCGATGGCGAAGCTGAACGCGATCGAAAGACCGACATAACCGAGATAGAGCGTGGGCGGATGGAACGCGAGGCCGAGATCCTGCAGCAGCGGATTGAGCCCGTTGCCCTCCCGCGGGACCGGCGAGAGGCGCTCGAAGGGATTGGAAGCCATAAGCAGGAAGGCATAGAAGCCCAGACTAACGAAAGCCTGCCCCGCCAACGTTGCCAGCATGGCCGGTTCGGGCAGCCGCTTTTCCACCAGCGCGACGAAACCGCCCGCCATGCCCATCACCGTAACCCATAAGAGCATCGAGCCCTCATGGTTGCCCCAGGCGCTCGCGATCTTGAAGACCAGCGGCTTCATCGAATGGGAATTGAGCGCCACCAGCTTCACCGACAGATCGGTAACGGCAAAGACATAGATCAGGCACAGGAAAGCCACCAGCGCCAGCAGCCCCTGCACCACCGCCACCGGCCGCACCGCCGCGCCGAGCGCCGCCCCGCGCCGCGTCAGC
>NZ_JALHLG010000043.1 GCF_022832375.1 Novosphingobium beihaiense
GATTGTCGATGCCTCGCTGGTGCCTGCACCGAAGCAACGAAATACCGAGGGCGAGTGCGAGGCGATCAAGTCGGGCAAGAGCGCGAAGGAAATCTGGCCGGGCCAGAAGAACAAGACGGCGCAGAAAGACGCCGATGCGCACTGGACCCTCAAGATCGGCGGAAAAGTCCGGTATCGCAAGGATGGAACGCCGCTGCCCATGATTGCCCTGCCGGTGTTCGGCTACAAATCCCACATCAGCATCGACCGGCGCTTCGGCTTTATCCGGGAGATGGCGGTGACTTCTGCATCGGCAGCGGACGGGCATCTGCTCCGGCAGGTGGTCAGCACGGACAACACCGGTTCCGAGGTCTGGGCCGACAGCGCCTATCGCTCAAAGCGCAACGAGAAGTGGTTATCGGATCGGATCGGATGCTCACGTCCCGCATCCACCGGCGCAAACCCAAGGGCAAGCCCATAGCGAAGGCGACCACGCGGGCCAACGCTGCCAAATCCTCGATCCGGGCCCATGTCGAACATGTCTTCGCCCATCAGAAGAACCGGTTCGGGCTGTTCGTCCGCACCATCGGCCTGGCCAGGGCCGAAGCGAAGTTGACCCTTTGCAACCTGGCCTACAATTTCAACAGGCTGATCTTCCACGAACGACGGGAAAGCATGGGATGGCTCTGTCTGAAATTCGCGAAGCGCGGGTGAAATCGTCCGGAATGTACTCGGAAACAAGCCAAAGGCGGGCGCCACAGCGTCCGGCAGTATCGGTATCTCCGCCGTCAGACTCCCAAGCCTTGCCCAACCCGGTTTTTGCGGGCCTCCAGCTGGCGTGTGAGGAAAAATCGTTTCCGCGGGACGCAGACTATCGGGCTACTTAATGAGCAGGAC
>NZ_JALHLG010000044.1 GCF_022832375.1 Novosphingobium beihaiense
TGTGAGGAAAAATCGTTTCCGCGGGACGCAGACTATCGGGCTACTTAATGAGCAGGACGCCGGCCACTCGCCATCACTCACAAATCGACGCCCTCTTCAAGGTTTCCAGGATCGGAGGGTTCAACGGGAAAGGCCAATTGCGAGGCAAGATCAATACGTGCGGTCAAGAGCCTCGTCGAAAATTGTCATATACTTGCTGCCGTACAGGTCCCATCCTCCAAGGTTCTTGATCTTAGACATACCCGCTTCTGACATGCTGTCGCGGAGATCAGGATCATCCGCCAGTTGCTGCAGACGATCGGTGATGCTTTGCGGATCCCGTATGGGGACAATGAAACCTTCGCTCCCATCGGAGAACAGATCTTCGCCGCCGGTATTCCGGCTGGCGATCACTGGACATCCGCTTGCAAGGGCCTCGGCCTGAACCAATGCCATCCCTTCTTCGATACTGGGGAGCACCATGGCATGTGCTTGGCTCATTATTTCAGGTAATTCGGTATTCGGTACTATGCCCATGAATTCCACGTTCTCGAGCGGTGCCGTTCTCAGGTAGTCCCGCATTTCGGGCAGCACAGATCCAACAATCTTCAATACCTTATTAGGGTGTCGCAGCGCTTTGAACGCTTCAAGCAGGTATGGGATGCCCTTACGGAAACGGACCCCCCCGACGAAGAGCACGACGAACTGATCCTTGGGAGGGCTCCCCTTCTTCTGGAAGCGGCTGAGATCTGCACCATAGCCGTTGACGATGATTTTGTCTGCGGCAACACCTCGTTGGATAAAACTCTGCTTTACAAACGATGATGGCACAACAATCCGATCTGCCATGGCGTATTCCGCCTCCTCACGAGCGATAAACCGTGGGCTCGTTTGGGGGGCTTCGGCGCCCCAGCGCGTAAATTCCTCAGCCATGAGGTCGTCACCATACGCGATGTGCGACGAACCGCGTTCGCAGATGTAGATGCCGCCGCGCTTCTGAACGGCGCCTCCCGCTACGAGACCTGATCCCGACAAGGCAACGAAGACATCGCATTGCGGCAACCGCCTCATTATGTGCCGATCATGTAGATCAACCTTGAGATGTTGCAGGAACCTATCGAAAGGTGTCGAAATGCCAAAGCGACCCTTGCCCAGTAGGAATGTCTCGATCAACGCATCGGACTCGACTTTTTCTGGAGGTAAGCCTTCATCTCTTAGTTTGAACCTTGGATAGGTTGAAAATATTTTTTTTAGAACACCTCTTCTTTCCAGCTGTCTGGCCAGATGGAAAAAATGGAACTTGCCCCACGTTGAAAGAACCACCTTCACAAGAGCTTCTCCGTTTCTATGAAAAGCGGAATTTCATGTACCCCGCAGTGAATACAGTCAGCCCTGCATTTCATGATAGAATATCAATAATATCATGCGATCCCCCTGAGTATGCGGCTAACTCGTCCCGATGCTTGTTGTGCACCTGTCGAGAGGTGCGGCCAGATTGGAGCACGCATCAATATCGTTATCGACGATGCTTTTTAAGCGAATTGCAGAGAATGGCGAATGTAACTTGGAAAAACAAAACGCGCACTGTGGAATCCAAATATTAGGAAAATGGTGGCGTGCTTTTTGTGAAAAGAAATGGCACTGATATTCGCGAGCGCGCTCTTTGTTCATCCAGGAGGATTCGAAAGAATTTTTGCAATCTTTTCTCCAGTGTGGCAGTTATAAGCCAGCTCAGTGCGATACACAGCGCCATAGCAACGCATACGGAAAGTATAGGCCCAATTCCGATGATGCGTTTGATTATTTCCACTCCGAGCAGATCGTGCACGAGATAGAGTGGATAGGTCATGAGGCCTATAGTGCGGATCCAGTTTGCAGGCTTGATTGCATCTCGCCAATAGATAGATGCAAGCATCAGGCACATTGAAAGCAACCAGACGAATATTGCCAATGCTGGGGTTTGATTGATACCGGCAACGTCGGGTTGCCCATGATGTTCGCTGATTATTTGGCCAATTCCGGCGGATATACACATGCCAATCAATACTATTCGTGCTGGTGTTATTTTGTGGATGCACAGCCAAAATGTAATTCCAAGGGAAAAGAAGCAGCCATGTTGGACGAGCATGATTGAAAATTCGCGACTTCTATAAATTTCGTCGATAAATTCTGGCTTCACTGTGTAGAATAGGAGCCAGAATGTGCAGGATATGGCCGCAATAAAGACGGACAGCCATTCAACGTATTTGAATTTATTGACTGCAAGGAGGATGAATATTTCAAAGTAGAAGAAAATCTCAAGTCCAAGTGTCCAGTAGACCTTGTCGATATATGGCGGTTTTGGGAAAAATGTGAGCGCCGCGACCCACCGTTTCAACGCCACGCCTACTGGCGGGTCTCCGGAATAAAAGATTACGAGTAGCGTAATGGTCGAGCAGATCCAAGCTGCTGGCACGAGCCTGACGATACGACTTGACAGAAATTTAAATGCTGTTGCACCGCTTGCAGTATAGGAGATTACAAACCCAGATAGAACGAAGAAAATCTGCACACCAATCCAGCCAAAGGCTGGGAATGTCCAGATCGGTTCTATGGAATGGCTGCTGTGGGAAGGGCTGATCCATGAGCTGAAGAAGAAATGTTCGGCCATGACAAGAAATGCGGCCAAGAATCTTACAATATCCAGTCCAACGATGTGCTTGGTTCGCATATCTCATTGTAACCCATTTGTTTCTGTCACAGCTGCGTCAATCTTTCTTTTTAGGAAGCGGAACTCGCCATCGTTTGCAGGGTACGTTCCAAAAACTGGAAATCATCCGGCCAATCGATGTCAAAAGCGTGTGTTCGGTCGACCTCGAACAGCGAAGGTCTTGCGCCTATGCGATCCTTTGCCCGGGCCATCAACTCGCGATCTATTACGAATATCGTTGAATTGACTTCGTAGATTGGTCGAAGATCTTGAGTTTGTGGCCATTTGTGCACCGACCGGTCGTGGGAAATGCAGCCGCTTTCATCCCACAGGAACGTTTGCAGCCGCGTCACTCCCATGAGACTGTCGGCCTCACCAGAGGTCACTCCATTGCGATAAGCAGACAGTGCCGAATCTATCTGCTCGCTTCCAAAGAAAGGAGATGTGACGTGCATCCACGCAACGACGCCTTCTGGCATGATTGTCGGGACATATTCAACGAAGGCATCAAGTGTATCCGCAACTGCAAATTCGGCTGGTCGGCTTTCAATCGCGAGATACTTGCCCTCCGGCCTCAGTTGCTCGGCGATTTCCATGCACAGAAGATCGTCTGTCGACAGGACAACGCCGTCGAGCATGTGGGAGGCGAAGACCTGCCGCAATTTCAGTTCCAGTAAGCCGCCGGGATAACCGGGCAGCGGCCTGGTGTTCTTGTTCGGGATCCGTTGACTTCCCTTGCGACAGGGAATCATTGCGAAAATGGGAGATGCGTTCACATCGCGTCCTTTGAGGCTGCCGCTTCGGGGGCTGCGAGGGCAAGGTATTCGAGCAAATCTGGCAGCCTCGAAATTTCCTTGAAGCCGTGCTTATGCTGCAGGGTCTGCATGGTTGCCGGATCTGCAGCCCAAGTTGCCAGATAGATGAAGTCGCAGCCGCGCTCGCAGCTCGCTAGCCAGTCCGCTTTCGCGTCCCCCACAAAGGTGATGTCGTGGGGGCGGTCTAGCAGTGCTATAACGCGTGCGATATTGTCGGTTTTGGTGCTTGGCGAACCAAAAATGCGGCGAAAGAAACGAGCCAGCCCCATCTCTTCGAGAACTGAAATGAGTTCAATCTCATCTGATCCTGAAACCACGAACATAGGGATATCATGGCGATCGAAAGTCTCCAGTGTCTCCATTGTCCCTTCCGTAAGTGCCTGGCAGGGATAGCGCTGCCGGCATTCCTTGCTGAAAGAAGCAAGAAGCATGTCCTTTTCGCCATCGATCGCTGCACGTCCAAGGTATCGTTCGAAGAACGTGTCGATCATGCGATAGCGCGATAGTCCGAATGCCGTTGTTTGGTAGGCCAGAAATGCATCGACGGCATCAGGCGGATAGGTGCTGAGGATATCCCCAAACACCTGCGTCTTCATGCGATTGGAGTCCAAAAGAACACCGTCGCAGTCAAAGACTACACAAAGCGGACGGGTCATTTGTGCCTCACTGAAGCAGGCCGTAGATCGAAATGGTGGGGATTTTATACAGTGTAGGCGTCAGCGACATAACATTGCTTCCCCAACGGGTCTTCGCCTGATTGAGGGCCAGCTGGACATCGCGTGCATTATGCTGATCGGCTAGACTGGCGTTCTGGTAGCCGTCAAAGCCGGCCAGATAGATTTTGCTTGCGCCCAAGCTTTCAGCAGTTGCAAAAGCAAGATCGAGCGGCGGCTCGTCGGTGATCGGCCCCAGCTTGGCGCGTGCGTCGCCTGATGTCCAATTGACGACCTGGTAGACATTTTCTGCCATGGGTGTCGATCCGGGCAGGCGGGGCGGTTCCTGCGTCACGATATAACGGTCTGCGCGGTACAGGATTGATGCCCCATCCCCATTCAGGCGGGCCACCTCTTGACCGGCCAGACAGTATATTTGCGCATTCGGCAGGGCGTCGAACAGTTCGGCGCGGCGCGTAGTCGAGTGCACGACGATCGCGTTGTGATCGGCAACAAACTGGCGGAGGGCCTCGATGTGCTCGACCACACTCTCGCCACCGCCTACGATAACAACCGGGCGGCCTGCGAAATCCTTGGTTACTTGTGATTTCGCCAGAGTCGGAAAATCATGGGTGTCGGTCTTTCCGTCACCCTGTTGGCGAAGGGCGGCTACGATTGAGCTCATGCTGTAGCGACGAGTGCCCAGCCAGTCCATCACATCTGCCTGCGGCAATCCTTCCAAGCCAGACACCATATAGGCTAGGTTCGTGCCCCATTCGTACTTCTTCTGGAGTTTGCCAAACTGCTCCACGGTGGCAGAAAGGGCAGGGAAATCGACGTCGAAATCCTTTTTAGCAGCAAAATAGCCCGCCATCAGCTCGGTTTTGGTATTGCCTGCGCCGCGGCCCATGCCCTGGATTGTTGCATCGACGATGGTGGCACCGGCTTCGATCGCAGCCAAGCTGTTGGCGAACGCCAGAGAAATATTGTCGTGCCCATGGAAGCCGATTGGTTGAGGCAGAAAATCTTTTGCAGCAGCTACCGCGCGCGCCACTTCGGCTGGTGTGCATCCGCCATAGCTATCGACCAGCGCTACCACGGCCGCCTTCACTTGGGCTAGTGGCTCCAGAACCTGTGGCATATCGACATAGGTGTTCAGATACATGATGTTCAGGCCGACCTGAAAACCCAGTGTGTCGCAGGCCTCGGCCAGTTCTGCCACTCGGGCCAAGCGTGACGGGGCGACGGCGAAGCGCACCATGTCTACCACCCCTTGCAACTCGCCAATCAGGCTTTCGATCACTTCAGGGCTGATGTCCTTCTCGTCAAGCATCACGACGAGGCTTTGGTCCATTCGCAGGTTCGCCTTGCAGTGCTCGAGCACGCTTCGGGGGGTGTGATAGAACCGTCCCATGTATTTTGATTTTACGACGCCACGGTAGCCGATCTCGACTGCTGCAACGCTTTGTGCGCCCTTCATAGCGGAGAGATAGCCCGACAGAGTGTCGTCTTCGAAGTCCCAGTTTGTATAGTAGCCCCCATCCCGAAGGGTACAATCAAGGATTCCGCTTAAATTCTGGTGCATGACCCCGCCTTATCGGACGCTGATGAAACTTATGCAATGTGGCCAGTGTAAGAGGCCTGAGCGTTTTTGCCAGATTTTGTTGCGGGCGCGAACATGAACAGGCGATCCATTCGCCTGCGGTCCGACTCAACGCCACTGGACCTGTATCTAGCTGGTGCTCTGTCATCACGACCAATGCCGTTATTGCCCAAGCCATCCGCAATAGCGGGCTATTTCAGCTCCAAAATCGTCTTCAGAGGGAGGTCGCGGAGCCTCTTCTGCGGCTAAGGAGCCGCTTTCGATCCGATCGAGCATGTCCAAAATTGCTGCAGCGAGAGCTTCAGGGCCGCCATCAAAAACACTGACCCATGCCGAATTTTCAAAAATTTCGCTAGCACCGCTTTGTCGGTGCATGACGACTGGCGTCTCTCGCGCCAGTGCTTCAAGGGCAGGCAAACCGAAGCCTTGCACCGCTGGCATCACGAACATCGCGGCGTTGCCGTAAAGTTTTTCAAGGTCTGCCTCCGAAACGAAGCCATGGAAAACCACAGATTTGTTCAAGCCCAGCGTCGTGCATTTACTTTGCAGCATTGCGGCTTCGGCGCCTGCCCCGGCAATGTCCAGCACCAAGCGCGTATCCGGGCGGGTTCGCACCACCGTTTCGAATGCCTCGATCAGCCAATCGATGCGCTTGTTTGGTTCAAGCCTGGAAACCGAAAGCAGATGTGGGCCAAGCGCCATTCTTGCATGCAGCGGCTTACGTATGGCCGGCAAAGCCTCTTTCGCGCCGATATAGATCGTTGCAGGTTTGACGCCATAGAGGCTGCGCAGTTCTACGCCGAGATAGTTGGCATTTGCAATTACACCGTCCGCGCGTCTGAAGCCTCGTTTCGCCATACGCATGAACATCCATCCCTGAGCCTGCTGCTTCAAACGCGTAAGCGTTCCGAGTTCCCGGGGCAGCGTCTGCAATGATGGGGTGTCAGCTACACGAACGCTATATCCTGTCAGTCCCGCGAGGCCCGCATGCACCGCAGCCTGTATGCCGAACAGGAGGACTTGCCCTAGAGGGCTTTGACCGGCGAGGTAGGCCTTCAATGCCCGTGCTTTGCTCCAAGCCCCGCCGTTTGGGTTGAGTATCACCAAGTCTAGTTGCCAGTCAGCGTGACGCTGCAGGCCGACGTGATCGAAGTAGCAGACAATGCGATGGGCAATTCCGCGGACATGGAGGGCGTGGCTTAGTCCCAGCAGTACGCGCTCCTCGCCTCCAAAGGCTTCAACCTCTGGATAAAAAATGATGGCGCTCATACTGCCGTTTTCTCCATTTCGGCATTCCCCGCATTTCTAGAATATTGCCCATCAAGAAGGGCGGAGAAGGACTTTAGCCACCCCTTTCTGTCAAACCGCTTCAGGTTTTCGTAGCCGCGTTCAACGAGGCCTTCCGCGCAAGCGCGTTCAGAAAAGACCTTGACCAATGCTTCAGCCATTTTGGATGCATCAAGCGGAGCAATAATCGCGCCCGCACCGGCAACTTCAGGTAAGGATGCAACGTCGCTCGTTACGACGGGGAGCCCGAAAGCCTGCGCCTCGAGAATCGGCCAGCCGAAACCCTCGTAACGTGAGGGGAACAGCAACGCGCCAACTGTGCGGTATATTTCATGCAAGGTGTCGTTCGGCACCCGCTTTAGCCAGACGACCTTGTCGTCAATCCCCAAGGACCGGGACAGCTTTTCCGCACGATCAATGTCCAGACCGATGACCATAAGCCGCGTGCTTTCCGGCAGACGCGCACGCGCGCGTGCGAAGACTTCTATACTCAGTTCTGCATTCTTGTAGAACGATGTGGCGAAGCAAAGTATGTCGCTGGTGCGTGCCGCCAGTGGAATTCTTGGCTGGCCGGCAAATTCCTCGATCGCCGGCGGTAGGCAGTTATGAACCACGGATACCTTTTCCGGAGCCATTCCCGTGAGGTCGAGAAAGTCACGCCGTGTCGCGTCTGATACGCAGATTACATGATCCGCTTGCTTTAGCCCGTGCATATTCGCACGCTGCAGCCAACGTCCCAGGCGCGATGGTTGCCACCCGGGAAGTCTGCCGATCATGACCAAGTGGGCGATCAGGTCGTGACAGACGATAAGTTTGGTTCTGGCACGCAGAAAAGGCAAATAGAGCGCAAGGCCCTGGTCGCCGATCAGGGCGAGAGTAGCCTTCGGAAACGCAAAGGGCGCCAGCATATATTTGTCAATGACCGAGGTCAGCTTCTTGAAACGCCCCTGCGCCTGGCCGAATATGACTTTCGGCCGGGCCAAGTGGACAGCGTTTCCGGCCCAAGCCGTACAAGCTTCGACCAGCATTTCATTATATTGCAACATGCTATGCTGGTGATCGAGCTCGTAGTTGCCGATGACTACAATACCGCGTTGCGCACGATCGGTGCGCCTGTCGCCAACCATTCTCAATCTACTTAGCAAAAATTGCCCCCCACAGTTAGGCGCTGGGGGAGCGCGCCAACGCAGCACCATATTATTTTAGCGTAAAATCAACCATTATGCTACCGCAGAAAAGCGGTATTCAGTCATTGACAGGGCCGAGCGATCCGGTGCTAAGGATCTGAGAGGTGCGACGAACGGGACTCATTCGCGGGAAAAGCATGAAAAAGCTCGACGTAAAATACAAGTTTGAAGACGTCGTTTATGCCCTATATAATAAAGCAGCTGGCGTGAAAGATTTTCTTGACGGTGATTTGCGCAAGAAATTAGCGAAAAACAGTGCTCTAAGGGGACTGCAAGAGGGTAAACGGTGCTTTATTATCGGCAATGGCCCGTCAATAAGGGAGCAGCCGCTACACCTCTTGAGGGATGAGCAGACATTTGTTTGCAATTATTTTTTTAAGCATGAGAACATAAGGGAAATCAATCCTAAATATTACTTTGTTATAGATGGTAAGCTGTCCACCGGCGAATGGCCTATTTCCATGCTGGCTGAGATCCAGGAACATTGCCCGAATGCTTCTCTCTTTTTGGATGGAGCGCAAAAGCATAAGCCAGAGGCTTACGAATATGACAGGAAATTCGGTGTCCATTGGGTTGCGGGTGGCAGAATAATTCACCCGGGATACGGGTTTCCCATTGATTTGACGCGGCGAATTGGGGGCGACAATGTCGTCAAGATTGCGCTCCACGCCTCCATATATATGGGGTTCAAGGAGATCTATATTCTTGGAGTTGATGGTGATGGCCTCTTCAGAGATTTGTTGGGCCAGAGTTCTCATTTCTATGCCGCGCCACCGGAAAATGCCACAATGGACTATCGCCGCATGGAACTGGATCTTTGGCACTGCACCGAAGGTTTCCGTTCCTGGCGCGCTATTGCTGAGCGTTTCGATCACAGCCCGGTGCGAATCTACAATGCTACCCGGGGTGGCCTGCTGAACATCTTTCCGCGGCGGGCGCTGGAGGATGTCATAGGGTGAGCAATGAGCCGCGCACGCCGCTAGCGGGCAAGGTTGTCCTGTATGTCGGCGAAATGCTCGATGGATCAACCAGTCTGCAGAGGTGTGAGGCTATTGAACGACAGGGGTGTCGTGTCGTGCGGCTGGCTACACGGGCCAGCCAGATCCGCGCCCCGCTGGCAGCGCGTATCATGGCGGCTGCCTATCGAAATGGCATAGAACTGCCAACTCCCGATCCGCTTGATGTCAATGATCGGCTCGCACAGGCAATCGTGGCAGAACGTCCAGATCTGCTGTGGCTTGACAAGGCCTTGGCGGTGATCCCCCAGACTCTGCGCAATGCGCGAGCCAAGCTGCCCGCGCTGGTTATTGCAGGCTATTCTCCCGATGACATGGGGCAGCGCCACAATCGGTCGACGGCGTTCGGTCGGCATCTGCCACTGTACGACATCTTTTTTACAACCAAGAGTTATGGCGTGGCGGAACTTCGAGCGCTTGGTTGCCGGAATCCGGTGTTTGTGGCCAATGCCTATGATCCTGCTTTGCACCGTCCGCTCGATCTCGGACAAGACGAGCGCGAGCGTTTCGGTGGGCCGATTACCTTCATTGGCTCCTATGAACCAGAACGCGCATCTGCAATCGCAGCGATCGTAGACGCGGGACTTCCCGTTCGCGTCTGGGGGGCAGGTTGGCCCGACATCTCTCAATTCCCATCAGGAATGACAGTTGAAGGGCGTGCGCTCTATGGCGAGGACTATGTTCGAACCCTTTGCGCGTCGGACATTAATCTGTGTTTCCTGCGCAAGCTCAATCGCGACCAGCAAACGACACGCAGCGTCGAGATTCCGGCTTGTGGCGCATTCATGCTTGCCGAGAGGACTTCTGAGCATGAGGCGCTATTCACCGAAGGGCAAGAGGCCGAGTATTTTGCCGGCATTGATGAGCTCATCGCCAAATGTTTCTTCTATCTCAAACATCCAGATAAGCGCGCGTCCATCGCTGCAGCCGGCTTGGCGCGGTGCCGTCGTGACGGGTATAGTAACGATCAACGCATGAAAAGCATGCTCGAAAAGTCCTTTGCAATGGAAGCCCGCGCGTGAGCAACTCACCTCTTTTGAAACGCGTGATCCGAGGTATGAGCGGTCAGGCATTCTCGCGGGGAGCCATCTTCATTAACACGCTCGGTGTCGTCCCGATGCTTCTCGCTGCGTGGGGGCTGACTGTCTATGGCGAATGGATCACGCTCACTGCCATCGCAACTCTGACTTCGCTCAGCAACTTCGGTCTCGCTAATGCTGCCAGCACCGAGATCTTGAAGGCTACCGGAGCTTCGGACAATGATCGCGCCCAGACGGTATTCGGAACCGCATTCATCGCGCTTGCCTGTATCTTCGGTCCGGTTCTGCTCGTGATTTTTGGCTTGGTACTTGTTTTGCCGGTAGCCGAAATGCTCAAGATCACACATGTTTCGAACACCGGGATAATCATTATCACGATGGCAATGGCCTCGCAGGTGTGGCTCAACACTGTAAAAGGCCTGTTTTTCGGCGCTAGCTTTTCATCCGGCACATATGCGGCACCAAACTTGGTCTCCGGGCTTGTGAAGCTCCTCGAACTTGCGAGCCTGGGCGTGGCCGTCGGTTATTTTCACGGAGGTCCCGCATATGCTGCTGTAGTCATAGCGTGCGTTGCCGGCCTTGATCTGATCGCACAGGCGGCCTTGGCAGTGCGAGCCGCGCCATGGTTGAAGCTTCGGAACGTGGGGATCGACCGGACCTGTCTGAAAATGTTGATGGGACCATCCATGGGAGCGGCGCTCCTGCATCTCGGCGTCAACTTCGTTGGCGTCCAGGGACCGCGGATCATCCTAAGCTCGGTTGCAGGTCCCGAAGCCGTGGGCGTATTCAGTGTCTATGCGACGGCAACCCGCATCATAGATCAGATCAGCTCTCTCGCAATGTCCGTCTTTCAGATCGAGTTTTCTCGCACAAGCGGTGGCGGACAGACGGATGTCACCATGAAATTGCTCTCTGTGGGCGGTCGTATCAATGTGGCCAGTTGTCTGATCCTCTCATGCGGCCTGCTGGTCGGCGGTCCGATTGCATTCGACATGTGGACACACGGCAGGGTTTCGTTCGAATATCCATTGGCTTGCGCTTTCTTGCTGGCAACGCTGTTCGTTCAGACTGCCAAGGCGCCACTCACCTATCTTCAGGGGGCGAACTATCTGTTCAAGCCCGTTGTCACCATGCTGATCGCGGGTGCTATTGGTTTGGCTATCGGTTCGCCATTGGCCCATGCTTGGGGGCCTCTTGGAATGGCTATGGGCAAGATTCTTGCCGAAGGCTTGGCTCTTATTGTCGTCACTGTCTTCGCAGCGCATTCAATCGGTACTAACTCTCGAACGCTGCTGCTCACCCAGTTCAACCTGTTGGGTTTTATGCGTCAGGCTTACGGTCTCTGGCGCACCTCACTCCGGCGCTCTCCCGCGTAAATTCCGCATTTTGACGTGATGGTAACTTTGTGAGCAGCCGAAAAACCGTTTCCTCTCTCCGTGATTTGCCGTGTCCTTCGAGTCGTACCCTGCTGCTTCAGCACGGCGAGAGCAAGGATGCACAGTTCTTGCAGAAGCTGGCGGAATTCGCCGCCCGTCTGGCGCAGTCCGGTGAGCATGGCGCACCATGGTTGGTCGATCAAGCGTTCCACGCGTGACAGCAGCGGCCGATGACGTTGTCGTTGGATGAGAAGGTGCGGTTGGATGTCCAATTGGATATCACGAAAAACCACTGGCGTGTCGCGGATTGAGCTGATTCATTGCTTTTATATTGCAGCGGAGGCAATGCTGACAGAACAGCCGGTTTCAGCGGATATACCGATATGAGGCGCTGAGCACGGCGGGTGATCCGTTTGAGCGGCTTACGGCTGTAGTCGACTTCGAGGTTTTCCGTGGCCCGCTAGTCGTCGCGCTTCGCTGCAGCTCTCGCATCAAGGGGGCGGCTGCGTGCAGGTGGCAATCAGCGCCACACATCCCGTTCCCATGCGCTCGACACTGTTATTGTGCTGCGGCATAAGGCGGTAATGGAATTCTTTCAGCACTATGAAGCGGCGGTCGACTGGGTCGTCAACTTGTGCCCTCCACCTGACAAATTCGCCCATACTTACGTGGGCCTGCTGATCTGGGTTCTGACCGGGATTGTCACGCGGCGTCCGCTCTATATGGCCAGAACGCTGCTTCCCGTCATCGGGCTGGAACTGGTCAACGAAATGATAGACCGCGTCGCGCACGGAGGGTGGATGTGGCATGACACCTTGGCCGATATGGCTGCAACGTGGTTCTGGCCATTCGTGCTGTGTTTCTGCCTGCGCGCGTTTCCCGCGCTGACCGGCCACAAGCCACGCCCGAAGCCGGTCCTAACGCCTTCTGCGCAACACGAGATAAAGGGCCCCTTGGCCCCCGTGCCGCCGGTGCGCGCCACGGATGGCCACGATGTCTGAAGCGTGCTCACTGGCAGCGAGCCAGTCTGATATCTTGGCGCGAATGGCCCCGCGCCGTTCGCTGCGGTCCATCGACTCGCCGGAGCGGGGCTTTCCCGTCACTACCAGCACGACCCGCGCGCCCATTGCCCTGGCCTGAGTCAGCCCGTGCATCAGGCGGCTGTAGGCCTGATCGAGATTCGATCCGTGCAGATCGAGGCTGAAATCCGGCACCAGCGCGCCTTTGGTGATCCGTTTCTCCCAGGATCCATCGAGATGGAGCTGCGTTTCCCCTTTCGTCTTTGGCGGAACCGGCCGCGGCGCGGGCGGCGGTGGCACGCGGCCTTTCGGCTTTTTCTTCGGCGGGGGAGGCGCGGCCTGACGGCCCGAAGCCGGTTCTTCCGGCACCTTCTGCTGCCGGGGCTCTGATCTGTGCGGATGGAGAGGGACAACGGTGCGCGCGACTTGCGCCCAGATGTCCGCTTCCTCCCTGGTCAGCCTGCGGCCTGGCCGCCTCATCGCGCGCCGAGCCGCGCCAGCGTCCCCTTGGGCAGCAGCAACAAGGCCTTGCCATGCCCGCTCATCCCGCCCGCCGTCGTGCGGGCCTCCTTGCCTGCCCCCCAGAAAGTATCGAAGCGGTTCGCCCCCTTGATGGCTCCACCGGTGTCCTGCGCGATCCACAAGCCATCCGCCTCGCTGCGGTCGAGATCGAGCCACACCGGCGCTCCCAGCGGCACGAAGCGCGGATCGGCGGCGACCGAACTGTGAGCCCGCACCGGCACGTTCAACGCCCCCAGCGGGCCATCGCCGGTCAGTTCGCGGAAGAACACATAGGACCTGTTCTCATCCATTAGCGCGCGGCCTTCCGCCGGATGCTCGCGGATGTACTGCATGATGCCCTGCATCGAGCCGGGATATTGCCCCGGCCCATCGCCGATCAGCCCGCGCTCGCGCATGACTTTGCCGATTCCGGTATAGGGTTGGCCGTTCTGGCCTGCATATCCGATCCGCATCACCGTGCCATCAGGGCCCCGCAAACGGCCCGATCCCTGCACCTGCAAGAAAAACAGCTCGACCGGATCTGCGGCCCAGGCGATCTCCAGCCCGCGCCCCATCAGCACGCCCTGTTCGATCGCGGAACGGTCGTAATACTGCATGAACCGGCCATCGCGGCCATACCGGCCGAGCGGCATCCGGCCATTGCCCAAAGGCTTGGCATCGCCCGTTTTGGCCCGGACAAGGTCCGGCGGCAGGCCATAGACCGGTACGTCGAACCCGGGCTGACGCCTGCGTACCCCGGCAATCTCCGGTTCGTAATAGCCCGTGGCGAAAGCCTTCCCGTCGCCGATCTGCGCCGTCTCGAAATAGCTGAGGAAGAAAAGGACGGCAGAGCCGCTGCCCCAGTTGGCAGCAGCCGTGCAGGGCTCGCGCCAGTCACCGGGCCGGGTGAGTCCGCTGCCATCGCTTCGCGACATCAGGCGCGGACAGCTTTCCCGGAACGAAGCCAGCGCGGCAGCGGCATCGGGTTCAGACAACGACAACCCGGCGACGGATGGCCCCTCGCGCACGCCCAGCGCCACTGCGTTCTCCGGCGGAGGCAGGCCCGGCTGCCGGGTATCGGGAATGACGCTGGCGCACGACGCCAGCATGGCCAGAAACGAAAGCGCGCCAAACAGGCGAATCAGCCTGCGTTTGTGCGGCGCCGCCAGCACGCTCCCTCCCCGCAAGTTCCCTACTCCTGTGGAGCGCCGCCGCCGGACAGGGCCTCAGCCCTGATCGGTTTCGTCGAGCAACCAGTCGGGATCGGACGAATTGAGCGCGCGCGTAAACGTCCACAGATCCACGGCCTCGACCGCATCGTCGAGCGAACCGGCGACCACCTCGCCATCGGCATTGCGCGTGACGGCGGCGATGTCTGCACGGAAACGCAAGGTAATCCGTGCCGAACCATTTTCGACACCGGCCGCCGTGACCGAGCATTCCTCGATCCGGACCAACCGGTTTTCAAGCGTCTCACCTGCTTCGATGCGGGCATCGATCGCGGCGGCAAAGCTGTTGTAGACGTCATCGTCGCACAAGTGCCGCAGTTCGGCCTTGTCGCCCTTCCAGAACGCTTCCAGAATCATGCGGTAGGCGCAGCGTGCGCCTTCCAAGAAAGCGAAAGCATCGAAACGGCGGTCTGCATTGGCGATTTCGGCGAGCCCGCGCTCCGCATTCGGCGGGGCGAGCGGCATTTCGCGCGGGCGCAGCGCCTGATCGCCGCGGCTGCGTTCGTCAGCCTTGGCGTCGGGCTTGGGCTGGGCCGGAACCCGCGGCGCGCCCGGACGGCCCTGTCGCCCTTCAAAACGGCCCGGGATCGACTCTTCCTCATGCTCGGCACGGCGGCCCAGCACGGAGTAAAGCCGCAGTCCAAGGAATGCCGCAATCATGGCCAGGATCACTATTTCCGGTGTCACGTCCCTTTATATCCCTTTCGCCTGCACGCACCGGCACTCGGGTAAAGAGTCGTGCTGCAGCGTTTCAGCATAGCCTGAGATAGGTACAGTTTACAAATGAACAACGCGTGAGCGGGCAGGTCGGGGTATTTTTCCGCCGGTTCGTGACACTTCCGCCGCTCGCAGGGCTCTTCGCGGGCGTCCCCATCCGGGCCAGGAGCACATATTTTCCGTCTGCGGGTGTTCCACGCGGCCGCAAAATGCTTTAGGCGCGCCCGCTGATACAGATTTCTTTGCGGGAAAGCATACCAATGGCCGACGAAGGCAACGTCATCTCCGATCTCAACCTGGGCAACGGCGCCGACACCGGGCCTTCGGCCGGGATTATCTCCCAGTACATCAAGGATCTCTCGGTCGAGAATCCGAACGCGCCGCAGTGCTTCCAGTGGCAGGAACAGCCCCAGATCGACGTGCAGTTCAACATCGGCGCCCGCGCCATCGAAAGCGACGTGCACGAAGTCGAACTGAAGATTACCTGCGCTTCGAAGACCAGCGAAGGCACGGCCTTCGTCGTCGACCTGAGCTATTGCGCGCTGGTCGGCATGCAGAATCTCGACGAAGGCCAGAGCCACGCGTTCCTCTTTGCCGAGGCGCCGCGCATCCTGTTCCCCTTCGCCCGCCGCGTGATCGCCGATGCCGTGCGCGATGCCGGTTTCGCGCCGCTGATGCTCGAACCGATCGATTTCAACGGCCTCTATGTCCAGCAGCTTCAGGCGCAGGCCCAGCAGCAGGCCGATGCCGAGCAGGGCGAGCCCGCCGGCAACGCCTGACCCCTCTGACAGCGCGGCAGCACCGGCCATGAAAGGCCTTTGGCGATGAGCCTGGTCCGCAACGTCGGCACGATCGGCGGGCTGACCGCGCTCAGCCGCGTGTTCGGTTTCGTGCGCGACATGCTGGTCGCGCGCATTCTGGGCGCGGGGATGGCGGCGGATGCGTTCCAGCTCGCTTTCGTGCTGCCCAATACTTTCCGCAGGCTCTTTGCCGAAGGCGCCTTCTCGGTCGCTTTCGTGCCGATGTACACGCGCACGCTGGCAGGCGAGGGCGGCGAGGATGCCGCCGACAAGTTCGCCAGCGATGTGCTGGCAGTGTTCGTCTGGGTGCTGCTGGGGTTTTCGGCAGTGGCCATGCTGGTAATGCCGGGAATCGTCTGGCTGCTGGCCAGCGAGTTCCGGGAAATACCCGGCAAGTTCGAACTGGCCGTCACGCTTTCGCGCATCACGTTCCCATACCTCGGGCTCGTCAGCCTCGTCGCAATGCTGTCGGGCCTGCTCAATGCCCATTCGAAATTCGCGCCCGGCGCTTTCGTGCCGGTGCTGCTCAATGTGGTGCTGATCACCGGCATCGTCACCGGATACGTCCTGCGCGAAACGGGCGGGACCGATGTGACCGTGGCCTATGTCCAGGCCATCGCCGTGGCCGCCGCGGGCGTTGCGCAATTGCTCTACATGGCATGGGCCACCCGCAAGGCAGGCGTGCGGCTGAAGATTACCCGCCCGCACATCACGCCCGACGTGAAGCGGCTGGCGATGCTGATCCTGCCCGCCACGTTCGGCGCGGGCGTCTATCAGATCAGCCAGTTCGTCGATACGTTCTTCGCCACCTCGCTGGCGCAAGGATCGCTGACGCTGCTCAAATATGCCGACCGGCTGAACCAGATGCCGCTCGGTATCGTCGGCATTGCGCTGGGCACGGCGATCCTGCCGATGCTCTCCCGCCATATCCAGACCGGCGATGCCCGCGAAGCGCAGCGCCTGCAGACCAACGCGGTGGAAATGGCGGCTTTGCTGACTTTGCCCGCCGCCGCGGCGCTGGCCATCTGCGCGCCCGCTTTCGTCACCGCGTTCTTCGTCGGCGGCAAGATGACCACGGCCAATGGCGCGATCATGGCGGACATCGTCGTCGCTCTGGTTGCCGGACTGCCCAGCTATGTGCTGGTCAAGGTATTCCAGCCCGCCTTCTTCAGCCGCGAGGATACGCGCACCCCGGTGTGGGTCTCGGCCGGGGCGCTGATCGTCAATATCGCCGTCAACATCGTGGTCGTGCCGCGCTTCGGCATTGTCGGCCTTGCCGCGGCAACGGCGTTCACCTCCACGCTCAACGTGCTGACGCTCTATGCCATCCTGCAATATCGTGGATGGTTCCACTTCACCGCCAGGCTGGGCGGGCGGATTATCCGCCAGCTTGTCTCCACGGCGGCCATGAGTGCGGTTCTGCTGTGGCTGATGCCGCTAATGGCCAATCGCTATGGCGGCAACGTCATAGAAAAGATCTGGTCGCTCGGTGCGCTGTGTGGTGCGGGGCTCGTCGTGTTCTTCGGCATGGCCTACGTCACCGGCGCGCTGGACAAGGATCTGCTGGCGCAGCTTCGCCGCCGCAAGAAGGCCTCCTGAGGCTTCCAAAGGCGCGGATTTGTGCTAAGGGCCCGCCCCATGCAGGCTTTCTTGCCCCTCCGGAATCATGGCCGTTGTCCCGGCCGGGCGGCTTGGCGATGGCGCCGCGCCGCCCGCTGATCCCTCTCCTTTGCCGTTCGCTCTGAACGGACGGCTCCCATGCCATTTCTCTACGTTTCATGAAGGACGCACCCATGCGTATCGTTTCCGGCATTCAGCCCACCGGCAACCTGCATCTCGGCAATTACCTCGGCGCCATCCGCAACTGGGTGAAGATGCAGGACGAGGCCGCCGCCTCCGGCGCGCAATGCCTATACTTCCTGGCCGATCTTCACGCGATCTCGATGCCTTACGACCCGGCCGATCTGACGGCCAATACCCGCGGGATGGTGGCGGCGCTGGTCGCCTGCGGCATCGATCCCGACCGCTCGATCCTGTTCAACCAGTCGCAGGTTCCCCAGCACGCCGAACTGCAATGGCTGCTCAACGGCACCGCGCGCATGGGCTGGCTGAACCGCATGACCCAGTGGAAGGATAAGGCGGGCAAGAACCGTGAAGGCGCCTCTGTCGCGCTGTTCACTTATCCGGTGCTGCAGGCCGCGGACGTGCTGGTCCATCAGGCGACGCATGTGCCCGTGGGCGACGATCAGAAGCAGCACTTGGAACTCGCGCGCGACATCGCGCAGAAGTTCAACAACGACTTCGCCTCCGAAGATGCGCCCGTGTTCACTTTGCCCGAACCGTACATCCTGCCCGAAGCCGCCCGCATCATGAGCCTGCGCAACGGTTCGGCCAAGATGAGCAAGTCCGATCCTTCGGACATGAGCCGCATCAACATGACCGACGATGCCGATACGATCATGCAGAAGATCAAGAAGGCCAAGACCGATCCCGAGCCGCTGCCGAGCGACAAGGGCGGTCTGGAAGGGCGGCCCGAGGCAGCGAACCTCGTGGGTATCTACGCCGCGCTGGCGGAGATGACCGTCGGCGATGTGCTGGCCCAGTTCGGCGGCGAAGGCTTCGGCAGGTTCAAGCCCGCGCTGGGCGAACTGGTGGTAGAGAAGCTCTCGCCGATCAACGCGCGCTTCCTCGAACTGCGCGAAGACCGCGCGGCGCTCGATGCGATCCTGCACAAGGGCGCGGAAAAGGCCCGGGCGCTGGCCGTGCCGACGCTGAACAAGGCCTATGAGGCGCTGGGGCTGGTGCGGGGCTGATCAGGCTCCCAGCAGCTGCGCGCGCCGTTTCCGCCAGGGTTCGGCCAGTACATCGAGAGACCCAAGCGCTTCCAGCCCTTCGCGGTCGCGCTTGTGGTCTCCGGCGATAAGCAGGCCGAAGGTGCGGGCCACGGTCCATTCCCCGTGGGGCCGGTCGAGCAGTTCGATCGTATCGCCCGCTGCCACTTCGCCCTCTTCCAGCACGCGGTAGTACCACCCGGTGCAGCGGGCCTTCACCATGCGGGCATTGACAGGCTGGCCGCCGAAGCGGTGATCGAGCTTCCAGCACGGCTGGCGGCCCTGGCTCACTTCCACCAGTGCGCTGCCCAGCCGGTAGCGGTCGCCCAGGCACACCGTTTCCTCGGTCATGCCCACGGTCGCGATATTTTCCCCGAAGGCGCCATAGTCCGCGAGCAGCGGATGATCGTCCAGCACGTCGCGCCAGAAGGCATAGTGATCGTGCGGGTAGTGGTGGATCGCCTTGTCCGGGCCGCCGTGCACCCTGAGGTCCGCCTGCTCGTCTCCGTCGAGGCCCAGGCGGTGGACGCCCACCGGCCCGGGCACCGGCGTCTTGGCAATGGCGCTCGGCTTGTCAGGCCCCTGAAAGCTTCGCGCTTTACCGCACTGCACGGAAAGAATGGGAACAGGACTCGTCATGGCCCGTAGCTTTCCTACATTGGAAGCAGCCGTTCAAGCCGCGATGCAGCGTCTGGATGATACATGAACGGGCCGATCCGCCCATCGCGTACCGCCCACCATTCAACCGCTATTCAGAACGTTGATATTACGGCAAGATAGCTATCAGTCGAAGGTCGGTGCCGGAAGGGGTGCACGGGACCCTTCGGGTTCGTGGAGCTTAGATATGATGACAGACCATTCGAACGCCTATTTCGGCAAGCTGAGACTTGCCGCAGCGGCCATGCTGCTCATGGCCCTTGCCGCCTGCGCCACACCGTTCAAGGCGGATGTTTCGCGCTTTCAATCGCAGCTTCCGGCACCCCAAGGGCAGACATTCGCGGTTGTCGCGGACGATGCCAAGCTCGCGGGCGGGCTGGAGTTCGCCCAATATGCGGGCCTCGTGCAGGACCGGCTCGCAAAGCTCGGCTACACCCCGGTGCAGGACCCGGCGAAGGCCAGCCTGATCGTGCGCTTCGATTATGGCGTCGACAACGGCCGGGAGCGCGTGCGCTCCACCGGCCCGTCATCGCCTTACTGGAGCCCGTGGTACGGCTATGGTTTCTACCGCCCGAGCCGTTTCGGATACTGGGGCAGCCCGTGGCACTATGGCTGGTACGATCCGTTCTTCGACGGCGGCGTGGACAGCTACACGGTCTATACCAGCGGCATCTCGATCAAGATCGACCGTGCCGCCGATGGCGAGCGCGTGTTCGAAGGCAAGGCCGAGGCCGTATCGACGTCCAACCACCTGCAATACCTCGTGCCCAACCTCGTAGAGGCAATGTTCACCGGCTTCCCCGGGAACTCGGGTGAGACCGTGCGCATTACCGTGGCGCCCGAAAAGAAGTGACATGACCTGACGTGCTCCCCCTCCTGCGACAGAGAGGGAGACACCGAGGGGCGGGTCCGCGAATAGCGCGGGTCCGCCCTTTTTCTATACTCGGGCGGGAAGGGAGGAACGGCGATTGAACACCTTCATGGCCATCATGTCGCAACTGTTCTGGGGCGTGACCGTGGGTGCGCTCTCTTCCACTTTCTCGCTGCTGGCCAAGGGCACGATCGTGCTGGGTGGATTGGGCGGCACGGCGTGGTACGGCCTTAAACGGCGGCGCGGCAGCCGCAAACGCAAGGATTGAGCAGGGAATGCCGCACCAGGTTCTGGGCGAAATAGCAGGCGCCGCGCTGGAAGCGGGCGCGGACCTCGCCACGGACGAAGTCTCGCGCCGCATGGGCTGGAAAGGGTGCCTGACGGTTTCCCTGCTGATCGTGCTGGGGCTTGGCCTGCTGTTGTGGTTCGTGGGCGCGTTTTCCGGCCAGCCCTGACCGGTCAGCTTCCCAGCGACACCACGCCGCCGGTCGAACCGAAGCCGCCTTCACCGCGCACGGTTTCGTCCAGTTCCTCGACCGGCAGCCAGCTCGCCCGCGTTACCGGCGCCAGCACCAGCTGCGCCACGCGGTCTCCCCGCAGGATATTGAAGGGTTCGGCGCCGTGGTTGATGAGGATGACCTTCAGCTCGCCGCGATAGTCCGAATCGATTGTGCCCGGCGTATTGGGCACGGTGATGCCGTGCTTGAGCGCCAGCCCTGAGCGCGGGCGGACCTGGATTTCAAAACCGTAGGGGATCGCCACAGCCAGCCCGGTTGCCACGGCATGGCGGGCGCCGGGTGCGATCGTCACATCCTCGGCCGAGACCACGTCCATGCCCGCTGCGCCTTCAGTCGCATAGACGGGAAGCACCAGCCCCTCGCCATGGGGCAGCACCTTGACCGGTATGGGAACGTTATTGGGCGAATGCATCGGCCATCCTTTCGACGAGGATGCGCGCGACATCCTCCTTGGGCATTTCGGGAAGAGAAAACACGCCATCGCCGCGCACGATATGAACGGCATTGGCATCGCCGCCCATGACATCGCCCGAAACGTCGTTAGCAATGATCCAGTCGGCCCCCTTGCGCTTGCGCTTTTCGCGGGCATGCTCAACCACATGCTCGGTCTCGGCGGCAAAGCCGATCAGCAGCGGCGGCCGGTCAGGCCGGGATGCGACAGTGGCGAGGATATCGGGGTTTTCGGTCAGCAGCAGCGCAGGCGGGGCCGAACCGCGTTTCTTGAGCTTTTCCTGGGCGATATTGGCAGTGCGCCAGTCCGCCACGGCCGCGACCATCACCGCGATATCGGCAGGCAGCGCGCGCTTGACCGCATCGGCCATCTGCAGCGCGCTTTCCACGTCCACCCGGTCTACCCCCGGCGGCGTCGGCAGATGGACGGGGCCGGCCACCAGCGTGACCCGCGCACCAGCCTGCGCAGCGGCAGCGGCAATCGCGAACCCCTGCTTGCCCGAGGACCGGTTGGCAATGTAGCGCACCGGATCGATCGGTTCCCATGTCGGCCCAGCCGTGATCAGCACATGCCGCCCGGAGAGTGGACCGTTTTCAGGCACGGCACTGGCCGGAGTCTGCCCATAAGGTCCGGCCGAAACGGCATCGGCCGCGTGCGGTGCAGGATGATCGATCGCCGCCGGATCGGTCGGCGGCGCGCCGCGGGCCGCCCCCTTGGTCATCAACAGCGATCCCGCCGGAGCAGGCGCCTGGTGCTGCGCCGGAGCGGGATCGTCATGCCCGAAGGTGATCGCCTTCTTGGCCTTCTGCAGCCCGCGTGAGATCATCGAACCGGTAAGGCCGCCTAGCCCCAGCCCCTCATGCGCGGCATGCTCCGCCTCGGACTCGTCAAACGGCGGATGCCATTGCGCCGGATCGTACTGCGGCTCCGGTTCGGGCAG
This sequence comes from Novosphingobium beihaiense, assembly GCF_022832375.1. Lineage (GTDB taxonomy): Bacteria > Pseudomonadota > Alphaproteobacteria > Sphingomonadales > Sphingomonadaceae > Novosphingobium > Novosphingobium beihaiensis. Next base: position 22,180 of record NZ_JALHLG010000044.1, read on the forward strand.
GCCGCGCGTCTGCGGCAGGCCCGGATAGGCCTCTTCTGCTGGTCCGCTGCCGGGCAGCGGCGCCACTTCCACCGGGCCAAGGCCCAGCACCCATGCAATGCGCTGCCAGATGGCAATGGGATCGGGCAGGCGGCCGGGGCCGTATTCGCCGCAGGCCATCGTGCCCTCGTCGGGCTCCATCACATCGACGCCCGCCTCGCGCAGCGCCTGCACATTGCGCACGGTGGCGGCGTGCTGCCACATGCGCACGTTCATCGCGGGCACCGCCATCACCGGCTTATCGGTCGCCAGCAGCATCGTCGTCGCCAGATCGTCGGCAATGCCGGCGGCCATCTTGGCCAGTAGGTCCGCCGTCGCCGGGCAGACCACCACCAGATCGGCCTGGCGGCTGAGCTGGATATGGCCCATTTCGGCCTCGTTCTTGAGGTCCCACAGCGTCGTATAGACGGGGTTTTCAGACAGCGCCGCCAGCGCCATCGGGGTAACGAACTTGGCGCCGCCTTCCGTCACCACGCACGTGACTTCGCCCCCTTCCTTGCGGATGGTGCGGACAAGTTCACAGGCCTTGTAGGCCGCGATACCGCCGCCCACGACCAGAAGAATCCGGGGTCCACTCATGCTCGGGGCTTGTGCAACAGCCTGCCGGGACACGCAATTAATTTACGGCCGCCGCCGGCACACGCCTGCGCAAACCTGCCGCCGCGGTCAGTTCGGCCAAGGCGCGGGGTGCGAACACGATCCCGGCGAACATGGCAGGCGCGATCATCGCGCCCCAGTAGAAATTGTCCCAGCGTCCGGCGAGCATGAAAGCCACGCCATACCCCGCACTCAGCAGAAACCCGAACAGGCCGCCGCGCCCCTTCATGCCCAGCCATCCGAAAGTCATCAGGATGACGGCAGGCCCGGCCAGAAAATGTGGCAGCCAGCGCAAGTTGCTCGACTGTACGACATTGCCCAGCCAGCCCGATAGCCCGCGCATAACCAGCCAGGGCGCGGAATGCGGATCGGTAGGCAGCACGTCGCGCGCAACCAGCGAGAGATGAACGGCCAGCGCCGCAAGGAACACCGCCGCCAGCGCGGACCACGCCGCCGCTTCCTTCCAGTTGCGGTACCACAGCGCCGCTGCCGCCATCAGCAGCACGAACGGCAGCGCATGTTCGCGGATGGCCAGGGCCAGCGCGGCGGCGCAGAAAGCGCCGGTCCAGCGCCCGCCCTGGCCGTTCACGCCGATGCGGTGCAGGCCGAAGGACAGCGCGATCAGCCCGCCCGCCCACAGTTCATGTAGCGGGAAATAGTGGCGATTGAGCCCCAGCGACGCGCCGACGAACACCAGGGCTGTCGCGATGCGCCGCGCCCGGGGCGAGACGCCCTCCTCCCCGAAACGGCGCCACCATGCCGCGACGATCCCCAGCATCAGCGCCAGCGCCGCCGCAATCTGGCCCGGCGTGCCCAGCCAGGCATCGAGATAAGCGAGCGTCGGCAGCCGCACGGCCAGACCGGGATTGACCGGATAATCGCGCGAGCGCTGCTCCGGGACGATGAAATCGTAGTAGTTCTCGCCATGGGCGATGCGCTCGATCGCCACTTCGTAAAGCGCGATGTCCTCGTCATAAGGTTCGTCCGGAGCTCCGGCCTTCGAGGCCGTGGACACGGGGCCTTCCACCGGACCGCTCCAGGGCGAGCGGCTGCCGGGCTTGGCTATCGGCACCAGCGCCGAGGCCAGCAGCAGCAGGACCAGAATGGCCAGAACCGCACGCGCGAGATGGGGTGACCAGCAGGCGAACCGGTTTCCCGCCCCGCTCGGGGTGAGCGGGGCCTGGTTCGGATTTTCGTTTCCCGGCGTTAGCTCAGGAGACTCCAGTACGTGAACGCCCATGCGGCTACGCCCCCCAGGATTGCCGCCGCACCATAGCCCACCCAGTGGTTACTTTGACGTTTACGCGGCCCGCCGAGGCCCAGAATGAGGTGGATATCGGGCAGCGGCGCCTGCTCGGGCGCGCCGCCCTTGGGCGGAAACTTTTCCTCGATCCGCCGCACCAGCGCGGGCAGGCGGGCGAGCGTGCCGATATCTTCGCGCAGCCGGTCGACGATCATCGCCTCGGGCCCCAGTTCGTCGCGAATCCAGTTCTTCACGAAAGGCGCGGCCACGTCCCACATGTTGATATCGGGATCGAGCGCGGTGGCGAGGCCTTCGACCATCACCATGGTCTTCTGCAGCAGCAGCAAGTGCGGCTGCACCTGCATGTCGAAATCGCGGGTGATGGCGAACAGCCCGTCGAGCATCTGGCCGACCGAGAGTTCGGACACTGGCTTGCCGCGCATCGGCTCGCCCACTGCGCGCAGCGCCGTCGCGAACTCCTCGACGTTGTGATAGCTCGGCACGTATTGCGCCTCGAAATGGATCTCGGCCACGCGGCGGTAATTGCCGGTGGTGAGGCCATAGAGGATTTCCGCCAGCCACAGCCGCGCCTGCCGGTTGATCCGGCCCATGATGCCGAAATCGATGGCGACAATGGTGCCGTCCGCCTGCACGAACAGGTTGCCCTGGTGCATATCGGCATGGAAGAAACCGCTCGCAATCGCCTGCGTCAGGAAGGTGAGCACCAGCTTGCGGGCCAGCGCGGGCAGATCGTGCCCGGCAGCGCGCAGAGCGGCAAGGTCGCTCATCTTGGCGCCATCGACCCATTCGACGGTGAGCACCGATCCGGTCGTGCGGTCCCAGTCGATGCCGGGCACGCGATACCCTTGCATCCCCTTCATCGATTCGGCGAGTTCGGAGGCCGACGCCGCTTCGCGCCGCAAATCGAGTTCGCGCAGGGTCCAGCGCTTGAGATTGTCGATCACCGCGCGCGGGCGCAGGCGCTGCGCTTCGCCGCCCAGCACTTCGAGATGCGCAGCGGCCCACTCGTAGGTCTCGACATCGCGCGCAAAGGTCTCGCGGATGCGCGGGCGCAGTACCTTGACCGCAACCTGCCGCCCGTCCGTGGTCACCGCGCGGTGGACCTGCGCGATCGAAGCAGCCCCGATCGGCTGCTCCTCGATGCTTTCGAACAGCGTGTCGATCGGCTTGCCGAAGCTGTCCTCGATCACCGCGCGGATCTGCGCGAAAGGCACCGGAGGCAGGCTGTCCTGCAAGGTCAGCAGATTGCGCGCGGGCCCTTCGCCGACGAGATCGGGCCTTGTGGCAAGCGCCTGCCCCAGCTTGATCGCCGCCGGGCCGATTTCCTGAAACGCGCCCGCGTAATCGGGCTCTGCCCCCTGCCGCGCGCCGAAGCGGGCGGCCCGGCACAGCCGCTTGACCGGAACAGGCGCGTTGCGGTCGTTCTCGATGCCGCGCAGGGCGCCGTGCCGGGCCAGCACGCGGCCCCATTTCAAAAGCCGGGCGATGTGTGTGATGGGCCGGGTCACAAAACCTCCTCGCGCCGCCAGGCTGCGAGACCGCAACCTCCCCTCCCGTGAGCGGGAGGGGCCGGGGGAGGGCTTGTGTTTTCAAGGCCAATCGCCCCGGAGGGACCGGACAGGCCCTCCCCTAACCCCTCCCGCTCGCGGGAGGGGAACGCGCTGGCTTCACGACTTCCTGTGAAGATCACTCTTTAGACCTTCCACCCCGAGTGGATCGCCACCAGCCCGCCCATGATCGGCTCGACTTTGGTGTGCTTGAACCCGGCCTTGCGAATCATCGCTTCGAATTCGGGCATCGGCGGGAAACGGCGAATCGATTCGATCAGGTAGCGGTAGGAATCCGCGTCGCCCGCGATCATCTGGCCGATCTTGGGCACCAGCTTGTGCGAATAGCTGTCGTAGACTTCCTTGAAGCCCGGCCATTCGGTGGACGAGAATTCAAGGCAGAAGAACCGCCCGCCGTACTTTAGCACGCGGAACGCCTCGGCCAGCGCCTTGTCGATATGCGTCACATTGCGGATGCCGAAGGCGATCGTATAGGCATCGAAGAAACGATCGGGGAAGGTCAGCTCCTCGGCGTTCTGGCGCGACCAGACGAGGCCGTCGAGCCCCCGCTCCATCGCGCGCTCGATGCCGACATCGAGCATGTCCTGATTGATGTCCGACACGGTGATCGAAGCGCCGCGCTCGGCCATGCGGAAGGCGATGTCGCCGGTGCCGCCCGCCATGTCGAGGATCTGCTCGCCGTCGCGCGGTTTCACCCGGCGCACGAACTTGTCCTTCCACAAACGGTGCATGCCCACCGACATGGCATCGTTCATCACGTCGTACTTGCGCGCGACGGAGGAGAAGACGGCGCCGACGCGCTGCTCCTTCTCGCCGGCATCGATCTCTTCGTAGCCGAAGGAAACGGTATCGCTCATGCGCCGGGCTTTAGGCGCAATTGGCGCGCAGGCAAAGAGAGATGCGGCAAATGTTCGCCGGTGCCGCCCGATACCCGCCAATCCCCCATGACAGGCCTTAGCGTTTCCTTAGCGACATTGTCATATTACCGGCGATCCGCCGCTTGCCCGCGGACGGAGCAGAGAAGCAGGGTCCGGATTTTTGATCGTCAAGCCAGCCATTGCCGGGAATACGCGACGGCGGCGCTTGCTGGTGCCTGTCGCCAGCATGACCTTCGGCTCGCTGGTCCTGCTGGTGCTGCTGACCACATTCCTGATCCTGCGCTTCGACGGCACCGCCACCCAGCGCGAACAGCACATGGTGGAACAGGGCTTTCAGCGCCAGGTCGAACAGTACGAGAATGTGCTCGTCCCCCAGTCCGACTGGGACAAGTCGATCCGGAAGCTGGACCACGAATTCGACGTCTCTTTCGCCGACATCAATTTCGGCTCGCAGCTCTATACCTTCAACGGCGTGACACACACGTTCTTCGTCGATGGCGCAGGCAAAGTTCTCTACGCGTCGGTAAACGGCAAGCATGCCGGGTTTGACACGTTCCGGCCGTTCGAAACGGTCGCGGCGGAACTGATTCAGCCGGTGCGCCAGGCGGAAGCCCGGCGCCCTCCGATCAAACCGGCTCCCGCCGGGAAGCAGGTCACAGTCACCAGTCCGATCCAGGCCAACGGCCTCGCGCGGGTTGGCGGCACGGTCTATATCGTGATCGCCACCCTGATCCAGCCGGATCTGGGACACGATCTTCCCAAAGGCCCCCGCGCGCCCATCGCCATCACCGCGATGCCGATCGGCGAAACGCTGCTGGACTCCTTTGCCTCGCGCTATCTGGTCGACGATCTGGAAATCGTGGCCGCCGGTTCGAACATGATGGGCAAGGCCTATTTCCGCCTCAACTCTCCCACAGGCCACGAAATCGCCGCTCTCGCCTGGACGCCCCGGCGGCCGGGCATGCTGCTGTTCGAACAGCTCCGCTGGCCGCTGCTGGCTGCGCTCATGCTGCTGGCTTTCGCGGGCTGGGTGCTGATCCGGCGCAGCGGAAAAATCGTCGATGACCTGATCCTCAGCGAGGAACAGGCCAAGCATCTGGGCTATCACGATCAGCTCACCGGTGTTCCCAACCGCGCGCTGCTATTCGAACGCCTGCCGTCTCTGCTGGCCTCTGTCGGCCATGACACGCCCATGCTGGCCGTGCTCGCCGTCGATCTGGACCGGTTCAAGGAAGTGAACGACACGCTGGGACACTATGCCGGGGATTGCCTGCTTCAGACATTGGCCGAACGCCTGCAGGACGCGTCGGCCACGTTCAGCGGCGCGTTTACCGCCCGGCTCGGTGGCGACGAATTCGTTCTGGTCAGCCCGGTGCAGGATCGCCAGGCCGCCGAGGATCTGGCCGACCGTTGCCTGCGCACGATCATGCGGCCGATGCAGTGCGAAGAAGGTGTGATCGAAAGCAGCTGTGCGCACGGTGTGCGCTGCTCGATCGATGTCGGCTGCTCGATCGGCGTCGCCCTGGCCGAAGACGGCAAGGCCGATCCGTCCGTCATCCTGCGGCGTGCGGACATGGCGCTCTACCGCTCGAAAGCCGACGGCAAGGGCTGCGTGAGCTTCTTCGAACCGGGCATGGACGAAGCCGCCCGGACCCGCCGGACGATGGAAGACAACTTGCGGGCCGCGCTGACTAACGGCAGCTTCCACATGGTCTATCAGCCGCAGGTCGACGTGGACGGGAACGTTCCCGCCGTGGAAGCGCTGCTGCGCTGGACGCACCCCGAGCTGGGCGAAATATCACCGGCAGCCTTCATCCCACTGGCGGAGGAAACCGGCCTGATCATGGCGATCGGCGAATTCGTGATGCGCCGCGTCTTCGCAGAAACCGCGCATTGGCAGGACATGCGCATCGCGATCAACGTGTCCGCCATCCAGATGCGCACGGCGGGCTATGCCGCGCAGGTCATGCAACTTGCGGCCAGAGCCGGAATCGATCCTTCGCGCTACGAGATCGAGCTGACCGAAACCGCCCTGCTGGGAGACGGTCCAGCCACGGCCGAGAACTTCGAAATCCTGCGCCGCCTGGGCTTCTCGATCGTGCTCGACGATTTCGGGACCGGCTATTCCAGCCTCAGCCTGCTGCACCGCTTCCGGGTCGACAAGATCAAGATCGACCAGAGCTTCGTGGCCGATCTCGGCCAGAGCGAGGAAGTCAACGGACTGGTGAGCGCCATCGTGAAACTGGCCCGGTCGTTCAACCTCGGCGTCATTGCCGAGGGTGTGGAGACCGAAGAACAGCGCCGCCTCCTGACCAAGGCCGGGTGCATGGAATTCCAGGGCTTCCTGACCGGCATGCCGATGCCCGTTGAACGCGTGCAAGCCCTGTTCGAACCGCACACCGCCTTGCGCCAGCAAGCCTGAGATCCCGCTTGAAAGGGCGGGGCACCAGCCCGCCCAGGCACTTCAGCTGCTTCAGCCGCCCTTGGCCAGCGCGGTATTGCTGTATTGCGGATCGCCGGTCACTTCCCGCCCCAGCCATTCGGGCTGCGGGACATCCTCATCCGCCCGGTCGAGTTCGATTTCCGCCAGGACAAGCCCTTCCAGCGCGCCGGCGAAGACGTCCACTTCCCACGTCCGCCCGGGTCCGGCAGGCACCAGATGGCGCGTTTTCTCCAGAACCCGCCCCGTCCGCAGCTCCAGCATCGCCAGTGCATCCTCGACAGGGATAGTATATTCGAATTCGGCGCGGGAAAGAGCCGGCCCATCGGTGCGCGTGGCACCCTTGACCGTCAGCTTCGCACTGCTTCCGTCCACCACCCGGACGCGCACGCTCGCCCCGCCGCTGTCCGAAAGATAAGCCTGACGAATGTGCTTCTGGCCCGTGACCTGCGCCCGCCAGGCATCGTCTGCGATGAGGAACTTGCGCTCGATTTCGATGGTCATGCCGCCGGTTTTCCCCCGGCCCGCCAGACGGCCCACAGCCTGCCCCAATGATCCATCAGTGCCTCCGTTTCCTGTGCCAGAAGTTTCGCCACGGCGGGGGCGGTATCGCGTTCGAGCTGCTTGCGGCGGTCCGCGGCCAGACCGCGCAGCGCCGCCGCGGAATGGCCATAACGGGACCCCGGCAGGCATGTCTCAAGCCGCTGTTCGAACATGCAGATATCATGATGCAGCCCCAGCAGATCGGCCAGGCGGCTGAGTTCCGCCGCGCGCGGCTTCATCAGCTCCGGCCACACCGGTTCCAGAAGGCGCGTATGATACCAGTGGTATTTCATGCGCTTGCGCAGTTCATGATACTGCGCGGCCCCGGGGTTTCGCGCCACCGCCCGGCGGGCCCTGCCCGCCTGGTCCAGCACTTTGCCGAGGCCGGGGCCAAGTGCGTCCCAGCCTTCCTGCTCCAGCGTCCAGCCCAAGGCCCGTTCGCGCGCCAGCCGCAGCAGCCCGCGAACTTCCTCCAGCCGCGCATCCGCAGCGTCCTCAACGCCTGGCTGCTCCAACGCCTGTGCAAAGTGCGCGCGCAGGAACAGCGCCTGCGCCCGGTCGAAGTCCTCCGGCGCACCGGCCAGCAGCAAATCGAATGTGTCGAGCATCACCCGGGCATCGCGCGTAAATGCCAGCAGGCGCGCTATATCGCGAAAAGCCGTGTTTTCATAACTATAGCCGGGAAAGCCTGGCCGCACGAGGCGCAGCAGCGCGCGCAGCTTCTTGCAGGCCTTGCGAACCTCGTGGATCGCCTTGTCGCGGGGCTTGCCCGCAATCGCGGCAAGGGCGCCATCGATCTGCTCGCAGGCGATACGATGCACCGCCCGCTTGACGGTGCGGTCTCCGAGTCTGAATCTGTAGGCCATCGGTGCCCCAAGAAGGCGGTCTGGTTACACAGGCAAGACAATGCCCCGGATTGTCATGGAATTGCAATGTTTAGCTTGGGCGGCAGGCAAATGAAAAGGGCGGCCCCGGTGGAGCCGCCCTTCCCATTTTTCGTCCGGTGAAGAACCGGCAGAAGATTACTTGAGCTCGACGGTGCCGCCGGCTGCTTCGATCTTCGCCTTGATTTCTTCGGCTTCCGCCTTGGAAGCGCCTTCCTTGACGGCCTTCGGAGCACCTTCGACGAGAGCCTTGGCTTCGGCGAGGCCCAGACCGGTGATGGCGCGGACTTCCTTGATGACCTGGATCTTCTTGCCACCGTCGCCGGTCAGAACGACGTCGAATTCGTCCTTCTCGGCAGCAGCGGCACCGGCGTCACCACCGCCAGCGGCGGGAGCGGCAACGGCCACGGCAGCAGCGGCGGAAACGCCCCATGCTTCTTCCAGGGCCTTGGCGAGGTCAGCCGCCTCAAGGACGGTCAGCTGCGACAGTTCTTCAACAAGCTTGGCGATATCGGCCATGATACTTTACTCCTGATCTGTGGTCCCGGCGGGCCTCATGCCGCAAACCGGGATAAATCGTTTCGAAACGTGTTACCGAGCTGCGGCTCAGGCAGCGTCCTTCGCGGCGTAGGCGCCGAAGACGCGGGCCAGCTTGGCCGCCGGAGCGGTCGAGAGCTGAGCGATCTTCGTGGCCGGGGCCTGGACGAGACCAATGAGCTTGGCGCGAAGTTCGTCGAGCGAGGGCATCGAGGCGAGAGCCTTTACACCTTCGGCATCCAGAACATTCGGGCCCATCGCGCCGCCGACGATTTCGATCTTGTCGGTCGTCTTGGCGAATTCGACGACGGCCTTGGCGGCTGCGACGGGGTCCACCGAAGTGGCGATGGCCGTCGGGCCGCTCAGGAAGTCGCCGATACCGGCATAGTCGGTATCCGCGATGGCAATCTTGGCAAGACGGTTCTTCGCAACCTTGTACGACGCACCGGCTTCCCGGATCTTCGTGCGCAGTTCGGTGGACTGGGCCACCGTCATGCCGAGGTTGCGGGTGATGACCACCACGCCGACCTCGTTGAAGACCGCGTTGAGCTGGGCGACCGAATCGGCTTTCTGCGAACGATCCATGCCTTACTCCTTCACATGTGACCGTTTGGGACGGGTGCCCCGCACGGCCGGCTACGTTTGTCCGCGATACCGAAGCATCACGGGCGAGTCCGTTCGATGGGGAAGGAGTTTCGCGCCGAAACGCGAGGATGGCACCTGGCTCCAGGGAGCGAAGGGCCGGAAAATTTCCTGTTCCCCGTCTAGGCTGCGAATTAAGAGGGAAGCCCTCAGCAGCGGTCTCGGACGGATGAACGGCACGGTTGCGATCTCTCGAACCGGCCGGTCGGGGCGGGCCATTGGCGCAAATGCCCGCAAGAGTCAAGCCGCGAGGCCGCACTCGCCGTGCCTTTTACGGCAAAATTCCGGGGCGCGTCATCCTCTTGCCGTGGTGCCTACCCAATTGTACGTATTTACACGCAATCCATGACTTGCCATCTGTTAATGCGCTCATGCCAACCTCCCTTTCTTACGGGGGGCATGGACAGCCAGGAGGCGGTTCTCATGCGTGCGATCAGGTATCAGCCTGTGCCTTTTTCCGTAGGGGGCGTGGCCTATCCCAAGGCCATACCGGTAACGGTGAACAATGCCGCCCCGCCCAAGCGCTATGGCCCCGAAGACGCCAACGGCTTCAAGCCGATGTTCTTCGCGCACCACGATGCCCCGGAAAACGAAGCCGAAGCAGCCTTGCGGCTCGACTGGGAACAGGCGGCCGCGCAAGTCATCGCCAGAGCCTATTCCGACGAGCCCCTGAACGAGAAAGGGGCCCTCTTCGACTTTACAGTCTGAGGGGCTGTTTGGGAAATGCCCATTCGGGCGTTTTCCGTGCGGCACCGGCCCGCTCCCCCACCCGGCCTCCCACAGGATACTGCCAATGGGCGGCTAGGTGGGGGAGCGGGCCGGTGCCGCGAAATTCGCTTCCAGCGAATTTCCAAACGGACTCTGGGAGCTCCTTTCCGGTTTGCAGCGGCTGCCCGCGCTATTCGCCCGCAGCTTCCTGATACCCCAGCAGATCGCCGGGCTGGCAATCCAGCTCCCGGCAGATCGCCTCCAGCGTCGAAAAGCGGATCGCCTTGGCCTTGCCGGTCTTGAGGATCGAGAGATTGGCCAGCGTGATGCCGATCCGCTCGGCCAGTTCGGTGAGCGTCATACGGCGGGCGTAGAGCAGGTCGTCAAGCTTCACCACGATCCGGGTTCCTTCCGCTTCGGTGCCGTCCGCGCCCATCACACGGTTCCTTCGACTTCGTCCTGCAGGCGGTTGCCATGCCGGAACACACGGGCCAGCACGAACAGCACCAGCGCAAAAGCCAGGGTATTGCCGCCACCGAGATCGACGGAAATGTCGAACCCGTTGATCGTGCCGCCCACCGGCACGTCCAGCCAGCGCGCGATCCAGCCGATCGCCCAGAGTTCGGCGACGCGCCAGCCCAGCCGCTCGATACGCCGGGCATTGGCGCGCTCGAAGGGATTGCGCGCGGCCACGCTGGCAACGATCTGGAGCACATTGCCGATCCCGCCCGCGATCACCGAGAGCGCCACCAGCGCGAAAATCATCGCCGCGACCGGGTCCCAGGCCGGATCGGACAGGGCATGACCGATCGGCGAGGCCGTGGTCATCGTCACTACCAGACCGGCGAAAGCCGCCGCCATCGTCACGCCCACGCCGATGAGAGCCGCCACCAGAACCACGACGGCTGCGACGAGCAGCGGGTCCTGCAGGCTCCGGCACCAGGTCTCGCCCGAAGGGGTGCGCTCGAAGAGAAAGCTCAATCCCAGCGTCATTACACGGTTCCTTCCAGTTCGGCGCGCATCTCGGCTCCTTTGCGGAACACGCGGGCAAGGATGAAGAGAATCAGGACGAGCAGCAGGCCGTTGCCATCGAAACTGGCACCGCCCTGACCGCCGAACGGGTCGGCCTCCGTACCCTCGGTAACATTGTGGATCCACAGGGCGATGCCGCCGATCGGCAGGCTCGCGAACTGGACGGCCAGCGTGAGCCACGCCATCCGCGTCAGCCGCCGGGCATTGTCCGGCACGAAAGGATCGCCCTGACCCACGGTATCGACGATCTGCTTGAGCAGCTGGAACACGCGGAACAGCAAAGCCAGCAGAACCGCGCCCAGCAGGCAGGCCGCCATAACGAGGCCGACGAACTGCATGAGCGGCAGGCCGGGCGCATCCTTCAGCAGATCGGCGGCGATGTGATCGCGCATGAAGAAGACGGTGGGCACCGCCAGCAGACAGGCCAGTGCGCTGAGGGCCATGACTCCCATCAGGAACCACAGGATGCCCTTGGCCACGGCCAGCAACGGATCTTGCCTGATGGATGTCATGCCCCGGCCTCCCGTCACATCAGCGCCGGGACGAAAGCGCCCGGCGAGGTCACGACCACGACCGCCGGAGCGGTTGCCGCCGGGCGCACCGCGACGGTGGGAAGCCAGAAAGCCGTCGTGGCTGCGAGCGCCAGGACAACAGCGAAGGGGCGAAAGCCGCCCCGGGCCTTTTGCAGTGTCATTTCACGTTCTCCGATATGCGTCATATCGAAATTCAATAAGGGCGAGTCGCCTTATTGTCAAACGATAATATCGAAAAACGATATTGCCCAGATCGATCTACGGAAAATGTCTCCTCTGCGGGTGGCGCTGCGGCGCAGGCGCTCCCGGGCGCTCCCGGGCGCCGCACGGCCTGTAGGGCGGTTTGACACGGCAGGGGCGGGCTTCTATATGCGGCCCCTGCTCGGCGCTTCGAGCAAGGCGGGTCCATGCGCGGGGACACGCTCAGGAAGGAAGCGATCCGGGTGTCCATCTGACGCATGAGGCTGCAGGCCGCATCGAACCCTTTCCGAAGGGATTCCTTGCATGCCGGCGGCCTTTTGGTGCTTCGGGTGATCCGCTTTTCCGGCGGAGGAATCGTTCTCGCGACGACGAAATTTATCAAGGACCCTTCATCGCGAATCGGTCCTTCCGATCAAGAAGCGAAGAGGCAACAGACCCACATGGCGACCAAGCCCCTCGATACCGGACGCTCTGCCAAGAAGCGTATCCGCAAGATCTTCGGCGACATCCACGAAGTCGTCCAGATGCCCAACCTCATCGAGGTTCAGCGCGAAAGCTACGAGCAGTTCCTGCGCTCCGATCCTTCGATCGGCTATGTTTCGGGCCTGGAAAAGACGCTGCGCTCGGTCTTCCCGATCCGCGACTTCGCGGGCACCAGCGAGCTGGACTTCGTCCACTACGAGCTGGAAGACCCGAAGTACGACGTGACCGAATGCCGCCAGCGCGGCATCACTTACGCAGCCCCGATGAAGGTCACGCTGCGCCTGATCGTGTTCGAGGTCGACGCCGAGACCGAGACCCGCTCCGTCCTCGATATCAAGGAGCAGGACGTCTACATGGGCGACATGCCGCTCATGACCGAGAACGGCACCTTCTTCATCAACGGCACCGAGCGCGTGATCGTCTCGCAGATGCACCGTTCGCCGGGCGTGCTTTTCGACCATGACCGCGGCAAGACGCACTCCTCGGGCAAGTTCCTCTTCGCTGCCCGCGTGATTCCCTACCGCGGTTCCTGGCTGGACTTCGAGTTCGACGCCAAGGACATCGTCAACGTGCGTATCGACCGCAAGCGCAAGCTGCCGGTCACCTCGCTGCTCTATGCCCTGGGCCTCGACAGTGAAGCCATCCTCGACCACTTTTACGAAACCGTCACCTGGAAGCGCGGCGAAGGCGGCTGGCGCCTGCCTTACACGCCCGAAGCCTGGCGCGGCCTGAAGCCCGCGTTCGACATCGTCGATGCCAAGTCGGGCGAAGTGGTGTTCGGCGCCGGTCACAAGATCAGCCCGCGCGCTGCCAACAAGGCGCAGAAAGACGGTCTTGAAGAACTCCTCATCCCGACCGAGGAAATCTTCGGCCGCTATGTCGCCGAGGACATGATCGACGAGTCGACCGGCCGCATCTACATCGAGGCGGGCGACGAAGTGACCCCGGAAAACCTCGAAGCGCTCGACGCCGCCGGGATCGACCAGCTCAACCTGCTCGACATCGACGACGTCAACACCGGCCCGTGGATCCGCAACACCATGAAGGCCGACAAGGCCGAAAACCGCGACATGGGCCTTGAGGCGATCTACAAGGTCATGCGCCCGGGCGAACCGCCGACGAAGGAAACCGCCGAAGCGCTGTTCGAAGGCCTGTTCTTCGACGGCGACCGTTATGACCTTTCGGCCGTCGGCCGCGTCAAGCTGAACATGCGCCTCGGCCTCGATGCCGAGGACACCGTCACCACCCTGCGCACCGAGGATATCCTCGCCGTGGTCAAGGAACTGGTGAACCTCAAGGACGGCAAGGGCGAGATCGACGACATCGACAACCTCGGCAACCGCCGCGTGCGTTCGGTGGGCGAGCTGCTGGAAAACCAGTACCGCGTCGGCCTGCTGCGCATGGAGCGCGCCGTCAAGGAACGCATGAGCTCGGTCGACGTGTCGACCGTGATGCCGAACGACCTCATCAACGCCAAGCCCGCCGTGGCCGCCGTTCGCGAGTTCTTCGGCTCCAGCCAGCTCTCGCAGTTCATGGACCAGACCAACCCGCTGTCGGAAGTCACCCACAAGCGCCGCGTTTCGGCACTTGGGCCGGGCGGTCTTACCCGTGAGCGCGCGGGCTTCGAAGTCCGCGACGTTCACCCCACCCACTATGGCCGCATCTGCCCGATTGAAACGCCAGAAGGCCCGAACATCGGTCTGATCAACTCGCTCTCCACCTTTGCCCGCGTCAACAAGTACGGCTTCATCGAGACGCCGTACCGCAAGGTGATCGACGGCAAGGTGACCGGCGAGGTGATCTACCTCTCGGCCATGGAAGAGCAGAAGCACACCGTGGCGCAGGCTTCGGCCATGCTCAACGATGAAGGCATGTTCGTCGAGGATCTCATCTCGGCCCGCCAGAACGGCGAGTTCATCATGAGCCCGTCCGACCAGATCACGCTGATGGACGTTTCACCCAAGCAGCTCGTCTCGGTCGCCGCCTCGCTCATTCCGTTCCTGGAAAACGACGACGCCAACCGCGCTCTGATGGGCTCGAACATGCAGCGTCAGGCCGTGCCGCTCGTGAAGGCGGACGCTCCGTTCGTCGGCACCGGCATGGAAGAGACCGTGGCGCGCGATTCGGGCGCGGCGATCTCGGCGCTGCGCGACGGCGTGGTCGACCAGGTCGATGCAACCCGTATCGTCATCCGCGCCAGCGGCGATATCGAACCCGGCAAGTCCGGCGTCGACATCTACCGCCTGCAGAAGTTCGAACGCTCGAACCAGTCGACCTGCATCAACCAGCGTCCGCTGGTGAAGGTGGGCGATCTGATCCGCAAGGGCGACACCATTGCCGACGGTCCCTCGACCGAATTCGGCGAACTGGCGCTGGGCCGCAACGTGCTCGTCGCGTTCATGCCCTGGAACGGCTACAACTACGAGGACTCCATCCTCATCTCCGAGCGGATCGTGAAAGACGACGTCTTCACCTCGATCCACATCGACGAGTTCGAGGTCATGGCCCGCGACACCAAGCTGGGCCCGGAAGACATCACCCGCGACATCCCCAACGTCGGCGAGGAAGCCCTGCGCAACCTCGACGAGGCGGGCATCGTCTACATCGGCGCCGAAGTGCACCCGGGTGACATCCTCGTCGGCAAGATCACGCCGAAGGGCGAAAGCCCGATGACGCCGGAAGAAAAGCTGCTGCGCGCCATCTTCGGCGAAAAGGCCAGCGACGTGCGCGACACCTCGCTCCGCCTGCCCCCGGGCGTGGCCGGCACCATCGTCGACGTGCGCGTGTTCAACCGCCACGGTATCGAGATCGACGACCGTACCCGCGCGATCCAGAACGAGGAAATCGAACGCCTCGCCAAGGACCGTGAGGACGAACGCGCGATCCTTAACCGCGCGACCTACAACCGTCTGCAGGAAATGCTGCTCGGCCAGACCGCCGCTTCCGCGCCGAAGGGCGTGAAGAAGGGCGTGGAGATCACTGCCGAAGTCCTCGCCGAAGCCGAAAAGCACGAATGGTGGAAGTTCGCCGTCGCGGACGACCACATGCAGGGCCAGCTCGAAGCGGTGAAGACCCAGTACGACGCGACCGTCAAGGCGATCCAGGAGAAGTTCGAGGACCGCAAGGAAAAGCTCGAACGCGGCGACGAACTTGCCCCGGGCGTGCTCAAGATGGTCAAGGTCTTCGTGGCTGTGAAGCGCAAGCTGCAGCCGGGCGACAAGATGGCCGGCCGTCACGGTAACAAGGGCATCATCAGCCGCATCCTGCCGCAGGAAGACATGCCCTTCCTCGAAGACGGCACCCCGGTCGACTTCGTGCTCAACCCGCTGGGTGTGCCTTCGCGCATGAACGTCGGGCAGATCTTCGAAACGCACCTGGGCTGGGCCGCGCGCGGTCTGGGCCGCAAGGTGGCCGATGCGCTCGACGCGTGGCGCGCCGCCAATCCCGATCCGGTCGCGGGCGAGCCGCCCGAAGCGGTGAAGGACGTGCTGAAAGAGATCTACGGCGACAACTACGCCGAGGATATCGAAGCCCGCACGCCGGAGCAGATCGTCGAACTGGCGAACAACGTGCGCAAGGGCGTGCCGATGGGCACTCCGGTGTTCGACGGCGCGGTGGAAGCGGACGTTTCGGCCATGCTGCGGCTTGCCGGGCTCGACGAATCGGGCCAGGTGGACCTCTTCGACGGCCGCACCGGTGATCGTTTCGACCGCAAGGTGACAGTGGGCATGAAGTACGTGCTCAAGCTGCACCACCTTGTCGACGACAAGATCCACGCGCGTTCGATCGGCCCCTACTCGCTCGTCACCCAGCAGCCGCTGGGCGGTAAGGCGCAGTTCGGCGGCCAGCGCTTCGGTGAAATGGAGGTCTGGGCGCTCCAGGCCTACGGCGCCGCCTATACCTTGCAGGAAATGCTGACGGTGAAGTCCGACGACGTGGTCGGCCGTACCAAGGTCTACGAAGCGATCGTCAAGGGCGACGACACCTTCGAGGCCGGCATTCCCGAGAGCTTCAACGTTCTCGTCAAGGAAATGCGCTCGCTGGGCCTCAACGTCGAGCTCAAGAGCCTCGACGACGAAGATGGCGACGACATGCTGCCCGAGGCGGCGGAGTAACAAGGACAGGGCGGCGGCGCCGCCCTCCCTTTCCGCTCCGACGAATTCACCCTTCAATGGGAATTGAACTATGAACGACCTGACCAAGTTCACAAACCAGATGGCGAAGCCCGAAACCTTCGACCAGATCCAGATCGGCCTCGCTTCCCCTGAGCGTATCCGTTCGTGGTCCTTCGGCGAGATCAAGAAGCCGGAAACGATCAACTACCGCACGTTCAAGCCCGAACGCGACGGCCTGTTCTGCGCACGCATCTTCGGCCCGGTGAAGGACTACGAGTGCCTTTGCGGCAAGTACAAGCGCAT
The DNA here is from genome assembly GCF_022832375.1 of Novosphingobium beihaiense. GTDB lineage: Bacteria > Pseudomonadota > Alphaproteobacteria > Sphingomonadales > Sphingomonadaceae > Novosphingobium > Novosphingobium beihaiensis. Next base: position 38,947 of record NZ_JALHLG010000044.1, read on the forward strand.
GAAGTACAAGGGCGTCGTCTGCGAGAAGTGCGGCGTCGAAGTCACCGTCACCAAGGTGCGCCGCGAGCGTATGGGCCACATCGAGCTGGCCGCGCCGGTCGCGCACATCTGGTTCCTCAAGTCGCTGCCCTCGCGCATCGGCCTGCTGCTGGACATGCAGCTCAAGCAGCTTGAGCGCGTGCTCTACTTCGAAAGCTACATCGTCATCGAGCCGGGCCTGACCCCGCTGGAGAAGTACCAGCTTCTCACCGAAGACGAGATGCTCGACGCGCAGGACGAGTACGGCGAGGACGCTTTCTCCGCCGGGATCGGCGCCGAGGCGGTCAAGCAGATGCTCATGGAACTCGACCTTGAGCAGGAACGCGCCGACTTGCTGCAGGAGCTTGAGACGACCAAGTCGGAGCTCAAGCCCAAGAAGATCATCAAGCGCCTCAAGGTCGTCGAATCGTTCATCGATTCGGGCAACCGCCCCGAATGGATGATCCTCGAAGTCGTTCCGGTCATTCCGCCCGAACTGCGCCCGCTGGTGCCGCTGGACGGCGGCCGCTTCGCGACGTCGGACCTCAACGACCTCTACCGCCGCGTGATCAACCGCAACAATCGTCTCAAGCGCCTGATCGAGCTGCGCGCGCCGGACATCATCGTGCGCAACGAAAAGCGCATGCTGCAGGAATCGGTGGACGCCCTGTTCGACAACGGCCGCCGCGGCCGCGTCATCACCGGCGCCAACAAGCGTCCGCTCAAGTCGCTGTCCGACATGCTCAAGGGCAAGCAGGGCCGCTTCCGTCAGAACCTGCTCGGCAAGCGCGTCGACTATTCGGGCCGTTCGGTCATCGTGACCGGTCCGGAACTCAAGCTGCACCAGTGCGGCTTGCCCAAGAAGATGGCGCTCGAACTGTTCAAGCCGTTCATCTACGCCCGCCTCGATGCCAAGGGTCTCTCGATGACCCTGAAGCAGGCCAAGAAGTGGGTCGAGAAGGAGCGCAAGGAAGTCTGGGACATCCTCGACGAAGTCATTCGCGAGCACCCGGTCATGCTGAACCGCGCGCCGACGCTGCACCGCCTCGGCATCCAGGCCTTCGAACCGGTCCTGATCGAGGGCAAGGCGATCCAGCTGCACCCGCTCGTCTGCTCGGCCTTCAACGCCGACTTCGACGGTGACCAGATGGCCGTCCACGTGCCGCTTTCGCTGGAAGCCCAGCTCGAAGCACGCGTGCTGATGATGTCGACCAACAACATCCTCTCGCCCGCGAACGGCAAGCCGATCATCGTGCCGTCGCAGGATATGGTCCTCGGCCTCTACTACCTCTCGATGGACCGCACTGGCGAGCCGGGCGAAGGCATGAAGTTTGCCGACATGGCCGAAGTGCATCAGGCGCTCTACAACGGCTCGGTGACGCTGCACTCGAAGATCGAGGCCCGCGTGCCGCAGACCGACGAGAACGGCGAGCAGTACATGAAGCGGTTTGAGACCACCCCGGGCCGCATGCTGATCGGCGAATGCCTGCCGAAGAGCCACACGGTGCCGTTCGACGTCGTCAACCGCCTTCTCACCAAGAAGGAAATCGGCGACGTCATCGACCAGGTCTACCGCCACACCGGCCAGAAGGACACGGTGCTCTTCGCCGACGCCATCATGAGCCTTGGTTTCCGCCACGCGTTCAAGGCCGGCATCTCCTTCGGCAAGGATGACATGATCATTCCGGAATCGAAGGAAGCCCTGGTCGGCGAGACCAAGGACCTGGTGGCCGACTACGAGCAGCAGTACCAGGACGGCCTGATCACCCAGCAGGAAAAGTACAACAAGGTGATCGACGCCTGGAGCCGCTGCGGCGACCAGGTGGCGAACGCCATGATGGAAGAGCTGAAAGCGCTTCCGGTCGATCCCGAGACCGGCCGTCAGGCACAGATCAACTCGATCTACATGATGAGCCACTCGGGTGCCCGCGGCAGCCCGGCCCAGATGAAGCAGCTTGGCGGTATGCGCGGCCTGATGGCCAAGCCTTCGGGCGAGATCATCGAAACGCCGATCATCTCGAACTTCAAGGAAGGTCTGACCGTTCTTGAATACTTCAACTCGACCCACGGCGCCCGTAAGGGGCTGGCCGACACCGCGCTCAAGACGGCGAACTCGGGCTACCTGACCCGCCGTCTGGTCGACGTGTCGCAGGACTGCGTCGTCGTCGTCGAGGACTGCGGCACCGAGCGGGCGCTGGAAATGCGCGCGATCGTGCAGGGCGGTTCGGTCATCGCCTCGCTCGCCGAGCGTATCCTGGGCCGTACCCTGGCCGAGGACATCGCCGACAAGGACGGCAATGTGATCGTCCCCAACGGCACGCTGCTCGACGAGCCCACCGTGAAGCAGATCGAGGAAGCCGGCGTGCAGTCGGCCCGCATCCGCTCGCCGCTGGTCTGCGAAGCCGAACAGGGCGTGTGCGCCAAGTGCTACGGCCGTGACCTTGCTCGCGGTACGCCGGTCAACATCGGTGAGGCCGTCGGCGTCATCGCCGCGCAGTCGATCGGTGAACCGGGCACGCAGCTCACCATGCGTACCTTCCACATCGGCGGCGCCGCGCAGCTCAACGAAACCAGCCATCTGGAATCGATCTGCGACGGCACCGTGCAGTACCGCGACATCCCGACGATCGTCGACAAGCGGGGCCGCCGCCTGTCGCTCGCCCGCAACGGCGAAGTCGTGGTGATCGACACCGAGGGCCGCGAGCGCGCCATGCACCGCGTGCCTTACGGCACGGTGCTGCTGCACACCGACGGCGCCACGGTGAAGGAAGGCGAACGCCTGGCCGAATGGGACCCGTTCACGCTGCCGATCATCACCGAAACCGCGGGTGTGGTGAAGTATCAGGACCTGATCGACCAGCGCACGCTGACCGAGCAGGTCGACGATGCCACCGGCATGACCAGCCGCGTGGTGACCGAGGACCGGTCCTCGCGCACCAAGAAGAAGGAAGACCTGCGTCCGCGCATCACCCTTCTCGACGATCAGTCGGGCGAGGCCGCGCGCTACATGATGGCGCCGGGCGCCACGCTCTCGGTCGAGGACGGTCAGGCGGTCGAGGCCGGCGACATCATCGCCCGTGCTTCGCGCGAAGCCGCTAAGACCCGCGACATCACCGGTGGTCTGCCGCGCGTTGCCGAGCTGTTCGAGGCCCGCAAGCCGAAGGACAACTCGATCATCGCCAAGATCTCGGGCCGCATCGAGTTCGTGCGTGACTACAAGGCCAAGCGCAAGATCGCGATCATTCCGGAAGAGGGCGAACCGGTCGAGTACCTGATCCCCAAGAGCCGCGTGATCGACGTGCAGGAGGGCGACTTCGTCAAGAAAGGCGACAACCTGATCTCGGGCTCGCCCGATCCGCACGACATTCTCGAAGTCCTCGGCGTCGAGGCGCTGGCGGAATACCTCGTGGCGGAAATCCAGGAAGTCTACCGCTTGCAGGGCGTGAAGATCAACGACAAGCACATCGAGGTGATCGTTCGCCAGATGCTGCAGAAGGTCGAGATCACCGACGGCGGCGACACCACTCTGCTGGCGGGCGAGCAGGTCGATTACGAGGAAATGAACGAGTACAACAGCAAGCTGAAGCCGGGCCAGAAGCCCGCCGAAGGCAAGCCGGTGCTGCTCGGCATCACCAAGGCCTCGCTGCAGACCCGTTCGTTCATCTCGGCCGCGTCGTTCCAGGAAACCACCCGCGTGCTCACGCAGGCGGCGGTCGAGGGCAAGCGCGACTCGCTGATCGGTCTGAAGGAAAACGTCATCGTCGGCCGCCTGATCCCGGCGGGCACCGGCGCGGGCATGAACCGTGTGCGCGTTGCCGCATCGAGCCGGGACGCCGCCCTGCGCGCGTCCTACCGCAAGATGCAGGAAGCGCTCATCGCCGCCGATACGGCGGAGGAAGAGCACGCGGCCGAGCTGCAGCGCGATCCGCTTGACGACCTGGGTGACGATCCGCTGGCGGCGGTCGAGGGCGAGACCCACGGCACCGACGCCGATGCGGGCGATTACCTGACGAAGGACGGCGAGGCCGAATAAGCCTCCCGCACCATCGCAGCGAAACGAAGAGCCCCGCCGGAACGATCCGGCGGGGCTTTTTGCATGCCTCGGCCGTTTCCGCCCAGGATGGTTACCGGCTGGTAGGAACTTGTCCGCTATAGGCGGTGTTCCTCATTGGGAACTGAAGCTGGCAAAGATGGCTTGGAATATCGCGCGCATCGCCAAAAGGAGCGCGCCGCGCAGCAACGGCGAATTTACGGCGCAATCGGCCATGTCGTCTGCGCAAGCCTTGTCCTTCTGCCGGATCGTCGAGAACCTCGATGGCATCGGCTTCTGGTCCACGGACACGGACGGTAACGTCCTGCACCTCTCCGGCAAGGCGATGACCCGCCTGCCCGATCCGGGTTCGGCATTCGGGCAGCCGCTGACCGCGCTGTTCATGCAGATCGACGATGCGGGCGAAAGCGGGCGCAGCCTGCGCTTCGCCCTGTCGCGCCGTTCCCGCTTCGAACGGCTTGCGGTCTGCACCGGGCAGGAGGAAAACCGGCGCTGGTGGCTGCTGTCGGGAGAAGCCCAGTTCGACAATGCGCAGCACTTCACCGGCTTTTCCGGCATCTGTTCCGAAATCACCGACGACCGCCGTATTGCCGAGGAAAACGCCAAGGCGGCGATGCACGATCCGCTGACCGGCCTGCTCAACCGGCGGCAGATGACGCGCAAGATCGAACGCACGCTGAGCGCCTACCGCCCGCACAAGCGCCCCTGCGCGACGCTGCTGATCGACCTCGACCGTTTCAAGCAGGTCAACGATACGCTGGGCCACTCGGCAGGCGACGCCCTGCTCAAGCAGGTCTCCGAGCGGCTGCTGACGATCCTGAAAGACCCCGAGACGGTCTGCCGCCTGGGCGGCGACGAATTCCAGGTGCTGCTGCCCGATGTCGAGGACCGCGGCGATCTCGGCAACCTGGCAGAGCGCATCATCGCCATGATCTCGCAACCCTATTCGGTCGAAGGCAGCCGCTGCATTATCGGCGCCTCTGTGGGAATCGCCATCAGTCCGTTCGACGGCACCGAAACCGACGAACTCCTGCGCAATGCCGACCTGGCGCTCTATGCCGCCAAGCACGGCGGACGCGGCGCCTTCCGCTTCTTCTCGCGCGAACTGCTGACTGCGGCCGAGGACCGGCGCCAGCTTGAGGAAGACCTGCACGACGCCATCAATCGCGGCGAGTTCGTACTGCACTATCAGCCCATCGTGCAATGCAGCACCCATGCCGTAACCGGCGCCGAAGCGCTGATCCGTTGGAACCACCCGGAACAGGGCCAGATCAGCCCTTCACTGTTCATCCCGATCGCCGAGGAATCGGCCCTGATCCGCCGCATCGGCGACTGGGTTCTGCGCACCGCCTGCATGGAGGCCGCGCAATGGCCACGCGCGCTGCGGGTCGCCGTGAACATCTCCCCCACCCATTTCAGCGATCCCGGCTTTCCAGCCTCGGTGACGCAGGCCCTCGCCGCCTCCGGCCTCGATCCGGACCGGCTCGAACTGGAAATCACCGAAGGCGTGTTCCTGGCGCAGGGCGACGAGGCCGATGCGCGTTTCAAGACCCTCAAAGCGCTGGGCGTGCGCCTCGCGCTCGACGATTTCGGCACCGGCTATTCCTCACTCGGCTATCTCAAGAGCGCGCCGTTCGACAAGATCAAGATCGACCAGAGCTTCGTCAAAGGCGCGACCCAGACCGGATCGCGCAACCGGGCCATCATCGCCGCCATCGTCGCCCTGGCGCAGGCGCTGGAGATGGAGACCACTGCCGAAGGCATCGAGACACACGATCAGCTCGATCTCATGCGCGAACTGGGCGTCAGCCAGGTGCAAGGCTACATCTATTCGCGCCCGCTGCAGCCCGAAGCCTTCCTCGACGGCGCACGCCAGACCGACTGGGGCATCGAGCCCGAGGGCCCGGCATGCCAGCGGCAGGACCGCGTTTCGCTGTTCCGCTGGATCGGTGCCATTCACGAGGACTTCTACTACCCGGTCGTACTGCGCAATCTCTCGACCACCGGTGCGCTGATCGAGGGGCTGGAGGATGTCCCCGTCGGCACCCGCTTCGTGGTCTATTTTGGCGAGGGACAGCTCGAAGTCGCGACCGTCCGCCGCATCACCGGCGACAAGCTCGGGCTCGAATTCGACAAGACGCTGGTGAACGACGGCACCGGCGGCCTGTGCACCCGCACCCGGATCTCGCCCTATGACCTGATCAGCGCCGGTCTGCCGCCAGATTTCGAAGCGAGCACGATCCGCACGCCGATCGGTCCGCGCGACGGCAAGGTCTGCGTCCCGGCCTTCACCTCCACTATCGGGCGCAAGGCGATCTGGGGCACCCAGGGCACGAGTTGAGCGCACTTCACGCACGAGCCCCTCTCTCGACCGGCAGCGGACACGGATCGACAAGTGGCGTGGGCTTTTCGCACGCAGGCGCCTATCTGCGCTTTACCCCCCATCCCGCAAGGTTCGAACCGGAATGATCCCCCCTGAATCGAAAGTCACCCACGCCGCCATGGCCTCGGTCATCGGCATGAGCGCTTTCGTGATCTGGTCCGGCCTTGCGGGACTGGCGGGCTGCTTCGCCTGAACCGGCTCCCCGCGCAGGCCAGTCAGCCTCCGCCCAGGGTCATCCGGTCGCCAGCAATGCTCACGCTGGGTATGCGGGCAAGAAACGACTGGCCGAGCAGCGACACGCCCAGCCCCTTGGGAACGATCACCGCGCTGACACCGCGGGCGCCATAGGCCCCAAGTTCAACATGCTCCAGCCGCACCGGCACGCCATAGACGATGCCGCTGGCGCCTTGCCCCACCGGGCGCAGCTCCGAGGGATCCCAGTGCAGGCCGATGGCTTGGGCATCCGCCCCGGTGAGCGCGATCATCGAGGCGCCGGTGTCGATCAGGAACCGGGTCGAATGGGCATTGATATCCGCCCGTGCATAGAAATGCCCGTCGCTCTGGCGGGAAAGGACGGTTTCGTCCGCAACCGCCGCAGCGGCGGCGCGGGTTCCCGCCTGGCCGCTGCCGGGCGCCGCCTCGGCCGGTTTGGGTGCGGTCTGCGGGGAGACCGTAAGGTCCGGAGCGAACCAGCCGATACCGGCGGCGGCAGCGATCAGCAGGATGAGAGGGCCCATGCGCATGGGCAAAGCCTACGCCCGATTCGCTTAGGTGCGGTTAAAGATCGGGCGGCGCGTAGCCATGATGGACCGCAGTGCCCACGATGGCGGCCATTGCCCCCACCAGCAGCGCATCGAACGTCATGAGCGCCCAAACCACGGGTGCCGCTTTGCCGAAAGCCCAGACGTGATCGGCCTGATGCAGGATCTGCAAGGGGACAGCCGCCAGCATCGTGAATGCGAAAATGCGCAACCCCTTGCCCCAGCCATGGCGAAAGACGCCAGCCAGCGTGGCATCCCGGTCTCCCAGCAGGCCCGCCATGACCAGCACCATGACCGGGATCGTCGCCAGCAGCGTCACCAGACTGACCGCAAGGTAGATTGCCGGTGGCAACCCCAGTCCCGGCAACATCGGAATCGAGAGGATCAATGTCAGTGCCATGCCCAGGCAGAACGGGCGCCATGCGACCGTAGCAAAGCTCCACCAGGCCCTTCCCGCGGCCCGGTTCGCCCAGAACCGCGACGCCAGAAGCATGGACAGCCACACGGCGGCGATCTTGGGATAACCAAAGGCCATGCGCTGCGGATCGAACGCCAGGGCCTTGAAACTCTCCCGGCTAGCCAGCAAGCCGATCCGGATTTCCACCACATGCTGCGCAAATTCGAACACGGCCGCCAGCAAGGGGATCGCAGGCGCCAGCCAGAACAAGCTGACACCGTCACACAGGCAGACGAGGAAGCGCCGCAGCTCCCTGCCCAGAGCCTTCACTCGGCGGCCTCAGCCACTTCTGCCGCTTCGATCTCGGCGGCTTTGGCTTCCACCAGCGCGACGATGTGATCGAGCATGTCCTCGCTCTGGACGTGATGATCGGTCACGCCCGAAAGATAGACCATGTGCTTGCCGTTGCCACCGCCGGTAAGGCCGATATCGGTCTCGCGCGCTTCGCCGGGGCCATTGACCACGCAGCCCAGCACCGAAAGCGAGAGCGGGGTCTTGATGTGCTGCAAGCGGGCCTCCAGCGCCTCCACCGTGCGGATCACATCGAAACCCTGCCGCGCGCAGGAGGGGCAGGAGACGACGCGCACGCCGCGCGTGCGCAGGCCCAGCGCCTTCAGGATCTCGAAGCCGACGCGCACTTCCTCTTCCGGCTCGGCCGAGAGCGAGACGCGCAAGGTGTCGCCAATCCCGGCCCACAGCATGTTGCCGATGCCGATGGCGCTCTTCACGGTGCCGCCGATCAGCCCGCCCGCCTCGGTGATGCCCAGATGCAGCGGGCAATCCACGGCATCGGCCAGTCCCTGATAGGCCGCGACCGCCAGGAACACGTCGCTGGCCTTCACGGCCACCTTGTATTCGTGGAAATCGTGGTCCTGCAGCAGCTTGATGTGATCGAGGGCGGATTCGACCAGCGCTTCGGGGCATGGCTCGCCGTATTTTTCGAGCAGATCCTTCTCAAGGCTGCCTGCATTGACGCCGATGCGGATCGCGCAGCCATTGGCCTTGGCCGCGCGCACCACTTCGGCCACGCGTTCGTCCGAGCCGATATTGCCGGGGTTGATGCGCAGGCAGGCCGCGCCTGCATCGGCGGCTTCGAGCGCGCGCTTGTAGTGGAAATGGATGTCGGCGATCAGCGGCACTTGCGCCGCCTTCACGATCTCGCGCAGCGCCGCCGTGCTTTCCACATCGGGGCAGGAGACGCGAATCAGGTCCGCCCCGGCATCCTCGCAGCGGCGGATCTGGCCGATCGTCGCCTTCGCGTCGGAGGTGGGGGTATTGGTCATGGTCTGCACCGTGATCGGGGCATCGCCGCCGACGGGCACGCTGCCGACCATGATCTGCCGGCTCTTGCGGCGCTCGATATCGCGCCAGGGTCTGATCGAGGACATGGCGCCCCTATAGGCGCTTGGCGTGACGGTTTGAAGCCGGTTTGCGCCCGCCTGTTTTTCGGGCATGCAGGGGGCATGAACGAGACGGTCCCGACAGACGAGAGCGACGAGGCCCTGCCGCTGCTGTTCGGCCGCGTGCTCGACGGCAAGGGCGGCGGGCGGCCGATCGGATGGGCAGACGTGCCGCATTGGCAGCCTGCACAGCCGGGCGAAGTGCTGTGGGTCCATCTGCTGCGCACACACGAAGGCGTCCAGCAATGGCTGCAGGATTGCCTCCGCATCCCCGAGCCCACCGCCGAACTGCTGACCAGCGATGCCACCCGCCCGCGCGCATTCCGCGACGGGAACACGCTTGTCGCCACTCTGCGCGGCATCAACTTCAATCCCGGTGCCGAGCCGGAAGACATGCTTTCGATGCAGCTATGGAGCGACGGCAGGCGAATCGTCACTTTGCGGCGCATGCCGCTGCAGACCCCGCGCATGACCTGCAACGAAGTCGATGCCGGAACCGGGCCGGTCGATGTCGGCTCGCTGATCACCTCGCTCACCGAACACCTGATCGACCGCATGAGCCACTCGATCATCGACATGAACGAGGCGATAGACGAACTGGAAGAGGGCGATCCGGAAGACGATACCGACGCCGTGCTGAGCAAGATCGCCACGATCCGGCGCAATTGCCTTGGCCTCAAGCGCCATATGTCCCCCCAGCACGAAGCCTTGCTGGCGATTGCCAACAACGCGCCCGATTGGTTCGAGGATCACGACCGGCGCGAGATCGCCGAGACCATCGACCGGCTGCGGCGTTATCTGGACGATCTCGACATCAGCAAGGAAAGCGCGCTGGTGCTGCAGGACGACATCCGCGCCCGCGCCGCCGCCAGCACCGAGCGCACGCAGAACATGCTGACGATCGTCGCGGGCATTTTCCTGCCGCTGAGCTTCATCACTGGCCTCTTGGGCATCAATGTGGGCGATATCCCGCTCACCAGCCCGGGCAGCCACGGGTTCTGGATCATCGTTGGCCTGTGCTTCGTCCTCTTCGCGCTCGAACTGCTGATCGCCAAGAAGCTCAAGTGGTTCTGACACGGCGACTGCAAGCAGCCAGCTGAAAAGGAGGGGCAAACATCCTTCGACAAGCTCAGGATGAGCGGGCTCCGATTCAGGCCTCAGGTCTGTCGCGTCACACCATCCGGGCGAACAGGAATTCCTCGTCGCGCTGCTCGCCGACCATGAAGTGGATGTCAGCCGCCTTTTCGAACCCGTAGCGGCGGTAGAACTTCTGCGCTCCGGGATTGTCCGAATAGACCGAGAGCTGGATCTCGTCGGCGCCGAAACGGCCCGCCTCTTCCAGTGCCCAGTCCATCAGCCGCGCGCCGATGCCCTGCCCGGTTGCGTCGGGATCGGTATAGAGCTGCTTGAGCTCGATCGCCGCCTGTCCCCGCGCATGCTCGGGCCAGCCGCAGATCATCACCAGCTTGCAGTATCCCAGCAGCTTGCCGCCGGTCTCGGCCAGCATCACCCGCATCTGCGGATCGGCGATTTCCTTCGCCGCCTTTGCCTCGGTGTGCGATTCGGAGAGGAAGTTTTCCAGATCCTCCGTCCGGTAGAGATGGCCGAACTTCACGATAAAACTCCGCGCGCCCAGCTCGGCGAGCGCGGCCGCATCGGCGGGGGTGGCCGGGCGCAATTCCATTAGAGTTCCTTCGTCATGCACAGAGAGAAATCATCGGAGACATAGTCGCCGAACGGCGGGCACTCGGCAAAGTCATGGGCGCGGTAGAGCGCGTGCGCGGCCTGAAACGGTTCGGGGCGGCCGGTTTCGAGGCTCACCCGCTTGTAGCCGCGCGTGCTGGCCTCTTCGAGCAGGCGCAGCAGGATCGCCTTGCCCACGCCCTTGCCGCGATAGTCCGGCGCGGCGCGCATCGATTTCAGCTCGCCGTGATGCGCATCCAGATGCTTGATCGCGCCGCACCCAGCGAGGGTTTCGCCATCCCAGGCGGAGAAGAACAGCACGTCCGGTTCGCGCAGCCGTTCGGCGGGCATGGCGTGCACCTTGCAGGCGGGCGACCACTGCTGCATCTCATCGAGGTGCAGTTGCAGCAGGGCCAGCACGGCCTCGCCCGTCAGATCGTCAGGCTCGATTCGCAGATTTTCGATCATCGTCCCTATCCGGAAAACTTGTCGGCCTTGCGGCGGCCCATCCGCATGCCGCTTTCCAGCCGCGCCCGCAACTGGGTGTAGTAGGCTTCGAGGAACGCCTTCTCGTCGTTCCAGCCGTCGGTGCGGCCGATCTTTCCGGCTATCGTCTGGTAGACCGTCTCGATCGATTGCTCGCGGTTTTCGCGCAGCACGCGTTCGAGCGCCTGCAATTCGAATTCGCCGTAGACCGCCAGCTCCTCTTCGGCGAACTGATAGGTCTTGCGCGCGGCGCCGCTTTCGTCCGTGCGCTCCCGTTCCAGCGACATCGCCGCTTCCAGCTTCTGGCGCGGGCGTTCGAGCACCCAGGAGCCGGCGATCACGTCCCCTGCGCGCAGCCCGTCGCGGTTGAACAGCGGGAACAGCATGAAAATCAGGAACCAGCCGGTCGCGGCCAGCCAGGCCCAGCCGCTGTCCGCGCCGACGGATAGCAGGAACACGATCGGCAGGAACAGTTCGATATCGCGCAGCAGATTGCGCGCGATCACCATTTCCGCGGACAGCCGCCCGCCGTCGCGCGCGGCGATGCGGATGCCCATCAGCCGCTTGCCCGGCGTCGCCCCGCGCGGGCCCAGTTCGAAGAACAGGAAATAGGCGTTGCGGAAAAGGAACATGATCACGATCCACACGATCAGCAAGAATTGCAGCGCATGCCCAATGGCCGAATTGCTGCGGATCGCGTCCTGCATCGAAACCATGCCGCCCGCGATCGAGAACAGCGCGACCGTGCTGCCCACGATCAGCACCACGATAATCAGCAGATCGAGCAGCAGCGCCCCCAGCCGCGCGCCCCGGCTGGCGACGGCGACGGGCAACGCGATCCCTTCCGGCGTCACCAGCATACGGTCCTTGTGCGACCGGCGCAGGCGGGTGGGAACCGCACTCATGCCCGCGCCCGCCGCCGGGCCTTGCGCGGCCCGGCATTGCCGCGAAAGGCGAAGAAATAGGCGCTCCACAGCAGCAGCATGAAACCGCCGATGGCGAAGCGGCCCAGCGTCTCGTTCACGAGCTGGCGGGCGAAGCCCTCAAGCAGCGCGGCCACCACCAGCATCAGCACCACTCCGGTCATCACCAGCGCCGCGCGCCGCCCGGCCTCGGCGGTGGCCTGCAGGATCGGGCGGTTCCCCGGAAAGGCGATCGAGCGGCCGATGTGCAGGCCCGCCGCGCCCGCCAGCAGGATCGCGAACAGCTCCGTCGTGCCGTGCACCGCGATCCACCCGGCGAAGTCCACGGTCAGCCCCACCTGATGATAGACCCAGGCCATCGCGCCCAGCACCGCCAGATTGTGCACCAGCAGCAGCAGCGAAGGCACGCCGAAGGCAAAGCCCAGCGCAAAGGCGAGGATCGAAACTTGCGCATTGTTGCTGAACAGTTGCGCCGCGAAAATGCTGAGGCCGTCCTTCTGCTGCGGCGCGAACAGCGTATCGTGCAGGACTTTGGCGCTGGCGCCCGGCACGCGCGTGCCTGCCATGTCCTTGCCCACCAGCGCGAAGTACCATTCGGGATCGTGGCTCACCAGCAGCCAGCCGACCACGGCGCCTGCCACCATCACGGCAAAGGCAATCAGGATATCGAACCCGATCGCGCGCACTGCCGCGCTCCAGCCGCCGCCGAGAAAGCCGCGCAGCCATTCCCACAGCGACGAGCGCGGCCCGTAGACGACGAACCACGCGCGCTGCACCAGTGCTTCCAGATAGCCCAGCGTTGCCGCGTCGAGCGAAGTCTCGCGCGCGATCGACAGGCTGGAGGCCACGGTGCGGTAAAGCCCGGGCAGAGCCAGCAGATCCTCGTCGGAAATGCCGCGCAGGCGGCCCTTTTCCATGCGGGTGACGATCGTCTCCAGCCGTTTCCAGTCCGCCTCGCGCTCCAGCCGGAAGCGGTCGGAACGCAGGGCGGCGCTTTCGATGGCGGAAGGGGTGGCAACAGCCGCGTTCATCCGATCGCTCCCGAGCGTTTGATTTCAAGGTAGGCGTCGAGCAGGCGCGTGCCGATCCGGTCGAACGGCGCCTCGATCACATCGACGCCGAGCTGGCGCAGCCGTCCGGTCACCAATGCGCGCTGGCGCAGCAGCAGGTCGGCCGAGACGGCCTCGGACAGGACTTCCAGATCGTCGGGCGCGGCGGCGGAGAGCGTTTCCAGCTCGTTGTCCGCCATCGTCACGAAGAGCACGACATGGCGCTTCACCAGCCGGGCGATGCTTTCGATCATCAGGTCCGCGCTGGTGAGATCAGTGAAGTCCGAGAACACCACGATCAGCGAGCGGCGCTGCAAGCGGCCTGCCAGTGTGGCCAGTGCGAGGGTGAAATTGGGCTCTTCGGCGCGGTATTCCAGCTCGGCGGCGGCGCGCTGCAAGCGGTGGAACTCGTTCGATGCGGCGACGAAAGGGGTGGAGACTTCGGGCCGCGCGGCAAAGCCGAACAGCGAGACCCGGTCCCCGCCCTTGAGCGCCACATAGGCCGTTGCCAGCGCGGCGGAGACCGCGCGGTCCATCCTCGGCATGCCCTCGATCGGCTCGCACATCGCGCGGCCGCAATCGAAGGCGAAGACGATCTGATTGTTGCGCTCGGTCTCGTATTCCTTGGCGTAGAGGTGGACGTGGCGGGCCGAGGCTTTCCAGTCGATCCGGCGCCGGTCCATGCCCGGCTGATATTCGGCAAGCGATTCGAACTGCGTGCCCTCACCCCGGATGCGCCGGGCGATGAGGCCGAACTGCGCATCCTTGAGGAACGTCTGCAAGGCCGGGGAGCGGGCGGCGGCGATGTTCGGCCAGACGCGCACCTCCTCTTCCAGATTGCCCTGCAACTGGCGCGCGCCAAGCCCGAGCGGCCCGGTCCAGCGCAGCCAGGTGCGGCTCACTTGCCCCGTGCCCCGGCGCGAGGCGCTGAACGGGCTTTCGCCGCGCCACATTCCGTCCTGCCGCGTCAGATCGAACAGCATCCGTCCGCCAGGCGCCAGCCGTGCATCGCAGGCCAGCGCCGCCTGCATGGCCGAAGGACGCCCGCCGCCCAGCCGCACGTGCGCCGCGATGGCGTGGTCCGCGCCGACTTCGACATCATGCGGAACCAGAACCTGCAAGTCCTCCAGCCGCCCCGCCAGCAGCGCATCGATCACGATGAGCGCCAGCACCGCGATCCCCGCCAGCGGCGCGATCAGCCAGGCGTCCGGCCGCGTCGCGCCGATCACCAGCGCGACTGGCGCCGCCAGCGCCAGCAGCGCGGCCGCGCGGGCGGTGGGAACGATCGGGGCGAAGCGGAGGCTCATAAAACGAAAACCAATCCCAAGCTCCGTTCGTGTCGAGCGAAGTCGAGACACGCTGGCATTGCGCTGCCGTGTCTCGACTTCGGGCTTTCAGCCCGAAGTTTATCCTGAGAGTACCGAAGGGCTCGACACGAACGGAAGGTGGCTTGGGTCATGGCCGTCACAGCTTACCGGGGCGCCTCGGTCTGTTCGACCAGTTGCTCGACAAGCTGCTCGACCTGCTTGCCCTCGATCTCGGCCGCCGGGCTCAGCAGCAGGCGGTGGCGCAGCACGCTGCCCGCGAGCGCTTTCACGTCGTCGGGCACGACATAGTCGCGGCCATCGAGCGCGGCGCGGGCGCGGGCGGCCCCG
>NZ_JALHLG010000045.1 GCF_022832375.1 Novosphingobium beihaiense
CGGAGCCGGGGTGGCGGCGGCAGGCGCGGGCGTTTCGGCCTTGGCGGCGGGCTTGGGAGCCGCGGCGGCGCCCGAGCCTTCCTCGATCGTGGCGATCAGCGCGTCGACAGTGACGGTGTCACCCTCGGCGGCGAGCTGCTGGCCCATCACGCCCGCGTGCGGGGCCATGACGTCGATGGCGACTTTGTCGGTTTCCAGGCTGGCGATGGGCTCGTCGGCGGCAACGGGTTCGCCGGGCTGCTTCAGCCACTGGCCGATGGTGGCCTCGGAGACGGACTCGCCGAGCGTTGGGACCTTGACTTCGGTGGACATGGTTTATCTCAAGCCTTCTGCTTGCGTCGTAGTTCGTCACGGACGGAAAGGTGGAGCGCATCGGCGACCAGCGCGGCCTGTTCGGCGGTGTGGCGCTTGGCAAGGCCGGTGGCGGGGGAGGCGGAGGCGTGGCGTCCGGCATAGCGCGGACGCGGGGCCTTCACCCCGGCTTCCTTGGCGGCTTCCTCGATCAGCGATTCCACGAAGAACCAGGCGCCGTTGTTGCGCGGCTCTTCCTGGCACCAGACGATCTCTTCGAGGTTCTTCATCCGCGACAGGCGCAAGGCCAGCGGCTCGCCCGGGAAGGGATAGAGCTGTTCGAGGCGGATGATCTGGGTATCGTCGATCTCGTTCTCGTCACGCGCCTCGGCGAGGTCGTAGAAGACCTTGCCCGAGCACAGGATCACTTTCTTGGTGTCCTTGTCCGCCGGCATCTTGGGGTCGGACAGGATGCGGAAGAAGTGGCCTTCGCCCACGAAGTCCTCTGCCTTCGATTTCGCCATCGGATGGCGCAGCAGCGACTTGGGAGTCATGATGACCAGCGGCTTGCGGAACGGGCGGTGCATCTGACGGCGCAGAACGTGGAAATAGTTCGACGGCGTGGTGATGTTGCACACCTGGATGTTGTCGCTGGCGCAGAGCTGCAGGAAGCGTTCCAGACGGGCGGAGGAGTGCTCCGGCCCCTGGCCTTCGTAGCCGTGCGGCAGCAGCATCACCAGGCCGTTGGCGCGCAGCCACTTGGCTTCGGAGGCGGCGATGTACTGATCGATGATGATCTGCGCGCCGTTGGCGAAATCGCCGAACTGCGCTTCCCACAGCACCATCGTCTTGGGATCGGCGCTGGCATAGCCATATTCGAAGCCGAGCACGCCGTATTCGGAGAGCGTCGAGTTCAGCACTTCGAAGCGGCCGTGGGGCAGCGTTTCGATCGGGATGTACTTGCGCTCGCTCTTCTGATCGACCCAGACGGCGTGGCGCTGGCTGAAAGTGCCGCGCTCGCAGTCCTGACCCGACAGACGCACGCCGTAGCCTTCGGAGCACAGCGAACCGAACGCCAGAGCCTCGGCCGTGGCCCAGTCGAACCCTTCGCCGCTGGTGAACATTTCGCGCTTGGCGTCGATCACGCGGTTCAGCGTGCGGTGGACGGTGAGGTCTTCGGGAACCGTGGTGAGCACGCGGCCAAGGCTGTCGAACAGCTTGCCCTCGATCCCGGTGTGCACGTTGCGGCGCGCGGTTTCGGGATCGGCGGGCTTGTTGAAGCCGCTCCACTGGCCACCGAACCAGTCGGCCTGGTTCGCCTTGTAGGTCTTGGCCGCCTCGAACTGCTCTTCGAGGTGGGCGGTGAAGCCCGCTTCGGTCTCGGCGAGGAAGGCATCGTCGATCACGCCTTCGGCCTTGAGGCGCTCGGCGTAGATCTTGCTGACCGGCGGATGCTTCTTGATCTGCGCGTACATCAGCGGCTGGGTGAAGCTGGGCTCGTCGCCTTCGTTGTGGCCGAAGCGGCGATAGCACCACATGTCGATCACGATGTCGCGGCCGAAGGTCTGGCGGTAGTCGATCGCCAGCTTGCAGGCGAACGTCACCGCGGCCGGATCGTCCCCGTTCACATGCAGGATCGGCGCCTGCACGCCCTTGGCGACATCGGTCGGGTAGGGCGAATTGCGCGCGAAAGCGGGCGACGTGGTGAAGCCGATCTGGTTGTTGATGACGAAGTGCAGGCAGCCGCCGGTGTTGTAACCCGCCACGCCGGACAGGCCGAAGCATTCCCACACCACGCCCTGGCCCGCGAAAGCCGCGTCGCCGTGGATCAGCACCGGCAGCACCTGCTTGTGCTTCGCGCCGGGGCCGATGTCGTCACCGATATCGTCGTGGATGGTCTGGTAGGCGCGGACTTTGCCCAGCACCACCGGGTCCACCGTTTCGAGGTGGCTGGGGTTGGGCATCAGGCTCATGTGCACCTTGATGCCGTCGAACTCGCGGTCGGTGCTGGTGCCCAGGTGATACTTTACATCGCCCGAGCCGCCCACGTCTTCCGGATTGGCGGTGCCGCCGGAGAATTCGTGGAAGATGACCTTGTAGGGCTTGGCCATCACATTGGCGAGCACGTTGAGGCGGCCGCGGTGGGCCATGCCGTAAACGATTTCGCGCACGCCGAGCTGGCCGCCGTACTTGATGACGCTTTCCAGCGCCGGGATCATGGATTCGCCGCCGTCGAGGCCGAAGCGCTTGGTGCCGACGTACTTCTTGCCGAGGAACTTCTCGTACTGCTCGCCGCGGACGACGGCCTGCAGGATCGCCTTCTTGCCGTTGGCGGTGAATTCGATCTCCTTGTCGGCGCCTTCCATGCGGTCCTGCAGGAAGCGGCGCTCCTCGACATCGGAGATGTGCATGTACTCAAGGCCGACCTTGCCGCAGTAGTTCGCGCGCAGGATCTGCACGAGTTCGCGGATGGTCGTCCATTCGAGGCCGAGATTGCCGCCGACATAGATCTGGCGGTCCAGCGCGGCGCCGGTGAAGCCGTGGTACTCGGGCGTGAGATCGGCCGGAAGCTGGCGCTGGTTGAGGCCGAGCGGGTCGAGATCGGCGGCGAGGTGACCGCGCACGCGATATGTGCGGATCAGCATCATCGCGCGGATGGCGTCGGCGGCGGCTTCGTCTAGACGGGCCTGGTCAACCTTGGCACCGCCTTTGGCGGCGGCCTTCTCGATCTTCGCCTTGAGGGCGGTGGGATCGAGACCCTGGGTCCAGTCGTCCTCGAACTCCGCGCCTACGCGGGGCCAGTTGGCACGTTGCCAGCTGGGGCCGGCCTGCGGCTCGTCGAGGCCCATGTCGGGGGTGAAATCCATATTTTCGTTGCCCATCGGAAGCACCTTTCGCGCGTCGGAGCCATAACGGCCGCCGCAATCGAGCAATCTGGTTTCGGGCTGTCCGGTTCCGGGGAGGAATGCCGCCAGTCCACAATGTTGTACGGCGTCTGTACGCCTTATGGTTATTGTCCGGTGGGGCGCGGACCGGGGAAATTCCCTAGGCCCGCGCTCCGCCGGAGAAAATCAGACGGTTTCCTTCAGGGCTTCCATCAGGGTCTCGCCCAGGAGCGACGGCGAGGGGGAGACGCGGATGCCCGCTTCTTCCATCGCCGCGATCTTGTCTTCGGCGCCGCCCTGGCCGCCCGAGACGATCGCACCGGCATGGCCCATGCGGCGGCCCGGAGGCGCCGTGCGGCCCGCGATGAAACCGGCCATCGGCTTCTTGCGGCCGCGCTTGGCCTCGTCCTTGAGGAACTGCGCGGCTTCTTCTTCGGCCGAGCCGCCGATTTCGCCGATCATGATGATCGACTTGGTATCGTCATCAGCCAGGAACAGTTCGAGCACGTCGATGAAGTTGGTGCCGTTCACCGGGTCGCCGCCGATGCCGACCGCAGTGGTCTGGCCAAGGCCTGCATTGGTGGTCTGGAACACGGCTTCATAAGTCAGCGTGCCCGAGCGCGAGACGACGCCGACCGAACCTTCCGAGAAGATGTTGCCGGGCATGATGCCGATCTTGCACTGGTTCGGCGTGAGAACGCCGGGGCAGTTCGGGCCGATCAGGCGTGACTTCGAACCGGTCAGCGCGCGCTTCACCGGGATCATGTCGAGCACGGGGATGCCTTCGGTGATGCAGATGATCAGCTCGATCTCGGCATCGATCGCTTCGAGGATCGCGTCGGCGGCGCCGAACGGCGGCACATAGACGCACGAAGCGGTGGCGCCGGTCGCGGCCTTGGCTTCATGCACGGTGTTGAACTGGGGCAGGCCGAGGTGTTCGGTGCCGCCCTTGCCCGGGGTCACGCCCGCAACCATCTGCGTGCCGTAATCGAGCGCGGCCTGCGTGTGGAAGCTGCCGGTCGAGCCGGTCATGCCCTGGGTGATGACCTTGGTATTCTTGTCTACGAGGATGGACATCGGATTTTCCTGTTCCTGAGCCTGGAAGCGGCCGCTTGGGGCCGGGGAGGTGCCAAGTAACTAAGAGGGCCCCGCAGTGCCAGCCGGATCATCCAGCCGGTGCCGCAGGGCCGGAATGTTTCAGGCCAGGTCGCCGTCGATGCCCTTGCAGGCCACCAGCAGTTCCTTGACCGCGTCGATCGAGACCTGGAGGCCGGCCTTGGCCTTCTCGTCCAGTTCGATTTCGATGATCTGCTCGACGCCGTCCTTGCCGATCATCACCGGCACGCCGACGTAGAGACCGTCAACGCCGTACTGGCCTTCGAGGTAGGCCGCGCAGGGCAGGATGCGCTTCTGGTCGCCAAGGTAGCTCTCGGCCATCGAGATCGCCGAAGCGGCGGGCGCGTAGAAGGCCGAACCGGTCTTGAGCAGCGAGACGACTTCGCCGCCGCCGCCCGCGGTGCGCTTGACGATGGCGTCGATGCGCTCCTGCGTGGTCTTGCCCATCTTGATGAGGTCGGGAACGGGGATGCCCTTGACGGTCGAGTATTCGACCACCGGCACCATGGTGTCGCCGTGGCCGCCGAGCACGAAGCTGGTCACATCGCGCACCGAGACGCCGAATTCCCAGGCGAGGAAGGTCGAGAAGCGCGCCGAGTCGAGCACGCCGGCCATGCCGACGACCTTGCTGTGCGGCAGGCCGGAGAATTCGCGCAGCGCCCAGACCATCGCGTCGAGCGGGTTGGTGATGCAGATCACGAATGCGTTGGGGGCATAGGTCTTGATGCCTTCGCCGACCGACTTCATGACCTTGAGGTTGATGCCCAGCAGGTCGTCGCGGCTCATGCCCGGCTTGCGGGCGACACCGGCGGTGACGATGATCACGTCCGCGCCTTCGATGTCCTTGTAATCGTTGGTGCCGGTGACTTTGGCGTCGAAGCCCTGCACGGGGCCGCACTGCGACAGGTCGAGCGCCTTGCCCTGCGGCAGGCCTTCGGCGATGTCGAACAGGACGACGTCGCCCAGTTCCTTCTGCGCAGCGAGGTGCGCGAGGGTGCCGCCGATATTGCCGGCGCCGATGAGGGCAATCTTCTTACGAGCCATGATGCGAGCGTGTCCTTCCCAATGGCGGGATTGACGGACTTCGTGACGGCCTGCTTCATCCCGCGAAAGGCAGGCGCCGGTGTTTGCAGAGCGGGCCCTACGCCCCTCATGCGGGCATTGCAACCGCTAAACGACGCATTTCATGGCAATGGCGACGGATTTAATTGATAACAGTTCGCAGTATCAATAGTGCTGCGCAAGAATCGCAAAGTCAAGGCTTTCCGCCACCTGTCCGTTTCGGAAAACCGGCGCCGCTAGGCAAGGGAATTGGCCCGGTGCGCCCGGAGTGGGCAGCGAGGCGATACGCATGCGTCTTGCCGCAGGCCCGAAAGTGACGGGCTGCGGCAAGACGCATGCGCAGGGATCGGGGCGGTCTTTCAGCCGTCTTCGCTGAGCAGGCTCAGTTCGCAGGACGAGGCCATGCGCCGGTCGAGCTGGCGGCAGATCGCGATCCAGCGGTCGCGGCCTTTGTGATCACCACCGGTGTGGGCGGCAATAGCTTCGGAGCGGGCTTTCGCCGCGGCGGCATGGCCGTGGCGCCCGAAATGGCGCAAGGCTTCGGTCAGGATCTCTCCATCGCCTTCCACCGGCGCGATGACGCGCGCGGGCCGCCGGGCGATACGGCGCACGGTGAGCATACGGTGATTGTCATTGACTGCGCCCAGGGGAGCCGAGCGGCACAGCGACCGCATGATCGCCGGGGTCGCTCCACCCCAGGCAGCAGCAAAACGGATGGTCATTTTCAGGGGGCCTCGAATTGTGTCAGCTGCATGGACACTGCTCTTAGCGGGGCAGGCGCTAAGCATTGGTGAGAAGCTTTGGTTGCTCACATGTTCATCACTGTCCTGCGGGCATCTACCGATGCTAACCCCTTGAAAGCTGTTAAGTATTGTTAGCGCGCTGGTCATAAACGGGCACTGCGGCGGTGCCGGTGACAGGTTCTGCGCCTAGCTTCCAGGCTGCGCGATCCAGCGGCCGGAGTTGGCGAACTCGGGTTTGATGCCGTGCGATTCGGGGAGGTTGCGGGCGCGGTATGCCGCATCGCCGCCATGCTCGCGCGCTTCGCGGGAATAGGCCGGGACTGCCGTGGCAACCGCCGGAACCGGGACGGAGGGCGTGGCCGCCGCAGGCTGTTCCGCAGCGGCGAACGTGCGCTGCAAGGTTACGGGATCGGGGGCGGGGACCGCCTCGGCGCTATACGTGCGGGCGTGCGGCTGGGCCGCCGGTTCCCCGCCTGCATAGGCATAGTGGAACGTGCCCGGCTGCCCGGCGGCGCCGTTGAAGCTGTAGAAGCGGTGCTCGCCGATGGTGCGCAGATAGTGCAGGCTTGCCGCCCAGTACGGGTTCACCTGGACCGTGTGATAATGCGTCGCCAGCCCGGCCGGGGCATAGACGCTGCCTGCCAGCGCCGCGCGCGCGATCGCTCTCGCGCGGTTCCAGAACAGCGGGACGGGCTGGCGGGCCAGCGAGCCGTCGCAGGTGAAGGAGAACTGGCAGCCGGTCTGCCGCTCGGACCCCTGATAGACGACGCCGCAGACTGTATCCGGGTAAGCCGGATGCGCCACACGGTTGAGCACCACTTGCGCCACCGCGCGCTGTCCGGCGGTGGATTCGCTGGCGGCTTCGTAATAGATCGCGGCGGTCATGCACTGCAGCGCGCGGGCGTGGTCGGCGCCCGAACCGCCGATCCGCAGCGGCCGGGCCGAGGGGGAACTGCCGGACGCCGGGCCGGAGACGCTATCGTCCGCGTCCGAGTGGATGCCTTCGCCCACTTGCGGCACCGGCTGTTCGGCTTCGAGATAATAGAAGGCAGAGCCGGGGAAGCTCGATCCGGCCCGCTCGAACGGCATCGGCACGACGGCGGTTTCGGGCTCTGTGGCATCGGCGATGCGGAAGCGGTCCCACCCGCCCGGCGCGGCGAACGCGGGCAGGGCCACGGCGGCCAGCACCGTGACGCCCAGCGTCCAGCGGCGCTGCATCCTCACCGGCTTGCGGCCTGCCCCGTGCGCGCGGCGGGAAATCCGTGCGGTAAAATCGCGCGGGCGCGGCTCTTCCCGTTCGGCCCATAGGGGGGCAGGGGAGGCGGCGGCTGCGGGCACTCGGTTCCTTTCGCGGCGGCAAGAAGCGGCGCAGATATACGGGCGCAGGCGGGCTCTAACCCAGCTCTGCCAGAACCGCACCGGCACTGCGCGGACCGTCCCTTTGCGGGACAGCGGGGCGTGATAGGCTTAAGCCCCTTAAGAACCCGTTTGCGGGCGCTCTTGCCAAGCTCCGGGGGCGCCTCTATCGGCGCCCGCACGTCAAGGGTTGTCCGCGCTTTTCGCAAGGGAAGCAGGGCCGAAGAGGGAAGCCGGTTCAAATCCGGCGCTGTCCCCGCAACTGTGACCGGGAAGTCCGCGCTCGATATGCCACTGGCCGCATGTCCCCCAAGGGGATGGCTGGGAAGGCGGGAGCGGGCAGAGACCCGGGAGCCAGGAGACCTGCCCGGAGACGGTCGTTCCGCGCCGGGCGGGGGTACCGGAATGCAGCGAGACGCGCGCCGTAAAGAGCGTGCCTCCGCCATGAACGGCAGTTCGTTCAGGTTGGAGGTCTATATGAAGTATCTGTTTCTGCTGGGCACGGCGATGACCGTGGCCACCCCCGCGATGGCGGACGATGCGGCCGGGGAAGGGCTGGATCCCATCGTCGTCACTGCCACGCGCGAACCTACGCCGGTCACGCAGATCGGCCAGTCGGTCAGTGTCATCACCCGCGACGATATCGAGCGCACTCAGGCCACCACGGCCATCGACGTGCTCGCGCGCCTGCCGGGCGTCGCGGTTTCGCCTTCGGGCGGTTTCGGCCAGCCTGCCAGCGTCTTCATCCGCGGCGCGGACAATGCCCAGACGCTGGTGCTGATTGACGGCGTGCCGGTGAACGATCCGGGCGACGTCGGCGGCGGCTTCAATTACGGCGCGCTCACCGTGGGTCAGTTCGACCGGGTGGAAGTGGTGCGCGGCGCTTCGGGCGTGCTGTGGGGCAGCCGTGCGATCGGCGGCGTCATCAATTTCATTACCGCGCGCCCCACCGATCAATGGACCGGCCGCGCGCAGGCCGAATATGGCTGGCGCGACCGGCGGCAGGTGAGCGGCTCGGCGATGGGCATGCTGGGGCCGGTCGGCCTCACGCTGGGCGGCCAGTGGATGAAGGGCGATGGCTATTCGGCCTTCGACGAGCGGCTGGGCGGCACCGAGAAGGACGGTTTCGAAAGCAAGGCCGCCCATGGCCGCGCGCAAGTGGAACTGGTCGAGGGCCTTACCGCCGACGTGGGCGGCTACTGGACCAAGGCCAATTACGACTACGACAACACCGGCGCCGATGCGCTGAACGTGGGGCTCAAGCGCGATGCGCTGGGCTATGCGAACGTGCGCTATTCGGGCCTCGATAACCGCCTGAACGCGCGGCTGGGCTATGGCCTTACCGATACCCGCCGCATTTCCGACGATGCCGTGTTCGGCCCATACGAGACCAATGGCCGCGTCGAGCGCGTCGAAGGGCAGGTCTCGTTTGCGCCGGTGGAGATGGCCTCGATCCTGATCGGCGCCGAGACCGAAAAGCAGAAGTTCGACGACAACTACGGTTCGAAGGACTCCACGTCGATCGACAGCATCTATGGCAACCTGACGCTGCGCCCGCTGGCCGGGCTGACGCTCAATGGCGGTCTGCGCTACGACGACAATTCGGACTTCGGCCACAAGACTACTTTCGCTGCCAATGGCGCCTGGGTGATCGGCGAGGGCGATGAGGCGCCGGTGCTGCGGGCCAGCTATGGCGAGGGTTTCAAGGCGCCTTCGCTCTATCAGCTCTACACAAATGCCGGGTTCCGCGCGCTCGATCCGGAGACCTCGAAGGGCTGGGATGTGAGTGTGGAACAACCGTTCGCCGCAGGCACGGGGCGCTTCACCGTCACTTACTTCGACCGGAAGACGAAGAACCTGATCGACTACGATCTCGCTAACTGGAACTACTACAATGTCGGCCGGGCCCGCGCTCAGGGGCTGGAACTGGGCATGCAAGTGGTTAACTGGCAGGGCTTCGACGTCAATCTGGCCTATACCTACCTCGATGCCAAAGACCGGGACAGTGGCGCGCGGCTGGCCCGGCGGCCGCGGAGCAGCTTTTATGCCAGTCTGGACAAGAGCTGGGATCTCGGCTTGAAGCTCGGCGCGGATTTGCGTGTAGGCGGCGGGCGCTATGACGATACGGCCAATACGGCCTATCTGGATGGCCATGCCATTGTTGGGGTGCGCGGGTCCTATTCGGTGACGCAGAATGTCGAGGTCTATGGCCGCGTGGAAAACCTGTTCGACGAACATTACGAGGTCGTGCGCACATATGGCACGCCGGGACGCGCGGCTTACGCCGGTATCCGGGTGAAGATTTGACGCCAGACCATCCAAAGTTCCTCCCCGCTGCTTGGCTGCGGGGAGGTGCGCTGTTCCGGATGCGCCGGAACAGCGGCAGGATATCCATGTTGATTGCGCCTGTGCTGGGGATGCTGCTGGCCTCCTGTTCGCAGGCGCCGCTGCCGGGCGTGTCCGGCCGGACCGGGGCTGAGGCCGGGGGCGGTCAGCCGTCCATTGTTTCGCTCAACCCCTGCACCGATGCGATCCTGGCCGAAGTGACCGTGCCGGGGCAGCTTCTGGCCATTTCGCACTACAGTCAGGACCCGGCCTCCAGCTCGATGGACCCCGGTCTGGCGCGCCGCTTTCAGGCGACGTCGGGCGCGGTGGAGGAAGTGGCCGCGCTGGCACCCGATGTGGTGGTTGCGGGCAGTTTCCTGCCACCCGCGACGCAGCAGGCGCTGCGCGATCTGGGCATGCGCGTGGTGACGTTCCCGATCCCCGCGAACGTGCCAGCCGCCGAACAGCAAGTCCGTGATCTCGCCGCGCTGGCCGGAAACGCCCCTGCCGGGAACGCGCTGGTGCAGCGCATAGAGACGGCGCTGGCCCAAAGCGCGCCTCCCGCGGGAGCCGCGCCGCTGCCGGCGCTGATGTGGGAATCGGGCGGGATCGTCGCGGGCAACGATACGCTGATCGCGGACCTGCTCGGCCGTTCCGGTTTCTCCAACGGGGTTGCCGCGCGCGGGCTGTCGCAGGCCGATTACCTGCCGCTCGAACGCGTGCTCGCCAATCCGCCCAAGGTCATTTTCGCGGTCGGCAATGCCCGTTCCAATCAGGACCACATGCTCTACCACCCGGCGCTCGACGCGCTGAAGGGCACTGCGCGCGTGCCGTTCGACAACGGGCTGCTGTGGTGCGGCGGCCCCACCATCCCGCGCGCGCTGGCGCGGCTGACGCATGTGCGGCGGGCTGTGGCGGGATCATGAACCGCCGTCTCATACTACTGCTGCTGGCCGCGCTGGCCCTGGCCGTGCCGCTGTCGCTGCTGGCGGGGCGCGTCTGGATCAATCCCTTCGTGCCGCACACGCAGAACGCTGCACTGATCCTGATGCAGTTGCGCTTGCCGCGCGCGGTGCTGGCGCTGGTGCTGGGGGCCGGGCTGGGTGCTGCGGGCGCGGCGATGCAGGGGTTTCTGCGCAATCCGCTGGCGGACCCGGGCCTGTTCGGCATCGCCCCGGGCGCGGCGCTGGGCGCGGTGCTCAGTTTCTGGACCGGTTATGCCGCCACGCCTTGGGTGCTGCCGCTTTTCGCGCTGGCGGGCGCGGGCGGAGCCATGGGGCTGCTGGCGCTGATCGCCGGGCGCGAAGGCGGCATTGCCCTGTTCACGCTTTCCGGCCTGATGCTCTCCAGTCTGACCGGCGCGTTGATGAGCCTTGCCATCAGCCTGTCTCCCACCCCGTTCGCCATGAGTGAGATCGTCACCTGGCTGATGGGCGCGGTGGCCGACCGCTCCTGGCGCGAAGTCTGGATCGCGGCGCCGTTCACGCTGGCCGGGATCGGCGTGCTGATCGCGGCCGGGCGCAGTCTTGACGCGCTGGCGCTGGGCGAAGCGGCGGCGCGCTCGCTGGGCGTCGATCCCCGCCAGTTGCAGGCGCTGATGATCTTCGGGATCGGATTGACCGTGGGAGCGAGTGTGGCGGTGGCGGGGATTATCAGCTTCGTCGGGCTGATGGTGCCGCACATGGTGCGCCCGTTGACGGACCGGCGCCCCAGCTCGCTGATCGTGCCGAGCGCGCTGGCAGGCGCGTTGCTGCTGCTGGCGGCGGACTGCCTGTGCCGGGTGATGCCGCTGCGCGGCGGCGAACTGAGGCTGGGCATTGCGCTTGCACTGCTGGGCGCGCCGTTCTTCCTGCGTCTGCTGCTGCGTATGCGCAGGGGGCTGATATGAGCCTGCAGACGCTCGATCTGGGCGTGGACGCGCGCATCGCGGGGCTGACGCTGACTTTCCACCTGGGCGAAGTGACCGCGATCTGCGGGCCCAATGGCGCGGGCAAGTCCACGCTGCTGTCCTGCCTTGCCGGGCTGGTGCCGCCCGATACGGGGCATATCGCATTCGGCGGAAAGCCGATGGAGAGCCTGCGCCATGACGTTCGCGCGCGTGCCATCGGCTATCTGCCGCAATCGCCCGAAGTGGCCTGGGATCTCTCGGTGGAAGTGCTGGTCGCTCTGGGACGGCTGCCCTGGCGTAATGCGGGGCGCGGTGAGGCGCAGGCCGCCGTCGATGAGGCGATCGCGGCAATGGACCTCGATGCCTTCCGCCACCGCCGCGTTTCGCAGCTTTCGGGCGGCGAGCGCGCACGGGCGCTGATGGCGCGGGTGCTGGCGACGGAGCCGAGCTGGCTGCTGGCCGACGAGCCACTGGCCAGCCTCGACCTCGCGCATGCCGCCTCGCTCGTCCGCCGCTTCCGCGAGCAGTCGGACCTGGGGCGCGGGGTCGTGCTGGTGCTGCACGATCTGGCGATGGCGATGAACCACGCGGACCGGGTGATCGTGCTCGACAAGGGCAGCCTCGCCGCCGACGGCGCCCCCGAATTCGCGCTCGGCTCCGAAGTGGTTGAACGGGTCTGGGGCTGCCCCGCCCGCTGGGTGGGCGAACCGGGCGCCCGCGCGCTGTCGGTGGGTTAGATCGGCCGAAAAGCGCTTTAGGCGCGCCGCAGCCGGATCGATAACGCGATCAGGAATACACCGGACATCAGAGCGTAGAAACCGATAAGCCAGGCCACGGTCAGCAGCGTGACGCCGGGGTGGGCCCACAGGATGTAGATCAGCGCCGCGCCCAGAACGATGGCACTGGCGCCCAGCAGAGCCAGCACCCATTCCCCTTCCATCTCCTTGCGCAGGCGGATGGCTGCCGCGATCTGGCCAATGCCGGTTGTCAGATAGAACGCGGCCATGATGGCCACGAGCAGGAAGGCATAGGCCATCGTGCTTGTCAGCGGCCAGAGCACGAACAGCACTCCGACGGCTATTCCCGTCAGCCCGTTAAAGATAAGCGCGCCCCAGCGTTCGCGGTGATGGCGGGCGCCGCGCAATCCGCTGATCAGGGAGAACAGCCCGTCCGCAAAGGTGAAGGCGGCAAATACGAGCGCGGCGGCCAGAACGGCGGTTCCGGGCAGAAGCAGCGCGGTAATGCCGAACAGGATGGCCAGCACGCCGCGCACCAGAAACCAGCCGGAATTGTGGTGCGGCAGCCAGAACAAGTCCCATTCGGGCAGTGGCGTATCGGGGAACGGCTGGGCTGGCGCGTTTGCCATGATCAAATCTCCATCGGACTTGCCATTGTTGAGATTGCACCCGCCCTGTCCCTGTGGCCGCAACGAATGACCCGCCGCCTTGGTTCCCGGAGGAGCCCATGGCGGCGGGCCGTTTTTGCTGCAATGCTGGAGCGCCTGTTTGCGGCGCGTGCGGTTTACTCGCCGCCGGTCAGCCCGCGCGCTTCGAGCATCGGTTCAAGCCGCGGATCGTGGCCGGTGAAGTTGCGGTACATCACCGAATAGTCCTTGCTGTGGCCCTGGCCCAGGAAGGTGGCGCGGATGTGGTCGCCGTTGGCGCGGGTCATGCCGCCGTGCTTTTCCACCCAGTCCCAGCCGTCGTGCGCGAGCATTTCGGTCCAGTTGTAGGCATAATAACCCGCCGAATAGCCGTTGCTCCAGATGTGCCGGAAATAGGGCGTGCGGTAGCGCGGCGGGATCATCGCGGTGTGCAGGCCTTCCGCCTTCATCGCCGCCAGCGCCTTGGCCTCGAAAGCCAGCGGCGGCTGGGTGGCCTGCTGCGGGGTCAGCGTGTGCCAGTCCATGTCGAGCATGGAGGCTTCCAGCAGCTCGCCGAAGGACAGGCCCTGATTCCACTTCGCCGCCGCCTGGATCTTCTGCATCAGCGCGGCGGGGATCGTCTCGCCCGTCTTCTCGTTCTTCGCGAAGTGCTGCAGCACGGCGGGAACCGTGGCGAAGTTCTCGTTGAACTGGCTGGGGAACTCCACGAAATCGCGCGCCGTGTTGGTGCCCGAGAGCGAGGGGTACTTCTGACTGGCGAACATGCCGTGCAGGGCATGGCCGAACTCGTGGAACATCGTCGTCACGTCATCCCAGGTGGCGAGCGGCGGCTGGCCGTTGGCGGGCGGGGTGATGTTGAGCGTGTTGAACACGACCGGCTTGTTGCCCAGCAGGTCGGATTGCTCGACGAAGTTGCCCATCCAGGCGCCGCCCTGCTTGTTGGGGCGGGCATAGGGATCGAAATAGAACAGCGCGAGCGGGCTGCCGTCCTTGTCGTAGACTTCGTAGACCCGCATCGAGGGGTGATAGACCGGCAGGTCCGTGCGGCGCTTGAAAGTGATGCCGTAAGTCTGCGTGGCGGCATAGAACACGCCGTTTTCCAGCGTGTTCCACACGTTGAAGTAGGGCTTGATCTGCGCATCGTCGAGATCGTACTTCGCCTTGCGCACCTTCTCGGCATAGAAGCCCCAGTCCCACGGCTCCAGCTTGGCAATGCCGTCGGCTTTGGCCGCTTCGGTGAGGATCTTTTCCTCGCGCGACTGGGTGGCGCCGAGCGCGGGGACGAAGCCCTTCATGAATTCCGTGGCCTTGGCGGGCGTGTTGACCATGCGGTCGTACATCTGGAACGTCGCGAAGTTGGGCAGGCCGAGCAGTTCGGCTTTCTTCGCGCGCAGCACGGCCAGCTTGCTGACCACGCCGGTGGTGTCGTCCGCGCCGCTGGTGCAGCGCGTCACGCTGGCCTCGAACACTTTCTTGCGGCTTGCGCGATCAGTAAGCTGCGCCAGCGCGGGCTGCTGCGTGGTGTTGAGCAGAGCCAGCACGTACTTGCCGGGCATGCCTTTCGCTTCGGCGAGCTTGGCGGCGGCGGCGATATCGGCTTCGGGCAGACCGGCGAGCTGCTCCTTGCTGTCAAACACCGGCGCGGCGGCATCGGTGCCTGCGGTCAGCTTCTGCGAGAACTGCGTCTCCAGTCCGGCGATCTGCTGGTTGATCTGCTTGAGCTTCGCCTTCTGCGCCGCGTCCAGCTCGGCGCCGCGGTGCACGAACTTGGCATAGGTGGTCTTGAGCAGCATCGCATCCTCGCCGGTCAGGGCCTTGCCCTCGGCGCTGTCATGCACGGCCTTCACACGCTTGAAGAGCTTGTCGTTGAGATAGATCTCGTCGTTCAGTGCGGTGAGCTTGGGGGACGTCGCGGTGTCGGTGGCATCGAGCGTGTCGTTGGTGTTGGCGCTCACCAGCTGGTCGAACACGCTTTCCACGCGCGAGAGCAGGGTTCCCGCGCGCTCCATGGCGACGACGGTGTTTTCGAACGTCGGCTTGGCCGGATTGCCGGCGATGGCTGCGATCTCGGCGCGCTTGGCGGCGATCCCGGCCTTGAGCGCGGGCAGATAGTCGCTGTCCTTGATCGTGGCGAAATCGGGCGCGTGGAACGGCAGGGTGCTCGCTTGCGCGAAGGGGCCATTGTAGGCAGGCGCGGCGGCCGTTTCGGCCTCAGCAGGCACGGTTGCGCCCGCGCCGCCCAGCGTGGCAGCAAGGGCGAACGGAGCGGCGGCGGCCATAAGCCGGATTTTCATTGTCATGCTCTCCAGGGGTGCGGCAGCCGGAATGGGGGAAGGGCGCAGCAAAAGATGCGGCGCGGTGGGCTGCCGGAGTGGTCATGGGCGCCGTTTGAAACCGAGAATCCGCCGCTTTGCAAGGGGATGCACAGCGAATGCACGAGAGTTTCGCCAGATCGCGAGGCAGGCGCGGAAATGCAAAGCGGCAGCGATCCGGCGCGCAAACTTGTTACGCCCGGCGCTGCCGCGAAAAGGGGAAGAGGCGTGTCAGGGCTTGCAGAAGTGCCCGTTCATCCACACGCGCATTGCGGCACCTTCCGATTCCTTCTCCTCGCGCACGCGGTTCTCACGCTCGCGGTCGAAGATCAGCGACCCGGTTGCGTCATGCCCCCGGCGGCTGCGGCGGAAGGGGATTTCGGCTCCGATATTCATGACATCTCTCCTCTCGGAGAGAAAACGCCGCAGGGCAGGCAAAAGTTCCCGGCCGGAGTGCCCAAATGGAGTCAGAGCGCCAGCATGGGCAGGCGCGAGGCAGCTGCCGCATCGGCCAGCGTCTGCTTGTCGAGCTCGTCGAGGAAGGCTCCCATTGCGCGGTTGAGGATCGCCGTCAGCCCGCAAGTCTGGCGTAGCAGGCAATGTGTGCAGTCGGCCGGGGAAAGGCATGGCTCGGTCAGCCGCACGACATCGCCCAGGCGGATATCCTGCGCCGGTTTGCCCAGGCGGAAGCCGCCGCTGCGCCCGCGCACCGTTTCCAGCAGGCCCGCATTGGCGAGCAGGTTCACCACTTTCATCGCATGATTGCGCGAGATCGCGTGGGATTCGGCAACCTCGGCGATGGAAAGCAGGCCATCGGCATCCTTGTCCGCCAGCAGCGCGGCGTGAAGCAGGATGCGCAGGGCGTAATCGGTGTGCGCGGTCAGGCGCAAAGGGCAGGTCCTTCCATGTGAATTATGATGCATTCTATTTACATCTTTTTGCGCGTGCGTATAGATGCATTCGAATCGCATCTTTTATGGAAGAGGAGCTACGACATGGCCGCAGCGCTTTCCGAACAGACCATCGCCACCGTCAAGGCGACGGCGCCCGCGCTGCAGGCGCACGGCGTCGCGATCACCACGCGTATGTACGAGCGTCTGTTCACGAACGGGGCGGTGAAGGCGATGTTCGATCAGGCGGCACAGGAATCGGGGGAGCAGCCGCGCCGCCTTGCCGCTGCGATCCTGGCCTATGCGCAGAATGTGGACAAGCTGCAGAACCTCGATGCGCCGGTGCGCCGCATGGTGGAGCGGCATTGCGATACCGGGGTGAAGGCAGAGCACTATCCGCTTGTGGCCGAAGCGCTGCTGCCCGCGATCCGCGACGTGCTGGGTGACGCTGCTACCGATGAGGTTCTCGCCGCGTGGGGAGAGGCCTACTGGTTCCTCGCCGATATCCTGATCGCCAAGGAAGCCGCGCTTTACGAAGAACGGGCGGCCTGACAGGCGCCGCATCTGGCACGAAACTGGCATCGGGCTTCCCGTCCTTTCAAACTGACCGGGAAACCCGATGCCCCTGTACGATTTCCACTGCCCCGATTGCGCCGCCGATTTCGAACTGCTGATGCGGGCGAGCGATCAGCCGGTCTGCCCCACATGCGGAAGCACCACGGTCAACAGGCTGATTTCGCGCGTTTCTCCGCCGGGAAAGTCCAAGGCGATCATTGCTTCCGCGCGGGCGCAGGCGCGGCGCGAAGGGCATTTCAGCAACTTCTGAAGCCGTTCGCCGGTAATTCGGTAATGTCGTAAACGCGACAATGGCGCGCGGCGCCGGCCTGTCCCGTCAGCGCGGGCCGACGCCGCGTGCGAACTGCGCCTGCAGATTGGCCAGCGCCCGCCGCGAAATTGGAGAGAGCTTACGCGCGGGCTTGCCCTTGCGCAGCGCCTTGCGGTCCTTCTCTGCAGGCTCGACCACGCGCACCCGCACCGCCGCCTTGCCTTTCACCCGCACGCCCAGCAGTTCGGCCGCGCCGCGCGACAGATCGATGATCCGCTGGCTATCGCCGAACGGCCCCCGGTCGTTCACCCGCACGAGGATCCGCTGCCCGGTATCGAGCGAGGTCACTTCGACATAGCTGGGCAGCGGCAGCGTCTTGTGCGCAGCGGTGATCCAGCTGGGGCGGAAGCGTTCGCCATTGGCGGTCTGGTTCCCGCTCTCGTTGCCGTACCATGTGGCATAGCCGAGCATATCGTACCCCGGCTGGCGCTGCGGGGCATAAGTGACGCCGCGGATCGTATAGGGCCGCCCGATCCGCACCGGCGTATCGCTGACCGGCCGGTAATGCACTCCGGCTCCGCAGGCGGAGAGGGAAAGGGCCAGCAGGGCGGGGACAAGGAGCCGGATCCGCATGAGCTAGTCCCGCTGGTTCGCGCTCTTGTCGCGGATTGCCTTGAATTCGGAGCCCGGCTTCCATTCGGGCCAGCGCCGCGAATGGGCCAGTTCTTCGCCGATAGTGCCGATCAGATCGATATCCTGAACCGCGCCGGTCAGGTTCCAGTCCGGGCCATAGGCATCGCAGGCCTGATGATAGCATTGGCCGGTATAGGCATCGATCCACGCTTGCCCGGCCTCGCGTCCGCCTTGCTTCAGATCGGCGGCCCCCGCGATGCCCATCAGCAGCATCACCGGCACCCCGCGCTTGGCGAAGGAGAAGTGATCGGCGCGGTAGAACAGGCCGCGTTCGGGCAGGCTTTCCGGCGTGACCGTGCGCCCCTGCGTGGCGGCGACGCGCGCCATGTCGTCTTCCAGCGTGTCCTGCCCCTTGCCCACCAGAACCACGTCGTTCGCCGCGCCTGCCGTTTGCAGGATATCGATGGCGAGGTTGGCGACGGTTTTGTCCAGCGGATAGACCGGGTTCGCTGCGTAGTACTCCGAGCCGAGCAGCCCGCGCTCTTCGGCAGTCCAGGCCGCGAAGACGACGCTGCGCTGCGGCGGCGGCCCGGCTTTCATGGCCCGCGCGATGTCGAGGATACCGGCAATGCCCAGCGCATCGTCATTGGCCCCGGCGCGATAGATCCGGCCCTGCGCATCGGGCGCACCCTTGCCATAGGCATCCCAGTGCGCGCCGAACATCACCACTTCGTCCGGATGCGAGGTGCCGGGAATGCGGCCGAGCACGTTGTGGCTGGCGATCTGTTCGTGCGTCACCGGCACATCGGCATCGAAGGTAACGCCCTTGAGCGGCACCGGTTTGAAGCTGGCCTTGCGGGCATCGGTGCGCAGCTTCTCCAGATCGAGCCCGGCCTTCGCGAACAGCGCCTTCGCCGCATCGCCCGAAATCCAGCCCTGCAGCTTGAGGGTGGTAAGATCTTCCGGCTTGCGCACGATATCGTAGTTCTCACCGCCGGGGCTGATCACGACGTTCCAGCCATAGCCCGCCGCCTCGGTCTCGTGCACGATCAGCGCGCCCACGGCGCCTTGCCGCGCGGCTTCCTCGAACTTGTAGGTCCAGCGGCCGTAATAGGTCATCGTCCGCCCGCCGAACTTGCCATAGGGCGCTTCGCCCTTGGCCGCGGCAAAATCGGGGTCGTTGACGAGGAAGACGACGACTTTGCCCTTGAGATCCGCGCCCTTGAAATCGTCCCACCCGCGTTCGGGGGCATCGACACCGTAGCCGGCGAAGACGACTGGCGCCTTGGCGATTACGGCTTCGTCGTCGGCCCGCACGGTGGAGACGTAGACATCCTTGGCCTGTGCTACCGGCATCGTGCCATTGGGCGTAGTGAAGGCCATGGTTTTCGCAGGTTGCAGGGCGGTGTGCAGCAGGGGCACCGTCTGCACCCATTGCCCGTCCGGTCCGGCGGGTTCGAGCCCGGTGTCCTGCATCCGCGCGATCAGGTAGCCGATCGTGCGCTCCTCGCCCACGGTGCCGGGCGCGCGGCCTTCGAACGTGTCCGAAGCCAGTGTCTTCACATCTTCCACGATGCGATCCGCATCGACGGAGACTTTGGCTAAGGCCGGTTGCGCCGTGGCTGCGCCCAGCGCCGTTGCCAGCGCGATATATCCCATTTTCAGCATGGGCTTATCCTAGTCTCCCGCGCTGCGGGCGCAAGGACCGCCGGAGGGCGTGCCATGCGGTTGTGCACGGCTGTGTTCGCTATTTCCGCTTCGGGCTGGGGCAGAGTTTCCTGTCACCGCGTTTGCAGGCGGCGGCGGTCTTTTCCCATGCGGCGTAGTCGGTCCGATACTGGTCTTCGGCTTTCTGATGGGCCGCCAGTGCCGCGGAATAGGCGGCATTGTCGCGCAGCCTTTGCATCTTGGCGCGGCTTGCGGCCGCGTCATGCGCTTTGCGGCTGGCGGTGCTGGTTTCCTGCCATTTGCGTGCAAGGCGCGCCTGTTCGAGGTTGAGCGCCTTGCGCCGGGCCTCGGGATCTCCGGACTCGGGGCCGGTGTCTGCTGGGCCGGTGGCGGCGGGAGGCTGGGCCTTCGCGGGCGTGGCGGCCAGTGGCTGTGCGATCAGCAGCATGGCTCCGCAAACCGGCAGGAGGATGTGCAGGCGGGGTGCCTTCATCGCGCGCAGTGTTCGTAGTACCCCGCGCGGCAGGCGGCAACGTCGCGGCGCCATTCGGCCATCGCCGCTTCGTACTCGCTGTGCGCATCGCTGTAGGCGCGCCGGTCCGCTTCGTAGGCAGGCGCTTCGTAACGGTTGTTCCCCCGCGCGCGGCGGTAGGCGTCCCAGCCTTCGGCGTAGCGGGCATCGCGTTCGCGCACGTAGGCGATCTGGTCTTCGTTGAGCTGCTTGATAATGGCCTTGTCGCGTGCGCGCGCCTCGGCCGTGCGCATGGCCGGATCTCTGGGATCGTCGGCCCTTGCCGGTGCTTGTCCCAACCCTGCCGCGAAAGCCAGCGCGCAAAGCGCGGGCGCGAAGTGCGATACCCTCATGTCCGTCCCGGTCCTTTTGTCCCTTGGCTGCGATCATGCCGCCGTACCGCAGGCAAGGCAAAGGGATTGCGATGAGCTGTTGCGTGCCCATCTGTGAAGTCCCGTCCCGGCGCCTCTTGCAGGACGCGAACAAATCTGGAACACAGCCTTTCCATGAGTCTCTCCCACATCACGGTACGCGGCGCGCGCGAGCATAACCTCAAGGGTTTCGATATCGAGCTTCCGCGCGAGAAGCTGATTGTCATCACCGGGCTTTCGGGTTCGGGCAAGTCGAGCCTTGCGTTCGATACGATCTATGCCGAGGGGCAGCGGCGCTATGTGGAGAGCCTCTCCGCTTATGCGCGCCAGTTTCTGGAGATGATGCAGAAGCCCGATGTCGAGCATATCGACGGGCTTTCCCCCGCGATCTCGATCGAGCAGAAGACCACCAGCCGCAACCCGCGTTCCACCGTGGCGACGGTGACCGAGATCTGGGACTACATGCGCCTGCTCTGGGCGCGGGTGGGTGTGCCCTATTCGCCTGCCACCGGTTTGCCGATCGAGGCGCAGACGGTGTCCAACATGGTGGACCGGGTGATGGCGCTGCCCGAAGGCACGCGGCTCTATCTGCTCGCGCCGGTGGTGCGCGGGCGCAAGGGGGAATACCGCAAGGAACTGGCCGAGTGGCAGAAGGCAGGCTACACCCGCGTGCGGATCGACGGCGAACTCTACCAGATCGAGGACGCCCCCGCGCTCGACAAGAAGTACAAGCACGACATCGAAGTGGTGGTGGACCGCATCGCCGTGAAGGACGGCATCCAGACGCGGCTGGCCGACAGCTTCGAACAGGCGCTCAAGCTGGCCGAGGGGCTGGCCTATGCCGATCTGGCGGACAAGACGGTGGCTGAGGTGATGGGCCCTTCGACAAGCTCAGGGCGAGCGGAGGGTGGTTCTGAAACCAGTCCCGCTCAGCCTGAGCCTGTCGAAGGCCGCGCACAGGGTAAGAACCTCAAGGGCGCAGGCCTCCCCCCCAACCGCATCGTCTTCAGCGAAAAGTTCGCCTGCCCGGTCTCCGGCTTCACGATCGAGGAGATCGAGCCGCGCCTGTTCTCGTTCAACGCGCCGCAGGGGGCCTGTCCGGCCTGCGACGGGCTGGGCGAGAAGCTACTGTTCGATCCGCAACTGGTGGTCCCGAACGAGGCCCTTACGCTGAAGCAGGGCGCTATCGTGCCCTGGGCCAAGTCCAATCCGCCCAGCCCTTATTACATGCAGGTGCTCTCCAGCCTCGCCGCGCATTTCGGGTTCGATCTCACCACGCCCTGGCACGATCTGCCCAAGGAAGTGCGTATCGTCATTCTCTATGGCACCGCGGGCGCGCCGGTGCCGCTGACGTTCAAGGACGGGCGCAAGGAATATACCGTCACCAAGCCGTTCGAAGGCGTGATCGGCAATCTCAACCGACGCATGATCCAGACCGACTCTGCGTGGATGCGCGAGGAGCTTTCCAAGTTCCAGACCGCGCAGCCCTGCGAAGTGTGCGACGGCAAGCGCCTCAAGCCCGAGGCGCTCAGCGTCAAGATCGCGGGCAGCGACATTGCCGATGCCGCACGGCTTTCGGTGGCCGATGCCTTCGCATGGTTCGGTGCGCTGGAGGGCAAGCTCACCAGCCAGCAGCAGCAGATCGCCAAGGCCATCCTGAAAGAGATCAACGAGAGGCTCGGCTTCCTCAACAACGTCGGGCTCGACTACCTCAACCTTGACCGCACGAGCGGCACGCTTTCGGGCGGGGAGAGCCAGCGCATCCGGCTCGCCAGCCAGATCGGCTCGGGGCTGTCGGGCGTGCTCTACGTGCTCGACGAGCCCAGCATCGGCCTCCACCAGCGCGACAACGACCGGCTGCTGGAAACGCTCAAGCGCCTGCGCGACCTTGGCAACACGGTGATCGTGGTCGAGCATGACGAGGACGCGATCCGCACCGCCGATCATGTGGTGGACCTCGGCCCCGGCGCGGGCGTCCACGGGGGCGAGGTGGTGGCCGAAGGCACGCTCAAGCAAGTGTTGAAAAGCAAGACCAGCCTCACCGCCCAATACCTCAACGGCACCCGCCGGATCGAGGTGCCCGAGACGCGCCGCAAGGGCAACGGCCACTTCGTCACCGTGGAGAACGCGCGCGCCAACAACCTCACCGGGGTGACGGCGAAGTTCCCGCTCGGTACCTTCTGCTGCGTCACCGGGGTTTCCGGCTCGGGCAAGTCCAGCCTCACGCTCGACACGCTCCACGCCGCCGCGGCGCGCACGCTGAACGGGGCGCGGGTGATCGCCGGGCCGCATGACCGCGTGACCGGCCTTGAAATGTGCGACAAGGTGATCGAGATCGACCAGTCCCCGATCGGCCGCACCCCGCGCTCCAACCCGGCCACTTACACCGGCGCCTTCACCCAGATCCGCGACTGGTTCGCGGGCCTGCCGGAATCGGAAGCGCGCGGCTACAAGCCCGGGCGCTTCAGCTTCAACGTCAAGGGCGGCCGGTGCGAGGCGTGCCAGGGCGACGGCCTGATCAAGATCGAGATGCACTTCCTGCCCGACGTCTATGTGACGTGCGAGGAATGCCACGGCAAGCGCTACAACCGCGAGACGCTGGAAGTGAAGTTCAAGGGCCACTCGATCGCCGACGTGCTCGACATGACGATCGAGGACGCGGAAGAGTTCTTCAAGGCGGTGCCGCCGATCCGCGACAAGATGCACATGCTGAACGAAGTGGGCCTCGGCTACGTCAAGGTGGGCCAGCAGGCGACGACGCTATCGGGCGGCGAGGCCCAGCGCGTGAAACTCGCCAAGGAACTCGCCCGCCGCTCGACCGGGCAGACGCTCTACATCCTCGACGAGCCGACCACCGGCCTCCACTTCGAGGACGTGCGCAAACTGCTCGAAGTGCTCCACCGCCTTGTCGACCAGGGCAATTCGGTGGTGGTGATCGAACACAACCTCGACGTGATCAAGACCGCCGACTGGATCATCGACCTCGGCCCCGAAGGCGGCGTGCGCGGCGGGGAGATCATTGCCGCTGGCACACCCGAACAGATCGTCAAGGAACCGAGATCCTTTACCGGGCACTACCTCAAGCCCTTGCTCGACGTGCGGCAATGATGCCTGCCCCCGCGAAGGCGGGGGTGGCGGAGGGGACGCCGGAAGAGGTGGTGCAGAACCCGCGCTCGTTCACGGGGCATTATTTGAAGCCGTTGCTGGAGAAGTGACAAATCCTCCCCGAACTTGCTCGGGGAGCCTCTTTTTGGCCAATTTCAGATTTATCCTCTGCAAATATGCCAAACTTGCAGGAGGCATCGGATGTTTTCGTTTAGTCTGGAAACTGCATCCGGAAGCGATCAATGGCAGGTAGCGTCAGGTTGACAAGGAGTCGAATTTTGCGGAAAGATCTGGTTATGTTCCAAGATCGCAATCTTTCCGAGGCAGGTGCAGACCTGTTGGCGTTAGCCAATGGCAAATCATTCGGCACGGTTCTAGCTGATCCGCCGTGGCAATTTCAGAATCGGACCGGAAAAGTGGCGCCTGAGCACAAGCGCCTCAATCGCTACGGAACGATGACTCTTGATGAAATTTGCGATTTGCCGGTGGCTGATGTCACCGCTGATCCCGCCCATCTGTACCTTTGGGTGCCCAATGCGCTGCTGCCTGATGGTCTTCGGGTGATGGAAGCGTGGGGGTTCCGATACATTTCGAACATCGTTTGGCATAAGGTTCGCAAGGATGGCGGCTCCGATGGACGCGGCGTCGGCTTCTATTTTCGCAATGTTACGGAACTGTTGTTGTTCGGTGTGCGAGGCAAGAATGCACGAACGCTTGATCCGGGTCGTAGCCAGGTCAACATGATTCAATCGCGAAAGCGGGAGCACAGTCGGAAGCCTGACGAGCAGTACAAGATTATTGAGGATTGCAGTTGGGGGCCACGGCTCGAAATGTTCAGCCGTGGCAGCCGCAAGGGCTGGACAGTGTGGGGCAATCAGGCTGACGAGAGTTATGAGCCTACATGGGATACGTACAAGTTCAACTCTCGGGCGATTGCGGCAGAATGACTGACATGGCGGATGACGATGACGTTGAAGAATTTGATGAGGATTTTGAGGGGCAGTTGGATGTCTCTACTGGTAGGGGAGCGGATCCTAAAGAGTTGGTAGAGGCGATTTTTGGCGCTGAGCTCTGTGAAAAGTTTGAGATTTTCAGTTACCGGAATGCGGCCTCCATTCTAAAGGGAGGGTTTTCCGCGCACTTTGATAGCATTGTCGCCGGATTAGAGAAATTTAGTATAACAAAGGAGATGATCCGCTTTCCGGGCGGGAGTAAAGGGCAGATTGCAAAATACGTTGATACGCTCTTTTTAGAAAGCGAAGGTTGGCGCGAAACCCGAATTTCAGCAGATTTGCATGTGAAACTCCTTCATGCAAA
Source organism: Novosphingobium beihaiense (assembly GCF_022832375.1). Classification (GTDB taxonomy): domain Bacteria; phylum Pseudomonadota; class Alphaproteobacteria; order Sphingomonadales; family Sphingomonadaceae; genus Novosphingobium; species Novosphingobium beihaiensis. The sequence continues at coordinate 24,684 of NZ_JALHLG010000045.1, forward strand.
AAAGAAGAATTTAGTGTTTGATGAATATGTTCGGAACGGTTTTCTTGATGGCCACCGTATTGATTTTTTACGAGGAAGAGTCGCTTTAGACCTTGAATGGAATAGCAAAGATCAGACTTATGATCGGGATTTGTATGCGTTTTCTGCATTTTACGATGCTGGGGCTGTCGACGTTGGTGCAATCCTGACACGTGGCTCAAGTCTCGATTCGAATTTCTTTCGTGGATTGGGAAGGGTTTTAAAGAAAGACGGTACGGAAGGCGCAAAAGAAGTATATAAAAAATTTGGCGCTTCGACTACTTGGATGGGTAAGTTGTTATACCGTTTGGATGCTGGTCGAAACGGCGGATGTCCTGTACTCGCAATCGGCATAACGCCAAATTGCGTCGTTGATTGAATATTAGAAGTGTGAGCGATGATGGTGTCGAAGACATCATTGGCTAATCGTGAGACGGTCATCGACATTACCGAATTCGGGGACGCCTTGCGTGCTGCAAGGCAGAGCTTGACGCCAAGTCTTGAGCCCACCTTAGCCGCAAGGCACACCGCCGACAGTATGGGGAGCGCGAGGGCGATGGCCCTCGCATTGTCCTTCTTCCCTTCAAACCATTTTCCTACAGCCCCCGAACTGCGATAGATGGTTCGTTCACCTCGGCGCCGCCGTCCGGGCCGTGCCGTGGCCTCTTCCTGCGGGTTTCCCGCTTTGTGCGAGGTGGACGATGACGGACTTTTCGGATGAATTGGGTGGTGGGGCTTTCGATCAACTTGGCGTGAGCGGGGGAGGGCGGGATGTGCCGCCTGTGCCCCTCCACCATCCTGCGGATGGTCCCCCTCCCCCTAAGGGGGAGGATTTTCCCCTCCACCACCCGGCGGGGCCGGGCGGTCCCCCTCCCCGAGACGAGCTCGGGGAGGAACGGGATTGTCCGCCTACTCGGTTTGGGCGGGGGTGGATTCCGGTGGAGCGGGACATTGGGCTTCCCGATGACGATCTGCCGATCGACCAGCGCGACGATGCCTGGTTTGCGGCGCGCTATCCCTCTTATGACGAGCTTTACGATGGCGATGTGCCGCCGCGCGCGGTGCCTTCGCCGGATGGGGTGGTCAGCGAGTGGGCCTGTCCGGCGACAGGCGGGTTTTGCCGCAAGCCGCCTGCGTGCGACGATCCCGCTTTCGTGCCGCATCATGCCTGGGACGGGGATCGCAAGCTGCGGTTTCTCCATCATCTGGCGGAGAAGGGCGATGTGCGGGCGGCAGCCTCGCGGGTGGGGATGAGCCGGCAGTCGGCCTATCTGCTGCGGCGGCGCGACGGGGCCTTTGCGCAAGGGTGGCAGGCGGCGCTGGTGCTGGCGCGGCGCCATGCCGAGGAAGTGCTGGCGACGCGCGCGCTCGACGGGATCGAGGAGGCGGTGTGGTTCCGGGGCGAGTTGGTGGGCAAGAAGCGGCGCTATGACACTCGGCTGTTGCTGGCGCACCTCGCGCGGCTCGACCGGATGGCCGAGGAGGCCGGGCCTTGCGAGGACCGTTTCGACGAGTTGCTGGCGATGGTCGCGGGCGAGCGGCCGGAGGCGCATTTCGAGCAGGACGAGGCGGGCGCGGAAGGCGCCGATGCCGTGAGCGCGGATGCGCGCGTGCTGGAAGCGGACCGCGCGCTGGAGGACTGGGGCGGGGCGCATGATCCCCTGCCGCTGCCGCCGGGGCGGGCGGCCTATGTGCTCTCCAGCGCCGAGCCTGCGTGGATCGCGGCGAATGGGGCGTGGGACGAGGCGGCCGGGGAAGTCGAGCGGGCTTATGAGGAGGCGCATGGCTGCGGGCCGCACGAGGAGGACCGGCCGGAGCACTTGCCCGATCCGGTCTATCCGCCGTTGCCGCTCTATAGTGCCTTTCGCGAGGCGAGCGCGGCGCGCTGGGACGGCTGGCAGGGCTGTGCCTTTGGCCGGGTGGATGCGGCGTTCGCGGCGGAGGGCGGTCTGGCGGTTCGCGATGGCGCGGGGGCTTCGGGAGAGGCGCAGAACGGCGGCGCGCAGGCGGGGCCTGCCGAGTACAAATCTTTGGATGGGCCCGGACCGGATTTGCCTCTGGACTGTGTAAACCGTGTCAACCTGGCGACTCGCCGCAGCCCCGGAACGGTTGGACGAAGGGCGCGAAAAGGCCGGGAACGGAATGCGGGTTATGCCGTTTGCGGCTGTGAAGGCCGGTACGGCGCAGCTCCCCCCCCCTGCTGTTGCCGTGCCGGTCTGACTTTTTCAGCAGATCCGGAAAAGGCGCGCCAGGCGGCGGAACGCGGCGCGAGTGTGCCCCCGGCGCGCAGGGCGCCGCGCGGGCTTGCGGCCTGCGCAGCGGGGTGTCCGTTGGCGGGGGTTAGTTAGAGGGGGCGAGGACGGCGAGCTGGACGCGGCCGTGGCCTCTGCGGACAAGGCCGATCTGTTGGGCGGCGGCTTGCGAAAGGTCGATCACGCGGTTTGCGTGGAAGGGGCCGCGGTCGTTGATGGTGACGATGACCGTGTCGCCAGTCGCCTCGTTGGTTACTTGCACCTGGGTGCCGAAGGGCAGGGTGCGGTGCGCGGCGGTGAGGGCGGCGGGGTCGAACGGTTCGCCGCTGGCGGTGCGGTTGCCAGCGAAACGGGGGCCGTAGTAGCTGGCGACGCCTTCGCCGAACGGCTCGAACTGCGGTTCCGTCACTGCGTCCGCGTCGGTGGACACGGCCGGGGCGATGGCGGCAACGGAGGCGGAGGGTTCAACGGCGGCATCGGCATGAACCGGTCCCGCAAGCGGCAGAGTGGCCGTCATCGCCAGGGCTGCGAGAAAACCGGTGTGCTGAAATGACAAAACTGACCACGCTTCGCCGTTGACGATGGCGGGACTCCTACAGGCTGGGCCTGCGGGGGGCTAGCCATGCAAAAGCGGCCCGCCGCGCTTTGGCAACGGGCCGCCTGATGCGGTTAACCGGTTGGAAAGACTCAGCGATCGCGCTGGGCGAGCAAACGGAGCCTCAGGGCGTTGAGCTTGATGAAGCCTGCCGCGTCCTTCTGATCGTAGGCGCCGGCGTCGTCCTCGAAGGTGACGTGGCGTTCGGAATAGAGCGAATCCGGGCTCTTGCGGCCAACGACGGAGGCGCTGCCCTTGTAGAGCTTGAGCCGCACGGTGCCGTTGACGCGCTCCTGCGAGTGGTCGATCGCGGCTTGCAGCATCTCGCGCTCCGGGGCGAACCAGAAGCCGTTGTAGATGAGCTCGGCATACTTGGGCATCAGCTCATCCTTGAGGTGGGCGGCGCCCCGGTCGAGCGTGATCTGTTCGATGCCGCGGTGGGCGGCGGCGTAGATGGTGCCGCCCGGCGTCTCGTACATGCCGCGCGACTTCATGCCGACGAAGCGGTTCTCGACGAGGTCGAGGCGGCCGATGCCATGCTTGCGGCCCAGCTCGTTGAGGGCGGTGAGGAGCGTGGCCGGGCTCATCGCTTCGCCGTTGAGGGCAACGCCGTCGCCCTTCTCGAAGTCGATGGTGATGTATTCCGGCAGGTCCGGCGCATCCTCGGGATTGACGGTGCGCGAGTAGACATAGTCCGGGGTCTCTTCCCACGGGTCTTCCAGCACTTTGCCTTCGGAGGAAGTGTGCAGCAGGTTGGCGTCGGTGGAGAAGGGGCTTTCGCCGCGCTTGTCCTTAGGCACCGGGATCTGGTGCTGCTCGGCCCAGGCGATGAGGGCGGTGCGGGAGTTGAGATCCCACTCGCGCCAGGGGGCGATGACCTTGATGCTGGGATCGAGCGCATAGGCGCTGAGTTCGAAGCGGACCTGATCGTTGCCCTTGCCGGTGGCGCCGTGGGCGATGGCATCGGCGCCGGTTTCGCGGGCGATCTCGATCAGGCGCTTGGAAATCAGCGGGCGCGCGATCGAGGTGCCGAGCAGGTAGTCGCCTTCGTAGCGGGCATTGGCGCGGAACATCGGGAAGACGAAATCGCGCACGAATTCCTCGCGCAGGTCGTCGATATAGATGTGCTTGTCCGGCACGCCCATGAGCTGCGCCTTGGCGCGGGCGGGCTCAAGCTCCTCACCCTGGCCGAGGTCGGCGGTGAAGGTCACCACCTCGCAATTGTAAGTGACCTGCAGCCACTTGAGGATGACGCTGGTATCGAGACCGCCGGAATAGGCGAGGACGACCTTCTTGATATCGGACATGGACTCTGCGAGCTCCACTGGAAACGCGGGAAATGCGACGCGCGCCTAACAGTGTGGGGCGCGCGGCGCAATGCCGGGTTTTCACCGGCTTTGCAGGAACTGCGCCTCCCGCTGGGCCATATAGCCGCGCGTCAGGGGCAGGGCATGGCGGTTGCGGGCGTACTGGATCTGGTAATTGCACATGCTTCCGCTTTCGAACGCAGCCGTCGCCCCGGCGAGGTAGAAGGTCCACATGCGGTAGAAGCGCTCGTCGTAAAGAGCGATGATCGCCTCCTTGTTCGCCACACAGCGCTTGTACCATTCGCGCAGGGTGAAGGCGTAGTGCAGACGCAGATTTTCGACGTCGGTGGCGATCAGGCGGACCTTTTCGCTGGCTGCTACCGTCTCGCTGAGCGCGGGGATATAGCCGCCGGGGAAGATGTACTTGCGGGTGAAGGCATCGGTGGCGCCGGGGCCGCCCATGCGGCCGATGGTGTGGAGCAGCATCACGCCGTCGTCATCGAGCATCTTCGCGCAGTCGCGGAAGAAGCGGGGAAACTGCGCCTGGCCGACATGTTCGAACATGCCGACCGAGACGATGCGGTCAAACCGCTCGCCGCGCGCGGCCAGATCGCGGTAGTCGACCAGCTCGAAGTCGATCCGCCCGGCCACGCCTGCCGCCGTGGCGCGTTCCCGGGCCAGCGCAAGCTGTTCCTCGCTCAGCGTGATGCCTTTGACGGAAACGTCCGCATGACGGGCCAGATAGATTGCCATGCCGCCCCAGCCGCAGCCGATATCGAGTACTTTCTGGCCGGGTTCGAGTGCCAGCTTGGCGGCGATGTGGGCGAGCTTGGCCTCCTGCGCTTCCTCCAGGCTCATATCCTCGCGCGGCCAGTAGGCGCAGGAATACTGCATGTGATCGGCATCGAGGAACAGCCGGTAGAGCGCGTTGCCGATGTCATAGTGATGGGCGACGTTGGCCTTGGCCCGGGTGGCGCGATTCACCCCGTCGATCAGCGTCACCGCGCGGGCGCGCACTTTCTTGAAGGCGGAGCTTTCGCGGACTTCGCCACCCTTGTCCCAGCGGCTGTTGGCGCGCAGGAGCTGGACGAGGGCCATGATATCGCCCTCTTCGATCACCAGTTCGCCGTCCATGAAGGCTTCGGCCGCGCCAAGGCGGGGGTCAGTGAGGATCTTCCGCTCAGCCGCGGCACTGGTGAAACGCAGCCGCACGTCTGGAAAGCCTTCGGCAGGCGTCCCGAAGCGTTTTACGCTGCCGTCGGGCCGGGTAACTTCGAGGACGCCCTGGCGGACGCCGCGTTGCAGGAAACGGTCTAGAATGGCCATGGCACTCAATAGCTTGCGGGCGTAGCCCAAGGGGGGAACTTCAGACTAGCGGCTTTCATCGCGTTGACCAGTGCCGCATTCACTGTGCACGGCCATTGTCATTGCCGCGCCAGAAACAGGACATCGCGTTCCTGCGCGAGCAGGTGCTGGCCGGAATCGACGAAAACGGTTTCTCCGCTGGCGAGCCAGCCGCCGGCGAGAAACAGGGCGGCACCAGCAATGTCGCGGGGGGTGGCCTTGCGGTGGAGCAGGTTCATGCGGTGCGAGATCTCGGCTTCCGCCTCGGTCTGGTCGTGGCTGGCGAGGATCGCCCCGGGCGCGATGCCATAGATGCGGTCGCGCGGATCGGCGCGCGCCATGGACAGCATCCGGATCGTTGATGCGAGCGCGTGCTTGCTCATCGTGTAGGAGAAGAAATCGGGGTTGGGATTGTGCAGTTTCTGATCGGTCACATGGATCAGCCGCCGCCCTTGCGGGCTGCGCGCCTGCGCCAGAAAAGCCTGCCCAATGCGCGCGGGCATCCCGGCGTTGACCCGCATGGCGGTTTCGAAGACCGCCGGTTCCAGATCCTGCGCGGTATCGAGATCGAACACGCTGGCGCAGTTGACGAGAAGCCGCCAGTCATCGAGCCGCTCGGCCAGCGCGGCGATCATCGCCGGGCCCTGTTCCCAGTCGTTGAGATCGCAGCTCACGATTTCGGCGGAGGGCAGTTCGGCGGCCAGCGCTTCGGCCTGCGCCTGGGAGGTTCCGTAATGGATCACCACGTGCCACCCCGCCCCGGCAAAGGCCCGCGCGATGGCCGCGCCGATTCGCTTGGCGCCGCCTGTCACGAGCATGGCAGGCCGTGAATTCACGCGAACGCTCCCCGACAATTCACAATGCCGAACGCAGGTTGACACGGTTTACACTGTCCAGAGGAAGAACCCGGTCCCCTGGCCGGACAGGCTCCGCAGCCGGAGGAAAGGACGGGAAAGACAGGGGAAAGAAGGACAGGCATCCAGGCCATTGGAGCATAGCCGTGCCGTGTAGGAAAGGGCCCTTGCCGCAATTGCACCGGGAATCGCCGGAGCGGGCCCGGAAGTTGAAAAGGCGCGCTGCCATATGCGGCAGCGCGCCTTTCTCATGACGGCAGTGTGATCAGCGGCAGCGCGGGCGCGAGTGGTTGCGGTCCACTTCGCGGCCGAGCAGGGCGCCCGCGGCGGCGCCGAGGATCGTGCCGGTGGCACGGTCGCCGCGGGTGTCGATCGCCCGGCCGACCAGAGCGCCTGCTACGCCGCCGACCAGGAGGCCGGTCGTGCCGTTGGACTTGCGGCAATAATAGCGGCCGTTTTCGCCGCGCCAGTAACGGATGCCGTTGTCGGTCCGGTGATATTCGCGGCGGTCGTGGTGGCGGTGGCCATGCGCCTCGGCGGGAACGGTGAACGCGGTGGCCGCCGGGATGGTGAGCGCCGCCATCGAAGCGGCCAGAATAGCTTTGCGCATAAGATTTGCCCTCATACTTGCTGGGTGGTTCGGTGGAGGTAACGCCCGAACTTGTTCATGGGTCCACAACCTCAGATGAACGGCTGCACAAGGCGCGAAAAGCGCGGTGAGCGGGGCTCAGGGAGAGGTGAACCGGTTGTAACCGAGGCACCGTCTCACATTCGAGACAGGGGGCGGGGCTGTGCGATGAACCGTTATTGCCTGCCATGTCTCTGCAATCCTATGCCCTGTCATCTTGCCTGAATCGCTCTGAAAACAATGGGAGATTTACGATGTCGAAGACCATGAAGGCCGCTGTCGTGCGGGAGTTCGGCAAACCGCTGGTGATCGAGGAAGTGCCCGTGCCCGAACCCGGCCCTGGCATGATCCAGGTGGCGATCCAGGCCTCCGGTGTGTGTCACACCGACCTGCATGCAGCGGAAGGCGACTGGCCGGTGAAGCCCGAGCCGCCGTTCATTCCCGGCCACGAAGGCGTGGGCTTCGTTTCCGCCGTCGGTGCCGGGGTGAAGCATGTGAAGGAAGGCGACCGGGTTGGCGTGCCGTGGCTCTATACTGCTTGCGGGCATTGCAAGCATTGTCTGGGCGGCTGGGAAACCCTGTGCGAGGAGCAGCTCAACACCGGCTATTCGGTGAACGGCGGCTTTGCGGACTATGTGATCGCCGATCCCAACTTCGTCGGCCATCTGCCGGACAATGTCTCGTTCACCGAAATCGCACCGGTGCTCTGCGCGGGCGTAACGGTCTACAAGGGGCTCAAGATGACCGACACCCGGCCGGGCGACTGGGTGGTGGTGTCCGGCATCGGCGGGCTGGGCCATATGGCCGTGCAATATGCCAAGGCGATGGGCATGAACGTGGCGGCCGTCGATATCGACGATGCCAAGCTCGATCTGGCGCGCAGGCTGGGGGCGAGCGTCACGGTCAATGCCATGACCGAACGCGATCCCGCCGCCGCGATCAAGCGCGAGACGAGCGGCGGCGCACAGGGCGTGCTGGTGACGGCGGTGAGCCCGAAGGCCTTCGAGCAAGCGCTGGGCATGGTTTGGCGCGGTGGCACGGTGGCGCTGAACGGGCTGCCGCCGGGTGATTTCCCGCTGCCGATCTTCGACATGGTGCTGAACGGCATTACCGTGCGCGGTTCGATCGTCGGCACCCGGCTGGACCTTCAGGAATCGCTCGATTTCGCGGGCGACGGCAAGGTGAAGGCAACTGTGGCGACCGAGAAGCTGGAGAATATCAACGACATTTTCGGCCGCATGCACAAGGGCGAGATCGAAGGGCGCATCGTGCTCGATATGGCGGATTGAGCGAATCCGCTGTTTGCGGAAGGCACAAGAAAGGCGCGCCGCCCGGCTGGCGGCGCGCCTTTTCGTTTGTGCGTCTTGCGCGGCCTGATCAGCGGCAGCGCAGTTTGCCCCGGTCGATCTCGCGCCCGAGCACGCCGCCCAGTACGCCGCCGAGCAGCGCGCCCAGCGTCTTGTCGCCGCGCCCAGCGATTTCGTGGCCTGCCAGCGCGCCCACGCCCGCACCGATGATCAGCCCGGTCGTGCCATTGTCGCGGCGGCAGTAGTAGCGGCCGTCACGCCCGCGCCAGACATGGGAATGGCGGGTGATGCGGCGGGGCGAGACATAGCGGCCGCGCGAATCGTAGATGCGCCGGTCATAGCGCCGGTGCCTGTCATAACGGCGGTCCCGGTAGTCGTGGCGGTGATCGTACCGGCCATATGCGGGCGCATGGCGCGGCGGATCCGCAGCGGCAGGGACAGCCGAAAGCGCGGCGGCGGCAGCCGTCAGAGCCAGCAGCAGTTTCTTCATTTCATGGCCTCCTGAAAACACCTGTTCGAACCTGTGCCGCCGTTCCTGTCCCCCGCAGGCGCAACGTTTGATGAACCGCTGGCGGGAAAAGAGGGAGAGAAGAGACAGGGCGAGACCCGTATGCGTTCAAATTCATGAGATACGATGGAGGTTCCGGGGCGCGCGTCTTTTTTCGCAGAGTGTTGTGCCGCGAAAGGCGAAAAAAGCAGGAAAGGCCGGCGTGGCCAGTCCTCCCTGTCGCGCAGCGATGGGGAGGTGGCGCGCACGAAGTGCGTGACGGAGGGGTTTCTTCCCCCTCCACCACCAGCTTCGCTGGCGGTCCCCCTCCCCATCGCTGCGCGACAGGGAGGATTGATGCGCTGCTACCCCGCCTTCTTCGGCAGCGCGATTTCGGCGGTGCCCAGGCACATCTTCACGCCCTTCTGGTTTTGCATGAGGTGCTTGACCTGAACGAGGTGGCGGCCTTCGCCGTCGACCATCTTGTCCACCACTTCGGCGCTCTGGATGGTGATGTCTCCGGTCAGAGCGGGGCCGCGGTAGTTGGCGGTGGAGTGCACCACCATGCCGTGCTCGCCCGCCCAGCCGGAGAGGAAGTCCGTCACCCACGATCCCATCGAGGCGCCATAGCCATAGCCGCGCGGCATCCCGATGCGGCGGGCGTACTTGGGGAACAGGTGCCCGCGCGAGGGGCCGTAATAGGCGCCGTCGGTGAGGAAGGGGTTGACCTTCATCATGTCCGGATCGTTTTCG
>NZ_JALHLG010000046.1 GCF_022832375.1 Novosphingobium beihaiense
AGAGGAAGTCCGTCACCCACGATCCCATCGAGGCGCCATAGCCATAGCCGCGCGGCATCCCGATGCGGCGGGCGTACTTGGGGAACAGGTGCCCGCGCGAGGGGCCGTAATAGGCGCCGTCGGTGAGGAAGGGGTTGACCTTCATCATGTCCGGATCGTTTTCGTACCCGGCCATTTCGCGGGTGAAGCCCAGCGCTTCCAGATCGTTCTTGCGCAGGTTCATGGAGCCCCAGGTGTTGACGATATAGGCGCGCCATTCGGTGGCGAAACTGGCGATTGAGTGCGGGCCGAACACGCGCTCGGGAAGCTGATCGCCCACGGTCACATCGTCCCACCAGCGTTCCTTGTGGCCCAGATCGTGCAGCATCTGCACCCAGGCGAAGACGCGCTTTTCGATGCCGTCCATCTCCTCGTCCGGCCATTCGGGATCGGCGAAGTCGGCTTCGCTCACCGAGGCGCCGCCCGCTTGCGCATTGTAGCGCAGCGAGGTGGAGCGCTGCCGGGCGATCGGGTCGCCGTCCTGATTGTAGTAATTGTTGTCGCCGCGCTGGAAGGCGGTGGGGCCGAAGCCGGTTTCCTTGACGGTGTAGTCGAAGGGGATGCGCTCGTTGCGGATCATGTCGCCCGCCTTGATGCGCGGGCCGTGGAACCACCATTCGTCCCCCGCGAACAGCAGGTGCGAATTGGGAATGCAGCCGACGCAGGCCGGAGCAGCGCCGTGGCCGTCGTCCGTGGCGATCGGGAAGCTCTGCGGCGCGACGAGGCCGCCCCAGCGGCTCTCGGCGGCATAGTCCGGATCGAAATGCAGCAGGTTGGCATAGTGCATGGCATGGACCCAGCGCCGGATGTCGTTGGCGGCGATAGGCTCGCGCAGGGGCGAGAAGTCCATGACTTTGCCCAGATACTGGTCGATGTCGGAGGTATCGAGAGTGGCGGTGCTCATTTTCGCGTCTTCCTGTGTCAGAACGGGCGTTGGTATCAGAACTGGCGAAGGCCGGTGGCATCGCTCGCCTGGAAGACGGGGATCGGTTCGAGCGCCTTCATCATGACCAGCGGGATCACCCGGTCTGTGGCCTTGGCGTAATCGCCGTAGAAAGGGTGGCAATCGACCATGAAGTTCCACACTTTCTCGCGCTCGGCCCCTTCGGGTTCGCGCCAGGTGCCGCGGAAGGCCTGGGTGGCGATCTGGAATTCGACCGCGTCCTGCTCGCGGATGTTGAGATACCAGGCCGGGTGATGGTCGGCGCCGCCCTTGGACGCGCAGATGACGACTTCGCCGCCGATATCGGCATAGCAGAGCGGGGTGATGAAGACCTTGCCGCTCTTGCGGCCGGTATACTTGATCATGCAGTGCGTGGCGAAAGAGCGGCCGCCCACGGCGGAGACGTCCATGATGTGGCCCTGCGCCCCGCCGGAGCTCAGGTACATGTCGCGATGCTCGGTGATCCAGTCCTTGCGCGTGTCGCGGATGGCTGCGGACGATTCGTCGCTCATGGCGCGTCTCCCTCTCCTTGCGGGCCTTTACCCGGCTTGAGGGTACACGATTGCGGATAGGATGGCGCCGGTCCAGTGCCGATCAGGTCAGGCCGCATCGCCCGGGCGAAGTATCATCCCGGGGTCGTCCGGCGAAGCATGGTCTGGCGAATGGGGGAGAAGGGAAGGTGTGTCCCGGCAGACAGGTAGCGGCGCTACGGGGGGGAACGGGGGATGTGCGCCGCTACCTGCCATTGCGTGATATATTGCAGTGATGGTTACATCTAGACAAAAAGGTCTTACGAAAGTTTACCTAGATATAGCCTGATGTAATCGTTTTTAAGAAATAAAAACGATTACATCGTTTAAATTGCAGTGAACTTACCTGCGGCGCGGTCCTTCTTTACTTTCAACGCATTGAAAACCGAACCATTCATAGTGATCCACACGCCGGTTTTGGCGGCCTGGCAGCAGGCGAAGGCCATGCCGAGGTTGAACGGCGCATCGCTTTCGGCAAAGCGCGCCGGGGCCAGGGCGCCGGTGAGGACGATGGTCTTGTCCTCGATATCCGCCAGGACTTTCGCGGTTTCCGTCATGGTATCGGTGCCGTGGGTGACGACCACGTGCGTTTCGGGCGCGGCGGCGATTGTGGCTCTGATCAGCGCGCGGTCCTCGTCCGAGAGTTCGAGGCTGTCCTTGCGCATCAGTTCGACCACGCGGAACGGGTGCGTGACGCGGGAGGTCTTGAGCATGTCCTCGATCACGCTTTCGGCGATCTGATACTCGCTGAGCGCGTCGAAATACTGCTTGTCGATCGTGCCGCCGGTAGTGACGACGAGGATGGGGGGCTGACTCATAGCGCGCGCCCTTATCATCCCTTCGCCATCTCGCCCAGCGTCACGTAGTCCAGCTTTCCCGTGCCCAGTACCGGCAGCGCATCGAGCACGCGGATGTCGCGCGGCAGCATCAGTTCGGTAACGCCATGGGCGCGGCCCCATTCGAGCAGGGCCTTGGGATCGGCCTCGCGCGCGGTGGTGTAGAGCACCAGTTGCTCGCCCTTTCTGGCGTCGGGGCGGGTGACGACGGCATGTTCGGCATCGGGCCAGACTTTCGCCGCATAGCCTTCCACTGCGGGGAGCGAGACCATCTCGCCGCCGATCTTGGCAAAGCGCTTGGCACGGCCGCGGATGGTGACGAAACCGGCTTCGTCGATCGTCACGATATCGCCGGTGTCGTGCCAGCCTTCGGCGGGCGGCTGGAGGCGGCCCGGTTCGCTGGCCAGCATGTATCCGGCCATGACATTGGGGCCTTTCACATAGAGGCGGCCGCCTTCCGCGATGCCGGGCACTTCTTCCAGCCGCGCTTCCATCGCGGGCAGCAGGCGGCCGACGGTTCCGGCCTGAAAGTGCATCGGCGTGTTCACCGCGATCACCGGGGCGCATTCGGTGGCGCCGTAGCCTTCCAGGATGCGCAGGCCGAATTTCTCCGCATAGGCCTTGCGGGTTTCCTCGCGCACCTTTTCGGCGCCCGCGAAGATGTAGCGCAGGCTGTAGAAATCGTAGCTGTGCGCCATGCGGGCATAGCCGGAGAGGAACGTATCGGTGCCGAACAGGATCGTCGCGTTGCAGTCATAGGCGAGCGCGGGAACGATGCGGTAATGCAGCGGGCTGGGGTAGAACACCGTCTTGATGCCGTTGAGGATCGGCAGCAGCGTGCCCCCGGTCAGGCCGAACGAGTGGAACACCGGCAGCGCGTTCAGCACCACGTCGCTGGGGTTGAAGTCGATCCGCGCGGCAAGCTGCGCGCAGTTCGCCAGCAGGTTGCGATGCGAGAGGACGACGCCTTTGGGCGTGCCTTCCGATCCGCTGGTGAAGAGGATCACCGCAGGCGCATCGGGCGAAAGACGCAGCTTGGCATGGCGGCCTTCCGCGCCTTTCTTGAGCAGCAGGTGCCACAGTTTCGCGCCCGTGCCGATCTCCTGCGCAAGGTCTTCCAGATAGAGCACGCTGCGCCCGCTGGCCTCCATTGCGTTGATCGTGTCCTGCAGCTTTGCCTGTTCGACGAAGGCGTGCGCGGTTACGACAGTGCCGATTTCGGCAGTCTCGCAGGCGGAAAGCAGGTTGGTCAGCCCGGCAGTGAAATTGAGCATGGCGGCCACGCGCCCCTCGGCCTGCAGCGCGAAGAAGGCGAGCGCGGCGCCGTTCACATTCGGCAGCAGCAGGCCGACCGCCTCGCCGGGGCGGGTGCGGTAGGCGAGCCTTTCGCCCAGCAGTTCGGAGCCCAGGATCAGCCGGTCGAGCGAGAGCGGCTGGCGCTTCACATCCTCCACCACTTTGGCCTTGCCGCCATGGATCGCGCGCGCCTCGCACAGAGCGGTGAACAGGGTGCGGTCGGTGTTCGTGGTGGCGAAGATCATCGCGCTCATCTCGTCATAGAGGCGGCGGCCCGCGATGGCGCGGCGCTGGCGGGCGGACATTTCGCCCTCAATGGAAAAGCGGCGCGCGGGCAGCACGTCGATCGTCACTTTGGGGAACCACCGCGTGCGCACTTTGCCCTTGAGGTGCGAGAGCGGGCTGTACTGCGGGCCGTTGAGGCGGACCGGCACGATCGGCGCATCGGCCTTGTCGGCCACCATGCCGGGGCCGTCGAACACTTTCATCAGCGCGCCGGTCACCGTGATGCGGCCCTCGGGGAAGATCACCAGCGTGTTGCCCTCGCGCACGGTGCGCACCATCGCCTTGGCGGCCATCGGATTGGTGGGATCGACCGGGAAGGCGCGGAACAGCTTGAGGAAGGGCTGGATCCACCAGCTCTGGGCGATGGCGGTATGCACCGCGAAAGTCGGCTTGCCGGGCAGGAAGGCGCCGAGCAGCACCCCGTCGAGATAGGACAAGTGATTGACCACCACCACTGCGCGCTCGCCGGGTTCGGGCATGTTCTCCAGCCCGGTCACTTCGACGCGGTAGAGCAGTTTCAGGACGATCCGGATCACCGCCTTGAACAGCGTTTCGGGCAGCAGCCAGACCGAGGTGAGCGCCACGATCAGCGTTGCGAAACCGAGCACGCCGATCACTTGTGGCACACTGGCGCCCACGCCCAGCAGTCCGGCAATCACGGCGATGGCCGCCACCGTCATCCCGGCATTGAGGATATTGTTGGCCGCGATCACTTGCGAGCGTTCCTCGGCGGAGGAGCGCACCTGGAGGATCGCATAGAGCGGCACGATGAACATGCCGCCCGCAAAGGCGATGACGACGAGGTCCGCGATGATCCGCCAGGACCCGGCGCTGGCGAGGAATTCGCCGATGGTGGCTTCGGGATAAGTCACAGCGAAGAGGCCGGTCGAGAAGGACAGGTCGATCAGCCCCGCGGCCAGCGCCAGGGCGCTGACCGGCACATATTTGGCCGAGACTTCGCCGCTCAGCAGGCGGTTTACCGTCATAGAGCCGAGCGCGATCGTCACCGAGAAGATGACGAGGAACAGCGTTGCCACGTCCTTCTGCGCGTTGAGCGTGTCGGAGACGAGCGGCACGAATTCGGTGAGCAGCACCGCGCCTGCCGTGAAGAACCAGCTGATGCCCAGCACCGCCAGCCACACGCCGCGCCCTTTGTGCGCGGCGGCCAGCACCTGCCAGGTGCCGCGCGCCACGTTCCAGTCAATCGGATGGCCGCCGCGGCTGGGCGGGGCTGCAGGGATCGCCAGCGCCGCCAGATAGCCCAGCACCGCAAGACTCATGGCGACAAGCCCGGCCTCCCACGGCGGAACCTGCCCGGCGAGCAGTTGCCCGGTCAGGATCGCCAGGAACGTGCCTGCCTCGATCAGGCCGGTGCCGCCCATGATCTCGCGTTCGGTAAGGTGCTGGGGCAGGATCGAATACTTCACCGGGCCGAACACGGTGGAATGCAGGCCCATCAGGAACAGGCTGGCGAGCAGAAGCGCGATCGACTGCCAGGCAAAGCCCACCAGCGCCACGCCCATGATGCCGACTTCCGCCAGCTTCACCCAGCGCACCAGCGTGGCCTTGTCGATACGGTCCGCCACTTGCCCGGCCAGTGCCGAGAACAGGAAATAGGGCAGCATGAACAACCCGGTGGCGATTACGGAAAGCATCCCCGCCTGCTCCGGCGCGTCTTTCAGGATGCCGTAGTTCGCCAGCAAGAGCATGGCGTATTTCAGCAGGTTGTCGTTGAAAGCGCCCAGGAACTGGACCACGAACATCGGCGCGAAACGCCGTTTGGCGAGCAGTGAGAAGTCTGGTGCGGACACGCCGTTTCCCCGTTTCCTGATTTGAAAGCTCTAAACGCCAGTGTGCCGGATGGCGACTCGCTTGCGTGAGAGTGGTGTCTCACGAAACTATACACTGTTCAATTAAAAAATTAGACATTGTTCAATTGATCTGCGAAAACGGTGGGGCGTACACAAGAGGCCGTGGGTTTGCAGGCGTGGATTTGGCAGGCGTGGATTTGTAGGTATGGGGCGGCGTTCGGACCATTCGCGTGAGGAATTGCGCGCGCTGATTCTGGAAGAAGGGCACCGGCAGCTTTCCCAAGTGGGCTTTGCCCGTTTTTCCGCGCGCGAGGTGGCCAAGCGGATCGGCTATTCGATCGGCACGATCTATAACGTGTTCGGCTCCTACGATGCGCTGCTGCTGGCGCTCAACGGGCGCACGCTCGATCTGTGGCTGGCGTTTCTGGAAGGGCGGCTGGCCGGATGCGAGGAGGGCAGGCTGGATGCCGCGATTGAGGCCTATTTCGATTTCGCGCTGGGCCACCGCCATGCCTGGACGGCGCTCTACGATTTCCGCCTGCCGGAAGGTGCGCTGCCTTCGGAGGATTATCGCGGCAAGGTTGCTGCCATCACGGCGGTGATCGTGCGCGAAATTGCCGCTGTGTTGCCCCCGGATGTGTGCGAAGAGGCCTTGCCGCTGGCCCGTTCGCTGCTGGCAAGCGTGCACGGGCATTGTTTCTTCGCGCTCAACGGCACGTTCGCGATGCTGGGTGAGGGGGATCCGCTCGCCGCCGCCAAGGCGCGCGTCGCCGATGCGCTGGCGCGGTTCGGTGCGCGGTAGGCGTCAGGACGCGTTGCGGACGCTGTCCCAGGCGGCGATCAGTTCGACGAGGCCGTTGATATAGCGTTCCTGCTCGGCCTTGGAGGGCTTCTTCGGCCGCAGCAGCATGTCTGAGCGAAAGCCGGTAATTGAGGAAACGGTTAACTGCGTCAGCTTTTCGGCCTCGGCCTCGCCGAAGTGGGGGGCGTAGAATTCGTGCACGTGCTGGCGGATTTTTGCAGGTCCACGCGAAAAGAACATTTCGCGGACTTCGGGAAACCGCTCGCCTTCGCCCAGGACCAGCATGAACAGCTGGATCGCATTGTTGCGCAGCAGGCATTCCAGAAACCGCAGGCAAAAGCGCCGCAGCGCCGGAACCGAATAGGTCTGGCTGGTCAGCACCTCGTCGATATCCTGGGAAAAGCCATCGACCTGCTGGTCGATCACGGCGGCGAACAGATCCTCCTTGGAGGAGAAGTGCGCCCACAAGGTGGCTTTCGAGCCGCCCAGTTCCTCTGCGATGGCGGACATGCTCGTATCCGCATAGCCGCGTTCGAAGAAGGAGCGCGTAGCGATATCGACGATCTCCGCCCGCTTTCGCGCCTTGTTCAGCTCTCTCTTACCCATCATGTGTTCTGTCATAACAGTACTGCCAAGTACACTTTTTGATTGACTCGATCAAGCCGCTTCTCGATTAATGCGTACCAATGAGTACACAAACACATCTGCGAGTCGCGGCAGCCTCTCTGCTCGCCGTGACACCTTCCCTGTCTGCTTGCGCTGCGCCGGATCTCGGTCCGCGTCCGCAGATGAGCGCGCCCGGCTCGTTTGCTTCGGCAAAGTCGCTGGCGTCCGCGGCCGATGTGCGCACCTGGCCGGGCCAGCGCTGGTGGACGGCTTACGGCGATCCGCAGCTGGACGCGCTGGTGGAAGAGGCGCTGAAGGGTTCGCCCAGTGTTGCCATTGCCCAGGCCCGTATCCGGCAGGCGCGCGGCGCGGCCGAAGTGGCGGGCGCGGCCACGCTGCCCTCGATCGGTGGGCAGGCCTCGGGCGGCGCTACCAAGCAGAGCTACAACAACGGCATCCCGTCCAATTTCGTGCCGCATGGCTGGAAGAGCACGGGCACGCTTGCGCTGACCGGCGATTTCGATCTCGACTTGTGGGGCAAGAACCGCAAGGCGCTCGCGGCCGCCACGTCCGAAGCGGAGGCGGCCGAAGCCGACGCACGGCAGGCGGAGTTGATGCTCTCCAGCAATGTCGTTTCGTCCTATTTCGATCTCGCTCGCCTGATCGCGCGCGGCCAGGCGCTGGCCGATGCCAGCAAGGCACGCGCGGCGCTGGTGGACCTCACTGGACAGCGCGCCAGGGAAGGCCTTGAAAGCGAAGCGCCGCTGCGCCGCTCTGAGGCCGAGGCGGCTTCGGCGCGGGCGGCGCTTTCGGCCAATAGCGAACAGATCCTGCTGCGCCGTCACGCCCTTGCCGCGCTGGTGGGCGCCGGGCCGGACCGGGGGCTGTCGATCACGCCGCCCGCGCTGGACACGCTGCCCGAATCCGGCGTTCCGGACGATGCCGGGATCGCGCTCGCCGGGCGCCGTCCGGACATCGCCGCGGCACGTCTCAGGGCCGAAGCGGCGGCTTCGCGGATCGGCGTGGCCAAGGCGGACTACCTGCCCGACATCTCGCTGCGCGGGCTGATCGGACTGACCTCGCTGGGCATTTCCAATCTGTTCGACAGCGGCTCCACTTATGGCAATGCCGGCGGGGCGCTGAGCCTGCCGGTGTTCCGCGGCGACCAGTTGCGCGGCAATTTCCGCCAGGCACGCGGCCGGTATGACGAGGCGGTCGCCAACTACAATGCAACGGTCGCGGGCGCGCTGCAGGAAGTGGCCGATGCGCTTGCCAGCCGTGAGGCGGCCGGGAGCCAGGAGCGCGATGCTGCCGAGGCGGCGGCCAAGTCCCAGGCCGCTTACGATATCTCGATGAAACGGTATCGCGGCGGCCTGTCGAGCTACCTCGATGCGCTGACCGCCCAGACGGCCGCCTTGCAGGCCCGCGAAGCGGCGGTTGATGCCCATTTCCGCACCCTTGCCCTCGAAGTCGCGCTCAAGCGCGCGCTGGGCGGCGGGTTCGATGACAATTCCAGCGAAAAGGCTTCCGGCAAATGAGTGAAGATGTGCAGGATCAGCCTGCTGAAGAGCGCAAGCCGAACGGTGAGAGCTCCGGCGCCGTGGTGGACCGGAAAAAGCGCGGTCCGCTGCTGATCGGCCTGGTTGCCGTGGTCGCGGTGATCGCCGGGCTTTACGTTCTCTACGACGTGTTCATCGGCAGCCGTTCGGTCTCCACCGACAATGCCTATGTCGCGGGCGAAACCGCCGAGGTGACGCCGCTGACATCAGGCAAGGTGATCGAGGTCATGGTGACCGACACGCAGCCGGTCCGGCGCGGGCAGGTGCTGTTCCGGCTTGACGATGCGGACCAGAAGATCGCGCTGGCACAGGCCCAGGCCGGGCTGGAATATGCCAAGCGGCGCTATGGCCAGGCCCGCGCGAACGATACCGCATTGGGTGCGGCGGCGGACGCCAGCGAGACGCAGATCCGTGCAGCGCAGGCAAAGGTGACGTCCGCCGAGGCCGCGCTCGCAAAGGCGCAGACGGACTATGACCGGCGCGCGGCGCTGGCCGGGTCCGGCGCGGTTTCCGGCGAGGAACTGACCGCTGCGCGCGAAGCGCTGGCCAGTGCCAAGGCCGCCGCGCACGAAGCGCAGGCTGGTCTCGCTTCGGCCCGTTCGAACGCGATCAGCGCGCGCAGGCAGCAGGAAGCGGCGCAAGCGCTCACGCGCGGCACCAGCGTTGAGACTGCGCCCGAAGTGCTGCTGGCCAAGAGCCGTGTTGCTGCGGCCGAACTCGATCTCAAGCGCACGGTGATCCGCGCGCCGATCGACGGGATCGTGGCCAAGCGCACGATCCAGGTTGGCCAGAAGGTGGAAAACGGCACGCCTGCCCTGTCGATCGTTCCGGTGAACCAGCTCTATGTCGATGCCAATTTCAAGGAAGACCAGCTCGGCAAGGTCCGCAGCGGCCAGAGCGCGACGGTTACGTCTGATTTCTATGGCGACGATGTGGTCTACCACGGCAAGGTCGTGGGCTTCTCGGGCGGCACCGGCGCGGCGTTTTCGCTGATCCCGGCGCAGAACGCGACCGGCAACTGGATCAAGGTGGTGCAGCGCCTGCCGGTGCGCATCGAACTCGATCCCAAGGAACTCAAGGAGCATCCGCTGCGCATCGGCCTGTCGATGGAAGCAGAGATCGATCTGACGAGTAAGGACTGATGGCAGGGGCGGCGCAAACGCCTGCCGCACCGGGGCAGGGCGCGAACGGACCGGCCACGGAGTTCCATGGCGCGCGTCTGGCGCTTGCCGGGTTCGTGCTGGCCATGGCGAACTTCATCGTCGTGCTCGACATGACGATCGCCAACGTGTCGATCCCGCACATCGCGGGCGGCCTTGCGGTATCGCGGCAGAGCGCGACCTGGGTGATCACCTCCTATGCCGTGGCCGAGGCGATCTGCGTGCCGCTGACAGGCTGGCTCGCCGCCCGTTTCGGCGCCTTGCGCACGTTCCTGTTCTCGCTGGGCGGTTTCGGCCTGTTTTCGGCGCTTTGCGGGTTTTCCGGGACGCTGGACATGCTGGTCCTGTTCCGGCTGGGGCAGGGCCTGTGCGGCGGGCCGCTGATGCCGCTGACGCAGACGCTGATGCTGCGAATCTTCCCCAAGGAAAGCCATCCCAAGGCCATGGCGCTCTGGGCGATGACCGTGGTGACGGCCCCGATCTTCGGCCCGATTCTGGGCGGCGTGATCAGTGATAACTGGTCATGGGAATGGATCTTCTTCATCAACGTGCCGATTGTCGTCATCATCCTGTTTTCGGTGATTGCGCTGCTGCGCGGGGTCGAGACGCCCACGGTCCGCCGCCCGATCGACTTCGTCGGGCTGGGGCTGCTGGTGCTCTGGGTCGGCGCGTTCCAGATGATGCTCGATCTGGGCCGGGAAGAAGACTGGTTCGGTTCGACCAAGATCGTGATGCTGGCTGTCACGGCGGGGATATTTTTCTGCGTGTTCCTGATCTGGGAACTGACGGAGGAACACCCGGTCGTCGATCTCAAGGTGCTGCGCCACCGGGGCTATTCCGCCGCGACTCTGGCGCTGATGATCGGATTCGGAACCTACTTCGCCTCCGTGGTCGTGATCCCGCAGTTCCTGCAGGTAACGATGGGCTATACGGCGACCCAGGCGGGCTATGCCATGGCCTTCTCCGGTGTGCTGGCGGTCATCATGTCGCCGTTCACGCCCAAACTCATGCAGCGCGTCGATCCGCGCCTGCTGGTGTTCGTGGGCATATCCTGGATCGGCGTCTGCGCGATCATGCGAACCTGGTGGTCGACCGATTCGACCTTCTGGCAGTTCTCCTATCCGCAACTGCTGCAAGGCGCGGGCGTCTCGCTGTTCATGGTCCCGCTCACCACGATCAGCCTGGCCGCCGTCGATCCTGAGGAAACCGCGTCGGCGGCAGGGCTGGCCAACTTCGGCCGCACGCTGGCAGGCGCTGTGGCCACGGCGATCGTGACGACGGTGTGGAGCGACATGGCCCGTTCCGACGGGGCGGAAATGGCGGGCACGCTCAATGGCGCGCAGGCCACTTCGTCAGCCTTGCAGGCCGGTGGCTTTTCCGAAGGGCAGGCGCGCGGGGCGATTGCCAACCTCGTGGGCGAACAGGCGATGGCGCAGGCGACGACGCATCTCTTCGCGCTTGCCGCCGTGGCGCTGTTCATCGCTGCGACGACGATCTGGCTGGCGCCGCGC
The DNA here is from genome assembly GCF_022832375.1 of Novosphingobium beihaiense. Classification (GTDB taxonomy): domain Bacteria; phylum Pseudomonadota; class Alphaproteobacteria; order Sphingomonadales; family Sphingomonadaceae; genus Novosphingobium; species Novosphingobium beihaiensis. The sequence continues at coordinate 11,379 of NZ_JALHLG010000046.1, forward strand.
CCGCCGAAGAATGCGAAGCCCGCGTCCGGGCACTGAATTCAGGGCGCAACAGAACGGTTTCCGGCTCCGGCCGGAAGGCGGCACCGGCAGGGCAGCCCCCCAGCCCATGGTTTTCCTAGTCCCCGCAAATCCCCAGCGTGGAAGACCGGCCGGTGCCGTCACTCTATTCAGGCTCACATAGCAAAACGGCCGGCCCGGATGATCCGGACCGGCCGTTTTGATAGTGCTCTATGGCGCTGGAAGGATCAGGCCGCCGAACCGCAGTTGGAGAGCACGTCCTTTGCCAGGTCTTCCAGCTTGAGTTCGGCATCCACGGCACCAGCCTCGACCGCGGCCTCGGGAGCCTGCGGCACGGTGGCTGTGGAGCGGTCCTGTGCCAGGGTGCGGAAACCGGCGGCCTTCAGAAGCTTGAGCCCCTTGGCGCCGTCTTCGCCCATGCCCGTCAGCACCGAGCCGATCGTGGCCATGCCCGCGCGCGAAAGCGAGCCGAACAGCAGCGTGGCGGAAGGACGGAAGCCTTCGACCGGATCGCGCTCGACCATGCGCAGCTTGGCGGGGATGCCGGGTTCGACGATCACGTGCTTGTTCGGATCGAATGCGATGTGCACGGTGCCTGCGGTCAGCTCCGCACCATCGGCAGCGGCCTTGATCGAGCAGGCGCAGTCCTTGTCGGCGCGGGTGATGAACATTTCCGCCAGCGCCGGTTCGGTCTGCAGGATGATGACCGTGGGCGGGCAGTTCTTGGGATACTGCATCAGCACTTCGGTCAGCGCATCGACGCCGCCCATCGAGGTGCTGAATGCGGCGATCTTGCCGTTCGGCGCGTAGTCGGGACCGCTTTCGCCCTCGGCCTTGGGGCCGCGGTTGCGGGGTTTGTCGCGCACGTTCGAATTGGCGGCGGCGAGCACGATCTTGCCGAGCTTGCCAACCTGCTTGGCGAACTGTTCCGGGGTGGCCTTGAGCGGCTTGGGAAAGCACTCGACCGCGCCCAGTTCGAACGCCTTGAGCGAGGTTTCCGTCCCGCTCTGGGTAAGGCTGGAAAGCATGACCACCGGCATCGGGTTGGTCTCCATGATTTCCTCAAGGAACTCAATGCCGCTCATGCCGGGCATTTCGACGTCGAGCGTGACGACGTTGGGCCGCAGTTCCGCGATCTGGTCACGGGCTTCGTCGGCATTGGCTGCCGTGCCTATGACGATAACGTTCTTGGTCTGCTCCAGGACATCGCAAAACAGCGCGCGCATAGCGGCTGAATCATCGACTACCAGAACGCGGGCGTCATGCATGGAGATGGGACCTTCTAATAATTGCCTCTAGAGGAGTTCGCATTGCGACATACCTCTAAACATCCGATAAATTTCCTTAACCACACTACGCACTTCGCCTGAGTTTGCGGCAAACGTAGCGTTGTCACCACTTCCTTTACCACGAAACCGTTCCGCGCACCCCAAAATCGGTGCGCGAAGGCGAATTGAGTGAATGAGGTTGGTTGAATGGCCCGAATCCTGCGGTTTCGCAATTCTGACTATTCCGCGTCGAAGCAGACGAGGGAAAATCCGGATGGCGATTCACACCGGCAGGGAACGGACATTCGCTAACAAGGCCGGATAGACGGGGGAAAGTGATGAGTAGCATTACCTTGCCAGCACGCTGCGACCGGGCAGCGGCCGAGGCAATCTGGCCTGAACTTGTCGCAGCGCTGGGCAATGGCGCCCTTCGTATCGATGGCAGCGCGGTCGAACATGTCGGCCAGGCGGTGCTTCAGCTTCTTGTATCGGCCCGCCGCAGCGGCGGCGGCGCGGAAATCGAGGCGTCTCCCGCCTTGACCGAAGCCGCGCGCCTGACCGGGCTGACGTCGGAACTCTTCGAAGAGAGCGAACTATGAGCCCCGAGGAAATTCAACAGATCTTCTTTGTCGAGTGCGAGGAGTCGCTGGCCGCTGCGGAAGCCGGTCTCGCTGCTTGCCAGGCAGGCACGCAGGATGCCGATACGGTTAACGCGGTGTTCCGCGCCGTGCACTCGATCAAGGGCGGCGCCGGTGCCTTCGGTTACTCGGCGCTTCAGGCTTATACGCACACGTTCGAAACCTTGCTGTCCGACGTGCGCGAAGGGCTGGTCGCGATCGAGAACGATCTGGTCGATCTGCTGCTGCGCGCGCTCGATACGCTGGCCGACCATGTGCAATCGGCCCGCGAAGGCGGCGATGCCCCGGCCGATGCCGTGCTGATCGCGGAAATGGAAGGGGCCATGGCGGCCAATGCCGGTGCTGCCGCGCCCGCAGCAGCCGAACCGGAGGCCGCGCCCGAACCCGAATCTGCACCGGAAACGGCCGCTGACGATGACGAACCCGCGCCGATCGACGATCTCGATCTGGCCGCGCTGCTTGACGATCTGACGTCCGATTTCAGCGCAGGATCGTCCGAACCGGCGGCTGGGGAAGAGGCCTCCGCCGGTCAGGGCAAGAGCTGGAAGGTGCATCTGCGTCCGCGCTCGGGCGCCATGCGCAACGGCAGCGAGCCGCTGCTGATGCTGCGCGACATTGCCGGACTCGGCGGTGAATGCGTCTACTGCGATGTCAGCCAGATCCCGCCGCTCGATTCGTTCGATGTCGCGCAGGGCTATCTCGGCTGGACGTTCGCCATGCCCGAGGGCGTGGAGGAAGACGCGGTCCGCGATATTTTCGACTTCATCGGTGACGATTGCGCGCTTGCCATCGGCAACGACGAGGAAATTCCCGAGTTCCAGCTCGAAAAGACGGCGCAGCCGCCCAAGCCGGAACCGGTTGCCACGGCACCCGCGCCCGCGCCGGCCCCTGCCGCGGCG
>NZ_JALHLG010000047.1 GCF_022832375.1 Novosphingobium beihaiense
GACTTCGATCGCCAGGTCGCCGAACGGCAAATCCGTGCAGCCATCTTCAACCGTTTCACTGCACTCGGAACGCCTGAAAATCAGCGTGTCGCGTAACCGGCTAATGTCAAAGCCACACGGCTAACCACCGCTTCATTCGTGCAACAAAGCCTATCCGAGCGAGAAGTAATGCGAAACATGCGTCACCGGAGATCTCAAAGCGTATCGAACTTCTCTCCGGTCATGGCCTCGTCGGAATAGAGTTCCCGAGGAAGAATATTTGGATATGCGTGCCATTGCCGCACTGACAGAGCGCCCCGGCCTCCGGTCAGATTTTTGACGGTCCCGTCATTGAAGGTGAACGTTCCCTCGACCGTATCGAACGTCAGGGTCGCCACCGGATAGTCGGGAACCTTGAACGTCACACCCCAGACCGTCGCATTACAGACATGCGCCCTGACCTCATAGGTGCCGTCGGCAACCTGAATCCTGATCTTGTACACCGTCGGAATGAAGCCATCCAGCTCGCGCATGAAGGCCCAGTCCTCGTGCGTGATAATCATCTCGCCTTCGGGATAATGTCTCTGCGTCTCAAGATCGTAGATCGAAAAGTCCTTCATGCCGAGGCGCATGTCATACATAGATGAATGGATTTCATTGAACGCGACAAAGCCCCAGTCTTCCCAGCCGCCAAGCTCGGCTGCAGAGGAATCCACGGCGACATAGCGTTCGCGAATACCTGCCCCCTTCACCCGGATGGCCCGTCCTTTCAGATAGATCGTGCCTTCCACGTCTCCGGCCCAGTTATAACCGTAGGTGATGGAATGCTGGGTGAGGTAGGACGGCTTGTCTCGGCCATACCAGAGCGGAAAACCGTGCGGCCGGTGATAGAGTTCGGCCCTGTATTCCCCGTCGAGGGAATCGATCGACAGATGCCAGGAATGGTCTGCGAAACATTCGACGCGATACTCGTCCCCGCATGTCACGACGACGCTTTCGGCGCCTTTCTCGATTTTGAGCGCGCCATGCGGTTTCCTGAGCAACCGTTCGAAGTGCATCCCGGGATATCGAACGATCTTGTAGATCGAGTTGGGAAGCTGCTCGACATGACCTTTGCCCTTGGCGCAATTTATGGAAACAATGTCCATGTTCTCAAGCGCGAGGGACAGAATGGATCCGCCGACAGAATAGATTTCTCCATCTCCGTCCGTCACCGAGAACTGGAACAGCCAGTCCAGAAATCCGGATCGAACATCCTCCTCGACACCGGCCCGTGCCTCGTCATCCAGCGTGACTGTCGGGTTTTCTATCTTCATGGAATGATTTGACCTTTTTTGTGGACGTGGAGATTATTCGTTACGGTAATGGGATCGTCTGCAGAACTTCGGAGATGCCGGATAATTCTTGCTCTGAGCTTCGAGTGATCGGGACAAGCCCGCGCAATTGACGGCACCGGCGTTCCTCCTGCTACCTGTTTGTTTCTCCATACTCGTGAAGCCCAAACCCTACTTAAATCTCACCCCCTAATCTGTGCCATGGGCGCTGACGCCGGACAGCTTTTGGGAACGACTGTGAAAATCGTTAATGGCTGAAGTTGGGGCGCCTTGCTGCCAGCCGCCTTCGCGCCGCGCGAATGGAAGGTTTCGGCAAGAAGCTGCCGCTCAAGCCCTGGCCGCCGAGCGACTGACTCTGGGTCGATGGCGCTCGCTCAGCTGCGTCGCTGAAGTTTCACGAGCGCTTCGTCCAGGCTGGAGAGGAATCGCGAGCGATCCGCTTTGCTGAATGGCGACGGTCCCCCGACCACATCGCCGCCGGCGCGCAGATCAGCCATGATCGCGCGCATCGCGATGGCCCCGCCGATCGAACTGGTGGTGAAGGGCTTGCCGTTGGGTGCGATGACCGTTGCGCCTGCCTTAAGGCAGCGATCGGCCAGCAAGATGTCAGCGGTAATGACAATGCTCTTTGCGTGAGCCTGTCCGGCGATCCAGTCATCCGCCGCGTCGAAGGCATCGCTCACCAACTTGCGCGAGATGAGTGCATCCTGCGGCACGCGGATAGGGCTGTTGCTCACCACCACCACTGGCACCCCGTGGCGCGCGGCAACGCGGTAGGTCTCGTCTTTAACCGGACAGGCGTCGGCATCAATCAGGATTTGCATCATGTCTCGCCTTAGCCGTCGCAGGTCAGGTTTTGGAAGAAGGTAGTGGGCTCGGTAGGCGGTCTGGCTTTCTGCGTAGCCTCTGGATTTTTGGATGGCTTGGTTCTCAGTCTCAAGGACAAGTTGCGTGGCGCCTGCCGCGACCGCATCGCATGAACGGACGGTCGCTTTCATGCAGTGTCTTCAAGGGCGTAAATGGCAGGAATGTCCGGCAAAGCCGACATGACGGTGCACCTGAGCAAGGACTCGGCCACGTCCACTATCTAGAATCCGGAAACATTCCATGAGAGGCAAAGAAGGGTCGTTACCTCACAGAACGCACAAGATAACGCCAACCGACAACGATCCCGCTCACCGAGACGATCAGACCCGTGATCGACAGGAGGATCATCAGGCCATCGCGTAACGGCCGGAAAGCCAGAAAGAAGGGAAGGTCGAAGCTGTGCAGCGCGCTGAACAGCCAACGATAGGTCCGCCGGCCCTTGCTGGACTGGGCGAGCAGCTCGCCGGTCTCCGGATCGATGTAGAGCCAGCTCTCATCGGGGTCATCGAATGTCATGCGCAGAACAGGGACCGGCCGCGCGGCCTTGCGCGCGTCTCCGGTTGTGTACCAGTATAGGTCGTGCTCGCGCAGCAAGTCGGTGTCGACCAATCGGCCCTGCGGCACGGCCTTCCGGGCAAGCGCCTCCAGGTCCCGCTTCGCCGGTCTGGCAGGCTTGGCCGAAATCCCGTCGATGGCGCTCACCGCGCCGTCCTGGTCAACGGCAAGGACCGTCGGCCGGCCGTCGATATGGGCGAAGCGCAACTCTACCGCACCGCGTGCCGAAGCCGCTAGGACGGCAAGATCGGGAGCAGCGAAGCGTGGATGTGTTTCGCCTTCGTAGCGCTTGGCGATGGCCGGAGCATCGCCGCTCCCGAAACCGCCGAACGGGCTCATCGATAGCCATCCGCTGAAAGTCCAGGTGATCACGAAGATGCCGCCGGCCAGGCCGGTCACATGGTGCCATTTCATCCAGCCACGATAGGGGCTGGCCGAACCCGACTTGTAGCGGCGCCTGAGACGCAGCCGCAGGATGCCGATCCAGAGGCCCAGAACAGCACTGATTGTGCCTATCCCCGAAGTCCAGATCACCGTCTGCACCCAAGGGGCCTGGTATATCCGCAGCGCCTCGAAGTAGATCCAGTGCGGGACCGCGCCGAGCCAGTTCCAGAACCGCTCGGCGGCGTCGGTGTTCTGGACGATCTCGCCGGTCCTTTTCGTAACGTAGATGTCGCTGGCGCGCCCGTCATCGACGCGCACCCGCCAGAACGGGGCCATGCGCGCATAAGTGCGGGTGACAACCCATTGGTCATGCTCGACCAGTTCGGTACGAAGGGCAGGTGCGCCGGTGAACTGCCTGGCGATCGCGGCGGCGCGGCCTGCATCGATGGGGCCGATTTCTTCACCGCTCGATGCAGAAAGCGCCCTGCGGGCGCCGGAAAGGCTGGCGCGATAGACAGGCTCCGTGCCCGTCATTTCGAGACGCAGTTCCCCGGGAAAGACATCGGCGCCGAGACGTTCGAGCGCCTCGCGCGGGCCGATGCGGACCTGGCGCCAGTCGAGCGGCGATGCGCTTGCCACTCGTTCCGCTGCGCGGAACGAGGGAAAAGGCACGTACATCATCACCACGCCCGAGACGAACCAGATGGCGAACAGCACGCAAAGCGCAATGCCCGTCCAGCGGTGCAACCAGTAAAGCCACCGGCGCGCCCGCTTCCACAGTCCGGGACTAGAACGCGGCATTGAGCGAAACCTCCACGCTGCGCGGATCGCCAAGCACCCACTGGCTCGCCCCGTAAGTGGCGCGCGGGTAGATGTCGTTGAAGATGTTGCGCGCGCGCACGCTGGCGCTCAGACTTTCGGTTGCCGACCAGCGCAGGCCGATATCGGTCAACGTATAGGCGGGCAGGCGATTGCTGTTCGCTGCGTCCTGAAAGCGGCTGCCAACGTGGCTGATACCGCCATCGACAACCCAGTCGGGCAGGAATCCCCAGCTTACGAAGAGGTTGACGGTCTTTTCCGCAACGTTGGAGGGGCGGTTTCCGGCGCGCTGGAAGCGTTCACCGCCAACCGATTCTGCGAAGTCGTCGTACCGGGCATCGAGGATCGTGCCGTTGGCATTGATGCTGAGGCCCGGGACCGGTTCTATAAATAGCGAAGCCTCGATCCCCCTGGAGGACTGCTGGCCGACCTGGACCTGAATAGTGGGGATCAGCGGATCAGAAGTCAGCAAGCGCTTCTTCGTGATCTGGTAGGCGGCGAGCGTCCACTGCGCCCGTCCGCCCCAGAAAACATGCTTGATGCCCGCTTCCCACTGGTGCCCGGTGGAAAGGTCGAATTCGCTGCGTGACGCCGAGGTCGAGACCAGCGCGCCTACCGGATCGGCCGCCGTTGCATAGGAGGCATAGAGCGAAAGCTCGGACACGGGATTGTAGACCGTGCCCAGACGCCAGGTCACCGCATCGGGCACAGTGGTGAAATTATTGTCGGGATTGACGTAGTCGTCCTTGGTGATCTCCGGCCGGTCATAGCGCAGACCCGCGACAAGCGAGAGACGGTCGGAGAATTCCAGCCGGTCCTCCGCGAAGATCGCGTACTGGTCGATCGTGTTGACATAGCGCGTGTGGGTTGCCGCTGCGCCGGTCTGGTGGATGAATTTGCCGACGTCGGGATCAAGGATATCGACGAGACGGGTCGCGTTGTTGCCCGAATTGCTAATGTTCTTGTAGGTGATGTGGTTGTAGTCGGCACCGATGACGATGCGGTTGGCAATTCCGCCGAAGTCATGGCTCAGCGTTGCCGAGGTCCGGTTACCGGTCTGGCGCTGAACGTGGTAGAGTTCGAGAAAGCTCGACTGGCGGATCGCAGCGGGCTGATCCTCGGTAGGTGCGACCCAGCTCGCACGCTCGCTGTTAAACCAGTACTTGTTGGCGCTCAGCCGATAGAACGTGCTGCGCAAGCTGAAGCTTTCGCTTGGGCGCCAGCCAATTTTCACCTGCGTCCAGCTGTCGCGAAAGCGCAAATTGGCATCAGCAACGTTGTAGTTTGTCTTGCGGATCGAGGTGTCCAGTCTTCCATCGACCAGGGGGACGCCGAACCAGGTGCGGGGCTTTTGGCGGCTGTAATCGTGCGAAATCGTTACATCGAGAGCGTCGGCAGGCTTTAGCCGCACAGCGCCCGAAAGGGCGAGCGCGCTGGAATCGCCGTTGTCCATCCAACCGTTTGACTGGCGATAGCTGCCATCCAACCGGTAGCTGACCGTATCCGCCAGCGGGCCGCCGCTGCCTGCTGCGATGTTCCAGAAACCGAAGGAACCACCGCCTGCGCGAGCCGAATGCTCGAACGTTTCACCCGGCTGCTTACGTACGACGTTCACCGCACCGCCGATCGCGCCTTCGCCGTAAAGGACAGACGCCGGGCCACGCAGGACCTCGACCGCTTCTGCCATCCACGGATCGGCCGGAAAGGTCACCGTGTTGTTGTACATGCGCATACCATCATAGAGCTGCATGACGCTGTGCTGCCCAACAAAGCCGCGCGTCGAGAGGCTATAGCCGAACACGCCGGAGGTATTGACGATGCCGGTGGCTCGGGCGGCGGCATCCTGAATGGTGAGATCACCGCGCAGGCGGATGGCATCGCCATCGAGGATCTCGATGCTGGCCGGGGTTTCCATCGGCGTCAGGCCGAGCCGGCTCGCACCCTCGCTCTCCTTGGTCAGCTGCATCTGATCAGTCACACCGGTGACGATGATCTCGTCCCTGGGCCTGGTGCGCTGGTCTTCCCCGGCTGCCTCGGCGCTGGCAGTACCCGAGAACACCATGCCAAGCGCGATGGTGGAGGTGGTGCATCCGAAACGAATGAAATTCATGTAAAAACCCCGTCGGCGTCACGACAGGGACCGGGGCCTCCGCACGAACGGTCGGCACACGCCATCGGGCGGACGCCGGGAGCGCCCGTGACACGAACCGATGCGGCCCCAGCCGCGCGTTCGTCGCTCGACGGAAAAAACGTACCGAGCTCGGGCCATCCCCTGGACCAAAGCATGAGCGACCGTGCGCCGGCAGGTCTCCTGGCTCATGGGTCATCGCTCGATGCACGGCCTTCCCAGGCCTCGCGTGACTTAGCGTCCGGCCCAGTGGCTGCGGCGTGGGACATCTTGCCCTGCCGCGTGTACATCGCGCTCGCCACTTACAGTTGCAGGGACAGCCTCGGCCTGGGACGTCGAAACGTCCGCACCGCGTTCCCTATTAAGTCCCTCTCGGGACACCGGCGCGATCTTATTCGCGTTGGCGAACCAACGAGAACGAGTAGCTCGCTAATCGAGAGCAGTGTACTTGGCAATGAATTTGTATCGTTGCCGATTGGACCGTCCTAGCCACCATCGATACCTTTGCAGGGCCTGAAAAACACGGTGTCGCGGGGGATCGAGATTGGAAAATCAGACGAAACCCAATGTTATGCGAGAAGCTGCGTTTGCTCGCCTCCACCACTACCTTTGCCCCTCACCCCACCCAATCAGCCCTTCCAATTGCAACGCCTGCTCTGCTGCAATCAGTCGCTCACCTGCCGAGAGACATGCTCGATCCGACTTATTGGCAGTCGGACCAGTTCACGACTGAGTTGGCGAACCTGCTGTTGCGCAAGAACATGCCACTCGCACTGTACTGGCATCGGATCTTTATGTCTTTCGCGATGACCGGCACGAATATCACGGTGCCATTCGAGCCGTCCGATCCCACGCAAGTGCTACTTGTCGAGCAGGTGGCCCGCGCCATGGAGTTGTTCGTTGTCGCTCACGAGTCCGGCCGCCATCTTCACGGGCGCGGTCGCAACGCAAACGCAGACGGGCAAATCGAGGAGTTCGAGGCCGATCAGTTATCATTGCGGATCGGCAGGCCGATTGGCGAGCGCGATCGCACGCCAAACTGGAACCCATATTTGGCATCTGGCTCTGGAGGGCTTTGTTGCACAAACCATCGGCTGGTTCGCCGTGGGGCCTTAGGGATCGCCAGTTACGCAACACGCTGAGTTTCAAGCGTTCCGAGCGTGGTGAAGCGGTTGAGAATAGCTGCACGGACTTATAGCTCGGCAACCTGGCGATCGAAGTCACGTGCCATGACGCGTTCGCCCAGCAGCTTGAAGCAGTGCATCTTGGTTTCGACGCGGCTGCGCTGGTGATAGCCGCTCCAACATTTCCAGATGGTCCTGCCAAGCCGCCCGCTTGTACGAACGATTTCATTGCGGGCTGCGGCGCTTGGCGTGCTTTTGGGGCAGGCGCAAGCATTACGGGAGGCGTGGATGACGGCGCAGGCATCACGGGCGCGATGGCACCCATGGCAGGCCTTTGTGCCGTAAGCCCCTTCGGCGCTGACGGCCGCGATGATTTAATCCTCAGGTATCTGCTCAACGACAATTGGCGGGCAGTGCTTAATGTCGATAACGTCTTCGACATGACCTATGCCTCTGGTCTCAGCTGGAGCACCTTCGGCGCGCCGCGCAGCTTCCTGCTGACGGTGCGGCGAGCTATTAGGGGGACGGCGACCGACCTGCATCACGGTTGCAGCCCGGTCGCAATGCCGCTATCGCCTGTTGCGAATGCCTCGCAACAACTCCCTGCCTGCCGGCCCGTTCGGCGCCTTGGCCGCGCCAACCGCCCTGCGGGCGCCGGAGGAGGATGTCACGCTTACGGTCTATCGCGAGCAATATGCGCCGCTGATCGCCTATGCCGCGCGCATTCTCGGCGATGCGGCGCAGGCGGAGGATGTGGTGCAGGACGCCTGGATAGCGGCTTCACGGCGAGCGCAGCAGGTCGAGATCTGCGAATTCGGCGCCTATCTGCGGCTGACCGTGCGCAATCTCGCCATCGACGTAATCCGGCGGTGCGACCGTTATGGCGAGATTGCGGGCGGTGGCTATGACGCGGCGATGGATCGCGTCGCCGACATCGCGCCGGGCGCCGACGACAGGCTGGCCGCGCGGCAGGAACTGGAACGCTTCCACCAGGCACTGGCGCACCTGCCCGAACGGCAACGGATCGCGGTAGAAATGCACCGGATCGGCAATTACAAGCTGCGCGAGATCGCCGAGCGGCTGAACATTTCGGTCGCCTATGCGCAGGATCTGGTCGCCAAGGGCCTAGCCGCCTGCGCGCGCTTCCTGGCGGAGGGGCGCTGATCCGATGAGGGTATTTCTGTCACGCCCGAAAGTTGAAAACAGGTTGACCCGTTCGTCTATCGCATATGGAGGATCACCGAATTCGATTCATGCCTGGGCATCGCCCCTCGCCGCCAGCAGCGGGAGCGCCAGCCATGATTTCTAACCGCGACCGCGCGCTCGAGGAAGCGGCCTCGTGGTACACCCGCCTCCTCGAAGAGGATGGGTTGGGCGTGGAAGCCGGGTTCGATGCCTGGCTGGAGGCCGATCCGCTGCACGCCGAATGCTGGGCGCAGATCGCCGGCACCGCCCGCGGCATCGCCCAGACCGAACCGGCCCATCGGGAGCAGTGGAACAAGCCGCTTCGCCAAACGGAAGAACATGCACGGCGCGCCCGGACTTCCAAAGCCGTGCATCGCCCCGTTCGCGGAGCTTGGCGGCGGATCAGTCGCAAGAGCATCGCGGCGGCGGCCGTCGCGGCCTGCGCGCTGGCGGCGATCGCACCCGATGCGATGCTGCGCCTGAACGCCGACATGCTGACCGCGACTGGCGAAGTGCGCAACGTCACGCTGGAGGACGGCAGTCGCGTCACGCTCGGTCCCGACAGCGCGATCGATGTGGATTACGCAGCCAAAGAGCGCACCGTCCACCTGCTGAAAGGGCAGGCCTGGTTCGAGGTCGCGCGCGACCCCACGCGCCCGTTCCGCGTCGAGGCCAAGGCGCTGACCGCGACCGTGCTCGGCACGGGTTTCGACGTGCTCATGATCGGCGATATCACGCGCGTCAGCGTGGCGCATGGGCGCGTGCGCGTGGCGGACGGCTCGGCCACGCGCGTACTGACCGCTGGGCAATGGGTGAGCGCCGAGGCGGGTCGTCTGACCGGCGGCGACGGCAGGCCCGCCGCGCTCGGCCTGTGGCGCAACGGCGAAATCGTGGCGCGGGATGGCGGAACGATCGCTGGCGTGATCGACGAACTGCGCCCCTGGTATGGCGGGCATATCGTTCTTGCGAGCGATAAACTGGGCGAGCGGCCGGTCGCGGGCTTCTATCGAACCGACGACGCGGCACGCACCCTTCGCAACCTCGTCGCGCCCTATGGCGGCACGGTGACCACGATCACGCCCTGGCTGATCGTGGTTTCGGGCGGATGAGACGCAGGCCGTGTGAGCACGGCCCGCACCGGTAAGTTCAGAAGCTGTATTTCGCGGTAAAAATCGCCTGTCTGGGCGTGCCGTAGACACCGATATAATTGTGTCCGGTGAAGTACTTCTTATCGAGAATATTGTTCACGTTCAGGGACACGCGAAGCCGAGGCAGAACGGGGTATTGGGCCATCAAATCGATGATAACGAGATCGTCCTGCATGAATGTTTCGCCGTTCGGCCCCGCATTCGCGACATAGCTTCGCCCCTGCCATCTCAGGTTTCCGCCGATGGCTAGGTCCTGCAGCGGGCCGCTGAAACGATAGCTGGTAAAAACCTTCACCGATTCCTTCGGGACATGCGTCGTGAGCGGTTCCTCGTCGCGATCTTCCACCTTCGTATAGCTGTAGCCGCCGGAAACCTGCCAATCCGGCAGCAGCTCCCCGGAAACTTCCAGCTCCACGCCTTTGGACTCCGTGCCGCTGACGGCCTCATAGGCCTGGCCGCCGCTGGGTGTTAGTGCCCCCGGAACGGCCAGGGCGAAATTGTCCTGCTTGATCTTGAACACAGCCAGGCTGGCGTTGAGCCGTCCATCATAGAATTCCGCCTTCAGACCAGCCTCGTAATTCGCGCCTTCCACGGGCGATAGCCTGTCTCCATCGGTGTCCTCATTGGATTGCGGGTTGAAGATATCGGCATAGCTCGCATAGGCGGAGATGTTGTCCGTCAGGTCGACGACGATGCCGCCATAGGGGGTGAACACGCCGTTATCGCGCGTGAGCAGGCTGTATACGCGGCTCTCCCCAGGTACCTGGCTCCACGACTTCTCCGTCCAGTTGGTCACCCGCGCACCCAGTATGACCTTCACCCGGTCATGCAGGTTCAGGCGTGTCGAGACATAGATTCCAAGCTGCTCGCTATAGCCACCGGACCGGCCGCCGGTCGGCTCATAGTCTCCCATGGCTATCTCGCCGGTTTCGAGCAGGGCGATGGCGTCGGGAACGGGAAACTGATTGGTGCTGCTTCCGTCGCCATACCACCCCGGATAGCCGGGACCGTCATCGCTTCCCTTGCTGTAGCTGCCGCCCAGCATCAACTCATGACTGCGTCCCAGAAGATCGAAGGGGCCGGAAAGGCGCAGGGAGGCAGACCATTGTTCGAGATCGGACGCCCAGCGCGTGGTGTAGAAGGTGGCGCCTTCGCCCGTTACCGGATCGATCGTGGTCGCATACATCGACCCGAAGGTGGAATCGTATTCCGGGCGTGAATAGTCCCCATCGAGTTTTGCGTTCCAGCCGCCGCCGAGATCATGATCCAGCCCGGCGAAGACCATCAGATCCGAATCGGTCATTTCGCTCCATTTGGAGCCGGAATTAGAGCGTCTTGGCAGATCCGCAACGGTGCCGTCGGAAAAGAACAGTGGCACGCCCCAATTGGCCGAAGCGTCATTCTCGAACCGCTGATACTGTGCCCCGGCGGTGAAAACGGTGCTGTCGGTAAGGTCACCTTCGATAATGCCGTAGAGCACATATTTTTCCGAGTGGCTGCGCGCCGTGAACCAGTCGCTCTGCTGGTAGGCTGCCACAAGCCGACCACGAATATTACCGCTGGCGGACAACGGCCCGCTCACATCCCCTTCTACGCGATACCGATCCCACGAGCCCACCTGCGCCGCCAGATGCGCCTGGAATGCACGGGTCGGCTTCTTGCGAACGAAATTGACGGTTGCCGCCGGAGTTCCGACCCCGTTCAGCAGTCCGGTTGCACCGCGGACCACTTCGATGCGGTCGTAGACAGCCATATCGGCCGTGGTATCCTCGAAGCCGAAAATGGTGGTTTGCCGGGGTACGCCATCGACCTGAAAGTTTTCCACGTCAAAGCCGCGGGAATAAAAGCCGATCCCGTCCGAGCCGAGCGCCCCTTGCGGCGCATAGGTAATACCGACGGTTTGCTCCAGAACCTCGGTGATTTCGTTGAGCGCCTGATCGTCCATGCGCGAGCGTGTAAAGACCGTGACCGACTGCGGCGTTTCACGAAGCGACAGCCGAAGCCCCGTGGCGCTGTTCGTCGCCCCCGCGGTGTAAGAACCGCTGCCCTCGGTTGCCGACGGATCCTGGTGATGCTTGACGAAAGACCGGAGAAGGCACTGCCTCCGGTTCCCTCGACCCGAACCGGCCCGAGCTGGATCGCACCGTCGCCGGACGCCTGCGGCGCGCGTTCGATGCGCACCGCGTTGGCGCCGAGGAAGCGGAAGGTAAGGCCCGTTCCCGCCAGCAACCGGCTCAGCGCCTCGCCTGGCGCCATCGCGCCGCTAACGGCCGCGCTGCGGCGCGAGGCGGTGAGGGTACTGTCGGAGGAGATCTGATAGCCCGACTGGCGGGCAAAGATAATCAGCGCATCGTCAAGGCTTTGCGCCGGAATATTGAAATCCTGCACCGTTGAGGCCTGCCTTTCCTGCGCATGCGCCATGCCCGCCGGCACCATGCCGCCCGCCAGCGCCGTGGCCGCCAGTAATGTCCTCAGCGCTTTGCCGCTTGCCCGCGCTTTCCCCCGTCCGTTCATCAATTCATCCCTTCCATCGTCGAAACCGGATGCAGCCCCCAACCTATTCGCTAATGCGAAAAGGTTGCAATTGCTGCTCGTGCGGTTCGACGACGGCGCGCGCCTCTATTCCTGCACCGACGCGAAAAAAGTTCCCTGGCGGGCGTTCAGCCGGATTTGGAGACGAGGATCAGCCAAGGCGTGATCCGACGGATCGCGCCGCCATGGGCGCTGAGCAACAGCGACAACGCCTTTTCCGGATCGCGGGGGTCGTAGGCGCCGGTTACGCGCTGGCGGCCCATTTCTGCATCGGTGAGGATGATGATGCCGTCATACCAGGGGCGCAGGCGGTCGATCACCTCGGCGACCGGCCGGTCTTTTACCACTACCATCGCCCGGCCCGGCGCGCTGTCATCGCCCGCGCCGGAGCCATGTTCGACCTGGCGATCCTTATCCACGCGCAGCCAGTCGCCGCCGGTTAGCACGCGCCGGATGGCAGGTCCGTCCCCTCTGCCGTCCACGCGCACGCGCACACGCCCATGCGCCACGGCGACCCAGGTGCCGGTGCGTTCCCGGCGAATCTCGAACGCGGTGCCGAGTACGGTCGTGCGTATGTCGCCTGCCTTCACGCGAAAGGGACGCGCCGGATTGGGCGCGACGTCGAAGGAGGCTTCGCCGGAAAGCAGATCCACTTTCCGCTCCCCGGCGCTGTAGGCGACGCTGATCGCACTGTCCGGACCGAGATAGACCCTGCTGCCGTCATCAAGCGTCATCGTCGCCAGTTCGGCGGTGCCGGTGATCCGGTCGGCGGAAACGCGAAGCCAGAGCGAAGGCGCGGCCACGACGACCAGGCAGGCGGCGACGGCAGCGGCGATCAGCGCGCGCTTGCGGGGTTTTCCGCCTTGCCGGCCGTGCGCGATCCGGCCTGGTTTTCTCGATCCGCCGGAACGGGCGGCTGATGAGTGGCGGGCGCCGGGCTGGAATTGGGGCGCATGGCCGATGGCGTCATAAGTCTCGGTCGCGGCGGCCCATGCGCGCCTGTTGGCGGGGCTGGCGCCCAGCCATGCCGCGAACGCCGCGCGCACCTCTTCCGCGACGGGCTCTTCGGCCAGCAAGATCAGCCAGTTTGCCGCTTCGAATGCCGGGCTCTTGCCGTTGGGGGCGTCCGCGCTCATCGGCAAGCGCCTTCGACGGGAGGTAGCCGGACCGGCTCTGCCGCGAGGGCGGGTGAAGGTGCGGGGTTTGCCGAAGCGGCGCATATAAGCGATGACGAATCGCGCGTGCCTGTTTCCTTCGCTGACATGATAAGCCGCATCACAAATCCGGGTCCCGGCGCTGCATGCAATATTGCAGGCCCTCGACGATAATCCCCTGCGCGCGTGACACCGAGATGCCGAGATGCGCGGCGATCTCGGCCAATCGTTTACCCTCCATACGGTGCATGTGGATCGCGATGCGCGTGCGTTCGGGCAGCTCGTCGAGCGCTTCGAACACAATCTTCAGTTCGGCCCGCGCGATGGCCTGGGCTTCCGGATCGGGCCGGACATCGGCCTCCACTTCCAGCCTTTCGCTCGCCGCATCGTCGTGAATCCTGCCGACCCTGCCCAGCTTTCGCCGGCCGTCGATCGCAAGGTTGCGGACGATGCGATAGAGATAGCGGACGGGCTGATGCACGGTACGCGCCCGCTCCGCCTGTTCGAAGCGCAGCCAGGCTTCCTGAACCACATCCTCGGCATCGCTCCGGCTGCCGACGATGCCGCTGGCATAGTCGATCAGCACATGGTTATGAGACCGGAACAATCTCGGCAGCGGACGGTCGGCGCTCAAATCGTCGGTTACCTCCGGTCGCGAGCGTTTTTGACGCAATCAGTCTGGCGGGAAACAGGACGCGCCTCGCCTTATTGCGAAGAATTATCAGAAATCGCCCTAACCAACCGCATCCTGTTTGACAACATGTGCCAACGGATCGCGGTGTCGGAAACCGAATTTCACCGACCGCGCAAAAAAGTTTCCGGCATTTGCTGAATCCGGCACGCCCCATCCGTCAACTCTCGTGAGATGCCTTTCTGCGACGCATTAGCAAGAATGGCGACCTCTCTACGGAACAAGGAGTTGCGCATAAATGTTGAGGGCGAACGGGGGATCGGACGGCAAGCCTATCAGGATGGTTCTGGCCAGTGCACTGCTGGCAACAAACGCTTTGGCGGGGCCGTTCGCGCCCGCCGCGCTGGCGCAGAAAACATCGGCCACGCAGGGTGATTTCCGGATTGCAGCGCAGCCGCTGGGCGATGCGCTCGTCGAGTTCGGACGTCAGTCGGGGCTGGAAGTCACGGCCGATCCTGCACTGATTGCGGGCAAACGCTCGGCGGAAGTTTCAGGCAGGCTTGCCCCCGGCGCCGCGCTCAGCCGCCTGCTGGCAGGTACGGGGCTTACTTTTCGCTTCATCAGCGCGACAGGCGTGACGCTGGAACCTGCGCCGCAGGCATCGGGCGATGGCACGATCCGGCTTGGACCGGTGCGGGTCGAGGGGGCGGATGGGCCAGGCAAGGCAGTCTATGCTGCCGACCTCATCACGGAAAACAGCCCATCCTATACCAGCAAGGCGGTTACCATCGGCTCGAAGGTCCCGCGCTCCCTGCGTGAAACCCCGGCGACCGTCACCGTGCTGACGCGTGAGCGGATCGAGGATGCCGGCCTGTTCGAGCTGAAAGACATCCTGGCCGAAACGCCCGGCATAACCGTGACCTCCTATAATTCCCAGCAGCCGCAGATCCAGTCGCGCGGTTTCTTGCTGCAGGACATCCGGGTCGACGGGCTGCCGATCTCGAATGACGCGTTCACCTTTTTCGATCTCGCCCAATATGATCATATCGAGGTCTTGCGCGGCGTCGACGGGCTTTACGGCAGCAACGGCCAGCCGAGCGGCGCGGTCAATCTTTCACGAAAGCGCGCGCTTTCTACGCCCAAATATGCGCTCACCCTGTCGGCAGGCAGCTGGAACAATTACCGGGCCGAAGCCGACATAACCGGGCCGCTGAACGAAAGCGGGACGCTGCGCGCCCGGGCCGTCGGCGTGTATCACAACCGGGACTTCTTCTACGACACTGCCAATCGCGAGATCGTATCGCTCTATGGTCGTCTTGAATGGGACGCGACACCCGACACGATGATCGCGCTGGGCGGCGCCTATGAGACGCACCGCGAGCACGGTTATGGCCAGTCCGGTCTTATGCGGTATCAGACCGGCGAGGATCTGAAGCTGCCCAGAAGCACCAGTTTCGCCACCGATTTTTCCCATTGGGACCACGATACCGCCGAACTATTCGCAAGCGTAGAACAGGCTCTGGGCGATGACTGGAAGATCAGTGCCAATGGTGCGTATCGGACATATACGCGCGATATTTCAGCCGCTTATGTTTTCGGAGGGCTGATACCCGACACGCATGAAGGCGCGCTTCTGGCCAGCATGTCGTCCGATCTGGACAAGGATGACACCTATTCCTTCGCGGCGAATATCAGCGGCAGTTTCGAACTGTTCGGCCAGTCGCACGATATGGTCTTCGGCGGCGAATACAGACATAGAAAAACGAGCAGCAAAAGCTTTCTGATGCCCGGCTCGCCGCCTCCCGTGGACATTTTCGATTTCGACCCCGGAGCATGGGACGCATTCGAAATTCAGCGCGACGAAGTAGACGGGCTCCGCAAAGCCAGGCGCGAAGACGTGGCGCTATATGGCAGCGTTCGGCTGAATCCGACCGATCAGCTTCACCTGGTCGTCGGCGGGCGGTACACGGATGTCGAGGACGGCACTTTCGATTACGATCCGACAGGGACGGACAATAGCTTCGTCCTCACACGCCTTTTCACATCCAAGGGTGATGCCTTTACCCCCAATGCTGCGCTGATCTGGGACTTTACCGATCAGCTTTCGCTGTACGGCAGCTATGCGAAACTTCGCCAGTTCCCCAGCGGCGTCACGGTGCAGGGCAATCCGCTGTCGCCTACCAATGGCCGCAACCTCGAAATCGGTGTCAAAGGTGCATTTCGGGACGGACGCCTGAATGCGAGCATTGCCGCCTATCAGATCGACCGGACCGATGTTCCCGTCTATGCCGGTTTCACGGTCGGTTCCCAGTCCGCATATAACGTGGTCGGCAAACAGCGCAGCCGCGGTGTCGAAATGGACGTAAGCGGCGAACTGGTTCCCAATGTGCAGATTTCGGCGGGCTATACCTATAACAAAAATGATGATCTCGATGCGGATCAGCAATATAGCACTGCTACTCCCAAACATATGCTGCGGCTTTGGGCATCCTATACGCCAATTGAAAAATTGCAGCTTGCCGGCGGCATAAACTGGCAAAGCAGCCATTTCGTGCGCGGAACCGTCTCGATATATAAGCGGAACACCACGCCCCCGGAGGTCATCAGAACCGAATCTTTCGACTATACGCAGCCTGCCTATGCCGTGGTGAATGCGAGGGTCGCCTATGCGCTGTTCCCGAATATTTCGCTGTCCGCCAATCTGAACAATCTTTTCGACAAGACCTATTACGCCACGGTCGGCTCCAGTTCCGGCTCCAACTGGTATGGCGAGCCGCGCAATGTGCTGGTGAAATTGCGGGCGGAATTCTGATGCCTGGCACATCCGGCGGCATCGCTGCTCGCCCATGGAGCGCCTGCGGGGGCGACGCCTCGCCCATCGTTAAGGTGGCGGCAGGCTGAACCGGCTTGCAGACCGGATGAGCCATGTTCTTCCCCGGCAAGTCAATTTTGACAATCGGTCGACCGGCAGCCTCCGCCTCCGGCGGAATTATTCGACCGACCAGTGAAAAACCGTCCGCGGGTTTCGTCATGGAAGTGTGGCAATTGAGAATGATTAGCATGATGGACGAAGTTCAATGTCCCCCCAGGGGCGCCTATGGCCATTCCATGGGGGCGGGCGCATGAAGGAGACGCTGCGTCAGACCATGGCCTGGCTCCACACCTGGGTGGGCCTCGTGGCCGGCTGGGTGCTATTTTTCGTCTTCGTGACCGGGACGACAGGCTATTTCCAGCAGGAGATCACCCGCTGGATGGAACCCGAGCGGCCGCTGGAAGTCGCGCCCGCGCCCTATGACAGCAGCGAACTGGTGGGGCTCGCCATGCAGCGGCTGGAGCAGGTGGCTCCGGTGGCGGCAAGCTGGAGCATCACCCTGCCGCATCAGGAAGCCAGCGGACGCGGCTGGAACGACTTTTCCATTCGCTGGGAAGAGATGCCGCAGCCCGGCCATGATTTCGGTGCCCGCACGACCGAGCGGCTCGATCCGGAAACCGGGGCCGTCCTGCCACCCGAGGCCGAACCGCGCGATACGGCCGGCGGCTTCGGCCTCTACCGGATGCACTATTCGCTGCACTATCTGCCCTATGACTGGGCGATCCGCATCGTCGGCATCGCCACGATGCTGATGCTGCTGGCGATCGTCAGCGGGATCGTCACTCACAAGAAGATCATCCGCGATTTCTTCACTTTCCGCCCCGGCAAGGGGCAGCGCAGCTGGCTCGACGCGCACAATGCCGTGAGCGTGATGGCGCTGCCCTTCTTCCTGATGATCACATACACCGGGCTGGTCTTCTTCCTGTTCCAGTACATGCCCGCCGGGCGCGACATGCTTTACGGCACCGGCGACGACAGCGTGGATGCCTATTATGAGGAGCTCTATGGCGAGCACGAGCATGCCGCCATCGGCCGCCCCGCCGCGCCTATCGCTCCCTTGCTGAAGCAGGCGGAGGCGGCTTGGGGCAAAGGCCATCTCGCCTCGATCGCCGTCGAACGCCACAAGGGTGAGGAACCGGAGATCGTGCTCTCGCGTGCACGGATCGGCCTGGACTATTACATCCCGCCCCAACTGCGTTTTCATGCCACCACCGGTGCACGCCTGCCCGCAGAACCGCGCGCGGGGGGCGGCACATTGGCGACGGCGCAAGTCATGTATAGTCTGCATGAAGGCCACTTCACCGGCATCTGGGGACGCTGGCTCTACTTTGCTGCCGGCCTGCTCGGCTGCGGCATGATCGGCACGGGGCTGACGCTGTGGGCGGTCAAGCGGCGCCTGCGCCATCTGAGCGAGGGGCGCGAAGCCGATGAGCATTTCGGCATAAGACTGGTGGAAGTGCTCAACGTCGCCACCATTGCCGGTCTGCCCCTGGCCGTGGCCGGTTTTTTCTGGGCCAACCGGTTGCTGCCGGTGGCGATGCTCGACCGTGCGGCCTGGGAATTTCACAGTCTGTTCGCTGTCTGGCTGGGCACGTTGTTCTACGCGCTGGGGCGCCCCCTGCGCCGCGCCTGGATCGAATTGCTCTGGGCCACCAGCGCGGCTTTCGCGCTGATCCCGGTCGTCAACGCACTGACGACCGACCGCCATCTGGGCGTGACTCTGGCGCACGGCGACTGGGTATTGGCAGGCTTCGACCTTACCATGCTCGGCCTCGGCGCGGCCTTCGCCCTGACCGCCGTGAAAGTGGCCAGGCGGCTCAAACCACAGGTTCCGGCTGCTGAGGGAGCGGCTACGTCGTCGTTGGAGCCCGCCCTGAAGGAGAGCCGGGCATGAGCCGCCGGAACATATCCGCACGCTATCGCTGGGCGGTGGCATCGCGTGCCGCAGCGGCATTTCTGGGCGGCTATGCGCTGACCTCGGCCGCGACCATCGTGCTGGCGCTGCTCTGGCCCGTCCCGAAAGCGCAGGGCGTGTTCGCAGCGTCGATGCTGAGCTTTGCCCTTTACGCCATCGTGATCCTCTGGGCGTTCCATTGCCCGAGCGTGAAGCGGGTATGGACTGTCATGCTGATCGGAACGGCCGGTCTGAGCGCGCTGGCCTGGTTGCTGAATGCGGGTGGTGCCGCATGAGCATCACGCATCTGGCGATCTTTGTCCTCAGCCTGCTCGGCTTTGCCGGGCTGGCCATCGGAACCGAGCGCTACGCCCCGCAACTGATAGGTTTCAAGCCCGCGAAGCGCGCCCGCAAAGCCTTCTGGATTCTGGGCTGGCTGCTGTTGGCGGTCGCGCTCATGCTGGCCGCGCTGACCCTGCAAACGGCGGCGGTCGGCGTTACCCTGTGGTTTGGCTGGCTCAGCCTTGCAGGGCTGGCCCTTGTCTTCCTTCTGCCGGAACTGCCCTGGCAGAAATCTGCAAAGGCAGCGCCCCGGCGTGCACCCCGCAGCAAGGCGGCCGCACATGACGACAAACCGGCTCGCAAGTCCCGGCACTGGATCGGCTTGAGCCTGCTCGCCGTGACCGTTGCGGTGTGCATGGCCGCGCTGCTTCGCGTGGAGACGATGCCGCTCCACCGGGACGATGCCATAGAGGGCAAGGCCGGCCCCTGGAGTTTCGCTCTGGCCGAGATCGACCGCGATCCGCCTGAAGTCATGCATCTAGGCGTGCCGCTCAAGGCCTATCGCATTCGCTTTTGCGAGACCTGCGATCTCGACATCCTGCGCGCCTATCTCAAAGTGAACAAGCCTCGAGCGCTGCGCGCCTCCGGCGTGGCCTTCGGCGGCAATCGCTGGGACCGCGATGTCGAGATCCAGTTGCCCTCCAACCTTACCGGCGACAGCGAACTCTGGTTGACCGTGGTCGGCAAGGACGGCTCCGTACACCGGACATCCTGGCCCATGAGCAGGGTATCGCCCGGAAGCGTCGCCTGGTTCGAACAACAGGAAAAGACCCGATGATACCTGTCCGATATGCCCTGCGCCCAGTGTGCGCTCGTGCGCTGGCCCTTGTGCTGCTCACCGGCATCGCTGCGCCCGTCCTTGCCCATGAGCCGGTCCTGAAATGCGTGCTGCTCGACAAGGATACCGTTCGCTGCAAGGGCGGCTATGCCGAGGGCGAGGACGCACCCGGCGTGAATGTCGAAGTGATCGACTATGCGGGCAAGACAGTGCTTGCCCGCAAACTGGGCAGGGATTCCACGCTGACCTTCCCGCGCCCGGATACCGGCTATTACGTGCTGTTCGATGTGGGGCCGGGCAGTCAGGCCATTGTCGAGCACGACGAGATCGGTCCGCCCAAATCGCGCGACATGGCGCGCTGGATGCGGAACTGACCGATGGTCTCGCTGTCTGCACAGAGGGTCCGGGAATGGTGGCGGGTATGAGCCTCCAGCAGCATGCCGAGAGGCACGGACATGCCGAACCGTGCGAGGACAATGGTCCAGCACCGGCGCCAGCCATGGCCGAGGCTGGCGGGGCCGCGACCGACGATGAAGCGATTTACACGCGTCAGGGCCGCTATACAGGACATAGCACGGGCGAACGTTCGCTTGGCCTGACCCTGACGATTGCCTTTCACGTAGTCGTGTTCGGCGCCTTCCTCATCAACTGGGGCGTCAGCTATGTGCAGCAGGAGGCGCAGACGCTGAGCGTGTTCGATGTCGCCCCGCCTGCCGCGCCGCCGGAACCCGAGACCGAAATCCCGCCGGGGCCCGAGCAGGTTCAAAGGGAAAAACCCCTTCCCGAACCGGAACGGCCGACAATCGATCCGCCCGAGATCCAGATCCTGAGCGACAATCCGGTTACGCTGCCGGACATCAAGCCGGTTCCCGATCCGGGCCCGCCTGTCGAACTGACCACCGCGCCGGAAAGCAAACCCGCGCCGCCCGCAGCGCAAGTGAGCGATGCCAAGCCGACATGGGAAGGACGGGTGCTATTAGCGCTCAACAAGAAGAAGCGTTACCCTTCGTCGGCGCAGCGCCGCCGCGAACAGGGCATCCCCTGGATTCGCTTCGTGATGGACCGTGAAGGCAAGGTACTGTCGGTCAGGCTTGAACGCTCATCGGGTTTCCGGGCTCTCGACGACGAAGCGGTCAAACTGCCCGGCCGTGCCGCACCGCTTCCCAAACCTCCCGATGAGGTCGAGGGACAGACCATCGAACTGGTGGTCCCGGTCGAGTTCTTTATCGGCGCGCGGTGACGATCATGTCTGTATTGTTTGCAAGCCTTGCCGTAGCGGCGGCGGGAACGGGGAGCGCTGCCTCCGGCGCACGCACGATCGATACGGAGCGCAACCGGGCCGTGGCGGTCGCCGTGGAGCCCGAACCGGTCTATCCGGCCGAATTCTATACGCCGTTCCAGCCGCAGACCGCGCTCGACATGCTGGAGCGCACGCCGGGCTTCACATTGTCGGAAGGCAATGTCGTACGCGGTTTCGGAGGCGCGGCGGGCAATGTCCTGATCGACGGACAGCGTCCCACCGTGAAAACCGGCGGCATCGGCGAAGTGCTGCGCCGCATCCCCGCCTCCCGGGTGGAGCACATCGTGCTCTTGCGTGGCTCGGACACCGCCGAAGCACAGGGGCAGGTGCTGGTCGCCAATGTCGTCTTGCGCGCCGATGCCGCCAGATCGGGCACTGCCACGCTGACGCTCGCGCATACTGCCGATGGTCATATCGCGCCTCAGGCGACGGTCAGCTATGCCAGGGCAATCGGTGCCTGGCAGGCCAGCATCGAACTGTCCGGCGAGATCGTGCGCTATCCTGCCGATGCCGTCTATCGCGTTCGCGACGCTGGCGGCGCGCTGACGGAGACACGGATCGAGACCGTGTCGGGGCGCTCGCCCGAACTGGGCTTTGCCGCCTCGGCTGCGCGCGATGCCTTTGGCGGCACGCTGACGCTCAATGGCAGGCTCAACTGGGATCCCTATCTGGTCGACCAGACGATCGGACTGTTTGCAGGCGACGCGTCCGGTCCGCCCGATGGCGTGCGCATGATCGACTATGACGAAGACAAGGCCAGCGGCGAACTGGGTGTCGACTGGACGCACCCGCTCGGTCGCGGATGGGCGGCCAAGCTGGTCGGCCTCGCCAGTGTCGAGACCTACAGCTCGGACGAGGATTATACTGAGCCCGGCTATCGCGGCGTTTCCGCACTCGACCAAAAGCCGCTCGAACTGGTGGCACGCGCCACCGCCACGCGCGGCGGCACTGCCGCCTTCCGTCCGGAGCTGGGCGTGGAAGTCGCCTATAACCGCCTTACCAGCAATCTCGATTACGCCGAGGACACCGGAGCCGGGCTGATCCCGGTCGCGCTGAGCAACGCCGATACGCATGTCTCCGAATTGCGCGGCGAGGCCTTTGCCAATCTGACCTTGCGGCTTTCCTCCAGGCTCGAACTGGAAGCGGGAACCGCTTTCGAACTCTCGCGCATCCGCGTTACCGGCGATGCCGATAGCGAGCAGAGCCTGTCCTATCTCAAACCGTCCGCCGCCCTGGTCTGGTCGCCGTCTTCCGGCACGCAGCTGCGTCTCGGCGCGCGCCGCACAGTGGATCAGCTCGATTTCGGCGATTTCGCCGCCTCGGTCGATCAGGCCGATGGCCGCCCGCTCGGCGGCAATGCGCTGCTGCGTCCGGCACGCGTGACGCGCGCCCTGCTGCGGCTCGACCATCGCTGGGGCAGGGGCGGAGCGCTGTCGCTGGAGGCGTTCCATGAGTGGCATAACGGCATGCTCGGCTATCTCCTGCTGCCTTCGGGCGACGAGGCGCTCGGGACCATCGGCAATGCCCGGCAATGGGGCCTCACCGCGCAAGCCGCCCTGCCGCTCGATGCCATCCTGCCCGGCGCCAGGCTAACCGCGGACGGCACGCTGCGCGGTTCGCATTTCCGCGATCCCCTGACGGACAAGGTTCGGGACATGGACGATGTTCTCCCCTTCGTGCTGTCGGCCGAGTTTCGTCACGATATGCCCGCGCTCAAATCCTCCTGGGGCGTCACCTACGCCGCGCCTCAGAAAGGCGAGGTCTTCTACAATGGGGAACGTCTATTCTGGCGCGAACGGGCCGTATGGGGCGCTTATGCCGAAACCACTGCCCTGCCCGGGTTCAAGGCCACGCTGACGGTGAGCGCCATCGGCGGAGCCGACGACTACCGCCTGCGCCGTTTCTACAGGCCAAGCCGGACCGGTGCCTTCACGGGCAGCGAACGGCGGGACAAGCATCAAGGGGCGAGCGCCTCGCTCACCCTGTCGAGGCCGCTGTGAGACGGGCGCGGGTCAGAGGGAGCGAACAGCACCGGTCGCCGATCGCCTTGCATCGCCGCTCGGCGACGGAGCAGCGTGTTATTCACATCCTGCGCGGCGAGAGTATCGATGGAGCCCCCGACGTGACTCTCCATACCAGCCAGTTCGACAAATTGCGCTCACTCGCCGCCCGCAATGCACTCGTGATCCAGGAACCGGGCGTTCCCTTTCTTTCGGTCAGCGAACTCAATCTGCTCGCCTGGCTTGCCCAGGCCCAGCGCGTCGCCAGCTATACGCGTCAGTTTCATCCCGATCCGATGCTCAACATGACCATCGTCCATTGCGCCGGCACGCTCGACGCCCTCGGCATCCGTCTGCCTGCACTCTCGATCCATAATCCAAGCGTGCAACCCGATCTCGAATGATTTTCGCGCGGCCTGTCACCAACGCAGCCTTGGCGAGACCAAAGTGCATGGCTTCAAGCTGCTGGCCGAACTCCAAATCCGTGCAGCCATCCTCAACCGCTTCACCGCGCCTGGAACGCCCCGAACTCAGCGTGTTGCATAACTGCCGACGACAAAGTCCGGCCGCCAGGTGCTGGCTGCATTCAGCCCATGGCGGCCTGCAAATGGCGCTTTTGCGCGCTTCCGATGCTCACGTACATAAAGTACGCTGCGCTTCGGGTCGCGCAAAAACACCATTTTCGACTCACCTTGAACTGAATGCAGCCAGCACCTAGAGTCAAACAGGCGGGGCCACCTCACAGACAATCCCGTCAATAGTGATCGGCCGGATCCCTGGCATCGACGACGCCGTCCTCATTGCTGTCGAGACGCTTGAACATGCGGCTGCCGGATTCGTGGAATTCGGCCAGCGACATGTTGCGGTCCTTGTCGGTGTCGAGGACGCCATAGCGCACGTAAGTCTGCTTGATCTGCATGGCGCGGTGCCTAGCGATCTGCGCGTCGAGACGGCCCGTGTATTCGGCGACGTATTCCGCTTCCTCGACCTTACCGTCACCATTGAGATCGAACGTCTTGTACTTGGCCTCACGGCCCGCCTTGAACTCGTCATCGGAGACCTTGCCATCGCCATTGGCATCGTAGGCCGCCATGAAAGCGCCCTTGCTGTGGCCGCCGGACGTGGCGCGGCCGCCATCCTTTGCGGCGTTGTCCTGGGCCTGCAAACCACTGCCGAGACCAAGCGCGGCCAGGGCCGTAAGCGCGATGCGAAAACGTGTCATGTTCATTGGTCTTCCTTTTCTGTTGCCGCAAGCAGTGCGGATCAGGGCTGAACTTCGAAAGTGAGGCTGGTGGTGTAGCTGCGCAGATCCGTGCCCGCCCCCGCCGGGGCATCGGCGCGGTGCCGGGTCATCACGATGTAAACGCCGGGCCGGTCAAAGCGGAGCACGGCCTTGCCTGCGGCATCGCTGGTGATGTCCTTATGGTATTTGACCGTATCGTAGCGCGCGCCGCCGCGATCGACGCTGATCGTCTGGCCGGCGAGCGGCTTGCCATCGAAAAGGACTTCGAACGCGAAAGGGCCATCCAGATAAACATCGCTGGGGTGGGTGATCGGATGCAGGGCAAGGCGCCCGATCATGACATCCACAGGCGCCCGGGTCGGCGCTTTCTTGCTCACGTAGACATCGGAGACCGTCTCCGTCTGGCTGGTGCGTACTGTGGAAGCACCCGCCGGAATCGCATCCCCGCGCACGGGCAGCCACTTGCCATCCTTCAGGGCCAGTTTGCCCTTGCGGCCGAGCCGCACGCCGCTGGTGAAGCGGTATGTGCCCTCGTCCTTCATCGCGCTTTCGAGGATCGTGACTTGCCGGTGCCGGGTCACCGTCTCGAATTCTGCGCGCGATCCATCGGGGAGGATGACGTGAAAGTCCCCGCCATCGACTGCGATTTCGGGGTTGAAGAAGTCCTCGGAAAAGCTGCTTTCAATCGTAACTTGCGATTCGAGGTTCGCGGCGAAGACATTGGGCAGCATGAAAGCCGTGTGTGCCTGGACGGGCGCGGCGAAACCCACCGTCAAAGCGGCGAGGGCCGCTCCGGAAACGGCGATGCGCGTGCGTAGAGTGTGTCTCATATGTGTGGCCTTTTTTTGTCTTTCCGGTTGGGGACGGGCATTCGCGGCAGGGCAGGCTGACGGTGGGAAGAGGCCAGCCCTCATGTGCCGGTGATCTCGAAATTGAAGCTGCGGCTGGCGCCATGGGGCGGCCGCGGAAACGGGACGGCGCGGCGCACCATCTGCATGGCAGCGCGATCGAAACGCGAAGAGCCCGAAGTCCGTGCCACACCGATATCGCGGCATTTCCCGTCGCCCAGAACGGTGAAGCGAATGAAAGCAGAGCCTGCCCCCACCGTGTTCTGCCTGCGGTAACGCATGAGGTGACGCCGCACTTTCGCCGCATAGCCAGCCGCCCCGCCCCCTGCGCGTGCCCGAGCGCTGCTTTCGCTACGCTCTGCGGCATCCTGACCGTCACGTTGCTGCGCCTCTTGCCCCTCGCCCGCATCATTCGCCTGAAGAACCGGCGGCGGTGGAGCATCCACCAGCACCGGCGAAGGATCGGCGGCGGCGGCTTCGATACGCGGCACGTCCCGAACCGCGCGATCGGGGTGCTCGGCCTCCTCGGCGCCGGGCCGCGCAGCGTCGGCGATGACGATGCGCGATGCTTCAGGGCCCTTCGCCTCATCGGGCTGCGAGGGGGAGGAGGGCGGCGGCGCGGCTTTCTGCACCTCGGCTTCGGCTTCCGCCTCGCCGCCCGCATCGCCAGCAGTGCTGAAGGCGATGACCGTGAGCGAGGCACCCTCGCCCAGATCCTGCACTGCCCCTGTCGCCAGCCCCGCGAACGCCGCCAGGATACCGGCGTTGATCAGGGCAGATCCGGCGAGCGACATCAGCCGCTCCCTGTTCCAGTTGGCTCCAGCCGGATGATACATGTTCGCCTTGTCCTTTCCGGGCCGCGGACCGCCTGTTCGCAAGGGAAGCGGGGGCCGCGCCCGAGCCCCCCGAACTTCAGAACTGGAACGAGACCGCGCCCTTGAAATTGCGCCCCACCGCCGGACGCGTGGCGAGCGCGGGCTCGTAATAGGTGTCGAACAGGTTCTCGACGCTCAGGCGGAATGTCACGAACTTGAGGAAGCCAACCTCGGGCGAGAACGAGGCGCGCAGGTTGTGCACGTCGTAGCCCTCGTGGATCGTGCCGTTGGTATCGCGATCCTCGGCCAGAACGCCTTCCCAGCGGATATCGGCCACGCGGCCGAAGCGCTTGCCGATGGCCAGCTGGTAGGTGTTGGCGGGGAGATTGACCCAGTCGTTGACCTCGCCGCTGGTGAGCAGCCTGGTGCCTTTGACGATATTGCCGTTGAAATCGGCGTAGAACCCGCTCGGCGTCGCGTAGGACGCCTCGATCTCCAGCCCCTTGAGATAGACTTCGAGAACGCCCGAGTACGACGTGGTATCGGTCAGGTCCGTGTCGTAGTAATTGGCCTTGAGTGCGAAACGGTCGTTCTGCGTGAAGATCCCGGTGCGGTCGAACGAGGCGCCCGCCTCCCAGCTCTTCCCCTTTTCGGGCTGCATCATGTAGGTCTCATTCTCAAGATCGTCGAGAATGGGCATGCTGCGCGTCGTCGCCCAGGAGCCGAACGCGGCAAGGCCGAAAGGCAGTTCGTAGCGCGCCGAAACGCCGCCCATCAGCGCCTCGTTGGTATAGCTGACACGCGAACCGTCATCGAGCACGCCCTTGACGGTCGATGTTTCCCAGCGCGCCGCGGGAGTCAGCGTGAAGCCCCGGAACAGGCCGATCTCGTCGACCAGGAACGCGGCCATGCGCTTGTCGTTGCCGCCGGGTGCCGAGTTCGCGTCGCGGCGGTCCTTGTTGATGTACTCCAGCCCCGCGTGAAGGTTGTGGAGGACCGGGCCGGTCTGGAACAGCGCCGCGTTCTTGAGCGTGATCTTGGACGTTTCGTACTTGTGATCCGCGTTCACGACATCGAAGCCGCCCGGAGGGGCAAAGGGCGAACTGCCCTCGACATAGTCCTGCTCGATGTCTTGCGACGCGTATGTGTAAACAAGGCTGAGATTGACCGCGTCGTTCTCGATGGGATCGTAGTAGTATCCCACGACCAGCGTCTTCGACTTCGTATCGCGATCGACATTGCCGAAAGAGGCACCGGTGGTGCCGAAACTGTCATAGGGCCGGTCGCGTTCGGACGTTTCGGTCTGACTGAAGCTGGCCTTGATCGTATGCGCTTTGCCGGGGCCGAAGTGCACGGCGCCCTTGACGAGATAGCTGGGCAGCGAGAACGCACTGTTCTCGATCCGGTCGCCATGACCGTCCTTCTGCGTCCCGCCTTCGCGGTGGCTGTAGTTCGCCAGGAACTCGACGCTCTCGTTCGGCATCGCGGCGAGCGTCGTCGAGGTCGAGAAGCCGTTCTTGTTCGTCGCGCCCGACAGGTTCTGGTTGACGGTAAAGCCGGTCTTGCCGCCCAGATAGTCCGAGGCATCGCTGGTTTCGAGGCGCACCACGCCGCCGATCACGCCCGAACCATATTCGAAGCTGCCCACGGTGCCGCGGATCACTTCGGCGCGCTTGTAAAGCAGCGGGTCGGTGAAAAGCTGGGTGCCGATGCGGTAGAGCTCTTCCGAGCCGGTCGTCGCGCCATCGACGAGGATCAGCACCTTCTGGTCACTGCCATACGTGCCGTTGGCCCCGAAACCGCGAATGTTGATCCCCGAGCCAATCGGCGTCGAGCCGTTGATGAGCGTGACGCCGGGAATAGAATCGATCAGTTCGGCAATCGTATTCGCCTGCCGGTCCTCGATCTCCTCGCGGTTGATGACGGTGACAGCACTGGCGGTTCCGGTCTGGATCGCGCGGGTGCTTTCGCCGATGTCGATCGTGCCGAGGAACTGCTCGTCCGGGTTGCCTTCGGCGTTGTCTCCGTGCGCGCCTGACGGCTGTTGCTCTTGCCCCTCCCCGTCCTGAGCCAAGGCCAGCCCTGGCATTGAGATCAATGCACAGGCCGCTGCCGAAGCCCGCATGATCGCCTTGTTAACTGTACCGGTACGCAACACGTTTCCCCCTGGATATGCGTGAAATCTCGCCTAACGAGTAAATTGCAATTGAGTCTCATTAGCGAATTGTGCTCCATAGAGAAATGAGATTCGTTCGCAACAAGAAAGTTCGGAAAAATTATCCGGCGCCCGGTTCAGTCCGTCCCACGGCCGCCAGGACGGGCCCGGGCACACATAAACAGCGCCGGATCACACCCCCCTTCGCTTGCCGTCAGGGCCCAATTGCAACGCTGATCTTGCCAAGTTCCCGGCTGCCGCTGGCCGAGCCACGCGCCAGCACACCATTGCGCACCATGACCGGCACTTTCACTACTTCACGCCCGGCCTTTTCCCGCGCGGCCTCCACCACGACGTTGTAGGCCCCATCCGGCAGGGTTTCGACGCCGCGAAGCCCGATATTGTAATGTCCTGGCCCCCGGGTCGGCATGGAGATGCCATCGGCAGGCATCTCCAGCCCCCGCCCGCCCTTGCGCCACCACGCGCGCAGCTCGGGCAGCCAGCGAAGGCCGATCCTGGCCTGATCGTACATGACGCCGGAGACGGCAAGAGTCTGGCCAGAGGCATTCTCCAGCCAGACCGCGACATAGGGCTTGCGGTAATTGGCCTCGGATATCCTCGGCAGTTCGACCGTCACGGTACCGCTATGCGCCTCGGCCGAAACGGGAAAGACAATCGCCGCAAGAGCGAGACAAGATGATCGACGCATGAGTGCTGCTCCTCGGACATGAACGAAAGGCATGCGGACGGTCACAGCACGGATGAGCGCGGGCGCCAGATCCCGAAACGCCTGTCCGCATGACCCTGCATGGGCGCGTAACAACCCGAACCATTAAATATAATGCGAGTCATTTGCATTATTTGCAGCCACTACTGACGTGTCAGAGACCTGTCAACACGACGCCCCTCCCGGTTTTGCCGCGCAAATCTGCCGTAAGGAGAGCCCCCGCGAATCCATCGTAACGGCGGAAGCATAAGCGACAGGGCGCCGCGAACTGCGAAAATCCTCGGGATTCGCCAGGGATCGATGCACGTCCCCCTTCCGGGAGGGGCGCGATTCTGTTTTGTGATTTGGGATGAAGAGAGCCCAGGCCCGGCGAACGAAGGACCTGGAGGAAGAGAACCAGCGTCTCTTCGAACGGTATCGGATCTGACACTGGCATCCAGGCCCGTCGCGAGACCACTGGGGCAAGCCGGCGCCTTGGCAGGAATCTCTAAACGCTGGAGCGGTTTACCGCATGACCGGCATCGGCGGGCCGGGAGCGCGACGCCCCCGGCCCGCCGGGTATCAGAAGCTTACCCTTGCGCTCAACCGGATGTCGCGACCGGCCAGCGGCACGAAATCCTTGGTGAAGCTGGCGTGACGCCGCGCGTCGACGTCAAAGATGTTGTTTGCGGACAGGACGAGAACCGTCTCGTTGCGCTCGCCGAAAGGATGATACTGCACCGAGGCATTGACCAGCGTGAAATCGCCGGTTGGCGTTTCGAAGGCGGCCACGTCATCCTGCTCGAAGACGTGCTCGACCTCGATCCGCCCGCCGAACAAGCCGGCATCGGCCGAGAGGCCGCCGCGGACCCGCAGCGGCGGGATGCGCGGCACGTTGCCGCCCCCATCGACCAATTCGGCATCGGTCAATTCGGCATCGACATAGTCCGCCACCATATTGCCGGTCAGCCCGAAACGCCGGGTATCCACGAGACGTGCCTCGATTTCGCCCTCGATCCCGTAGTAGCGGGCATCGGTCTGCCGGAACTGGTAGACGGGAAGCCCGTCCTCCTCCTCGCCGGTTGCGGCTTCATAGATGTAGTCGTCGAACCACTGGGCGTAAGCGCTCAGGTTGAAACGCAGCGGTCCGCTCGATCCGCGCACATAGCCCTCGACACCCCAGCTCTTTTCCATCTTAAAATTGGGATTGCCGATTTCGAAGGCCTGGGTGGCGATGTGCGGGCCGTTGGGGAGCAGTTCCTCGGCAGACGGTGCACGCGTGACGCGCGATCCGTTTATCCCGATCTCCACATCCGGTGCGACATCGTAAGTCAGGCCTGCCGCACCCGAAAAGGCGTTGAACGCGCGATCGCTCCCGATCACCGGCGCATCCTCGCCAAGGCCGATCCGCACGGCATCGGCTCGGACGGAAGTGTGCTCGTAGCGCCCTGCCAGTTCGAGGCCGAGCGCGCCGAGCTGAAGCTCCTGAATGGTGAACACGGCCAGTTGCGCGGTCCGGTTGGGCGGCACGAAAGCTTCCGCGCCGATCGCCTTGAAATCGCGAATGAAACCCTGAAAGCCCGTTACGCCGCGCCAGCCGCCCCGGTTCGCCTGGACCAGTTCGAGACGCCCCTCGTAGGCATCGGAGCGAAACACCGTTCCGATTTCCTCGCCTTCGAATTCGGTGTGCTCGTAATCGGCATAGCCCATGCGCACACGCACCGCGTCGAGGAAATCGCCATCGACGTTGATCTGCCCGCGCACGTCCGCACGCCATTGCTTCATGCCGATCGTGACGGCTTCCTCGCCGTGCTCGTGACCTTCTTCCTCGTGGTCTTCACCCTCGTGATCCTCGTCGTGGTCCCCTTCCTCGTGGTGATGCTCCGCGCCGGGACGGGAAGGCACGCCGTAATTGCTGTCATAGTAGCCGACCGAGAAGCCCAGGCTGCCGCCATCGTTGATCAGCGCAAGACCGCCGCCCAGAGTGTAGGTTTCGACGCCGGAATTGGGAACCCGGCCGCGCAGGTTTGCCAGTTCGCTGGCTTCCTCGGCCTCGTCGAGATGGCCCTCCTCGGTCTCTTCGGTCGCAACCGCGCGCTGCTCGGCGCGCAGTTCGGGCGAAAGCACGAAGCCGCCCACACGCAGATCGTTCGCATGGCGGTAGCTGCCGTCGACGTGAGCCACGATGTTGGGCGCGAGGGAAAAGTCCGCCGCCGCCCCCGCGCTGACATCGTCGGCCGCCGAACCGAAGCCGCCCTGGGCATCGAGGTGGAAGCCGTCCTCGGGCATGCTGCGCGGAATACGCCGGTCGATGACATTGACGGCGCCGCCGATCGCCTGACTGCCGAACAGCAGCACGGCAGGCCCGCGCAGAACCTCGATACGCTCGGCGGTGAGCGGGTCGATCGTGACGCCGTGATCGGTCGACGTGTTGGAAACATCGAGCGAGCCCAGACCGTCGGTCAGCACCCGGATACGCTCGCCCTGAAAGCCGCGCAGCACCGGGCGCGAGGCACCCGGACTGAACGAAGTGGCGGAAACGCCCGGCAGCGCGGTCAGGGTATCGCCGATCTGGCCGCGCACATCGCGAACGAGATCATCGCCCGAAAGGACGGAAATCCCGCCGATAACATTCAGATCATCGACGTAGTCGGCGGTTACGAGAATGTCCCGGGACTGCTCGCCGTGGACGGCCGAAGTGTCGTGCCCGTGGCGTTCCTCGCCGTCCTGTGCCAGCGCGGGCGCGGACATCATGCTGCCTGCCAGAATGAGATACTTTAAACGACGCAAAGAAAACCCCCTGTTGAACCGAAAAGTCACGGCGTAACGATATACCATTACATCAATTAGCTTCCCGCCCTCGCCATCGCAATGCTGCACCTGCAAAAAACGGTCTGTGTCCTTCGCGCAACAGGCGAAACAGCCCCGATCCCGCGACGGTCGCCCGCGGCATCGCGGGATCGGCGCCCTTGCGCGATTCTTGCCAACGCCCGGTTCTTGCCATCGCGCGCTTCTGCACTGGACACCGAAAGGCCCAGTCTCTAGGAAGTTATGATATACCATTACCTTTCCAGCGGGAAACGATCATGCCCTCCCCAGCCAATCCCCTCCCCGTAACGGTGCTGTCCGGGTTCCTGGGCGCAGGCAAGACGACAACGCTCAACCATATCCTCGCCAACAGCGAAGGGCGGCGCATCGCCGTCATCGTCAACGACATGTCGGAGGTCAACATCGATGCCGACCTCGTGCGCGGGGGCGCTGCGGCGCTCGCCCGCAGCGAGGAAAGCCTGGTCGAGATGACCAACGGCTGCATCTGCTGCACCTTGCGCGACGATCTGCTGAAGGAAGTTCGTTCTCTGGCCGAAGCCGGCCGGTTCGACAGTCTGGTTATCGAAAGCACCGGCATCTCCGAGCTCCTCCCCGTCGCGACGACGTTTTCCTTCCGCGACGAGCGGGGCCGGTGCCTGGGCGACGTGGCAAGGCTCGATACCATGGTCACGGTGGTCGACGCGCTCAATCTGCTGGCCGACTATTCCAGCCAGGATTTCCTTTCCGACCGCGGCGAGAGCCTAGGCGAGGATGACACCCGCAGCCTAGTCGGCCTTTTGGTTGAACAGATCGAATTTGCCGATGTCATCATCGTCAACAAGGCCAGCGCCGTTTCGCCGGAACAGCTCGCCATCGTCAAGAAGCTCGTTGCCTCGCTGAACGCCGATGCCCGGATCATCGCCTGCGATCACGGCCGGGCGCCGCTGGATGCCATCCTGGCCACCGGCCTCTTCGACGAGGACAAGGCCGCCCGGCACCCGCTCTGGGCCAAGGAGCTCTATGGATATACAAGCCACCAGCCCGAGACCGAGGAATATGGGATCGAAAGCTTCGTCTACCGCGCGCGGGCGCCGTTCGATCCGGCCCGGTTCCACGCATTCCTGACCGAGGACGGTCTCGATCACGTGGTGCGGGCCAAAGGGCATTTCTGGCTGGCCACGCGGCCCGACTGGGTCGGCGAACTCGCCGTCGCCGGTGCGCAAACGGAGACCGCGCGCATGGGGCGCTGGTGGGCATCGGTTCCCAAACATCACTGGCCGGACGACGATCGCTTCGAACGCTTCGTGGCGCAACACTGGGACCGGACCTGGGGCGACCGCCGCCAGGAACTCGTCTTCATCGGCATCGGCATGGATGAAGCGCGAATTCGCGAAGGGCTCGATGCCTGCCTGGTGCCGGCTCGTCAGTTTGCGCCGCAATCGTGGCAGGCGATGCGCGATCCGTTTCCGAACTGGGAAGCTCAGGTGGAGGCGGCATGATGGCGACGCAAGCATGCGACAGCTTGTCCGCCACCGTGGCGTCTTCCTCGGCCGAAACCGTGCTCGATCGCATCGCGCAGCCCCGGCTCGCGCTTGCAATCTGGCAGAGGCCCGTGCCGCAGGCGCTTACAGCGCCGCTGGAAGAACTCGACCTCGCAGGTATCGACGATCTTCAGATCAGGCTTGAACTTCCCTTCACGCCTGGCACGCTGGCCGCCATTCTGGTTGCCAGGAACTACCCGGAAACCGCCGCGAAATTGCTGGCCTCCGATATCGCCTCGCTGGCCGGGCGCCTGTGCCGCGTTTCGGGCGCTCTCAAGATGAAAGTCCGGCTCGAGATCGTCGAGACCGACGCCTGCAGGAAGTTCCACGCGGACTTCACCGCCTTGCGCCTGATTACCACGTACCTAGGACAAGGCACGCAATGGCATCGGGCCGGAGAGCCCGGGACAACGGCGCAACTGAAGGCTGGCGAGGTGGCGATTTTCAAGGGCCGCCACCTTCTGGAAGACCCCTCGATCCTGCATCGCTCTCCCCCCATCGAGGGATCGGGAGAGCATCGCCTGCTCCTCGTGATCGATCAGGATCGGGACCGATAGCCCCGGGACGGATCGTGAATATCGCGGATGTCATCGGTCTGACCGGTGGCCTGCAAATGGCGCTTTTGCGCGCTTCCGGTGCTCACGTACAGAAAGTACGCTGCGCTCCGGGTCGCGCAAAACACCATTTTCGACTCACCCTGAACTGAATGCAGACAGCCCCTAGGGCCGTGACAATATCTCATTGATCGCGAGAATACTTGCGCTTGCGCGTCTGGCCTGCAAACGGACGGCACCACCCCGGTA
>NZ_JALHLG010000048.1 GCF_022832375.1 Novosphingobium beihaiense
CACCATTTTCGACTCACCCTGAACTGAATGCAGACAGCCCCTAGGGCCGTGACAATATCTCATTGATCGCGAGAATACTTGCGCTTGCGCGTCTGGCCTGCAAACGGACGGCACCACCCCGGTATTCGGGCGACTGTTCGATGAGCGTTACGGCGCCTTGCCGCGTTGAACCGGAAACATGACTATCGCACCCTACATCTTTGGTCTCGCCGCTGCATTGGCCACCCTGGCGGGCGGGCTGCTGGCCCTGCGGTTCCGGCAGCGGATCGTCCTGATCCTCGGCGTGACCTCGGGCATGGTTCTGGGCGTGGCCGTCTTCGACCTCGTGCCCGAAGCGCTCCATCTCGCGCGCGGACACTGGAACGAGCGCGCCCTGATCGCTTTCGTCGCGCTCGGGCTCGGCGCCTACATGCTGCTCGATCGCGTGCTGGCTCAGGGGACATGGATGCCAAGGGGCTGGCACACGCATCTGGGCCCGGCAAGCCTGACCCTGCACAGCCTGATGGATGGCCTTGGCATCGGCCTGGCATTCCAAATCGACGTTCAGGCCGGCTGGCTGGTCGCCATCGCGGTCCTGACCCATGACATCGCCGATGGCGTGAACACGGTAAGCCTGTGCCTAGCCGCGCGCTCGCAAGCGGCTGCGCAGCGTTGGCTGATCCTGAACGGCGCGGCCCCTCTGCTGGGCGTGCTGCTGGGCCTTTGCATTGCCGTCCCGCCCGCGATGCTGGCCCCGCTCATGGCCTTCTTTGCCGGGGTCTTCCTCTACATCGGAGCCTGCGAACTGGTCCCGCGCAGCCAGACCCTTCACCCGGGCCTGCGCACGACACTGGCCTGTATCGGCGGCATGGCGCTGATGTTCGCCGTGACAAGCATGGCCCACTGACGATCGTCGGGTCCTGCCGATGCGGCCCCGCATCCTTCCGTAAAGCAAAGATCCCGCCTGCGCTAAGGGCGACGAACGCCCCTAACCGGCCGACTGCGCGCAATCCCTGCACAGGCCGAGAACCTCTATGATCGGCCGGCTCGGCACGAACCCGTTCCTGCCCGCGGCCTCCCGGACCGAACGCGTGGCCCTGTCATCATCCATATGTTCCGTTTTGCCGCACCTCTCGCAAATCAGGAACATGCAGTCGTGAACGCAGCCCGGATGAACATTGACGAGGAATGCATTCCGGCTCTCCACTCTGAGCGCGAGATTGCGCGCGACGAAGAGATCGAGGATCCGATAGACGCTGTTCGGTGCGATACGCCGTTCCAAAAGGCCACTCAGCCTGTCCGCGACGTCGTAGGCACTCAGTGGCTGCCCCGATGCGGCGAGGATTTCGAAGACCTTCTCGCGCATCTCGGTCCACTGCTCGCCATCGGCAATCAGGACTTTGCTGGCAGCGTCGACAAGCGCCGCGTCCCTGCAGGCAAAATGCGTGTGATCAGCGTCGGCCATGCCGCAATATGGGCATCGAAGCCGAAAGACTCAAGGCGTCCGGCGTTCTCCCCGAGGGCTTCGCCCGCCTGCGGCCCATGCCAACCGCGAGACGCCGGCGCCAACGGCGCAGCCTTGGAAAATCGATCGAGAGAATCGCGAGGCCGACGGGAATGAACACGTAGCCCGGCGGGATCGGCAGCGCTCCCCCGATCGTCAGCCACAGACCAAGCGCGATACGTGTGCCGCGCCGCCGGGGAATGCGGACCCGGCGGCTTCCGACACGCAGATAGGCGCGAGCGGTTTCATTCGTCATCGGCATCGGGAGGGCTTTCACCGGCCAGAAGCCCGAGCGCCAGCGCCTCGGCACCGGGGCGATCAGCCGCGAACTTCATGTTTATCCCGAAAGCGGCCATCATCGCCGCGGCCTGCGCCCGCTTGGCGATCCGGATCACGCGTTTGGGCTCGACCGAAACGATCCCCCTGCAGCGCACCGCGAGTTCCTTCTTGTTCCTCTTCAGCCACTGCATCAGCGCCTTGCGGTCCGCATGATCGGGATTCTCCGCCGTGTCGAGGAAGATCAGAGCGAAAGGTCTGCCTTGCGCCAGCAGCGCCGACAGCTCGCTCGTCAACTGCGCGCCGTGCCCCACGGGCAGACCGCGCCCGCTCAGACGGACGAGCGGGAAATCGCTGACGTCGTGGAAATCGAATCCGGTCATCTGCATCGCGATCCTTTCATGTATTCTCGAAACGGCGCCTGCGGCAGCCGCATCAGCAAGGCCGGCCGCAATCGCCGGGCACCGACCGGATCAGTCCGACAAGGCTTTCGAGGAACGCCTCGTCCTCCAGCGGGCCATCGCCCGTTACTGCAAGCGCGTCGCGGATCTCGGTCTGGCTGTGCAGCCAGAACTGCACGAGCGCACCGGTGACGATCATCGCCAGCCCCGCCGGCATGTCGTCGCGAAGAAAACCCGCCTCCTGCGCGCGCTGAAAGACAGGTACGGCCTGCCTGTTGAGGGCTTTGGAGCGCTTGCGGCGTTCTTCGGGCGGACCTTCGAGCAGCCGCCAGAGATTGAAGCGGAACGCCTGCGGATGTCCCCGCCAATAGGCCATGTAGCGCCGGATCGCGCGGACGACGCCCTCGTCCGGCGGCAGATCGGGCGAAATGTCCTGCGAGATATCGTCGAGAAAATCGGCGGAGATCCGCTCCCCGACCATGGTCCAGAGCGCTTCCTTCCCCTTGAAATGATACTGCACGAGGCTTTGCGAGACCTCCGCGCGGGCCGCGATGTCTCGCATCGTCGCGCCGTGAAAGCCGCGCTCCGCAAAGGCCGCGAGCGCCGCCTCCAGAATCAGGTCCCGGGCATCCGGCTGCGAAAAAACAGGCTTGAGTTCAGGCATGGCGATCGTCTCCGGCAGGCTCCCTGCATCGATCGCGAAGCGCATGCTGATCGATTCAGTTATTGACTGATCGCATGATCAGTATGATGTTGCAAGTCATTATCAAAATATCCGCCATCCGATCCCGAGGTCAGTTCCGGAAAAGGGGAACCATGCTTAATCGTCATCAGCGCATTTCTGTTTTCATCCGCCGCCGACATGCTTTCCCGAACCGGCGCCTATGTCGCGGAGCCCCGGTCATGGCGCTGGCAATCGCCCTTCCCAACGGAGTTCCCTTGGCCTCGGCGCAGGATCTGGCCGAAAATGATTCAGCCCTCGACACCATCGTAATCACGGCCCGCAAGCGCAAGGAATTCGAACAGGATGTGCCCATCAGCACAACCGTTCTGCCGGCCGATGGGCTCGACGTGTCGTCCGTGCAGTCCAATGCCGATCTGGCCCGCTCCGTACCCAACTTCAGTTTTGTCGACCTCGGCGGCCAGTCAGGCAACCTCGCGAATATCCGCGGCGTAGGATCGTTCTCGCCCGTCGCGCCCGACGACACTTCCGTGGTTTTCTATGTCGATGAAGTGCCGCTGTCAGTCTATGGCGC
Source organism: Novosphingobium beihaiense (assembly GCF_022832375.1). Lineage (GTDB taxonomy): Bacteria > Pseudomonadota > Alphaproteobacteria > Sphingomonadales > Sphingomonadaceae > Novosphingobium > Novosphingobium beihaiensis. The sequence continues at coordinate 3,417 of NZ_JALHLG010000048.1, forward strand.
CGCCCCCAATCTGATGGACGTCGATCACGTCGAGGTTCTTCGGGGTCCGCAGGGTACCCTGTTTGGCCGGAACACCCAGGGCGGCGCCGTCAACGTCGTACCGAACGCGCCTACTTTCGAACCCCATTTCAAAGCGACGGGCGAGATCGGAACGAACGGCTATGGTTTGACGCAGTTCGTGGCCAACGGCCCGCTCGTCGGCGATCGCTTCGCCGGACGCCTGGCCCTGAGCTTTTCGACCTTTGGCGGGGACATCCCCAATGCCGTCATCCGCGGCAAGGACGGAGCGCTGAATATCGGCGCCGCGCGTGCGACGCTTCTTCTTGAGCCGGATACGCTGACATCGGCCCAGTTGACTTTCAACTACAATCACGAGGACAACAGCAGTCCGCGCTTCCTTCTGCGGGACACGCCGGACTTTCCGGTCAGCGCCGTCGATCCGCGCACGGATATCGAAGCGGACACCTACGGTTTCACTCTTAAGATCGATCACGCCTTCGCAGCATTCGGCTTCCATTCCGTCACCGCACTGCAACGCAACACATCGTCCCAATACCTCGATCTGACCGATGGCATGGTTTTCAACGACGCCTTCGGGCTGCCCGCGCCTGTTTTCAACGTGCCGGGAGCCGACATCCAGGACATCGACTTCGGTGAGACGACCTACCTGCAGGAATTGCGCCTCTCGTCCTCCGAAAGTGCCAAGATCGCCTGGACAGCCGGCGTCAACTTCTTCCGGTCCGAATTCGGCATGGACAGTGAAGGACAATCGGCACTTGCAAACTTCGCCTTCGTGAATGGCAGGCAGGAGAACGAACTTTCGACGAACAGCTACTCCGCCTTCGGGGAAGTGACGGTCCCTCTGACGGATCGACTAAAACTGGCCACGGGCTTGCGCGGCACCCATGAGGACAAGAACGCGCATTACGTTTTTCAAAGCAACGGCACGCCCGGCGTCGCGTCCTATTCAGAGCAGAACCACAGCCTGTCCGGGGACTTTCTCACCGGCCGCGCCACCGTCAGCTACGCCTGGACGGACAGCCTCATGACCTACGCCTCGCTCGCGCGCGGTTACGTCTCGCAAGGTTTTCCCTCGATCTCGGTGAATAACCCGTTCGGCAACAGCGAGTCCGGTTTCCCGGCGTCGGCGAGCTGGACCTACGAAACCGGATTCAAGTCGATGCTCTTCGGCGACAGGATACGGCTCAACGGCGCGCTCTTCTTCAACGATGTGAAAGACGGCCATCTCGTCGTGTTCGATCCCGGCTCCGCATTCTACAGAGTGTCCGCCCTCGACTATCAGAGCTATGGAGGTGAGCTGGAAGCGGCTTTCCGTATTACGCCGAGCCTCGATCTGACCGGCGGCATCGGCTACACTCATGCGGAACTCGTCAACGTACCCATCGGCGGCTTGTCGGGCGCACGATCCGGCCATGACGTGCCCAATGTTCCGGCACTGACCGCGAATATCGCCATGCGATTCCAGACATCCGCAGGGACCATCGGCCTGCCCGGCGATCTCACCGGCAAGCTGGCTTACCAATATGTCAGTGCCCGCGCGGCCGATGTGGCGAATACGTTCGATCTCGATGGCTATGGGATCGCCAATGTCAGGCTGGGCTGGCAGCATGATGATGTGAGCGCTTACGTGTTCACCCGTAACCTGTTCAACGAACGTTACGAAGCATGGGGGCAGAGCTTCGGCCCGGCCACGCCGACCGTGCGCGTCGGACAGGGACGCATTGCCGGGATTGGCGCCTCATTCGACTTTTAGCGCATGTCTCCCCCGGCCTTCGCAGTTTCCCGTTTATCATGACCCGAAATCTGGACTTCACGGCGGGTCCATGACAGAGATTCATGTTCGATGATCGATATCCAACCTCTGGCCATCCTGCGAGAAATCAGCCGGACGGGCAGCCTGACCCAGGCCGCCGATCAGTTGTGCCTGACGCAGTCGGCGGTCAGTCATGCGATCCGCCGTTTCGAGGAACGCTACGGCGTCAAGCTCTGGGAGCGCGAGGGGCACAAGCTGCGCTTCACGCTTGCGGGGGAGTATCTTCTGGGGCTGGCCATGCGGGTGCTGCCGCAGCTTGAGCATGGCGCGGCGGTGCTTGAGGACTATGCCCGCGGGCGACGCGGCTCGATCCGGGTGGGGATGGAATGCCACCCCTGCCAGGACTGGCTGATGCGGGTAGTGGACCCTTTTCTGGCGGAATGGCCCGATGTCGAACTGGATGTGACCACGGCCTTCCAGTTCGGCGGGCTGGCGGCGCTTCTGGGGCATGAGATCGACATTCTCGTCACTCCGGACCCGGTGGAGCGCCCCGGGCTCGAATACAGGGCTGTTTTCGATTACGAGCTGGTTCTCGCGGTGGCCGAGACGCACCCCCTGGCGCAAAAACAGCAGGCCGAGCCGGAGGATCTCGCGAGCGAGACCCTGATCACCTATCCCGTCTCGCGCGAGAGGCTGGATATCTATTCCCGCTTCCTCGTCCCCGCCCATGCGCTGCCGCGCCGCCACCGTACGGTAGAGACGACCGATCTGATGCTGCGCCTGGTCGCCTCGGGCCGCGCCGTCAGCGCGACCCCCGACTGGCTGTTGCGCGAGGCCAGCGGAGTGAAGGGCGTGCGGATCGGCGAGGGTATCCTCAAGTCCATTCATCTGGGCCATCGCACGGGCGAGGTGCCCGAGTATCTGGACGGCTTCATGCATCTGGCCGCGACCGTTCAGATCTGAGGGCCCGTCTGCAAAGTGCCTGTTGGGGCTTTTTTCGGTGCGGCACCGGCCCGGTTCCGAACGGACTCTCAGCGCTCGCCCTATTATGGTGGAACTGAAGTTCGTATCTTAGCTCGTCGCCCCCGCGTAGGCGGGGGCCCCGCTACCTTCTCTTACGCCTGCCGCCAAAAAGCGGGATCCCCGCTTGCCCACAGGGCAGTTTATCCTGAACGGCCAGCCGAAGGGCGGGGATGACGGTGAATAGCGATACGAACTTCAGCTCCACCACATTATGATATTGAGTCATGCCTCACTGAAATAAAGTCATTTTTATTCATGTCCGATTTCGCGAATTACATGCACCTCGCTCGCATCGCACGGCGCCATGCCGAATGCGGCGTGAAAATCAGAATGGAAAACCGGACACCCGCTCACGATGACCAAAGACTTCACCTTCACGATCAAGAGCATTCGGTTCGACGAGGATTACGCGCCTGCCCACAACACGCGCCTCACCACCAACTTCGCGAATCTGGCAAGAGGCGAATGGCGGCAGGAGAACCTGCGCAACGCTCTGCGCATGATCGACAATCGCTTCAACGACCTCGCCCGGTGGGACAATCCCGAAAGCGACCGTTACGCGATCGAACTCGACATCATTTCCGTGGGGATGGACATCGAAGGCCATGGGGAGACCTTCCCCGCGATCGAAATCCTGAAGACGACGATCCTGGACCGAAAGACCGGCACGCGCCTCGACGGTATCGTGGGGAACAACTTCTCCTCTTACGTGCGGGACTATGATTTCAGCGTCCTGCTGCCCGAGCACAACAAGGGCCGCGCCGGTTTCAGCGTTCCCGACGGTTTCGGCGAACTGCACGGAAAGCTCTTCAAGGCGTTCGTCACCTCCGAGGCGTTCAAGGCGCATTTCCGCAAACCGCCGGTCATCTGCCTCAGCGTCTCGGAGAACAAGACCTATCACCGGACCGCGAACCGCCATCCCGTGCTGGGCGCCGAATACGAGGCGAACGAATCCTCCCTGACCGAGCGGTATTTCCGGAAGATGGGCATGGAGGTGCGCTATTTCATGCCGCCCCAAAGCGTTGCCCCTCTCGCCTTCTACTTCTTCGGCGATCTGCTCAACGATTACAGCAATCTCGAACTCATCGGCACGATCAGCACGATGGAAGCGTTTCAGAAGATCTATCGCCCGGAAATCTACAATGCGAATTCCGTCGCGGGCGAATGCTACAAACCCAGCCTGAAGCATCAGGACTACTCGAACACGCGCGTCGTTTACGACCGGGAAGAGCGGACCCGCCTGGCGATCGAACAGGGGCAGTTCACGGACGAACACTTTATCAGGCCCCACCGATCCTTTCTCGACCAATGGTCGGTTCAATACGCCCTGTGAACAGACAAGAGCCCATTTTCATGAAAAAGCCTCTCCCCCTTCTCCCCACCTCGACGGTCGGCAGTCTTCCCAAACCCTCCTGGCTTGCAGAGCCTGAAAAACTCTGGTCGCCCTGGAAAATGGAAGGCGACGAACTGACCCAGGGCAAGCAGGACGCGCTCCGCGTCTCGCTCCTCGATCAACAGGTCTCGGGCATCGACATTGTCAGCGATGGCGAGCAGACGCGCCAGCACTTCGTGACGACATTCATCGAACACCTCTCCGGCGTCGATTTCGAAAAGCGCGAGACCGTCACCATTCGCAAGCGCTACGAAGCGAGCGTGCCGACCGTCGTCGGTGCCGTGGCCCGGGAGAAGCCGGTTTTCGTCGAAGACGCGCGATTTTTGCGCCGGCAGACAACGGGCCCCGTCAAATGGGCCTTGCCGGGCCCGATGACCATGATCGATACCCTCCATGACACCCACTACAAGAGCCGCGAGAAACTGGCATGGGAATTTGCCGGAATTCTCAACGAGGAAGCCCGGGAACTCGAAGAAGCCGGCGTGGACATCATCCAGTTCGACGAACCCACCTTCAACGTGTTCTTCGACGATGTGAACGACTGGGGAATCGCCGCCCTGGAAAGAGCCATCGAAGGGCTCAAGTGCGAAACGGCGGTCCACATCTGCTACGGCTATGGCATCAAGGCCAACACCGACTGGAAGAAGACTCTGGGTTCGGAGTGGCGGCAATACGAAGAGACTTTCCCCAAGCTGCAGGCATCGAACATCGATCTGGTTTCGCTGGAATGCCACAATTCCCATGTTCCGATCGAGCTGATCGAACTTGTGCGCGGGAAGAAGGTGATGGTCGGCGCCATCGACGTGGCGAGCGATACGATCGAGACGCCCGAGGAAGTCGCCGACACGCTGCGCAAGGCGCTTCAATTCGTGGATGCCGACAAGCTCTACCCCTGCACGAACTGCGGGATGGCCCCGCTCTCGCGCACCGTCGCCCGCAGCAAGCTCCACGCCCTTGCCGCGGGCGCCCGGATCGTCCGCAACGAGCTGGCGGCCGCGTAGTCTGCCGTTTGCCCCGTTCCATTCCCTCTCAACGACAGAGCCCCCTCATGCCCGACACCGCTGCCATGAACACGATCGACCCGCGCGCCCTGCGCGATTGCTGCGGCAGGTTCGCCACCGGCGTGACCGTCGTCACCACCCGCACGCCCGAAGGGGATCACGGCATGACGGTCAGTGCGTTCATGTCCGTCTCGCTCGATCCGCCATTGATCTGCATCTCCGTGGACAGCCGATCGAAGATGCTGCCCAAAGTGCGGGCATCGGGGCAGTATGCCGTCAATGTGCTCCCGGAATCGATGCGCGAACATGCCCTGCACTTCGCGGGGCGATCGAACGAGGCTTTGACGGACCTGTTCCGGGAACAGCACGGCCTGGCCGTCCTGCGCGGAGCCGGAGCCATTATCGTGGCGGATGTCGTGCAGCAGGTCGAGACGGGGGACCACGTCCTGCTTGTCGGCCATGTCCGTTATCTGGACAGCGATCCTGCAGCCAGGCCGCTCCTGTACCACGCCGGCGAGTTTGGCCGCATGGCCGCGTAGACCTTGTTCGGATGGTGCAAACGGTGTTTAAACAGGTAAATTTGCGCCTGAACAAGCCACGCGAGGTGTCCTGAACGGGGCCGAACATCGCGCAGCGATCTGGGCATCCGCATGGCTGTGCCCCCCTCCACCAAAGCGGGCCAGCTTTCCGCGATTTCCACGCCATTTGGCAAGCTGATGGCCGCTCTGGCCCGGGTTCCAGAGCCATATTCACAAGGCGCATCGCTGGGAGGTCACTTAGGTGTTTGGTCCCGGCATTTGATGGTGCGCCATCCACGCTGGCGATTGCATTGACCTTGGAATTGTTATGTTATAACACAGCATTGAAATTACCCCGGCAAGGGGAAAAGGTGCCTCCCTTTTCGTGAATAAACAACCGGTTAAACCAAACACACTCCGCTGGCAGACCTTGCTCGCCGTGGTGACGGCGCTCAGCATCGCCTTTCAGGCGCTGCTGGTCCAGTCTCACGTTCATAACGCTGGAGAGAGGGTCAACGGCTCCCCCGTTATCAACGGGAAGCCGCACGCGGCATCGTCTCTCCGGGGCGATGTGGATCAGAATACCGCGCCATGCCTGCTTTGTGAAGAACAGGCCCTGTCGGGCGACTACACGTGCCCGCCGTGGCTATGGGATGCCGGAGGCACATTCGCGGTCTTTCGGGGCATGGCTTTCGCCCTACTGACGGCCATTTCCCTGCAGCGGCATCTGCCGTCGCCGCACCCTCGGGGGCCTCCCTTCTCCATCCATTGACCTGAGTACCAGCGCCTGAGGGCGCCAGCACGCCGCAACATGGCGTGACAGCCAGTCAAGGTTTGGAGATTTATAAGAATGCGTAACACCCTCTTCACGGGGGCGGCCCTTGCCGCGCTCGCCCCGTCGCTTGCGTTCGCCCAACACGCGGATGCATCGGACACCGCCACAAAAGCACAGGCAGCGCCCGGCACGCCCACCCATAACGAGATCGTCGTCACCGCGTCCCCCTATGCCATGCAGCAGGATTCAACGCCCGCCATCGTCGCCAAAGTCGATCGCAGCGATATCATCGACAACGGCGGCGCCAGTATCGCCAGTTCGCTGGCCCAGGTGCCCGGTGTCTCGGCGACCGGCTTTGCCGCGGGCGCGAGCCGTCCGATCATTCGCGGCATGGACGCCAACCGCGTGCGTATTCTCGAAGACGGCACCAGCGCCTCGGACGTGTCCGACATCGGCCCCGACCACGGCGTGCCGATCGATCCGCTCGCGGCGCGCAGCATCGAGGTCGTGCGCGGCGCCGGGACGCTGCGCTACGGCAGCCAGGCCATCGGCGGTGTCATCAACGTGTTGAACGACCGGGTGCCCATGCGCCTGCCGGGCAAACCGCTCAGCTTCGAACTCAACGGCGACTACGACACCGTGTCGGACGCTCCGGAAACATCGGCGCTGGTTGATGCCTCGCTGGGCGCCTTCGCGCTCCATGCCGACGGTTTCTACCGCCATGCCGATGACTACGACACGCCGCTCGGCAAGCTGGACAATTCCTTCGCCCATGCCCACGGCGGATCGCTGGGCGGATCGTATTTCTTCGGCGGCGGCAGCCATGTCGGCCTGGGCGTGACGCAATACGACTCGACTTACGGCATTCCGGCCGAGGATTCGCATATCGACATGAAGCAGACGAAGCTCATGTCCCGCTCCGCCTTCGATCTCGGCGGCGATCTCAAGCTGACGCTGGACGGCAGCTACGCGAATTACAAGCACAGCGAGATCGAATCGGACGGCACCGTCGCGACGACGTTCCGCAACAAGGAATGGGATATCCATCCCGAACTGCTGCTCGGCGATATCGGCCCGCTCGCCAATGTCGCGATCGGCGGCGAATACGTTCACCGCCGCTTTTCGGCCGTGGGCGAGGATGCCAGCTACCTCTACCCGACGCTCACTGAAAGCGAAGCGGGCTATGTCTTCACCGACCTGCCGCTGAACGACACTTTGAAACTGCAGGCGAGCGGCCGGATCGAGCATGTCAGCGTCGAAGGCACACCTGCCAGCGATGTCTTCACCAAAGCGGACTTCACCCCCGTCAGCGGTGCGATCGGCGCCCTGTGGACGGCAGCGCCCGCGCTCAAGCTCGGCCTTACCTTTTCCAGCACCGGCCGCGCGCCCGCGCAAACCGAACTGTTCGCCCGCGGCGGGCACGACGGGCCTAACACGTTCGAAACCGGCGATCCCGCGCTCAAGCTGGAACGCGCCAATTCGCTCGAGGCCAGCCTGCGCTTTAACTCCGGCCGACTCCATTTCGACGGCAGCCTCTACAGCACCTGGTTCCACAACTACATCTACGGCGACCTGACAGGCCGGACCTGTGACGACGAGACCGGCACGTGCGTCATGGGGGATGCAAATGAGTTGAAGGAGTTGTTCTACCGCCAACAGAACGCGCATTTCCGCGGGCTGGAAGGGGAAGCGTTCTTCGACGTGGTCAAGACCGACAGCGGAACCTTCCAGTTCCACGTCCTCGGCGACTATGTGCGCGCCACGTTCGGGCACGGGGCCGGCAACGTTCCCCGTATCCCCCCCTATCGGATCGGCGGCGGCCTCAAATGGAAGGGGGACAGGCTCGATGCCGGAATGGACCTCTCCTACTTCGGCAAACAGGACAAGTTCGGCGCGTACGACACGCCTACCCCATCCTATTACAATCTCAACGCCAAGATCGCCTGGCGCCCCTTCAAGCAGAACCCCGGCCTGGAATTCGCGGTCGTCGGCCAGAACCTGACTGACGATGTCCAGCGCGATGCTGCCGCACTCAACCGCGACGAAGTCATCATGCCCGGGCGCAACGTGCGCTTCGTGGTGCGTATGGCGATGTAAGGCGCATGCCGCCTGTCTGGGGCGAAACACACCGGGCAGGCGGCAAACATCCTCCGGACGGCGCGCCCCCATTGGAAACAGGCGCCGGTCCGCGAAACACTCGGATGACAGTGTGATTGCCTGGCCATCAGTGGCGGCGAGGTCAAACGCCAGGGTCATACGCGCCTAGCGTGCCGCCGCCGCCTCTGTGAGGGCTTTGTTGCGCAAATGTCCAAGGGATTCCGTTTGTGAATCCAGTTGGTTCAGGGGCGGTGATGAGCAAACCGCCTCGCGCACGCTACCGCACGAC
>NZ_JALHLG010000049.1 GCF_022832375.1 Novosphingobium beihaiense
AACTGCAAATCCGTGCAGCCATCTTCAACCGTTTCACCGCACTCGCAAGGCCTCAAACTCAGCGTGTCGCCTAACCGAATGCCATCAAAGGCCGACTGCTGCCCTGCAACCGATTTGCGCAACAAAGCCGACGTGAATGTTTCTCGTGTGGGAACCTAAACCTGTCAGCTTTGTCGCAAAGGCTGCAATGGAGCAGAATATTTTTGATATAGATCAAAAATGAAAATAGCCATCGCCGCAAAACCTTTGTTGGCACGATCATTGCCTAAAATTCCATGAAATGGGTTGTTAATATTGCCCGGGACCAATTCGTGGGAGCTTTCTATGGCCAATGTAACATTTTCGTCCCCGTCGATGGCGAGAGACATCACGGTATACGCTATTGCCGGTGACCGTGGAACCATTCTTGCAATTGCGAAGGAACACAAGATTCCGATCCCTTTCGATTGCCAGGACGGAGATTGCGGTTCATGCGTGGTGGAAGTCGAGCATCTCTACGCACCGACCAAGTACAGCAAATATGGCATCGCGCTTACGGAAGAGGAGAAGGAAACCCTCAAGCAACTCGGCAAGATCACCAAAGAGGAGATCTACGAAGCTGAAGTGAACGACATGCCTCCACGCCACCGCTTGGCCTGCCAATGCTTCGTGCGTAACGAGGACATCATGGTGCGCTTTGCTGGCGATGAGACGCTGCCCGCCCAAGCCCCGCACGTCACGCCTGCGGCGAAGATCTTCAAGGGCGGTATCAAGCTCAAGACCGTCGACGAGTTCCTGGGTTATGCCGTCAAGATCGAGGACGATGCAGCGACGCATTTCTACGAGCTGGCGGAAGGCATGAAAGCGTGTGGCAATGACGAAGTGGCCAAGCTGTTCTACCAGCTGGCCGGCTTTTCGCGTCTGCACCTCAAGGAAGCAAGGGAACGCGCTTCCGCGCTTGATGCCGATGTAGTGGTTCCGCCCGATTACGTGTGGCCGGACCAGGCCACGCCGGAGCGCACCTCGCTGATGGCCGCAGACGCATCACTGTCTCGCCTGGATGCGCTCAAGGCCGCGATCCTTGGCGAACGGCGGGGCTACGAATTCTATGTCGCGATCGGCGCGACTTCGGACAATCCGGATGTCACGGCCCTTGCCAAGGAATTTGCCCGGGAAGAAACCGAGCATCTGAAGATCCTCGAAGCCTCAATCACGCGCGAGGAGTGGCTCCTCGCCCATCCCGAGGTCCCCGCTTTCGATTGATGCAGCGCTGTGCCTCGGCGGTAGCCGGTCCTCCCGGCTGCCCGCCGGAACGAACCATGCCGCCTTGCAGATGGAGACCCCCCATGGAAACGGTCGAAGAATTTCTGGCCCATGCCATACAGCTTGAACGCGAAGCCGCCGACCGCTTTGCGCATCTAGCCGACGCGATGGAAGCGAGCGGCAACAAGGAAGTGGGCAAGCTCTTTCGACAGCTTGCCCACTATTCGCGGCTTCATCTGGCGGATGCCAGGAACCGGTCCGGTTTTCGCGATATTCCTGCGTTGAATCCGGATGAGTTCGAATGGCCGGATGCCGAAAGCCCGGAAGCTGCTGCAATCTGGGCCGCCGATCCGCTGGTCGGGCCCGATGAGGCGCTGGCTACGGCGCTGGCCGCCGAAAGCGCGGGACTGAGCTACTATGCCGACGTCCTCGCAAAGGCGACGGACCCGGAGATCATCACGTTCGCCAAGGCATTTGTTGAAGAAGAAAGTGGCCATGTTGCGGAACTCAACCGCTGGGTAGCGGCCAGGGCCGCAGGCTTGCGGATGCCGATCGACAGTTAGAGCCCGGCTCTTTTCAGCCCGTTCAACCGCTGGTCCAATCTGTGGACCGGGGGATGTCGATTCATGTGCTTCGAAGAGGTGAGAGAGGCTGAGGCGGAAATCGAGAAGCTGCATGCCAAGATCGGGCAACTGCTGGTGGAGAGAGATTTTTGGCGAAAGCCTCCGGTCGATGAGCGCGGGCCAGAGGCGATCGATGATCGAACCTGCTCACCCACGCCTGTCGATTGCGGGACAATTCCGCCTGCTGTCGATCAGCCGTTCCTCCTATTACTACGTTCCGATTCCTCAGAGCGAGGAGACGCTCGCGCTGATGCGGGTGATCGGCGAGACGTTCATGGACTGTCCGTGGTACGGCAGCCGTCAGATGGCGCGGCACCTGCCGCGGCTTGGATATGCGGTGGACCGCCGCCGGGTACGACGGCTGATGGCGCAGATGGGGCTGGTGGCGATCTAACAGCGCCCGCGCACGAGCGATCCGCACCCGGAGCATCGAATTTATCCCTATCGATTGCGGATATGAAGATCGAGCGGCCCAATCAGGTGCGGTGCGCGGACGTGACATAACCGAATGCCATCAAAGGCCGTCTGCTGCCCCGCGACCGATTTGCGCAACAAAGCCGCGCAAAATGCAAAACAGGAGGCAGTTAGAACCTGCAATCTGCAAAACTGCGAACGCCTGAAACGCTGCCCTCATTGCCAAAATAAGACACAATAAATTGATTTAATTAAATAAAATAAGATTGGCACGAACCTTGATGACAGGGAGGCATGTTTCCGGAGGGCTTCCTCCCAGATCAAGGATACCGAGATGACCAGCCCTATCGTTTCCGTCGTCATGCCCGTCTACAATGTCGAAAACTACGTTGCCGAAGCGGTGATGTCCGTCCTCGGGCAGACGTACAAGGATCTCGAACTGATCATCGTCGACGATGGCGGGCGGGATGACAGCATGAAGATCTGCGAAGGCTTCCGCGATCCGCGGGTCCGGATCGTCCGGCAGCCCAACCGGGGGCTTGCGGGCGCGCGCAACACCGGCATTGCCGCCGCGCGCGGCGAGTTCATCGCCCTGCTCGATTCCGACGATCGCTGGGATGCCGCCAAGCTCATGCTGCATATCATTCACTTGCAGGCAGACCCTTCGGTCGACGTCAGCTATTCCGGATCGCGGCTGATCGATGCCGCCGGGCGCCCCATCGGCATCTGCCAGCAGCCGCGCCTCAACGGCGTGAAGCCTCACCACATCCTGCTGCGCAATCCGGTCGGCAACGGCTCGGCCCCGGTCATGCGCCGCAGCGCGCTCGACAAGGCGGCCTTTGCCCACCCTGACGAGCCGGGCCGGACCTGCTGGTTCGACGAGAGCTTCCGGCAGTCGGAAGACATCGAGATGTGGCTGCGCATGGCGGCCGGGCATGGCTGCCGTTTCGAAGGCATCGAAGGGGCGCTTACCGATTACCGGATCGTGGGCGGCGGCCTTTCCGCGAATGTCGTGCGCCAGTTCGAAAGCTGGCAGCGCGTCATGGACAAGGCGCGTGGCTATGCGCCCGGGCTGATCGCACGGCACGGCGCGAAGGCCGAGGCCTATCAGCTGCGCTATCTTGCCCGGCGGGCGGTCCAGCTGGGCGATGGCTCCTTTGCCGTCTCGCTGATGCGGCAGGCGGTCTGGAAGAGCCCGGCAATCGCCATCGAGGAGCCGGTCAAGACCGCAATCACGGCGGCGGCTTCGGCTGCGGCCCGCTGGCTGCCCGCCGCCATGTTCCACGCTTTGGCCCGGCGCCACCTCGGAGGAGCGGTTTCGGCATGACCCAGGTTCGCGTCCTCCACCTGCTCGACGATTTCGCCATGGGCGGCGTCAGCCAGGCCGTATCGATCTACCAGACCCCCGAACTGCGCGAGACCGCGCATTCGCAGGTGCTGGAAGTAAGCCCGGACAGCCAGCTTGCCCCCAAGCTGCCCGAAGCGGACATTATCGTGACCCATTTCCCGCCCCGCTGGAAATGCCTGCCCTTCCTGCTCTCGCTGCGGCTGCGCAACCGGCAGGCCCGGCTGGTCCATGTCGAGCACAGCTATACCGGTTCGTGGGAAGCCCACAACGTGCCCAGCACAAAGCGTTTCCGCCTGATGATGCGGGCCGCCTTTGCGCTGTTCGACGAGGTCGTGTGCGTATCGCATGGCCAGATGCGCTGGCTGCGCGAGGCAGCGGCATTGCCTGCGGAAAAGCTGCGGGTCATCCAGCCGCTGAGCGGGCACAAGGGGCTGGGCAGTGTCCCCGCGCCCGATTGGCAGGGCGAGCGTCCGCTGGTGGTCGGTGCCTATGGGCGGTTTGTGCAGGTCAAGGGGTTCGACAGGCTGATCGAGGCCTTCCGCACGCTCGATCCCGAACGCTATGTCCTTCACCTGGGCGGCGCGGGGCCCGAAGAAGCGTATCTGCGCCAGCTCGCCGCGGGGCATGCGAACATCCAGTTCAAGGGGATGATAGACGACGTTCCCGCGTTCCTGGGCGAATGCGATGTGATTGCCATGCCCTCGCGGTGGGAAGCCTATGGCCTTGTCGCGACCGAAGCCAAAATGGCCGCGCGGCCGATCCTGGTTGCCGAAGTCGATGGGCTGCCCGAGCAGGCGGGCGCAGCCGGGCGCGTGATCGATTTCACCCGGACCTCGCGGTTTGCCGAAGCGCTATCCAGCCTCAGGCCGGATCATCTGCGGGACATGGCCGCCGCCGCCCGGCTTTCGGTAAGCACGGTCTTCGAAGAGCGTATCGAGGCCTGGCGGGCCCTGTTCGCCTGCGCTTCCGCTTCACGGCGCTGACAGGTCCGGCCGCGCACCGCCGCCCTGCGCAGCGGCCCGTTCGGACAGGCGCCGCGATGCCATGCCGATCAGCACGAGGGCGGGCCAGTATAGATAGCTCAGCATCTCAAGGTTCTCGCCGAAACTGTAGAAAATGAGCACCAGCAGCATGGCCAGCGCGACGCGCCCCAGCGGCTCGTCCAGAGCCAGCCTTGCCGTGGCCAGCACACTGACGATGAGAGGAAGCGCCAGGGCGATCGCGCCGCTCAACCCTTTGACGAAAAGCAGCCCGTACCAGCTGTGATGGCTGCCGATCGGCATGTACTCGACCAGGTGCGGCCCGTTCTCGACCACGCCGTGCCCGAACCAGAAGGCTTCGTTCTGCCAGCGCTCCACGGCAATTCTGCCCAGTGCCGCCCGGACCCGGCTGGAATCAGCCCGCGCGCCGGTAAAACTGGCCATCGCCTGCTCTACGAAAGCCACCAGTTGCGGCGCGAACAGCCCCAGTGCCAAGACCGCCGGGGCCCCCATGAACCACATCCACGGCTCGCGCAGGCGGCTGACCGCAAAGGCCATTGGCCAGATCGCGGCAATGGCGACAAGGGCCAGCCGGGACTGCGACAAAAGCGCGACCGCCAGCGCGGCCATTACGCCGATCGCTTTCCACCGCACGTCCTTCTCTTCCAGCGCGCAGAGGATGTGGACCACCGCCACCATGCCTGCCGCGGGCGACCAGGGCGCGAAGAACTGCCAGCGCGGCACGCCGGTTCCCGGCTCCAGCGTGTAAAGGATGACCGCGAAATATTCCGGCCCCGATCCGCCGACGATCGAAAGCGGCGAGACGTAGAGAAGCCCGGGCAGGCCGATGAAAGGCGCCGCCAGAAACAGCGGCAGGATGAAAAGCGTCTGCAGCCCCAGCTTGCAGACCGCCCGGTACAGGATTTGCGGCCTGATGTTCAGCACCGCACCGGCGAAAGGATAGAGCGCGATCAGCGCCCAGCCCTTGGCCCAGCCGATCGAGGACTTGATCGTCTTGCCCAGCCCCAGATCGTTGAGCACATGTCCGGCCAGCAGGATCAGCAGCATGGCCGCCATGCCCAGAAGCCAGATGTGGATTGGTAGGCCGATGCGGGGCGGCCGCTCCGCCGCGGGCTTGCCGGGAGCCAGGTAGAGTTCCTTTGTCGCCATCCCGGCCAGCGTCCAGCCCAGCACGGGACCGGCGATATAGAGCCCGCCGACCACCCAGAGCAGCCAGGTACTCTGAATGACCGCGGAGATCAGCCTTTCGGCAAGATTTTGCGGATGATGGGCTGTCTCACCCATAGCAGAGCGAATCCCATAATGATGAAAAGGGTGGTGGCCACGCCGCCTGCAATCGCCAGCAGCGCCGAGGGCGACGACGGCTTCTTGGGCAGCGAAGGCTGCTCCAGCGTCTGCACCAGCGGATAGGAAGCGAACGGATCGGACTTGTTGGTATCGAGCCGGGCAAGGGCGGACGAGAACACCGCCTCGGCAACGCGGTGATCGCGCAGCAGGTCTGCCAGAGCGGAGGCCTGCCGCACGAGTTCGTGTGCTTCCTTGGTCTGGTGCGAAATCTGCCGGTCGACTTCGGCCAGCGCCCCTGCCGCGCCGGCCGAGGCACTGTCTGCCGCGACGAGGCTTTCGAACATGCGCGCGCGCCCCTCGCTCACGGAAAGGTCCGCGAAATTCAGCAGCGTTTTCGCGCCGAGCCCGGTCAGCGCCTGGCCCCGGCGCACCATGGATGCGCGCAGGGAATTCTGCTCGGCATCGAGCTCGGCAACGGTCATGTGCCGTGCGCCCAGCGTGGCGCTGCTTTCCGTGTGGTTCACGGAAATGGCGGCATAGCGCGCGAGGAGCGACTGAAAGATCGGATCGGCCTTCAGCACCATCGCCCGCCCCGCCTCTTCCGGCGTGACCCGCAGCGAGGCGGCAAGGCGCGACGCGGCGGCCCGTTCCCGCTCCAGATCGGAGCGCGTATCGCGCTGTTTTGCATGCAGGCCATCCAGCACGTTGATGCGCTGATTGAACTGATCGAGCGTGGCCAGCCCCGTATCGCCCTGAAACTCCAGCAGGCGGCGCTGCGTTTGCTGCACTTTGCGTTCCAGCTCGGCGATCTGGTCACGGTCCGCCGCTTCGCGTTTCGCCGCTTCGTCCTCGCGCAGATTCTCCAGTCCTTTCAAGAAAGCCTCGCGCACCGCTTCGAGGCGCGCCTGGGCCTGCTGGGCCGTGGGGCCGCTCATCGAGACGGCAATCAGGTTGGTCTGATCGACGAGCCGGATCGCGGGTGTGGAGAGCGGATCATCGCCTTCCTCCGCGATCTGCGCCGCGCGCTTGAGCGTCACATCGGCCATCAGCAGCCGCTTGTAGTTTTCGGTGGGGCTGAGGGTCGAACTGGCGAAAGCCGAGTTCGTCTGCGCGCTGGCCTGGCCGATCGATTCCAGATTGATCGAGCCGCCCGCCCCCGATCCCGGCAGGATCAGCGTCATGTTGCTGGTGTAGCTCGTAGGCGCAAACAGGAGATAGGCAGCAACCACGAGCCAGACACCGATCAGGCTTGGCAATACGACCATGGCGTAGCGGCGGTAACGGCCGAGCGAGGGCATGCCGTCCCGGATGAGCCACCACAAACGGACCAAGCGGCGGGGGGGCTGGTCCGGAAAAACCTGGATCACAGCCCCTTCTCCAACAGAAGCGCAGGCGTTGCCGCGCCGATCGCATCGCCCAGCGTCGTCACCGCATCGCGAAAGTTCATTGCCCGGCTGTCATAGCAGGCAATCGCATCGCCCGGCATCAGGAACGGATCCCAGGCATCGCGATCGGCGCCGCGCACCAGCTCTTCCACCTTGCGCTCGACAACGATGCTGCGCCCGTTGACCGGATTTCGCGAGATCAGCACCGCGCGCCGGTGCGCGTTCATCGCCGATCCGCCCACGCAGTTGGCCGAAACCAGCCCCTGCAGAAACCGCGTCCCGTACGGCAGGCTGGTGGTTTCCTTGCCAATGGCGGCACTGGCGTTGCTGGCCGCCGAGCGCGAAAGGTTGGACATGAAAACCCGAATGCCCGGCGCCGTCACTGCACTGGGGCGCACGAGTTTTTCGTTGAAGCAGCCGGTACTGGCAACGAAGATCCGGTCTCCCACCGTCAGTTGCACTTCGGCAAGCCCGGCCCCGGTCAGGGTATTGCCCAGATCGATGCGGGCCCATTGCCCGCCGCGCACCAGATAGATCCGGTGAATGTCCGCGTCGGGCCGGATGCCCCCGGCCGCACGCAGCGCCGTGGAAAGCGTTCGCCCCGGATTGTCATCCCCGCTCGCCATGCCTTCGCGCTGGCCAACGCGGTCCTCGCTCGCGCGTTCTCCGGCCCGGACCGTTCCCGGCTGGAACACGGCCCCGCTCACCGAAACGGACACCCCGCCGCTCTCGATCAGCCGCACTTCCACCACGCGCGCCAGCGGCTGGACCAGGCGGGCCCTCAGCAGCGCCTCGCGCAGGCGCGCTTCCAGCGCCCTGACCGTGAGCGCCCGCGCCGCAACCGGCGCCAGCCCGGGCAGGTCCAGCACACCGCCCTTGCCGATGACATAGACGCCCGAAATATCATCGCTGTCCCCGACAACGGCGATGCGCAACCGGTCCCCCGGGGCCAGCAGCACCGGCGCATCGCGCAGCATGCGGGCCGGGATTTCCTGGCCGGACAGAAAGTTTTCGGGAGGAGCGCTGGGCTGGCCCAGACACTGCGGCGCCGGGTTCCGAGGGCCTTCCTGCTCGGGCATCCAGGCGGCACCGGAATAATTGCGCGGAGCAGGCCCGGCCACGCAGCCCCCCAGCATGGCCGCCAGAGCCCATGGTGCAATCAGTTTCGCCCAAAGCCCGAAACGTACCGTCATGCCTCTCCTTACCCCGCGGCGCCCGCGCAAGCTCTTGATCCGTTTTCCCTGAAATCAAGAACCATGCCAGCAGCCCGGCGGGCAAAAAGCCAAAGCCGCTTCTACGCGATTTGCATTTTGCATTTCAATATTTGCATTTTGGTAAAAATTGTTTTTCATAATGCGAAAACAAGGCCCTCAAAGAGCGCTTTAGACGCCATTTCCGGTGGCACATTAGTTGCTTAGCACCATCCCGTGTTTGCACGGGAGCGTACAGTGAAAGGTTTGATATTTGTAGAGCTCATGGCTTTTATTGAGCTCAAGCTGGGGATCGAGGGACAGGAGGAAGTGATCATGCAGGCCAGCCTGCCCAATGATGCCGCTTTCACCAATGTCGGCAACTACCCCGGCAGCTATGCCGCCGCGCTGGTGGCGGCCACCGCGGCCCACACCGGAATCCCGGCGCATGCCTTGTGCCAGGCGTTCGGTCGGTTTCTCTATACCCGTTTCGAGGAGAAATTCCCCGAACTGATGCAGCAATACGGCAATGCCCGCAGCCTGCTGGACCACATCGAACGCCACATTCACGAGGAAGTGCGCACGATCTATCCCGATGCCCGGCCGCCCAGCGTGACCACGCGGGAAGAAGGCGCGGACTATTACGTGACCTACCGATCGCACCGTCCGTTTGCCCACATCGCCTTCGGCCTGATCGAACAGTGCATCGCCTCTTACGACGAAGACAGCATGATCGCCTGGTGCAAAGGCAGCACACCTTCCAATGCCACATTCGTTATCCGGCGTCATCCGGAGACGGGAGGCCGCGTAATGCGCATCACATGAAACAGGAGGCCACATGAAAAAGGCGCCCCATGTCCTCATCATCGAAGACACAGCGTCACTGGCCATGACGTATGCCGGCCAGCTGGAAGCGGCAGGCTGCAGCGTGGAACTGGCCGGAAGCGGCGGCGAAGCGCGCCAGCATCTCGACAGCGGATCGCGCCCGTTCGATGTCATCCTGCTCGATCTCAAGCTGCCCGATTGCGACGGGCTCGAATGGCTCTCCAGCCAGCCCGGCCTGACCGAAAAGGCCAGCGTGATCGTCATCACTGCGGACGGATCGATAAACCGCGCGATCCAGGCCATGCGCCTGGGCGCCTATGACTTCCTGGTCAAACCGCTCTCGCCCGAACGGCTGCTCACCACCGTGCGCCACGCCAGCGAACGGCGGGAGCTGGAGCGGGAAGTCCAGATCGCGCGCAAACTGAAAAAGCGCGACCGCTTCCACGGCTTCGTGGGCCATTCCGATGTCATGCAGGCCGTGTACCGGGCCATTGAAAACGTCGCCAATTCCAAGGCGACCGTCTTCGTGACCGGCGAAAGCGGCACCGGCAAGGAAGTTACGGCAGAAGCCATCCACAACAGCAGCCAGCGGGCCTCGGGCCGTTTCGTTGCGATCAACTGCGGCGCCATTCCCGAAAACCTGCTCGAATCCGAATTGTTCGGTCATGTGAAAGGCGCCTTTACCGGCGCGCTCGAAAACCGCACCGGCGCGGCGAAAGAGGCCGATGGCGGCACGCTGTTTCTCGACGAGATCTGCGAAATGGAGCTGAAGCTGCAAGTGAAGCTGCTGCGCTTCCTGCAGACGGGCATGATCCAGCGGGTCGGCAGCAGCAAGCCGGAAGCGGTCAATGTGCGCGTGATCTGCGCCACCAATCGCGATCCCATGGCCGAAGTCGCCGCCGGGCGCTTTCGCGAAGACCTGTTTTACCGGCTGTCCGTCCTGCCGATCGAACTTCCGCCCTTGCGCGAACGCGGGGATGACATCGTCCTGCTGGCGCAGACCTTTCTGGACCGCTTTGCCGAAGAGGAAGGCAAGACCTTCAATCCGCTGGATATCAAGGCGCAGGCCAGGCTGAAAGGCTACGGCTGGCCCGGCAATGTCCGCGAGCTGCAAAACGTGATCCGCCGCGCCGTGGTCATGACCCCGGAGCCGGACCTTTCGGCCGACGCCATCCTGCAAGGCCTGTCCGGCCCGGCCGCTGCGCCCCCGCCCCGCGCGCAGGAGGCAAGCACGGAACCGGGCAGCGCGGACGGCTTACCTGCCAGCGGCAATGGCATGCCCGATCTGTCCGCCATGACGCTCGACGAAATCGAGAAATGGGCCGTCGAAGCCGCCATCGCCCAGTTCGACGGCAGCGTTCCGGCCGCCGCCCGCCACCTGGCGATCAGCCCTTCGACATTATACCGCAAGCTGGAACGCTGGTCGAACCCGGTTTCCTGACCCGGTTCGGCCAGCCCCGCTCGCGGCGCGCGCATTCCACCTTGCCCTTACGGCTCGCAGGCCGGGCCAGCACCGGCCTGCGAGCCGCCCCCCTTATGCGAACAGACGCACGCGAACCGGCGCCGGAAGCATCAGGCCGAACAGCGCGCCTGCCAGCGTCAGCCCGCCCCGCCGGGCATCGCCGAAAAAGGCCTTCGCATCGCGACTCACCCCCGCCAATGCAAAGCGCAGCGCCTGCACGGCCGAAGCACCGTTGCGCAAAGCCCGGCGCGAGAGATAGCGGCAATAGAGGGCTTCGGCGGTGGCATGATCGAAATCCGCCACACCGGCATATTCCCCGGCGAGCGTCCGCCAGCCCGCGTACATCGCCTCCAGATTGGAGGAGAGCCCGCCGGGCGACATCCGGTAGCCCACCAGAACCGCATCGATACCGGCCAGCGCGAAGCCCTGGCCTACCACTCTGGCCAGCCATTCCTGATCCTCGGCATAGTTCATGCCCGCCTTGAAACCGCCAACGGCCTCGAAGCAGGCACGGCTGACGACGATGTTGGACCCGGTGCAGACGGGGTTTTCGCCCAGCACTTCGCTGATCGGCACCATGTCGGCGTACCCGGCCGAAAACGTCTTGGCGGCATGAAGATCGTCATTGCCCGGTTCGAGGAAGGCGATGCGGGCAAAGCTGCAGCCTGCCTGCGGCGCGCGCGCATGAAAGGCGCGGTGCTGCGCCAGCTTTTCCGGGTGCCACATATCGTCGGCATCGAGGAACGCGATATAGCGCCCGCTCGACAGTTCCGCGCCGGTATTGCGGGCCGAGGCGACACCGCCATTGGCCTTGGACACGACCCGGATGCGCTCGTCACTCTCGCTCAGCTTGCGCATACGGGCCAGGCTGTCATCGGTCGAGCCATCGTCGATCAGCCAGAGATCGAAATCGGTTTCGGTCTGCGCCAGAACGCTGTGCACAGTGGCCTCCAGCGCGGCGCCTGCGTTGTAAACCGGAACGACTACGGAAAAATGAGGCGTCGTCATGCCATTTTCTCCTGAAGGGGGAAGGAAACGAAAACACGGTTGAGGACGTAGATCGACATCGGGATCAGCACGATCGCCAGCCCGAAGACATAGCCGCCCGCCGCTGCCGTCAGCCCGAAGGACGCGGCCAGAGCCAGTCCGGCCAGTGCGGCGGTGGAAGCGGCGGTGCTGACAGCGGCGTCGATGCCGGTCCGGCCTTCCACGCGCAGCCATGCCGTCGCCACTGTCGCCAGAACGATAGGCACCGCGCCCAGCCCCAGGATGGACACCAGCGGCGCGGCCTGGGCCCACTGCTCGCCGAAGATCACCGGCACGTAAATATGCGCCAGCCCGATCTGCGCCGCCAGCACGGGCAAGAACACGCCCAGCGCAAGCAGCATCCCCTGGCGGCAGCGCAGCAGCCGGGCGGCATCGTCCTTTCCGCCGCAGATATAGGGGAACAGGACAGTGCCCAGCGCCGAGACGAAAGAGGTCGTGATGCCGAGCCCGGCATTGAACGCGAAATAGTAGATGCCGAGCGCTTTCGCGCCGAACACGGCCCCGACGATCAGCTTGTCCAGTTGCAGCCTGCCCGCATTGACGAGCTCCGCGACCAGAACGCCCGCGCCGAATTCCCGAAAATAGCGGACGGGCATGTAGCCTGCCGCCGGGTTCGGCTGCCATTGGCGCGCCCGCCGCGCCATGCCCAGCCAGATCGGGGACGTCAGCAGCTTGGGCAGAACGATGGCCCAGGCACTCGGCCAGATCAGGACCAGCACGAAGGTAAGCAGGTGATCGGCCAGCGTCTGGGTGGCGGCGATGCGCGCGGTCGCGGCCATGCGCCCTTCGCGCATCAGCAGGAAAACCGGCACCAGCCCGCCGGGCATCACCAGATAGACACCCGAAAGCACGACCAGCATCAGCGCGATATCGGCCATCGCGAAATAGCCGAAGAGAACCGCCGCAACGCCAAGCTGAACCAGCGCGATCCCGCCGCACCACAGCCAGAACAGGCGCGAGGCCTGATTGCAGGTGGCATCCAGATCCTGGGCGTCCGCCGCGATGATGCGCTGGCCGATCCCCGCATTGGCAAGCACGCGGATCAGTTCGAACAGGCTGAGCGCAAGCGCCGCCGCGCCCATGACCGCCGGGGAAACCTGCCGCGCGATAACGACGATCGTGCCGATGCGCACGATACGCGTAATCACCTCGGCCCCGCCATAGGCCGCAAGACCGCGAACCAGCTGGCCGATGTCCGCGTGCAGAAGGCGGTCAATGATGGAACGGTAAGGCATCGGGTTATCCTGAAAGGGGTTTCCCGCCTCTAATCAAGGACCGTGCCAATCGCGGAAATCCGCCCATTTTGCCCATCTTCACGGCTGACCGGATCGAAATACCGCAAAGTGCAACGCAGTTTGCGAAATGCGATTGCGAAATGCGTGCCCCGCCCTTTGCAAAGCGCCTCCCACCACCCCGAAATTCACATTAATACTTGAATTATAATCATTTTTTGAATTTGGCACGCCCCCTGCTGAACAGCCCCCAATCGTTCACCAAACGCTGGAGGTCATCATGTTCAAGTCATTCGAAGAAAGCGCGCTTCCGATTTCTTCCGAATCTCTTCTGCGGCGGCCTTGGGTCAGGAAGACCTTCGCCAAGACGGAACTGTTCGGATTTTCGCTGGTCAATGCAGGCATGGCCGATGTCGCCGATGCCATTATCGCCGATGCGGCATCCGGCCGGCGCCAGACGATCAATTTCGTAAACGCCCATTGCGTGAACACCGCTCGCCGGGACAGCGCCTATGCCGCCACGCTGCACGGCAGTTCCATGCTCCTGCCCGACGGCTCGGGTATGCGCATAGCCGCCAGGCTGGCCGATCGCGCCATGGGAGACAATCTCAACGGCACCGACCTGTTCCCCGAGCTGTGCGCCCGCGCGGCAAGGACCGGCGAATCCATCTATCTGCTGGGCGGCTCGCCGGGAACGGCAGCGGCGGCAGCGGCGGAAATGCAGCGCCGCTATCCCGGCCTCAACGTCGCCGGAACGCAGCACGGCTTCTTCAGCCCATCGGAAGAAGCCGCCGTGATCGACCAGATCAACCGGACCCGACCCGCGCTGCTGTTCGTCGGCTTCGGCGTGCCGCTGCAGGAGAAGTGGATTGCGCGCAACCGCTCCGTCCTGAAGGCCGCCGTTGTCCTCGGCGTCGGCGGGCTGTTCGATTACTATTCGGGCAATGTGCAGCGTGCGCCGCTGCTGCTGCGCAAGGCGGGCTGCGAATGGCTTTGGCGCCTGATGCAGGAGCCGCGCCGGCTGGCCAGCCGCTACCTTCTCGGCAATGCCGTCTTCCTCGCCCATGCCGCCCGGCACGCCGTTGCGGCGCGCGGCTTCGGCGATGCGGCCTATGCCGGGGCCAAGCGGATCATGGATTTCACGCTGGCGCTGGCCGCGCTGCTGATCCTCTCCCCGCTGCTGCTAGGCATTGTCTATGCGATCCGGCGCGAGGACGGCGGCCCCGCCCTGTTTCGCCAGCGCCGCATCGGCAATGCGGGCAAGCCCTTCACGATGCTCAAGTTCCGTTCGATGGTCACCGATGCCGAAAAGCGGCGGGCCGCCCTGCTCAGCCAGAGCGAGCGCGATTCCACCTGCTTCAAGATGAAGCGCGATCCGCGCGTGACCCGCATCGGCGCCCTGCTGCGCAAGACCTCGCTCGACGAACTGCCGCAGCTCATCAATGTCCTGCGCGGCGAGATGTCGATCGTCGGCCCCCGCCCGGCCCTGCCCGAGGAAGTCGTCTCTTACGCCGGCACCAACTGGAAGCGCCTGACGGGCAAGCCGGGCATCACCTGCACCTGGCAGGTCTCCGGCCGCGCCGAGATCCCGTTCGAACGACAGGTTGAAATGGATATCGACTATCTGGGCCGCAAAAGCCTGTTCAACGATATCATGCTCATGCTGCGCACCGTTCCGGCGGTCGTGACCAGCCGGGGCGCCTATTGACCGGCCCTATAGACGGGCAGGCCCGGGCTATGCCCGGCCCAGTCCCAGCTCCTCGAAAAGCTCGCGGCTCCGTTCGATCACGGCCGCGAGCTTTTCTTTCAGTTGCGGCAGCAGGCCCGCCATGCCGCCCGGCGCGGTCTCGCGAAACGCCACGATCGCCTCGAACAGGCCGTTCGCCCCCATATTGCCCGCCACGCCTTTAAGGCTGTGCGATACATGTTCGGCCCGCTCCCGGTCCCCCTTGCTCACCGCCTGTTCCAGCTCGGCGCCAAGCTGCTCCAGATCGGAAATGGCCGCGGCCAGCAGCATCTGGCGCCGGGGAACCGGCAACGGCAGGAAGATGGCGGCAAAGGTCTTCGGATCGATGACCGCCTCGCCCACCGGTCCAGCTTGTCCCGCCAGCCCAGTTTGATTCGCCAGCCCAGTTTGTTTCGCCAGCCCCGGGGGCTGCGTATGGCCGGTCTCCGGCGCCGGATCGGCCGACCCCATCAAGCCGCGCAGAGTCTCGAACAGCTGGCGCCGGTCGACCGGCTTGGAAAGCGCGGCGGTCAAGCCGTAGGCCAGCAATTCGCGCAGCTCGTCCCTGTCGATATGCGCCGTCACCGCGATCACCGGAAGCCCCGTCAAGCGCTCGCTGGCGCGCGCGCGGATTTCCCGGGTGGCCTCTATCCCCGACATGCGCGGCATGCGGATATCCATGAGCACCGCATCGAAATCCCCCGAAAGGGCCATCGGAACCGCCTCATCGCCGTCCGTCGCGGCGCCATAGTCGCAGCCGAAGGTTTTCAGCATACCTTCCAGCACCAGACGGTTTATCTCCACGTCATCGACGACGAGTATGCGCGGGCGCCGCCCGGCGATCTGCAAGCGCATGTCTTCGCGCGACGCATCGTCCGGCCTTTCGGATTCCGGCGCGGTTTCTTCTACCGCATCCAGATGCAGTTCGAAGGCCGCAGGCCATACGAAAAGCTCAGCTTCTATGGAGTCCGACAGGCGCTGAAGCAGCAGATTGTCATCGTCATCTATGGCCCTTGTCTCCAAAGCCTCGACACGGATGACCAAGGCGCCGGCATCGCGCAGCAGGCGGATGCTCACCGCTCCGGGCTGGCTGGCGCAGCGCTCGATGAACGCATCGATCAGCTGGCGCAGCCGCACCGGGTCTGTCCAGATCCCGTCCGGCACGTCCGCCGCCATATGCAATTGCAGCCGCTCGCCGGTCTCAGGACTGCCCAGCCGCCAGAACTGCACCAGGCTTTCCAGCGTGCGGCGCACCGGCACGAATTCGGGCGTGAACGGCAGTCCCCCGCCTGCCGCCCGGGCCGTCGCGATCATCGTATCGAGCTGCTGGTGAAGCTGCTTCGCGGCTTCGCGCGCGGCGGACAGTTGCTCGCGCTGCTCCGCGGTCAAACCGCTTTGCGTCAACAGATCGAACATGCCCAAAATGCCGTTGAGCGGGGTGCGGATATCGTGGCTCATCAAGGCCAGAAACCGGCTCTTGGTCCGGTGAGCCTGCTCCGCCTCGGCCTGGCTGGCGGCCAGTTCGCGGCTGAGCCGGGTCAATTGCCGGACGCGCCGGTCGGCGATCAGTTGCAGCGCCTTGACCCGCCTTTCCGAAGCGCGCTGTTCGGTAATGTCCTGCACGGTTCCGAACAGGGAGCGGAAATGCCCTTCGGCGTCATCCTCGCGCTGAAGCGTCCAGCGCAGCCAGCGGACCGTGCCGTCCCGGCGCAATATGCGATGCTCGTAAGAAAGATCGGTGCCGGACGGGCTGTCCTGAAAGAAGGACTGCCGGTATTGCATCATCCGCTGCCGGTCCAGCGGATGCACGCAGGCATGAATGCTTTCCTCGGTAAGCCGCGTGCCGGGATCGAAGCCCAGCAGGCGGGCGAATTCGGGCGAAATGTACGTTTGGCCCGAAAGATCCTGGTGCAGCGTTGCGATCTTTGCCGTCCGCTGCGCCCGCAGCAGGTGGCGGTTCCCTTCCTCCAGGCGTTTTTGCAGCTCGGCTTCGCGGGCGGAGAGTTTCTCGTTCGCCGAGACCAGTTCGCGGCTCCGCCGCTCCAGCACCGCCTCGGCCTCCTCGCGCGCGGCCTGCTCACGCAGCAGCCGCCGCTTGAGAAGGGCCGGATCGTCCGGCAGAGAAGGCCCGCCGCTCCGGCTCACGAGACGCCGTGCTCCTGACCGCTCAGGCCCAGCAGAAAATCCGCCAGCCAAGCGCCATTTCCGGCGTCCAGCTTATCGGCCAATCGCAGCGCGAAACGACAGCAGCGGGCCAATCCTTCGTCCGGCTCCTGCGCCGCGGCTTCGCACAGCCGGGCCAGCGCCTCGCGGGCCAGATCGTCCTGCCCTTCGCGAAATGCCCGGGCAGCCTGCGCCACTTGCCGGTCCAGCGCCGCATCGCCCGTGACCGCCCGCATGGGAGGCAGCTTGGCCCGCCCTTCCAGCAAAGGCGCCAGCGCGGCGAGCGCGGCGGCACGTCCGAACGGTTTCTCGATCACGGTATCCATACCGGCCGCCTCCATGTTTTCATGGCTTTGCGACAGGGAATAGGCCGTGCAGCCGATGATGGGAACGCCGCACCAGGGCGGGGGCAGCATCCGGATCAGTTCCGCCGCCTCGATCCCGTTCAACAGCGGCATGGAACCGTCCATCAGGATGGCGTCGATACCGCCTTCGCAGAACCGCTGCACCCCTTCGAAGCCATTGGCCACGGTACAGACCTCCACCCCGAGCGCCTGGAGATGGGCTTCGGCCACCAGCCTGTTCGTCTCCACATCGTCCGCCACGAGAACGGCAGGCGTTTCCCCGCCCGCCAACGCCAACCCCGCCGATGCCAACCCCGTCTGCGCTTCTGCCGCCGCTTCGGGCGGCTTGCGTCCGGGCGCGGTGCGTTCGAGCGGCAGCCGCACCCAGAACGTACTTCCCGCGCCGGGCTGGCTGTCCGCGCCGATCGTGCCGCCCATGGCTTCGGCAAGGCGCTTGCAGATCGCCAGCCCCAGCCCCGATCCGCCGAATTCGCGCGTGATCGACGCATCCGCCTGCCGGAACGGGGTGAACAGCTCTTTCAGCTTCTCCCGGGCAATGCCGGTCCCGGTGTCCGTCACCTGGATGAGAAAGCCCGCCGCACCTTCATCGCGGATGTCCACCTGAACCCGCCCGGCCTGCGTGAACTTGATGGCATTGCTGAGGAAGTTGGACAGGATCTGCTGCACCCGCACGGGATCGCCCAGGACCGGCATGCCCCCTGCCACCTGGCATTCGAGAGCGAGCCGTTTCTCGTCCGCGCTGGGATGGAACAAGTCCGCTGCCGAAGCGGCCACTTCGGCAAGATCGAAGGGAATATGTTCCAGCGTCAGTTCGCCGCTTTCGATCTTGGTGTGATCGAGCACATCGTTGAGCACGGTCAGCAGGGTTCGGGAGGCCCCCTCCACCGAGGCCAGCGCCCGCTGCCTGCGTTCGCTGTCGGCTTCCTCCCGCAGCATTTCCAGCATTCCGATAATGCCGGTCAACGGGGTGCGGATTTCGTGGCTCATGGTGGCGAGCAGCATCATGTGGGCTTCGGCGGCAGCGGTCGCATCGTCGCGGGCCTTGATCAGGCTGCGGCTGGCTTCGGTCTCGGCCGTCACGTCCCGTATCACCCCGAACAGGGCAACCGCCTCGCCGTGCTCGCCGAGTTCCGGGCGGCCCTTCACGTCCACCGTGCGAAAGACACCGTCGGGGCGGCGGATGGTCGCGCGGAAAGCGTAATCCCGCTTGTTGCGGATGGCATCGTCCAGCGCCTCTTCCACCCGCGCCCGGTCTTCGGGAACAAGGAAGGCAAGGGCCTTTTCGAACACCACTCCCGAACCGATGGGCAGGCCGTGAATCCGGAAAACCCCGTCCGACCAGTGCATCCGGTGCGTCGCAACGTCGAGCCGCCAATGGCCGATCAGGGCGGTTTGCTCGGCCAGATCCTGCAATCTTTCCCGCAGGATCCTGTCATGCGCCTGATCGGCGTGCTGCAACATGACGGCAAATCGCGGCGCGTCCCCCCCGCCCCCATCGTCCCCGCCAAAAGCGCAGATTTCCAGCGCGACCGCCAGCTGCTTGCCATGCGCCCCGGTCCGCATCCGGCTATCCGAACAGGGGCCGGAGCGGGTGCACCGGGCCAGTTCGCGCAAGGGATCGTCCGCCTCTGTAGCGCTCGGGATCAGGTCTGCCAGAACGGCATTCAGGGCCGCGCCTCTTCCCGCCCCGGTCAGCGCGGCGGCATCCTCGCTCCATTGCCGGACCCTGCCGTCCCCATCTAGAACAACAAGCGCTGCCTTATCGAAACCGCCCAGTATCATGTATCGCCAGCATCAATATTCAGCAAAACATGCATGACCATAGATTACATGCCAACAGATTATTGTAAAAGCGCCGCCTCGCACACAAGATCATTCCACGATCAGGCCCGCCCGGAACCTCGATTCTTGAGGAAATCTCTCGTTCAAGGGACAGGGCAGACCGGCGCCATCCTGACCCGCCCGGGTATCACACCCTTTGCTGCAGCGAGTCCCAGATGTCCCGAAGCCTGCTGGACAGCGTCATGGGATCGAACGGCTTAGGAATAACGTCGCTGGCACCGGCTTCGCGGTAGGCCTGCTGTTCGTGCGCCTGAACCCGCGCGCTCATGAATACCACGGGAAGGCTCGCGCCTTCGGGCAATTCGCGCAGATGCCTCAAGGTTTCCAGACCGTCCATTCCCGGCATCATCATATCAAGCAGCACCAGATCGGGCTTGAGGCGCCCGACTGTCTCCAGAGCCTCGTACCCGGACTCGCAATGCCGGACGGAAAGGCCGCCGATATCCACCATCGCCATCACCGCAAGTTCCGCGATGATAGGATCATCCTCGACATAAAGTATCTGATTCAAACCGCTTTGCATGGATCGCTTTCCGGTTGCGCAAGTGAGGAGACGATAGGCAGTGTGATAATGAAAGTGCTGCCTTCCCCTTCCGTGCTGTCAAAATGGATCGTGCCGTCAAAAGCTGCAATGATCGATTGGGAGATATTCAGCCCCAGACCCGAGCCTCCCGCCGATCTTCGCGACGAACTGTCCGCCTGTGCAAAGCGCTGAAAGACCTTGCTGTGGAAGGAGGCGGGAATTCCTACCCCCTTGTCGATCACCGACACGGCGACCTTATCGGTACCGCTCATGGCCAGATCGACAAGGACCCTTCCCCCGGCAGGCGAGAACTTTGCCGCATTGGCAAGCAGATTGGCAAGGGCCTGACTGTAACGCGACGTATCGAGCCTGCAGAAGTAGGGCCGGTCCAGGCCGATGTGCACATCGAAATGAACCTGATGAGCTTCGGCAAGGCTGCGGTGATGATCGACAACCGCCGCGGTAAGCTCGGCGATATCAGCGTCCTCGAAAGTCAAATCCATCTTGCCCGCGGCGATTTTCTCCAGGTCCAGAATATCGTCAACCAGCCAGGACAGACGCTCGGCTCCTCCCAGGGACAGGTCGATCAGCCTTTGCGATTTCTCGTCGACTTTGCCCGATATGCGGTGCTGCAACATGCCCAGCGACGCCCGGATCGATGTCAGCGGCGTGCGCAACTCGTGATTGACCGTGGAGACGAATTCGTTCTGCATGATTTCGATCTGCCGCCGTTCGGTGATATCGCGAATGATGCCAATATACATCGGCTGGCCGGCATCGGGGCCGACCCGGCTGACAGAGACTTCCACGGGAAACAGCGAGCCGTCCTTGCGCCGGGCGTCCATCTCGCGGCTCTTCCCGGCAGCGGCATTCTGCCCCGGGGGCGCAGCAGTCCCCCCATAGGCACCGGCATCGATATGGGGGATCAGCACGGAGACATTCTGACCGACGGCTTCGCGCGAAGCATAGCCGAACAGCCTTTCCGAAGCCGGATTGAAGGTCAGCACAGTGCCATGGCCATCGAACGAGACAATTCCGTCCGCGGCATTGTCGATAATGGCCCTCATCCGCGCCCCGTATTCATTGCGGGCATGGACGAGCTTCGAAAACGCCCTTGCCAGCTTGCCCGCCTCATCCTTGCGCTCCACCGGCAGATCGGGCTCGGCACCTTCTTTCACCGAGTTTTCGATCTTGCGGGTCATGGCGCTGAGCGGCGCGGTCATCCGGCTCGCCAGGTACATCGTGGCCAGCACGGCCAGAACGATGATAAGCACGGTCAGCGTCAGACCTTCGCGCAGCGTCCTTTGCGCGGGAGCGTAGACGGCATCGCGCGGCACGCTGACGCTGACGACGACATACCGCCCGCCTGCGCCTTGCGAAATCGGCACGCGCACCGAATACGTCAAGGCCGCCGCACCGACCGAGGCCCATTCGGCCCGCGCCACACTGTGATGCTCCTTCAGAAAGGCGGGTGGATCGTAATCCGCATCACTATTGAGGTGGAGCCCGGAAATCCCCTTGCCGGATCCGTGGACGACATAGTCTCCCTCGCTATTGCTGATTATAACATCGCGCTTTATTTCATAGTCATCGAAATAATCGCCCAGCAGCTTTTCATAATTTGCATTAATGGCGACCACCCCGAAAAGCGAGCCATTCTGATCGAATACCGGAACGACAGCGCGGATCGTAGGGATGCGTTCGGCATCCACCTTGCCGAATTCCCGGTTGTAAGTCACATCGGAAAGGTAGATCGCGCCCGGTTTCAGAGCCAGCGCCCGCTGGAAGTACGGCTCCTGTCCTTTTCGCTGGAGCCCGCCTTCAGGAACCGGAACGATCCGGTCTGCCGTCCGGTTGACCCGCACCAGTTCGCGCCCGCCGTCGGCAACGCCGATGAACCTGATCTGGGTATAGCCCGGCCGCTCTTTAAGGAGCGCCGCGAAAGTCGTTTCCAGCCGCGAGCGCCACTGTTTCGTGGTGGCCCCA
The DNA here is from genome assembly GCF_022832375.1 of Novosphingobium beihaiense. Lineage (GTDB taxonomy): Bacteria > Pseudomonadota > Alphaproteobacteria > Sphingomonadales > Sphingomonadaceae > Novosphingobium > Novosphingobium beihaiensis. Next base: position 21,662 of record NZ_JALHLG010000049.1, read on the forward strand.
TCGGCGGGGTCTACCCCATTGCCCCGGTCACTTCGCATGATGCCCTGGATCGAGGGCGTTCGGGAAAGGACGAGAGTATCGTTGCGCAGGGCCGAATAGGTGCCTTTGACCTGCTGCGCGATCAGCCGCGCCTCATGCGCCACATTGTCTTCGGCGAATTGCTGGACGAGATCCCGGGCCCGCATGGACGCCGCCACGCCCATGATCGTTGCAGTAACGAACGAAAGACAAACAGAAAGAACCAGAATCTTGCCGCGTAAATCTTGCGGAAACAGCAAATGCCATGCGAACGGAAGAAATTTCGCCATAGCCCCACACTTACCGGCTCTGCCCAGACCTCACCCAATAGACCGGTTTTTCCGGCACAGAAGCCTTTATTATCGCACCTGCGTTTAAGATATGGTTAAATAGCAAGTAACGCGTCCACACAAGAGTTTGGCCTGCGCAAGCCACAAAGGCTGCCTCTTGCCGAACCCGGAGTCCGTTTGGAAATTCGCCGGAAGCGAATTTCGCGGCACCAGCCCACACCGAAAATGCCCGAACGGGCATTTTCAAACAGACTCTCACAAATATCGAAGTGCGATTCTGCAGGCAACGGCTGGACCGGGCAAAACCTCGGAACAAAAAAGTAAAAGATATATAACGCCCTTATTTATCCTCATGATCCTGTGAACAAAATCTTCACCACCTTCGCTGCAACGAAACGAAAATTGATATATTGGAAGAACAGGCCCCGCATTGGCTTGGAGAGGTGAGATTGTGAATACTCCGACTATACCATCTTCACTCACCCGCGTTGCAGAGCGGTTCGCCGCGCGATTGCCTTCGAAGATTTCGCTCATGGAAGAAGCGGCGTCGGCTTTGACGGGAAATGTGCAGGCAGACGATGTCGCAACGATCGAAAGAGCCCTGCATGATATCGTGGGCGTCGCCTCCACGCTGGGCTTCGCGCCTCTGGGAGACGCGGCGCGGCGGGCTGAGGATATCGCGCGAACCTTGCGCAACGCCACGGCCGAAGACAGCGGCGCAAGCGTGGAGGCGCTGCAGGCCGGCATACAGGAACTGCGCAAGCTGCCCCCGCTTGGAGACGATGCATGACGTCTCGCTGGCGGCTGATGCCGCTGTCTGCGGCGGCAGGAACGATCCTGACCGCCGCCGCGCCCGCGACGAATGCCCCGGCGCAAACCGCCACTGTTCCGGCGGCCGCGCCGCAGGTTGTCACGCGCCGGATTAGTCTGACAGAACTGGGCTTTACCGATGGCATAGAGATGCCGGGGCTGAGCGGCAGCCGGGATATCTTCTTTCCGCTGCCCCGCGCGGAAGACGTCGAAGGGCTGCGGCTGCAGTTGCCCTACCGCTCCGGCTCGGCGTTCGAAAGCCGCAGAAGTCTGGACATCGAAATCAACGGCCAGCCGCAGCTTTCGATTGCGCTTTCCGGGGACCGCCAGAACGGCGTGATCGACATTCCCGTCGCCCCCGGCATGATCCGCAACGGATATCTGGCGCTGCGGCTGCGCTATGGCGGCGCGATCACCGAAGACCGCTGCGTCGATCAGCGCATTTCGGGCGCCTATCTCTCGTTCGCCCCCGAAGGCACGCTCATCGCCGGGCTGAAGCCCGGCGCGCTGGCAACGGTTGCCAAAGTGGCCGCGATCATGCCGCGAACCGGGGCGATTCACCTGCCCGATCAGGCTTCGGAAAATCAGGCCGCCGCCGCTTTGACGCTGGCCGCCGGCACCGGCTTCACGATCACCCCGCCGCCCGCCTCCGCTCAGCCCATCGGCAACTGGACGCAAGGCTGGATCGGCCTTGGCGGCGCGAAGGCCCCTTCCCTCGCGGTCGCCGCCAATGGCACCGTTCCCGGCATTCGCATCGGTGGCACGGACCCGGCCGCTGCGGCTCGGCTCTTCGCCAGCCGCTGGAAAGCGCTGGCCGCCACGCCGGATATCGGCAAGGGCCTGCGCCAGGCGGCAAACACGCCCGCAAGCATGCTGACCTTGACCGGCTTGGGCGCGGATCTGCCCATCCAGACGTTCTCCGATCGCGCCACCTGGACGGTTTCGCTGCCCGCTACCGCCCTGCCCGCGGGGCGGCGCTACGCCGGGCTGGCCATCGATCTGGCCGTTGCCGATGACGGAAGCGATACGCCCGCCATCGTCAGCGCCACGATGGACGGATTGCTGCTGGGCAGCACCCGCGGCGTGCGCGACGGTACCACGCATCTGGATGTGAACCTTCCCGAAGGGCTGGCAACGGCGCGCAACACTGTCGAAATCGCCGTAACCCGCCAGGTTCGCGCCGGAGACTGCGCTTACGCGCCGCAGGGCTATCCGGCGCAAGTGCTGCCATCGAGCCGGGCCCTTCTGGCAGATGCCCCCGAACCGGCGGACTTTCACGATCTGGCCCCGGCCTTTGCGGGCGGCGTAACCGTCGTGGTGCCCGGCCCGCAGCAGATCCCCGCGCTCCAGCCGCTGCTCTCCACGCTGCTGGGCAAGGCCACGCCGATTTCGGTATCCTACGGCAAGATACCGGAAAAAGGCCCGTTCGTGTTCCTTTCGAAAATGCCGCCGCCGGGCGCCACGCCTCTGGTGCGTTTCGATCAGGGGCGCGTGCGGATCGCCGCGGAAGGCGGCCGCACTTTGATCAGCAGCGATGCCATCGGCAGCCTTACCGTGGCCCAGCTGGTCGAGACCGGCGGGCGGCCTGCCCTGTGGGTCAGGCCGGGCAGCGGTTTTGCCGCTCTGGCAGACGCGGGAAGCGCGGCGGGGCTGGCGCGCGGCAATGTCGCCTTTCTCGACACCAGGGGCATCGACCTTGCGTTTTCGACCCTACGCGACGAACTGGTCGAAATCCGCTACCCGGACCAGACCAATCTGGCGCAATGGCTTCACCGTTACCGCCTCTGGCTGATTGGCCTGGGCTGGCTGCTGGTGAGCGCGGGCTTCATCTATCTGCTAAGGCGCATCTACAGCGCCCGCTCTTCCGCAGGATAGACCGTGTTTCAATTGACCGCGAGCGATAGCTGGACCGGCGATTTTCTTGCCGAACAAGGCCTTATCTCGCTCAAACAATTGAATGAAGCGAGCGATCTGGTCGGCGACTGGGGCTCGACGCTGCCCGATGTCCTGCTGGCGCGCAGCTGGATCGACGCGGACGTCTATTACACGACGCTGGCCTCGCGCTTCGGCATGGACTTCGTGCGGCTGGGCGATCAGCCGCTCGATCCCGCCCTGCTTTCGCCCGATCTCGTGGCCGACTACATGCGCGAATTGACAGTCCCCTGGCGGGAGCGCAACGGGCGCATGGTCGTGGCCACGGCCCGGCCCGGCCCGGAAGCCATCGTCTTCGTGCGCGAGAACTGGGGCCCTTCGGCAGAGATGGTCGTCACCTCGAAACGGGACATCCAGACGGCGATCCAGAAGGTCTTCTCCGAACATTTCACGCATGCGGCCGTTTTCGATCTGGCCGAGCAAGACCCGGTGATGTCCGCGCAAACGGTCTTCACCCCCGGGCAACTGTTCGTGGGCTGGGGCGGCATCACCGCAGCCGCTGCCGGGCTCGCCTTGTGGCCGGTTTTCACCCTGATCGCGCTCAATGTGCTGATGTCCATATTCTATCTGGGCAACTTCGTTTTCAAGGGCATCCTGATCTGGGCCGGCGGCACCCATCAGCACATCCGTAACCGCGAAATCGAATCCGCCGTGCGCATGCTGCGCGACGAGGATCTGCCGATCTACACCGTACTGGTCCCCATGTTCCGCGAGCCCGATGTGCTGCCGATCCTGGCGAACGCCTTGCGCAAGCTCGACTATCCGACCTCCAAACTCGACATCAAGATCGTTCTGGAGGAAGGCGACGACGAAACCATCGATGCCGCCGTCGCGCTCGGGCTGGAGGGGATCTTCGAGATTATCCGGGTGCCCCCCTCGCAGCCGCAGACCAAGCCCAAGGCCTGCAATTACGCGCTCAAGTTCGCCCGCGGCGAGTACCTCGTCATTTTCGACGCCGAGGACAAGCCCGAGCCCGATCAACTCAAGAAAGTGGTCGTCGCCTTTCAGCAGGGCGGCGATAAAGTCGGCTGCGTCCAATGCCGGCTGAACTATTACAACCGCGATGAAAACTGGCTCACGCGCCTGTTCACGCTGGATTACGCGCTGTGGTTCGATCTCATGCTGCCGGGGCTGGAAAAGCTCGGCGTGCCGATCCCGCTGGGCGGAACCTCCAACCACTTCCGGATCGACGTGCTGCGCGAACTGCGCGCCTGGGATCCCTTCAACGTGACCGAAGACGCGGACCTCGGCATCCGCATGACCCAGAAGGGCTATGGCGTGCGCCTGGTCGCCTCGACCACGTTCGAGGAAGCCAACGTCTCGCAATCGAACTGGGTCCGGCAGCGCTCGCGGTGGATCAAGGGCTATATGCAGACCTTCCTGGTCCATAGCCGCCGCCCGATCCATCTTTGGCGCTCGACCGGCGCGCTCGGCGTTCTGGGATTTGTCTTCTTCATCGGCGGCACGATGCTCTCCGGCCTGCTCAATCCCTTGTTCTGGGGGATTTTCGGCCTCTGGGCGGTGACGCGCACAACGGTCTTCAACGATCTCTTTCCGCCAGTCCTGCTCTATCTGTCACTGTTCAACCTGCTGGCGGGCAACGGCCTGTTCATGTTCCTGATGATGCTGGCGCCGTTCCGCCGCAACTGGCTGGAACTCACGCCCTTCAGCCTGACCGTGATCTGGTACTGGGTGCTGATGTCGATTGCCGCCTGGAAAGGCGCCTGGCAGCTCGTCACCCGGCCCTTCTATTGGGAAAAGACCCACCACGGGCTTTCCAGGCATACCGCCGGGGAAGTGGCGCAGGCGGTGCGGGAACAGCAGGCGCAGGCATGAAAAGGCCCGCGTTCCTGATCCCGACCGTCTGGATCGCGGCGCTGACGGCCCTGCTGCTGGCCGCACTGCTGGAAGCGGCAAACCGCGGCTACGTTTCGACCAGCAACATGGACTTGTGGGGACGCACGCTGCTGGCCAGTTCCGGCGAGCTTTCGATCCAGAAAGTCGTGACCGCGTTTCCCCCGCTGCCCTATGCCACGGTGCTGGCGATCCATGGCGCGGTTCCCGGCCTGGACTTTGCCGCGCCGCAATTGCTCAGCGCGCTGATCGCCTCGCTGCTCGTGTGGGGCTGGTACAGAACGCTGCGCGAGAGCGGGTTCTCGCTCCGGCCCGCGATCCTTGCCGTCCTGCTGCTGGCGGGCTCTCCGCTCTACCTTCGCGCGGTGGCCGAAGGGCCCGGCTTCATGATGCTGCTGGCCGGGTTCTGGCTGTTCGCGCTCGGCATGTTCCAGTTGCGGCGCGGGCACCGCGTCAACGACATCATTCTGGTGTCGACAGGACTGGTGATCACGGGCTTCTCCCACCCTTTCGGCCTGATGCTCGTGCTGGGCGTGTTGCCGTTTCTGGCCCTTGCCGCGCCGCCCGACCGGCTGAGGACGGCCACGCTCGCGGTTCTCCTTGTGCTGCTGTTTCCGCTGATATTTGCCCTTGCATCCTTCATCTACGTGAACTGGGTCTTCGCCGGAGACGGATTTTACTTCCTCAGCCACCTTAGCCGCGAGACGGCCGGGCTCGGCTCGAGCAACGTGCTGTTCTTCGATGCCGGCCAGATGCCCGGCGGGATTGTCCCGCCGCTGATCGCCGCGATGGGCGTATTCGCGGTCAGCCCGATCGCGATATCGATGTTCGTGCTGACCGCCCGCCTGCCGCCGCTCAGGCTCGCCGCGGCAGGCCTGATCGGTCATCTCGTCTGCACCATGTTTCTGGCCTATATGTTCGGCCTGCTGCCCCCCATAGCCGCGGCAGCCAGCCTTGGCCTGCCGCTTGCCGCCGCCACCAGCGCGCGCTGGCCCCAGCCCCGGCCGCACCGCTCGGGCGTGATCATCATGCTGCTGGCAGGCTTCATCGGTTCCTGGCTCATCGCGGCCACGGATCCGGCCTCCGAGACGGTGCGCTGGCGCGCGGCGCTTACCGGGGCGCCCGTCCCTTCAACGGATCCGGAGCTGGACGCCCTGGCTGCGCATACACAACACAAGGATTCTGTCTTGTTCGATGCCGAAGCCGCTCCCGCGGTCATTGCCCTGCGCGGCAATGCACAGGGCATATGGAGCGCCGATACGACGCAATTCCGGATCGCCGCGCTGAGCAAGACCATCGATGCGCGCATGATCGTGGTGCGCAATCCGCATTCCGCGCTGGGCGGCGGCCGGGTGGCACGCAATTTCCCGCGCCTCTATGACGAAGGCCATCCCGGATATCATCGCCTGTTCGACAGCGGCCGGTGGCGCATATACGTGGCGAGCGAGGGAGAGCGCCAATGATACCAGGAACCTCTCCGGCGCGCATCCTCATCGTGGACGATTCCGAGGATTCCGCCGACATCACCGCAGCCTTTCTGGAGGAAGGCGGCTTTTCCCGAATCAGTTTCGCCCGCTCGGCGGCCGAAGCTTTCGATCTGATCGGGCTGGGCCAAGAGGAACACGCCGCCGGTCCGTTCGATCTCATCATCATGGATATCATGATGCCCGAAGTCGACGGGATCGAAGCCTGCGCCCGCCTGCGGCTGCATGAAGCGGGGCGTTATGTGCCGATCCTGATGCTGTCCGCCGCGCGGGAGATCCAGGCGCTCAACCAGGCCTTTGTCGCCGGCGCCAACGACTTCGTCGCCAAGCCGGTCACTCAGATCGATCTGCTGGCCCGCGTGCGCACCCTGCTGCGTTTCGGCAGGGAACAGGACCGCCGCCTGATGCGCGAGGCCGAAGTGGCACAGCGCAACGCCGCCATGCAAAAGGGCGCGCTGGGCGATGCCATGGTCGACCCGGTAACGCATCTTGCGCGCGGTATGATGGTGGAAATGTCCCTGCGCAACTGCCGGGAAACCAACCGCCCCGCTGCCCTCGCTCTGATACAGATCGACGAATATGAACGCTATGAGGCTTTTCGCGGCACGGAAGAGACACGCCGTCTGCTGCGGACGGTCGCGACCATGCTGGCCCGCACTCCGGCACCAATGGCCGCAATAGCGTTCTATTACGGGGGCGGCAGCTTCATCATCGTGGATCCGGGCGCGGACTCGGACGAGGCCCTCTGCGAAAGTGCCGGAACAATCACGGAAACCGTGAAAGCAGCCGCCCTCCCGCATGGCAATGCCCTGGCAGGCGCCATGGTTTCCCTGTCCGCGCTGACGGCCTGGGGAGAAGGCGACCAGCTCGCAGCGCTGACAGGCCAGACTTTGGCCAGAATGACTTACGAACAAAAAGCGAGAGGCTTGTATGTGGAAGAAGGGTAAACCGCGCCACCTTTTGGCAGCCGCGATTGCGGCATTGGGCCTTGCCGCCGGCGCGCCCGCGTTCGCGCAGACGGATCTGCCGGAAGCGGCCATCCCCGCGGACGGGAAAGGGCACGGCCAGATAATCGCCACGTTCTATTATTCGAACAGCGACAAGGGCTTTGACCGCAACGGCAAGACCATCGACATCGCCGACTACCAGAAGCTGGAGCTCTATCTGCTGGCGGAATACAACGTCACCGACAAGCTGACGCTTGTTGCCACGCCCAGCCTGCGCGACATCTCGGTGGAAGGCAGCGGCAACGACACCCGCGGGCTCGGTTACACAGAGCTGGGCGCCCGCTACCGGCTTGTCCAGGGCAATGGCTGGTCGCTGTCCGCGCAAGGCACGGCCCGCATTCCCGGCGATACCCGGCGGGATTCGCTGGCGCAGGCGGGCAGCACGAATATGGAATACGATCTGCGGCTACGCGGCACATACGGCTTTGCGGTGGGCCGGGGCAGCGGCTTTGTCGATGTACAAGGCGCCTACCGGCTGCGGGATGGCGCGCCGCCCAACGAATACCATGCCGACGTGACAGCGGGCTACCGCCCGGTGCCCGACCTGCTCCTGATGGCGCAATCGTTCAACACGTTCAGCGATGGTTCGGGGCGCGGCATCTTCGACCGCTACCGCTATCACAATATCCAGCTCAGCATCGTCAAGGACATCGCGCCGCAAGTCTCGCTGCAAGCGGGGTGGCTGGCGACGCTCGGCGGTGAGAATGCCCTTCGCGAACGCGGTGCGTTCGGCGGGGTCTGGATCAGGTTTTAGAGCCCTTTTCGACCGACCTGGATCGCCGTGACGGAGCCGATTTGGGCTCAGCGCAAGAAGCGAGGAGGGAGCAATGCTGAGGCATTGTGACCGATGAGCGACGCCGCGCTGGGCCCAAATCGGCCCGCCGCAGGGCGGTTG
>NZ_JALHLG010000005.1 GCF_022832375.1 Novosphingobium beihaiense
CCTCCCCAGCCGCCGCCACCGCCCCAGTGGTCGTCGTCGCCGCCCCAGCCGCTGCCGGGGATCCAGATGAACCCGCCGCCGCTGCGCCTGCGCCGCCCGCCGCTGCGCGCCTCGTTGATCATCGGCATGACCACGAAGAACAGGATCACGAGGATGAACACCACCGTGCCCAGCGACACGCCGCCGCCGCGGCTCTGGCGCTGCTGATCGGCCTGTGCCGCGATCTTCTGCGCTTCTTCGGGCGGCAGGGTGATCTGTTTGATGATGGCATCGGTTCCGGCTGCGATGCCGCCGGGATAATCGTCCTTCTTGAAATAGGGGATGATGACCTTGTTGATGATCAGGAAGCTCATGCCGTCGGTCAGCACCGGCTCAAGGCCATAGCCGGCTTCGATGCGAACCTTGCGCTCATTGGGGGCGACGAGCAGCAGGACGCCGTTGTCCTTACCCTTCTGCCCGATCCCCCATGCGCGGCCCAGCTGATAGCCGTAGTCCGAAATCTCGTAGCCCTGCAGGCTGGGGACCGTCACCACCACCATCTGGCGGTTGGATTGCTTTTCCAGCGCGGCGAGCTTCTGCGTGAGCTGGGCTTCCTCGGCTTTGGGAATGATCCCGGCATCATCGACCACGCGGCCAGTCAGCTTGGGAAAGTCCGGCGCCGCCCACGCGGCCTGTGGCCCCGCGATCAGGGCGCACAGGACCAGCAGGAACGATGCGAACAGGGGCCGGTAACGATGCACCGGCTTACATTTTCCCTTCGAGGCTCGGCGCCACTTCAGCGCCCGGAGTCACCGCCTTGTAGGGCACCAGCGGATCGGCCCCGCGCAGGCGCGCGCCGATCATCGTCGGGAACGTGCGCACTTCGGTGTTATAGTCCTGCACGGCGGCGTTGTAGTCGCGGATGGAAATGCGGATGCGGTTTTCCTGGCCCTCAAGCTGGCTCTGCAGCATCTGGTAATTGGTGATGGACTTGAGGTCCGGATAGGCCTCGAAACTCGCCATCAGGCGGCCCAGGCCTTGCTGAAGCTGGCCTTGCGCGGCAGCGAACTGCTCCATCTTGGCCGGGTCCTGCAGGTCGTCTCCGGTGATCTGGATCGAAGTCGCCTTGGCGCGCGCTTCCATCACGCCGGTCAGGATCGCCTTTTCCTGCTCGGCCGCGCCCTTGGCGACGGCGGCGAGGTTGGGCACGAGATTGGCGCGTTCCTGGAACGCGGCCTCGACATCGGCCCACTTGGCCTTGGCGGCTTCCTGCTTGGTCGGCACCGAGTTGAAACCGCAGGCGGCCAGGCTCATCGCCGCCAGTGCCACAACGGCATAACGGCCAAGGCGCGAGACAAGGCCGCGCGGCGTGTTCGAAGCTGACATGATGTTTCCCTACTCCTCACCGGCCGCAATCGGCGGCCCATCGAGCCCTGAATGTAGCGGTGTACAGTGTCGGTTCAAGGACTTGCCCTTGCCCCATGGCCTTGCGATGACAGGTCATCACCCGAAATCGCATTCAGGAGGGGCGGATGTTTCAGGATTTCAAGAAATTCATTGCCAAGGGCAACGTCATGGATCTGGCGGTTGGTGTGATCATCGGCGCCGCGTTCGGGGCCATTGTCAAATCGTTGACCGATGAAGTGATCATGCCGGTGATTGGCGCCATCTTCGGCGGCGCGGACTTTTCGAATCATTTCGTCCTGCTGAGTACGCCCGATGGCTATACCGGCGCGCTGGACGACTATGCCGCGCTCAAGGAAGCGGGCGCGGCGATGATCGGCTACGGCGCGTTCGTCACCGCCATCATCAACTTCCTGATCCTGGCCTTCATCGTTTTCCTGATGGTGCGTTACGTCAACAAGCTGATGGAATCGATGGAAAAGAAGGAAGAGGAAGCCGCACCGCCGCCCGCCGGGCCGAGCGAGATCGATCTGCTCACCGAAATCCGCGACGAATTGAAGAAGCGAGGTTGAGGTTTGTCTGGAAGTGGGCCGGTGCAGCACTCGATAATACCCCGCTCACTTCACATTCACGTTTGAGGGCTTATATGGGGCTCTGCCGGTTCGCCGGCTATGACGATAAATTGCAACGTGCAATAGATGCAGCGGACCCGGGGGCGGTACCCGGCGGCTCCACCATCACCCGCCTTGAAAAGGGCAACCCTGTTGTCGCAGGGGTGATGACGGGGCCGAACTAGGATCGACGTGTGTTGAAAAGCGGTGTTTTCGTCCGGGCTGAGTAACCCGTTAAAGGCTCAAAACTCACAAGTGCCAACGACAACGAAGCACTCGCTCTCGCCGCGTAATTCTAGGGGCTAACGCCCTGAAGTTACAAAGCTAAAGCGCGGTTGGACCCACCGGGCAACAGAAGCGGATTCCAGGGGCCCGGGGTGAGCCTGGCAACAGAATCACCCCACCCTTTTTGCCGTGATTTGGCCCCTGCCGGGCTGCGAACGGCAGCCTGCTGCGCTTCCGGTGCTCACGTACTGAAGTACGCTGCGCGCCGGTTCTCGCAGACTACCATTCTCGCTCCGGCATGAACCAAATCCCGGCAACAAGGTCTGTGTTGGTTGGTGCGACCAAGCGGCCCGCGCTTTATCTACAGCACCACGCCCCGTTCGTGTCGAGCGAAGTCGAGACACGTAAAATCAGCGCTATCGTGTCTCGACTTCGAGCCTTTGGCTCGAAGTTTATCCTGAGCATGTCGAAGGGCTCGACACGAAGGGTGATGGTTCAGATTTCGGGTTCTCTCAGGCGGCTTGCTTCTGCTCGGCGTCCGGCGTGGATTCGGCCACTTGCGCGGCTTCGAGGCGGGCGGCTTTTTCGTATTTGATGCAGTCTAGGATCTTGGCGCCGGCCATGAACACCGCGCCGGTGCAAGCGAGGAACAGGAGCTTGCCGCCGAATCCGGGGAATCGGGTCAGATAGACGCTGCCGCGCTCCACCGCACCAAGCGCGAGGGCGTATATGATCATATAGGCCTCCCAATGCGACTTGATGACGAACAGGCGTGCGATTTTCCGAAGCATTCCCAACCTCTTGACCTGCCCCCTGTTACGCAACGTTCATGCCATCCGCCGGTTCCCGGGGATCACGATACTTAACATTTCCCGAAGTGTAAGCGATTCCGACGCGGGGTGTAAGGCAGGGCTTCGCATCTGATCCCGATTGGCACACTGCTCAACGGTTGCCATTCGTGCGGCCATGCGTCATAGGGCACAAATCCTTCCCCAGGGCAGTTTTACATTCGTCATTTGCGTTGCGTGCCGGAAAGCCCGGCGTGTGCGTTCGAACAAGTGCGAGGAAAGATGACTGACAGGGTTGAACGTTCCGGCCTTCGGGTCGATGCCGGTCTGGCGAAGTTCGTTGAGGAGCAGGTTCTGGCGCCGATCGGGCAGGACGCGGAGGCGTTTTGGGCCGGGTTCGCCGCGCTGGCAGCCGATCTGGCGCCGAAGAACCGGGCGCTGCTGGAAAAGCGCGAGGATCTGCAGGCGAAGATCGATGCCTGGCATGGCGAACGCGCGGGCAAGCCGGTCGAACAGGGCGAATATCAGGCCTTCCTGCGCGAGATCGGCTATCTGGTGCCGGAGCCGGAAGCCTTCGCCATCGGCACGAAAAACGTCGATCCCGAGATCGCGACGATGGCGGGGCCACAGCTCGTGGTGCCGGTGCTCAATGCCCGTTTCCTGCTCAATGCCGCCAATGCGCGCTGGGGCAGCCTCTACGATGCCTATTACGGCACCGATGCGCTCGATGCGCCGCCCGCGCAGGGCAAGGGTTACGATCCGGCACGCGGCGCGGCGGTGATCGCCGAGGGGCGCAAGTTCCTCGATGCGGCGCTGCCGCTGGCCTCGGGAAGCTGGACGGATGTGGACAGTGTGGACGTGACGCTGGCCGATCCTTCGCAATATGTCGGCACCACGCAAAAGGGGCGCATGTTCGCGTCAAACGGGCTCCACATCGAAGTGGTGGTCGATCCGTCGAGCCCGGTCGGCAGTACCGACAAGGCAGGCATTTCCGACGTCGTGCTCGAAGCCGCGATCACCACGATCTGCGACCTTGAGGATTCGATCGCGGCTGTCGATGCCGAGGACAAGACGGCCGCCTATGCCAACTGGCTGGGCGTGATCCGGGGCGACCTGACCGATACCTTCGAAAAGGGCGGGCAGACGATGACCCGCGCCTTGTCCGCGGACAAGGCGGTGATCCTCGAAAGCGGAGAGCAGGTGAGCCTGCCGGGCCGCAGCCTGCTGTTCGTGCGCAACGTCGGCCATCTGATGACCAACCCGGCGATCCTGCTGCCCGACGGCAGCGAGATCCCCGAAGGCATCATGGACGCCGTGATCACCAGCGCCATTTCCACGCAGGACGTGAAGGGCCTCACGAAATACGGCAACAGCCGAGAAGGCAGCATCTACATCGTCAAACCAAAGATGCACGGGCCGGAGGAATGCGGCTTTACCAATGTCTTGTTCGATGCTGTTGAGGACTTGCTGCAGCTTCCGCGCCACACCCTGAAAGTCGGCGTGATGGATGAGGAGCGGCGCACCTCTGCGAACCTTGCCGCCTGCATCCACGCGGTGAAGGACCGCATCGTCTTCATCAACACCGGCTTCCTCGATCGCACCGGGGACGAGATCCACACCTCGATGCGGGCCGGGCCGATGATGCGCAAGGGCGACATCAAGGGTTCCACCTGGATCGCCGCTTACGAGGCGCGCAATGTCGCCATCGGCTTGCAGCACGGCCTTTCGGGCAAGGCGCAGATCGGCAAGGGCATGTGGGCCGCGCCGGATAAGATGCACGACATGATGGCGCAGAAGATCGGCCACCCCAAGACCGGCGCCAACACCGCTTGGGTGCCGTCCCCCACGGCGGCGACACTGCACGCGACGCATTATCATCAGGTCGATGTCTTCGGGTTACGCGATGCGATTGCCGCCGAGCCGGTGCCCGGCCTCGACCTGCTGCTTTCGGTGCCGCTGGCCCAAGGCGTCAACTGGTCCGAAGCGGAAGTGCGCGAGGAGCTGGACAACAACGCGCAAGGGCTGCTGGGCTATGTCGTGCGCTGGATCGATCAGGGCGTCGGCTGTTCCAAGGTGCCGGACATCAACGATGTCGGCCTTATGGAAGACCGCGCGACGCTGCGCATTTCCAGTCAGCACATGGCCAACTGGCTGCTGCACGGCGTGTGCACGCAGGAACAGGTGATGGATTCGCTGCGGCGCATGGCGGCCAAGGTCGATGCGCAGAATGCGGGCGATCCGCTCTATGAGCCGATGGCAGGCAACTGGGACACCAGCTATGCCTTCAAGGCGGCCTGCGATCTGGTGTTCAAGGGCGTGGAGCAGCCCAGCGGCTATACCGAACCGTTGCTGCACGCCTGGCGCCGCAAGAAGAAGGCGGCGCTGGTCGACGCCTGAACGCTCATCCCCAGAGTGCCGTAAAGGCACAAGGACGGGCTCTTTCCTCGCGGAAAGGGCCCGTTCTGTATGCGGGGGCTACCCTGCCGCGCTGCCGTGCGGTAGTCCTGCCGCAGCACAGGAGAAAGCGATGTCCGAGCAGATGTTTCGTAACGTCCTATCATGGCTGGCGCTGGCCGGTGCCGGTTTCGCAGCGCCGGCGGGCGCGGAATCGCTGGTCCGGATCGAAAGCGAGCACCTCGCCCCCGATGTGCCGATGCCGCTGTTTCAGGCCGATGCCGAATGGCCGCGCCTTCCCGCCGACACGATTCTGGGGCAGGTGCCCGGCCTGTCCGTCGATGGCGAGGACAGGGTTTGGATCGTTCAGCGGCCCAATTCGCTGAACCAGCACGAGGCCGGGCTCGCGCAGGATCCGCCCACAACGCAAGGCTGCTGCCGCCCGGCACCGCACGTCATGCGCTTTTCCGCCGACGGGCAGTTGCTGGCGGCATGGGGCGGACCGGAACTGGCTCCTTCCAGAAACGGCGAGACGCAGTGGCCTTCCAACGTTCACGGCATCTTCGCGGCGCAGGACGGCACGGTGTGGATCGGCGGGAACGGGAAGGGCGATCATGTCGTCCTGAACTTCACGGCCGAGGGGCAGTATCTGCGCCAGATCGGAAAGCGCGGCCGCACCGCAGGCAATCTCAGCCGGGACAGTCTGGGCAATCCGGCGGATATCAGCCAGACCGGCGGCAAAGTGCTGGTCGCGGATGGCTATATCAACAAACGTATCGTCGCGTTCGATGCGGCGGACCTCTCGTTCGAGCGGACTTGGGGCGCCTATGGCGGTACGCCGGGCGCATCGGTGCGCGCGCAGCCGTTCGATCAGAGCCAGGCCGCCAGCACCCGCGATGGCGGCGCCGATCCGCAGGCGCGCGAGTTCGGCGATATCGTCCATTGCGTGGAGCGCGGCCCGGATGCGCTGATCTACGTCTGCGACCGGCGCAACAACCGCATACAGGTGTTCCGCGATGAGGGAGAAAAGCTGGAGTTCGTGCGCGATATCGTGATCGCGCCCGAAACCGGCGGGCTGCGCACGGCTTCCGATGTGGCCTTTTCGCCCGACGGCCAATTTCTCTACGTGGCGGATATGGCCAACGGCAAAGTCTGGGTCCTGCTGCGCGAGAGTGACCGGGTGATTGGCAGTTTCGGGCGCAACGGGCGCTATCCCGGCCAGTTCATCTGGCTCCACTCGGTAGAGACGGACAGCCTGGGCAATGTCTATACCAGCGAAGTGGGCACCGGGCGGCGCGTGCAGAAATTCGTGCTCACGGGCATGAGCGAATAGCTCAGGAAAGCGCGCGGGCCACGGCCACGAATTCGGCCACGCTCAGCGTTTCCGCGCGGCGCTGGGGATCGATGCCCAGCGTTTCGAGTGCCTCCAGAGCGCCGGGCACGCCTTTCAGGCTTTGGCGCAGCATCTTGCGGCGCTGGCCGAAGGCGGCCTCGGTCACGCGCTCCAGCACGCGCATGGATACGCCCTCCGGCGCTTTTCCCGGCACGACATGGACGATGGCGGACATCACTTTGGGCGGCGGAGTGAAGGCGCTGCGGTGGACTTTCAGTGCCAGCTTTGCAGTGGAGCGCCACTGTGCCAGCACGGCAAGGCGGCCATAGGCGGAAGTATTGGGCGCGGCGACGATGCGGCGGGCCACTTCCTCCTGAAACATCAGCGTCAGCGAGCGCCATTGCGGCGGCCAGTCCCCGCCCGAAAGCCAGCCGGTGAACAGCGCTGTGCCGACGTTGTAGGGCAGGTTCGCCACGATATGGTACGGGCCGTCGAACAGCGTGGCGGGCGCGATCTTCATCGCATCGCCTTCGATGACCTTGAGCTTGCCGGGAAATGCCGTTTCGACTTCGGCGAGGGCGGGCAGGCAGCGGCGGTCCATCTCGATGGCCGTGACTTGCGCACCGGCGCGCAGCAGGGCGCGGGTAAGGCCGCCGGGGCCGGGGCCGACTTCGAGCACTTGTGCGCCTTCCAGCGATCCGGGGATGGCGGCGATGCGATCGAGCAGCTGCTCGTCGAACAGGAAGTTCTGGCCGAGCGCCTTGCTGGCGGAAAGGCCGTGCCTTGCGATCACTTCGCGCAAGGGGGGCAGGGCGGTCATGCCGGGGAAACCTTGCGGTTCCCGTAACCGCTCATCCTGAGCTTGTCGAAGGATGGAAGGCATGCGCTGCGCCTCGTTCGTGCTTCGACAGGCTCAGCACGAGCGGGTGAGAGGGCCGTGTGCCGGATCATGCGGCCATCCTTGCCCGCCGCGCCGCGCATTCGCCGGCCATGCGGATGGCGGCGATCATCGCACCCGGGCTGGCAATGCCCTTGCCCGCGATGCCGAAGGCGGTGCCGTGGTCGGGCGAAGTGCGTACGATCGGCAGGCCCAGCGTGACGTTCACGCCCCGGTCGAAATCGAGCGTCTTGATCGGGACCAGCGCCTGATCGTGATACATGCATAACGCCACGTCGAACTTCTCGCGCTCATGCGCGGCGAAGAGGGCATCGGCGGGGTGCGGGCCGGTGACGGCGAGCCCTTCGGCCTGCAGCGCGGCGATGGCGGGGGCGATCGTTTCGATTTCCTCGCGCCCCATGCGCCCGTCCTCGCCTGCGTGGGGATTGAGGCCCGTTATGGCGATGCGCGGGGCCGTCAGTCCGAAATCGCGGGCCAGCGCGCGCGCGACGATCCGGGCTTTGCGCTCGATCAGATCGCGCGTGATCAGGCCCGGCACGGCCGAGAGCGCGACGTGGACGGTGAGCGGCACCGTGCGCAGCAGCGGCCCGGCCAGCATCATCACTGCATCTTCGGGTGGCACGCCGCAGGCATCGGCGCAGAATTCGGTCTGGCCGGGCTGGGTGAAGCCCACTTCGGCCAGTTTCGACTTGGCGATGGGGCCGGTCACGGCACCGCCCGCTTCGCCCGAAAGCGCCATCCGCGCGGCCTGGGTGAGCGAATGCAGCGCCAGACGGCCGCCTTCGTGCGTGGGCTCCCCAAAGGAGGGCGCGCAGTCTTCCGGGCCCAGAACCGGCAATCCGGCGGCAAAGGCAGCAACGGTTTCTCCGGCGGCGGCGATAGGCACCACCGGCAGATCGATCCCGCGCGTCGCGGCGGCGGCTTTGAGCAATCCTGCGCCGCCCACGACGAAGAACGGGGCAAGGTCCGCTTCCTCGCGCCGCATCCAGGCTTCGGCGATCAGTTCCGGGGCGGCACCTGCCGGATCGCCCAGGGAAACGGCAAGCGGAGCCGGGATCGTCATGTCACAGACCTTGCTGGATAGGGTCAGTCGTACTCGATGATGGCATCACGCCGCAGGTCGCGCAGGTACATCTGCGCGCGCTTGTTGATGCGGTCGTCTTCAAGCTGGGCCTGAAGCTGCTCGAAGCTGGGGCCCTGATCGGCCTGCTGCGGATCGTCGCGGCCGCACAGCATCAGGATGCGCACGCCGTCCTTCACCGAGCCGAACGGAGGCATCGTCTCGCCGGGCGAGAGCTGCAGGATGGCGTTCTGGATCGGGCCGGGCAGATCGCGCGCCTTCACCTGATCGTTGGTGACAACTTGTGCGCCGATACCCGAAGCGACCTTGTCCACGTCGCCGCAGCCCTTGGCCGCCTTGATCGCGTTCGCGAACGCCTCGGCTTTCTGTCCGGCCTGGGCTTCGGTGGTACCCTGGGGGAAGCTGATCGAGATCTGCTTGAGCGAGAGGATCGCATCGCGCGGATCGGCGGTCAGCACCTGGCGCTTGTCGATCAGATAGAGGATGTCAAAGCCGCCGGGAACCTCGATCGGGCCGACAAGCTGGCCAGGTTCCATTTCACGGGCCACGGTCGCCAGTTCGGGAGGGAGCTGAGCGAGCCGGATCCAGCCGAGATCGCCGCCGACCGCCGCCGTCGAGGCCTGCGAATACTGGCGGGCATAGGCAACGAAGCTGCCGCCCTGCTTGAGCTGATCGACGATCTGTGAAGCGTTCTGGTAAACCTGCTGGCGCGCGTCGGGCGTGGCCGAAAGGTAGATTTCGCCCAGGCGGTACTCGTCGGTGCCCTTGGCCGCCTTGAGGCGGGCCAGCATCTCGTTCACTTCGTCGTCGGAGACGTTGATGAAGGGCGAGATATTGCGCTGGAGCAGGGCGCGCCACGAAAGCTCGCCGCGAATCTGGCGTTTGAGCGATGCCGGTGAGGAGCCGATGCGCTTGAGATAGGCATCCATCGCCGAAGTGTTCTGGTTGAAGTTCTGCGCGGCGACGCGGGCGTAGGACTGATCGATCTCGGCCTGTGAGACATCGATCTCGGAGGCCTTGGCTTCCTGGATCTGCAGCGTCTCGTCGATCAGGTTGCGCAGCACCTGCAGGCGCAGGCGCTTCATTTCCTCTTCGCTGATCTTGCCTTTGTTGGCCGCGATGATGAGGGCAAGCCGCTGATCGACATCGGTGCCGGTGATGACATCGCCGTTTACCACGGCCGTGGCGCGGCGGACATTCGGATTGTCGTTGCCGAAAATCTTGACGTCGTCGGGGATGACGATCTGCCCCTGCGCGGAATTCTGGGCCATCGCGCCCGGCGCAGCCAGCGCTCCGGCCAGTGCGGCCAGGCTGCCGATAGTAATGAGCGCACGCTTGAAAGAGCTGCTGCGATTGACTGCTTGCACCGTGATCACAATCCCGTCTTCAACCGGCCGACGCCGGACAATTCATGGCTGGAAACCTGCCCAGCAAACCTGCTTTGCAGACCTTCCGCACCTAGGATGCAGGTCATGCCGCGTGGCGGCTTAACCGAAAATGAGCACACCCGATAGCGGCTTTGCACCGGCCTGCCAACGGGCGGAGGCCCTGGAAGCCCGTCCATCCCCGGATCAGGGCTGGACCGGCCGCGATTTACCGCAAGCCGATGTTCTTGAGGCTGAAGCGGATCTGGAAGGAGTCGCCCTTGCGCGCGTCGCCGGTCGTTTCGTAGTCGCGGCGCCAGGTGAGGGCGATCTGCATGCAGTCATCCTCGTAAGCGGCGCCGATGCGGGTGCGCAGCGGCTGGAAACCGTCCGAGCCGTAGATCGGATCTTCCTTGCGATCGGTCAGATTGACGACGGCAGAGCCGAACAGCGACCAGTACCGGGCGAACGCCACACGGCCCGCAGCCCGCACTTCCTCACGGTCCTGCAAATCCTCGATGCTGCGGGAAATGCCGCGGTTGAGCTTGGTATAGCCGATCTCGGCATAGGTTCTGGTATTGCCGATCACCGCGTCGAATTCGTTGCGGCGGATCGCCAGGCTGTCCTTGTCGAGGCGGAAGCGGTGAATGACGTTGATGAAATCGCGGTAGCGCACTTCGGTGCGGCCGACGATGTCGGAGGTCTTGTTGGTAAGGCCCGTGCCATCTGGCAGCAGCGTGGGCTTGTTGTTCAGACGTACCGACTGGCCGATCGTGGTCATGATCCGCCAGCGTGGCGCCTCGAACTTCCAGTCGAAACCGTATGTGAAGCGCACCCCGTCCTCGATCCGGTCGTAGCCGGGGAAGCGGTTGAGCGAGAACAGGTTGCTGGTTTCCAGCTCTATCGCGCGCGAATCCTCGTTGGGAACGGCCAGGTTGCGGATCGTGGGGCTGGCGACGAGCTGAATGCGCGGGGTGAAGACTTGCGTGCCGCCCAGCGCGGCGCCGACCAGCGGCCATTTCACGTCGATGGCGGCCAGCGCGATGGCGCGGCTCTGCCAGCCCGGATCGCCGCGATAGATCACCGTGCTGGTCGCGCCGTTCTCGTCGGAATGGTACACGTCGCCGCGGGCCAGGCCGGTCAGCACCACTTCCTGTCCCATGCCGGTGATCTTGCGCAGCGTCCATTGCGTGCTGGCGAAGGCGCGCTGGGTGTCCTGGCCATCGGTGCGGGTGATGCCCAGCGTGTTGACCTGGGTTTCGATCTTGCCGCCCAACACCGGATCAGCGAATCGCCTGCGATAGTCGAGCACCGGAAAGGCCACCGGGATCAGCCCCTGATCGCGGCTGGCCTGCAGGGTTTGCGTGGCATAACCCGCGAACGAGAAGTAGCTGTCCTCATCGATGCGCTGGACATCGATCATCGAGCGCAGCCGGTCATCGCGGCTGATGTCGTAGCGGCGCAGGAATGTGCGGTCGGTCGCGCGCCGGATCGATCCGGTCACGCTCCAGTGCTCGTCGAGCTGGAACTTGCCGTTGGCGAACACATAGCCGCGAAAGGCGCTTACGCTGTCGTTTTCGGGCGAGGTGTTGGAGCCGAAGATCGGGATCTTGTTGCTGGCCGTGGCATAGCCGGTGATCTGGTAGGCGCCATGGCCCGTCAGCGCACGGTATTCGATCGAGGCCATGGGCGCGGCCTTGGTGAAGGCGGAGAGGCCTGCCGTCAGATCGCGGTTCTCGTCGATCTTCCAGTAGTACGATTCGCCGATCTGGACACCGTTGGACGGGGTCGATTGCAGGTCGGGGATCATGAAGCCCGATACCGCGTGCCCGTCGGTGCTGACAGTCAGCCCCAGCAGCGGCACCTGCACCGCCCCGAACAGTTCCAGCCGCGCATTCTTGAAACGGATGCGGCGGCGTTCCTCGCTGTAGATCACGCTCTTGGCGATGACCCGCCAGGAAGGCTTCTTGGGGCAGCCATCGGTATTCACGACGTCGCAGCCGGTATAGGCCGCCTGGTTGAGAATGACATCGCCATTGGCAATGCGCTCACCTTTGAGTGCGGCCAGCCTGCCGCCCTCCCGCATGACCAGCAGGAGATTCTCCATCATGCCGGTCTTGAGTTCGTCGGTCAGTTCGATGCGGTCCGTGAACAGCCGGTTGCCGTCCTGATCGAGCAGGCGCACATCGCCGGTGGCGACGATCTGGCCGGTCTTGCGGTCCCAGGTGACGGTATCCGCGCGCACTGACTGATCGCCCCGCCGCAGCAGAACATCGCCCTCGGCGGTCACTTCTTCGGTATTTTCGTTGTAATCGACGGTATCGGCATCGAAGGCGATATGTTCGCCTTCGGCCGCGGGATCCCCGCTTTCGGTGGGCTGAGGCTTGGCGGCGGGAGGCGGCACGTCCTGCGCCTGCGCGGTGTAAGGCGCGGCGAAGGCGGTCAGGCCAAGGGCCAGCGCGCTCAGCGAGAGGAAGCGCGAATGGTCAGGCAGCGCGCGGGAAAGGATCTGCACGGCAGGGAGCATGGCTTGCCTATCGCACCGCCTGTGCCTAACTGCAATCCAGTGTTGCGGTGAAGCGCACAAGTTGGACGTTTCATCGCGAAGATCCAGGAGATTTCATGCAGATCCAGTTCCTTGACGCGCCGGTTGCCAGTTCCGCGCGTCTTGCCGCCCGCCTCGTAAACCAGGATGCCGTGCCCGCCGATCTTGAGCCGGTGCTGGCCGAAGCCGCGAAGATGGCCCGGTTTTCCGGCAAGGCCGGGCAGATGTTCGAAGGCTTTGCAGAGCGTGACGGCAAGGTCGTGCGCGTGGTGCTGGCCGGGATCGGCGCCGCCGACGCCAAGGACCGCAAGGGCGCGATCGAGAAGGCGGGCGCCGCGATTGTCGCGAAATACCTGACTTCGGGCGAAACTGCGCTGACGCTGGACGTGACTGGCGCGGGCCTTTCCGCGGAAGAGGCTGCCGCGGCGCTGCTCGGCGCGGTGCTGCGCGCTTGGCGCCACGATGTCTATCGGACCAAGCTGACCGACGACAAGAAGCCGAGCCTTAGCGAAATCGCGCTCGCGGGCGCGCCCGAAGGCACCAAGGCGCTGTGGGCGGTCGAGCAGGCGGTGGCCGCCGGTGTGGCCTTCACCCGCGAACTCGTTACCGAACCGGCGAACACGATCTATCCCGAGACGTTCGTGGAACGCTGCCAGGCGAAGACGGAAGGCACCGGCCTCAAGATCCGCGTGCTCGACGAAAAGGAGATGGCCGCGCTCGGCATGGGCTCGCTGCTCGGCGTGGCGCAGGGCTCGGTGCGTCCCGCGCGCCTGCTGGTGATGGAATGGCTGGGCGGCGCCGAGGGTGAAAAGCCCGTCGCGTTCGTCGGCAAGGGCGTGACCTTCGACACCGGCGGCATCAGCCTCAAGCAGCCAGCGGGCATGGAAGACATGAAGTGGGACATGGGCGGCGCCGGTGCGGTGGCCGGAACCATGCTCGCGCTCGCGCTGCGCAAGGCGAAGGCCAATGTCATCGGCGTGTGCGGTCTCGTGGAGAACATGCCGGACGGCAAGGCCCAGCGCCCGGGCGACGTCGTCACCTCGATGTCGGGCCAGACCATCGAAGTCATCAACACCGATGCCGAAGGCCGTCTGGTGCTGTGCGACGCGCTCACCTGGGTGCAGCGCGAATATAGCCCGGCGAAGATCGTCGATCTCGCGACGCTGACGGGCGCCATCATCGCCTCGCTCGCCCACGAATACGCGGGCTTGTTCTCGAACAACGATGATCTCGCCGCTGCACTGAGCGCCGCGGGCGATGCTTCGGGCGACCGCCTGTGGCGCTTCCCGATGGGCCCGGCTTACGACAAGCAGCTCGACAGCGCGATTGCCGACATGAAGAACGTCGGTTCGCGCTTCGGCGGTTCGATCACGGCGGCGCAGTTCCTCCAGCGCTTCATCGAGAACGGCACCCCCTGGGCGCACCTCGACATTGCCGGGACCGTCTGGTCTGACAAGCCGGGCGCGACGTGGGATAAGGGCGCGACCGGCTTCGGCGTGCGCCTGCTCGACCGCTTCGTGCGCGACACCGCCGAAGGTTGAGAACGAAAGCGGGGACGCGGCTGATGCGCGTGGACTTCTACCAGCTCAGCCGCGATCCTGCCGAGGCGGCGCTGCCCCTCATCGCGCGCAACGTGATGAAAGTGGGCGAGCGCCTCCTCGTCGTCTCGGCCGATCCGAAGCAGCGCCAGCGCCTGTGTCAGGCGCTGTGGTCGCTGGGTGAGGACACGTTTCTCGCCAACGGCATGGCCGGGGAAGGGCACGAGGACCGTCAGCCGATTCTGCTGTCCGAAGCGCCGCAGCCGCTCAACGGCGCGAACTTCCTCGCCATTGCTGACGGCCAGTGGCGCGAGGGCGAAACGCCTTTCGTGCGCACCTTCTTCCTGTTCGACGACAGCACCATCCAGCATGCGCGCGACACCTGGCGCATGCTGCGCGGGCGCGAAGGGGTGGAACACTATCACTGGAAGCAGGAAGGCGGCCGCTGGATTCAGGCGGCTTAGGGGCTTTGGCAAAGGTTGCATCCAAAAACAGATGCGCCGTTTCAAAATCGTCCCCCTGAACTTGTTTCAGGGTCCATCAGGCGGTTCGTCCTGCTCTGGGTGCCGGGGGGCGCCACCCTCCGCCAGACTCTCAAATCGGCAAGGATAGAGCGCCATTTGCAGGTCTGGCTGCGCTGTACGATGGATGCTGAAGCAAGTTCAGCATGACGGGCTTGAGGCGCGGGGGCTGAAATGTCCGTTTGCCTAGGCTTTTCCCCACGAGCCTTCTGCAAATCCTCGCCGGGCCCAGCAGGCCTTCGGCGCGGCGCATGCGCGTGCGGCCCGGCTTGCCGCGCGGCGCAAACCCGGCTAGGGGCGCGCGCAACAAGTAACAACACCCTCCACTTCGCAAGGAATACATCATGGCGGTCACCCGCACCTTCTCGATCATCAAGCCCGACGCCACCCGCCGCAACCTGACCGGTGGCGTGACCAAGATGC
Organism: Novosphingobium beihaiense; assembly: GCF_022832375.1. Lineage (GTDB taxonomy): Bacteria > Pseudomonadota > Alphaproteobacteria > Sphingomonadales > Sphingomonadaceae > Novosphingobium > Novosphingobium beihaiensis. Next base: position 15,105 of record NZ_JALHLG010000005.1, read on the forward strand.
TGGAAGAAGCCGGTCTGCGCGTAGTCGCTTCCAAGCGCATCCAGATGACCAAGGAGCAGGCCGAAGGCTTCTATGCAGTCCACAAGGAACGCCCGTTTTTCAACGACCTCGTCTCGTTCATGATTTCGGGCCCGGTCGTCGTGCAGGCGCTTGAAGGCGAAGACGCCGTGAAGCGCAACCGCGACGTGATGGGCGCCACCAACCCGGCCGATGCCGCCGAAGGCACCATCCGCAAGACCTATGCGGAATCGATCGAAGCCAACTCGGTCCACGGTTCGGACTCCGACGAAAACGCCGCGATCGAAATCGCTTACTTCTTCAAGCCGGAAGAAATCGTCGGCTGAGCCGCGATTAATTCTTGTTAAAGATGGTTAAGGCCGCCGGTTTCGGCGGCCTTTTCCTTTGGTGCGACTCGTTTCTGCCCTTTATTATCCCCGCAGGTATTCTGGACGGGCGCCGCTTATTTTCGGCGGTGCGGCGATCCGGTTCCAAAGGCAGCAGCCGGGGGGCAGCGTTCACATGATTAGCAAGACGATCCTTGTCGCCGTGTCGGTCTCTTTCGTGGGAGCCATGCTGACATCGCTGATGGCGCATGCCGCGCATATGTAGCCCGCTTGCGATATCGCGTCCCCGGCGCATCGGCCCGGGATTCCATTTGATGCACCTTGTATCGTTGCGGTAGTCTTTCCGCGAAGAGGAGACGCGCAATGCAAGGCATGGGTGAGGAAGGGGAAGTCTGCCCCTTCGAATTCAATTTCGACGAAAAGACGTTCAAGACCGGCGATACCGTCAGCTTTCGCGTCAACGGCAGCCTGGAGGGGTTTCCGTTCGTCGGGACGCTTGTCGAAGTGCATGACGACTACGTGATCATCGCCGGGGATCCGAACGAGCCCGAGAAGCGTTATCGCGGCACGCGCGAAAGCCGTCCGATGGTGGACTATTCGGAAATCTGAAGGGCTGGTATACCCTTGATCCAGCGCAACGCATGGGCCGTGCGCCGAGGCTAGATTCGGCGCATCTCAATAACGGGAGAAGCCTGAATGTCGCACAAGCTCCACGAACTCGCAGCCGAATTTCCCGACGACGTCGATCTGATGCACCGCCTCAAGGCGACCAAGGGGCATTTTGCCGCGCTGGCGGACCGGTATCAGGAAGTGAACCACACCATCACGCGGATCGAGGCCGAGCTCGATGCTTCGTCCGACGAGCGGGTTGAGGAACTGAAGAAGGAACGGCTTTCGCTGCTCGACCGGATCGCCGAAGTCCTGCGCGAGGCACGGCATACGGCGGCCTGAGCAGCTCCGGCGATTCCGCCCTGACCGTGGCCGCCGCGTCCTCAGAATGCGTCGGCCGCGTCCAGCAGCACCGTCAACCGCCTCGGCGCGATGGTCCGCCACGAACGGGCCAGCCATTCGCTGACCGAATCCCAGTCGTGGCTGCCGGTATCCAGACGGATGCCGATCCAGGTGTCGCCGAAATAGGCGGGGCGGAAATAGGCGTCTTCATCCTGTTCGATCAGCATCGCCTGCTCGTCCACGCCGCTGATCTTCACGATCAGCGCGATCCGGCCGTCGCCGTGGTTGCCGGTGGAGAAATAGGCGAATTTCTTGCCCTTGATCACGCCGAAGCACGGCATGCCATGGCTGCTCACTTCGTCTGTTTCGGGCAGGGCCATGGCCCGGCTGCGGACCTGCTCCAGCAGCCATTCCGGATCGCGTTCGCGTGTCACCAGTTTCGCCAGGCAGCGCGAATAGAGCTGGTGTTCGGCGATCAGCACGCGCGCGGCCAGGGCCTCGGCCGTATCGCCGGGCAGGATCGCCACCGGCGTCTGGCCCAGCACCGGCCCTTCGTCGAGCTCCGCGGTCACGAGGTGAACCGTCACTCCGCCATGGCTGTCGCCAGCCTCAATGGCGCGTTCGTGCGTGTGCAGGCCGGTGTACTTGGGCAGCAGGGAAGGGTGGATGTTGACCATACGGCCTTCCCACTTGCCCACGAAGTCCGGCGTCAGGATGCGCATGTAACCGGCCAGTGCGACCCATTCCGCGCCAGCATTGCGGATCGCTGCATCCATCGCCGCGTCGTGTTCGGAACGTGTCATGCCTTTGTGCGAAAGGGCGAACGTGGGCACGCCTTCCGCTGCGGCCAGACGCAGGCCCTTCGCTTCCGGATCGTTGGCGGCAACCAGTACGATTTCATAGGGGCAGTCTTCAGCGCGGCTGGCATAGAGCAGCGCGGCCATATTGGTGCCGCTGCCCGAAATCATCACCGCCACTTTGGCCCGCACCTGCGTCATGCTCATCTTTCCGGTTTTCCACGCCGCCCGAAACGGCAGCGCGGGGACTTGCGGCGGGGCAGCGCGCGTTCGGCCCGAATGACGGCTGCCTGCCTGTACTCGCTTGCGAACATCCCCTATGCGTTCGGCAGCGCGCGAGCAACCGCGGGGTGAATTGCACGTGACGACAAACGCGCCTTTCAGGCCCAACCCGGACGATGCCGGATACTTGCGCCGCCTGGCGTGGACAGTGCTGGCCGCCGGTGCCGTGCTCGTCGCGTGGCGCGCGGCGGACCTGCTGCTGCTGGCTTTCGGTTCGGTTCTGGGCGCGGTCGCCTTTCGCAGTACCGCGCGGATGCTGCAGGGCTTCGGGCTGAAAAGCTGGCGCGTGGCGCTGCCGCTGGGAACATTGCTGGTGCTCGCGCTGTTCGGAGCTATCGGCTATTTGCTGACAGTGCAATTCGGCGCGGAGATCGCGGGAATGCTCGGCAATCTGCCGGGCACCTTGGCGCAAGTGGAGCAGGGGCTTTCTACTACGCCGGTCGGCCGGGCCATCGTTCAGGCCTCGGAAGCGGCGGCGGGCGGCAGCACGATTGCCAACCGCCTCAGCGATCTGGCTTCGGGGGCAGGGCAGTTCCTCGTCAACCTGCTGATCGTTCTGGTCGGCGCCCTGTTTATTGCGGGCAATCCCGGGCCCTACCGGCGCGCGGTGATTCTGCTGACGCCGCCGCCCGCGCGGCCGACGATGGAGCGGGCGCTGACGGCCATTTCGGCGGCGCTGCGGCTGTGGCTCAAGGCGAAGCTCGTCACCATGATTGCGATGAGCGTGATCATCGGCGGATCGCTGTGGCTGGCCGGGCTCGAATCCTGGGCGGCGCTGGGTCTGCTTGGCGGACTGTCCGAATTCGTGCCCTATGTCGGCCCGGCAGTGGCGATGCTGCCTTCGATCGGGCTGGCGGCAGCGGCGGGCGGGGACGTGCTGTGGCGCACGGTCGCGGCCTATCTGGCGGTGCGCGTGGTGGAAGGGTGGATGCTGACGCCGGTGATCAACCGCCGTGTCGTCAACATTCCGCCCGCGCTCACGCTGTTCACGATTCTGGGCGTGGGTGCGGTGTTCGGCGTCTATGGCGTGTTCTTCGCCGGGGCGCTGCTGGTGGTGGCTTTCGTGGGCGTGCGCGAATTCTATCTGCGCGACACGCTGGGCGAGGATATCGACGCCGTCCCGGGAAAGGACGGGCCGGAGGAAGCTGGACCGCCTGAGGTCTGAGATCAAGCCGGGTGCGGAATATCTGCGCTACCTCCGCTCGTCCTGAGCCTGTCGAAGCCTGCCCTGAGCGGCTGCTGCAAGCAGCCAGCCGAAGGGGACGCTTCGACAGGCTCAGGACGAGCGGGGCGCGATTCAGCTTCGCGGGTCTCAGCCGAGGTGAACGGCTTCCCATGCCTCGCGCGCGGACCAGTCGTCTGCGCTGCCCTGCACGGTGCAGCCCTTGTCGCCCGGCTCGATCGCGCCGATCACGAAGACTTCCTCGCCCGCCGCTTCCAGTTCGGTCTTGAGCGCTCCGGCATCCAGCGCGTTGACGGCGAGCACCATGCCGATGCCGCAGTTGAAGGTGCGGGCCATCTCGGCGGGTTCGATGTGCCCCTGTGCCTGCAGGAAGGCCATCAGGCGCGGCTGCACCCAGGCTCCGGCATCGATCCGGGCATGCAGGCCTTCGGGCAGCACGCGCGGCACGTTTTCCAGCAGTCCGCCGCCGGTGATGTGGGCAAGCGCATGGATGCGCCCGGCGCGGATGAAGGGCAGCAGGCTCTTCACATAAATACGCGTGGGCGCGATCAGCGCGTCGATCAGCAGTGTGTCCTGATCGAACAGCGCCGGGCGGTCCAGCTTCCAGCCCTTGTCTGCCGCCAGCCGCCGCACCAGCGAATAGCCGTTCGAATGCACGCCCGAGGAGGCAAGGCCCAGCAGCACGTCGCCCGCCGCGACCCGCTCTCCGGTCAGTTGTTCGCCGCGCTCGACAGCGCCGACGCAGAAACCGGCCAGATCGTAATCGTCCTGCGCATACATGCCCGGCATTTCCGCCGTCTCGCCGCCGATCAGCGCGCAGCCCGCCATGCGGCACCCTTCGGCAATGCCCGCGACGACGCGCTCGGCGACGCCGTTCTCCAGCTTGCCGGTGGCGAAATAGTCGAGGAAGAACAGCGGCTCCGCGCCCTGCACGATCAGATCGTTCACGCACATGGCGACAAGGTCGATGCCGATGTGGTCGTGCCGGTCATGATCGATGGCGAGCTTCACTTTGGTGCCCACGCCATCGTTGGCGGCGACCAGCAGCGGATCGGTGTACCCCGCCGCGCGCGGATCGAAGAAACCGCCAAAGCCGCCCAGCTCGGCGCCGGCGCCTGGACGGGCGGTCGATTTCGCGAGCGGGGCAATGGCCTTGACCAGCGCGTTTCCGGCGGCGATCGAGACGCCGGCCTGCTCGTAGGAGTAGCTCTTCGGAGAGTTATCGTCGGACATTCGCGCCGCCTAGCGCTTTACGTCTTGGATTTCCATCGCCGTTTGGGCAAAAGGCCCCCGGTTTCGACAATGGTGTTCACTATCTCCCCCAAATTCCTGCGGCCAGCCCGCAAAGGACTGGCCCTCAACGGGCAGACAAAGCGCGCTGCGGCGGTGCTTGCGGCTTCGGTGACGCTCGCGGCTCTGGCTGCTGGCGGTGTGCGACTCGCGGCGCAGATCGATGGCGATCGCGGCATTGCCCCGCTGGCCAGTTCTCAGGACATTCAGGTTGACGGCATCGCCGTGGACGTTTCCGCCAAGACCGGCGCCGAAGCGCGCCTTGAAGGCTGGAAGCAGGCCGAAAAGCTGGCATGGAAGAAGCTGGGCGGACCGGCCATGCCGTTTGGCGCGATCGACGCGATGGTCTCTTCCGTGGTGATCGAGCACGAGCAGGTGGGCCCCCGCCGCTATGTCGCCAAGCTGGGCGTAGTGTTCGACAAGGCCAAGGCCGGGCAGTTCGTGGGCGGACAGGGCGCGGGCGTGCCCCGTTCGGCGCCGATGCTGGTGATTCCGGTGCTCTATTCGGGCGGCGTGCGCCAGGTGTTCGAAGTGCGCAATCCCTGGCAGCGCGCCTGGGCCGAATTTCAGGCCGCCGCCAGCCCGGTGGACTATGTCCGTCCTTCCGGTTCGGGCGGTGATTCGCTGGTTCTGACCGCGGGCCAGCCCGGCCGCCGCAGCCGCCTGTGGTGGCGCACGCTGCTGAGCCAGTTCGATGCCGCCGATGTTGTCATTCCGGCCGCGCGGCTGGAGCGGCAGTGGCCGGGCGGTCCGGTCAAGGGCACGTTTACGGCCCGCTATGGTCTCGATAACACGTTCCTCGGTAGTTTCACTCTGACCGCGAAGGGTGAGGACGATCTGCCGGGCATGCTGGACAAGGCGGTGGAGCGGATCGACGGGCTTTACCGCGATGCGCTGGCGCAGGGTAAGCTCAAGCCCGACCCGACGCTCAATACCGGCCGTGCCGCGCTGGACCGGGCATTCGCCCAGTTGCGCGCCGAATTGATGCCGAAGGGCGACGATCCGGCCGTGGCGCCGCAGCCAGGGCCGGTGGTCCCGGCCGAGAATGTTTCCGGTGTGGCGGCGGAAACCGTTTCCGTCCAGTTCGCGACGCCCGATGCGGCGGCCGTCGATGCTGCACTGGCCGCCGTGCGCGGTGTGCCCGGTGTCCAGGGGGCGGCGACCGTCAGCCTTGCCATCGGCGGCACTTCCGTCATGCGCGTTACCGTGTCGGGCGGCGCGGAGCGTCTCGCCGCGGCCTTGCGCGGACAAGGCTGGAAAGTTTCTAGCGGCGGCGGTACGTTGAAGATCAGCCGCTAGGTCTGACTATGAGACAGATTGCCCTTCCGCTGTCCGCTGCGAGCGACAGTCCGCCCCGCATTGTCGTGGGCAGTGCCAATGCGGGCGTTCTCGATGCGTTGATGGAGCCGGAAAAGTGGCCGTTCCGCACGGCGATCCTCACCGGGCCGCCGCGCTCGGGCAAGTCTTTGCTGGCCCGCTGGTTCGTCGAATCGGGGCAGGGTGACGCGGTGGACAATGCCGACTCGCTGGATGAGGATGTTCTGTTCCACCGCTGGAACCGCGCGCAGGAAAGCGGGCGCCCGCTGCTGATCGTGGCCAACCGGCCGCGCGGTGCGGGGGAGGGCTGCTGGCAAGTGCGCCTGCCCGATCTCGCCTCGCGTCTCGGCGCTGCGCTGGACCTCGAAATCGGCGAACCCGATGATGAGATGCTGGCCGGGCTGATGGAAGTTCATGCCGAGATGCGCGGGCTGGTTCTGGACGATTCCGCAACGCAATATCTTGCAGGACGGTGCGAGCGTAGCCATGTGGACGTAGAACGTCTGGTCGCCGCGATCGACCGGCTCAGTCTGGAGCGCAAGCAACCGCCGACAATGGCGATCTGGCGTGAGGCTCTGGCCGAGACACAAGGCGGCGGCCTCAGGGAGGAGTGAGCGCCGCACCGGCTCCAAAACGTGCCCGTTTCGGGCAAAAGGTTGCATCGCGGCCCGATTGATGGGAATTACGGAACATGATGGGTAACCTGATCCGCTATCTGGACTCCGTCGTGGCACGCGATCCCGCGCCGCGCTCGCGCTGGGAAGTGCTGCTCTATCCGGGCGTATGGGCGCTGTTCTGGCACCGGATCGCGCATGCCCTGTTCAACGCGCGCCTGTTTTTCCTGGCACGCGCGGTGAACCATTTTTCCCGCTTCCTGACCTCGATCGACATCCATCCGGGTGCCACCATCGGCAAGGACTTCTTTATCGACCACGGTTTCACCGTGATCGGCGAGACGGCGCACATCGGTGACAATGTCACGATCTACCAGTGCGTCACGCTGGGCGGTTCGAACCCCACCAACGGCGTGGGCGGCAAGCGCCACCCGACGCTGGAGGACAACGTGATCGTCGGCTCGGGCGCGCAGATCATCGGCCCGGTCACGGTGGGTAAGCGCGCGCGCGTCGGCGCCAGTGCGGTCGTGACCGAAGACGTGCCCGAAGGCGCGACGATGATCGGCGTCAAGGCGCGCTCCACGCTGATGAAGGCGGAGACTTACGCCAAGGAATTCATGCCCTACGGCACACCCTGCAAGGAACCGTGCGAACCGGTGGGCAACCAGCGCGTGGACGATTTGGAAGATCAGGTCGCCGCCCTGCGCGAACAGGTCGAGGCACTGCTGGCCGCTCAGGCGGAACCGGAGCGCGAGGCTGACAAGCCCGCCTGCAAGGGCGTTTAAGCTGCATGGCGGCAGGCCCGGCCGGTTCGGCGAATCCCGCTTCCGCCAGTGTCGTTGCCTTTCCCGGCCGCAAACCGCTGCAAGTGGGGTTTGACCGGCTGGAGCTTCAACGCATTCTCGACCTCTACGGCCGCATGGTCGCTGCCGGGTTCTGGCGCGACTATGCGATGGATTTCGGCAAGGACGCAGCCAATTTCAGCGCCTTCCGCCGCGCCGCCGAACGCCCCCAGGCCCGCATCGAAAAACGCCCCAGCCTGCGCGGCAAACAAGGCATGTGGACGCTGTTCGGCGAATCCGGGCAAGTGCTCAAGCGCGGGCACGAACTGACAGGCGTGCTCAGCCCGCTGGAGCGCAAGCTGCTGAAAGTGGTGGAGGGGTGAGCTGAGCCTCAGGCGAAAGTCGCTCTCTCGTCTGAAAGCGCCTGCTGGGCATTCGACACGTTCGCGATGATGCGCAGCAGAAACAGGGCCGACACGATCCACAGGCAAACGCCGCTCAGGTTAAGGGCATGATTGACCCCCATCGGGGTTATGATCTTCAGGTTCGTGAAATAGTTGAAGATCCCGATGACGCTGATGAAGCTGACCAGCAGTGTGCCTGCCAGAAGACAGGTCCACCAGATGGAAACCTCAGACACGCTGGCTTTTGCCTGCCATTCGTCCTCTCCATGGCTGCGGTTCCACAATTCGCGCATGGCCGTGAAGGGAATGAAGAGATTGGCCACCGGCACGAAGAAGCTCGCGGTTGTCCATGTCGGCCTTGCGGTAAGGCCGGTCAGCCCCGCCTCGTGGAGGTTCGACAAGGCCTTGTTGAACCACATGAGAAATGGCGGCAGGCAGATCAGGAAGATGATAAAGCCCAGAAGACCGATGATGCCGCGCAGCCCAAGGGTCATCATCCAGACCGGCCCATATGTCTTGCCCATGAAAACAAGGCTCAAGAGCCATCCGCTGGCGAGTGCATATGCCCCCCAGACCGCGATATAAATCCAGATCACGCCGCGCATGAAGCGCGAAAGTGTCAGCAGCCGGGCGTTGTCGCGCCTGTCCAGATAGCTTTGCATGCTGTTTGCCCCGAGTTTGCCCGAAGGGACGATGCCGCGTTCGGCATGAGGCGTCAATTCACGATTGCGAAGTGTTAACCCTGCGATTTCAGCAACATCGACAGCGCATGGTGCGATTGCTCCATGCCGTTTTCCAATACGTGATCGCCCGTGCATTCGCGGATTGCCGGCCAGGCCTTGGCGAAACCTTCCACGGAGCATTCGCTCTGCGGCAGCAGCACGCCGTCGTTCATGGTGATGAAGGCGCTCTGGAACACGCCGCCGCCAGCAGCGACGATGGCGTCGGTAGGCGCCTCCTTCGAGACCAGGAACAGCGCCGCGGGCACAACGCTTTCCGGCTGGAAGGCGTTGTAGGCCTCGTCGGGAAAAATGTCGGCGGTCATGCGGGTGCCGGCGGTGGGGGCGATGCAGTTCACGCGGATGTCGTGCTTGGCGCCTTCCAGCCGCAGGGTGCGGGCGAGGCCCAGCACGCCCGCCTTGCCCGCGCCGTAGTTGGCCTGTCCGAAATTGCCGCCGAGCCCGGTGGAGGACGTCGTCATCAGCACGCGACCATAATTCTGCGCGCGCATCGTGTTCCACACCGCCTTGGTGGCAAAGGCGCTGCCGAGCAGGTGGACGCGCAGGACCAGCTCGAAATCGGCCGGGTCCATCTTGGCGAACGTGCGGTCGCGCAGGATGCCCGCGTTGTTGATCAGGATGTGGATGCCGCCCCATTCCGAAACGGCGCGCGCGGCCATCGCTTCCATTTGGGCGAAATCGGAGACGTCGCCGCCGTCGGCCATCGCCTCGCCGCCCGTGGCGCGGATTTCCTCGACGACGGCGAGCGCCGCGTCGGAATGGCCAGTGCCGTCGCGCGCGGCGCCGAGGTCGTTCACCACCACTTTCGCGCCGCGCCGCGCCAGTTCCAGCGCATAGGCGCGGCCGAGGCCATGGCCCGCCCCCGTGACCACCGCGACCTGACCGGCGAAGGAAATCGACATGTTACGCTCCGTTTCGAGTCTGCGCGGGATGGCAGGTTGCGGCAGTGCGTTCAATCGGGACTTTCGCGCGTGACTGTGCACAGGCCTTTGCGCGCAAGATCGCGGACAATCCCAAGCACAATCCCAAACAAGGCGAATCGCGCGGCTTGCCCCGGCGCCTCTCAGGAGTCATAGGCGCTGCAAACGAATCTGCCGCCCGCAAGCGAAAGGCCCAGCGAATGAAAGTGCGCGTCCACGTCAGCCTCAAGCCCGGTGTTCTCGATCCGCAGGGCCGGGCGATCCACCATTCGCTCGAAGGGCTGGGCTTTTCCGGCGTCAACGATGTGCGCGCCGGGCGCCTGTTCGAACTCGACGTGGCCGACAGCACCAGCGACGAAGCGCTCGACGACATGTGCCGCAAGCTGCTCGCCAACATGGTGATCGAGAATTACCGTATCGAGAAGGTGGCCGCCTGATGGCTTTCCGCTCCGCCGTCATCACTTTTCCCGGCTCCAACTGCGACCGCGACATGGCGGAGGCTCTGGGCAAGATCTCGGGAACCCCGGCGCTGCGCGTGTGGCACGGCGATCATGACCTGCCCGAGGGGCTGGACTTCATCGCTCTGCCCGGCGGTTTTTCTTATGGCGACTATCTGCGCTGCGGCGCCATCGCCTCGCGCTCGCCGGTGATGCAGGCGGTGGTGGCCGCGGCCGAGCGCGGCGTGCCGGTGCTCGGCGTGTGCAACGGCTTTCAGGTGCTGACCGAAAGCGGGCTGCTGCCCGGCGCGCTGCTGCGCAATTCGGTGATCCGCTTCGTCTGCCGCGACGTGGCGCTGAAGGTGGAGAACGCGCAGTCGCTGTTTACCGCCGGGTACGCGGCCGGGCAGGAAATCTCCATCCCCGTCGCCCACCACGACGGCAATTACTTCGCCGACGATGCAACGCTGGACCGTCTGGAAGGCGAGGGCCGGGTGGCCTTCCGCTATGGGGACGAGGTCAACGGCTCGGCCCGGCGGATCGCGGGCGTGCTCAACGCGGCGGGCAATGTGCTGGGCATGATGCCGCACCCCGAACGCGCCGTCGAAACCACTCACGGCGGCACCGACGGCCGCGCGCTGTTCGAAAGCGCGATCAAGGGGCTGGTCGGGGCCTAAGCCGAAGTTCAGTTCCCGTTCGTACCGAGCGAACGGGAGCTTGCGCAGATGAGCCCGCCCTTGCGGTTACGGCCTATTCGACCGTAACGCTCTTGGCGAGGTTGCGCGGCTGATCGACGTCGGTGCCTTTCACGCAGGCCACGTGATAGGCCAGCAACTGCACCGGCACGGCATAGACCAGCGGCGCGATCAGCGGGTGGACTTTGGGCATCTCGATCGTGGCGATGCAGCCTTCGCCCGCCTCGGCAATGCCTTGCGCATCGGAAATCAGCACCACCTTGCCGCCGCGCGCGCGCACTTCCTGCATGTTCGAGACGGTCTTTTCGAACAGCGGGCCCGACGGGGCGAGGACGATGACCGGCACCGCCTCGTCGATCAGTGCGATGGGCCCGTGCTTCATTTCGCCCGAGGCATAGCCCTCGGCGTGGATATAGCTGATTTCCTTGAGTTTCAGGGCCCCTTCCAGCGCCAGCGGATAGTCCAGCCCCCGGCCGAGATAGAGCACGTCGCGGGCAGGTGCGATCAGATGGGCCATCGCCGCGATCTCCTCGTCATGAGCGAGGGCGGCATTGAGGCAGGCCGGGGTCTCGACGAGGTGGCGCACCACCGCCATTTCCTCCTCCCGGTCCATGCGCCCGCGCTTGACGGCCAGATGCGCGGCGAGGGCGGCCAGCACGGCGAGCTGGCAGGAGAAGGCCTTGGTTGAGGCGACGCCGATTTCCGGCCCGGCGTGGGTGGGCAGCAGCAGATCGGCCTCGCGCGCCATCGTGCTGGTGGGCACGTTGACGACGACGGCGATGGTCTGCCCTTGCGCCTTGCAGTGGCGCAGCGCGGCGAGCGTGTCCGCCGTCTCGCCCGATTGCGAGATGAACAGGGCAAGCCCGCCCGGCTCCAGCACCGGATCGCGGTAGCGGAACTCGGAAGCGACATCGATATCGACGGGCAGGCGCGCGAACTGCTCGATCCAGTATTTCGCGACCATGCCCGCGTAGAAGCTGGTGCCGCAGGCGACGATAGTGATGCGGTTGACCGCCGAAAGGTCGAAATCGATCTGGGGCAGGGCCACCGACTGATCGACCGGCCGCACATAGCTGTGCAGCGTTTGGGCGACCACGGTGGGCTGCTCGAAGATCTCCTTCTGCATGAAGTGGCGGTAATTGCCCTTTTCGATCGCCACCGCCGATGCGCCGGACGTGACCACTTCGCGTGTCACATGCCGGTTCTGCGCATCGAAGATCTGCGCGCCGTCGCGGGTCACGACGACCCAGTCGCCTTCCTCCAGATAGCTGATCTTCTGGGTCAGCGGGGCGAGCGCCAGCGCGTCCGATCCCAGATAGGTCTCGCCTTCGCCATAGCCCACCACCAGCGGCGAGCCGAGGCGGGCGCCGATCAGCATGTCCGGAAAGCGGCGGAAGGCGATGGCGAGCGCGAAGGCGCCGCGAAGCTGGGGCAGCACCGTCTTCATCGCCTCCTGCGGCGAGACCCCGGCCTCGATCTGCTCCGACACCAGGTGGGCGACCACTTCGGTATCGGTCTGGCTCTCGAACGTGCGCCCGCGCGCTTCGAGCCCATCGCGCAAGGGGCGGAAATTCTCGATAATGCCGTTGTGGACGAGCGCCAGTTCCTCCGTCGCATGCGGGTGGGCGTTGGCGGCGGTGGGGGCGCCGTGGGTGGCCCAGCGGGTATGGGCGATGCCGGTCATGCCCGGTGCGGGATCGACCGCCAGTTCCTTGACGAGATGAAGCAGCTTGCCCTGCGCGCGGCGGCGAATCAGCGCGCCTTGGTGGACGGTGCAGACCCCGGCGCTGTCATAGCCCCGGTATTCCATGCGCCGGAGGCCGTCGACCAGCCGGTCCGCCACGTCTTCCTTGCCGACGATCCCGATAATTCCGCACATTCGCTTTTCGATACCCTGATTACTGGACGGCGCGCAGGCCGCGCTCCGTTGCCTCTACCCTGTAATGGTTGGCACTTCGTGTCGCGAGTGTGAATAGGCGGAAAATGGTAACGGGCCAGTTTGTCCTTGGCCGAAGCGATCCTTGGCGGCGTGGACAGATTCAATCTTGAATGAGAGGCCGATTTCGGCATGGCCGAACGTGCCTCTGAATGGCAGGAAAGTCGGGGTGAGCGGACTTCAGCCGATAAGGATGTCATCCATTGTCAGGCCGGACCTTCCATTCGCGAGAGCAAATGTTTCGAAACTATCGGCATGTGCTTCGTCAAGAGGATGATTGGATCGCCAAATTGAGTCGCATTCGTCACAATAAAAAACGCCCTCTCCTGTTTCTGTTATCGTTGCTGAAATTAGATCGCCTTCAGATTCAAGTGGACAGCGGTGATGCAGCTCGCTGCCCCAAACTTGCTTGAGATATAACACCTCTTGTTCTCGAATTTTGTTGAAATACTCTCGCCGAGAATTGTCTATCATACTTCACCCAATCCTTCGCGAAGTGCGCTGACGAGTATATCAGAACGAAACAGTAAAGTCCGCAATGCCGGCGTGCCCGAAAATTCCGTTTTAGGGTGAAAACCCTGAAAAGCAGTCATGGAAGCCTGCGCTAGAATTTGTCCACGCTCTCAGTCGCCGTCAATCAGATCGCCGAAGCCGCCCAGGATCGAGCCTTCGCCGCGCCGCTGTCCGCCGGGCAGGGCGGCCGAGAGCATGCGTCCGGCGAGGCGCGAGAAGGGCAGCGACTGGATCCAGACTTTGCCCGGTCCGCGCAGCCGGGCGAAGAACACGCCTTCGCCGCCGAAGATCATCGACTTTACCGATCCGGCGCGCACCACATCGAATTCCACGCCGGAAGTGAAGGCGGCGACGCAGCCGGTGTCGATATGCAGTTCCTCGCCGGGGCGCAGGTCTCGCTCGATCACCGTGCCGCCCATCTGCACGAAGACCCAGCCGTCGCCTTCCAGCTTCTGCATGATGAAGCCTTCGCCGCCGAACAGGCCGGTCATGATCCGCTGCTGGAAGTGAATGCCGATCGAAACCCCGCGCGCGGCGCACAGGAACGCGTCTTTCTGGCAGATCAGGCGGCCGCCCACATCGTCCAGCTTGATCGGCAGGATCGAGCCCGGGATCGGCGCGGCAAAGGCGACGCGGGCCTTGCTGTGGCCGTGATGGGTAAAGACGGTGGTGAACAGGCTCTCGCCGGTGACGAGCCGCTTGCCCGCCCCCAGCAGCTTGCCCATGAAGCCGCCGCTATCGTTGTGCGAACCGTCGCCGAACACGGTCGACATTTCGATGTCCGAATCCTTCCAGACCATCGCCCCCGCCTCGGCCACCGCGCTCTCGCCGGGATCGAGCTCGATTTCGACGAACTGAAGTTCCTGCCCCTTGATCTCGAAATCGACATCGTCGGCGATCGAGGAACTGCGGGTGTGGCTCCAGGGGCTGGTGGACATCGGGTACTCCATGCTGCGGGTCTGTGTGGATTCAGGTCATACGGGCCTGCGAACGGCGGCTTTCTGCGCTTCCGGTGCTCACGTACATAAAGTACGCTGCGCTCCGGTTCTCAAAATCCACCATTCTCGGCTCCGTCTGACCTGAATCCACACAGACCCATAAGGGATGAACCGTCATCGGTTCGTTCCATGACGATGTGATTTCCCAGTCATGACTTGTCAAACTACGCCGATCCGATATTCTATGCGCTTCGACGAACACTGTCTGACGAACAGGGCCCACTCATAAGGGCCATCAGAAGAACCCGGCACAGACCGGCGCAGTATCGGTGTTTTGGGGAGAGGATAGACGCCGATGCGCCGTACAGTTGCATTCGCAGGATTAGTGGGTCTTTTCTTGGCCGGGAGCGCGCAGGCCGCTTCGGTGGCGGAACGGGCTTCGGCCGGTGCCGTGCCGCCGTCCGCCGCGCTGGCCGTGGCGTTCAGTCGCGATATCCGGCCGGAGGCGAAGTTTGACGCCAGCGCCGGTGTTCAGGTGGACAAGGCCTTCGATCTGATCCGCAGCGGCAGGCAGGCCAAGGCCGTGCGTCTGTTCGACAAGGTGATCGCTTCGGCCGACCGTTCGCTGGCCGGAGACAGCCGTGCGCGGCTGTGCCGTTCGGACCGGACCGTGTCAGCCGCGCATCCCGATCATGTGGTGCTGGTCGACAGCGCCCTGTGCGATGCGCATTTCGGCAAGGGCTACGCGCTGATCGATCTCGGGCGCGGGGATCTCGCCGAAGGCGAATTGCGCAAGGCGATGCAGATGGCGCCGGGCAACGCCCACTTTGCCAACGAATATGCCGAACTCTTCAAGTCCCGCCGCGAATGGCAGAAGAGCTACGATGCTTTCGCTCACGCCTGGGCTATTGCGGACAAGGACAAGGCCGGTCCCGATGCGGACCTGGCCGCGCGCGCCTTGCGCGGCATGGGCTACACCAGAATGCAGATGGGCGATCTGGAAGCGGCGAAGCGGCTGTTCGTGCAGTCGCAGAGCTACGCTCCGGATAGCCAGGCGGCGAAGATCGAACTCGGCACCATTGCCCGCAAGCTGGCGATCGGTTCGTAAGCTTCCCGGAGGGTAAAAGCGGGCCGAGCCTTACTTCTTCTGCTCGGCCTTCTTCTTTTTCATGGCGTCGTGGAAGCGGTCGGCCCAACCGGGCTTGACCAGTTGCTCGCCGCGCACCAGCCGCAATTCGCCATCGGCGACATCGCGCGTGACGGCGCTGCCCGCTGCGACGATAGCATCCGCGCCGATCTTCACCGGGGCGACCAGAGCGCTGTTGGAACCGATGAAGGCGCGCTCGCCGATCACGGTCTTGTGCTTGAAATAGCCGTCGTAATTGCAGGTGATCGTGCCTGCGCCGATATTGGCCTTGGCGCCCACTTCGGCATCGCCGAGGTACGTGAGGTGATTGGCCTTGGCGCCTTCGCCCAGCACCGCGTTCTTCATTTCCACGAAGTTGCCGATCTTCGATCCCTGCCGGAGCACCGCGCCCGGGCGCAGGCGGGCATAGGGGCCGATCGAGGTGCCGCTTTCCAGCACTGCGCCTTCAAGGTGCGAGAACGCATGGATCACCACATCGTCGGCAATGGTCACGCCGGGGCCGAAGACCACGTTGGGCTCGATCGTCACGTCGCGGCCAAGCTGCGTGTCCCAGGCGAAGAACACGGTTTCGGGCGCGATCAGGGTTACGCCGTCAGCCATCGCCTGCTCGCGGCGGCGGGCCTGCCAGCGCGCTTCGGCGGCGGCGAGTTCGCCGCGGCTGTTGATGCCGCCCACTTCATCGGGATCGTCGGTCACGATCACCGCGCAAGTGCGCCCTTCGAGCGCGGCGATGTTGACGATATCGACAAGGTAATATTCGCCCGCCGCATTGTCGTTGCCGACTTTGCCCAGCAGCTCGAACAGGTCGGCGGACTTCACCGCCATCAGCCCGGAATTGCACAGGCGGCAGGCGCGCTGTTCCTCGCTGGCGTCCTTGTATTCGACCATCATCGCGATGCGCCCGTCGTCATGCGCGAGCACGCGGCCATATTGCAGCGGGTCTTCCGGTTCGAAGCCCAGAACCACGGCGGCGGGCGAGTCGGAGGCATGGAGCCGTTCGATCATCGCGCGCATCGTCTCCGCCCGCACAAACGGCACATCGCCATAGAGAATGAGCACGTCGCCCTCGAAGCCGGAGAGCGCCTGCTCGGCCTGCTGCACGGCATGGCCGGTGCCGAGCTGCGGTTCCTGCACCGCGATCGCCGCGCGGCCGCCCATCGCCTCTTCAAGCTGTTCGCGCCCGTGTCCGGCGACCAGAACCTGCCGTTCGGGCGCCAGTTCCTGCGCGCTGGCCAGCAAGTGTTCGATCATCGGCCGTCCGGCAATGGGGTGGAGCACCTTGTGCAGGCTGCTCTTCATGCGCGTGCCTTTTCCGGCGGCGAGGACGACGATGGCGAGAGGGGTGCTGGCGGAAGTCATGAAGCCCGTCTGCCAGCAAATTGTTGCGGTTTCCACTCCAAGCGGCCACTGGAGCGCGGATGGACAAATTTCCTTTCCAGATCGTCGGCTTCGACCTCGACGGAACCCTGCTCGACAGCCATGGCGACCTCGCCCATGCGGTCAATCACGCGCTGGCGCTGGAAGGGCGCGCGGCGATCCCGGCGGCCGAAGTGCGCGATCTGATCGGGGGCGGCGCGAAACCGATGTTGGAAAAGGCGCTGAATGTTACTGGAGGGGCCGTGCCCGAGGCGCGTTTCGACGAACTGCACCGCGCGCTTCTGGCCTTCTACGAAGAGCATATCGCCGTCGAAACCCGGCTGTTCCCCGGCGGCGAGGCGATGCTGGACGGTCTGGCCGCGCGCGGCGTGAAAGTGGCAGTCGTCACCAACAAGATCGAACGTTTCGCGGTGAAGATCTTCAAGGAACTGGGCCTGACGGACCGGTTCGTCACTGTAATCGGCGGCGATACGCTGGGCCGCGACAGGGCCAAGCCCAAGCCGGACCTGCTGCACCTGATGCTGGAGCGCGCCGGTGCGGGCCGGGCCGCCTATGTGGGCGACACCACGTACGACACCGGCGCGGCCGCTGCTGCCGGACTGCCGTGTGTGGCGGTGAGCTTCGGGTTCAACGACCTGCCGTCCGCGCAGCTTGGCGCGGCGGCGGTGATCGATCATTTCGATGAGCTGATCCCGGTGCTGGAGCGTCTTTAAGCCGGGCGGCCGAACCAACCTGAACGGTCGACTGGGTTTAGGAAGCCGCGAATGTGTATCGAACGGCAAAATTGTCGGGGGGAGCGGACATCATTTGCCGAGCCCCGGCATTCCCATTGTATCGCGCCAGAATGCCATGTTGGAATCCTTGGCCATCGGGTAGAACCTGTATTGTTTGATGCCTGTCACCTCCAAACCGTGCTTTCGAATATGACCTGACAAGAGAACCTTCATTGCGCCTTCTCGGAACCTACTGTGATGCAGGGCGGATTCGAATTGGTCTGATGCGGGCGTTGGCGGAAGTTGAATTATAGGAATCCCATGCCGAGAGCCGCACTCGCCCGCGAAGAACATTCCGTGGGGTGAGGCGTCAACGACTACACCGCGCCAACGAACCTTCTCCCCTTCCCATTGCGCAAGGTCTTCCGGTTGTATGTCGCAAATGGTCGCCGGAGGTGGGGCTTGGCCTGAGCAGCCCCAAAGGGCTGCAACGAAAAATATCGGGCAAAGACGGATCATCTGTCTTGGATAGCAGATTGCTCAATGACAGCTATGTCGGCGTATCCGGAATGGCAGCTTTCGGACAGAGATTTTGAAATATCGCCGCTGATGCCCTCACTGGAACTTGGCCTCGCGGCTTAGGAGTGTCTCCTCAGTACTTCTCCGTTCATCCTGAGCTTGTCGAAGGATGCTGGCGCCGCCCGTTTCGATGAGGGCAGGGGGGGAAGTGCCACCGTTCACAAGCTCACATGGTTCGTTCCACACCGCCCACCCGATAACCGCCTCAGGCAAGCGCCATGGCTTGCCTCGCGCGCGCACTCGTGCAAGCCCTGTCACCCACATGCGTTAGGGAGACCATAGATGCCGGGACCAGGAGAGAAACTGCGCGCGCTGATCGAGGCGGGCGAGCACTTTGTGTGCGGCGATGTCTTCTCCGCGATTACCGGTCGCATTGTCGAGCATGTCGGCTTTCCCGCTGCCTATCTGGGCGGCCATGCCTGTTCCGCGTTTCACTACGCGGTGCCGGACAATGGCGTATACAGCCAGGTCGAGCAGATCGAGCAGGCCGCGCGGATCGCGCAGGTCATGACGATCCCGCTGATCGCGGATGCCGATACGCTGGGCGAGACGGTCGCCGATGCCTATCATTTCACGCGCCGCTACATCCAGCAGGGCATTGCCGGCATCCATGTCGAAGATGAGCGCAATCCCAAGCATTCGAAACACGTCAACGGCCTGTGCTCGATCGAGGACCAGCAGGCGCGGATCGATGCGGCCCGGCGGGCGCAGCGCGACAGCGGGCAAGATTTCGTCATCATCGCGCGGTGCGATGAGCTTTATACCAGCGAGATGGGCGGTGGCGGCACCGGCAGCATGGACGAGGCCGTCAAGCGCGGGCACGCCTATATGGAGGCGGGCGCGGACGTGGTGTTCTATCCCCCGCGGCCCAACTGGGTAGCGGATCTGGTCGAGGCTTTCGGCGCGAAGATACCGGTCGCGACCATGGGGTTCAGCCTTCCCGGCACCGCCTTCAACATGGCGACCGGCGGCTGGGTGACGGCGGCGGCCAACCACCTCAAGCTCATGCGCGAGCTCAAGGAGGAGGGCCGCATGCTGTCGGGCAATTTCGACTTCCCCGAAAAGTACGACCTGATCGACCAGCCGCTCTATGATGGCCTGATCGAGGAATGGGCGGAGAAGACTGGCCGCCCAACGCGCCCCAACCACGCGCCCTGATTCTCTCCTATTCAGGCACGGGCACGCCTTCTGGCAGGACCAGAACTTCCAGTCCGCCGCCGGGCGTGAGGTAACGCCGGGCCATGACTTCGACATCGGCGGGCGTCAGGGCGAGCAAGCGTTCCCGCGCTTTTTCGAAACGCGTGATGCGTTCGGCTTCGGTCTGCGCGCGGCCGGTCAGCGAGAGCCAGCCGCCATTGCTCTTGAGCGCGTTCTGCAGCGCTTCGAGCAGCGGCTGGCGCGCGCGCTGGAAGATGTCTTCGCTGACAGGCGCGGTGTTCAGCCCCGTCACGACCTTGCGGATTGCCGCGCGGGTGGCGTCAACGTCGGCCACGTCGATGGAGGCATTCACCGAGAACAGGCCGTATCCCTTCCAGTGGCGCGAAAGCGAACTGCTGGCGGAGGGCGAATAGGCCTTGCCCAGAGCCTCGCGCACTTCATCGATCAGTTCGACGCGCATGATCCGTTCGAGCATTTCCAGCGTGAGCGCGGCCACCGGATCGCTGTCATCGCGCGTGGGCCAGACGATCTGCAGCAGCGCTTGATCGGCTGCCCCGGTATGCCGGATTACGCGCGGGGAGCGGTTGTTCGTGAACGTGCGCGGGGGCTGGCTGTCGTAGCTGCGAAAGGCCGGTTCGCGCGGGGGCAGGGCGCCCAGCGTCTTGGCCACTAGGGCAATGGCGCGATCCTCGTCGACATCGCCGACGATGCCCACTTCGATAGCGCCGTGGGCCAGCCGTCCACCGATGTCCTTGCGCAATTTGGCATAGGTCAGTTGGCGGTAGGCCTCTGCCGGTTGCAGGCTGAAGCGCGGGTCATTGTCCGAAATGATGGCGCCCAGATCGGCACGGAGGGCCGAAGCGGGCGTGGAGCGCAGCCGCGCGAAGTAGTTGTTCACCGACTGGCGGTATTGCACTTCGCCTTCCTTGCGGTAGCCGGGATCGGTGATCAGCGCGGTCATCAGATCGAGCTGCAGTTCCAGATCGGTTGGGGTAGTCCGGGCGCCGGAACGGAACGCAGCCTGTCCGCGCGAAAAATTGAGGTTCAGCGTGTGCCCGGCCAGGATCGAATCGAGATCGTCGCGGCTGTGCTGCCCAAGCCCGCCTTCATCAAGATAGGGCGCCATTTCACTGGCGAGCGGATCGGCCTTGGTATCGAGCATGTCGCCGCCGTCGATCGCGAGGCTGATCCGGACCGTATCCTTTTCGATGGCGGTGTGTTTGATGTTGAGCATCACCCCGTTGGCGAAACGCACTTCGCGGATGCCCAGTTCCGGTTCGCGGGTGTCGCTGGCGACGGTGCCCGGAGTGCCGAAGCTGGTATAGGCGAACTTGGCCGTGCTGGCGGCGGTTTCCCGGGCAATGGTCCCGCGCATGGCCTCTTGCCATGCGGTGCGCAGTGCTTCCTTGCCGCCCACCGGCGCGGCGCGGCCCTGAAAGCGGATCAGCGGCTGATTCAACGGCAGGGCTTCGCGCTTCAGGGCTGCCAGCACGGCTTGCGGCGTGACATGCGGTGCGAAAGCCTCAAAGCGTTGCAGCACCGATGCGGGGGTGGAGGGCACAAGGCCGTCATCCACGAGCGCCATCGCCGATGCTGCCAGCGCCGCGTTGGAGCGGGTCTGCGCGGAATTGGCCGCAGCGGTGATCGCGGCGCGCAACTCGGCAAGCTGTTCGGCCACTTCGCCAGCGGTAAACCCATGGGCAAGCGCGCGCCGGTATTCGCGGGCGGCCGCTTCCAGCCCGGCTTTCCACTTGCCATCCACGGTATCGACGATCAGCCGGGTGGCGCGGCCGGTTTCGAATACGTCGCCGGTCCCGAATCCGGCGCCGCGAAACGGCGGCTGGGCGCTGCGGGCCAGACGCTGCAAGCGGCGGTTGACGATGGCATAGCCGACCGAGCGCAGCAGGTTCTGCTGCCGTTCGGCCACGGAATCGGGCCGGTCGAGATAGCGGCCGTTGCGCAGTACGGTCACGCGCTCGGACAGCGCGGGATCGATGTAGATCTCGGTGCGGTTCTTGTCCTTGGGGTCTACGGGGCCTGCATCGGGCTGTTCTTCCGCCGGGGCGGGGGCCCAGCCGTTGAAATGGCGTATGATGCCTGCCTCGACCGCGGCGGGATCGAAATCGCCCACCACTACCAGAGTGACATGGGCAGGCACGTATTCGCGTTTGTAGAACGCACGCAGCGAAGCGCTGGTGGCAGCGTCCAGAGTTTCCCGGGTACCGATGGCGAACCGGTTGCCGTAACGCGCCCGGGGATAGAAGAAATGCGTGGAATCCACGGCATTGCGGAAAGCCCAGGTGTTGCGATCGCGCATTTCCGACAGCACGACGCCGCGTTCGCGGTCCACCGCGCCTTGCGAGATGGTGAGATTGCTCGCCGTCTCGCGCATCAGCATCAGCGCGGTATCGAGCAGGGCCGGATCGTTGCGCGGCAGGTTCAGCTTGTAGACCGTCTGGTCGAAACTGGTGGAGGCGTTGGTGTCGGCGCCGAAGGCGAGCCCGTCGCGCTCCAGCAGCTTGACCATTTCCCCTTCGGGCACGCGCTTGGAGCCGTTGAAGGCCATGTGCTCCAGGAAATGGGCATAGCCCTGTTCGCTGTCACTCTCGTCCAGAGATCCCACCGCCACGTCCATTCGCACCACGGCCGTGCCCTTGGGCGTGGCGTTGTGGCGGATGATGTAGCGCATTCCGTTGGCGAGCTTGCCGAAACGGAAATCCGGATCGACGGGAATATCGCTTTTCTCGAAGGTCCAGCGAGGATCTTCAGGGTAGGTGGCGTGAGGGGAAGGGGTGGACCTCGCGGCGAGCGGCGCGGGTGCCAGCACGACGAGGAGGGCAATCAGGGAGGCTCTCATGGCGCAGGAGTGCCCGAGAGGGGCGCGCATAACAAGCGGTAACAAGAGAGAAAATCCTCCCTGTCCCCGCAGGGGATGGGGAGGAGGACCGCCCGCGCAGCGGGTAGTGGAGGGGGGTCAAAACCCTTCCGTCATTCACTATGAGAATGCCACCTCCCCATTGGTTTCGCCAACAGGGAGGATTATCCGTTTACTTGCCGCGCAGCTTGCGGTGCTTCGAGAGGTCGAAGACTTCGCTCGGACCGTTATCGTCCTGCAGCAGGCCGAGGCGGCGGGCCACTTCCTGATAGGCTTCTTCCTCGCCGCCCAGATCGCGGCGGAAGCGGTCCTTGTCGAGCTTTTCGCCTGTGTGCATGTCCCACAGGCGGCAGCCGTCGGGGCTGATCTCGTCGGCCAGGATCACGCGGCTGAAATCGCCGTCCCAGATGCGGCCGAATTCCAGCTTGAAGTCGATCAGGCGGATATCGATCGCCGCGAACATGCCGCACATGAAATCGTTCACGCGGATTGCCATGTCGGCGATGTCCTGCATCTCGTCATGCCCGGCCCAGCCGAAGCAGCGGATGTGTTCCTCGGCGATCATCGGATCGCCCAGCGCATCGTCCTTGTAATAGTATTCGATCAGCGTGTGCGGCAGCATGTCGCCTTCGGGAATGCCAAGGCGCTTGGAGATCGAACCGGCCGCCACGTTGCGCACCACGACTTCGATCGGGATGATCTCCACCTGCCGCACGAGCTGTTCGCGCATGTTCAGGCGGCGGATGAAGTGGTTGGGCACGCCGATGTGATTGAGGCGCGTGAAAACATACTCGCTGATGCGGTTGTTGATGACGCCCTTGCCCTGGATCGTGCCTTTCTTCTGCGCGTTGAACGCAGTGGCATCGTCCTTGAAATACTGGATCAGCGTGCCGGGCTCCGGACCCTCGTAGAGGATCTTGGCCTTGCCTTCGTAGATCTGGCGGCGACGGGACATGGCTTTCGTCCTTCAAACGGCAAAAAGGGCAAGCCCCGGCCTGTCGAGTCTCGGGCGAGGGCTGGGCCGGGGAATTTTGGCGGCCATATAGTGAAAGCCGGATCAAAAGCAAACTGCGCTCTGTGTCATTTGGTGGACATGTGGCTTGCCTGCTGCCTATCAGGCCGGTCATGAGCATTACTGTCACAGCCCTGACCGGGAGCCAGATTCTGGCCGCGATCGGCGATCTGGCCGAGCTGCGCATGACGGTCTTTGCCGAGTGGCCCTACCTCTACGATGGCGATGCGGCTTACGAAGCGGCGTACTTGCGCGAATTCACCGGTGCGCGGGACGGCATTCTTGTGGCGGCCCTCGATGGAGACAGACTGGTGGGCGCTGCCACGGCTTCCCCGATGGAGGCGCAGAAGGCTGAGTTCCGGGCGCCTTTCGAAGCACGCGGGCTCGATGTCTCGCGGCTGTTCTACTTCGGCGAATCCGTCTTGCTGCCTGCATACCGCGGGCAGGGCATTGGCCATGCCTTTTTCGATCACCGGGAAGCGCAGGCCCGGAAATGCGGGGCGGAGGCCGCGGTGTTCGCGGCTGTGGTGCGTCCTGTGGATCATCCGGACCGGCCGAAGGATTACGTCCCTCTGGACGGGTTCTGGCGCAAGCGGGGTTATGCGCCGATGGACGGCTTTGTCACGCAACTGGAATGGAAAGACCATCGGGATGCAGGCGAAACGCCAAAGCCGATGCAGTACTGGCTGCGGCGGTTTTAGGCCTGCTCCCGCTGAATCGTGCCGGTGAGGTGACGCGCGGCCTCGTGCACTTGCCGCCAGGTTTCCATGAACCCTTCCGCCCCGCCGAAATAGGGATCGGCAACGTCTTGTCCGGCCATGCCGGGGATATGATCGAGCAGCAAGGAAAGGTGCGCACGCGGTGATGGTGGGGCGATCCGTTCAAGGTCGGCCAGGTTCTGGCTGTCCAGCGCGATGATCCGGTCGAAACGCGCGAAATCGCCTTGATCGACTTGCCGGGCCCGGTATCCGGTGATGTCGATCCCGTGGCGCAGGGCTTCCTTGCAGGCTCTGGGATCCGGCGGATTTCCGATGTGCCATGAGCCGGTGCCTGCGGAATCCACCAGCAGTTCCAGTCCCGCTTCCTGCGCCTGGTGGCGCAGCGCCGCTTCGGCAAGCGGGGAGCGGCAGATGTTGCCCAGGCAGACGAACAGAACCGAAGGAAGAGAAGTGGTCATGCCTGCTTCTCTAGCCGCGCGCATTCCCGGCGTCATCAGGCTGTTCGGCAGTATGGCATGCTTATCGCTTGTTTAACCAATAGGGTGCGAAAAGAGCCAAGCGCGGAAGGGGGCGCATACAGCGGGCGCCGACTTTTTCGGTAAAGTTTCATTAACGCAAGCTCCCAAGGCTTTGTCGACCATTGTCAGTCAATGTCGTGGGTAATTCGTTAAGGGGTTGGCGATATCCTTCCGCAAAATCGGCCGATTTTTCACCGGACTAGCGTGGTTAACCGATGCAGACAGTCAAAGGCTTTCTGAGCCGCCTGACCCGCGATACTGCGGGTAATATCCTGCCCTTGGCGGCAGTAGGTGTGGTCGTGGCTGCTGCAATCGTCGGTTCGGCGATCGATATGAGCCAGGCCTACCGTGTCGACAACCGTCTGCAGGCTGCTTGCGACGCGGCCGTGCTGGCAGGGCGGCACGCGGTGACCACCAATGGCTTCGACAACACGGCGAAGACGGCGGCCGAAAACTTCTTCGCCACCAACTACAGCGACGATGTCGAACACACGACGGGGACAGCGTTTGTGCCGACGTCGGACGACAACGGCGTAACGGTGAAGGGTGTTGCGACGACGACCTATTCCACGCTGGTCATGCGGCTGTTTGGCTATAACACGATCCCGCTGTCGGCTTCGTGCACATCATCGATGGGCGTTGGCAATTCGGACGTGGTGCTGGTGCTCGATAACACCGGGTCCATGGATTACGACCTGACTGACGGACAGACCCGTCTTCAGGCGCTGCAGGCCGCGATGAAGAACTTCTATACGACGCTCTCCACTGCCACTTCGGGGTCCAACGCGCGCATCCGTTACGGCTTTGTGCCGTACAGCACGACAGTGAATGTGGGGCATCTGCTTTACGATCAGAATCCGGACATGATCGCGGACAAGCACACCTATTCGTCGCGGAAGGCTGTGTACAAGACCGTCGTTACCGATGATCCGACGTACAGTAATGAGCAAACCGGCAGCAGTTGGGTGGATTACTCCGGTGGAAGCGGTTGGTACTGGCAGCAAAGTTCCTGCGAGGCAGACCTTCCAGCAGCGGGAGGAGCCTATGCCGACTATGGCTCTTCAAGCACCTCGGACTCTTCGACGAGCACTAACAGTTCTGGCCAGACGGTAACGGTCGAAACGGTCACACAGCAGCAACGCCAGACAGCGGCTGCGCAGTGTGTGTCCCGTACCGGGTATTACTATGGCGGATCGTATACGTATTATATTATTCAGGTGAAATACAATACGCGTGACAAAACTGCGGTCACTACGACGACATATGGCTATGAAGCCGGTGCAGGCAGCGTGTTCGATCACTTTGATTACATGCCGGTTGAATACGACACCAGCACGTACAAGACCTTTGCATCGGTTACAACGCCGACTGGTGATGCCTGGAGCGGCGCAAGCCAACCAGGTATGGTGACTTCGACCTGGAATGGTTGCATCCACGAACGCAAGACCGCGGCCGAATCGGCGAGCAATTTCAGCTACTCGTCCCTCTTCGGGGTTTCTCCATCTGATGCGCTTGATATCGATATCGACACCGCACCCGACGTAAATGACGACGATACAAAGTGGGCACCGATGTGGCCGCAGATCGTCTATCAGCGGAGTGTCAGGACAGGGACGGACTATTGGGGCAATCCGACCTATACCGAGACTACCGGCATAGGCGACAGTGGCAGACGGGCTTCTTCTCCTTGCCCTGTTCGCGCTCAGGGGCTGAAGTCTATGAGCAAGGATGCCTTCGATGACTATGCGGATTCGCTCAACGCCACGGGTAACACGTATCTCGACATCGGCATGATCTGGGGCGGGCGCCTGCTTTCGCCGAATGGCATCTTTTCGAGCACCGTCAACGAAGCGCCCTCAAACGGCGGTAAAGTGTCACGCCACATCGTGTTCATGACCGATGGTGTTATGCAACCGAACAACTCGATCAATGAGGCCTGGGGGCTGGAATGGTGGGACCGTAAGGTCACCGATGACGGCAGCAGCAACGATACCGCGCGCCACACTGCCCGCTTCCTGACGGCCTGCTCGGCGATCAAGTCCAAGGGGATCCGGATCTGGGTGATTGCGTTCACCTCGGGCCTGTCGAACGATCTGAAGACCTGCGCGTCGGACGACAGTTCGTTTACGGCCAGCGACGCGGGCGAACTCAACAAGGCGTTCCAGGAAATCGCCAAGCAGGTCGGCGAACTGCGAGTGACGTCCTGATGGCCGTTGCGCTGCCATCGAAGGGGCGTCTGCGCCGGTGCCTTGCGGAACTGCGCAAGGCCCGGGACGGCGCGGCGATCGTCGAATTCGCATTGGCCGCGCCGGTGTTCCTGATGGCGCTGATCGGCATCTTCGACGTCGGATACATGGCCTACGCGACGGCTGTCTTGCATGGTGCGGTGCAGCAGGCAGGGCGCAGTTCCTCGCTGGAAACCGGCGATACCTCGGCAGCCGATGCCTATGTCACAGGGGTCGTGCAGACGGTTCTTCCCGGCGCCAAAGTGACGACATCGCGCAAGAGCTATTTCGATTTCAGCAACATCGCACGGCCGGAGGCATGGAACGATGCCAACAACAACGGCAGATGCGATAACGGCGAGAGCTATACCGACGAGAACGACAACGGCCAATGGGATGCCGATGTGGGCAAATCGGGCAACGGCGGGGCCAGCGATGTGGTGGTCTATACTGTGGACGTCACGTATGATCCCATCTTCCCGAACCCGTTCCTCGACGGATCGAACGGAAAGCGCAGCCTGAGCGCGTCGACGGTAAAGAAAAACCAGCCTTTCGCGAACCAGAACGCGCTCGGCTCTTCCGCCGGGACATGCGACTGATGCGTGCGCTGAAAGCCGTCCTCCGCCGTTTACGGCGCGATACGCGCGGCATCTCGCTGGTGGAGCTTGCCGTCGCGATGCCGGTCATGCTTTCGCTGGGGCTTTACGGCACCGAAGTGGCTTACATGACGGTGGTCAACATGGAAGTCAGCCAGATCGCGATTTCGGTGGCGGACAATGCCTCGCGCCTTGGCCAGACAGACAACACGTCGGTGATGCCGACCGTCAACGAAACGCAGATCGATTCGGTGATGGCGGGTGCGTTGGTTGAGGGGAACTCGTTCGATTTCAACGCGCACGGGCGGATCATCCTCTCCAGCCTGGAGATGAATAAAGACACGCGGCAACAGTACATCCACTGGCAGCGTTGCAGCGGGGATCTTGGGGTCGGGTCCGCTTATGGCACGGCCGGGACGACGCTGGCCGGGATGGGGCCAGCCGCTCATCTGATCAAGGCACCCGATAGCAGCACCGCCGTGATGTTCGTGGAGGTCTATTACAATTATCAGCCTCTGTTCGGGAACGTGTTCGTGAAGAACACCATGTTTCACCGTGAAGCGACCTTCATCGTCAGGGATAACAGGAATCTGACGCCGAACGGTTCGCCAGACGGTATCACCGCAGGGTCAAGCGCGCCCAAGTCGCATTGCAGCTGATTTCGCGGGACTGACTGATGGGCGCCTCTGAAACGGCCAGTCCTGCGCCGCGTTCGCCGTGCGAAAAACTTTATGCCATGGGGCGACAAGTCGCCCGGGGTGCCGCCGCGTAAGCTGCTGCCACAGGTATAGCGTTCTTGCACGAAAAGGATCCGTTCATGGCCAGCAATCCCGGCGTATCGTTGGAAGCCGTTCCGCCCGTCACCACGGAAGCGGCCTGGCGCGGGGATGCGCTGGAAAAGACCGGCGAATGGGTCTTTCTGCTCTCGCCCGAACAGATCGCCGAACTTGAGACGCTGGGCGCGCGCTTTCTGGAAGAGAACCCGGATCTGCGCACGGTTCGGGCTGAGGATTATCCGCTGGCCGCCTGCGCCGATGCGGTGAAGGCATGGGGCCGCGATGTCGATTACGGGCGCGGTTTCGTGCTGGTGCGGGGGCTGCGCACGCATCTCTATTCGGATGCGTTGTCCTCCGCGATCTATTACATCCTCGGCCTGCACATGGGCGATCCGATCCGCCAGAACGAGATGGGCGATCTGATCGATCACGTCTACGCCACGTCTGACAAGACCATGGACGATCCCACCGCGCTCTCCGCGAAAGTGCGGGACAAGCTGGTCTATCATTCGGACAGTTCGGATGTCGTTTCGCTGATGTGCCTGCGCCCGGCGAAGGAAGGGGGGCTCTCATGCCTCGTTTCGGGCGCGCAGATATACAACGAGATCCTCCAGCGCCGCCCGGACCTCGCGCCGCTGCTGCTGGAGCCGTTCCACTGGGACTGGCGCAAGCAGGACCACAGCGCGCCGGCCGATACCTATACGTCGCCGATCGTCAGCCTCGTGGACGGGGTGTTCTCGATGTATGCGGGCTCGCTCTACATCCTCACTGCGCAGGAATACGAAGGCGTGCCCAGGCTGACGCCCGAGCAGATCGAGGTGCTCGAACTCTTCGACAAGATCACGTATGAAGAAGGCATGGCGATCACGATGGATTTCCGCCCCGGCGACATCCAGTGGCTGTCCAACTATGCCGCGCTCCATGCCCGCACCACGTTCTGGGACTGGCCCGAGCCGCAGCGCCGCCGCCACCTGCTGCGCCTGTGGCTGAGCCGCGATGCGGGCCGCCCGGTGGTGGAAGGCTTCGGCAAGAACGGCGTGGTGCAGGTCCGCTCGGCGCCGCGCGACGGGGCGCAGGAACACCCGGACGCGCATTTCGATATCTACTCGGTCTCTGTGCCTCGCCTCATGTCGTAACAGGGCGCGGCGCTGGTTCGCCGCGTCGGAGTCTGTTCGAAAAAGCTAATGTGGGCTTTTCAATGCGGCACCAGCCCGCTCCCCCTACCCGGCCTCCCACAGGATACTGGCGATGGGCGGCCGAGTGGAGGACTGGACTGATGCTGCGAAATTCGGTTCTACTGCCGTGGAAACGAAGTATACCTCCCCATTCGTCGCCCCCGCGAAGGCGGGGGCCCCGCTGCCCTTTTTGGGCACTATGCTGCCAAAAGCGGGATCCCCGCTTACGCGGGGATGACGAGGAATAGTGATGCGAACTTCAGTTTCACCATACTAGCGAATTCTCACTCCTCTTCGAAAGCAATCGATAGCGAGAGCGCTTCCCACTGCCGGATCTGTGCGGCGACGAAGGCGTGCTGGTCCATGGCGTAGTGCAGGGCATCTTCGCCCAGCAGCAGGTTCAGCGGCGGTTCGGGCGCGTCGAGTGCGGTCAGGATCGCGGCGGCGGCGCGGCGGGGATCGCCCTTTTCCTTGCCCGCATTCTCAGTGAGCGAGCGGCGCGCGAAATGCGCGACTTCGTCGTACTCGGCGATGTCCTTTTGCGCGATGCGCAGGCCCGCCGCGGCAAACCCGGTGCGCATCCCGCCCGGCGCGACATTGGTGACGCGAATGTTCATCGGCGCCACTTCCTGCGCCAGCGTCTGGCCGAGGCATTCCAGCGCATATTTGCTGGCGCCGTAGACCCCGGTTCCCGCCCAGGGCGCATGGCCGCTGACCGAAGTGATATTGACGATGTGCCCGGCCCGGCGCGCCCGCATCGCGGGCAGCACGGCCTGGATCATGCGCATCGCGCCGAAGACGTTCACCTCGAACAGCGCCTGAGCTTCGGCGATGGAGACTTCCTCGATCGCGCCGACAAGGCCGTACCCCGCATTGTTGACGAGGCGGTCTATCCCGCCGGTCAGGTCTTCGGCCCGGGCCACGGCTTCGCGCGCGCTGACCTCGTCGCTCATGTCCAGGCCGAGCACATGGGCGCGGCCCGGCGCGAGCGCCGTAAAGGCCTCGTCGGCGGCGCGGCGCGATGTCCCGACAACCGTGTCGCCGCGCGCAAGCGCCGCTTCCGCCAGCGCCCGGCCGAGGCCGCCGCCGATTCCCGTGATGAGCCAATTCGTCATATTCGCCGCCTTCCGGTGAAACTTTGCTACGCCTGCAGGCTAGGGGGCACGAGCAATTCCACTCTTGGCGCTGGCGACCGCAAATGTTGCGGCAGGGCGCACGCGGGCCGCTCGTGGCTTGACCGGCCGGGCAGGCCCGTGGTCCACCGGGAGCCTTCATTGCGGAATGACGGGGCCCAGACTTGACCGTTCACATCGTCGGTTCGATCAATCTCGATATTATCACTTCCCTCGAACGCCTGCCGTTGCCGGGCGAAACTGTACTGGCGCGGGCGGCGGCGCGGCTGCCGGGCGGCAAGGGCGCCAATCAGGCGGTGGCGGCCGCGCGCATGGGCGCACAGGCACGCATGATCGGCGCTGTCGGCGAAGGCGATGCCGGGCGCTGGATGCGCGACAGGCTGGCCGCCGAAGGCATCGATGTCTCGGGCATTGCGGTGCTGGAAGGGCGCGAGACGGGCACGGCCTATATCGCCGTCGATGCGCGGGGCGAGAACCAGATCATCGTCGTCTCCGGCGCCAATGTGCTGCTGTCCGGCGTGGCGCCGGTGAGCGATGGCGTCCTGCTGTCGCAGCTTGAAGTGCCGGTTCCGGCGCTGCTGCCGGTCTTCGCGCAATCGAAGGCGGTGCGCATCCTCAACACCGCACCTGCCGTGGCCGGGGCGCGGTGCCTGTTCGATCATGTCGATATTCTGGTGCTCAACCAGCCCGAACTCGCGCTCTATACCGGCGGTGCGGGCGAAGGTGGTGCAGGCGAAAACGGCACGCTGGAGCGGGCGCGCAGCCTGCTGACCCGGCCCGAACAGGCGGTGGTGGTCACGCTGGGGGCGGAAGGGGCGCTCGCGGTGCAGCGGGACCGCCATGTCCATGTGCCCGCCGTGCCGGTGGTGCCGGTCGATACCGTTGGCGCGGGTGATTGTTTCTGCGGCTCGCTGGCGGCGCTGCTGGATGAGGGCTATTGCCTTACCGAGGCTCTGCCGAAGGCAAACGCCGCCGCGGCGCTCAGCACGCTGGGGCAGGGCGCCGCGCCGTCCATGCCCTCGCGCGCGGCGGTCGAGGATCTGCTTTCGGGGGCGGCAACAGAACATGCGCCGCCAATCAAGAACCCGCACGCCGGAGTCCTAAGCTGAGGCGCAATTGCATGGCCGCGAAATTTGGGGATCTGAAAGATGAGCGATTTTGCACCCACGCCCTTTGATATTCCGTCGGACGCCGGCGGCAAGGATCTCGGCATCTTCCTGCCCATTGCCAATGGCGGCTGGATTCTCTCGAAGAACAAGCCCGAGCTGGATGGCTCCTATGCTTATAACCGCCAGTGCGCGGTGCTGGCCGAAGAGGCCGGTTTCGATTTCGTCATGTCGATGTCCAAGTTTCGCGGCTACGGCGGCGAGACGCACCACTGGGACAGCTCGCTCGATCCCGTGGTACTGATGGCCGCGCTTTCCGAAGTGACGAGCAAGGTGAAGTGCTGGACCACGGTCCACACGATCCTGCAGAACCCGGCCGTGGTGGCCAAGATGCTGGCAACGCTCGATCAGGTTTCGAACGGGCGCAGCGGCCTCAATGTCGTGACCGGCTCCTACAAGGGCGAATTCTCGCAGATGGGCGCCTGGCCCGAAGGCGTCGATCACGATGCCCGCTATGATCTTGCGCAGGAATGGATCACCGCGATCAAGCGCCTCTGGAAAGAGGACTCGGTGACGATGGACGGCAAGTATTTCCAGCTTGAGGATTGCCAGTCCTGGCCCAAGCCGGAAAAGCGGCCCTTTCTGGTCTGCGCCGGGTCTTCGCAGCGCGGCATGCGCTTCACTTCTGAGGAGATGGACGCCATCTTCCTGAGCGGCGCCGAGCCGGAAGAGCTGGCCAGGGCCAGCCACGAGGCCAAGGCCGATGCCGCCAGTCTGGGCCGCTATGTGCGGACCTATTCGATGATGACGGTGGTTTTCGGCGATACCGACGAAGAAGCCGAAGCGACCGCGAAGCACTATGCCGAGGGGTTCGACGAAGGCGCTTTGCACGGCATGATGCGCGCCTATGGCTTCCTCGATGCCGAAATCGGCAAGGAGAATGCCTTTACCAAGAAGGCGCGTTCCAGCTTTATGGCGGCTTACGTCGCCGGTTCCTCGCAGACAGTGATCGACAAGCTGACCGAGCTGTTCTCGGTCGCCGAAACCGATGGGCTGATGCTGATCTTCCCCGATTACATGACCGGCATTCCCAAGTTCGGCCGCGAAGTGCTCCCGGTGCTGCGCGAGCGCTTTCCCGGCAAAGTGAAAGTCGGCAACCATGGCTGAGGCCGCCGCTCTGCCACACGTCGCGCCGGGCGATCTGAGGGCGATGCTGCCCGCCGGATCGACGGCGCTCGTGGTGGTGGACGTGCAGACCGACTTTGCCGCGCCCGGGGGGCTGATGGGCCGTTTCGGCGTGGACCTGGCCCCGGCCGAAGCCGCGATCGACAGGATCGAGGCACTGATCGCCGCCGCGCGCAAGGCCGGTGTGGCGGTGGCCTTTATGCGGGTGGTGACACGGCCCGAAACCGATCCGCCAGCGCTCAAGACACTGATGGTCCGGCGCGGCATGCCCGGCGGCGAGGCGATCTGCCGCGCGGACGAGGGCGGCGCGGACTATTACCGTGTGGCCCCCGAACCCGGCGATATCGAGATCGAGAAGCTGCTGTTCGACAGTTTCCACGGCACCGATCTCGACGCGCAACTGAAAGCGCGCGGGATCGATACTGTGGTGATGACGGGGCTCACCACCGAATGCTGCGTCGATTCCACGGCGCGCGCGGCTTTCCATCACGGCTATAACGTCTTCGTCGTCTCCGATGCCTGCGCGGCTTACGAGCCGGACCTGCACAGCGGCGCGCTCAAGGTGCTGGAACAGAACGTGGCGCTGCTCACCACGGCCCACGCGGTGGCCGCCGCGTGGGCGTGAGGTCGCTGGCGAAGGGCACGCCCGCAGGCGTTCTGGCCGCCTGCACTCTGGGCAATGCGGTGAGCGTGACGCCTGCGGTCCATGCCGTGTTCGGGCTGTTTCTGGTGCCTCTGTCCGAACAGTTCGGCTGGGCGCGCGCATCGATTTCCGGAGTGCTGGGCGTGCTCGCGCTGGTCGGCGCGGTCGCCTATCCGGTGATCGGGCGCTATGTGGACCGGCACGGGGCGCGGCCCACGCTGCTGGCGGGCGTGTTCGGGCTCGCGCTTTCGATCGGTGCGCTTTCCTTGACCAGCGCCAGTTTGATCCAGTTCTACGCGACTTTCGCCGTGCTTGCCGTGTTCGGGGCCATGGCGGGCACGCCGATATTCCAGAAAGTCATCGCGGACTGGTTCGATCGCAACAGGGGCACGGCGCTGGGCGTCAGCGCCGGTGGCGGGAACGGGCTGGGCTCGGTCGTGCTGCCGGTGCTGGCTGCCGTGCTGGTGCAGGGCTGGGGCTGGCGCGCGGGCTATCTGGGTATCAGCGCGTTCATGCTGATCGTGGCGCTGCCGCTGCTCTGGCTGCTGCTGCGTGACCGCAGCGGGCAGGCCGCGCATGGCGAAGAGGCGGAGCGCGAAGGGCTCACGCTCTCGCAAGCCGCGCGCACGCCCGCCTTCTGGCTGGTGCTGATCGCGGTGGCGGCCGGTGCGGGCGGGACGACAGCGGTGTTCAGCCATGTCGTACCGATCCTCAGCGACCGGGGCTTTTCGGTGGCGACCGGCACGGCCGTGGTCAGCGTCTTCGCACTGGTGACCTCCGGCTGGCAGATCGCGACCGGGCGGATCATGGACCGGATACCCTCGCCGCGCGTGGCAGTGCCGATGTACCTCATGGCGGTGGCCGGGCTGGTGCTGCTGGAAACGGGGCAGGGTATGGCCGTGCTGGTGACGGGCGGCGCGCTGCTGGGCATTGGCCTGGGCGGCCAGTTCGGAGCCTTGCCCTACTTCGTCGCGCGCTATTTCGGGGTGCGCCATTTCGGCTCGATCATTGGCGCCATGTATTCGGCGGTGATCGCGGCGCAGGGGACGACGCCGATCCTGCTCGATGCCGTGTTCGACGCGCAGCATTCCTATCGCCCGGCCATTGCCGGTGTGGGCGTCGTGCTGCTGGCGGGCGCGCTGCTGCTGACGCTGCTGCCGCGCTACAACCGCGACGATGCGGCGAACGAAGGCTTGCTGGCGGCAAGCCACTGAGCCATGCAGCCCATTGCATTCCGGGGAGATTTCCGTGGCTGACTATTCGCAAACCGCACCGGGCGCGGCCTTCGCCGATCCGGCCAAGGCGCCCTATGCCGTCAGCGAGGACGAGCGCGAAGCCATCGCGGCGGCCATCGACAGCGAGGAACTGGTCGATCTGGCGCTGACGCTGGGCAATATCCCCAGCCGCTCGCGCGAGGAACGGGCGGCGGCCGAATTCGTCCACGGCTGGATGGCGCGCGAGGGGTTCCGTCCGCGCAAAGTGGGCGCCACGCCCGAGCGGCCCAATGTGATCGGCGAATATGGCGGCACCGGGCGCGGGGCGAACCTGCTGTTCACCGCGCATCTCGATACCGAAAGCCCTACCGGCATGATCGAGCATGACAGGTTCCGCTACCGCGAAAGCACGCTGGCCGACCCGGAATGGACGCAGTGCTGGCTGGATGAGGAGGGCAGGATCCACGGCTATCCCGTCACCAATGACCGGGGCCCGATGTCCTGCTTCCTCATTGCCGCCAAGGCGCTGCGCAAGGCGGGGATCGGCCTTGCGGGCAAGACCTGGCTCACCGCCTGCCCGGGCGAGATCGGCCCCGAACCGATCGAGGAATTTTCCGGCATCGGCTGGAACGGCAAGGATATCGGCGCGCATTACCTGTTCCACCACGGCGGCGTCGCGCCCGACTATGCGATTGCCGCCGAAGGGACCGATTTCGGCCTGACCTGGCAGGGCTGCGGCTATGCGCTGTTTCGCATCCGCATCTTCGGGCAGGGCATGTTCTCGCCGATCCTCGATGCACCGGTTGACCCGCACCGGCATCCCAACCCGATCTACCGGCTCGGCCCGGTGATCGATGCGCTGCACGCCTGGGGCCTTGCCTATGAGCGCGGCAGCGTGATGGAGACCGCCAGCGGCAAAGTCATGCCCAAAGTGCAGCTTGCCTCGGTGCGCGGCGGCATGCCGATCGATTTCGGCGCGGGCACCGAAGTCTGCGCGCTCTATCTCGAAGTCTCGCTCAATCCCCGCCAGAAGGCCGCCGATGCCTGGCACGGTATTGTCGATGCGATGCGCGGCGTGGACGTGGAGGATTTCGATGTCGAGCCGGTCGTCGTGCGCCATGGTTTCGAGGCCGGGCCGGACGAGGTGGCCCCGCTCGCGGGCGCCGTCGATGCGGCGACGCGGCTGGCGCGCGGCGCGCCGCTGGAACAGGCGCACCCTGTCTTCTCCAGCATGTGGCGCGATCACAACGTGTTCAACATGCACCGGATTCCCGCCGTGACCACCGGCATGCCGCGCTGGCGGCCGACGGCGCAGGACATGGCGTCGAGCGCGCTGGTCTATGCCTTGACGATGCTGGCGGTCTGCGGCCGGGGAGAGGCGCCTGCCGCTCTGGACGGCGCCACCAGCGTGTATGGGAACGAGACACCCTTCTGACCGGAGCCGGACGGACCCTTGCCGATTGCGGCTGCGCCGCATAGACCGGGTGCAAGGTTGCCAAGTTAAAAGATGTTCAGGTTCTGGGAAGGGTGCCGCCAGCCGAGGGTGGTTCTCGATTGCGAATAACAACAAACGTCTACCCCAAGGAACAGCGCCGCGACGCCTGGCGCTTTGCCCTGAAACGCCAGTCGATTACGCTCGACGAGGCGGATGAGGCGACGCTTTACGGCGAGCTGATCCAGTTCCGCTCCAGCACCAACATCGATTTCATCCGCATCACCGGCACACCGCAGTCGTGGTCGATCGACTTCCGCGAAAAGCCGCAGACCTACTGGCTGGCGATGATCCTCGACGGCGGCGCGATGATGCGCGATTCCGGGCAGGAGCTTCGGCTGGGCGACGGCGACATCATTTGCGGGCGCGGCGATTCCCCGGTCCATCTGACGTTCGGCGGAGATAACCGCAGCCTGATCGTGCAGGTCCCGCACAGCGAACTGTCGATGCGGCTCAAGACGCCGATCGGCGGCGCCCCGCGCAAGATCGCCACCGAAAGCGGCACCGCGCGGGTATTCGCGGGCATGCTGCGCTCGCTCGCCGATACGATCAACGACATCACGCCCGATCAGGCCCGCCCGGTCGAGCTGGCGTTCCCCGAATTCCTCGTCACCAGCCTGCTCGACAATGCGCCTGCCAAGGCCATGGGCGGCGCGGCGGGCATGCGCGCCGCGCTGCTGGAGCGGATATTCCAGACCATCGAAATCCGCCTTTCGGACCCGAACCTCAATTACCAGCAAGTGGCCGCCGAACACGGCATCTCGCCGCGCTATCTCCAGAAGCTGTTCGAATCGATCAACGATTCCTTCGGCCACTATGTGAAAGTGCGCCGTCTGGAGCGCTGCCGTCTCGACTTGCGCAGCCCGCTCCACGTGCAGAAGTCGATCTCGGACATCCTGTTCGAATGGGGCTTCAACGATTCCGCCTCGTTCAGCCGCGCCTTTCGCGAGCAGTACGGCATTTCCCCGCGCGAATACCGCAAGGCCCAGCCGCAGGAGCAGGAAGCCGTCGAACTGCTGCGCCGCGGCCGCCCCGCGCGCGGCGAGCGGGCCAATGCCAAACCCGATGCCGAAGCGGAAGAGGCGGGCCCGGAGACGGAAATCGAGAGTCCGGCGGGAACAGATGGCGATGAGGACGCGCTGCCGGCCGCGCCGATGGAGCCGCAAGGCTTCGCCGATGGCCAGCCCGTGCGGCACCATCACTTGCCGGTCTCTCCCGAAACGGTCCACTGGGGCTATCTCAGCAAGGACATCAAGCCGGTGCTCCACGTCCGTTCGGGCGACTTTGTTACCATCGAGACGCTGACGCACCACGCCAACGACGATCCCGAGCGCATGGTGCAGGGCGATGCAGGCGCGGAAAGCGTCTACCGCTGGGACGAGAGCGGCAAGGCGGTGGACCGCCGCGGTGCCGGGCCGATGGATGCCTCCGCCGTCGGGCGCGGGCCGGGCGAGGGCTTCGGCGTGCACATCTGCACCGGGCCCATCGCGCTCGAAGGGGCGATGCCGGGCGACCTCATCGAAGTGCGCATCCTCGACCTCAAACCGCGCCCCAGCGGCAATGCGCGCTTTGCGGGCAAGTGCTTCGGATCGAACGCGGCCACGTTCTGGGGCTTTCACTACCACGACCTGCTGACCGAGCCGAAAGGCCGCGAGGTCGTGACGATCTACGAAGTCGAGGCCACCGGCGCCCGCCCGCCGATTGCCCATGCGGTCTATTCCTACCGCTGGACCCAGCAGACCGATCCCTCGGGCCGCGCGCACGCCCGCTACGACTATCCGGGCGTGCCGGTCGATCCCGAAACCATCGAGCGCAATTACGACGTGCTGCGCAATGTCGAAATCCCGATCCGGCCGCACTTCGGCGTGATCGCGGTGGCTCCGGCGGCGGACGGGCTGGTGGACTCGGTGCCGCCCGCCTCGTTCGGCGGCAACCTCGACAACTGGCGCACCGGCCCGGGCGCGCGGGTGTTCCTGCCGGTGCAGGTTGCGGGCGCGCTGCTCTCGCTCGGCGATCCTCATGCCTCGCAGGGGGACAGCGAGCTGTGCGGCACGGCCATCGAATGCTCGATGACGGCGCTGATCCAGGTCGTCCACCACCCGGCCTCGGGCCTGATGGAGCAGCTCAAGGATGTCGATTACCCGCTGATCGAGACCGAGACCGAGTGGGTGATCATGGGCTTCAGCCACCCGGACTACCTCAAGGAACTCGGCCCGGACGCGCAGAGCGAGGTCTACAAGCAAAGCTCGATCGATTCCGCCATGCGCGACGCTTTCCGCAAGGCGAGGCGCTTCCTGATGACCGCCAAGCAATTGAGCGAGGACGAGGCGATCTCGCTGCTGTCCGTGGGCGTGGATTTCGGGGTGAGCCAGGTGGTGAACGGCAATTTCGGCGTGCACACGGTGATCAGGAAGGCGCTGTTTACGAGTTGAGGGTGCTCGCAATTTTTTTTGGGGGGGCTTGGCGATTGACGGCAGCTGTTCATTGGTTTTTTCGCAAAAGCGGACTAACCGGACACGCCGACTTTGCGGACATGTGCTTCGTCCTGTAAACGCACCTCGCCACCGACAGGAAAAACGCCGTGAACGATTTAGCTGATGCCGGGAAAGCAGACCGTTACCTAAAACCCGGCACGCGCGTTCGGCTCGACAGCTTTGTCAACGACGATGATCACACGACCTCTGAGTTCGGGGTGGTCGTCCATTGCTGGCTAGATGATGAAATCGGGATGTTCGACTGCTATGTCGCTTTCTTTGGGGACGAACTGTGCGCCGGCAAACCCGCCGCAGTCCCCTATGTGCTTAGATATGGCGCAATTTCGCTAACCGTTCTGCGGGATGCGAATTGAAATCGATTCCGCTGCCGCCGACATAGTTGACGACGCAAACATCAGGCGTCCGACGGTAGTTCCTTCTCGTAGGTCACCATTGAACTGCCAAATTGAATGGCATCTTCCAACGCATCGCGGAGATACTGTTCCTCAAGCTCGGAAGGCTGGGCGGTCACCTCTGCTCCGTTGTGCAAATTGACATGAAGCCAGCCATTGTCGGTAGCGATCTGATGGGCGAACTTCTCAGCATCTGCGATGCTTCTTGCCCGGGCGAACACCATCAGGGTGTGACGCGCGCCTTGCCTATAGTTGAGGGCCTGCCAAGCCACCCCTTCGCCTTTGAACGCGTAAATGCTGTCTCCCATATTGAGAGCTTCGCAGTTTTCTGTGCCCAGAGCAATGTCCGCTCGCCCCGACTTTCCAGACATTCAGCTATCCCGATGCCCGTTTCGATAGTCGCCGCTCATTCAGTATCGGAAGTTGTCGATGCAGACTGAGGCTGGAGATAGCAGCCTACATCCGCCTCAATACGGCTTGTCCCCCGCAATCGTCACCCGATAGCCCGAGCGCGTTTCGGGAAAGTAGTCCCACACTGCGAAGTGCTGGGTGCAGCGGTTGTCCCAGAATGCCACCGAGTGCGGCCGCCAGCGGAAGCGGACGTGGAAGTTCGGGTCTTTCACATGCGCATAGAGGAAGGCCAGCACCGCATCGCTCTCGGCCTTGGGCAGTTCGGGGATGCGCGTGGTGTAGGAGGAATTGACGAAGAGCAGCTTGCGCCCGGTTTCCGGATGCGTGCGCACGATGGGGTGGGTGTTGCACTCATAGGTCTTGTCCACGTCGGGGAAGATCGCCTTGTAGACCGGGTTGGCGTCGTGGATCGCGGTTAGCGGATCGAGGAAGGCCTTCATCGGCTCCGAAAGCGCCTCGTAGGCCGCGTACATGCTGGCAAAGAGCGTGTCGCCGCCCGCTTCGGGCATCGTATGCATGTAGAGGATCGAGCCCATCGGCGGTTCGGGATCGCAGGACAAGTCCGAGTGCCAGTTGTCGCCCGCGATATATTTGCTGTCCGCGTCGGCGTGGATTTTCACCACTTCGGGATAGTCGTCGAGCCCTTTCACGGCCGAATGGCGGTGCAGCTTGCCGAAGGCCCGGCCGAGGGCGAGGTGCGCTTCGTGATCGATTTCCTGATCGCGGAAGAACACGACCTGATG
Organism: Novosphingobium beihaiense; assembly: GCF_022832375.1. GTDB lineage: Bacteria > Pseudomonadota > Alphaproteobacteria > Sphingomonadales > Sphingomonadaceae > Novosphingobium > Novosphingobium beihaiensis. The sequence continues at coordinate 54,932 of NZ_JALHLG010000005.1, forward strand.
GCGCATCAGCGCCTCGCGGATTTCCGCATAGGCCTGATTGCCGAGCGGCTTCGTCAGGTCGACGCCGAAGATCTCGGCGCCGATCCGCTTGGTCACCGGCTTCACATCGATCCGTTCATAGCCCATCGGGTCTTATCCTTCGCCTTGGCGGGGCGTGCCGGGCGGTTGGGACGGCGCCCGGCACGCGGCCCTTTTTATTCCGGATCTTTGACCGTGCCCTTGTCCGGAAAAATGCGCCGTTCGATGCGGCAGTGAATGCCCTGCGTGCCGTCCACCACTTGCGTCACGCCGAAGTCCGCGGCGACGCTCATCAGCGAATAGCCGTCGTTGCGGGAGAGGCCCTGATGCTCGGTGAGCAGGTGCAGCATGTCCATCGAGGCGCCCTTCATCGCCTGATCGAGGTCTTCGCCGAAGCCGTGGACGATCCAGCAGTCGGGCGTTTCCAGCAGCGGCGAGGGGAAGGAAAAGTCCTTGCGCAGGATGATCTGGAACAGCACGTCGAGCGAGGATTCGATGGCCGTGCCGCTGATCTCGCCATCGCCCTGGCTGACGTGCGGATCGCCGATCGAGAACAGACCGCCCTTGACCTGCACCGGATAGTACATCGTCGCGCCCGCGCCGATGCGCCAGTTGTCGATATTGCCGCCGTGCAGGCCCGGCGGGATCGTGCTGACCGGCGCGTTGACCGCAGGGGCGACACCGGCGGTGCCGAGGTGCGGGCGGGCGGGCAGAGTGATGCCGGGGAGCGCCGGCGAGCGGTCGCATTCCGGGCAATGGGTGATGCGGCCGGGCACGACGTATTTCTCGTCGACATCGTAAGCATAGAGCGCGCTCGCCGTGTTGGCGTTGGGATCGATCTTGTAGATCGTCACGCGCTCGGTCTCGCCGAATTCCTCGTAGAGGTGGCCCCAGTTGGCTTGCAGGTTGGAGCCGTAATTCATGCGCGGGCGCATTTCGAAATAGCGCACTTCCAGCATGTCACCGGGCTCGGCGCCTTCCACGAAGATCGGCCCGGTCATGATGTGGCAGCCGGGCGCGCGGGTGGCGGGATCGATCTCGGTGAAGATGCGCTGGATGTCCTCGTCGAACATCAGGTCCGGATCGTCGCCCGCGTGGTGGGTCACGGCCTGCGCCTGGATCAGATCGCCGCTCTTCACGGTCAGCGCGGGTTTGATTTCGGGCGAGAAATAGCCCCAGTGCACGGTTTCAGGCGTCGCCCTGAGATGATGCAGCGCGCTCGGCTGAACGGCGGCCTTGGCGGAATCGGGCTTTAGACTGACCAGTGCCATTTGAACTCCTGTGACGCAGGTGAAAGTGCGGGGCTCGAAGTCATGCGGCGCCGATAAGGGCGCTCGTCATGCTGAGCGATTTGTGATGGATGAAATGCGGGTTGAGCTGCGCCCTCTCGCCCTCGTGCCGGGCGCCGAGGACGTAGAGCAGCGGCAGGAAATGGTCGGGGCTAGGCACCGAAAGCCGTGCGGCATCGCCCAGTGCCTGATAGTCGATCACGGCTTGCGGGGTATCGGCGGTGACGGCTTTGCACATCGCCGCATTGAACTGATCGGCCCAGGGATAGGGCGGCGCATCGGGGTTGCCCCAGTCCATCGCGGGCAGATTGTGGACGATATTGCCCGTGCCCATGATCAGCACGCCCTCGTCACGCAAGGGGCGCAGCAGGCGGCCCACTTCCCAGTGCCCGGCAGGCGTCTTGCCGACGTCCATGCCAAGCTGGATCACCGGAATGTCCGCTTCGGGATAGGCGTGCACGAGCACCGACCAGGTGCCGTGATCGAGCCCCCAGTTGGCATCGAGCGTGACCGGCATCGGCGCCAGCAGTTCCTTGACGCGGGCGGCGAGTTCGGGATCGCCGGGGGCGGGATACTGCATGTCGAACAGCGCTTGCGGGAACGCGCCGAAGTCATGGATCGTGCGGGGTTCTGCCATCGCCGTCACCGCCGTGCCGCGCGTTTGCCAGTGGGCGGAGATGCACAGGATCGCTTTGGGCTTGCCGATGCGTTCGGCCATCTCGCGCCAGGTGCGGGTGACCGCGTTTTTCTCCAGCGCGATCATCGGGCTGCCATGTCCGAAAAAGACGATCGGGAGGCGGGGCATGACGGAGTGCTCCATTCGTATCCTTCGGTTCTGCGACCCGAAGGGCTTTTGCACATCGAAAGCTAGGTGGGGCGGGCCTGCGGGTCTTGCGGGAAAGCGCACAAGAACTTGTCGTGCGCGCTGCACGGAGCCGCAGGCCCGGCCGGTCATTCGCGGGTGAAGTCCTCGGGAATCTGCGGGTTTTCGCCGCCTTTGACCCAGAGCAGGATTTCGTTGCCCCAGGGATCGGCAAAGCACCAGTTGAAGCCGTTGAACTCCTTCCAGTAGTGGTTGCGCCACAGCACCGTGGCGCCGAGTTTTTCGGCGGTTTCGAGAATGCGTTCGGGGGTGTCGTCCTCGCCCACCAGAATCCAGATGCGCGCCTTGCGGCCGTCGGTGGAGAGCGTGCGGGGTTCCACGCCCGCCGGATCGGGATTGGGGCGCACGTTCTTCGCGTTGAACACGCCGAAGTGCAGGTTGCCGATCTCGCTGTCCGAGCCGTCCTTGTTCTTGAAGAAGCCGCCCGGAACCATGCGGTGATAGAGGCCGCCCATGCGCGAATCGTCCTCCCAGCCGAAGACTTCGGCGTAGAACTGGCCGGCCTTGTCCGGATCGTCGGTGGCGAAGTCGAAGAAGATCAGGCTGTTGGTCATGAAGGGCTCCCTTGTGGTCCGTCCTCGTTGCCTAGAGCGGCGGGGCAGGTTTGCTCGGCGCGCCGCGCACAAAACCTTGATCGCGGACGCCGCCATTCCTCCCTGTCCCCGCAGGGGACGGGGAGGGGGACCGCCCGCGCAGCGGGTGGTGGAGGGGGCTCAAAACCCCTCCGTCACGCACTACGTGCGCGCCACCTCCCCATCGCTGCGCGACAGGGAGGAATGAGGGCAAAAAAAACGGCGCCCAGCCGGAACCGGGCGCCGCAGGTGTCAGGAATGAAGTATAAAACCGCGGGTCAGGAAGCCCCGCCGCTGCGAATGGCCGTTACCGGGGCCGAAGGGCCGCGGCGGCGGTTCCATTCGGCCCAATAGCGTTCGACCAGCCACACATTGAGCAACCGCTGCGCGCCTTCCTGCCAGGAATAGCGGCCGCGCGGTGCAAACTTGGAACGCAGACCCTGCTGCACGAGTTCATCGACATGGAAATCCTGCGCGACGATGCGTTCCACCGCCTCGTCCGTCATTTTCACTTTCAGTTCGAAGAGCGGATCTTCCATCGCTTCGGGCAGCATCAGCGTGCCGATCGTCAGCGCGTGCGATTCCGCCGAGCGCGGGTCCATGATGAGGTAGAGCACCGTATCGTTCAGCACCACCAGCGAGAGGCTGGGCGGCAGGTTCACGAACAGCAGGCGGTTCTGCTCTTCCTCGGTCAGCTTGGGAAAGACCGGGAAGACCGCGCGCTGCGTGGCATTGAACGCGGCGTTTTTGTGCAGCGTGCCGTTGAGCCGGTAATAGCCTGCCGAGCCCTCGGGCATCTCGGGAAAGCTGGCGAGGCCGCTCGGGATGAAATCGTGCAGCGGTCCGGCGTGGAGGCGGCTGGCGTGATAGCCGTCGTTGTTGTTCTCCAGCATGACTTTCCAGTTCCACGGGAAGACCGTGGGCTCGTCAGGCCGGGGGCCGCGCAGCGAAGCGAAATCGTAATTGGCGACGACTTCTTCCAGCCCGGCGAGGCGCGGCGTCAGCGGCTCGGCATCGGGATCGAGGTTGATGAAGACGAAGCCGTGCCAGATCTCGTGCCGGATCTCGGGCAGCGAGGCGCTCTTCTTGTCGAAATTGCAGGTCCTGTTCATCGCCGGAGCGCCGACCAGCGTGCCGTCAAGATCGTAAGTCCAGTGGTGATAGGGGCAGACGAAAGCGCGGGTATTGCCGTGCCCTTCGGCCACCAGCATGGCGCGGTGCTGGCAGACCGAGGACAGCGCCTTGATCGTGCCGTCGCGCGTTTTGCACACGACGATGGGCTCGTCGGCGCGGGTCACAGTGAAGAAATCGCCCGGGTTTTCCAGCCACTCCGCGCGGCCGACGCAGAGCCATTCGTGATGGAAGATCGCTTCCTTCTCGAAGTGGTGGAATTCCTCTTCGACATAGCATTCGGCCGGAAGCGTATCGGCGTCCTCGATGGACTTGATCGAACTGGCGAAGCTGTCGAAGAACTGGTCGGTAAGAAGGGTCATGGGCCGCTGTTTCCCTTTCCGGCGATCCGTGTGAGCGAACCCGGACAGGCTGGGTGCCTGCCGGTGATGAGGCTGACTGTAACCGCCGGGCCGCCTGCTGGCTTTGCGTATGGCGCAGTGTTTCTTGGCGCGGCCTTGCCGCTGCCCGAAAGGCTTACTCGGCCGGAACGAGATGGGTGGCGAGTTCGGCTTCCTGTTCGGCCGTGTCCTGCGTTCCGGCGTCTTCGGTGGTTTCGGCAGCCGCGGTGTCGGGTGCGCGCAGGAACAGCACGGCGATGGCCGTGGTCGCGATCAGCAGCACTGCGAAAACCAGCATGGCGGGAGTATAGCTGCCGGTCACATCGGCAATGCGTCCGGCGCCGATGGGGCCGAGCACGGCAAGCGTGGTGGCAGTGGTCGCCATCGCCACCATGTCCCCGGCAATGGCGGCGCCGAAATAGCGCAGGATCAGCACGTGGGCGGAGAGCCAGGCCATGCCCCAGCCGGTGCCGAACAGCGCGGCTGCGGCGCAGGCAACCAGCACCAGCGGCGTCGACCACAGCAGCACCATCGCCGCTGCCTGCAGCACTAGGCCGAGAACGAGGATGTGGCGCGGATCGATGCGTTCGCACACGGCGCCGGTCACGCCCTTGGCGCCGGTTCCGGCAAAGGCCAGCAGGCTCATCGCGATCGCGCCGGGCGCTGCGCCTTCGCCGAGCGTGGCAATGTGGGCAACGAGGATCGAATGGGTGCTGGTGACGACCATCTGCACCACAGTCATGATCCCGGCGAGAACCAGAAACGTGGGCGTGAGCAGCGCCTTGCGCACGGTCCAGGCGGTGGCACCGGCGGCGGGCTTTTCGCCCTGTCCGCCGGCTTCCTTGACCTGATCGACATTCTCCACTTTCACCGCATCGCGCACGCACACGAAGCAGGCGAGCGCGACGAGCACGGAACTGATCGCCATGATCATCCAGTGCAGGCGCCAGTCGCCGGTGAGGCCAACGATCGTGCCGACGATCAGCGGCCCGGCAATCCCGCCCGAAGAGCCGATCATGAAGTAGAAACCGATCATCCGTGCCGAAGTGCGCGGGAACCACGTCGCCAGCAGATAGACGGCGGGAGAGGGCGCGGCGAGCGTGAAGCCGATGCCCATCAGCGTGGTGGCCACGAAGAAGAAATTGAGATCGGTAATGACCGAGGCAAGCAGGAACCCGGCGGCGAGCACCAGGCAGCCCGCCACGATCGTCATGCGCGTGCCGATCATCTTCATCAGCAGCGGCGGCAGCGGGCTGGCGAGCCCGCAGGCAAGGCCCAGCAGCGAGAAGCTCAGGCCCGCCGACGCCTTGGACCAGCCGAGTTCGGCCACCATCGTGTAGAGGACGTATCCCAGCGAAGTGAAGGTCGTGGCCGTGGCGAAAAAGAACGCGAGCGACGCGGCGAACATGACCTGGGCATTGCGGGGCATGGAGTCTCCTGCGGGCGGTGTGACCCGCGAACAGAGCGGGTATCTACAGTGCACAGGCTCTCATGCCCAGAGCCTGCACTCTTGATGATGCGCGCCTGAACATTTGATCATGGCGCAGGCGCTGTTCAAGCCATGAAAAAGGGCGCGGCGGCTTTCGCCGCCACGCCCCCTTCCTGTCGGCTGACAGGTCTGTCTGGGTCAGAACTTGTAGCCGAAGGATACGATCACCTGCCGCGGCGGGATGTAGGTATGCATGACCTGCGCCGAACCGTAAGGGTCCGAAAAGCGCGAGTTCACGCCGTTCTTGTCGAACAGGTTGACGACGCGCAGGGTGATGTCGGTGTTGGTGCCTTCGGGCTCGTACTTCGCCATCAGGTTGACCTGGGTGTAGGACGGGGTGAGATCGACCGCGCCTTCGTTGAACAGGCGGTACTGATACTTGCCGCGATAGATAAGCTGGGCACGGCCGGTGAATTTGCCGGGGCCGATATCGCCGTTCCAGGTCGCCGCGAGGCTGCCCTGCCAGCGCGGCAGCTTGGGCACGCGATTGCCCTTGATATCGGCGCGGGCCGCATCGCGGGCCAGAACGGCCGGGAAGAAGTTGGTCCAGAACAGATAGTCCGGATAACCCGCCGCGATCTGCGCGGCAGAGGCCGCCGCCGGGTCGAGCGCGTCGTAGTGCGAGGTGAACTTGCCTTCCAGCCACGATCCCGAGGCATCGATGGTGAAGTGCTCGGTCGGTGCCCAGGTCGTTTCCAGCTCGATGCCGTAGACGCGCGCCTTGGGGGCATTGCTGATGCCTTCGCCGTAGAGGATGGGATCTTCCTCAAGGAACTGCATGTTCTTGTAGTTGTAGAGGAAGGCCGAGGCGTTGACCTGCAGGGTATCGTCCAGGAACCGGTTTTTCGAACCGACTTCGAACGAATCCACGGTTTCCTGCTTGTAGGCAGGCAGGATCGAATAGGCATTGCCTGCCGCTGCGGAGTTGTTGATGCCGCCCGGCTTGAAACCGCGCGTCCAGCTTGCATAGAGCATGTTTTCCGGGGTGAACTGGTATTCCAGTGCGACCTTGCCGGTCCAGGCATGGTTGGACAGGCTACCGGTGCCCGCAGGCTGCAGATAGGCGCCCGAGGACTGGCTGGCGGTCCCGCCGGCCACGCTGTCGAACGTGCCCGATGCCTTGTCGTGATTGTAGCGGGCACCGGCGGTCAGCTTGAGCTGGCTCGTCAGTTCGTAGGTGCCCTGAGCGTAGAAGGCGTAAAGCTCGCGCGTGATCGACGAGAGTTCGGCATAGCTCAGAGGGATCGTGTCCGGATCGTCGTAAGGCGTGCTGACAGGCAGGGCCGGGCGGAGGAAGTCATCGTCCGAGCCATTGTATTCGTTGATGTACTGGCTGTTTTTCGAATGCAGGTACACGCCGCCCGCTACCCAGGAGAACGGTCCGTTGCCGTTGGAGGTCAGGTTGATTTCCTGGCTCCAGCTCTCCGTGCCGGACTGCCACAGCGGCACGTGGTCATAGCTGTATCCGGTGAAGGAAACCGGGCTGTAGGTCTGGGCGAAGAACGCCGAGGTATCGAGGCCGTCGGCATCCCAGGCCTGTTCGGAATGCAGCTTCTGATAGCCGGTGATCGATTTGATGACGGCAAACGGCGTCTCGTAGCGCATCGTGCCGGAGTAGAACTGCGTCTTGACCTTGGAGCGGCCCGGATAGTCCTGTGTCAGCACGCGCGGATCGGGCTCGGGATCGAGCAGGTTCTTCTGCGCCGGGCCGTGGGTGTCGCTGTCGTACTGGATCGTGTTCAGCGTGATCGAGAAATTCGACGTGGGAGACCACTTCGCGCCCAGGCGCCAGCCGGTGTTGTCCTCGTCGTCGAGGCCGTATTTGGCGACGCCGGGCACTTTGGTGGCATGGGCATAGCCATCGTGCTTGGTGAACTGGATCGCGCCGCGCACCGCCAGCGTGTCGCTCAGCGGCACGTTGAGAGCGGCATTACCTTCCTTGTAGTTGTAATTGCCGATCCCGGCGCTGACATTGCCGCTCAGCGCATCGGCGGAGGGTTCGTTGGTGACGACGTTGATCGTGCCGCCGGTCGATCCCTGGCCGAACAGCGTGCCCTGCGGCCCGCGCAGCACTTCCACCTGCTTCACATCGATGAAGGCGGCGCTCGCGGCGATCGAGTTGAAGATATAGACGCCGTCGATGTGATAGGAGACGCCCGGCTGGGTATTGGTGTTTTCGGGCGTTTCCGAACCGATGCCGCGGATCGAGATGATCCGCTCGCCGCCGCCGCTGCGCGCGACGACAAGGCCGGGGACCGAGCCGTTGAGGCCGGTAATGTCCGTGATATTGGCGGACTTCAGCAGTTCCGAAGTGACGGCGCTGACAGAGAGGGGGGCATCCTGCAGGCTCACGTCGCGGCGTTCGGCAGTGACGACGATATCGGTGATACCGGAGCCGCTGTCGCTGGCGGCAGCCGTAGCCGCGGTGGCGTCCGCATCGGCAGCGCGGGCGGTTCCCGCTGTGAAGGCGAGCAGCGAAGCGCTGCAGGCCAGGGCATGGACGAAATGAGACTTGCTGATCATGAAAAGCTCCCCGAGTCTATGCGTCAGAACCATTCCCGGCACGCGGCTCATCGTTGTTGATTTTGACCGCTTGCCGGAAAATCTGGCGCCTGCGGGGCTCCCGGTCTTGTGCAACTGCGAATAAGTACTTGACTGGAGTCCCCTGCGGCAGGGGCGGAAGGGAAGCGAAAAGCCTCCCGTTTCCGGGCATTTTCCGGCGATTCGCGGCCGGTGGGGAGTTTCGGGCGGTGTTGCACTGCCGCAGATTTGCGCAATGGCGCCTCGTATCAAGGAAATGCAACACGCATGAACAAGAACCGGGCGTGCCGTTGTGCGGCACGCTTGCATGCGCCGCCGCCGGGATCGCTACGGCTTGACGGCCACGTCGCTGCAGAGCCGGTAGCCGATGCCTCTGACGGCCTCGATCAGGTCTGTGCACCCGGCAGCGGCCAGCTTGTGCCGCAGTTTGGACAAGTGGCTGTCAATCACGCGGTCGTAGGCGTCACTGTCGGGCAGGGCGGCTTCCAGCAGTTCCGCACGGGAAAAGGCGCGGCGGGGCTGGCGGGCCATATGCGCGAGGATCGCGAATTCGGCCGGGGTCAGCGGCAGGTGCACGTCCCGGTCCATCTCCGCGTCGCGATATGTGGCCAGGCGCTCGTCGAGTTCGACCAGCAGCTTGCCCACGGCCAGCGTGCGCTGCCCGGTCATGCGGCTGGTACGGCGCAGGACGACGCGGATGCGTTCCACCACTTCGGCGGGATTGAAGGGCTTGAGCACATAGTCGTCCGCACCGATCCGCAGCGAGGAGAGCTTGGTGATATCGTCCTGCACGGCGGAAACCATGATCACCGGGGTTTCGAACCGGCGGCGGATCGCGGTCAGGACTTCGATGCCGTCTCCTCCCGGCAGGCCGATATCGAGCAGGACGAGCTGCGGACGCAATTGCGCGTGCATGCGGATCGCCTCGTCCACACTGGCCGCCCGCGCCACTTCGAAACCGGCGCGGGTGACATAGGCGATCAACACTTCGGCGATCTCCTGTTCGTCTTCGACTATCAGAATGGGCTGTTTCATACGGGTCTCTTGGTAGGGCAGATGGCGCAGAAGTGTTGAGCATTTGTGGAGATGGGGATTCACGGTTCCTCCACAAACCCTCCAACGCGCATTGACTGGCCGGGGCCAGAGAGGGGTTCGACGCCAGCCATGGGGGCTGGTGACGATCCTCAAGGTTCCTACGATATGCAGCTCAACACCTTTCATGCCTCGCTGCTCGGTTTCGCGGCACTGGCCGCCACAGCCGCGGCACCGGTTCAGGCGCAGGACGATGACGGCCACGGCATTTACGGCGTCGCCCGCGCCGGTGCCTCGTTCCAGCCCAAGCAGACGCTCGACGGTTCGGACTTCGATGTGTCCGACACTTTCGAGAAGGATACCAAGTACAAGAGCGGCCTCACTGGCGAGATTGGCGCGGGTTACGATTTCGGTATCGTCCGCGTCGAGCAGACCATCGGTTACACCCGGCACAATCCCAAGAACCTCGATCTGGGTGATCTGGTGGGCGATGGCAGCTTCAATGCCTACAATCTCAGCCTGAATGCCTTTGTCGATCTGCCGGTCAGCAAAGTCTTCGTGCCGTTCGTCGGCGGCGGTGCGGGCGTGGCCCGGGTCGATGCCGACCTGGCCCGCGCCGATACCGTAGCGAACCTTTCGAGCAGCTATTCGGGCAAGGACTGGGGCTTCATGTGGCATGCCGATGCCGGCATCGGGGTGCGTCTTTCGTCCAAGGCCACGGTGGAACTGGGCGCCCGCTACACGCGGATCAGCAGCCTGAAGTTCGATGGCCAGAACAACGGTGAAGCGGCCGTCTTCGATCCGAAGATGAGCACGCTCTCGGGCACGCTGGGGCTGCGCTACAGCTTCTGAGCGCCCGAGGGGCAGCCGCGCGGGCATGCGCCCCCGCTCCCTCTCGCGCGGCTGCCCGAACGCGGCTTTCCACGAAACCAAGGAACCCTATCCATGCGCAGACTTCCCATCGCGGCAGCCGCAGCCCTGGGGCTGGCCGGGTGCGCAGGACCGCAGCCCGTCGTGTACTCGGACCTCGAATCCGCCTCCCATCTGCGGCCCAGCGCGGATGATGATAACGGGCGCATCCCTTATGCCTATTCGGTGCCGGTCAACTGGCGGCGCTACTACCGGATCATCATCGATCCGGTGCAGGTCTACAAAGGGCCGGACGCCCAGTTCGGCAAGATCCCGCCGCGCGGGCAGGACTATCTGGCGCATTACATGCAGGAGCGCTTCACCAAGCGGTTGTCCCGGGATTTCGAGATTGTCCGCAAGCCCAGGCCGTCCACCTTGCGGCTGAAGCTGACGCTGACCGGCGCGCATCCGACCCCGCCGGTGATCGGCACGTTCTCTCACTTCGATCTGGCGGGCGGCCCGTACAATGCCGTGCAGGGCCTGCGCGGCAAGCCGGGCATGGTTTCGGGCGCTGTGATGTATGCCGTCGAGATCCACGACGCGCGCAGCGGCCGTCTGCTCTATGCCCAGGTCACCAAGCAATATCCCGGTGCCCTGAACATCGGCGCCAGTTTTGGCGCGATGAAGGCCGCGAAGAAGGGGATCGACAAGGGCGCGGACGAACTGGCCGAGCAGATCACCCGCAACGAACCGGGGCTCGCGCAGGATGACCGGCAGCGCTGAGCCGTTCTGCCTGGGGCAGGCGGCAGGCTGCCCGCCACGTGCGGCGGATGGCGGTTTTTAGGTGGTAGGGCGGCGGCGAGGGCGCGCCGTCTCTTCCCGGCAAGCGATAGAGACTTGTCGGGAACGCCATGAAACACACTGTTCTGCTGCCGCAATCCAATCACGCCCTCGCTACGCCGCAGGGCTGGCCTCTCGCGGCGGGCCGCCACCGCCGCCGCCTGTACCGCCCCTCGTACCGCCACAAGACACGGGCCGCCGCCGATCGGGCGGGCATGCGCGCCGTGGCCGTGCTGGGCGGCGTCTCGGCGGCGTTCGGCATGGCTGTCTATTGGAGCGGACCGTTCGTGCTGGTGCAGGCGGGGCTGCTGGCGCTTGTGCTGGCGGCTGGGCTGGTATTGCTCCGGCTGCGTTCCTGCGTGAACGCGGTTACGGCAGCGGCGGCCCGGATATCGGATGGGGATCGCAGCGTGCGGGTTCCCGGGTCGGGGCTTGGCCGGGGCCTGGCCCGCGAAGTGGATGGCCTCATCCGCAGTTTCAACGGCATGGCTGCCGCGCTCGACGCCAGCGAGCGGGAACGCGCGCAAGTGGCGGCGGGCGTCAGCCATGAACTGCGCACACCGCTGACGATCCTGATGGGCCGCCTTCATGCCATCCGGGATGGCGTGATCCCCGGTCAACCAGCCGAAACCGAGCGCCTGCTGCACCAGGTCCAGCACATCCTGCATATCGTCGATGATCTGGACGCCATGGCCCATGCCGATAGCGGGCGCATGGCTTTCGAATGGGAGTACGTCGATCTGGCGGAAGTGATCCGCCCGGTGATCGCAGACCTGCAGCCGCTGCTGGCGCGGCACGGCCTGACGATCCGGGCAGGCTATTGCGGTGCGCGGGTCTTGGGTGACCGGCACCGGCTGCGGCAGGTCTTCACCAATATCCTGACGAACGCGGCCAAGCACTCGCCCGAAGGCGGCCGCATTACCGTCGCGCTCGATGTGCGGGACGGCAATGCGGAAATCAGCGTGACGGACGAGGGGCCCGGCATCGCGCCCGCCGATCTGGAAAACGTGTTCAAGCCCTTCTGGCGCTCGGCGGCCTCGCGCCGCAGGCCGGGATGCACGGGGTCCGGCATTGGCCTCGCGCTGACCGGCAAGCTGATGCGGGCCCATGGCGGCCATGTCGAGGCGGCGAACCGTCCGGACCGCTCCGGCGCCTGTTTTCGCGTGGTGCTGCCGCTGGCGTGAGGGCGGTCAGAACCGCCGGTCGATGCGCAGGATTGCCGTGCGCGGACGGATCGGCGTGTGCTGGGTGGTTTGCCGGTAGGTGAAGGGATTGCCGAAAGCGAAACTGTCGGCTTTGCTGTTCAGCAGGTTGGACAGGCTCAGCACCACGCGCCAGCCGCCCGTTTCCGCCGAAACACCGGCGTTCATGATATAGCGCGAAGGGATCGTGAGCGGCCGCTGGGGATCGAAACCCAGCCGGGTTGAAGACCAGTAGTTGCCCGAAAGGTATGCCCCCAGCTGCCAGTCGCCGAAGGTTCCGTTCCAGCCGGTTTGTACCCTGCCGGACATGTCGGGAAGCACGGGAAGCCGGGGATCGGAAATGCCCGCAACAGTTGAGATCAGACGCCCGTGTTGCGCCGTCATGGCCGCTTCGAGCGTGAATCCGCGCCATTTCGCCCTGGCATCGAGCTCGATGCCGTAATTCGTGGCCGTGCCGACATTGGTGGTGATGACAAGGCCGTCCGTGCTCACCCGGTCGCTCTGCACACGGTTCCAGCGCAAGGTGAAAGCTGTGGCGTTCAGGGTCAGCGCGTCGCCGGGCAGCGTCAGGCGGCTGCCCAGTTCCAGGCTCTGGAGATGGTCGGCCTTGAATGTCGTCAGCGTGCCGGAACTGTCGATGCTGCGCCCTCCCGGCCGGATGGCGCTGGAATAGCGCAGCCAGGCCAGCGCGCCCGGCCCGGCATGCCAGGCCAGTGTGGCGCTGGGCGTTACGCCGAAAGTCTTGATGCCAGGGCCCGACGTGTCGAGCGGATTGTCGTAGATCTGGGAAATGAAGGCGCGACCGCCGAACGTCAGGTCAAAGCTATCGATCAAAGGCTGCCGGTATTCGCCGAAAGCCGCCGCTTCCAGATTGAGACCGGCAAGCTGCCGGGCCAGCGTCTCCTGCGCTTCCGTGGCGGCGAAAACGCCCTTGGTCACGCTGATCGTGTCTGTCACGGAAACACCCGCGATCCATTTGTCCGGGCGGCTGAGACGGAATTCCTGGTTGATGAGGTAGATGTCGCGCTGTTCGCGGTAGGCGAGCGGCGTATCGAGACCGCGCGATGCGGCCACGCTGCTGGCATCGTAGGCAAGATTCAGGTGGTTTGATTCAATCGCCGTCGTCGATAGGAAATCCAGCCCGCCGATAGGGCCGTTGGCCTCCAGCCGGACAAGGAAGAAGCGATTGTGCGCAGGCTCCGCGATGGCCGCCGTGTGCGTATAGCCTTGCGTGGCATATTGGCTGTCGCGGCTGCGCAGCCCTTGCGCGGCCACGGACAGGTCAACGGTCCAGCCTTCGCCGGGGACCCAGCGCAGGTCGGCCCGCCCGCCGGTCCGGCGCGACCGGTTGATGTTCCTGCGGCCGCGCGCGGTGTCGGTAATCCACCCGCCGGTGGTGTCGGTATAGGCGGCCGCGCGCAGAGCCAGCTGTCCTTCGGCCAGCGGCACGTTCGCATAGCCTTCCAGCGCGCCTCCGGCCGCGCCGCCCTGAGTTGTGGTTCCTTCCACGGCGATGTCCCCGCCGAAGCTGTAAAGGTCCGGCCGGTTGGTGACGATGCGGATGATCCCGCCCAGCGCACCGCTGCCGTAAAGCGTACCCTGCGGGCCGCGCAGGATTTCCATCCGGTCTATGTCCACCAGCCGCAGGTCGGGATCGGGCAGGGCGAAATTGATCCGCGAATCGTCGAGAAACAGGCCGACGGTGGACTGGGTCGGTCCATTGAACGGGCTGTCCGCCACACCGCGCAGGAACAGCCTTTCGCGTCCGGGGCCGAGATTGGTGGAAAAGACGCCGCCGGTTTCCGCCGCGATGTCGCTGGAACTGCGCGCGGGCGAAGAGAGGCTGAAATGATCGCCGGGAATGACGGATATCGAGGCCGGAACATTCGCCGGATTCTCTTTGACCTTGCGCGCTGTGACGACGATTTCGACGGGAGGCGCCGGTTTCGGAGGCGGCCCTGCGGCCGCTGGGCGAGGGGTGGGGCGCGGTTTCGGCTCTAGCCGCCAGATGCCGGGCGCGGCCTGCCGGGCCTGCCAGCCGCTGCCCGTCAGCAGCCGCCGCAGCGCCTCGCCGGGGGGCATCCGGCCCTTTACCGCGGGCGTCCGCAGCGCGGGCAGGGGCCCTTGGGTTGCGATCGAGATCCGGGCCTGCCGCGAAAGGGCGTCCAGCGCATCGCTCAGGCGACCGGCGGGCAGGTCTATGGCAACGGCTGGCTGGGCCTGTGCGGTTTCAACGCCCAGGCTTGCCGGCAATATGCACAGCGTCACCTTCGCCGCGCACTTCCACCGGAAGATAGGCTTCGATCTGCTGGAGGAGGTCCGCGCGGCCGCGGATGAACAGGACGCCGGAGAGCTTGAGGCCGGCAACCGAAGGATCGACATAGATGGGATCGGCCGTATAGCGGGACAGGTCCGAAGCGACCAGGGAAAGCGGGGCATTGTCGTAGATCAGGCGGCCTTCCCGCCAGGATGCCACGGACGTGGCGGCAATATTGCGGACCGTCACCTGGGCGCCTGCGGCATCGAGTCTGCGCCCGGCCGCCAGCCGCACCGGATCGTGCCCGGGCCACGAGACATCGACCAGCCCTTGCGCAACAGCCACGGAAACGCCGGTTTCGCGCCGGGTAACGGCAAAGCGTGTGCCGATGTCGCGGATGCGGTAGTCTCCGGCGCCGATTTCCAGCGGCTGGCCGCCCGCATGGCGCACATCCACGTAGATCGCGCCGCGGATCACATCGACATGTTCGCCGCGCCCGGTCTCCACCGCGATCCGGGTGCCCCGGTCCAGCTGGACTTGCGTGCCGCTGGCCAGCGCGATCCGCCGGGGGGCGTCCTGCGCGGTGTAGTAGACCGGATCTTCAGGCCACAACTGGCGGACGGCCGGAAAACTCACCAGCGCGGTCAGGACCGCCGCGATCGCGCCGCCCGCAATCC
Source organism: Novosphingobium beihaiense (assembly GCF_022832375.1). Taxonomy (GTDB): domain Bacteria; phylum Pseudomonadota; class Alphaproteobacteria; order Sphingomonadales; family Sphingomonadaceae; genus Novosphingobium; species Novosphingobium beihaiensis. Next base: position 70,092 of record NZ_JALHLG010000005.1, read on the forward strand.
ACCGGCGGCGCGTGCTGGCCGGGCGTCCGGCGGCGTCCGGGCTGCTGTCGTCGTTGGCGGGGGACAGGGGCGCTGCAGGGGCGTTGTCCCGGCCCCAGCGGGTGAAATCGTCTTCCAGCAGGGCGATCTTTTCGTAAGCCGTATGATGTTCGGGGGCGGCGTCCAGCCATTGCGCGAAAGCGTCCCAGTCGGCATCGCCGCCAAGGACGCGCGCGTGCCATTGCGCTGCCTGCGCCAGCACTTCTGCGTGATCCTCGTCGTTCACCGTACAGCCCTCTCTCGCGCAAGCGGCGCAGCCCTTGGAGGGGAGACGGCAAGCCTCGCCCGTTTCCCTACCTTCATTCCGCAAATTCCTTGGCCAGATGGCGCAGGGCGGTGCTCATGTTCTTTTCCACGCCCTTGCGCGATATGCCCAGACGCTCCGCCACGTCCTTGTGGCTCAGCCCTTCGATCCTGTGCATGCGAAAGACCCGCGCTGCGGCGGGCGGCATCGATTCCAGCGCGCTGGCGAAGCGCTGGTGCTGCTCGCGCGCCAGCAATTGCGCGATCTGAGAGGGGCTTTCGTCCACCAGATCCTCTCCCAGCCGCGTCGTGGCGGCTTCGCTCCAGTCCTGTTCGCGCCGGGCCCGCCGCTGGCGCTCGCGCATGCGGTCGATCACGATGTTGAGGCCGATGCGGTGCATGTAGCCCAGCGGATCCGCGATGGGGCCGGTCCCGGCACTGTCCAGCCTGAGGTAGATTTCCTGCACGATGTCTTCCGCCTCATGCGGGTCGCGCGTGCGGCTGGTGAAGAAGCGCACCAGCCGTTCCCGGTTTGCAAGGAATGCGGCAGCAAGGCCGGACGCGGGCCTTGGAGTGTTTCCGCTCACGCTATGCGGGCCCTGTCAATTGCACCGGGGAATTGCGTTCTCATCCGACTGTCAGGAAAGTTCGTACCCGCAATGGGCTAGCGGCCGCAGATCAAAACCGCAAGCCGAAGCGGGACCGGTGGAAGGCAGGGCGTGGGAAATCGAAATGGTCGGGGAGACAGGATTCGAACCTGCGACATCCTGCTCCCAAAGCAGGCGCGCTACCGGACTGCGCCACTCCCCGACCCTTCGGGCGTGTATATCCACGGTGGTGGTGGGCCCGGCAGGATTCGAACCCGCGACCTAGCCGTTATGAGCGGCCAGCTCTAACCGCTGAGCTACAGGCCCCAACCGCCGTGCGCCCGGCGGTACACGAACCGGCCGGGTGGGAGCCCGTTAGCTTGGCTTGCGCGATCAGGCAAGCGTCACGGACGTCATGATGTCGGCAACGCTGGCCGGTTTTACCCCGCGCTGTGCCAGATGGCCGAAAAGCGTGCGCCACCAGCCGTACAGTTCATCGAGATCGTCGTCCGTGCGCACATAGGGTGTGTGCCCCGGCGCCAGTGACGGGCTGTGGAAGGAGAACATCAGCACCGGCAGCCCTTCGTCGATGGCGATATCAACGCCGCGCAGCGCTTCTTCGGCCGTGATTCCCTCCGGCGTGAGGGGGATTCGTTCGAGCAGGCCGGTGCGCGCCAGCATGCCGCGCATGGCAGGTGTGCGCCACAGATGCGGGTAGATCACATTGCCCATCTGCCGCAGCGGTCCCCAGTAGACCGTGGTCAGCGGCAGTTCGAGCAGGCTGCGTTCCGCATCGGCCCAGTAGGGATGCAGCGGATGGTCGCGGTAGTTCGGGCCGCCCGTTCCGCTGTAATCGAATCGCGAGCGCACCGATGTGTCGATGGCGATGCCGCATTCGCGCAAGATCTCTCCGGTTCGCGGACCCAGGCCATAACGGCCCGCACGGTAAATTCGCGGGGCCACGCCAAAGGCCTGTTCGATCCGGTCGCGCAGCGCGTGGAACTTTGCCTGCTCCAGCTCAAACGGCAGGTTTCCGGCATAGCTGTTGAATTCGGTGACCTCTTCCTCGAACGGAGGGCTTACCCAGGGATGGAGTTGCACGCCCACTTCGGCGCGGCCCTGCGTGACGGCATCGCCGATCGCCTCGGGCGCGTAGGGGGAGCAGGCGACCGGGTAATCGATCAGATAGGTGGGGACGACGCCGAAGCTTTCGCAGAACTGCTGGAACTTGCGCAGCGCGGGTATCGTGATGACACTGTGCTTGTGCCGGTCGAGCGGGGCGGTCCAGTCGAACTCCTCTTCGGTATCGACGGTAACGATGAAACGTTGCCCGAAATCCTCGCGGAAGACGGCCTTTGCCTCCGGTTCAGGTGTTTCCAGGAGATTGAGCTCTAGCATTAGCTGACTGTCCCTCCGGTTCGCGCTGCCCTGACGCTAGCCTGCTCCCCTTGAGAAATCGTCACCAGGCAAGGACTGCAAGGAATTGAATTACTGCGAATAACCCTCTGCAAGGTTGGAACTTGCGGGAGTGCCGGCCAATCCCGGCAGTTGCAGGCAGAGGGCATCGCCGTCGCGTTGCAGGCTGCCGCCCGCCGCTGCGGCTTCCGCTGCGGCAAGGCGCAGGGTGAAACCGGTGCCGAACATCCCGGCCGAAAGCGGCTGTCCGCGCTCGCCCGGTTTTGTGCCGAACAGTTCCCCATCCTCGCGCGCGGTGAGCGCGGCGGGAAGCGCAACGCGAACCGTGACGCTGCGGCTACCGGCCGACCAGGTCAAAGCCAGCGGTTCTTCCGGCGCCGTGGCGCCTGCCAGAACGGCAAACAGACGCCAGACCAGGCGGTTGACCTCCACGCAGTCGAACGGCACCGGCAGCGCGCCCGGAGCCGCGCCGGGATCGACTGCGAACCCGCTATGGCGCGGGCCGGTCCATGAATGCAGGCGGCCAATGATTTCGGCCAGAACCTGCGCCAGATCGCATTCGCCCGCTTCCAGCTGCAGCGCGCCGGTTTCCAGCTTCACCAGCCGGTCCAGTTCCTCGAACCCGGCAAGGATATGCGCGCAATCGCTGGCGATGGCGGCGGCCAGGGCGCGGTATTCGTGCGGGGCAGGGCCATAGAGCTGTTGCTGCACGATTTCCGCGGCCACCTGGATGGCATTGGCCGGGGTGCGCAGTTCGTGAAGAATCTCGCGCATGCGCCCGGCCTCGCGCCGTGCCACGGCGGCAGCCTCATCGGCGGCGCGGGGGCGGGCGCGGCGCAGACGGCCGCAGTATCCGGTGAAGTGCCCGTTGGCCGGATCGAAGCGCGGCACGGCATCGACATGCCACTCGCCGCTGACGGCCGGAGCGCCGTTGACGCACAGGCGCGCCGCGCGCAGCGGCTGGCGCTTGCGGATGGCGGCGCCGGGGCCGGGCGAGGGGGCGGTGTCGTCATCGTTCGCGGCAAGGTTGAGACCGAACACCGACGGCGCGAAGGGCCCGTCTGCCCAGTTGATCCGGCCTTCCGTATCGGTGGCGAAGTCGATGGCTTTTGCGCGCCGGTCCGCGGCCGGAACGGTATCGCCTAGCGGCAGGCGGGGCGCATCGGTGCCCGAAGCGGGATGCCCATGCGATTCGCGCGCCTTGCGGAATTCCTCGATGCGCCGGACGATCGCGCCGATTCCCGCTTCCGCAGAGGCCGACTGTTCCGGAGACGAGGCGGCCGCTTTTGCGCGGGCCGCTCGGGCCTGCGCCCATTCGTGCAGCGAAGTGGGTGCCGGGGGATCCTCGATCATGTCGAGCAGTTCCAGCACGTCGCCGGAGATATAACTGTCGTCTTCGGCTTCGGTGGCCACAGTGGCGGGCGGAAGCCCACGGTCGTGCACGCCCAGCCGCTCCAGCAGAGCCTCGACAGGCGCGGAGAGGTCCCGGCGGTGGCGCAGGATGCCGCGGGCCCGCACCGGCAGCTCGGGAATGAGCGCAAGCCATTCGGAGTCGCGAAGCTGCGCGGCGGCAATGGCCGCGCTGGCGACACCGGGTTCCGCCTGCGCGAGAATCGCTATCAGTCTGGGATTGGTAATGGGCTGGAGTGGCTGGCGCAGCAGCCGGGCCTGATCGGCGGCGGGAATGCGTGTGGACAGGACTGCCAGTTTCGCGAATCCGGAGTCGAGCGCTTCGGATGCGGCGTCTGCAGGCAACCGCCCCAGAATATCGATGAGCTGACGATACTGGATACGCGCAAGGCCATCCCCGGAATCGGGAAGGCGCAGGACCGTATCCAGGCGATCGTCGAAGTGCATTGGAACTCCAGAGGGCCCGGCTGGCTATGCTAACAGCCATATACAGGCAAGGAAACTTTGCATTTTACCCACGCCGTTTGGCCGGGGAAGTCTTCCTAATAGCAAAGCCGTGGATGATCGGAAGCGTTCGCTATGCAGCGTTGCAAAGCGGGACGATTACGCTAAGGAACAATAATATTACCGTGTGCTGGCGTTTTCGATGTGGATATTGCATTGAAGTTGGAGCGAGGGGCACTCGCCAGGGAATTTATAATGATCAATCTCGATGAAATCGACCGCCGCCTCCTTGCCGAGCTGCAGGCGGAAGGGCGGATTACCAACGTGGAACTGGCCCAGCGCGTGGGGCTCACCGCGCCGCCATGCCTGCGCCGGGTGCGCAGTCTGGAGGAAGCCGGGATCATTCAGGGCTATCATGCCGATCTCGATGCCTCCAAGCTGGGTTTCACGATCACGGTTTTCGCGCTGGTCAGCCTGAAGAGCCAGGCGGAAGAATCGCTGCGCGCTTTCGAAGACCACATGAAGACGCTGCCCGAAGTGCGCGAATGCCACATGCTCAATGGCGAGATCGACTTCATCTTGAAGATCGTTAGCCGCGACCTGCAGAGCTTCCAGGAATTCCTGACCAGCAAACTCACGCCCGCGCCGAATGTGGACAGCGTGAAGACCTCGCTGACGATCCGCACGTCGAAGAGCGTGCCAGGCGTTCCGCTGGAAACGTGAGGCCCGGAGCGATTGCGTAGCGATTTCGTGCTGACTGGATTGTGATGAAACGGCGGCGGCTTTTCCTTGTGTCGTTGGCCGTGATGCTGGCGGGCGCGAATCTGTGGTTCTTCCTCGTGCACCGGCCTTCGCCGCCGAAGCCGGACTTCGAACTGGGGGCTACGCTCGCCTCGATCGGGGTGGGCCGTGCGGAATGGGATACGGTGCCACAGTTCGATTCCGCCCGGAAACAATGGCTCGTGAAGGGGAAGCCCGTTCGCGATCTGGTCCCGCTCCTTCGCACACCCCTCGGTGATACCAGTTCTATCGCGGGTCAGCCGGTTCTCGTGGCCAGGTTGTCCCGGGAGGCCGGAGCGCAGGATGTCAGGCGGGCCCTGTTGTCCCTTGCCCGGCAAGGGATCTGCAATGTCGCGATCTGGGGTGGCGGCGAGGCAATTGTATCTGGCACATCTGGCGGGATGGTGGACATCCCGGTGCACGCCATCGTTTCGGTGGGCGACGGCGAAGGCCGCCGCCTGACCTGCACGCAGCGTCAAAGCGCGGCGGCGGCTTCCAGCGCCAGCAGGTAGCTCTGCGCGCCGAAACCGGCGATCGTGCCCTTGGCCGCCTGTCCCACCCACGACGTATGCCGGAACGGCTCGCGCGTGTGCGGGTTGGACAGATGGACTTCGATCACCGGCACCGAAATCGAGCGGATCGCATCGAGCAGCGCCACCGACGTATGGGTATAGGCCCCGGCGTTGAGCAGCACGGCATGGGCGCTTTCGTCCTGCGCTTCGTGCAGCCAGTCCACAAGGTGGCCTTCGTGGTTGGATTGGCGCATCTCGATTTCGCAGCCGAGCGCCTCGCCGCGCTCCACCAGCAGCGCGGCGATATCGTCCAGCGTTTGCGAGCCGTAGATCTCCGGCTCGCGCTTGCCCAGCCGGTTGAGATTAGGCCCGTTGAGGACATAGACCAGCTTGCTTGCCATAGTTCGTGAAATCCCCGGGAAGCCGTTGAAAGACCGCGCCGGCCTTTTTAGCGGCCGCGCGGGTTGGCGCAAGCGTTGCTGCCGGGCTTCGTTACCGTTGTTTGCGCCGGATACGGAGGCGATTAGAGTGATCGCCGTATGTTCGAGGTAGAGCGTAGGCTCATTAATTGGTGCACCATATGCGTGCGCAGAGGAGCTTGAAGGCGGCGAGGTAGTTTTCTGGATCCTTGCCGTATCGGGGTGCTATGCCCTGGAATTGTTTGATCCGGTTGAAGAAGCGTTCGATGAGGTTGCGCTGCTTGTAGAGCCAGGGCGAGAAGCCGAAGCGCATTTTACGGCTGGAACGGTTGGGAATGTTGGCCCAGATATCTCGCGCGGCCGCGGCGTCTCGGACTGCGGCTTTGTCGCCCAAGAGGGTGGCACCTGCATCGTGGACCTGCCCGCCGGTCAGCCTCAATCCGATAGGACGTCCGCGAGCATTGGCAAGGGCGTGGAGTTTGCTGGTGTGGCCGCCCCTGGAACATCCCGTGCCACGATAACAGGATCCCCCTTTTTACCCGTCGCACCATGCTGGTGGACGCGGACACAGGTGGAATCGATCATGACCAGATCACCATCGTAATCGGCCTAGACGGCTGGCAGAAGCCGATCCCAGACACTGCCCTGCGCCAGCGCACGAACCGGTTGTAGCAAATTGTTGAGGGTGCATAACGCTCTGGAACTTCGGCCCAGGTTGCACCAGACTGGAAGCGCCACATGATACCGTTGAGTACTCTGCGATCATCCACCTGCGCCACGCCGCGCGGTTTATTGGGAAGCAAGGGCTCGATGATTACCCATTCCCGATCCGTCAGTTTGTAGCCCGCCGTGCCATCAAGCTTCCATCGCAACGGAAAGCCTGAATCACGCAGAATCATAAACCTTAAGGCCATTTATGAGTTTACGGCCTAGTGTGGTGGAACTGAAGTTCGCGTCACTATTTTCCGTCATCCCCGCGCAGGCGGGGATCCTGCTTTTTGCAGCATAGCGTAAAAAGGTAGCGGGGCCCCCGCCTGCCCAAAGGGCAGTTTATCCTGAGCGGCCGACCTGTCGGCCAGCCGAGGGGCGGGGGCGACGAATTATGACACGAACTTCGTTTTCACCAGACTAGTATCCGCTGCGTCGCGTTCGGCTATCCCAGCGTGTGGCGGTTTCTAAAAGAGGGCTTCGCGGCGATCCGCTGCACTCAAACCGCGAGCTTGGAACGATCAGGGGGGCTGTTGATATCGCGATTGCAATCATACAGCGATGGTTAACGTGATGTATTTTTACAATAAAAAATCTTTTTAATCATGGAGATGGGTGAGTGTTGCGACAATTAATTCGACATATACTAATACAAATAGTAGCTTGCACAACACTGGTGAAATCTTGCGTGCGTGAAGCGGTAGAGTGAGGGGTGCTCGCTTAATATCGCGGAGAGGGCTCTGGGGCTGTTTTTGTACCCAGTGATGGTCAGTGATGCGCAGCCTGCGTCCACTAAAGCACTGCTGATATCGTTGCGTACTATGTTGTAGTAAGGCTGGTTAGCGCTGAAACTATTCTCAATTATTTCTATAATTTACTTTCTATAACAAGAGGTGGTTATGGTTTTTATGAGCTCTGATGCGCAGCAGGAGCATAGTGACAGGGGTATTACGGAGGCGTTCTTCCCGGAGGCTAAGATTGATGGATTTAGCCGGTATGACGGAACTCTTTTATTTTATTCCAAAGTGAAGTCGCTGCTAAAAAAAGATGATATTGTTCTTGATTTTGGCGCGGGGCGGGGAGCGGGGGCGAGCCACTGCCGGTCAAATTATATTAAGAGTCTCCAAAATTTCAAAGGCGAATGTGCTGAAATTCATGGTTGCGATGTGGATCCTGTCGTGAAGGACAATCCGTATCTTGATGAGGCTAGAATTCAGGAGGTGGGAGGGGCTCTTCCTTATGAGAAGGATTTTTTTGATTTAATTGTTTCTAGCTGGGTTTTTGAGCACATTGAAGACCCCCGGCAGGTGGCTAGTGAATTGATTAGGGTGCTAAAGCCGGGGGGGTATATTTGCGCCAGAACTCCTAACAAATTTGGCTATATATCGTTCTTTTCTCGTCTTTTTAGAAATAAATACCATGCGTATTTTCTGAAATTCATACAGCCAGAAAGAAATATTGAGGATGAATTTCATACTTATTATAGGATGAATTCGAAGAAAGACATAGAGAAAATTTTTGGTGATACGTGCGATGTGGTGGTTTTTTCCTATTCGGCAGATCCTTCGTACCACTTTAATAGTAAAATTATTTATTGGATTTTTACTGTGATTCACAAGTTAACCCCGTCAGTGTTTGGGGCTGCTATTTTTATATTTCTTAGGAAGAGATAGTTCTGTAATCTAGTTTGTGAGGTAAAGATGGTGGGCGTTGGCTTTAGGAGAGTTTTCTGACGCTGCCCGCGCCCGGTCGCTTGTGATATCCGTGCGGTGTGAAACTGTTGGATCAGGGCGCCCCATTGGCGAGGAAAAAAGGCGGGGGGCGCACGTGCCTCGATAGAATACAGCGCGTTTTGGCGGCTTAGCGGTCCGAGCCTTTGACCTTGCCCCACTGGCGCATCGCCGAATATCCCAGATAACCAGTGCCGAAGAGCGCGTAGAGCGGCTCTGGAATCGCGGCTAGGTAGGCGCTGATGCCGGAAGAAATGGCCTTGGCCGTGCCGGGGCTGAACGCGCTGACAAGCCCCATCGGCAGGGCCCACAGGATCATGATATACATGACGTAGAGAAAACTGGGACGCGCGCGGCTGGTCCACGGATCGCTTGATCGGGCCTCGGCGACTATCGCCGAAAGGCTGGCGCGCAGCATGTCCAGTTCCTGTGAATTGCCGAGCTTGAGCAGTTCCAGCTTGGCCCGGTCGCGGGCTTCGGGATCGGGGATCACCTTGTCGATGATGCGGGTGACGGGACCGAGGATCGAATCGAGCAGAGGCATGGGCGAGACTTCCGTTTCCGGTTAGTGACTCACGAATAGATAACCATATAGGTTTGTGTAGGAAAACGCTTTTCCGAAAGCGGCCGCAATCTGCGGAAAACATCGTCTTTCGGAAAAATTGGTCGGGACGAGAGGATTCGAACCTCCGACCCCCACACCCCCAGTGTGATGCGCTACCAGGCTGCGCTACGTCCCGACCGGAGCGCGGCCTATAGGCACCTCGTGCGATGAACGCAAGCGGGTCTGGAAAAAGTCTTTTGCCATCCGAAAGGGGCGGCTTGAACTCGCTGTGCGGGGGCCTATCTGCCGGTGCATGCGCAGGCGGACGGAAAACGGCGCACGCGTTGCCAGTGCGGCGCTTTGTTGCTAACCGCCCGCATCCGGAAAAGTCAGGTTGTTGTTTTCCGGGTGAGCTGTGCGGCATATGGGATGCCGTGTGCAGGCTCCCCGAAGCCGCCAACCGGCTGAACACGAGAAGGCCCCTCAGTTCAATGCAGACCTCGATTCTCAACCAGCTTGCCGCAGCCGTTCCCGCGGGGGCGCCGCCGGCGTGGATTCAGTACTTGCCGTTCGTCGCCATGGGCCTGATCTTCTGGTTCCTCATCCTGCGTCCGCAGATGAAGCAGCAGAAGGAGCACAAGGCGAAGCTCGGCGGGCTCAAGAAGGGCGATGAAGTGCTGACGGGCGGCGGTTTCGTCGGCAAAGTGCTCAAGGTTGACGAGAACTACGCCGAAGTGGAGATCGCACAGGGCGTGAAGGTCAAGGCGCTCAAGTCCACGATCGTCGATGTGATCCCGCCCGCCGGATCCAAGCCCGCGAACGACTGAGCTTCGCGACGCAGAAGTTTCCGGGGCTCTCCGGTGCGGGAGCCCGATTGGAGAGAAGCTACAGGCAATGCTCGAATTTCCTACCTGGAAGAAGCTCTGGTACTGGGGGCTGACGCTTGCCGTCGCTGCTGCCGCGCTGCCTTCCCTGTTTTCCGTATCCGGGCTTCCGTGGCCCTCCGCGCTCCCCAATCCGCAGGTCAGCCTCGGGCTTGACCTTGCGGGCGGGAGCCACATCCTGCTCGAAGCCAATGAAAAGCAGGTCGCCCAGCAGCGCCTTGAGAACATGGAAGAGTCCGTACGGGGCCGTTTCAAGCTGGCCAAGCCGCGCATCCGCATCGGCGATATCTCCAGCGCGGGCGGCCGGTTGAGCTTTCTGCTCAAGGATCCCTCGCAGGTCGATGCCGCGCGGGAGGAAATCCTGCCGCTCACCACCGGCGCCGGGCTCACCGGCCAGCGCGACTGGGATATCGCGGTCGAGGACGGCAGCCGTTTCGTGCTGACGCCGACTCGCGAAGGGCTGGCGCAGGCCGTGTCCAACGCGATGGATTCGGCGATTGAGGTGATCCGTAAGCGTATCGACGCGCTCGGCACCCGCGAACCGACGATCATCCGCCAGGGCGAGAACCGCATTGTCGTGCAGGTTCCCGGCCTCGACGATCCGACCGCGCTGAAGGAACTGCTCGGCAAGACCGCCAAGCTCGAATTCAAGCTGGTTGACGAGACTGCCGCGCCGAACGACGTTAAGCAGGGCATTGCCCCTCCGGGCGACGAGATCGTGCCCTGGGCCGATCCCAATGCTCCCGGTTCCGGCGGCGTTCCGGTGATCGCGGTCAAGCGTCTGGGCGGCATCAAGGGCGATCAGCTCACCAATGCCAAGCAGGCGTTCGACAGCCGCAACAATACGCCGGTCGTCTCGATCACGTTCGATCAGCAGGGCGGAGCCAAGTTCGCCAAGCTGACCAGCGAGAACGTCAACAAGCGCTTCGCCATCATCCTCGACGGCAAGGTGCTCTCCGCCCCCAGCATCAATGAGCCGATCCTGGGCGGCAGCGCGCAGATCCAGGGCAGCTTCTCCGTGCAGTCGGCCACACAGCTCGCCATCGCGCTGCGTTCGGGCGCGTTGCCGGTCGATCTTACCGTGGTCGAGGAACGCACCGTAGGGCCTGACCTGGGCGCCGACTCGATCCGCAAGGGCCTGATCGCCATGGGCGTCGGTTCGGGGCTGGTCGTGCTGCTGATGATCGCGGTCTATGGCCGTTTCGGCATCTATGCGACGATCGCGCTGATCTTCAACCTGATGATGATCCTCGGCGTCATGGCGGTCATGGGCACGACCCTGACGCTGCCAGGCCTTGCCGGTTTCGTGCTCACCATCGGTGCTGCGGTGGACGCCAACGTGCTGATCTACGAACGCATGCGCGAGGAGCGCAAGAAGGGGCGGCGCGTGATCGCGGCGGTGGAGAACGGCTACAAGGAAGCCAGCCGCGCGATCTATGACGCGAACATCACCAACTTCATCGCGGGCGTGCTGCTCTTTGCCTTCGGCTCGGGCCCGGTGCGCGGTTTCGCGGTGGTTCTCATCATCGGCCTGTTCACTTCGGTCTTCACCGGTGTGACGCTGACCCGCATGTGGGTGGCCGACTGGCTGCGCAAGGCGCGGCCCACCGAACTGAACGTGTAAGGGACTGCTGCCATGCGTCTACTCAAGCTTGTCCCCGACAACACCAACATCAAGTTCCTGCGCTGGCGGGTGCCGTTCTACGTGGTCAGCATGATCCTGATCGCCGCGAGCTGGGGCCTGATCATGAACAAGGGGCTGAACTACGGCGTCGATTTCGCCGGCGGCCAGGAAATTGAGGCCACTTTCACCAAACAGGCCGCCGCGCCCGTTGCCGCCCTGCGCGAGCAGGTGAGCAAGCTGGGGTACGGTGATCCGGTGATCCAGCGCTTCGGCGCGCCCAACGAAGTCTCGATCCGCACCAAGCTGCCCGAAAGCGCCGAGGGTAACCCCGGCGCGGCCGAGGCGATCTCCAAGAAGATCATCGCCACCATCCGGGCGGGCAATCCCGATGTGCGGATCGAAAGCGTCAGCACGGTGTCGGGCAAGGTCTCGGGCGAATTCCGCCAGACCGCGCTTTACGCGCTGGGTGCGGCGATGCTGGCGATCTCGATCTACATCTGGGTCCGCTTCGAATGGCAGTTCGGCGTGGGCGCGCTGTTCGCTCTGTTCCACGACGTGTCGCTGACGCTGGGCATGTTCGCGCTGTTCCAGCTCGAATTCAGCCTGCAGATCATCGCCGCGATCCTGGCCATTATCGGCTATTCGCTCAACGATACGATCGTCGTTTACGACCGTATCCGCGAGGATCTGAAGAAGTTTCGCAAGATGCCGCTTCCCGAGCTGCTGGACATGTCGGTGAACGAGACGCTGGCGCGGACCGTGATGACGTCTGCGACGCTGCTGGTGGCACTGATCCCGCTGCTGTTCTTCGGGCCGGAAAGCCTGTTCGGACTGACCGCGGCGATCGTGCTCGGCATCTTCGTGGGTACGTACAGCTCGATCTACATGGCCGCGCCGATCCTGATCTGGCTGGGCGTGAGCGGAGACAGCTTCGTGCCCACCGAATCGGCGGTGGACCGGCAGGAGCGTCTGGCGCGCGAACGCAGCGCCAAGCCCTGAACCATCGGTAACAGACTGGTTCGAAAGCCCCGGAGCCGTAAAGCGCGGCTTCGGGGCTTTTCGTTTAACGGCCTACCAGGCGCCTGCGAGATGTTCCTCGGCGCCGATGGGCATGCCTTCCAGAACGTCGCTCCAGAAGCGCACGATATTGCGGGCGCTGATGCCCCAGCTGAAGCGGCTGACGTTGGCGGCGACGTCCGCCTGGCTGGGCGGATCGGCCAGAATCGCGGTTACCGCTTCGGCAATGCTTTCAGGCGTGCGCGATATCAGGCGCCCGGCGCTCTCGTCCTTCACGATCTCGCGGGCACCGCCGATGTCGGGGATCACGATGGGCGTGCCGCAGGCAAGGCCCTCGATCCAGACATTGGCGAGCCCCTCGCTGGCCGAGGGCAGCACCAGCACGTCCGCGGCGCAAAGCACATGCGGCAGCGCGTCGTGATCGACGAGGCCGAGGAACTGCACCCGGTCGGCCACGCCCAGCCGTTTGGCCAGGGCTTTGAGGCCGGTCTCGTCCTCGCCCGCACCGGCCAGTGCCAGCCGCGCATCGGGCAAGTGCGTCAGCGCTTCGATGACCAGCCGCTGCCCCTTGCGCGGGATCAGCGCGCCGGGCGTGACCAGCAGCGGCCCTTCGGACCAGATGCCGAGGTTGGGCATGGCCGAGACCAACGCGCGCGCCGCACCGCGCTCCACGGTGTGGAACTTGTCGCGGTCGAGCCCGGTATAGTGCACGCCGATGCGGTCCGCGGGCATGCCAAGCGCGATCATATCCTCGCGCAGCGCCCGGCTGACGGCGAGCAGCCCGGCGGACTGTTCCGCTGCCTTGCGCATTTGCGCCAGCGCGCGCGGACGCTGGCCCCAGAAGTGGATGTCCGCCCCGCGTGATTTGATCGTCAGCGGCAGGCCCAGATCGCGCGCGATGATCGCGGCCGCAGGGCCATCGGGGAAGAAGAACTGCGCATCGACCAGATCGAAGGGCTTTTCCGCGTGCAGCTTGCGCGCCAGCGGCAGCACGGCCGAGGCAATGCGCCCCGGATTGGAATCGCCGCCGATCTTGGGGAACAGCATGAAGCGCGGATAGTGAACCTTGAGCCCCACCGCTTCGCTCACCTTCGGGATATCGCGCAGCCGGGCGTAGGGCGGGCGCGTCGACAGCGGCCAGGGCGGCATGCCGATGGGGCTGATCATCGTCAGATCGACATCGCCGCGCGCGACGACCGCGCGCATCTGGTTGCCGACGAAGACGCCGAACGAGGGCTTCACCGGATTCGGGAAGAGCGTGGAAATCGAAAGAATCCGCATGGATAACGCCATTCGTAGCGCTTCAGAGTTTCCTGACAAGCATCTCGGCAACGGCCAGCCACGCGGGATGTTCCACAACCACCTGGCGCTGGCCGCTGGAGGGGGGCAGCAATGCGATGCGATCCCCGTCGCGATCGATCAGACGCCCGAAGGCGAAGCGGCCGCCGGGGCGGGGCGCCAGCACATCGCGGTTCATCAGCCGGGGGGCGTCTTCGGGCGGATACTGGCGCAGCCAGACCTGATCGCCCGCCCGGTACTCGCCGCAGGAGGCCTCCACCACCAGCACCAGCCAGGGGGCATCGGTGGAGAGCGTGTGGGGCAGCATGGGCTCGACGGGGTTGCGCGCGGCCTCGGCGCCCTGATCGCCCAGCACCGCGACAATGCGCGGCGGCTCGCTGTCTTCGCTGCGCAGGAGCAGTTCGGGCTCGACGTCGAGGGCGGCGGCAATCCGGTTCATCCACACGAGCGAAAGGTTGCGCATGCCCGTTTCGAGACGGCCGATGGTCTGCGCTGTGGTCGGCGGCTCGCAGGCGGCGGCAACGTCGGCCAGCGTCATGCCCTTCTGCTTGCGGATGTCGCGGATGCGGTTGATCATGATGGGCCTCGATTTGATAACCTATTTGGTTTTTCTCTTTCCTACAGATAGCCGCGTTTGGCAAGTTTCCCGTTCGTTACAGGGAGACCGTCATGAAGCAGCATCTCGTCGAACGCGAACTGACCAGTGAAGGGCCGTGCCGTTCCGGCTCCGGTCCCCGCCGGGGGCGGCGCAGCGCTACGGTCAATCTGGCCGAATCGCCGCTCACCTGGCTGCATGCGCGCGGGCACCTGACCGACCGGCGTCTGGCGGCGGGCGAGCAGTTGCGCGCCGATTGGGAGCGCGCGCAGCTCGCCCCGCGCGTCACCATGCGCTGGGATCCGGTGCGGGTGTCCGGCGGGCCGGACGCGGAGCTGACGCCCGGCGAGCGCCAGCTTGCGGCCAAGGCGCGGTTCGACGGGGCGATTGCGGCAGCGGGGCCGGGGCTGTCCGACATCCTCTGGCGCGTGGCCTGTGCCGGGGAGGGGCTGCCCTCGGCCGAAAAGGCGTTGGGCTGGCCGGTGCGCAGCGGCAAACTGGTGCTGGGGCTGGCGCTTGACCGGGTGGCGGATTTCTACCGGGTGAGAGGTTGAAGTGTCTCGACTTCGCTTGCCACGAACGGACAGGAGAGCGGTGTTTGCCTCCGCTCGTGCTAGGACGGATCGACATTCAGCCCTGACGGCCTGCAAATGGCGCTTTTGCACGCTTCCGGTGCTCACGTACATGAAGTACGCTGCGCTCCGGCTCGCGCAAAATCACCATTTTCGGCTCGCCATCTTCTGAATGTCGATCCGTCCTAAGCTTGTCGAAGCATGCTGGCGCAACGCCGGCCTCCAGACCCTTCAACAAGCTCAGGGTGAGCGCGGGTGTTTCCAATTCCACGCATCTGGTGCTGGAGGAATGGGATGATCCTCAATGTTTCGTCATCGCGAACCCGCGAGGCGGGTGGAGCCATCCAGTGCGGCGTAAATCGCGCTGGATGGCCGCGCGGCCTGCGGCCGCTCGCAATGGCGATGCTTTCCGGATGGAACGGGCCACAAAGTGACACATCGGAATGCAAGGTGACACATCGCTGCGCGCAAAGTGACACATGGACGGCACAAGGTGACACTTTACGGTCCAAGGTGACAGGTTTTCCCCTTGGACAGTGTAAATCGTGTCAACCGGGTGTCACCTTGTGCATCCCTCTCCGCTCGTGCTGAGCCTGTCGAAGCACGCAGGCGCCGTGTCAGCCTTCGACCTGTTCCGCCAGTTCCAGCCAGCGTTCCTCGGCAGCTTCCTTGTCCGCGCGGGCTTTCTCGATCGCGGCGGTCAGGGCGGCGAATTTCTTGGGATCGCGGGTGTAGAGGGTGGGATCGGCCAGGGCCTCCTCGTCGCGCACGATCGCGGCTTCCAGTTCCTCGATCCGGCCGGGCAGCAGGTCGTAGTCGCGCTGGTCCTTGTAGGAGAGCTTGGTCTTTTTCGGCGGCGGGGGAGGGGGCGGGGCGGCACCTTCGGCCTTCGCTTTGGCCTTGGCAGGCGCGGTGCGCTGCTTGCGCTTGGCTTCCCAGTCCGCATAGCCGCCCGCGATCACATCGATATGGCCCGATCCGTCGAGCCCCAGCGTCAGGTTCACGGTGCGGTCGAGGAAGTCGCGGTCGTGGCTGACGATCAGCACGGTGCCGTCGTAGTCCGAGATCACTTCCTGCAGGAGGTCGAGTGTTTCGAGGTCGAGGTCGTTGGTCGGCTCGTCCAGCACCAGCAGGTTGGAGGGGCGGGCAAATTCGCGGGCCAGCAGCAGGCGCGAGCGCTCGCCGCCCGAAAGCGTGCCCACTTTGGCATCGATCAGGCCGGGATCGAACAGGAAGTCCTTGAGATAGCCCTGCACATGCTTGCGCACTCCGCGCACGTCGAGCCAGTCGCTGCCGTCGGCGATCACGTCGCGCAGCTTCATTTCCGGTTTGAGCAGGCTGCGCTGCTGGTCGATGATGATCGTGGTCAGGGTATTGGCGAGCGTGACAGTGCCTTCGTCGGGCGCCAGTTCGCCGGTCAGGATCTTGAGCAGGGTCGACTTGCCCGCGCCATTGGCGCCGACGATGCCGATCCGGTCGCCGCGCTGGATGCGCAAGTTGAAGTCCTTGAGGACCGTGCGCTGAGTGTCTCCGGCCCCGAAGCGCTTGGTCACGTGCTCGGCAACGATCACCGACTTGGTCTTGCTGCCATCGCCTGCGACGGCGAGCTTGGCGGTGCCGGCGGGGGACATCATGGCGGCGCGTTCGGCGCGCATTTCCCACAGTTTGGCGAGGCGCCCCTGATTGCGCTTGCGCCGGGCCGTGACGCCGCGCTCCAGCCAGTGCGCCTCGATCTTGAGCTTGGCGTCGAGCTTTTCGGCGGCGCGGGTCTCTTCCTTCTGCACTTCCTCTTCCCACGCCTCGAACCCGCCGAAGCCCACGTCCTTGCGGCGTAGCGATCCCCGGTCGAGCCACAAGGTGGCCTTGGTCAGGCGGGTGAGGAACGTGCGGTCGTGGCTGATCACCACGAAAGCGCCGTTGTAGCGCTGCAGCCAGGATTCGAGCCATTCGATAGCGGCCAGATCGAGGTGGTTGGTCGGCTCGTCGAGCAGCAGCACGTCGGGCTCGGAAGCGAGCGCGCGGCACAGCGCGGCGCGGCGCCGCTCGCCGCCCGAGGCGCTGGCGGCCTCGCGCGACAAGTCGATGCCGAGCTGGTCGGCAATCGCCTCCACTTCGTGCTGCTGGGGCGCATCGGGGCCGTGCAGGGCGAAATCGAGCAGGGTATCATGGCCCTTGAAGAACGGATCCTGCTCCAGCGTGACCACGCGCGCGCCGGGCTGGATCGAGCGTTTGCCCTCGTCCGCCTCGACGAAACCGGCGATCAGCTTGAGCAGCGTGGTCTTGCCCGCGCCGTTGCGCCCGATCAGCGCCAGCCGGTCGCGCGGAGCGATATTGATGTCGAGGCCCCGGAAGAGCCAGCCGGAACCCTGGATCAGGCCGAGGCCTTCCCAGCTGAGGATCGGTGCGATTGCCATGCGCGGCCCCTACAAGCGGGGGCAAGGGGCTGCAAGCGGGCGGCGAGAGCCGGAGGCGTGGATGGCGTGGGAAAGTGGCGTGGGAAATTGGCAACAGGTGAACCTGTCTGCCACCTTCCCGCCACATTCAGGACTTGTTCAACGCCGGAACCTTAGGCACCCAGACTGTGATGAAAAAGCTTCTCCTTCCCCTCTCCGCACTTTCGGCGCTTGCGCTCGGCGCAGCCTCGCTTCCTGTCCGTGCCCATGCGGACGACAGCGGTGAGCAGGGCGAAGCGCGCAAGGAACGCAAGGCAGGCAATATCCTCTCGATCCGCCAGATCGAAAGGATCGTGCTGCCGCGGATGGGGGGGAAGCAATACCTTGGCCCCGATTATGATTCCGCCGCAATGGCTTACCGGCTGAAGTTCATCCAGAACGGAAAAGTCTATTATGTCGATGTCGATGCCCGCACCGGGCGCATCATCGGCCAATCGCGGTAACCGTACCCCGGGCAGCCTCGCTTGACGCTCACCGGGTTTCGGCCCATTTCAGCCGGGTTCTTTAAGGGAGACCTGAATTGCGCATCCTGATCGTCGAGGATGAACCTACTCTGGGCAACCAGCTCAAGACCACGCTGGAGCAGACCGGCTATGCCGTGGACCTGTCCACCGATGGTGAAGACGGGCATTTCCTCGGCTCTACCGAAGAATACGACGCGGTGATCCTTGATCTCGGCCTGCCCGAGATCGACGGGCTTACTGTGCTGGGCATGTGGCGCAAGGAAGGGCGCAATTTTCCGGTTCTGGTGCTGACCGCGCGCGACAGCTGGTCGGACAAGGTGGCCGGGCTCGATGCCGGGGCGGACGATTATCTGGCCAAGCCGTTCCAGACCGAGGAACTGATTGCCCGCCTGCGCGCGCTGATCCGCCGCGCTTCGGGCAATACGTCGAGCGAACTGACGGCGGGCGACGTGCGGCTCGATACCCGCTCGGGCCGGGTCACGCTGTCCGGCGAGCCGGTGAAGCTGACGGCGCAGGAATACAAGCTGCTGTCCTACCTGATGCACCACAAGGGCAAGGTGGTCAGCCGCACCGAACTGATCGAGCACATCTACGATCAGGATTTCGACCGCGATTCGAACACGATCGAGGTCTTCGTCACGCGCATCCGCAAGAAGCTGGGTGCCGATGTCATCACGACGATCCGTGGCCTTGGCTACAGCCTCGACGATCCCGCCGACGCCCCCCGCGGCTGAACCGCCGTCCGGGCCGGCCAGCGCACCTGCGGGGGCGAAGGTTCCGGCTGCGGCGGACGGGAGTGCGGCGCCCACGCATACCGGATCGCTTGCCCGGCGCATGATGCTGATCGCGGCGGGCTGGATTTCGGTCCTGCTGCTGGTGGGCGGGCTGGCGCTCGATCATACGCTGACGGGGCTCGTCACCCGCAATTTTGACGAGCAGCTCGGCTACATGCTCACCGGCATGATCGGCTCGGCGGAGATCGGGGCGGACGGCGATGTGTTCTTCATCCGCCCGCTCGGCGATCAGCGCTTCATGGAGCCCAATTCCGGCCTCTACTGGCAGATTCGCGGCAAGGGGCATGAGGACTATCCCTCGCGCTCGCTGTGGGACCGCAGCCTTGATGTGCCCGAGGATCACTTCGACGCGCAGCCGCATGTCTATGACAGCGACCAGTTCGAGGGCGAGCCGCTGCGGGTGATGGAACGTTCGATCATCCTGCCGGGCAGCAAAACCAAATGGATGTTCACGGTTGCGGCCAGCCGCAAGGATCTGAACGAGCAGATCAAGACGATCCGCGCGATTCTGGTCTACAGTTTCGTGGCGCTGGGCTTCGGGCTGCTGCTGATGGCCGGGATGCAGACGTGGTATGGCCTGTTCCCGCTGCGCCATGTCCGCCGCGCGATCCAGAAACTGCGCACCACTGGCGCCGCGCGCGTGACCGAGCCCCTGCCGCAGGAAGTCGAGCCGCTGGTGGGCGAACTCAATGCCCTGCTGGCCCATACCGAGCAGCAGGCGGAGGAAGCGCGCACGCACGCTGGCAACCTGGCCCATGCGCTCAAGACCCCGCTGACAGTGCTGATGAACGCGGCGACCGCGCAGGCGCCGGACTTGTCCAATACCGTAATCCGGGAGGCGGCGGTTATGCGCCGCCAGGTCGATCACCACCTGGCCCGCGCCCGGGCCGTGGGGCGGCGCGCGGCAGGCCTGTCGCGCGCGGATGTCTGGCCCAGTCTGGAGGCGGTGCTGCGCGCGGTAGAGCGGCTCTATGAGGACACCCGCTTCGACCTCGACGGCAATCAGGCTGCGGCCGTGGCGATGGAAAAGCAGGATCTGGAGGAACTTCTCGGCAACCTGATCGAAAACGCCGCGAAGTACGGCGGCGGCAGTGTCTTCGTGACGGTGGATGCGGGGGAAAAGACGCCCCGGTTTTGCGAGATCTGGATCGAGGACGATGGCATGGGCATTCCCGAGGCCGAGCGCGTGCGGATATTCGATCGCGGGGCGCGGCTCGATACCGGCAAGCCGGGGACCGGGCTTGGCCTGGCCATCGTGCGCGATGTTGTCGAAATCTATGGCGGCACGGTTGCGCTGGAAGAGAGCGAGGATCTGGGCGGTCTGCTTGTCAAACTCCGGCTGCCGCGCGCGGTGTCCTGAATGGCCGGGGCGGCCTGACCCGCCGGGGACAAGGTGCCCGAAACGGGTTGCGGATCGGCCCGGCTGCCCTCATGTGGCCCATCGATGAATTCCAAGGAGCAGCCATGACCGACACCATCCCCCTCGCATTGACCTCCGACGAGATCGAAATGCTGGTTGATGCCCTTGAGGCCGATATGGAAGGCTACGTCGAAGCCGCCAAGGAAGCGCGTGGCAACAACAACCGGGAAGACGTGCAGACCTTCACCGAAGCGGCCACCCGTATCCAGACCCTGCTGAGCAAGTTGCAGGATCTCGTCGAAGAGTGACCGGCAGGAGGGCTGGCGGCGTTGCCGTCAGCCCGCTTTTGCGCGCTCGTGGTGGCGGATGACTTCGTCAATCACGAAGCGAATGAACTTCTCGCCGAAATCGGGATCGAGATTGGCGTCTTCCGCCAGTTTGCGCAGGCGGGCAATCTGCCGTTCCTCGCGCCCGGGATCGGATGCGGGCAGGTCGTGCTCGGCCTTGTAGGCGCCCACGGCCTGCGTGATGCGGAACCGTTCGGCCAGGATGTGGATCAGCGCGGCATCGATGTTGTCGATGCTGGAGCGGAAGCCGGCGAGAATGGCGTCGGTAGCGGGTGTGTCCTGGGTCATCGTGCGGCTGCGCTAGCACGGGTTTTCCCCGTCTGCCAGCCGGACTGTTTACCTGACGGTTAGCGTTTACACTTGCGTTGAAGACGATCAGCGCGCAATGCGCGGGGCGATGAGTGCAGACGTTATTTCCCTGCGTTCCCGCAGGTCGCAGCCTTCCCTCGCTCCCATGCTGGCGCTGACCGCCGCCGGTATGAACAGCGTCAATTCCGTCATCCTCGACCGGATGCAGAGCGAGATCCCGCTGATCCCGGCGCTCGCCGGGCACCTGATCTCGGGCGGCGGCAAGCGCATGCGCCCGATGCTGACTGTCGCTGGCGCGGAACTGTGCGGTTATCAGGGCACTCGCCATCACAAGCTGGCAGCGGCCGTGGAGTTCATCCACACCGCCACGCTGCTGCATGACGATGTCGTTGACGGATCGGACCTGCGCCGGGGCAAGGCGGCCGCCAATATCGTGTTCGGCAATCCCGCCACGGTTCTGGTGGGCGATTTCCTGTTCACCCGCTCGTTCGAACTGATGGTGGAGGATGGCAGCCTCAAGGTTCTCAAGATCCTCTCGAACGCTGCCAGCATCATTGCCGAGGGCGAAGTCGATCAGCTCACCGCCCAGCGCAAGATCGAGACGAGCGAGGAGCACTATCTCCAGATCATCGGCTCGAAGACTGCGGCCCTGTTCGCCGCCGCCACCCGCATTGCCGCCGTTGTCGCGGAAAAGAGCGAGGCGGAGGAACTGGCGCTCGATGCTTTCGGCCGCAATCTGGGCATAGCCTTCCAGCTTGTCGACGATGCCATCGATTACGATTCGGAAGCCTCCGAATCGGGCAAGGACAAGGGCGACGATTTCCGCGAGGGCAAGATGACCCTGCCGGTGATCCTGGCCTATGCACGCGGCAATGCGGAGGAACGCAAGTTCTGGGAGGAGGCCATTGCCGGTTTCCGCACCGAGGACGAAGATCTGGCTCATGCTGTGGAGCTGATCAACCGCCACGGCTGCGTCGAGGCGACGCGCGAACGGGCGCGGCTCTATGCACAGCGCGCGATCGATGCGATTGCCGGTTTCCCGGCGGGTGAGGCCCGCTCGGCGATGGCTGAGGCCGTCGAGTTCGTGGTGGCGCGGCGCTACTGAGATCTGCCGCCGTTTTCTGAGGCCCGGCTTGCGATAATGTGGCGATTGCAGTGAAATCCGGGCTTGCATATCTCAGCGGCGTGATGCGTTCTCAATCTGATCGTGTGCCGACGGGCTATCAGTCCGGGTCGCCTCGTCAACGGCTGATCTCCATGGTGCTTTCGGCGGCGATCGTCGTGATGGCGCTGCTGGTGGCGATCTATCAAACGCAGGTGGCGCCCCGGCTGGAGAAGCAGAAGAACCCGGTCACATTCGATGTCGCGGGCAACGACAAAGAAGCGGGTAACAAGGCCAAGGAAAAGGCCCGGCAGGAGAAGAAAAAGCCCGAGACGCGCCGCCCTGTCCGCAGCGAGGCCCAGGCCAAAAAGCCCGTACCGACGGTCGAGCCACCGGCAGCCGCTCAAAAACCGGCCTTTACCTTTCTCAAGATGTCGAGTGCAGACATGGCCGCCGCGGACATTGGCGGCATGAAGCGTTCCGGGGACAGCGCCCCGGCGGGCGGCGGTGCGGTATATGGGCCGGGAGAGGGACCGGGCGGCGCAATCCTCTACAATGCGGACTGGTTCCGCGAACCCACCGATGCGCAGCTTGGCGGCTACCTGCCTGCCGGTGCGCCGAGGCAGGGATGGGGCATGATCGCCTGCCAGACGCTGGAGCACTATCGCGTCGACAATTGCCAGATTCTGGGAGAATCTCCACGCGGGTCCGGATTTGGGCGGGCCGTGCTTGATGCAGCGTGGCAGTTTCAGGTCGTTCCGCCGCGGATCAATGGCAAGCCGCAGCTTGGCACGTGGGTCCGTATCCGGATCGACTACGGGACGAAGACACCGGCTGCCGGTTGAAACCCGCCGGGGCAGCGCGCCCGGTCAGGCAGCGCTCCACCGCTCGGCTGTGCCGTCGTTCAGCCGGGCTAGAAGACTGGCGAAATCCATGGGCCGGGCAATGAAGTAGCCTTGTGCCAGCGAGAAACCGGCGAGCCGGGCGCTGATAAGCTGTTCCTCCGTCTCGATGCCTTCGATCACGCATTCCAGAGAGAGCGAGCGGGCCAGATTGCGGATCGCCGTAATCAGCCGCCGTCCCGATGCGTCGCCAAGGCGGGCGGCAAAGCTGCGATCGATCTTGACCATGTCGAGCGGCAGTTTGTGAAGCGAGGACAAACTGGAATAGCCGGTGCCGAAATCGTCCAGCGCAATGCGGGCCCCGGTATCGCGCAGCCGCTGGAGCGCGGCCTCGGCAATGTCGATATCGGTGATAAGCGAGGTTTCGGTTATTTCGAACAGGAGCCTGCTGGCATCGCATTGCGACGCCGTCAGGCGTTCCAGCAGGGCCGTGATCGTGCTGGCATCGCACAGATTGTGGCCGGACAGGTTGAACGATACGCGCAATGCCGCCGGAAGCTGCCGGACTGCTTCCAGGGCCGTATCGAACAAGGTCAGGGCCACTTCGCGGGCGCGCCCGACGCGCTCGGCCGAAGCGATCATGAGTTCGGGGGAAACCTCTCCCAGAGTGGGCGAAGTCCACCTCGCAAGGCACTCTACGCCAATCGGCTCCAGATCTTCGGTGGTGACGATTGGCTGATAGACCAGCGTCAGTTCCGTATCCAGATCGGCGACTTGCATAGCCGCGTCGATCGCCTGTTCTGACCGGATCAGGTGTTCCAGCTTCTCGGTAAACAGAACGCACTGCCCGCGATTCTGCTTCTTGGCGTGATAGAGTGCGAAATCGGCCCGGTCGAAGAGCAACTCGGCGCTGCTTGCCGTTTCCGGATAGACGGCAAGCCCTGCCGAGCACCCTACGGCAACCATAACGTCGCCGATCTGCACGGGCTCGTGAATGGCCCGGCACAAGGACTGGGCTACCCGTTCGGCGCCTTCAGGCCCGTCCATGACGATCAGCCCGAATTCGTCGCCGCCCAGCCGGGCGACGATCGTGTCGCTGGGGCACAAGGCTATCATCCGCTGGCCGATCACTTGCAGCAGACGGTCGCCATGCGCGTGGCCGTGGGTGTCGTTGATGGGTTTGAAACGGTCGAGGTCGATAAGGCCGATGGTAAAGGTCTCGCCCGGCTCTGCGCGGTCGAGCAGGCCTTTCAGCGTCGCGAAGAAATAGCGGCGGTTGGGCATGCCGGTCAGAGCGTCGGTCTGCGCGAGCCGTGCGTTTTCCTCGCTGAGGTTTTGCGCCTGGCGGCGTTCGCTCTGGAGTTCGCGCTGGGACTTTTCGAGGCTGACGAAGGATTCGTAGTAATCGCGCAGGATCTTCAGAACGACGGCCGTGACAAGCGCGATGTTGAGCGCGATCGCGACCAGCACCTCGGTGCCCTGCACAAAGCAGTACACGAGGAATGTGCCGAGAACGCTTACGGCGACCAGCAATGCAGCTACAGGCAGGAACGTCAGGCAGAAAATGCAGCCAAGCACGGTCACGGCAACGAATATCGCGACATGGCCGTGTTCGTAGGGGCCGCCGTAACGGTCCAGGCTCATGGCCCAGAATACGTAAGCCACAGACAGGGCAATGGCCAGGAGCACCGTGCGCCGGAGACGCGGCCGGACCAGCGAGATATCCAGATCCTTTTCGGAGACCGGGCGCATCCATATCAGCATGCGAATCATGCACGCGGCAATCAGAATCGCCGGGATGGTCAGCACCAGCGGACCCGGAGCCAGATTGCGGTGGGTGTAAGCCAGAATAGCCGCGTTGACAGATAAGAGCCCGTAAAGCGCAGGAATTTGTTCCCGCAATCGCAGGTATTGCGCTACCGGAAGAGGATGTTGACCAGCTCGGTTCATTTTCCGGGAGTTCGGGCCTTCGTTGTTTGTGCCGTTAATCGCTGATGGGCGCAATAAGGATGAAGTGTTGAAGAAACGTGGAGGAGGGTATTGCGCTGCTAGGCAGGAGGCCGTGCAATATCTAAGGCACCGCTGGTGAACGGCCTGCCAATTCATGCTGTCCTGGACGACCTTTTGCACGCGTTGCGGGCGCAGACCGGCGCCGTGCTGATCGCGCCGCCGGGGGCGGGCAAGACGACGGCGGTGGCCCCGGCATTGCTGGCCGAGCCGTGGTGCGGCGGTACGGTGATCCTGCTCTCTCCGCGCCGGGTGGCCGCGCGTGCGGCGGCCGAGCGCATGGCGGAGCAACTGGGCGAAAAGGCGGGGGAGACGATCGGCTATGTGACCCGCCTCGACACCCGCCGCTCCGCGCGCACCCGCGTCGTGGTGATGACCGAGGCGATCTTCGTTTCCACGATCCTGTCCGATCCCGAATTGGCCGGGGTTTCCGCCGTGCTCTTCGACGAGGCGCACGAGCGGCATCTCGACAGCGATCTGGGGCTGGCGCTGGCCATCGAGTGCCGCGATGTGCTGCGCGAGGATCTGCGGCTGGTGGTGATGTCCGCCACGATCGACGGGTCGCGCTTTGCCCGGCTGCTGGGAGAGGGCACGCCGGTGGTCGAGAGCGCGGGCAAGGCCTGGCCGCTTGCCGTGCGCTGGCTGGGCAGCGCGCCCGGTCAGCGGATCGAGGATGCCATGACATCGGCGGTCCTGACCGCCTGGCGCGAGCAGGAGGGGGATGTGCTCGCGTTCCTGCCCGGCGTTCGTGAGATCGAGCGGGTGGCCGAACGTCTGGCTGACAGGCTGCCGCAAGCGCTGGTCCTGCCGCTGCATGGCCAGTGCGAACCGGCCGCGCAGCGCGCCGCGATCCGCCGCGATCCGGAAGGGCGCCGCCGGGTGGTCCTGGCAACGGCGATTGCCGAAACCTCGCTGACGCTCGATGGCGTGTCGGTGGTCGTCGATGCCGGGCTCTCGCGCCGGGCCGAGTACGACAAGGCGGCTGGCGTCACCCGGCTGGCCACGCACCGGGCCAGTCAGGCCTCGGCGGCGCAGCGGGCCGGGCGTGCGGCGCGTCAGGGGCCGGGCGTGGCCTATCGTTTGTGGGAAGAAGCTGCGCACGCCGGGCGGCCCGCGTTCGATCCGCCCGAGATCACCACCAGCGATCTGGCACCGCTGACTCTCTCGCTGGCGCAATGGGGCAATACCGATCCTGCCGCGATGGCCTGGCTCGATCCGCCGCCTGCCCCGGCGCTGGAGGCGGCGCGCCGGGAACTGGAAGCGCTCGGCGCGCTCGACGATGCCGGGCGGATCACGGACTTCGGCGGCAAGGCTGCCAGCCTGCCGATGGACCCGGCGCAGGCGGCGATGATCCTGCGCGCGACGGAACGGGGCGCGGGAGACATAGCCGCGAAGCTGGCGCTGCTCTTGCAGGAACGCGGGCTGGGCGGGCGCAGCGACGATCTGGCGCAGCGCCTCTCGCGCTGGAACGGCGAGCGGTCTTCGCGTGCCGAAGCCTCGCGCAAGCTGGCGGCGGGGTGGGCGAAGCGGGCGCGCTCGCTGGTTTCCGGCGCGGCACTGGGGGAAGTGGTTCCCGCCGGCGTGCTCCTGGCGCTCGGCAGGCCGGACATGGTGGCGCGGCGCCGCGATGCTTCGGGCGAAACCTGGCTCTCGGCGGGGGGGCGGGGCTATGTGCTCGATCCCGCATCGCCGCTGGCGGCGCGGGAGTGGCTGGTGATCGGCGATGCGCAGGGGCAGGCGAAAGGCGCGCGCATTCTCTCGGGCGCTTCGCTCGAACCGTCCGAAGTGGAGCAATGGCTGGGGGACAGGATCGAACGGCGCTCGGTACTGCGCTGGAACGACAGCGAGGGCCGCGTCGAGGCCCGGCTCGAACGGCGGCTGGGGGCGATTACGCTGGCGAGCGGCCCCGATCCCGCGCCCGATCCGGATGCGGTCTCGGCCTTCCTGCTGGCGCGGGTGCGCGAAAAGGGGCTGGCGCTGGTGCCGTTCGGTAAGTCCAGCCTCTCGCTGCTGCGCAGGGCGCGCTATGCCGGGATCGCGGCCTTGTCCGAGGAGGCGCTCCTGGCGGATATCGATGTCTGGCTGGGGGCGCTGCTGGGCCGCCGTCTCGATGCGGTGGACAAGGGTGCCTTGCATGAAGCCCTGCGCGGCCGCCTGAGCTGGGAGGACCAGCAGGCGCTCGAAAAACTCGCTCCGGCCGAATTTCGCAGCCCGGCTGGAACGTCGCATGCCATCGATTACGAGGACGAGGGCGGGCCCAGCGTGGATGTGCGCGTGCAGGCGCTGTTCGGGCTCGACCGGCATCCCACGTTCGGCCAGCCGCCGCAGCCGCTGCTGCTCAAGCTGACCTCGCCCGCAGGCCGACCGATTCAGACAACGCGCGATCTGCCCGGTTTCTGGCGCGGATCGTGGCGCGATGTGCAGCGCGACATGAAAGGCCGCTATCCCCGGCACCGCTGGCCGGACGCGCCGTGGGCCGAAGATCCCAGCCTGAAGACGCGCAATGCCTTCGAGGCGTCGAAAGGGAAGTGATTTCGTCTTGATTTCCTGTCTGATTCGGGGGCAAAGCGCTCGTCCATGAGTGCACGTATCTATCAGCGCCCGAAGAACGCCATGCAGTCCGGCAAGGCCCTGCTGGACCAGTGGGTCCTCGAATTCGCGCCCGCAGAGGCCAAGAAGCCTGATCCCCTGATGGGCTGGGCCGGGTCCGGCGATACCCAGCAGCAGGTCGTGCTCCGGTTCCCCAATGCCGATGACGCCAAGGCCTATGCTGCGCGGTACGGTATCGAGGCCGAAGTGCACGCGACGCCGCCGCGCCGCCTGAAGCTGCAGGCTTACGCCGACAACTTCCGCTGAGCGCGTTTGTCCGGCCTGACAGCTGGACAAACGGGGGCTGGACAAACGGCAAGCCGCCCTCCATATGGCCGCCCGGGAGTCGGTCGGGCGCTTGCGTCCGCCAACCTGGTCAGGTCCGGAAGGAAGCAGCCACAACGGGTTGCGGCGGGTCGGCCGGCTCCTTTACCCCACATCGCCGCGCATAACCTTGAACCCGGGCGTGACCTGATCGCGTTTGCGGCTTAGTTTGCCACACGATGGACGATTCACGCGAGACTTTCGGCGATTCCCCTCCCTGGGACGACAAGGAGACGGAAGAGGCCGCCCCCAGCGCCGCAGAACTTGAAGCGGCCGGGCAGTCGTCGATGTTCGGCGAGCCTGCACCTGCACCTGCACCTGCGCCTGCGCCGCAATCCGAAGCGGCTCCCGCACCGCAACCCGAAGCCGCGCCTGCGCCGGTTCCCGCGCCGCCGCCTGCCGGAACGCCCGCGCAGCCCTATCGTGTGCTCGCCCGCAAATACCGCCCGCAGACGTTCGGCGAACTGATCGGGCAGGAAGCCATGGTCCAGACGCTGGCGAACGCCATCAAGCGCGACCGGCTGGCCCATGCCTTCCTGATGACCGGCGTGCGCGGGGTCGGCAAGACCTCGACCGCGCGCCTGATCGCCAAGGCGCTCAACTGCATCGGGCCCGACGGGCAGGGCGGGCCGACCATCGATCCCTGCGGCCAGTGCGAACCGTGCCTCGCTATTGCCGAAGGCCGCCATATCGATGTGATCGAAATGGACGCCGCCAGCCACACCGGCGTCGACGACGTGCGTGAGATCATCGAGGCGGTGCGCTATTCCGCCGTTTCCGCGCGCTACAAGATCTACATCATCGACGAAGTTCACATGCTGTCTCGCAATGCATTCAATGCCTTGCTCAAGACACTTGAGGAACCGCCCGCGCATGTGAAGTTCCTCTTCGCCACGACCGAAGTGGACAAGCTGCCGGTCACAGTGCTTTCGCGCTGCCAGCGCTTCGACTTGCGCCGCATCCCGACGCCGATGCTGGCGGAACACTTCGCGATGGTCTGCGGCAAGGAAGGCGTGGACGCGGAGGAAGAGGCGCTGTCGATGGTCGCCGCCGCGGCCGAGGGATCGGTGCGCGATGGCCTGTCGATCCTCGATCAGGCGATTGCCCATGCCGATCTTGATGGCGAGGGCAAAGTGCGCGCGGACAAGGTGCGCGACATGCTCGGCCTGTCGGACAAGTCGGTGCAGCGCAAGCTGCTCACCGCGATTCTCGACGGCAAGGGCGCGGACCTGCTGGAACTGGTGGCGCACCAGTTCTCGCTGGGCGTCGAGCCAGTGGCGATGATGCGCGGACTGATGGAGCTCGCGCACCGCATTGCCGTGGCGCAAGTCAGCGGCGCGGCCGATGCGCCCTCGGCCGAAGAGCGCGAGGCGATCGAGAACTGGGCCAAGGCCTTGCGGGCCGGGCAGCTGCATCGCCTGTGGCAGTTGCTGCTCAAAGGGCATGACGAAGTCCGCTCCGCACCCGATCCGCTGGTGGCGGCGCAGATGGCGCTGCTGCGGATCATGCATGCCTCCGACATGCCCGACCCCGGCTCTCTGGTGAAGAAGCTGGAAGAACTGGCCGCACGGGCGCCCGCAGCCGCGCCTGCGGCGGAAGGCGGCGCGCCGGCGGCAGGTGCGCCTTCGGCAACGGCCTTGGTTGCGCCGCGCTGGGAAGCGCTGGTCGACGATGTCGAGCATTACGGCCAGCCGGTGGCGGCCAACGTGATGCGTATGCAGGTTCGCGTGGTTGAGCTGACGCCGGGGGTGCTCCGCTATGCGCAGCCGCCGGGGTTCAAGGAAGACATCTCCGGGCAGCTCAGGAATGCCCTGCAGGAGGCCACGGGTGAGCGCTGGCAGGTGGAACGGGTCAACGCCGAAGGCACGCCGACGCTGGTCGAGCAGGTGGAAGCAAAGACCGTAGCCGACCGGCAGGCCATGCACACCTCGCCGCTGGTGGCCGCCACGCTGGCCGCCTTTCCCGGGGCGGAACTGATTGAAGACGATCGCCCGGCCGCCGTTGGCGGCCGGTCACGCAATTGGAGACGTTGAAATGAAATCCATGGAAGAGATGATCCAGGCCGCCCAGAAGGCCGCCGAGACCATCCAGCAGCAGATGACCGAAACCCAGGCCAAGCTGGACTCGATGGAGATCGAGGGCTTGTCAGGCGGCGGCCTCGTCAAGATCCGCTGCTCGGCGAAGGGCCGCGTCATTGGCGTCTCTATCGATGACAGCCTGATGCAGCCGGGCGAAAAGGGGATGCTCGAAGACCTCGTCGCCGCCGCTTACAACGATGCGCGGGTCAAGGCCGATTCGGTTGCCAACGAGGAAATGGCCAAGGCGCAGCAGGGCATGGGCCTGCCGCCGGGCTTCAAGATGCCGTTCTGAGCAAGACTGTACCGGATCAGGCGGCGGCGCTTGCCGGACCGCCTGTTTCCGTGTTCTGCGCTGCGGCCTGTTCCGCATAGAAGGATTCGATCGCTTCGGCTTCCACCGGCATGGAAAGGTGGAAGCCCTGCAAATGCGTGCATCCGGCCTCGCTCGCCGATTTGACGAGAAGGTGCTCGGACACGCCCTCGGCCACCACTTCGGCGCCGATCTGCCGGGCCATCTGCACGGCGGCATCGAAGACCGCGCGCGAGGTGGCATCGGCCTGGATATCCTTCACCAGCGAACGGTCGAGCTTGAGGCGGTCGAAGCGGAACGTCTTCATCATGCACAGCGACGAGTAGCCCGTTCCGAAATCGTCGAGCGCGATACGAAACCCGGCGTTGCGGAGCAGCTCCAGCGTCAGCAGGGCGCGGGTGTTGCGCTCGATCGAGACGGTCTCGGTCACTTCCAGGATGACCCGGCCCGGCTGGATGCCGTGCATGCGGCAGCGTTCGAGCAGGAAGGGGACGAAGCCGTCCTGTTGCAGTTGCAGCGGCGAAAGGTTGATGCTCATCGACAAGTGCGGCCACTGCGTCAGATCGGACAGCGCGCGCTCGATGATCCAGGCCCCCAGTTGCGGCATCCGGCCAGAGCGTTCGGCGGCGGGAATGAACTGGGCAGGGGAAACGTCGCCCAGGTCCGGGTGGCGCCAGCGCACCAGTGCTTCGACTTCACTGGCCTCGTCGCTCACGGCATAGATCGGCTGGTAGACCATGCGCAGTTCGCCGCTGGAGAGCGCGCGGGCGAGGTCGCGTTCGAGCATGCGGTCAAGATTCCGCGCATCTTCCAGATCGGCGGTGAAGCCCGTGGCGCGGTTACGCCCGTTGCGTTTGGAAGCGTACAGGGCAAGGTCGGCCTTTGATATCAGTGTGGTGACGGCATCGTCCTGCACCGTGCCGCGTTCGACGTAGCCCAGCGAAATGGTGACGGCGATGGAAAAGCCGTCGAAGTCGAACGGCTCGCGCACTTTGGCAGCCAGCTTGCTGCAGAGCACGGCTGGCGTTTCGCCAGCGGGGCAGCGCGCGTAGAGCGCGAACTCGTCGCCGCCGATGCGGGCCACCAGCGCATCATCGCCGAGCACGGCGCGCGCCCGTTCGCCGATAAGCTGGACGAGCGTGTCGCCCACGGCATGGCCATAGTCGTCGTTGACGTATTTGAAGCGGTCGATGTCGAAGACGGCAATGAATTCCCCGCCCGGCGCGGCCATATCCCGTATGCGGCGGGCGGCGGCATCAATGAAGGCCCGGCGGTTGGGCAGGCCGGTGGCCGGATCGGTGAATGCCAGATCCCGCACCGCGAGTGCATTGCGGCGGAATGTTTCGAGTGCGTGAGCCAGCGGGCGCAGTTCGCGCAAGGTGAAACGTTCCACGGCCAGATCGAGATCGCCATCCGCCAGGCGGCGCAGCGAACCGTGCATCCTGCGCAGTGCGGGCAGAATGTTGCACGACAGGTCCCACAGGATAATCGCGGCGAGAACCAGCGTAACGATTCCGATGGTCGATACCCGCCCGAACCATTGCCGGGTCGATCTTTCCAGACTGGCATAGGCCTTGTCGCGGCGGTGCTCGGCCTGTTCCTGCAAGTGCGCGGCCGATGCCAGCATGCGGTCGACTTCCCGAAGGGCCTGATGCTTGGTTTCTCCGCCCGTTGCGACGGCGGCGACGACCTGATCGAGATTGCCGAAAGTATAGCGCTGCTCCGTCCAGTCGAACGTGCCTGGGGCATCCATGCGCATGGCGTTGACCGTTTCGCCGATGTTCATGGCCACGTCGGTCAGGTCATCGGCCTCGCGTGCTGTGCCTTCCTGGGTGGCTCCGTCCAGGCCGTTGGCCTCGATACGGAAGTGCAGCACCTGTTTCATCAATTGCGCGCTATGCTCGGCCATGCTGATCGTGGCCTGCAGTTCCTCGCTTTCGCGGCGCAGCGCGACGGCCCGGTTCTGCGAGACGACCTGCAGCCCGAACGTGCAGGCGATGATCAGCGTGATGGCGAGAATCAGGCGCCGTTCCAACGATCCGAAAATCAGGCCTGAAAACCGCCTGATACGTTTGCCCACAATACCGAACATAAACAGATGCGCTCCCGATGCCCGCGTTCTTGCGCTGGCAGAATGGCGCTATAAGACGCTAATCGTTGACAATATGTGATCATAACCAACTGAAATTACTTGGTAATATTCACAAAAGTGTCATATTTCACTGGTGTGACAACAAGGATCGGGGCGGGCATCCACAACTGGCCCGGAAAGGGCCATTGCGCTGGGCTGGCGGTGTCACCATATTTCGATCAACCGCCGATCCATCCCTTGGGGTTGGACGCGTCTTGGAATATGGAAATATCTGTGAACCTGTTACCGCTTCTTCCGCTTCGCGACATTGTCGTCTTCCCCGGCATGGTCGTGCCCCTGTTCGTCGGCCGTGAAAAGTCGGTGGCCGCGCTTGAGGCGGCCATGGCGGGCGACAAGGACATCTTCCTGCTCGCCCAGCTCGATCCCGGCTGCGACGATCCCGATCGCGACGATCTTTATGATACCGGTGTGATCGCCAGCGTCCTGCAACTGCTCAAGCTGCCGGACGGCACCGTGCGCGTGCTGGTCGAAGGGCAGGATCGCGCCCGTTTGGAAATGCTGCGCGCGGAGCAGACCGAAGACGGCGAGATGCTGCTGGCCGAAGTCGAAACCATTGAGCCGCTTGAGGCCGAGGGCACCGAAGTTTCGGCGATGATGCGTTCGGTGGTCGAGCAGTTCGGCGAATATGCCAAGCTCAACAAGAAGCTGAGTCAGGACGCCGGCGATCAGCTCGGCGATATCGAGGAACCGGCTAAACTGGCCGATACCGTGGCCGCGCAGCTTTCGGCCAAGGTGTCCGACAAGCAGGCCGTGCTGTCCGAGGCCGATCCGCTCAAGCGCCTGGAAATGGTCTATTCCTTCATGGAAGGCGAGCTCGGCGTCCTGCAGGTCGAGCGCAAGATCCGTGGCCGCGTGAAGCGGCAGATGGAAAAGACCCAGCGCGAATATTACCTCAACGAACAGCTCAAGGCGATCCAGAACGAGCTGGGCGGCGGCGATGGCGACGAAGTCAACGAGCTGCAGGAGCTGCAGGACAAGATCGAGAATACCAAGCTTTCGAAGGAAGCCCGCGAAAAGGCCAATTCGGAGCTGAAGAAGCTCAAGTCCATGCAGCCGATGAGCGCCGAGGCGACGGTCATCCGCAATTACCTCGATGTGCTGCTCGGCCTGCCCTGGGGCAAGAAGAGCAAGCTCAAGCGCGACATCTCGACGGCGCAGGACGTGCTCGATGCCGATCACTACGCGCTCGACAAGGTCAAGGACCGGATCATCGAGTATCTGGCCGTGCAGGCGCGCACCAACAAGCTGAAGGGGCCGATCCTGTGCCTCGTCGGCCCGCCAGGCGTCGGCAAGACCTCGCTGGGTAAGTCGATCGCCAAGGCGACGGGCCGCGAGTTCATCCGGCAGTCGCTGGGCGGCGTGCGCGACGAGGCCGAGATTCGCGGCCACCGCCGCACGTATATCGGCTCGCTGCCGGGCAAGATCGTCACCAACCTCAAGAAGGCCGGCAAGTCCAACCCGCTGTTCTTGCTCGACGAGATCGACAAGCTGGGACAGGACTTCCGTGGCGATCCGGCCTCCGCGCTGCTCGAAGTGCTCGATCCCGAACAGAACGCGAAGTTCCAGGACCACTATCTGGAACTGGATATCGATCTGTCGGACGTGATGTTCGTGTGCACTGCGAACAGCCTCAACCTGCCGCAGCCGCTGCTCGACCGCATGGAGATCATCCGGCTCGAAGGCTACACCGAGGACGAAAAGGTCGAGATCGCGCAGCGCCATCTGATCGAAAAGCAGGTCGAGGCGCACGGGTTGAAGAAGGGCGAGTTTACGCTCACCGAAGACGGCCTGCGCGACCTCATCCGCTATTACACGCGTGAGGCGGGCGTGCGCACGCTGGAGCGCGAAGTCGCCCGGCTGGCGCGCAAGTCGCTGCGTCAGATTCTGGAAGGCAAGGCCACCGAAGTGGTCATCACGCCGGACAACCTTTCTGAGTTCGCGGGCGTGCGCAAGTTCCGCCACGGCGTGGGCGAGGAAGAGCATCAGGTGGGGGCTGTCACCGGCCTTGCCTGGACCGAAGTGGGCGGCGAGCTGCTGACCATCGAAAGCGTCACGGTTCCCGGCAAGGGCGCGATCAAGGCGACCGGCAAGCTGGGCGACGTGATGAACGAATCGATCCAGACCGCCTGGAGCTTCGTCCGCGCGCGTTCGCCTGCCTATGGCATCAAGCCGAGCGTGTTCAACAAGAAGGACATCCACATCCACCTGCCCGAAGGCGCGGTGCCCAAGGATGGCCCTTCGGCCGGTATCGGCATGGTCACGTCGATCGTTTCCACGCTGACCGGGGTTCCGGTGCGCAAGGACGTGGCGATGACCGGCGAAGTCACGCTGCGCGGCCGGGTGCTGCCGATCGGCGGGCTCAAGGAAAAGCTGCTGGCAGCCATGCGCGGCGGCATTACCACCGTCCTCATCCCCGAGGAGAACCGCAAGGATCTCGCGGAAATTCCCGATAATGTGAAGGAAGGGCTTGAGATCGTTCCGGTTTCGCACGTCGACGAAGTACTCTCGCGGGCGCTGACCGAGCAGCTGGAAGCGATCGAGTGGACGGAGGCCGACGAACTGGCGGCAGCCCCCGCACATAGCTCGCCGCCTTCCGCGACGGCGCACTGATTGGCCGGGCCGGGCGCCTTTTTTCCGGTCGGAACAGGGCGTCCGGTTCGCAATTTTCAGTCCTGCCGCGCGGGCTGACTGAAATTCTCATGCTCCCAGCGCTTGTAACGCGCGGGCAGGGGCGCTAACGCGCCGCCTTCGTGCGGGTACGATGCCTGCATGAGCCAAAGCTTAGAAGGATCTTGTAATGGGTTACCGGGTAGCCGTTGTCGGTGCGACCGGAAATGTCGGCCGCGAAATGCTCAACATCCTCGCCGAGCGCGAGTTTCCGTGCGACGAGATCGCCGCGGTCGCTTCGCCGCGCTCGACAGGCATGGAGATTGAGTTCGGCGAGACCGGTAAAATGCTCAAGGTCAAGAACATCGAGCATTTCGATTTCACCGGCTGGGACATTGCCCTGTTCGCCGCCGGATCGGGCCCGACCAAGATCTATGCGCCCAAGGCCGCCGCGCAGGGCTGCGTGGTGATCGACAATTCGTCGCTCTACCGCATGGAGCCTGACGTGCCGCTGATCGTGCCCGAAGTGAACCCGGATGCGATCGATGGCTACACCCAGCGCAACATCATCGCCAACCCCAACTGCTCGACCGCGCAGATGGTCGTTGCGCTCAAGCCGCTGCACGACAAGGCGAAGATCAAGCGCGTCGTCGTCTCCACCTACCAGTCGGTTTCCGGCGCGGGCAAGGCGGGCATGGACGAGCTGTTCGAACAGAGCCGCGCGATCTTCGTGGGCGATCAGGCCGAGCCGCACAAGTTTACCAAGCAGATCGCCTTCAACGTGATCCCGCATATCGACGTCTTCCTCGATGACGGTTCCACCAAGGAAGAGTGGAAGATGGTCGTCGAGACCAAGAAGATCATGGACCCGAAGGTAAAGGTACAGGCCACATGCGTGCGCGTGCCGGTCTTCGTGGGCCACGCCGAATCGATCAGCCTCGAATTCGAGGATGAGATTTCGGCCGAGGAAGCTCAGAACATCCTGCGCGAGGCGCCGGGCGTGATGCTCGTCGACAAGCGTGAGGACGGCGGATACGTCACCCCGGTGGAATGCGTGGGCGATGGCGCGACTTACGTCAGCCGCGTGCGCGAAGACCCGACCGTGGAGAACGGGCTGGCGCTGTGGTGCGTCTCGGACAACCTGCGCAAGGGCGCGGCACTCAATGCTGTGCAAATTGCGGAACTTCTTGGCCGGCGCCATCTGAAAAAAGGCTGAGTTATGATAGGTTTCCTCGCATGACATCGAAGGAAACCTATTCGCCCCTGAATTGCCCCAAGCCTTTTGCCGAGGGCATCTGGATTTTTGACGGCCCGGTGATCCGCATGGATCTCGGGCCGTTCAAGGTTCCGTTCCCCACGCGCATGACAGTCGTGCGGCTGTCCGATGGCGCGCTGTGGGTGCATTCGCCGATCGCGCCGGACGAAGACCTCTTCGCGGCTGTCGATGCGCTGGGGCCGGTGCGGCACCTGGTCGCGCCCAATTCCATCCACTACTGGTACATGGCCGACTGGCTGGAGCGCTATCCCGATGCGCAGAGCTATGCCGTGCCCGATCTCGCCACCACCGCCAAACGCCCGTTCCGGATCGATCATCGGCTGGAGGACGGCGCGCGTTTTGGCTGGGAGAGCGATATCGACTGGCTGCTGGTCCCGGGCACCCGGGTGAGCGAGGCGGTGTTCCACATCCCCGCCGCGCAGACGGTGATCCTCGTCGACCTGATCGAGAATTTCGAGGCGGCGAAGCTCTCCAATCCCTTCATGCGCTTCATGCTGAAGCTGGTGGGCGGGCTCGATCCCAACGGCATGGCGCCGCTCGATCTGCGCATGACGTTCCGGCCCAAACGCGAGCAGGTGCGTGCACAGTTGCAGCACGTGGTGGACTGGCAGCCGGAAAAGGTGATCATGGCCCACGGCCGGGTCTACGACCGGTCGGGAACCGACGAACTGCGCCGCGCTTTCCGGTGGGCCATCGGATAGGCCCTATTTGATTTTGCGCATGGCGGTGGCGGTTCACGGTGGCGAAGATGCAATCGGAAAAGGAGCCCCATCATGGCGAAAAGCAATTTCAAGGACTGGCCGAACATGGCCAAGACGCTCAATCCGGCCGTCGGCGAACTCAAGCGCAGCGCGCCCGGGCCGATGCAGGCGTTCTCCGAGATGGGCAAGGCGGCGCTGGAGCCCGGCGCGCTCGACACCAAGACCAAGGAACTGATCGCGCTGGCCATCTCCGTGGCGGTGCGCTGCGATCCTTGCGTGACGTACCATTCCTCCGCTGCGCAGCGCGCCGGGGCCACGCGCGACGAAGTGGCAGAGGCGATGGGCATTGCCGTCTACATGGGGGCAGGGCCTTCGGCGATGTACGCCGCGCAGGCGCTTGAAGCTTTCGATCAGTGGGATGAAAAGGCGAAGGGCTGACTTCGGGCCGTGTCGGCACGCCGGTATTTTTCCGTTCGACCGGGCATTCCGGCTGTGACCCCTTGCATGAACGCGGGCTCGATACCAAGGATCTGCCACGCCACTACAGCGCGGCGACGCAAAGCGTTGTGCGGCAATGGAAAGCGGCAGGTCTGGAGGTTCCCGAGTGAGCGAAGTGCGCAAGGATTATATCGAAGGTTTCGGCGGTACGCGGCTGGCGGTCCATACGATGGGGACAGGGCGGCCCCTGCTGCTGCTGCACGGGTTGTTTTCCAGTGCGCAGGTCAACTGGATCAAGTACGGCAATGCGCAGATCCTGGCCGGGGCAGGCTTCGAAGTGATCATGCCGGATTTGCGCGCCCATGGCGAAAGCGAGGCGCCGCACGATCCCGCGCTCTATCCCGAAGACGTGCTGGTCGAGGACCTGAAGCGGCTGGTGGCCGAACTGGGGCTTGCCGACTACGATCTGGGCGGTTTCTCGCTCGGCTCGCGCACGTCGGTGCGCGGGGTTCTGGCCGGGCTTGCCCCGCGCAAGCTGGTGCTGGGCGGCATGGGGCTGTCGGGGCTGGCGGGCTGGGCACGGCGCTCGGCGCATTTCGTGGATGCTATCGACCGTTTCGGGACGATCGAACGCGGCGACAAGGCCTTCGTGGCGCAGGCCTTCATGAAGACGATGAAGGTGGACCGCATTGCGGCGCGGCTGTTGCTCGGTTCCGTCGACGATACGCCGCCGGAGGCCATTGCCGGTGTGCCTATGCCCACCTTGTGCGTCTGCGGCGCTGACGATCAGGACAACGGCTCCGCTCCGGATCTAGCGGAGGCCTTGCCTGACGGGCACTATGCTGAAGTGCCGGGCAACCACATGTCGTCAGTCACGTTCAAGGAAATGGGCCGCGCGATGGCGGAGTTCCTGCTGGCCTGAGATCAGGCGGAACACTCGGTATCGAAGGCCTTGGCGAGGGCTGGCACCCGCTTGTCGCGCCCGTAGATGTCCGGCTGGACCACGAACGTGCCGTCGCCCAGCAGGCCCGCTGTGAAGTAGGTGATATAGACCGGCAGCGGTGAGGGCAGCTTCACTGTCGTGTTTTTCCGGCTCTCTACGACGGCGTCCACCTCTTCGCGTGTGCGGGCGCCGTCGAGCAGGGTGGTCGCGAAATTCAGCGCGTTGCCCACGCGGATGCAGCCGTGGCTGAAGGCTCTGACATCACGCTCGAACAGGCTCTTGCCCGGGGTGTCGTGCATGTAGACGCTGAAGGGGTTGGGCATGACCAGCTTCATCTGCCCCAGCGCGTTGTTCGGTCCCGGTTTCTGGCGGTAGCCGCTCGCGGTTTTCACATAGCCGAGGCGGGCGGGAAAGCGGCCGTGCTTCTCCCGCACGATGCTGGCCGGGATGTTCCACCAGGGATTGAGGATCACGCCGGTGATCTGCGCCGAAAAGACCGGGCTGGGCGTCGAGCGCTTGCCGACGATGACGCGCCACGTTCCGGTCTGCTGGCCGTTTCGCCACAGACGCGCCTCGAACGTGGCGGTGTTGACGAGGACATAGGAGCGGCCCAGCGATCGCGGCATCCAGCGCCAGCGTTCCATGTTGCGGGCAATCGTTGCGCGCCGTTCGGGATCGGTCTCGGTGGCAAGCGCTTTACGCAGGGCCGCGTAATCGGGGTGAGCAGGGCGCAGGGCTTCGAAGAAGCCGTCTATGTCGTCCGAGGCGAGGGCCGCTTCCAGGCGGGGCTGGAGGTCTATCGCGGTATCGGTATCCGTGATGTGCCAGCCCGCCCGCTGCGCCGTTGTGGCAACGCCCAGCAAGTGCATGCGGCCCAGCTTGAGCGCCAGAGCCGATGCGGCGGTATCGATCGCGGCGTGGTCCCCGCTGGCAATGGCCGTTTCCAGTTCCTGCGTACCGGGTGAGGGCAGGGCATCCTGCGGTGCGGCATGGACCCAGTGGAGCAGGCGGGCGATTTCGTCTGTGCTCCATGTCCCGGCGGGCAAAACCGGATCAGTGATCGCCTCGGGGCTGGCCGTGGCCGGGGGAGCCGGATTGTCGGCCGCCCCGCATGACATCAGGGCCAGAACCATCAGTGTAACGGGAAGAGCGCGCCCTCCCGGATACCTAGAAACGCTGTTTTCCATCGCCATAGGGCAGTGAAAGCATAATTCGGGAACGTAGGACAATGAAATTTGGCACATTTCGCCGTGCTGTTTTGTCCTGCGTTCCCAAAGAGTGGCTTCCAGCCCGTGTCCGTGGCTTACCGGAAAGGCGGCTCGTTGAACGCGCGTAGCTTGCGCGAGTGCAGGCGGTCGCCCTGTTCACGCAGAAGGTCGCAGGTGATCAGGCCGATTTTGAGGTGGCTGGCGATAGCCTCTTCGTAGAAACGGTTGGCCTGCCCCGGCAGCTTGAGTTCGCCGTGCAGCGGCTTGTCCGACACGCACAGCAAGGTGCCGTAGGGAACGCGGAAGCGGTAGCCCTGCGCGCTGATCGTGGCGCTTTCCATATCGATGCCGATGGCGCGGCTGAGACTGAAGCGTTTGGCCGAGGCGGTATAGCGCAGTTCCCAGTTGCGGTCGTCGGTGGTGACGATAGTGCCGGTGCGCATCCGCTTCTTGAGGTTTATGCCGCTGCCGCTCACTATCTCGGCGGCCTGTGCGAGGGCCTGCTGCACTTCGGCAATGGCGGGCAAGGGGATTTCGGGCGGCAGCACCGGGTCGAGCACGTGATCGTCGCGCAGATAGGCATGGGCGAGCACATAGTCGCCAATGCGCTGCGTCTCGCGCAGGCCGCCGCAGTGGCCGATCATCAGCCAGGCTTCCGGGCGCAGCACCGCGAGGTGATCGGTGATGGTCTTGGCGTTGGACGGGCCAACGCCGATGTTGACCAGCGTGATGCCCGAACCGTCTTCCTTGATCAGATGGTAGGCGGGCATCTGGTGGCGCCGCCATGCCGTGTCGGACAGACGCGCGCGGGCATTCTCGACCGGCGCGTCGAGATAGAGCCCGCCCGCGCCGGACAGGGCCACATAGCCGTCGGAGCCGACCTGCTTGCCCGCCCAGTCCACGAATTCATCGACATAGCGGTGATAGTTGGTGAACAGGACGAAGCGCTGGCAGTGCTCAGGGCTGGTGCCGGTATAGTGCGCAAGGCGGGCCAGGCTGAAATCGGTGCGCAGTCCGTCGAACAAGGCGAGCGGCAGCGGCTCGTCTTCCTCGAACACGTGCACGCCATCGGCGATCTCGTCGCCGATCATGGCGAGTTCGGTGCTGGGGAAGTGCTGCGCCAGATCCTGCGGCTTGACCGAGCCGATGGGCACACCGTCCAGCACGTAGGGGAAGGGGATTTCCTGCGCCGAGCGGCTGACTTCGAATTCCACCTCGTACTCGGCTTCGAGAAGGCCGAGCTGTTCGGCCAGATATCCGGCGAAGAGGCCGGGCCGGGTGACGGTGGTGCGGTAAGTGCCCGCCGTTTCCAGCCGCCCGAAAGCGCGCGAGGCGCGGGCGGCCTTTTCCTGCCCGCGATAGGTCACGCGCAGTTCGGGATAGGTCCAGAGCCGCTCGGTGCGGCGTTCGGGAGGGGGAAGGGTGCCGTTCTCGATGAAGGCGATCATGTCGGCCTTCAGGCAGGTAACGGCGGCGTCATATACGCGGACCAATTCCGCGAGGGTCTCTTTCATCGTTTGCATGGCCGTCTATCGCGCAAATCATTTTGCGGTGCAATAGGTGGGCTTTTTGCATGACGGTGTTGCAGAAAAAGGAAAGGCCTCCGCTCCATGGGGAGCGAAGGCCTTCAATTCCTGTGCGGTGAAGGAGAAGCTCAGGCTTCCGCTTCGCCTTCGGCCGGAGCCGCTTCTTCGGTTTCCTCGGCAGCGATCTCGCCGGGTTCGGCATTGGGATCGTAAGCCTCGGTGAAGCCCGAAGTGTCCTGTTCGAACATGGCGGCCATGACGTCCACGCCCTGCGCCTGCAGTTCGGCTTCGTCGGGCGAACGGGCGACGTTCACCTGGACGTTGACCGAAACTTCGGGGTGCAGGTTCACGCGCACGTCGAACACGCCGAGCGTCTTGATCGGGCGTTCGAGAACGATCATCTGCTTGACGACTTCGGCGCCCTGCTCGTTGAGGGCATCGACGATGTCACGCACCGAAACCGAACCGTAGAGCTGGCCCGAGTTCGACGAGGCGCGGATCAGGACGACCTGCTTGCCTTCGACATTGCCCGAGTGCGATTCGGCGGCCGAACGCTTTTCGGCGTTGTCGGCTTCGATCTTGGCGCGGTTGGCTTCGAAGACCTTCTTGTTGGCTTCGTTGGCGCGCAGCGCTTTCTTGTTCGGCAGCAGATAGTTGCGTGCGTAACCGTCCTTGACGGAAACGACGTCACCAATGGCACCGAGCTTTTCGACGCGTTCGAGGAGGATAAGGTCCATGGGAAAGTCCTCCTTACTTGACGATGAAGGGCAGCAGGCCGATGTGCCGGGCGCGCTTGATGGCCTGGCTCAGCTCACGCTGCTTCTTGGCGGAAACCGCGGTGATGCGGCTCGGGACGATCTTGCCGCGCTCGGACATGAAGCCCTGCAGCAGACGGATGTCCTTGTAATCGATCTTCGGCGCGTTCTTGCCCGAGAACGGGCAGGACTTGCGGCGGCGGAAGAATGCACGTGCCATGGATCAGTTCCCCTCGCGTTCGCGGCGGCGACGGTTGTCGCGGTCGTTCTTGCGCATCATCACCGACGGGCCGGCTTCGTGCTCGTCGACGCGGATGGTGACGTAACGGATCACGTCTTCGTTGATCTGGGTCTGACGTTCGAGTTCGGCGACAACGTCACCGGCGCACTCGATGTTCAGCATCACGAAGTGTGCCTTGCGGTTGCGCTTGATCTTGTAAGCGAGATTCTTGAGGCCCCAGGTCTCGGTCTTGTGGACCTTGCCCTCGTTGCTCTCGACGATCTCGGTGGCGGCGGCGGCCAGCGCATCGACCTGCGACTGGCTAAGGTCCTGGCGCGCCAGGAACACGTGCTCATAAAGAGCCACGGCAGCTTCCTTTCATTCATCTAACCGATCGCTGGCTTGTCCGCGGGATTGCGGGGCCCCTCCGGCTTTCTTCAGTTTCCCCGGACACCGGGGAAGGCGGCCCCTTAGCGCACCGGGCGGAAAATGCAAGCGGTTTGGACTCCAGCCGGTGCGCCCCCGCAAGGCGAAAGGTACGCAAGGTGACAGGTTGACACGCTTTACACGGTCCAGAGGGAAAACGTGTCACCTTATGCCCGAATGTGTCACCTTGTACGGCCAAAGTGTCACCTTCCGGGGGCAAAGTGTCACTTTGTGGGGTTAGGGTGTCACTTTGCAGGGCAAGTGTCACCTTGTGCGGATGAGCGGCGCAAGAACGGGCAAGAGGCGATCGCGGGAGCATGCGGGCACGATACCGGAGCCTGCGGCATGTAGGAAAACGGTTTCGCTTCACCCGGATCGCTACGACGCGATTCCTGCGTGAAACCGGATGCGGTAGGCCGCCGGTGGCAGCCCCACGGCGGCGCGAAAGTGCTGGCGGAAATTGGTGGCGGTGCCGAACCCGGCCATGGCGGCCACCGTCTCGATGGAAAGCCGGGTTTCTTCGAGCAGGTCGCGCGCATGGGCGAGGCGTTCGCTCTGGAGCCATTCGCCGGGCGGCAGGCCGGTCGCATCGCGGATGTGCCGCTGCACGCTGCGCACGCTGACGCGGGCCTCCTGCGCCATGCGCTCGACCGGCCAGGCTTCGCCGAGGCGCCCGCGGATCGTGTCCAGCAGGGCGGAAACCTGCCGTCCCGACGGCGGCACCAGCGGGCGCTGCACGAACTGGGATTGCCCGCCGTCCCGGTGCGGCGCGATCACCAGCCTGCGCGCCACGCTGTTGGCGGCGCGGGCGCCGAAATCCTTGCGCACGATATGAAGGCACAGATCCAGCCCCGCCGCGCTTCCGGCGGAGGTGAGGATGTCGCCGTCATCGGCATAGAGCGTGTGCGGATCGACTTCGATATCGGGGTGCTCTTGGGCGAGCCGGTCCAGATGCATCCAGTGCGTCGTGACTCGCCTGCCCGTCAGAAGCCCGGCCTGCGCGAGGACGAAGGTGCCGCCGCATATCGAAACGATGCGCACGCCGCGCGCATGGGCCCGGCGCAGGGCTTCCAGCAAGGGGACAGAGGCCTTGACGCCGGGGCCGCACCACCCCGGCAGGACGAGCGTGTGCGCTTCCAGCATGAGATCCAGCCCGCCGTCCGGGTGAACCGTGATCCCGCCGCGCCCGCGAACCGGGCCCGGTTCCGCGGCGACAGTGGCGAAGCGGTACCAGTCCGGCCCCATGTCATCGCGGCGAAGGCCGAAGACTTCGTAGGCACATCCGAACTCGAATGTGGTCAGCCCGTCATAGACGAGGACGGCAACGAGGGGTCCTGTGGTCGAGCTGCGTTTTGGCATGATCCTTACGATAATGGCTAA
Organism: Novosphingobium beihaiense; assembly: GCF_022832375.1. Classification (GTDB taxonomy): domain Bacteria; phylum Pseudomonadota; class Alphaproteobacteria; order Sphingomonadales; family Sphingomonadaceae; genus Novosphingobium; species Novosphingobium beihaiensis. Next base: position 113,526 of record NZ_JALHLG010000005.1, read on the forward strand.
ATAGGCCACTGGCTAGGCCGAAGGATGCGCGCCAAAGGGTTGGTTCCTCACTCTTTCCGGCGTCCGTGCTGTGGTTGCAGGACGGACGGCCAATGAACCTGGAAACGCCCATGAAACTGATTGGAATGCTGGATTCGCCTTATGTCCGCCGCGTTGCGGTGTCGCTGACGATGCAGGGCATCCCCTTTGCGCATCAGCGGCTTTCGGTACTGTCCGAGTTCGATGCTTTCGCAGCCGTCAATCCGGTGGTGAAGGCACCGACGCTGATAACCGGCGACGGGGTCATGCTGATGGATTCCACGCTGATCCTGGAATATGCGGCACGGCTGGCCGGTCCGGAACACAGCCTTGTTCCTAACGATCTGCCGAGCCTCGCCCGGGCGCAGCGGATCACCGGCCTTGCGCTCGCCGCTTGCGAAAAGACGGTTCAGATCGTCTACGAACGCAACTTGCGCCCGCCGGAAAAGCAGCATGAGCCCTGGCTGGACAGGGTTCATGGCCAGCTTGCCGCCGCCTACCGGCTGCTGGAGGAGGAGATCCGGGAGGCTGCCGGTCCCTGGCTGTTCGGGAACCGGCCCCTGCAGGCGGATATCACCAGCGCCGTGGCGTTCCGGTTTACCCGCGATATCCTGTCCGGCACGCTCGATGCGAAAACCTGTCCCGCGCTTGCCGCGCTGTGGGAGCGGGCAGAGGGGCTGGAGGCCTTCAAGGCGTTTCCCTATCCGTCGTGACGGGCCGGGGCGGCAGCCTTACGGCTTGATGCCCGCACGGTCATAGAGCGCATGGACATCGGGATCGATCCTGAGCGCAGTGGCCAGATCCTTCTGGCCTTCGGGCTTGCGCCCGAGCCGGGCCAGGACGATCCCGCGCATGTACAGGCTCGACGCCTGGCCCGGGGCATCGCGCAGCGCGGCATCGAGATCGCGCAGGGCATCGTCGAACCGGCCCAGCCGGAAGAACACCACCGCGCGGCTGTCGAGCGGCCCTGCCGGGCTGGCGGACAGTTCGATGGCGCTGGTGCACTCGCGAACGGCGGATTCCACCTCGATCCCGCGCAGCGCCTTGATCCAGCAGCCGATGCCCAGCAGGCTTGCACTCTGCGGGCGGCGGTCCTTGAGATCGCCAAGCAGAGTCAGCGCCTCACCGGCATCGGCATAGACGCCCAGCGTCTGGACCTTTTCCATTTCCCAGTTGCGGCTGTCGTCTCCGCCCAGCGCGATCTTCTCGTCAAGCATTGCGCGGGCCTCGTCCGCCTTGCCCTGGCGGGCCAGCAATTCGGCGGTCATCTGCGTGGCGCCGTTCATCGACGGATCGAGCTGCATGGCCTCGCGGGCATCGGCCAGGGCGGCAGGAATGTCCCCCAGCGAACGATTGACCCTTGCCCGCTGCATATATGTCCATGCGTCGCTGGAATGGTCGATTGCCGTCGTGAAGTCCGCGAGGGCGCCCTTGAAATCGCCGATGCCCTGCCGCAGGCTGCCGCGGGCGATCCAGGGGGCCTGGTCCGGGTCTTTCTCCGCCATCTTCTTGTCCAGCACGGCTTCGATGCCGGTCATCTGGCTTGATTTCATCGCGGCCTTGTCCAGATTCCAGCGGCGCGTCGCATCCGCGGGGGCCACGACTTGCGCGATCTGTGCCTTGGCCTTGGCCAGGCGTGCGCGGTTTGCCGAAATCTCGTCCACAGGCACTTCGGCGCCTGTCCGGTCCTGCCGTTCGTCGTAAGTGAACAGGCCGCCGTTCAGGCTGGCATGGCTGACGAAGTGGGAGCCGGCCACTGTTACGTCAGTGTCGGGCGCGCCTTCGAGCGTGAAGCCCTTGCCCTTGTCCGGCAACTGAATCCGCACATGATAGGCGGCGCTGAAGGGGGCGGGCGTGGCCACCGGGATATTGCGCCATTCGGCGCGGGCACGGTCCGGCGAGAACGTGAAGTTAGCAAGCGGGCCGTTGAGGCGGCGCACTCTGACGCGGTCGCGCGGGCTCCAGTTCGTGGTCAGGATACCGCGGCCCTTGATCACGGCCATGGCATCTTCCGTAGACGTTTCTACCGAAACATCCGTGAACTGCCCGTCTCCCACGACCTTCCTGAGATAGGACTCGATGAACTCGTCCCGTTTCTCGGTATCGAGAGCGTTGATGCCAATGCCCAGTTTCAGTGCTTCGGCTCCGCGGATCGTGACGGTGGCAGTGGCGACGGACGGGAGATCGTAGCTGGTGCTTTCATCGTAATCGATCGAGACCTCGTAGGAGGGGCGGGCATCGGCATGCGTTTTCAGCATTTCCGGCTCGGCCCCGGCCATACGCAGCGGCAGGATATAGCCCAGATCCGGGGTGTTGTGGATGTCCTCGATCCGTGAGCCGATCCGCGTCCCGTCCAGCCACAGCGGCTGGCCGTCCACCGTCGCGCGCACCAGGACATGGTCGAAAGTGGCCGCACTGGGAATGTGGCGCTGCAGGTCATGAACGCCGCTGGCTTTGGCGAGGACGGCCTCGGCCTTGATCCCCAGACGGTCAAGCAAGGCGAGCAGCAGCAGCGTTTTGGCCTTGCAATCGCCGTAGCGCAGTTTCCAGGTCTCGGCCGGGGCTTGCGGCGTGTAATTGCCTGCGTTCATGTTGACCGCGAGATAGCGGACCTGATCCTGCACAAGCTGCAGGGCCGCCTGCGTGCGTTCGAGCGGATCCTGCGTGGCGGCCGCGATCTTGTCTGCCTCCGCCGCGAGCGGGCTGCCGTCCGCGATCTTGCCTTGCGGCTGATAGAGTGGGGCGAACACGCGCGAGACGTCTCCCCAATCCTGGAATGTGGACAGTTCGAGGACCGGCAGCGGCTTGAACCGCGCGGGCGCATCGTCCGGCATTTCCGGCTGCTTGGGCACGGGCAGGGGCAGTTCCAGCTCCATCATGCTGCCGTGCCGTTCGGGCTTGGCGGTAACGTCCTTGGCAAGGACCTGCCACTTCGCCTTTTCGGCAGCGGGCCAGATCGCCCTGACGCGCCCGGTTCCAAGGCGCAGCGGACTGGCGGGAAGGCCCGTGATGCTTTGCACACGCTGGCCCAGCACCTCGTCGCGCGATGTGACCGAATAGCGCAGGCGGAAGATGTCGCCCACACGCAGCCCCTCGATCGCGGCCGTGGCGCTGAGAATGCCGGTGAGCTGGCGCTGTTCCAGCAGTTCTTCCCGGCGCAGCACTTCCAGCTTCATGCCTTTGGCCAACAGATCGATCGTCTGCCCGTCGCGCAGGATCGAGGCTTCGTGGATGATGAGGTCGCCTTTGTCGGGAGACCATTGCGCGCCGATGGTGGAAAATTGCCCCAGCATTTCGGGGGAGGCGATCTTCACCGCGGTGTCCTGATACCGCCAGAGCTGACCATCCTGGATCCGTTGCTGCAGATCGAACACCAGCAACGGCGAGCTGTTATCCGGCTGCTCCGCTGGTATCTGCGCTTCTTCGACCCACTTGGGCTGGTCTTGATAGAGAATTGTCTCGCCAGCAAATGCAGGTCCTGGAACCAGAGCCAGGACGGCCAGCGATACCTTGTGCAACTTCACTCTGTCATACCCCCCAATCAATAGCGGGCCAGTGTTATCGGCTGGAGCGCGTGTTGCAATCCTGTAAGCGCGCTATTTCAATTCTTTCATCGTGTTGTGGGGCATGTCTTGTTCTACTTGTGAAATGCCACTGGCACTGTGAACGTCAGTGCAGCATCGTCCATTCCGGCGGGCGGTGCCGGGAATGGCGCGGCTTTGCGCACGGCCTGCAGAGCCATGCGGTCGAGCATGAACTGGCCGCTGGAGATGCTCACATCCGCCGAAACCAGCGCGCCGCTGCGCCCGATCCGGAAACGGACGGTGACAGTGCCCGCACCGCGCGCGCCGCGCGGGCGGGCGGCGAGGATGCGTTGCCACACCTGCTGGCGGTAGGCGGCGATCCGGCTGGAAGGGGGATCGTTCTGCCGGGGGGCGGACAGCAGCACGGGCGGTGGCGGAGAGGATGGCACCGGTTCTGCCTCGGGAGGCTGTGCGGTCTGCGGGGGAGTGCTGACGGGCGCCAAGCCGGGTGCTTCGGGCAGGACCGGGGCCGGTCTGGGCTCCGGCATGGGCGGAGCGGGTATGGCGGCTTGTCTGGCCTCGGGCTCCGACACTGGCGGCGGAGGGGCTGTCTTGCGTGGGGCGGGGGTGATGGAAATGGTTACCAGCGCGGACCGGGCGCCGGGGGCAGGGGCGTCCGGTCCGCGCATGGCGGCAACCACACCGGCGAGCAGCAGAAGGTTCAGCAACATGCTGCCCGCCAGTGCGGCGCCCCGCCGGGTGAGCGGAAGATCCGAACGCATGCCAATGCCCCGGCCGGGGGTGTAATGGCCGGAGCCCCTGTCTTTGGGGAAAGCAGGGGGCATGCGCATGATCAGAACTTCGTGCTCAGCCCGACGTTGATCGAACGGCCCCGGCCCGGGACGGGACGCAAAGTGCCGGTGTTCTTGAAATCGCCCAGCGAAACCCCGCCGAGCGGCAGGTCATAGCCCTTGTCGAACAGGTTCTGCGCCTCCAGGCTCAGACGCCATCCGGCCAGCCTGTAGGCGGCGTTGAGATTGACGAGAGCATAGGCTGCCGTTTCGGGCTCGTTGCGGCGCGGATCGACGCGGTCCTTGCGGTCCACCCATTCCACTTCGCCGCCCAGTTCCAGCGCGCCCGCGCGGTGGGTGAGGCCGAGCTTCGCATTGAGCGGCATCTGGTGATAGAGCGGCAGGTTCTGGCTGAGGTTCTCGCCATGGACCCATGCCAGCGAGGCCGAGACCATGGTGCCGTTCTCGCGCGTGCCGGCCAGCACGGCATCGCCCGAAACCTCCACGCCGTAGAATTCGGCATCGAGATTGGCGAACTGCAACTGCACGAACCCGGTGGGCATGCCCATCATGTCCGTGAAGGCCTGCAAATAGACCGCGTCGATGTAGTCGTTGACGTGGGTGTAATAGGGCGAGATCTTCAGCGAGACGCCTTCGGCCAGAGCCACGGAGAGCGTGGCGCTTACCGTATCGGCGCGTTCGGGCTTGAGCGCGAGGTTGCCGACATAGCCGTTGCCGTCACCGAACCAGCCGATCATCCGGCTCGCCATCGAGCCCCGGCCCCAGGTGTAGCGCTCGTAGATATTGGGCGAGCGCACCTTGTGGGCATAGCCGAGTTCGACTTTGAGCGTATCCACCGGCGCCCAGGTGACGATGGCCGAGTCGCTCCAGTTGTTGTCGTTGCGGCCGTGGCTCGCGGCGTTGAAGGCATTGGCGGCCATCACGTCGGCCATCTGCATCATCGAGGTGCCGTAGGGCTGCACGTCACCGGTGTTCATCTCGACCCGGTCGAAACGCGCGCCCACCACGCTGGAGAGCGTGTCCGACCACTGCGCCTGCCATTCGGCATAAGCGCCGATGCGGTTGCGGTGGCCCTTGTTGATGTTCACGAACGTGCCCGGGCCCATCATCATCGATCCCGCGACCGGCGGCCAATAATCGTTCAGCCACTGGTGATGGTATTCGAGGCCCAGCTTCACGGTGTCGCGCTTCGACAGCGGCAGTTCGAACTTCGCCGCGCTGGTAAAGGTGTGAACTTCGGTGTTCATCGGCATGTCGCCGGGGAGCTTGTCGGCGAGGAAGTTCATCTTGTGGTCGGTGTCGCGGTAGCTGGCCGAGAGGTCCACATTGCCCCAGTCGAACACGCCCCGGTAGCGGCCCTGCACGAACCAGCTCTTGTTGGAGGTCATGTCCATCCACTGGTTGGCGAAGCCTTCGTAAGGGCTGAAGTGATAGCCGCCCTTGATCTCCCACAGCCCCGCCGCGTTCTGCCAGGCGAGCGCGAGGGCATGGTCGGTCTTGGCATATTCGGTGGAGCGCACCGTGCCTCTCTTGCCGCCGCCCTTGTAGTTGTCCGCCTGGGTATAGGAGCCGGTGTAGGTGGCGCTGAGGTTCTCGCTGGCGGCAGTCAGCGTCACCGCGCCGCCGAAACCGTCTCCGTTCGAGCGGTAGAAGGCGGAAGCCTCGCCGGTCAGCAGCAGAGTGCCGTCAGTGGAAAAGCGCGGTTCGGGGCCGGAGACCCAGATCACGCCGCCGATGTTGTCGCCCCCCAGACTCACCGGCGCGACGCCGGGGATCACCGAAACCGAAGCGATGGTCTGCGGGATCGTGTAGGACAGCGGCGAATTCATGTCGTTGGGGCAGGCCGCATCGATGGGCTGGCCGTCCACCAGCACTTTGATGCGCTGTTCCGACAGGCCGCGAATGGCAGGCATCGAGGAGAAACCGCCGCCGCTGTTGACACTGACGCCGGGGATGGCGGTGAGGGCCTTGGCCGTGTCGCTGGAGGTGGGGCTGGCGTCCTTCAGATCCTGTGCCGAAAGGGCGGTTTCGGCCAGCGGCTGACCTGCGGTTACGCCGCCCGAGGTTTCGACATCGACAGTGGGAAGCGGCGTTTCGCTGTCCTGCGCGAAGACCGGCGTGGAAAGTAGAGTGGAAGTGGCGAGAAGAGCAGCGCGCAGGGCGCGGGTGTGGTGAAACATCGTCTATTCCTGAATCAGCATGGGAAAGCGGCATGGCCTCACGCCCGCGCGCGAAAGCGGGGCATGCGGCGATGCGCGTCATGTCAGCTCGTGCGCGTCCTTCGGAGCGCGTGCGGCCGGTTTCAGGAAAGCGCTGGTGGTCCTCGCAGCGGTGGGGTCAGGAAGCCGATGCGCGAAAGGCGCAGTGGCGAGACGGGCGCAAAGCCCAGCGCCAGAATGAAGGCCAGCGCCAGAACCAGCAGGCCATCGTCGGCCCCGGCCAGCAGATGCATCGACAGCGCGGTGAAAGGGCAGTCCTTCGCCGCCTTCGTATGCTCGTCCGCCGCATTGTGCGGCTTGCCGGGAATGGTCAGTTTGGAGAGCACCGAGCCGCCCTGGCCATCGCAGATCTCGATGGTGAACGACTTGGCGGCGCTGGACCCGATCATGTACCCGGCGGGCACGAACGCCTTCATCGCCAGCGCAAGCGCCAGGATCATGGCCGCGACACGGATATGCCGCTGCAGAAAGGCTCGAATCAGGTGCATCCGCTGGTCCCGTATCGTCCCTTGCCCGCGTTGTCATCGGTCTGAGTCAAGAAACCGGGATGGCGGTGGCGGGTATCAGTGCCCCGGATCAATGCACGGCGAGGACCATGTTGCGCACTTGCGGATAGACCTGCTTTTCCCACTTCGAGCCCGAGAACACGCCGTAGTGCCCGACGCCGGGCTGCAAGTGATGGCGTTTCAGATGCGGGCGCAGGCTGGTGCAGAGCAAGTGCGCCGCCGCCGTCTGCCCGACGGCGCAGATATCGTCGCGCTCGCCTTCTACCGTGAGCAGGGCGGTCTTGCGGATGGCGCCGCAGTCCACGGTGCGGCCGCGGTGCTGCAATTCGCCTTTGGCCAGCAGCGCGCGCTGAAACACCTTGTCTATCGTTTCGAGATAGAATTCCGCCGTCAGGTCCAGTACGGCGAGATATTCGTCGTAGAAACCGGCGATCTTGGCGGCTTCGGCCTGCTCCACATCGGCGATATGCTGGTAGAGCTTGCGGAACTGGCTGGTGTGGCGGCCCATGTTCATTGCCATGAACGCCATGAGCTGGATGAAACCGGGATAGACCTTGCGCCCCGCGCCCTTGTGGCGCCAGGGGACGGTGTGGATGAGGTTCGCCTCGAACCACTCGAAGCTCTGGCTGGTTGCCAGCTCGTTAACCACGGTGGGGGATTCGCGGGTGTCGATCGGGCCGCCCATCAGCGTCATCGAACGGGGCTGGAGCGGATCGTTATCCTGCGCCATCACGGCAACAGCCGTGAGTACCGGCACGCAGGGCTGGCACACGGCCAGTACATGTGCGCCCCGGCCCGTTTCGGCATCGCCGAGTTCCTGCAGGAAGCGGATCACGTAGTCGGTATAGTCCTCGAACCCGAAAGGCCCGGCCGAAACCGGCACGTCGCGGGCATTCTTCCAGTCGGTGAGATAGACGTCGTGATCGCGCAGCAGCGTTTCCACGGTATTGCGCAGCAAGGTGGAGAAGTGCCCCGAAAGCGGTGCGACGACGAGAATTTTCGGCTGCGGCGCGGTGACTTCGGGCTTGGCGAAGTGAAGCAGGTTGCCGAAAGGCAGGTCCAGCGCGATCTCTTCGTGCACTTTGACCAGCGTGTTGCCGGTGAGGATTTCGCCGATGTCGTAAGGCGGGCGGTGGTGCGTGATCGCGGCCTTGTGGAATACTTCGGCCAGCGCGAACAGGCGGCGGGCGAAAGGCATGTCCTCGGCCCCGCCCAGGAACCGGTCGCGGAAACCCGTCGCGGCCCGTGCTGCGAGGCGTGCGGGCGCCATCATGTCGCAATAGGCCTGATATGCCTGATAGAGCATGTGCAACATTTCCCCGGCTGGCCTTATATGCCGGGAATCGCGCCCCAGCATGCAATCGGCTCTGGATTTATGCTGCACTGCGGCATAGGCTGATGCAAGCAAAACCAACCTGCCAAGGGTAAATGCCGATGACCGATGAGGCCACGATCGGGGCCATGCTCACGATTTCCAGCAAGACCTACTCGGCCTGGTCGCTGCGCGGCTGGCTGCTGTGCAGGCTGGCGGGGCTCGACGTTACCGAACGGCAGGTTCCCAACGATGCGGCGAACCGGGCGGAACTATTGCTGTTGTCCCCTTCCGTGCTGGTGCCGCGTCTGACCTATCAGGGGGCGAGCGTGTGGGATACGCTGGCGATTGCCGAATTTCTCAACGAGCAGTTCCCCGAGGCGCAGATGCTGCCGGCCGATCCGATCGCGCGGGCGCATTGCCGCTCAATTTCGGGCGAGATCCATTCGGGCTTCACCAACTTGCGCTCGGCGCTGCCGATGAACCTGAAAGTGAAGCATGAAGCCTTTCCGGTCTTTTCCGGCGCCCGGCCGGATATCGAGCGGATCGAGACGATCTGGACCGATTGTCTGGAGCGCTACGGCGGGCCGTTCCTGTTCGGGGCCAAGCCCACGGTGGCCGATGCGATGTATGCCCCGGTGACGACGCGTTTCGTGACGTATGCGGTGCCGCTTTCCCCGCCGTGCGAGGCCTATTGCCAAACGATCGCGGACTGGGCGCCGATGCAGGAATGGACAGCGGCGGCGAAGGCGGAGCCGGAGGAGATCGAGGAACTCGACGTCGAGTTCTGAGGGGCGGCCATTTTTACAGGCCCCAGACGCCAGTCGACCCGGCGGGCATGTGTTGCCCACCGGGTCTTTCGGGACCTGGTTTGGTCTCGCTGGGGATTACTTGAGCAGGCTCAGGACATTCTGCTGGCTCTGGTTGGCCTGCGAGAGCATCGCGGTGGAAGCCTGCGAAAGGATCTGCGCCTTGGCCATCGCGGTGGTTTCCAGCGAGTAGTCGGCGTCTTCGATCCGCGAACGGGCGTCCGAAAGGTTCGTCACGTTGCTGGTCAGGTTGGTGATCGCCGATTCGAGGCGGTTCTGGCCTGCACCCAGCGAAGCGCGGGTTGCGTTCACATCGTCGAGGGCGGCATCGACATTGTCGAGCGTGGTCGACGCAGCACCGCTCGTCGAAACGTCCAGCGCCGTGGTGGACAGGTTCGTGCCGTCGATTGCGGTCGAGGTGAGAGCCACGGTCTCGCCGGAGTTGGCGCCGGTCTGGATGTTGAAGCTGACGTCCGAACCCGAAGTGGTCGAGAACAGCGTGTTGCCGTTGAAAGTGGTCTGCGCCAGAACGTCGTCGATCTGAGCGGTCAGTGCGGAGACTTCCGACTGCATCGCGTCACGGTCGGTGTTCTGATAGGTGCCCGAGGAGGACTGCACGGCCAGTTCGCGAACACGCTGCAGCATGTTGGTGACTTCCGAGAGCGCGCCGTCGGCGGTCTGGGCCAGCGAGATACCGTCGTTGGCGTTGCGGATGCCCTGGTTCATGCCCTTGATGAGCGAGGTCATCGAGGTGGCGATCGCGAGGCCGGCGGCATCATCCTTGGAGCTGTTGATGCGCTTGCCGGTGGAAAGGCGTTCCATCGAGGTGCCAAGCATCTTGTTGGCTGAAATCGAAGCATTCGAAGCGCGGATGGCGCTGATATTCGTGTTGATAACAGACATGATTAATTCCCCAGTTTTCAGTCGCTTGTGAGCGCCGTTTCGGGGCACCCGTTGGACATGAAGGAGAACGGCGGGGGTGGCGGGGGTTTTAAGGGATTGACGGCGATTAACCGCATTTCGCAGCATTACAGTCATCCATCAGGCCGCCGAAATGCGTGATATTTCCATGGCTTCCAGCACTTTGGCTTGATCGCGGAAAAATTCGCCCGCATGTCACTTTTTATCAATTTTCATGAACGGGGAATCAGCGTTCCATGCCTTCCGGTCTTGTTGCCCTGCTCGATGATGTCTCGGTAATCGCCCGCGCGGCTTCCGCATCGCTTGACGATGTCGGGGCAGGGGTGGCCAAAGCGGGCAGCAAAGCCGCCGGTGTCGTGATCGACGATGCCGCGGTCACGCCGGGCTATGTCACAGGCTTCACCCCGGACCGTGAATTGCCGATCATCTGGAAGATCACCAAAGGCAGCTTGCGTAACAAGCTGCTGATCCTGCTGCCGCTGGCGCTGTTGCTGAGCGCCTTGCTGCCTTCCGCGATCATCCCGATCCTGATGCTGGGCGGGTGCTATCTCTCGTTCGAGGGGGCGGAGAAAGTGATCGAGAAGCTTGGCGGCCAAAAGCATGGCGAAACGCTGGAGGATCCGATCGAGGATGCCGTCAGCTTCGAGAATGCGCGCGTTTCCGGCGCCATTCGCACCGACCTGATCCTGTCCGCCGAAATCATGGCGATCGCTCTGTCACAAGTCGAAGACACCACGCTGCTGACGCGGGCGGTGGCGCTGGCCGCGGTGGGCGTGCTGATTACGGCGGGTGTCTATGGCGCAGTGGCGCTGATCGTGAAGATGGACGATGTGGGACTGCATCTGGCGCAAAAGACCGGCGCCGCGGCGCAGGCCACCGGACGGTTCCTGCTGCGGGCGATGCCGGTGGTGTTGCAGCTCCTGGGCAGCGTCGGGACGCTCGCCATGCTCTGGGTAGGCGGCGGGATCATCCTGCACGGGCTGGAGGAACTGGGGCTTCCGCAGCCTGCGCATGTCGCCCATGGCATCGAACATGCGCTGGCGGGGATCGGCGGACCGCTGGGCGGGGCGCTGGGCTGGCTGGGCTACGCCACGGTTTCGGCGCTGGCCGGGCTGGCGCTCGGGACGGTGATTGCCGTCCTGGCGCATATGGCGGGGGCATTGCGCGGCAAGCCGCACTGAGAAGAGGTGCCCTGCCAAAACGGGCTCTGAGCCTGCTCAGAGCCCGGGAGAGTTCTTTCAGAATTCGGACCAGTCGTCCTGTGCTACTTTGACGGCGGCTGCACCGCCGCCCGCCACGGCGCGCAGCGGTGCGGCGGCCGGACGCGGCGCTGCCGCCGGTCTGGGGGCGAAGGCTGCAGTCTGAGCCTGATTGCCGCCAAGCTTGAACATTTTCACCAGGCTGGCGAGTTCCTCTGCCTGCGATGCCAGATTGCGGGCTGCCGCAGTGGCTTCCTCGACCATGGCGGCGTTCTGCTGGGTCATGCGGTCCATATCACCAACGGCGGAGTTGACCTGCCCGAGCTGCCCGGCCTGATGATGCGCCTGTTCGGAGATCTGGGACGCCAGGCTCGTAATCCCAGTGACCTTTTCGACGATACGATGGAAGACTTCGCCGGTGCGGCCCACAAGAGTCACACCGCGCTCCACCTGCTGTTCGGAATCGTTGATCAGATTCTTGATGCTCTGCGCAGCCTCGGCGGAGCGCTGCGCCAGCGCGCGCACTTCGGTGGCCACGACGGCGAAGCCTTTGCCGGCATCGCCTGCACGCGCGGCTTCGACCCCGGCGTTCAGCGCCAGCAGATTGGTCTGGAAGGCAATCCCGTCGATCACGTTGACGAAGGCGCCGATTTCCTGTGCTGACTTCTGAATGCCGTCCATCGCCTCGACCGCATCTTCAACGACCTTGCCGCCTTCGCGGGCTTCGTTTTCGGCCTGTCCAACCGACTGGTTGACTTCGCTTGCGCCTTGCGCGGCGGATTGCACGCCCGACGTCAGCTGGTTCAGCGCGGCGGCGGATTCCTCCAGCGCCGCAGCCTGGCTTTCGGTTCGCCGGGACAAATCGTCGCTGGCGGAACGGATTTCCGAGGAGCCGACGCGGATCTGATCGGAGGCGGCCTGCACGCTGCCCAGGGCTTTGGTGATCGCTTCGCACATCGTGGCGAAATCGCTCTCGATCTGCGCGAACTCCTCAGGCAGGTCTTCGACGCGCACGGTCAGATCGCCTTGGGCGACGCGTTCGAGCGCGGTCGAGAGGTTCTCCAGAACCCTTTCCCGGTTTTCGTCCTTGGCCTTGAGGTAGGATGACGTCGCGAGTTCCATATCGAGCAGCGCCATCTTGATCAGAGTGCCGATCTTGCGCGCCTTTGCCCGGCCGAACATGCCGCCGATCGATTGGCTCAGATCCGCTTCGATCAATTCGGCAAGAATCGTCGCGTAGCCGCCGATGTAGAAGCTGGGATCGAGGCCGATCTTGGCGTGGATCTGGCCGATGCGTTCGGCGCGCTCCAGGTAGTTGCTGTCCACCGTGCCGGAAAACAGATCGCTCCAGTGCTTTAACTGGCGGGAGCGGGCGCTGTCCATCAACTGCTGTGAGGGGAAGAACTTCCGCCGTGCCGGATCGGCTTTCACCGCCGTGTAGAACTTGTCGAGTATTTTCGGCGCCAGCCGTTCAATCGAACGCCCGATGCTGGAAAAGCGTGCGAAATCGACCGAGTCCAGCGAAAAGGAGCGGAGCTTGGAGGAGATGTCGGGCTGGGAGGACGAGTTGGACATGCAGGTTCCTATGGATTTGCCGAACCTTGCCGCTAGCGGCCTCATCCCCTATTTCGCGTATGTAAATGGCTAAGTACTATCCCCGTGACCTGTTGGACGGGCAGCCTCTTTCTCGTTGAAAACATGACGGCTCATGCCATCAGGCTATGCCATATACATCCATTTTGGACCGTTTTCTGGCTTCGTGCAGGCCGCTTTTAGCGCTCCAGCCGTGTGAGAATCCCGGCGGCAAAGGCGCTCAGGGTATCGTCGCGCGCGCCCATGATGACGATACGGTCCCCCGGCCGGGCCATGGCCGCGATCCGCTCGCCGCAGTCCGCGCGCGAGGGGATATATTCTGCTGAACCTCCGGCCTCGCCGATCAGGCGCACGATCCGTTCGCTGCCTTCGCTGCGGTCCACGGTGCCGCCGAAATAGACCGGATCGCATAGCACAGTCACGTCGTCCGGCCCCAGTTTGCGGGCGAAGACTTGCGCCAGCTCCGCGCCCATCTGGCGCAAGGGGCCGTAGCCGTGCGGCTGAAAGAAGGCGATCACCCGGCCGGGGTGCGCCTTGAGCGTCGCCAGCGTGGCCGAGACCTTGTCCGGATTGTGGCCGAAATCGTCGATCACGGTGATGCCGCTGGCGCTGGTGCCGACGATATCGAAACGGCGGGCAAGGCCGGAGAAGCTGCCCAGCGCGGCGACGGCTTCGGCCACGGGCACGCCTGCGGCATGGGCTGCCGCGATGGCCGCCAGCGCATTGTAGAGGTTGTGCCGCCCCGGCACTTTGAGGTGGAGCGGATAGACGCTGCCGTCGCGCCGATCTAGCACGGTGGCGGTCAGCGCAGTGGCCTGCTCCACGATATCGATGGCGCCGATCTGCGCGTCCGGCGCGGTGATGCCGAAGGTCAGCACGGTCTTGGCGCGCGGGGCCAGCGCGGCGGTTTCCGCATCGTCTAGATTGATCGCCGCCACATCGGCGCGGGCGATGAAGTCGCCGAAGAGCTGGCGCAGTTCCTCCAGGCTCTTGTGATCGAGGCTGACATTGCCGAGCACCGCCACCTTGGGCCGGTAGAGCGCGATCGAGCCGTCGCTTTCGTCGACTTCGGAGACAAAGATATCGCCTTGCCCCACACGCGCGCTGGCGAAGGGCGCATCGGGGGTGACGAAGTTCTTCATCACCGCGCCGTTCATGATCGTGGGATCGCGGCCCGCCTTAGTCATGATCCACCCGGTCATGCCGGTAACGGTGGACTTGCCCGAGGTGCCGCCGATGGCGATGCCGGAAGGCGCGGCGTTGAACAGCGTGGCCAGCAGCTCGGCCCGGCTCATCCGCGCGCAGCCTAGTTCTTTCGCGCGCACGACCTCGGGCACTGTGTCTTCCACCGCTGCCGATGCGACAAGCGTCTGGTCCGCCGAAACGATGCCGCTGCCGTCCTGCGCGAACAGATCGAAGCCCAGACTTTCGAGCCAGGCGAACTTTTCGGGCGTGCGGCCCTGATCGCGGCTGCGGTCCGACCCGGCGACTGCAGCGCCTTGCCCTTTCAGGATCAGCGCAAGGGGCAGCATACCGGAGCCGCCAATGCCGCAAAAGAACCAGGGATGGGAAGTGAGGGCGCGCGCGTCTGTCATGCCCGCATCGGTATGCGGCCTTGGCCGCCAAGACAACTGCCATGCCGCGAAAGGGGGTAGGCGCCTGCCTGCCTGTCGTGGATAAGCAGGGACCCCGCTTTCATGGGGATGTCCGAATGAGGTAGGCCGCCAGCATGACCCGTATTGCCGTCTGCGCGCCGTCCGCGCCTGTCGCCCGCGAGGATGCGGAGCGCGTGAAAGCGCTGGCGCTCGCGGAATTTCCGCAAGTGGAACTGGTGATCCACGATCAGTGCTTCGCCGTGGAGGGCCATTTCGCGGGCAGTGACGCGGTGCGGCTGGAAGCGCTGGTGGAATGCGCCAACGATCCCACGGTGGATGCTGTTTGGTTCGCACGCGGCGGTTATGGCGCCTGCCGGATCGCGGAAGAGGCGTTGGAACGGCTCGACCATGCCGCGCAAGCCAAGACGTTCCTCGGCTATTCGGATTCCGGTTATCTGCTCGGCGCCCTCTACCGCGAGCGGATCGGCAAGCCGGTGCACGCGCCCTTGCTGGCGGACGTGCGGCGCGAGGGCGGCGAGCAGGCGGTGCGGCGCACGCTCGCCTATCTAGCGGGAGACCGCTCGGGCCTGGAACCGTCGCTGGCGGAAGAAAAGCATCCCGTCGCCGCTTTTAACCTGATGACGCTGGCGATGCTGTGCGGCACGCGGCTGATGCCGGGCCTCGCCGGGCATGTCGTGATGGTCGAGGAAGTGTCCGAATATCTCTATGCCGTCGACCGGCTGTTTTTCCACGCGACGGCGCACCTTGGCGGCATTGCCGGGCTGCGGCTCGGGCGGGTCAGCGACGTGCCCGAGAATGACCGCCCGTTCGGCACCGGGGCGCTCGATATCGCCCGTTACTGGTGCGAGCGCCATGCCATTCCCTTTCTGGGAGAGGCCGATATCGGCCATGACGCCGCCAACAGGATTGTGCCCTTCGGGCTTGCGGAGGCGGGCCAAGGGCAATAACCCGCCGCGCCACACCTCAGATTCGCAAACGGCAGGTGCATCGAAGCCTGCCGGACAGACATGGAGCGGCCGCAATGCGTGCATTCGTTTTTCCCGGGCAGGGCAGCCAGAAGGTTGGCATGGGCGCGGACCTTGCCGCCGCGAGCGCCGCGGCGCGTGAAGTCTTTGAGGAAGTGGACGAAGCGCTCGGCCAGAACCTCTTCAAGCTGATGAGCGAAGGCCCCGAGGATCAGCTCACGCTGACCGAGAATGCCCAGCCCGCGATCATGGCTAATGCCATCGCCGTGCTGCGCGTGCTCGAAAAGGAAGGCGGCATTGCGCTTGCGGACAAGGCGGATTTCGTCGCCGGTCACTCGCTGGGCGAATACACCGCGCTCTGCGCTGCCGGGGCTTTCAGTCTTGCCGATACCGCGCGCCTGCTGAAGCTGCGCGGGCGGTCGATGCAGGCGGCCGTGCCGGTGGGCGTGGGCGCCATGGCCGCACTGCTCGGCGCCGATATCGAGAAGGCTACGGCCCTGGCCGAAGCCGCCGCCGAAGGGCAGGTCTGCACCGTCGCCAATGACAACGATCCGGGGCAGGTCGTGCTCTCGGGCCACAAGGAAGCGATCGAGCGCGCCATTGCACTGGTGAAGGAGCACGGCATCAAGCGCGGCATCCTGCTGCCCGTCTCGGCACCGTTCCACTGCCCGCTGATGCAGCCCGCCGCCGACGCCATGGCCGAAGCGCTGGACAAGACGCGCCCGGGCACGCTGAACGTCGCACTCTTCGCCAATGTCACCGCCAGCGTTGTGACTGATCCGGCCGAAGTGCAGCGCCTGCTGGTCGAACAGGTCACGGGCCGCGTGCGCTGGCGCGAAAGCGCGATTGCGATGAAGGAGGCTGGCGTCGACAGTTTCGTCGAACTGGGCGGCAAGGTTCTCGGGCCGATGATCAAGCGTTCGGCGGGCGAGGTGGAGGTGACTTCCGCCGTGTCGATGGAAGACATCGAGGCGCTGGCCAAGGCGCTTTGATCCCGGCTAGAAGCCCTCTTCATGTGGGATGACCGTTTCAGCGAGCCGGGCTATGCCTATGGCACCGAGCCCAACGATTTCCTGAGGGAACGCGTGGCGCAGCTCAAGCGCGGGCGCTGCCTGTGTCTGGCCGAAGGGCAGGGGCGCAACGCGGTATGGCTGGCGGAGCAGGGCTTCGATGTCACGGCGATGGACCAGTCGCCCGCGGGCATGGAGAAAGCGCGCGAACTGGCGGCAAGCCGGGGTGTCACGATTGCCACGCAAATTGGCGATCTGGCCCATTTCGACATGGGCGAAGGCGCGTGGGACAGCATTGTCGCCATCTTCGTGCATCTGCCGCCGGCCTTGCGCGCCGATGTCCACGGCCGCATCGCGCTGGCGCTCGCACCCGGCGGCACCGTGCTGCTGGAAGCCTATACGCCGGACAAGTTCGACTATCCCGGTTTCGGCGGGCCGCCGCGGGATCAGCTTGACCGCACGTTTACCCGGCCGATGCTGATCGACGATTTCAAGGGCCTCGATGTCATCCACGCCGAAGAGACGGTGCGCGATGTCAACGAGGGCAAGTACCATCACGGCCGCAGCGCGGTCGTCCAGTTCCTCGCGAAAAAGCCAGGAGAATAGGAAATGAGCATGTTCGACCTGCATGGAATGACCGCACTCGTGACGGGGGCGTCGGGCGGAATCGGCTCGGCCATCGCGCGCGGCCTTGCATCGCAGGGCGCGCGGCTGGTGGTCTCGGGCTCGAACGCGGAAAAGCTGCGCGCGTTCCGCGACGAGCTGGACGAGCACACCCCGCAGCACCTGCAGGAAGTCGATCACGCGGCCATCGCCTGCAACCTCTCGGACCCCGAGCAGGTCGAAAAGCTGGTGCCCGCCGCGCTCGATACGCTGGGCAAGATCGACATTCTGGTGAACAACGCGGGCATCACCCGCGACAATCTCGCCATGCGCATGAAGGACGAGGAATGGGACGCGGTGATCCGCGTGAACCTCGAATCCACCTTCCGCCTGATGCGCGCGGTGACCAAGCCGATGATGAAGGCGCGCTTCGGCCGCATCATCAATATCACCTCGATCGTCGGCACCACCGGCAATCCGGGCCAGATGAACTATTGCGCGGCCAAGGGCGGCATCACCGCGATGTCGAAGAGCCTGGCGCAGGAACTGGCGACCCGCAACGTCACCGTGAACTGCATCGCCCCGGGCTTCATCCGCACCGCCATGACCGACGTGCTGCCCGACGCGCAGAAGGAAGCGCTCAACACCAAGATCCCGGCAGGCCGCATGGGCGAGGGCGAGGATATCGCCGCCGCCACCGTGTTCCTGGCGAGCAAGGATGCGGGCTACATCACTGGCCAGACGATCCACGTCAACGGCGGCATGGTGATGGTCTGACCGTCAGGCGGGGGTGATGCCTGAGACGATGGTTTCACCCCTGTCATCATGGATTCCGGCATTGAGTTCACTGGCCAGCTTGCGGGCAAGGGGAAGGACGGGATCTCCATCCATTTCCGGTTCGGCGAAGCGCACGGTGCCATCGGGTGTCCAGAACAGGGCGCGCAGCCACCGTTCGCAATCCTTGCGGAACACCTCCGCATCGCCGCCCCGGTTGGGCAGCGTCACGATCTGTTCGGTCAGCGGATTTGGTACGGCGGCATCGCCACAGGCCATGCGGACGCCGTCCACATGGCCGACGGCCTCGGACCATTCTTCCAGCGTGATCGCTTCGTGCCTGCCTTCGGCATCCTGCCGTTCGATGTGAAGATTGCGGACCAAGTCTATTACCTCCGGTCTTTCGTGCCGTTCGCGGCCTGTTCGCGCGAATAGCGGCCCAGTTCATTGGTATAACGCAATAAACCCCGATTTTATCCCCAGATTCGCGGATTTGCAGGTACAACATGCTTGCCGCAGGCTATGGCCGCGTTAGAGATATCTGTCCTGAATTTGGGGATCGACTGTTTCCCAAGGCCTACCAAAGGGGACCTGAGGCTGTCATGAAGGCCACAATCGAACGTTCCACGCTCCTGCGCTGCTTGTCCCACGTGCAGTCCGTCGTTGAGCGGCGCAACACTATTCCGATCCTTTCCAACGTCCTGATCGAGGCGTCCGCTGGCGGCGCGGTGAAGATCATGGCGACCGACCTCGATCTGCAAGTGATCGAAACCCTGGCGGCCGTCTCCGTGGAGCAGCCGGGCGCGATCACGGTATCGGCACACTTGCTGTTCGACATCGCGCGCAAGCTGCCCGAAGGCAGCCAGGTCAGCCTCGATGCGGCGGAGAACCGGATGATCGTGAAGGCCGGACGCAGCCGCTTCACGCTGCCGACGCTGCCGCGCGACGATTTCCCGGTGATCGCGGAGGGCGAACTGCCCACCAGCTTCGAGATTCCGGCGGCCACGCTGGCGCAGATGATCGACCGCACGCGCTTTGCGATCTCGACCGAGGAAACGCGTTACTACCTGAACGGCATCTTCCTGCATGTGACGGAAGACGACCTGAAGGCGGCCGCCACCGATGGCCACCGCCTCGCGCGCTTCACCATCAAGCGCCCGGATGGTGCCGATGGCATGCCGGACGTGATCGTGCCGCGCAAATGCGTGGCCGAACTGCGCAAGCTGCTGGAAGAAGCGCTGGATACCAACGTGTTGGTGGACCTGTCCGCCAGCAAGATCCGCTTCACGCTCGGCGGTGAGAATGGCGTGGTGCTGACCAGCAAGCTGATCGACGGCACGTTCCCCGATTACACCCGCGTGATCCCGACCGGGAACGACAAGCTGCTCAAGGTCGATCCGCGCAGCTTCTTCGAAGGCGTGGACCGCGTGGCGACGATCGCCACCGAAAAGACCCGCGCGGTGAAGATGGCGCTGGAGCAGGACCGCATCGTCCTTTCGGTCACGTCGCCGGACAACGGCACGGCCGCCGAAGAAGTGCCTGCGGACTATTCCTCGGACGGTTTCGAGATCGGCTTCAACGCCAATTATCTCAAGGACGTGCTGGGCCAGATCGAGGGCGACTCGGTGGAACTGCATCTCGCCGATGCAGGCGCGCCAACGCTGATCCGCCAGGACGAGAAGAGCCCGGCGCTCTACGTGCTGATGCCGATGCGGGTGTAATCCCGCTTGCCTTGGCAGGCCATTGAAAGGGCCGGGATCTTCGGATTCCGGCCCTTTCTGCGTGGATATGAGGTTCAGCGTGCTTCGATCAGCACGGTGTCGAGCGTGAACGATCCGTCCTGTTCGATGGCGAAATGCTTGCGCACGTCCGCGCTGGCCAGTTTCTGCAGAGCGCGGATCGCTGCGGACCGTTCGGGCGGCGTGCCCATCCGCGCGGTCCAGCTGGCGAAGTCCATGCGCAGCCGCGCCGTGGCGAGCGTCACGATGGTGAATCCCGCCCGTTCGAGCATGGAGGCCCATCCGGCAGCGGTGTGATTGCGAACATGCGAGGGATCGCGCAGCAGTTCGATAGCTTGCAGATGCGTATCCGCCGCCGCTGAGGGCGGGGCCACGACATCGGCGAACAGGGCCGGAGCCCCGGAGGCCAGAACCCGCCGCGCTTCGCGCAGACCGGCCTGCGGATCGCGCCAGTGGTGCGTGGAAAAGCGGCACGCGAGGAAATCGAAAGTGCCGTCCGCAAAGGGCAGCGCCTCGGCGGCAGCTTCGCACATGGCGATATTGCCGATGGCGCGTTGCCGCGCTTCTTCCGCAACCGCTGCCAGCATTTCGGGCGCAAGGTCGCTGGCGGTCACGTTCCCGGCATAGGGGGCGATGGCGTAGGCCACATGGCCGCCGCCCGTGCCGAGGTCCAGCGCGTGGTGCGGACGGGAATGCCCGGCATGCGCGGCGATGGCGGCGAGGTCGTCTCCGTTCGCGTGGACGGCGCTGGACACATAAGCGGCGGATGCCGCGCCGAACTGGTGGCGGACCAGGGTTTCGTGTTGATCGGTCATGGTTGTCTCCTTGTCCGGTCCGTCTGATCTCACATTTAAACTGTTACAATGAACATATTTATCCTGTTATAAATGACGCCATGCAAACGGATGAACAACGCGATCTGCTGGGGGCTTTCGTGCGGCAGCGGCGCGAAAGCATGGCCCCGCAAGGGCTGGCGCGCCGCCGCCGGACACCGGGGTTGAGGCGCGAGGAACTGGCGGAAAGGGCCGCGATCAGCACCACCTGGGTGACCTGGATAGAGCAGGGCAGGGCCGTGCGCCCTTCGGCGGAAACGCTGGCCCGGCTGGCCGAGGGACTGGCGCTTTCTCTTGCCGAGCGGCGCTATCTGTTCGAACTGGCCGGGCGCCGCGATCCGTCCGCACCGGGGGCTGGCGATGCCGGAGCGGCGCCGCCAAGTATTGCGGCGCTGGTGGGCTCGCTGGCCTGGCCTGCCTACGCGCTTGATCCAGCATGGAGCGTGTGTTGCGCGAATGCCGCTGCGCGGACGCTTTTTACCGGGTTGTTCGATGAAGGACCGGCCCCGAACCTGCTGGTCTATGCTTTCACCCATCCCGCAGCGCACGCGCTGATGCCTGACTGGGGCACCCGGGTCCGGCGCCTGCTGGCCGAGTTTCGCCACGACTACAGCCGGACCATGCGCGATCCGCGTGTGAAGGCGACGGTGGAATGGTTGCTGGCAAACAGCCCGGAGTTTCTGGAAAGCTGGGAAAACCAGTCGGTTCTCACGCGTGAGGGCGGCTCGCGGGCATTTCGCGGGCCGGATGGGGGCATGGCCGAATATATCCAGCACACGCTGGCCGATGTCGAACGCGGCGATTTTCGCGTGGTGTTCCTTGAGCCGGCGGGGGCGGGAGAAGGGGCGAAAGCATGATCATCTTTGAATGAACCACACGTCATTGCGAGCGAAGCGACGCAATCCAGGGCAGTGCCACTGCGCTCTGGATTGCCGCGGCCCTGCGGGCCTCGCAATGACGATTCAAAGTGAAATGATCACGCTCTAGTCCTTGCTGCCCGAGGCTTCGATCATCTGCTCCACCGCCACGAATTTCTCCCGCGGGGCGCCTTCGCGGGCGTTGGCAATTTCGGCTTCGTCGATCTTCTGCCAATCGGTGAATTTGACCACATGGACGCCGCGTTCCTGCGCGAGCGCATCGAAGCCCGGACGGCCCGTTTTACCGCTGCTTTCGCCGGTGCCTTCGCCAATATCCTCGGCGATCTTTTCGATGATTGCGAAGCCATCTGGGCGGTTGGTGCCGATCGTGCCGCTGGGGCCCCGGCGGGCCCAGCCCACACAGTAGAGTCCGGGCCGGATGCGGCCTTCCTCGTTGGCAAAGCGCCCGCCTTTTTCGTCGAAGGGGACATCGGGGATTTTCGATGTCTGATAGCCGATGCAGATGATCACCAGCCCGGCGGGAATGCGATAGATCTCTCCTGTGCCCACGGCCCGCATGCCATTGGGACCATCTTCCAGCCGGGTCCGTTCGACTTCCACTTCCTCGACGCGTTCCGTGCCGGTGATGGCCTTGGGCGAGGCGAAGAAATCAAATTCGACGGCGACGTCCCGTTCCGGGCAGGGGGCTGCCGAGGCAAAGGCCCGCAAGTGCCCCACGGCCTTGCGCTGGCCGGGATCGAGCGCGGCATCTTCCGCCTCTGCGGGCAGATCGGCGGGATCGACGCGCGGGCAGGCGCGGGTAAGGTGCGCGAGCTCGCCCAGTTCCTTGGGTGTCATCGCGATCTGGTGCGGCCCGCGCCGCCCCAGGATGACGATCCGCCGGACTTGCGAGGCATCGAGCGCGGTCAGCGCATGGGCGACGATGTCCGATCCGGCGAATTCATCCTGCGATTTGGCGAGGATACGGGCCACGTCGAGTGCGACATTGCCATTGCCGATGACGACGGCGGTATCGTGGCTGAGCGCCGGATCGAGACCGGCGAAATGCGGATGGCCGTTGTACCAGCCGACGAAGGAAGCCGAACCGAAGACATTGGGCAGATCCTCGCCCGGCAGGCCCAGCTTGCGGTCATTGGGGGCGCCGGTGGCCAGGATCACGGCATCGTAGAGGTCTTGCAGTTCGGCGATCGATACGTCCTGCCCGATCGTGACGTTTCCAACGAAGCGGACATTGTCGGTCAGCGCGGTGGTTTCGTACCGGCGCGAGACGCCCTTGATCGACTGGTGATCGGGGGCAACGCCGGTGCGGATCAGGCCGAAAGGCACCGGCAGCGTATCGAAGATATCGACCCGGACCGAATCGCCCCACTGCTTGAGCGCGGCTTCGGCCGTGTAGTAGCCCGCAGGCCCCGAACCGACGATGGCAATGTGCCGCATGTAAGTCTCCCGCCAGGTAAGATCGAATGCTGTTCTGTTTGCGGCAAGCAAACATGCCGGGGCGCTTTGGGCAAGAAAAATCACGATGAAATGGGGCTTTGCAGAGGCGGCGGGCGCGATAATTGTTAATCGATTTGCGGCTGCGGTTAACCGTTTTGAAATGGCCGCACAGGCATGAGGAGGAATGGCCAGACAGGGGCTTCGCTCATCCTCCGCTGCGGCACGCTCCGGTGCCGGATTCGCGCGCGCTATCGCGCGCCGCGCGCGTGCAGGCGCGGGCCATGCGGAAAGAGCGGATAGAAAGGAACCGGCGGCCGGCCGCGAAGCGCCTGACACAGCCGGTGCAGCGCGTTTCCTTTCCAGGCCTGCAAGCGACCCACTCCATTCTTTCGTGCCTTTCCGCTGGATCGCGATGGCGCCGTCACTGATCGTTCTTGCCTCTTTGATGGGGCTGTTCGCCAGGAACGTGCCGGGGCCGGATACCGCCGTCTGGATAGGCGTGGCTTCGCTGATCTGCCTTTGCGCGCCGATTCTGGCGCGGATTGAGGCGACTCTGGAGCATCGCGACTGGCGGCGCTATCCGGTGATGATCGCCGCGGTCGGATTGCCGATGGCGCTGTTCGGCGCCGGCATGGCGCGCTGGGCCTCTCATCTTCCCCCATCCGGCTGGGACTTGACGGTTCTGGTCTGCGTGATTGCGGTGCTGATTGGCACCGCGCTGCTCAACAAGCGTCTCACGCCGATTGTCGTGGCTACGATCGCGGTGTGGGGTGGAACTGTCCTTGTGAGAGCCGAAATGGCCTCTTTCCTGATGCTTGCCGCCGGTGCCGCGCTGGGGCTGCTGACGGCGGTTCGCGATGCCCGGCACGCGGCGAAGGAAACCGCCCTGCGATCTGAGCAGATGCGGGAGCAACGCCGAGCCGAGGAACTGCTGACCGAATACGAAGAGACCGGGCACGGCTGGTTCTGGGAAACCGACCGGCGCGGGCATGTTACGTATGTAACGCCGCGCATTGCCCATCTGCTCGGCAAGCAGCCGCATGAACTGGAAGGCAAACCCTTTACCGGCTTGTTCGCAATGGAGGCGCATGGCCAGGAGAGCGAGCGCACGCTGCCTTTCCACCTTTCGACCCGGTCATCCTTCCACGAGCTTTCGGTGCGCGCTGCGACGGGCGAGGAGGATGAGCGCTGGTGGTCCATTTCCGGCCGCCCGGTGATGGACAAGTTCAACAATTTCATGGGTTTTCGCGGATCGGGCACGGATCTGACGGAAACCCGCAAGTCGCAGCAGCATGCCACGCAACTGGCGCGTTTCGATTCGCTGACCAAGCTCGCCAACCGCTTTCAGATGTCGGAATGGCTGGAGAAAGTGCTCAGCGCGCCGCGCGTGGAAAGCCGGGCCTGTGCGGTATTCCTGCTCGACCTCGACCGTTTCAAGCAGGTTAACGACACCATGGGCCATCCGGCCGGTGATGCTCTGTTGAAGCAGGTGGCCGAGCGGTTGACGCGCACAGTCGGCGACATGGGCCGGGTCGGCCGCCTTGGCGGTGACGAGTTCCAGATGATCCTGCCCGGCCACCACCAGCGCGAGGGGCTGGCGCATCTGGCGCGGCGCATCATCGAAAACCTGTCGCAGCCCTATTCGATTGATGGCGCGCGCGTTGTTATCGGCGCTTCGGTGGGGATCTCGATCTGCCCCGAAGACGGCACCAGTTCCGAAGAACTGATTCGCAACGCCGACCTAGCGCTCTATGCGGCAAAAGGCGGCGGCCGCGGCCGCCACCACTTCTATGACGACGATCTGCATTCCGATGCCAAGGAACGCCAGGAGCTGGAAGAAGACCTGCGCGATGCGATCGCCAATGGCGCGCTGGAACTGCACTATCAGCCGCAAGTGCGCACCGTCACCGAGAAGATCACCGGCTTCGAGGCCCTGCTGCGCTGGAAGCACCCGAAGCACGGCTACATGTCACCCGCCAAGTTCGTGCCCATTGCCGAGGAAACCGGCCTGGTGGCGCAGATCGGCGAGTGGGCACTGCGCACCGCCTGCCGCGATCTGGCGAAATGGCCGGATAGCGTGCGCGTCGCCGTGAACGTCTCGCCCCTGCAGTTTGCCAATCCGGCGCTGCCCGCGATCGTCGCCAATGCCATTGCCGCAACGGACATCAGCCCGTCCCGTCTCGAACTGGAAATTACCGAAAGTGTATTCCTGGGTGACGACAAGTCGACCGAGACGATGTTCGCCGCGCTCAAGGCCATCGGCGTGCGGCTGGCGCTCGACGATTTCGGCACCGGATATTCCTCGCTGGGCTATCTCAAGAAAGCGCCGTTCGACAAGATCAAGATCGATCAGAGCTTCGTGCGCGGCGCCACGATCGAGGGTAGCCGCAATGGCGCGATCATCTCCTCCATCGTCAGCCTGGCCGAGGCGCTGGGCATGGAAACGACGGCCGAAGGCGTCGAAACCCTGGACGAACTGGATCTCGTCCGGATGCTGGGCTGCAGCCATGTCCAGGGCTACATCTACGAGAAGCCGCTGACTGTGCAGGCTGCGGGGCAGCGGCTGGAGCAGGGCCTCTCCGCCGTGGCCAAGGGGCCGCGTTCGGCCCGGGCGCCGCGCCAGACGATGCTGCGCAATGTCGTGCTGGAGCACGGCAGCCATGTCTACAACGGCACCATCCGCAATATCTCGCAGACCGGGGCGCTGATCGAAGGGCTGTGGAACGTGCCGCCGGGCACCGAATTCGGGATTCATCTGGCCGAAGGCTACATGATGATGGCCACCTCGCGCTGGAGCAAGGAAGACCGCATGGGCGTGCAATTCGCCCAGCCGATGGAGCTGGATGCGAGTGGCAGTGTGGTGTTCACACCGCCCCATCTGAGGCGGGAGCACAAGGCGCCGCAGAGCGCTGCGCAGGCCGGGATGAAAAGGGCTGGCTGACAGGGACGAAAAGCGCTGCTAACGGCGCTTTCATGACAGACCTCGCCCAGATCCGCAATTTCTCGATTATTGCCCACATCGACCACGGCAAATCGACGCTCGCCGACCGGCTGATTCAGTTCACCGGCGGCCTCACCGAGCGCGAAATGTCGGCGCAAGTCCTTGATAACATGGACATCGAGAAAGAACGCGGGATCACCATCAAGGCGCAGACGGTGCGCCTCAACTACACCGCTCAGGACGGTGTGACCTATGAGCTGAATCTCATGGACACCCCCGGCCACGTCGACTTCGCCTACGAAGTCAGCCGCAGCCTTGCCGCTTGCGAAGGCGCGCTGCTGGTGGTGGACGCGGCGCAGGGCGTGGAAGCGCAGACGCTCGCCAACGTCTACCAGTCGATCGAGCACGACCACGAGATTGTCCCCGTCATCAACAAGATCGACCTGCCCGCCGCCGAGCCGGAAAAGGTCAAGACCGAGATCGAGGACATCATCGGCATCGATGCCAGCGAGGCGGTGCTCGCCAGCGCCAAGTCCGGCATCGGCATCGAGGAAACGCTCGAAGCCATCGTCCAGCGCATCCCCGCGCCCAAGGGAGACCGCAACGCGCCGCTCAAGGCGCTGCTGGTCGATTCCTGGTACGATCCCTACCTCGGCGTGGTCATCCTCGTGCGCGTGATCGACGGGGCCATCAAGAAGGGCCTCAGCGTCAAGTTCATGCAGGGCGGCACCGAACACCTGATCGACCGCGTCGGCTGCTTCACCCCCAAGCGCGTAGACCTGCCCGAACTCGGCCCCGGCGAGATCGGCTTCATCACCGCGCAGATCAAGGAAGTGGAGCAGGCCAAGGTCGGCGACACCATCACCACCGTGAAGCAAGGCGCCACCCAGGCGCTGCCCGGCTACAAGGAAGTGCAGTCCGTGGTGTTCTGCGGCCTGTTCCCGGTGGACGCGGCCGATTTCGAGAAGCTGCGCGAATCGATCGGCAAGCTGCGCCTCAACGACGCCAGCTTCACCTACGAGATGGAAACCAGCGCCGCGCTCGGCTTCGGCTTCCGCTGCGGCTTCCTCGGCCTGCTGCATCTGGAGATCATTCAGGAACGCCTCAGCCGCGAATACGATCTCGACCTTATCACCACCGCCCCTTCGGTCGTCTACCGCATCCAGCTCTCCAAATCGAAGAACGAGGAGGCGGCCACCATCGAACTGCACAACCCGGCCGACTACCCCGATCCCAACCGCATCGAGATGATCGAGGAGCCGTGGATCAAGGCGGTGATCTACACGCCCGACGAATACCTGGGCCCCATCCTGAAACTGTGCCAGGACCGCCGCGGCATCCAGACCGACCTCACCTATGTCGGCGGCCGCGCGCAAGTGACCTACGAACTGCCGCTCAACGAAGTGGTGTTCGATTTCTACGACCGCCTGAAATCGATCAGCCGCGGCTATGCCAGCTTCGACTACGAGCAGATCGGCCTGCGCGAAGGCGACCTCGTGAAGATGAACATCCTCGTCAACGGCGAGCCGGTGGACGCGCTCTCGATGATCGTCCACCGCTCGGTCGCCGAGGAACGCGGCCGCGGCATGTGCGAGCGCCTGAAAGACCTGATCCCGCGCCACTTGTTCAAGATCCCGATCCAGGCCGCGATCGGCGGCAAGGTGATCGCCCGCGAAACCATCGCCGCCCTGCGCAAGGACGTGACCGCCAAGTGCTACGGCGGCGACATCACCCGCAAGAAGAAGCTGCTGGAAAAGCAGAAAAAGGGCAAGGCAAGGATGCGCGAGTACGGCAACGTGAGCATTCCGCAGGAGGCGTTCATCGCGGCGCTGAGGATGGGCGAAGAATAAAACCTCGCGCGGCAAAGCCGCCGCGAGCCCACAATCTCCCCTCCCGGCATCCTGAGCTTGTCGAAGGGGGGAGGGGCCGGGGGAGGGCTTGTCCCCCATAAAGGCGCTGCAAATCCTCCCCGATACGGGGAGGGGGACCATGCGAAGCATGGTGGAGGGGCACAGGCGGTTTACAGAACGCAGAAGAAAAGATGCGAGGGTCACAGACCCTCGCGCTCCCCATACCGTCGTCCTCGCGCCTTGCAGCCCTGTTCGGCTGTCAAACCCCGGAAAGCAGCACGTCAATGGCGTCGACTATCTCGACATGCCGGTCTGCGAGCGACGCCACCGCCGGGCCCAGATCGCGCCGCCGGATGGCGCCAGCCGACTGCGTCAGCATCACGTAATCCGCACCGTCCACCTGAAATACAGGATTGAGCCGTGCTACGGGCGGCGGAGCCTGCTTCACCGGCAGCAGCGGAACGACGAACCTGCTGTCGATATGATCGAGCAGGTCCGACTGGCAATTGAGGACAAGGCCATGGCCATTCGCCAGTCTGTGAAGGTCGAACTGTGCCATGTCAGAACAGGCGCAGGTTTTCGAGCGGAAGCCCGTTTTCCTCGACGTAGCGATTGTAGGAATCCAGCGCTTCGCGGTTTTCCTCCAGCCAACGCGCCGCGCGCACTTCGGCAATGGTCTCCACAAGCCCGCGCTCGCAGGCTTGCGAGATATTGATGCCCAGATCGCGCGCTTCTGCCAGATGGTCGCGATTGAGCGAAACATTGGTGGCGCGGCGGGTTTGGTTGCCCGTTGCGGTAGCTGGAAGGGGGTTGGCCATGCGTACGTATTATGCGCATGGCGCGTTAGAGGCAAGGAAGTACAAGATGGCGTAGCGGTAGCCAAGTGCATCGTGTTAGGCTTTGGCTTTGGGCATTTAGGGGATGATGCACCTGACACAGCAATCCCCTGCCCATTGCCTGATTTTGGCCGGTAAGCGGAATGTCGGTTTTTCGGTGGCAGCACTGTGGAAGCGGCTGCTATTTGTTCGCCGATCGCCAACTAAATGCGGCACCGAAAAGTTGAACATTGGACAGGACATCAAATGGCTGCCGAAGATAGGTTTAAGAAGCCCGTAGTCGAGATGTTGGCAAAACGAGCCGGCAATCGGTGTTCAAATCCCGATTGCCGGGCTTTCACCAGCGGCCCCGCTGACGACACCGAGCGCGCTGTGAACGTAGGAGAGGCGGCGCATATCTACGGTGCGAATCCTGGCTCTGCCCGGTATGACGTTTCAATGGAGTCTGTGGATCGCGGAGCGATCACCAATGGCATATGGCTCTGCGGGAACTGCCATAAGGTGATCGACGATGATCCGAACCGCTATCCGGCGGGTTTACTTTTCGAGTGGCAAAAGAGTCACGCGTCGTGGGTTTCAGAACAGGTAGGCAAAACGGGGGCGGTGGTTAGGCGTCGCTACGAAGAGCGGCACTTGGAAGAGTTTGGAAAGCTAAGTTACCTAGCGGAACGCATAATTTCTGAGAAAGGTGATGGTTGGGAATACCATCTTACCGCCGAGGTGCTGAGATATGAGATGACGCCGGTTCTTCGAAGATGGAGCGCTTTGAAGAAGGGGTTCTACATGAAGCCGCCTTTGCCGGTCGGCCTGCGGGAATTTCCCGACTGGCTATCGGTGCGGATGAATGAAGCTCAGGGCATCGTTTCTGCATTTGAAGGATTGATTAGCGGCGAGTTCGAAAGAGCTTGGGGTGATCCGGGCGTTCCGGGGAACGATAGAGATATCGTCGAAACGTGCCGTCTTTTTGGCGAGATGTGCGCGAGTGCCCTTTTGTGGGAAGAGCAAGTTCGGTTTGTCTCAGTTCAGGATGAGTGGCAACAGGTGGCGGAGTTACTTCGAGGGGCGGCGGGGGCAATCATTGAAGAGGCTTTTAAACTGCCGGAATTTATCGAAGAAACTGTAAATGATCCGGTCGCTACTGGAACCTATAAATTGACTTTGGTTCTCCAACTGCCAGATCAGTGGTCTGAAAATTTGGAGGCTGCTATGGCAATTGCAAGAGATAGCATCATCGCGGGAATTCAGTCTGGCGACATTGACTGGTGAATATCGCAATGGGTGGAGAGTATTTCACCTAGAAAGGTGCATGAAAACGGTTGTGGTGATGCTTTACTTAACTTCCATATTCACTCCATCCGTTCAATCAATGCCAACGTGCCACCGGGGCCGCATTTACCATGCTCAACAGGGTGCGCGGCTATGGGGTGTCTAGCTACCGGGCTGCAAGGCGCCACGCCGACAGTAAGGGGAGCGCGAGGGCGATGGCCCTCGCCCTCGCACCTTTCCTTTCTTCCTTCCTGAAACGTCATGCTGTGGGGCCTGTGCCCCCTCCACCACCCTTCGGAAGGTCCCCCTCCCCGGGGTGGGGAGGATCTGGTTCAATCCTCTCTATAGTCGTCCTCTTCCTCATCGCCGTTCGGGGCGGGGAGGGCGCGGGAGCGGCGGGAGTCGGCTTCGGTGCTTTTCTGGTAGGCTTGCCAGAGGCGGCGGGTTCGTGCGCTCATCGTGGCTTGGTGGCGTTGGCGCATCTTGTCGATCTGGGCGTCGATGCTGTTGAGGATTTCTTCCGAGCTCTGGCTGGCTTCGGCCTGTTTTTCCTCTTCCCATTGCTGGCGCCATTCCTTCTTGAGCCGCCGGAGGCTGGACTGGGTGGCGGCGTCGAGGTTGTGGAGGCTGTCGGCGGCGAAGCGGTGGGGGGCGCGGTTGCGCAGGAGGAACATCAGCAGGGCGTCGTTGAACACGCGGCGGGTGCCGATCACTTTGCCGTAGCAGTACACCGGCACTTCGATCCCGTAGAGGGCGCGTTCCATGGCGGCGTCTTCCAGCCGCTGGACGCCGAATGACAGCGCGGCCTGCCAGGCCTTGCGGAAGCTTTTGCCTTCGGGGTGGCGGCGCAGGAGGTAGGCGCCTTCGGGCGTCATGTTCACGGCGTGGGCGGCGGCGCGGACCGAGTCGGTGTCGGCCAGGGCTTCGATGAAGCCGCGCTGGCGTTCCGCCGTCCAGCCGTCGTGGCGTTCGCATTTGCGGGGTACGGGGGTGAAGGCGGGCAGGGACTTGGGGCGGCGCTCGGGGCGGGGTGTCTTGTCGATCATCGGGCGGCTCCGGTTTGCGTGTGGGGGGAGCGATTGTGCCCGAGTCGGCTTGTTGTAGGACAGTGTTTTCTGGGGATGCGATGTCGCGGGAGAGAGGGGCAACTTACGGAAATTGCTCGATTGTGGAGGAAGACGCGGTGACATTTTTGTAATCAGGGGGGTGCATCGTCCGGTGGACCTGGGCTATTATGCCTCCGATGCGATGGTGGGATGGACATGGATCATGAGGCAGCGTCCAGGACGGCAGGCGTGCCATGTCTGTTGAAGGTGAGGCGTTGCGCGGCCGGCCGGAGCGGGATGGCGATCCGGGCTCCCGGCTGCGGCGCATCTTTCCCAAGCTGACGGTCAAGCAGCATGAAGTGCTGCGTTTTGTCTCGGAAAACCGGACAAGCAAGGAAATCGCCTATGAGCTGGGGATCTCCGAAAGCGCGGTGAACCAGCGGATCGAGGCAGTGCGCGGCCGGGCTGGGTCTCCGCCGCGGGCCGAGCTGGCGCGGGCTTACCGCCAGTATCTGCAGGACCTGGAAGAAGCCTGTAAGCCAGTACCAGATAAGATTCCTCAGGTTCCCGATCGGGACGCCGTGCCGCAATCCCGGCGTCAGGACGGGCCTGCCGAGGAGCTGTCCCTTGCCGACGCGGTGACCTTTACGCTGACACCGCCATGGCAGGGGGAACGCATCGGCCGGGTCGTCCCGGAGGTGCTCGACGGCCCGCACGCCGGTCTCAGCCGCACTGCCGCCATGATCGTGATTGCCGGGGGGATGCTCCTCGTTGCCATGATCGGTCTGGGGGTGGTCGAGGCGCTGAGCGATCTGATCTGACCGGCGCGGGCGGACCTCCAGACATGCTTTTTGCAGGCGCATCGATCGGGCCGGTGCTGCGGATGGAGGGTTCTTATGTCGATCTCGATTGCTGCTGCCACGGCGCGCATCTCGCGCCAGCTTCCCGAAGCCGAGCTGTCGCTCGATTCCGCGCTGCTTGCTTCGACGCGGCTGATGGAATCGATGCTGCTGGCGCGCGGGGCCGAAGGTGTCGAGGCTTTCACCGGACAGAGCGCGCTGCTGCGCCTCGCCCGCAGCCAGCGTTCGCTGATCGAGAGCCAGAACGACATGATCCGCGTCCACCGCGAACTGCTCAAGACCGGGCGGGAAATCAAGGCGATCGACGACGAAGTCAATTCCTGTCCGGAACTGGCGGGCCTCAACGAAGCGGAACCGCAGCGCCTGAGTGCCTGAACCCATGCCCGGGCCGTCCGGAGCCGCCGTCATGGGGGATGAGCCATGTTTGAGTGGCTTTGGACGACCAAGCAGGATTTGCAGCACTGGTGGTTCGCGGCGCTGTTCCTCACCGCATTGTGGAAAGGGGCGGCGCCGGAGCGAATCCTATCGGGGGTATTTGCAGGGGTTGTGGCCGTGCATCTGCTCTACCATCTGGCGGTTGGCGGCTCGATTGTCTGGCATCATCTCGAACTGGGTCACCTTGCGATTGATTGCGCGATTTTCGCCATCACTGTGCCCGTGGCGCTTCAGGCCAACCGGACGTACCCGCTATGGATAGGAAGTGCACAGATCATCGCGGTTATGGCGCACGTCTACCGGTTCTCGCTGACGGAGATCGACCGTTTTGCTTATTACATGATGTCGATAGCGCCTTCCTACATCCAGCTCATCGCGCTGACGCTGGGGCTCGGGTTTCACATGTGGCGGCGGAGGATGCTGGGCAGCTATCCGTCCTGGCGGAGCTCCTTTTCCCCTGCGCCGGCGCTGAAGCCGAAGAGGCGGCCCGGCGGCTGATCCGGCATTTCGGATCGCTGCGCACGATCTGGTCCGCCTCGTCCGAAGCGCTCGACCATGCGCTGGCGGAGATTGGGCACGACCGGGCTGCCATCCGGGCCGCTATCGTTGCTGCCCGCCACCTGGCCGAGGCCGCCGCGCGCGAGGCGCTGGTGGGGGAGGCGATCGACACCCGGGCGGCGGAATTCCGCCATTATCTCGTCCGCCGTCTCGGCTTGCGGCGCGAGGAGTGCGTGATGGTCCTTTTCTTTACCGGTGAAGGGCTGTTCATTGCCGAGGATTTCTATTGCGGCGGCCAGCGCGGGGAGGCGGTGATCCCCCTGCGCCGCACCGTGCGCCGGGCTTTCGATCTCGATGCGCGGCGGCTGGTGCTGGCGCATAACCATCCTTCCGGAACGGCTCTGCCAAGCAATGCCGACATTGCGGCGACCGCGAAGCTGCGCAATGTCACGGAGGCGCTGGAGATCGGGCTTGACGATCACTGCATCGTCGCCGGAAATGCCATTGCCAGCATGCGTACCATGGGCCTTGTCTGAGAGGCCGTTCCCAAAGCCGCTTGCCGGCGGCCTTTGAACGGGCGCCTGGCATCACACTGCCGATTGCCGCTTGCCGAGCTATCGAGCGTTTGACATGCATGCTCCGGCACGAAACTGTCCGATGCGCCATTTAGGCGAGCACTTCGCGCCAGGATTTCGCGGCAGAATGGAGATTACCGCTTGAGCCAGATCGTCACGGTCCCCACCCAGCCCTACGAAGGACAGGCCCCCGGTACTTCGGGCCTGCGCAAGAAAGTGAAGGTCTTCGCGCAGCCGAACTACGCCGAGAACTTCATCCAGTCGGTGTTCGATGTGGCCTCTCCCGAACCGGGCGCGGTGCTGGTGATCGGCGGTGACGGGCGCTTTCACAACCGCACCGTGATCCAGCAGGCGATCCGCATGGCGGCGGCCAACGGCTATGGCAAAGTGCTGGTGGGGCAGGGCGGCATCCTGTCCACCCCGGCCGCCAGCAACGTGATCCGCAAGTACCAGGCGAGCGGCGGCCTGATCCTGTCCGCCAGCCACAATCCCGGCGGGCCGGACGAGGATTTCGGCATCAAGTACAATATCGCCAATGGCGGCCCGGCGCCGGAAAGCGTGACCGGGGCGATTCTGGCCCGCACACAGGAAATCGACCTGTGGCTCACCGTCGAGGCGGACGATATCGATCTCGACACGCTGGGCGATGTGCAAGTGGGCGCGATGACCGTTTCGGTGATCGATCCGGTGGCCGACTATGCGGACCTCATGGAAAGCCTGTTCGATTTCGGCGCGATCCGTGCGGCGGTTGCGGAGGGCTTCACCATGCGCTTCGATGCGATGAGCGCGGTGACGGGCCCTTATGCCACCGAGATCCTCGAAAACCGGCTGGGCTTTGCCAAGGGCACGGTCATCAATGGCACCCCTCTGGAGGACTTCGGCGGCCACCACCCGGACCCGAACCTGATCCATGCGAAAGCGCTTTACGACCTGATGATGGGCGAGGGCGCCCCCGATCTCGGTGCCGCGTCGGACGGCGATGGCGACCGCAATCTGATCATCGGGCGCGGGCGCTTCATTACCCCCTCGGATTCGCTGGCGATGCTGGCGGCCAACATCGAATGCGCGCCGGCTTACAAGGGCCGCCTTGCCGGCATTGCCCGCTCGATGCCGACCAGCGCGGCGGCCGACCGTGTGGCCGAGGCGCTGGGTGTGCCGTGCTTCGAGACGCCCACCGGCTGGAAGTTCTTCGGCAACCTGCTCGATGCGGGCATGGCGACGATCTGCGGCGAGGAAAGCGCGGGCACCGGTTCCGATCATGTGCGTGAAAAGGACGGGCTGTGGGCAGTGCTGCTCTGGCTCAACATCCTGGCCGTGCGCAAAGTGAGCGCCGATGCGCTGGCGCTTGAGCACTGGGCCCGTTTCGGCCGCAATTACTATGCGCGCCATGACTACGAAGGGATCGAAAAGGCCGGGGCCGATGCGCTGATGGCGGGCCTGAAAGACCAGCTCGGCACGCTGCCCGGCCAGAGCTTCGGGCCGCTGACGGTCGCCGTGGCGGATAGCTTTTCCTACACCGATCCGGTCGATGGTTCGGTCAGTGCCAATCAGGGCATCCGGGTGCTGTTCGAAGGCGGCAGCCGCGTGGTGTTCCGCCTCTCGGGCACCGGCACGCAGGGCGCCACGCTGCGCGTCTATCTGGAAAACTACACCGGGCCGCAGGGTGATCTGGATGCCGAAACGGGGGACATGCTCGCGCCCCAGATCGCGGCGGCCGAGGCGATTGCCGGGATCGCGCAGCATACCGGACGGACGGCGCCGGACGTGATTACCTGACGGCGGATTGCCTCCGCTCGTCCGATCGGCGGGGGCGTTGACGGGCATCAATGCCGGGCATCTCGTTTCTGGCATTGGACATTGGGGCTGGCAGCAGAAAAACTGTCACGGGCCAGGGAGGGGCACGGGTGACGGCAAACGGTATTTTGTCACGGCTCTATGAGGACGGGGAGACCACGTCCCGGGGCTATGGCTATTTCCTGCTGGTGTTTGACACGGCGATGATCCTCTACGTCATTGTCTCGTCGTTCTTTGCCGGTTCGCCCATGATCGAGGCGGTGGATTTCGCGCTGGGTATTTTCGTGGTGTTCGATTACGCCGCGCGGATCGCGGCCAGCCGGACCCGGTTGCGGACCGCGTTCGGGTTCTGGGGGCTGGCGGATCTGATCGTGATCCTCTCTCTGCTGGCGCCCATTGCCGGGGAAGGCTTTGCCTTCCTGCGCGTGGTGCGCACGTTCCGGCTGCTGCGTTCCTATCACCTGTTGCGGCAGTTGCGGTCCGATTTCTCTTACTTCCGCCGCCATGAAGCGAGTGTCTTCGCCGGGATCAATCTGGCGCTTTTCATTTTCGTGACGACGGCGCTGGTCTTCGAGACCCAGCACGGCGCCAATCCCGCCATTCACGATTATGCCGATGCGCTCTATTTCACCGTCACGACGCTGACCACCACCGGGTTCGGCGACGTGACTCTGGCGGGCCCCAGCGGGCGGCTGCTGTCGGTAGTGATCATGATCTTCGGTGTTTCGCTGTTCGTCCGGTTGATCCAGGTTTTGTTCCGGCCGCCGAAGATGGAATACGAATGTCCGGACTGCGGGCTGTTCCTGCATGATCCGGATGCCATTCACTGCAAGCATTGCGGGCGCGTGCTGCACATCCGGAATGAAGGGGTGAGTTAGGAACCCGGCGATGCCGGGATCACTTGCTTGAAATCTTCCCCCATCGGGGGAGGGGGCAGGCGCGCAGCGTCCGACGGAGGGGCGGGTGTTACACACACTCTATGCGCGCAAGCCCCCTCCACCACCCTTCGGGCGGTCCCCCTCCCCCGATGGGGGAGGATCTGATGAAAATCGTCTGCAAAGCGGGGAGAGCTTCGCACACCAACCCTCGCGGGGGCAGGGCTACGCCTTGCGTGCCGTGTCCAGCGCCGCGATCCGGGCGGCGTTGGCCGGTTCGTCCAGCAATTCGCCAAGAGGGGCGGCCAGCCGCCTCCGCCAGTTGGGGTGCTCTGTCACCGTGCCGGGCAGGTTGGGTTGTTCGCGCCCGGCCAGCAGATCCTCCAGCGGGGCAATGGCCAGCGCGGAGGCCGAATGGCCGATGTGGCGCAGCGCGGCAGTGACGGCGGGTTCGGGGTGGTCCGGTTCAGGGCGCGGGATCGTATTGTGGGTGAGCGTCGCCCAAAGCAGGCCCCGGTCCCATTCGCGGCGTTCGGCTTCCTGTTCGGAGCTGGAGTCCGTGGGCAGGCGGCCCAGCTTTTCCGCCCATTCCAGATCGCGCCCGCTCCACCAGCCCGCGACTGTGGCGGTATCGTGGGTACCGGTCATGGCGAGGCTGTCTGGCGTGTAGTCCTGCCCGCCGATGAAGCCTTGGTCGGCGGCGCGCTCGAACCACAGCACGCGCATTCCCAGCATCTTCTTTTCAGCAATGGGTTCGGCAAAGCCCCAGGGCATGGTGCCCAGATCCTCGGCCACGATCAGCGCTTTTGCCCGGTGCGCTTCGAGCGCGGTGAGGCGGATCAGATCGAGGAAGGGATAGGCCAGGTAGGCGCCCGCGCTGGACTCTTCGCCTTCGGGCACGACCCACAGGCGCGAGAGGCCGAAGGCGTGGTCTATCCGCAGCCCGCCCGCCCGGCTGAGCGCGGCGCGGATCATGGTGATCCACGGCGCATAGCCGCTGCGTTTCAGCCCTTGCGGGGAAAAGCCGGTGAGCTGCCAGTTCTGCCCGTGCGGCCCCAGCGGATCGGGCGGGGCGCCGATGGTGAGGCCTTGCAGCATGGTATCGCGCATCTGCCAGCTATCGGCGCCGCCGATATGGACGCCCACCGCCAGATCCGCGAGCAGGCCGATGGCCATGCCATGCGCGCGCGCATCCGCCTGTACTTTGGCGAGGCTTTCGCGGGCGAGCCATTGGGTGAAGAGGTGGAACTCCACTTCCGGTGCGTTTTCCGCCGCAAAGGCAGCGGCGGCAGGGCCATTCGGATCGTGATAGGCTTCGGGCCACTGCCGCCAGCCGTCGGCGCCTTGGGGGCGGAAATGAACGTCGAGCGCGTCGAACAGCGCCTGCCGCTGCAGGCCTTCGCCGTGCGGGGCGTTGTCGCGGGCGATGCGGGCGCGGGTTTCGGCATCGAGGCTGTCGAACAGGGCGCGCAAGTCCGCGAGGCGGCGGGGCAGGGCGCTTTCCCAGTCGATCAGGCAGCCGGCCGGATCGTCGCCTTCGCGCGCGGGCAGCGGCGGCAGGCCGAGCAGTTCGGGCGCACCCATCGCGCTGTTGAGATAGAGACGGCTGGAGGGCGAATAGGGCGAGAAACCCTTGCCGTTGCCCGGAAACAGCGCGTGGACCGGGTTGATCGCCAGCACGTCCGCCCCGTGCGCGGCGAAGAGGCGCACGGCCTCGTCCAGTTCCCCGAAGCTGCCGAAGGGGCGGGCGGCGTCGGCGCGCAGCGCGGGGATCTGAACCGCCGGGCCCCAGAGCTTGCCGGGCGCGAAATCGTGCACCGTGGGGCAGCTCTTCGGCGCGACGGCCAGCGTGCAATCGTGCCCGGCGAGGGACAGGCGGTAGTACCCGGGCTCTTCAATGGGCGGCAGCGTCCAGCGATCGACTGGCAGTGCCACCGTGCGGCCGTCCTCTCCGGTCAGTTCGGCGCGGGCCAGGCTGGCGGGAAGCGGCGTGGGCTGGCCGACTTCGGTGACGATCATCGCCGGGGGCTGGCGGCGTTCGGCTTCCAGTTGGGCCAGACTCTGCGCGATCTGTGCGGCGCTGCCCGCCGGATAGCCCAGTGCGCCCGCGATGCTGGCCAGCGAGGTATCGGAAACGGTCTGCTGCGCGCCGTCCACGTCCCACCATGTGCGGGCAAGGCCAATCGCTTCGGCAAGCCTGTGCAACTGCTCCATCACTGCGGCCATATCTGCCTCCACCGTTCGCGCAGAGGTGGACCCGCAACGAAGCGAAGGCGCAAGTCTAGCGTGCGCGCCGCCTGGCGGCAATCGCGGGAGCGCCGGGGCGTTCCCCTCTGCCGGGCGTTCCAATCTAGGGACTTGCGCGGGCGCGGCGGGCAGGGGACCATGGCCGCACAAGAAACGGGGAGAGTGACGTGCCAAAGATCGCAATTGGCCTGACCGGCGGCGAAACCGGCATTGCCTACGAACTGATGGGCAAGGAGGGCGATCCGCCGGTCGTGCTGACGCCGGGCGGGCGCTTTACCATGGACGTGCCTGGCCTGCGCGAAATGGCCGAGGCCTTCGTGGCGGCGGGCAAGCGCGTGCTGATCTATGACCGGCCGAACTGCGGGCTGTCCGATGCCTGCCTGCTGGGCGAGAGCGAATCCGAAATGCAGGCCGAGGCGCTTACCGGCCTGATCCGCAAGCTTGATCTGGGGCCGGTGGTGATCGCGGGCGGGTCCGGCGGCAGCCGCGTCTCTCTGCTGGCGGCGGCGCGCGATCCGGAGATCTGCTCGCACCTGGCGATCTGGTGGATTTCCGGCGATCCCATCGGGCTGATGCAGCTTGCCACCTATTACTGCGGGGAAGCGGCTTCGCTGGCGAGCGCGGGCGGCATGGAAGCGGTCCTGAAAGCCACGAGCTGGGCGGAAAACTTCGCCAAGAGCGAGCAGGCGCGCGCATACATCCGGGGCTGCGATCCGGACAAGTTCATCGCGGTGATGCAGAAATGGGCAGCGGCCTATGTGCCTTCGCCGATCACGCCGGTGCCGGGCATGACCCCGCGCGACTTCGCCCGGCTGACGATGCCCGCGCTGGTCTTCCGCAGCGGCCGCAGCGACCTGTCGCACACCCGCGCCACGTCCGAATGGGTGCACCGGCTGGTGCCGCATTCGCTGATGCTCGATCCGCCGTGGGAGGATGACGAGTGGAACATGCGCTCCGCCCAGACCATGGCGGGGACCGAGGGGCACACGCTGTTCCGTTCCTGGCCGAAGCTGGTGCCGCAGATCCTGGCGTTCCTGGAAAGGTGATTGGCCGGGGCGTGATGATGCGGATTGCCCGTGAGCCGCTGACGCATTTCCTGATCGTGGGGCTGGTCTTCTGGCTCGCCGCGGCGCACTATCGCACGGTAACGGACGGCCACCGGATCGAGGTGACGCGCCAGACGGCCGAACGCCTCACCGCCGGATACCGCGCCGAATATGGCGCGGCGCCGTCGCCCGCGCGGCTGGAGCAACTGGTGGATCAGTACGTGACCGGCGAGATTCTCTATCGCGAAGGCATGGCGCGCGGCCTTGCCGAGCGCGACGAGATTGTCCGCCGCCGCGTGATTCAGAAAACCGCTTTTCTGGAAGATGGCACGGGGAACCCGCCCGCGCCCACACAGGCCGCGCTGGAGGCTTGGTATCGAGCCCATGCGGCGGACTATGCCGCGCCCGGCAGAGTGCGTTTCAGCCATGTCTTTTTCGCCATCACACCCGGAGACGAGGCGAAAGCCCGCGCCCGTGCGGCAGCGGTGCTGCGCCAGCTCGATCCCGCTACCGTCCGTGCGCCGGACGAGGGCGATCCATTCCCCGATCTTTATGATTTCACCGGCTTCGGCCCCGATGAGGCGCGCCGCCTCTTCGGCGATAGCGAAATGGCGACGGCCCTGTTCGCCGCGCCTGCCGGGCGCTGGTCGGGGCCGTTCCGCTCCGCCTATGGCTGGCATCTCGTGCGCGTCTCGGCTGCCGAACCGGGCCATGCCCAGCCCTTCGAGGCGGTGCGCGGCAGAGTGCTGGCCGACTGGACCGAAAATGCCCGCAACCAGGCCGGGAACCGCCGCATGGCCGCGCTGCGTGCCCGTTACACCGTAGTGAGGAGCGATCGATGAAGAAGCTGTTCGCCTTGCTGATGGCCCTGTGCGGCCTGCTGTCCCTCCCGGCCTTCGCGCATGAAGTGCGTCCGGCCTATGTCCGGATCGTGGAGACGGCGCCGGACCATTGGGACGTGACGTGGACGCAGCCGGTCATGGGCGAGCGGGCCGTCCGGCTGACGCCGCACTTGTCCAACGGCTGGCTGGCACGGACTCCATCGCATGAGGAACTGACCGCGACGCATTACCTGCGTGGCTGGAGCATCGATGCGCCAGCGTCCGAGCTGGACGGCGCGCGGCTTTCCGTCGATGGCCTGGCAGGCACGATCACCGACGTCATCGTCCATGTCCGCACGCGCGGCGGGAAGGGCGCGGACACGATCCTGCGGCCGGACAGGTCCAGCATGAACCTTTCCCTTTCGCAGCCCTCGCCGCCTGCCGTTCCGGCCTATTTCCGCCTGGGGGTGGGCCATATCCTGAGCGGGCTCGATCATCTGGCTTTCGTCGCCGGGCTGGTGCTGCTGGTGCGCAGCGGGCGGCGGTTGGTCGGCGCGGTGACGGCCTTCACCGTCGCCCATTCGCTAACGCTGGCGGCTGGCACGCTGGGCTGGGTGCAGGCGCCCACCGCGACCATCGAGGCATTGATCGCGTGGAGCGTGCTGTTCCTCGCCTTCGAACTGACACGGCGCGACGGCGGCGCGCAGGGGATCACCGCGCGGCTGCCGTGGATCGCGGCCTTTGCCTTTGGCCTGCTCCATGGCTTCGGCTTTGCCGGGGCGCTGGCCGAAACCGGGCTGCCGCACACCGAAATTCCGATGGCGCTGCTGCTGTTCAATCTGGGCGTCGAGGCGGGGCAGCTCCTGTTCGTAGGCGTATTGCTGGGCGCCGCATGGCTGTGGCGCCGTGCTGCCCGCGCGGACTGGCGCGGGATCGAGCCGCTGATGCTGCGCCGGATCGCCCCTTATGGTCTGGGGTGTTACGCTGGTTTTCTGTTCGTCGAGAGAACGGCCCGGGTCTTCGCCTGAGGCACGTCGAAGTGCGAACAAACAAACAGGGAGAGGAAGAGGATGATCCGCAGAAGGGGAGCCGCCATCGCGGCCTGGGCGGCGCTGGGCGCAGGCCTTGGCGCCTGTTCGCAAAGCACGCCGCCGGAAACGCCGCCGCTCGCCGTCGAGGCCGAACCGGCGGCGGCGCGCGCTCCTGCCGCGCCGGAAACGCGCCGGGCCTATTTCGGCGAGCTGCATTTGCACACAGGGTACTCCTTCGATGCCTATGCGCTGATGGGCAGCCGCGCCGATCCCGACGAGGCCTATCGTTTCGGCCGGGGCGATGCCGTGACTTATCTGGGCGATACGGTGCGCCGCTCGCGCCCGCTCGATTTCATGGCAGTGACCGACCACTCCGAATATCTCGGCAGCTTCATGCGGATCGACCGCGAGCCCGATGGTCCGCTGGCGCAGAGCAAGGGCGGCAAGCTGATGGCGGCCAACCCGCTCGCCGCCGCGCTGGGGCAGCTCGTTTCCGTGTTGAGCGCGGACAAGCCGACCAGCACGGCGATGGACGAAGCCATGGCCTCCGCCTGGCAATACGAGGTGAACACGGCGAACCGCTATAACCAGCCGGGCAAGTTCACCACCTTCGTCGCTTACGAATGGACAACGATGCTGGACGGCAAGTACAACCTGCATCGCAATGTGATCTTCGCGGACAAGGGGCCGGCCGCGCCCTTCACCGCGACCGACAGCCGCCGCCCGGAAGACCTCTGGGCTTTCCTCGATGCGCAGCGCGCCATCGGGATCGAGGGACTGGCGATCCCGCACAATTCCAACGCCAGCGGCGGGCTGATGTTCGATTGGAAAAAGAGCGACGGCCATCCGATCGACGAGGCCTATGCCCAGCAGCGCGCGCTCAACGAGCCGCTGGTGGAAGTCTATCAGCACAAGGGGCAG
The DNA here is from genome assembly GCF_022832375.1 of Novosphingobium beihaiense. Lineage (GTDB taxonomy): Bacteria > Pseudomonadota > Alphaproteobacteria > Sphingomonadales > Sphingomonadaceae > Novosphingobium > Novosphingobium beihaiensis. The sequence goes on from NZ_JALHLG010000005.1 coordinate 155,336, forward strand.
AGCGAGACGTCGCCGCTGCTTTCGCCCGAGGATAATTTCGCCAACTTCGAACGGTCGGAGGCGCTGCTCACCGGCGGCCCGAGCGCGGTCAACGGCAGCTTCACCCGGCAGGCGCTGGGGCGCGGGCTGGTGCTGGGCCAGAAGCTGGGCACCAATCCGTTCGCCTTCGGTTTTGTGGGTTCGAGCGATTTTCATAACGGCCTCTCGGACTCGGCGGAGAGTGCCTATGCGGGCAATGGTCTCAACAGCACCGATCCGCATGTGAACCTGCCCGATCCGGCCTTTGCCAAAGCCATCCTCTCGCAGAAGGTGAACCCGGCGGGAGAAGCGGCCCCGGCGGCGAACCTGCACCGGCCCAGCGATTCCGAGGCCCTGCGCCACACGCCCGCGCTGCTCAATTGGTCGAGTGCGGGGCTGACGGGCGTATGGGCGGAGGAAAACACCCGCCCCGCGATCTTCGCCGCGCTGCGCCGCCGGGAGACTTTCGCAACTTCCGGCACCGAGCTGCGCCTGCGCATGTTCGGCGGCTGGAACCTGCCTTCGGGCATGATGCAGCAGGCGGGCTGGGTGGCGCGTGCCTATCGCATGGGCGTGCCGATGGGGGCGGACCTGCCGCTCCACCGCGAAGGCAATCCCGCGCCCACGCTGCTGCTCGAAGCCGCGAAAGACCCGATGGGCGCCAATCTCGATCGCATTCAGGTGATCAAGATCTGGCTCGACGGCGATGGCTACAAGGAGAAGGTCTTCGATGTGGCCTGGTCTTCCGAGCGCCAGCGCGATCCGCGCACCGGCAAAGTGCCGCCCGTGAAGAACACGGTGGACCTCAAGACCGCGAAATATGCCAATTCGGCAGGCGCCACCGTGCTGCGCGTGCAGTGGAGCGATCCCGAATTCGATCCGGCGGTTCCGGCTGTCTACTATGCCCGCGCGCTGGAAATCCCGACACCGCGCTGGCCCACCCTGCTGGCCGTGGCGCGCGGGCTGCCGCTGCCGGAAGGCGTGCCGCCCACCTTGCAGGAACGCGGGATCAGTTCCCCAATCTGGTACACGCCGGGGAAGGGGAGCTGAGCTTTCTCACAGCTTGTCCGCAGGTTATGCACAGACTTGCCCACGGGGGGACAAGTTGCCTTTCTGTTACCCTTCCAAGTCCGCTCACCCTGAGCTTGTCGAAGGGTGTTGGTTCCAGCGTCCTTCGACAAGCTCAGGACGAGCGGGCTTGGAGCATGATGAGCATTGTCTGCGCGAGTACCGTTCGTTTTGCTTTTCCTGCACGCCGTTTTAGGGGAGGCGCATCATGGACCTTGACCGCTATCTCGCCCGCATCGGCCTCGATGCCCGTCCTGCACCCGATGCCGAGGGACTGGCCTTGCTGCAATCCGCGCACCGCCGGGCGATCGGGTTCGAAAATCTCGACATTCCGCTGGGACGGGGCATCCGCATCGACAGCGAAAGCGTGTTCGACAAGCTCGTGGTGCGCGGGCGCGGCGGGTACTGTTTCGAACAGAACCGGCTCTATGCCGACGCGCTGGCGGAACTGGGCTTCCAGACGCGGCCGCTCTTGGCGCGGGTGCGGCTGGGGCTGCCGGAAGGGGTGACGCCGCCGCGCACGCATATGCTGCTGCTGGCCGATCTGGGGGGCGTGCCGTGGATTGCAGACGCAGGCTTTGGCGGCAGTTTCGTTCCGCCCCTGACGCTGGAAGACGGCGTGCAAGTGGCTACGCGGGACGGCGCGCGGCACCGTTTACGCAAGACGGGCACTCCCGGCTCGCTCGGCGGCGAATGGCGGCTCGAACGCGCGGCGCCCGGCGCACAAGGCGTCTGGCAGGCGCAATATACATTTGACCTCTCCGAAGTGGCGGCGGACGATCTGGAACAGGGCAACCATTGGACCTCGACCCGTCCGGACACGCGCTTCACCACGCGGCATGTCGCCAGCATCGCCTTGCCGGACGGCTTCGCCGGGATGAGCGACCGGCAACTGACAGTGTCTCAAGGCGCCGCCAGCGAAACGCGCACGATTGCCGATGCGGCGGACTATGCGCGGACGCTGCGCGAGGTGTTCCGGATTGCGTTGAGTGAGGAAGACGCGGCAGGGTTGGCGTTGTTTGCCTGAGCGCAGGCCAGGGAGCATTGCAAACCCGGCCGTAGTTCATTCGTGAGCCGGCTCGATCTTCAGGTTGTGTTTGCCCTGTTTCGCTGGAATTGTGCCTTGGGGGATCAAGGATCGAGGAACTTCGCTCGATGACGGATGATGCAGTAAAGGGCCCCGCTTCGTACTTTCCTTCGATTGAGAAGAAATACGGGCGGCCTATCGAGGAATGGAAAGACTTGGTGCGCAAGCGGCTTCCGGCAAAGCACATGGAACTGGTGGCGATGCTGAAAACCGAGCATGGATTGGGGCACGGCCACGCAAACGCGTTGGTTGCGCACACGTTGGTCGAAGAAAAGGATTAGGGGCCGAAGAAGAGGAATAAGGTCTGGGCGATAAGCCCGCTCAAACCTCCCGCAAACGCGGCATCAATTCCACGAAATTGCAGGGCCGGTTGCGGTTGTCGAGCTGTTCGGCGAGGATGCCGTCCCAGCCGTCCTTCACCGCGCCGTTGGAGCCGGGCAGGGCGAAGATGTACGTCCCGCGCGATACCACTGCCATGGCGCGGCTCTGCACGGTCGAGGTGCCGATGGACTTGTAGGAGAGCCAGCGGAACAGCTCGCCGAAGCCCGGGATGTCCTTTTCCTTCACCCGGTCGAGCGCTTCGGGGGTGACGTCGCGGCCGGTGAGGCCGGTGCCGCCGGTGGAGACGATCGCATCGATGCCCTGATCGTCGATCCAGTTGTTGAGGCGGCTGGCGATGCGGGCGGCATCGTCCTTTTCGATCGCGCGCGCGGCCAGCTTGTGCCCGGCATCCTTGATGCGCTGGGCGAGGATGTCGCCCGAAGTGTCATCCTCGGGGCCTCGGGTGTCGGATACGGTCAGGAGCGCGATGTTGATGGGCTTGAAGGTCCGGTCCGTGTCAATGGCCACGCAATATCGCTCCGTTTGCAGCCATGCGCACGCCTTGCGATCCGGAGAGTCCGGGGAAGGTCGGCCACATGTCCTGTGCCAGTTCCATCCGGCTTTCCGAGGGGCCGCCGGCCTGACGCTCGTACATCCAGTAATTGCGCAGGACAATATTCACGTAGCCGCGGGTTTCCCAATAGGGCAGCGATTCCATCCAGAGCAGAGGATCGCCCTGGTCCTTCACTTCGGTGTTCCAGCGCGTGACGGGCACGGGGCCCGCGTTGTAGGCCGCCATGACTTTCAGCAGCAGCCCCTGCGTTCCGGAGGCGTGATCCAGCGCCAGCAGGTGCTGCTGGCCGAAGGCAAGGTTGACTTCGGGATTGTTGAGATCGCGCGACGAGCCCGAAACGCCAAGGTCCGCCGCATGGTCCTTCGCGGCGGCGGGCATGATCTGCATCAGCCCGCGCGCACCGGCGGGGCTGACGACGCTCGTCCGGAACAGCGATTCCTGCAGCGTATGCGCATAGACCAGCGCAGGATCGACTTTCCAGCCGCCCACCGGGGTCCATTTCGGCGTCGGGAAACGGGTGGCCGGTTCGGGCTTGCCGCCTTGCGGCGCGTTGTAGGCCATCCATAGCTGGGTGGAAGGCAGGCCAAGATCGCGGGCAAGGCGTGAGAGCGGCGCGTATTGCGAGGCCTCGCCGATGCGGGCCTGATGGCGCAGCACTTCGTCGGCCAGGCCGTCCTCGCCGATTTCGGAAAGTTCCACGGCGGTGCGGACATTGGGATTGGTGCGCAGGCGCTGCCAGTCGGTCTGGGTGAAATCGGCCTCGGAATGCTGCTCGGGCAGCTTCATGCCGAGCTGTTCGGCGGCGAGCATGCCGTAGAGCGTCTCGTCGCGGGATGCGGCAGAGCGCAGAACACCGGCGGCACGGTCCGGATGGCGGGAACGGACGAAGGCGCGGCTCTGCCAGTATTGCGCAGCGCTGGTCAGCTCGGCGTTGGTGGAGGTTCCCGCGCACTTCCCGAAAGCATCGGCGGCGCCGTCGTAATCGCCCAGGCGCCATGCGGCGAGCCCGGCGGTCCACCACGCCTCGCCCACCCAGGGGCCGCTGCCCATCGCGGCAAGCTGTGCCATCTGGTAAGCGGAGCTGTCCTGGTTCTCGATATAGAAGCTCCAGGCCACGCGCTGGCGCCATTCCGCGCGGGCGGCATTGCTGAGGCCCGCATCGATCCCGTCCAGCAGAACGCGCGCGCCTACCGGATCGTCATTCTTGATGCGGTCGAGAATACCGGCGGAAATAGACCCGGGCATGGTGCCGTCATCGATCGAGCGCGGGAGCACGCGGCGCGGCATTGAGGGCAGGCGGGCAAAGCTCTGCTCGGCAGGCAGGCTGGGCACAGTGCTGGCCCCGCGCTTGAGGGCAAGGCGGCTGATCTGGTCGGCGCCGGGAAGCTCCGTGCCTTGCGCGAGCCAGGCTTGCAGATCGGGCAAGTCTATCTTCGGCGAACCGGCGGCCAGATAATATTCGGCGCGTGCCTGCTGGTGCAGCGGACCGTCCGGCCGGTCTGCCAGCATCTTCTGCACGGCGTGCCAGTCCTTGGAATCGATCGCGTCGAAGATCTGCTTGTAGTAAGCGCGATCATCCTGGCTCAGCAGCGAGGGCACTGCGGTGTTGTCTGCCCGCGACCGGAAATAGTCTACCGCCGCGCTGTTGGCGTAGGCCGGTGCCGCCATCGCGGTGGCGGCGGCCGCCATGCCGAGCCCTGCGAAGAATCCTGCCCTGCGTCTCATCGTCTATTCCATCCCTGCATCGCGCGATTTTTCCGCCCGCGCGTCAGGCGGTCCATTCCAGCCAGGCTTTCCACAGGACCGGCTTTGCACGCGGCTGTCGCATCAGCGCGGGCAGGCCCCAGGCAGCCAGCATGGGTATCGATCGTTCTTCTTGGTTAAATTTTCTTAAAACGGCAGGCCGTTGCGGTGATTCGTGGCCGATGAGCGGCAAAATGCCGCCACCGAACACCAGCAGCCGTTCCGGAGCCGCCAAAGCCACATGGCGCGCGAGCACGTGCCCGATTCCGAATTGATTCAGCGCGTTCCAGTCCGGCGCAGGTGTATGGCGGGGCAGGGCGCTGGCGAGATAGACCTCTTCGCGCCGCATGCCGAAGGCGGAAAGGATCGCATCGAGCAGCTTGCCCTGCGGCCCGCTCAGCAGCGTTTCGCGGTCTTCCGCCTCCGGTTCCTCGACCACCACCATCAGCTTCGCGCCTGCCGCGCCCTGCGGCGCGACACGGCCCGCGGTGGCGCCGCCGTCGAGCAGCGGCTCGCTCATCCACCAGGGCGTGAAAGCCGCAAGCTCCGCCGGGATCGCGGCCGGATCGAGGCGCGGCGGGCCTGTGTCGGCAGGCTCCACCGGCTGGCGCCGTTCGGGCGGGCGGCGGGGGGCTGTGCCGTCTTCCTCTTCGGGCACGGCCAGCCACTCGCGCGGTTCGTCGAGGAAGTCGTGATCCACGCCCGCCTCGCGCCACCAGTCGAGCGCGCCTGTGATATCGGTCAGAAAATCGGGATTTGCCGCGTGATCCATCAGTGCGGGTCTTGACCTGCCGCGTGCAAGCAATCAAGGCACAACGGGCAATTAATCGGCCAGCTAAAGGGCCGGATGGACAGGTTTCGGGGGATACCCATGATTGAACGCGAAGAGATGCCTTATGACGTCGTCATCGTCGGCGGTGGCCCGGCGGGGCTGTCGGCGGCGATCCGGCTGAAGCAGGCGGACCCGGAACTCTCGGTCTGCGTGCTTGAAAAAGGCTCGGAAGTGGGCGCGCATATCCTTTCGGGCGCGACGATCGATCCCAAGGCGCTCGACGAGCTGCTGCCCACCTGGCGCGAGGACGGCTGCCCGCTGGCGGAAACCCCGGTGACGGACAACTGGCACTGGCACATGACCAGGAAGGGCAAGTTTTCGCTGCCCCACATCATCCAGCCGCCTTTCATGTCGAACCACGGCAATTACACCGGCTCGCTGGGCAACTTGTGCCGCTGGCTGGCCGAAAAGGCCGAGGAGCTGGAAGTCGAGATCTTCCCCGGCTTCCCGGCGGCCGAGATCCTCTATGACGATAACGGCGCCGTCATCGGCGTGCAGACCGGCGACATGGGACTCGACCGGGAAGGCAACCCCAAGGGCGATTTCCAGCCCGGCATGAACCTGCTGGGCAAGTACACCGTGTTCTGCGAAGGCGCGCGCGGCCACCTGACCAAGCGGCTGAAGGCCAAGTACAGCCTCGATGCCGAATGCGAACCGCAGATCTATGGCCTGGGCATCAAGGAGCTGTGGGACATCGATCCGGACAAGCATGTGCCGGGCCGCGTGATCCACACCCAGGGCTGGCCGATGAGCGAGAGCGACAGCTGGGGCGGCGGCTTCCTCTATCATCAGGCGAACAATCAGGTCGCGCTCGGTTTCGTGACCGCGCTCGATTACAAGAACCCTTACGTCTATCCGTTCGAGGAATTCCAGCGCTGGAAGCAGCACCCGGAAATCCGCGCGATTCTGGAAGGCGGCAAGCGCGTGGCCTATGGCGCGCGCGTGATCAACGAGGGCGGCTGGCAGTCGGTGCCGCAACTGGCGTTCCCCGGCGGCGTGCTGGCGGGCTGTTCGGCCGGTTTCGTCAACGTGCCGCGCATCAAGGGCACGCATACCGCGATGAAGAGCGGCATGCTCGCGGCAGAGGCGATTGCCGCTGCGATCAAGGCGGGCCGCGAGCAGGACGCGCTGAGCGAATACGATGCCGCCGTGCGCGAAAGCTGGATCGCCAAGGAACTGAAGCTCGTGCAGAATGCCGAGCCGATGGTCGCCAAGTGGGGCGGCGAGCTGGGCACGATCCTGGCGGGCGCGGACATGTGGCTGCGCACGCTGTTCGGCTTTGGCCTTGCCAAGCCGATGAAGCATCACACCGATGCCTCGGCCCTGCAGCGCGCCGATCTCTACAAGCCGATCGATTATCCCAAGCCCGACGGCACGATCAGTTTCGACCGTCTGACCAGCGTCTCCTACTCGTTCACCAACCACGAGGAAGAGCAGCCCTGCCATCTGCGGCTGAAAGACCCCTCGGTGCCGACCGAGATCAACCTGCCGGTCTATGCCGGGCCCGAGGCGCGGTACTGCCCGGCGGGGGTCTACGAATTCGTCGATCCGGACGGCACGGGCACGCGCCTGCAGATCAACGCGCAGAACTGCGTCCACTGCAAGACCTGCGACATCAAGGACCCGACCCAGAACATCGAATGGGTCACGCCTGAAGGCGGCGGCGGCCCCAACTATCCGAACATGTAATGCAAAACAGGTGGCAATCCTCCCCCGCCGGGGGAGGGGAACCGCCCGCGCAGCGGGTGGTGGAGGGGGCTTTTCGCGCGCCAAGGTCGCGTGATGCCGCGCCCCCTCCGTCAGCCCTTGCGGGCTGCCACCTCCCCCGGTGGGGGAGGATCGGGTGATGATACCGGAAACCGCTTACGCCAAGATCAACCTCGCGCTGCATATCCGCAAGCGGCGGGAGGATGGCTATCACGAGCTGGAAACGCTCTTTGCTTTCGTGGACGATGGCGACCGGATTTCTGCCGCGCCTGCCGCTGCGGACAGCCTGAATGTCCACGGCGAATTCGCGGGCCGGATCGACGATCCTTTCGATAATATCGTCGCCAAGGCGCTTTCGGCGCTGCCGCATGGCCAGGGCTGGGCGGTCACGCTGGACAAGCGTCTGCCGGTGGCGGCGGGGCTGGGCGGGGGCTCTGCCGATGCCGGGGCGGTGTTCCGCATGATCGAGCGGGCACACGGCCTGCCCGGGGACTGGCACGCCCGCGCCGCCGGGTTGGGCGCCGATGTGCCGGCCTGCGTTCTGTCGCGCCCTTGCGTCGGCACCGGCACCGGCACCGATCTGGCCGAAGTGGCGGAGAACGATCTTGCCGGGTGTCCGGTGCTGCTGGTGAACCCGCGCGAACCGGTGCCGACCGGGCCGGTGTTCAAGGCGTGGGACGGGATCGATCGCGGTCCGATGCCCACGGGCAGCCTGCGGCACATCGCGCTGGCCGGGCGCAACGATCTGGAAGCGCCTGCCGTTTCGATCTGCCCGGTGATTGCCGATGTACTGGCGGCCTTGCGCGGGACCGGGCCGTTTCTGGCGCGCATGTCCGGCTCGGGCGCGACGTGCTTCGCGCTCTATGACAGCGAGGCCGAATTGCAGACAGCGGCGGATAAAATCGCCGCCTCGAACCCCGGCTGGTGGCAAATGGCGGGAAAGCTGCGATAGTCGCTGTCATGCAGTCCCCCATGATTTCCGAAGCTTACCGTATCGTTGGCACCCCGCGTTTCGGCGGTATTCTCGTCGTAGCCGATCACGCCTCCAACCGTGTGCCGGAGGACATCGATCTCGGCATCGCGCGCGAGTTGATGGACGAGCATATCGCTATCGATATCGGCGTGGCGGGCATTGCCGAACACATGGCAGCGCGTGAAGGCACGGCGGCGCTGCTGGGGAACGTCAGCCGCTTGGTCTGCGATACCAACCGTACCGAACGCGACCCGGCGGCGATCCCCGAGGCGAGCGACGGCCGTGCCATCCCGGGCAACTGCGGCATCGATCGCGAGGCCCGGCTTGCGCGCTTTCACCGCCCGTTTCACGCGAGGCTGACGGACCTGCTCGAAAGCACCCCGCCCGCGCTGACGCTGATCCTCCACAGCTTCACGCCGTGCCTTGCCAGCACGCCCGGCGAAAAGCGCCCCTGGCACTGCGGCCTGCTCTACGATCGGGACGAGCGCGGCGCCCGCGCAGCCCAGCCTTTGCTGGAGGCTGAGGGGCTGATCGTCGGCGATCAGCTCCCCTATTCGGGCAAAGTCTACAACGCCGCGATTGAGCGCCACGTGGAAAGCGAAGGGCGGCCCTATCTCTATATCGAAGTGCGTCAGGACCTGATCGCCGATGCCGCCGGGCAGGCCGAATGGGCCGAACGCCTGACCCGTATCTGCAATGAAGTGGCGGTCGTGCTCGAAGGCTGACCTGGCAGGCTGTTCAGGCGTCCGGGCCGTTGTCCGGCGGCGTGCCGTCCTGGCGGCGGAACAGCGAGAACAGCGCGTCGCGGAACTTTTTTATCGTGACCAGCAGCGCGGCGGCGGCGGTGAATACGGCTGCAAGGAGTTTCATCCAGACCGGCGCATCGGTCAGGACATCGCGGGCCTTGTCGATGGGGCTGACGGCCACATCGAAAGCGAAAGCGCGCGGGGTGCTCTCGATTTCGTGGAAGTACCCCTTGCGGTCCTTGACTTGCACGGCAGTGCTCAAGGTCATCGTGTGATAGCCGCCGCGCTTGGCGGTGATATCCCATTTCCAGATCGAGGAAGGCCAGGGCGGGCCGAGTTTGACGCGCTGGATGCGGCCGGAGGCGGGCTTGATCTCGAAGCTTTCATCGCCTTGCAGGCTCGCTGCCACGTAGTCCCCCACCACTACGCTGAAAAACTCCGGCCGCCCGGCCATCCGGGCCGCGATTTCGGCAGGATCGGGGGCAATGTACTCCTCTGCCGCCGTTTCGGCGGGCTGCGGCGGGACTGCGCCATCTGCAGCACCATTTCCGGCTTCCCCATCGGTTCGGGCCGGCGTGGAGGCCGCGTTCGGGCGTCCTTTCGGGGGCGTGGCGGCCACGGCCAGCCATACTGTGAAGGTTTCTCCACGCTTGAGCGGGAAGGGGGCATTGAATGCGGCCTTTCCGGGCATTTGCCGGCTGGCTTGCTTCTCGAAATCGCTGCAATCGGCGGGAGACACGTAGTCCGCGATGACTTCGCAGAATTTCGTATCGGTGTCTTCCCCATGGGAGGCCGCAGTTTCGCTTCCGCCCTGGCATGAGGCAAGCAGCATGACAGGTGCCAGAACAATTATCGGCCGCACTGCCTTGAAATACTCGAATGGAGTCATCCGGTCTCTTCCCAAAAAACCGCATGATCAGGGTTCCACGACAGGCAGACGCTGTCAATTATCCGTGTTGCGTGTCGAAATTCGGCTGAAATCTATTCGACGTCGCCTGAAAAGGCGATTTTGTTGAGTTTTTCGCGTGTCATTTCATACATCGTGTCGATGTCGATCCCTTCGCCTTCCTCGATGCGTTGCGAGATCATGGTGAGGGGAAAGCACAGGATGCTGGTGCCTGGCCAGTGCAGCGCGGGCTGGCGGCCGTATTCGTCATCGACCGTCACCCAGTCCAGCATCAGGTCCTGCGCCAGCGCGTCGCCCATGGCGATGCCCAGCGACTGCAGCTTCCAGGTGTCTTCGGGGCCGACCCAGCTCTGGGTCAGGTTGGCGCGGACCACGGCCAGCTTGCCTTCTATCGATGCGTAGGATTCGTCCGGATCGCGGGCGAAGTGGCCTTTGATCCAGCCTCTGGCGAGATCCAGCCATTCCTGCTCCTCCGGTTCGAGGGTGAGGGAATCGGGCGTCGGCATGGATCGAACGTATCAGATCGTGCGGCAGTGACCAAAACTGGCGCAAAGCCCGCGTGTGCATAGGGCGCGGGCAACACTGCTGCCGGTGCGCGGGGGAAGCCATTGGGTCCGTTTCGGTCGTTATACCGGATGAGCCGTTCCGGTCTGTTCCGGGTGCGGGAGTGGTCTTTCTCCGGGGGATATCCGCCTGTCCCTCTCCGCGGCCATGAAGCTCGTCTGCGCAAATTCCGCCAGATTGAACGAAACGGCCGCTTGTTTCCTTTTCCACGGCTCAACATGTTCGCAGCCATGATGGCTTGAAGCGTTCAGGGGAGCGGTAATGAGCAATTTCTTGGCGGGTTTCTGGGGAACAGCCGGTCACGGTTCGGGCTGGCTCAATCTGGCCTGGCATGGCCCGGAATGGGTCAAGCCAGGCTGGGGCAGTCTGAGCTGGCATGGAGGATGGCCGGAGCCCGGAGGGCACGATTGGGGCTGGCCGGGTTCGCAATGGCCCGGCTCCGGCTGGCATGACCACGGCGGGGCTGGCGGAGACTGCGGTTGCGGCGATTCCAGCGGAGAACCCGGGCAGGAGATAACCGGCGACGATGAAGCCAACGTCCTGCGGGGCGGCGGGGGAGATGATTTCATCGTTGCCAATGGCGGTGACGACACCGTCTATGCCGGGGATGGCGATGACTTCGTGCTGGCCAACGACGGCAACGACCGGATCTACGGCGGCTGCGGTAACGACACGCTGCTGGGCGGCGAGGATGCCGATGTCATTTCGGGCGATCAGGGAGACGATTTGATCGACGGCAACCGGGGAGAGGACATCCTGACCGGAGGCAGCGGCGCGGATACGTTCCAGTTCAACGTGGGGCCGGACTATCTGGGATTCGGCTCGGACATCGTGACCGATTTCGAGCTGGGCGAGGATCACATCGCGATCAAGAACGGCGATGAAAGCCTTGTCAGCTTCACCGATACGGGGGCGGACGTCACTGTCTATTACGATGATGTGCTGATCGCGCAATTGCAGGGCGTATCGGACATACCGCAGGATACCGGCCTGTTCTTCGCCTGATTGCAGCGGCAGAACTGATGCCGCCTGCGCATCTTTCGGAAACAAATTCGGCTTTCCGGGACATTTTGTGCTTCGGATAAACGCCTGTTTGGCGTAGGGGCGCGTGCAAGCGCCTTGTATTCCCGCGCGCAAGATGATCGGAGTTCCGCAGATGCCCGCCTACCGTTCCCGCACTTCCACTCACGGCCGCAACATGGCCGGTGCCCGTGGCCTGTGGCGCGCGACGGGCATGAAGGACAGCGACTTCGGCAAGCCGATCATTGCCGTGGTAAACTCCTTCACCCAGTTCGTGCCGGGCCACGTCCACCTCAAGGATCTTGGCCAGCTTGTCGCCGAAGAGATCGCGGCGGCGGGCGGCGTGGCCAAGGAATTCAACACCATCGCGGTCGATGACGGCATCGCCATGGGCCACGATGGCATGCTCTATTCGCTGCCCAGCCGCGATCTGATCGCCGATAGCGTGGAATACATGGTCAACGCGCACTGCGCCGATGCCATGGTCTGCATCTCCAACTGCGACAAGATCACGCCCGGCATGCTGATGGCGGCGCTGCGCATCAATATTCCGGTGGTTTTCGTCTCGGGCGGGCCGATGGAAGCGGGCAAGGTCGTGCTCAAGGGCAAGGAGCACGCGCTCGATCTGGTCGATGCCATGGTCGCCGCCGCCGACGAGAGCTATACCGACGAGGAAGTGAAGAGCATCGAACGCTCCGCCTGCCCGACCTGCGGTTCGTGCTCGGGCATGTTCACCGCCAACTCGATGAACTGCTTGACCGAGGCACTGGGCCTCTCGCTGCCGGGCAACGGCTCGATGCTGGCGACGCACGCCGACCGCGAGCGGCTGTTCCGCGAGGCGGGTCGTCTCGCCGTTGATCTGTGCCAGCGCTATTACGAGCAGGACGATAACAGCGTGCTGCCGCGCGCCATCGCGGGCAAGGCGGCGTTCGAGAATGCGATGAGCCTCGATATCGCCATGGGCGGCTCCACCAACACCGTGCTGCACCTGCTCGCCGCCGCCAACGAGGCGGGCGTGGACTTCACCATGACCGATATCGACCGGCTCAGCCGCCATGTCCCGTGCCTTTCCAAGGTCGCGCCGGCCAAGGCGGACGTGCACATGGAAGACGTCCACCGCGCAGGCGGCATCATGGCGATCCTGGGCGAACTGGACCGTGCGGGTCTGCTCCACACCGGCTTGCCGACCGTCCACAGCAAGACCATGGCCGATGCGCTCAACCGCTGGGATATCACCCGCACCAATGACGCCTCGGTACAGGAATTCTTCAAGGCCGCGCCGGGCGGCGTGCCGACGCAGACTGCCTTCAGCCAGTCGCGCCGCTGGGACGATCTCGATCTCGACCGCGAGAACGGCGTGATCCGTAACAAGGAACACGCTTTCAGTCAGGATGGCGGTCTTGCCGTGCTCTTCGGCAACATCGCACGCGATGGCTGTATCGTGAAGACGGCGGGCGTCGACGATTCCATCCTGAAATTCACCGGCACTGCGCGGGTCTATGAAAGCCAGGACGCGGCGGTCGCGGGTATTCTGGGCGGGCAGGTCCAGGCCAATGATGTCGTCGTGATCCGCTACGAAGGGCCGCGCGGCGGGCCGGGGATGCAGGAAATGCTCTATCCCACCAGCTACCTGAAATCGAAAGGGCTGGGCAAAGCCTGCGCGCTGCTGACCGACGGGCGCTTTTCGGGCGGCACGTCGGGCCTCTCGATCGGCCACGTTTCGCCCGAGGCGGCCGAAGGCGGCGAGATCGGTCTGGTTGAGAACGGCGATACGATCGCGATCGACATCCCCAACCGCACTATCAACTTGATGGTTTCCGACGAGGAACTGGCCGGACGCCGGGCCACACAGGAATCGCGCGGGCCGGAGGCCTGGTCTCCGGTGCACCCGCGCAAGCGCAAGGTGTCCGCCGCGCTGCAGGCCTATGCAGCGATGACCACCAGTGCCGCCAAGGGCGCGGTGCGCGACGTCACCCAGCTCAAGCGCGGGTGAGGGCGGTGCCTGGCTTCCGCCCTTCGACAGGCTCAGGACGAGCGGGATTGGGAAGGGCTGGGGTGTCGAACCCCCGTCCGCTCATGCTGAGCTTGTCGAAGCATGCTGGCGCAGCGCTGCCGCTCCTCCTTGCCGCTTGCTCCTCCAGCAGCGAGCCGCCGCCGGTCGCCGCAGGAGACGAGCACATTGCCTGCGCGGTGGGCGGTTCAGCCAAGCTGGCCGATGTCTGCGCGGTCGAACGCTCGGAAAAGAATGGCAAGCTCACGCTGATCGTTCACCATCCGGACGGCGCCTTTCGCCGTTTCGATGTCATGACCGATGGCAGCGGCCTTACCGTGGCCGATGGTGCCGAGCCGGCGCAGACAAAGCTGGTGGACGGCAAGCTGGACGTTACGGTAGGACCGGATCGTTACGTGTTCCCCGTCACGACGAAAGCGCCTGCCGTCCATGGAAATGCCGGATAGTGAATTTCCCCGTCTCAGCCAGATCCTCACTGTCGCGCAGATGCGCGAGGCCGAACAGGCGCTGATCGATGCGGGGTCGAGCGTCGATGCGCTGATGCAGATCGCCGGGCACGGCGCGGCGGACTGGGTCTGGCGCATGTCCGCGCACCGCAAGGTGACGGTGCTCTGCGGCCCCGGCAACAACGGCGGGGATGGCTACGTCATTGCCGAGGCGATCCGTGAGCGAGGCGGGCATGTCGAAGTGGTTGCCGCCACCGAACCGAAAACCGGCGCGGCGAAGAATGCGCGCGCGCTGTTTGGCGGAGAGGTGCTCGGCCCCGAAGCGGAGGCCCATGGCGACGTGCTGGTCGATTGCCTGTTCGGCAGCGGGCTTACCCGGCCGCTTTCGGACGAGCATCTGGCGCTGCTCACCCGGCTGGCCGCGCATCACCGCCACCGCATAGCCGTGGACTTGCCCAGCGGCGTCCAGTCTGACAGCGGCATGCTGCTTAACCGGGGGCTGCCGCAATACGATCTGACCGTTGCATTGGGCGCATGGAAATTCGCCCATTTCCTGATGCCGGCCACAGCCCTGATGGGCACATTGCGGCTGGTGCCGATTGGCGTGACGCCACTGGAGGGCGCCGCGCAGGTTCTGGACGCGCCGCATATCGCCGCGCCTGCCGCCGATGCCCACAAGTACCGGCGCGGGCTTCTGGCCGTTGTCGGCGGGCGGATGCCCGGTGCGGCGCTGCTGGCTTCGGTCGCCGCGCAAGGGGCGGGGGCAGGCTATGTGAAGCTCTTCACCGAGAGTCCTACGGGCGTGCCCACCGATATCGTCGTCGAGACCGGTGAGCTTTCCGCCGTGCTGACCGATGACCGCAACAGCGCAGTTCTGGCCGGTCCCGGCCTTGGCCGCGATGGCGAGGCGCGTGAACGGCTGGCCGTGGCGCTGGCCGATCCGGTGGCGGTGGTGGCTGATGCCGATGCGCTGGTGCTGCTGTCGCCCCGCGCACTGGCAGGCCGTACAGCGCCCACGATCGCCACCCCGCATGAAGGCGAACTGATCGCGCTGGAGCGCAGCTTCGAACTCGACGGTACCGGGACGCGGCCCGAACGGGCGCTGGCTCTGGCCAAGGCGAGCGGCATGGTGATCGTGGCCAAGGGACCGGACACGGTGATCGCGGCGCCCGATGGCCGGATCGTCTGCGCCCCGCGTGCCTCCTCGTGGCTATCCACTGCCGGGACGGGCGATGTGCTGGCGGGCGTGATCGCCAGCCGTGCCGCAGCGGGCGTGCCCGCGTTCGAGGCGGCTGGCGAGGGCGTATGGCTTCATGGCGAAGCCGCACGGCTGTGCGGTGCGGCTTTCACGGCAAGGGAACTCGCGGCGAAAGTGCCCGAGGCTCTGGCGGTCTGCCTCTGAGCGGGAAAGCTTGCAGGCCCGCTGCGTCCTGCTAGGCGCTGAGGGACCATGACCGACGAATCCGAAGAAATCCTGCGCATCGCTTCCAAGGGCGACGGCGTGACCGCATCGGGCCGCTTTGCCTGGGGCGCGGCGCCGGGCGACCTGTTGCACGGCGATGGCACCCTGGAATGGGGGCCGCACCATGTCGAACCGGCCTGCCGCCATTTCGGGCGCTGCGGCGGATGCCAGTTGCAGCAGCTTGACGAGGAGAGCCTGGCTGCTTTCGTCGAAGCGCGGGTGAGCAATGCCTCGGCCTCGCAGGAGCTGGGCGCCGAACAGATCGCGCCGCCGCATCTCTCGCCGCCGGGCGCGCGGCGTCGGGCCAGTCTGCGGGCGGAAAGCTCTGGCGGGCGCGTGGTGATCGGCTTTCGCGAGGCGAAGTCGCACCGGCTGGTGGAACTGGAGGAATGCCCCGTCCTCGCGTCCGAACTGGTGGCGCTGCTGGGCCCGCTGCGCAAGCTGCTGATCACCATGGGCAAGGCGGCGCCTGCAAAGAAGGGAAAGGGCAAGCCCGGCAAGCACCAGCAGCCGCGCATGGCCGCCGATATCGAAATGACGCTGGTGGAGCAGGGCGTCGATCTCGGCGTCAAGGGCCTCACCGCCGAAGGCCTCTCCGCCACCGAGGCGATGCTGGCCTTCGCGCAGGAACACGGGCTCGCGCGGCTCACCATGGATGGCGGCTACGGCTTCGAGACGGTGTGGGAGCCGGTGCCGGTCACGGTAAAGCTGGGCGCGGTCTCGGTGCCGTTCCCGCCCGGATCGTTCCTGCAGGCGACGCTGGACGGCGAGCAGGCGCTGGCGGGCGCCGCGCGCGAATGGCTGGAAGGCGTGCCCACCGTGGCGGACCTGTTTTCCGGGCTGGGCACGTTTGCCTTCGCCCTGGCCGGGCCGGAGACCAAAGTCCTCGCTGCCGAGGCCGCGCGCGATACGCATCTGGCCTGCAAGGCCGCGGCGGACCGGGCGCAATTGCCGGTCTTCGCCCAGCACCGCGACTTGTTCCGCAATCCGCTCCAGCCCGATGAACTGAGCAAGTTCGCCGCCGTCGTGCTCGATCCGCCCCGCGCCGGTGCGCGCGAGCAGGTGGAATGCATCGCGCAGTCTGACGTGGCGTGCGTGGTCTATATCTCGTGCAACCCCTCAAGCTGGTCGCGCGATGCGGCGCGGCTGGTGGAGGAGGGCTTCCGGCTGGTGGAGCTGCGCCCGGTGGGCCAGTTCCGCTGGTCCACCCATGTCGAACTCGCCAGCCTGTTCGTGAGGGACCAATGAGCGTCGCCTTCCGCCGCGAGGGCGACGACGAGCATCTGGAGCCCAAGTTCGAATTGCCGATCCCGCCCGGCCCGAACCTCGTGACCGCGCGCGGCAAGGCGCTGATCGATGCGAAAGTCGCCGAACTGACAGCGCGGGTGGCCGAACCGCTGGACGAAGGTGCGCTGACGGCGGCCAAGCGCGACTTGCGTTACTGGCAGACCCGGCAAGTCACTGCCGAAGTCCAGCCCGAGCCGGACGGCAGCGTGGTCGCCTTCGGAACCCGCGTCACGTTCCTGCTCAACGGCAAGGAACGCGTGCTGGGGCTGGTCGGCGATGACGAGGCCGATCCGGCGGCAGGGCTGGTTGCGTTCTCCGCGCCGCTTGCCCGTGCCCTGATGGGCGCGGAAGAGGGCGAATTGCTGGCGTTCAATGGGCGCGAGGATGCTATCGAGGTTGTGGCGGTGGAGGCGCTTTAGGGATGGCGCTCCTGGCAACGCTGGCTTTCGTAGTCGCATTCGCAAGCCTGATTATGGCGAGCACTATCTATTTCCCGTGGTGGTTTGGGGGGATCAAAGGGCTCAAGCCCAAACTGAGCAAACGCGAACAGTGTGTTCTGGCCGTGAGCGTCGGCCTGTTTTTGGCGAGCTTTTAGGTTATTCAGCAGACTTTCCCAGAATAAGTCTGCGTCTTGTCCGCACAGCAATCGAGATGGTGGAAGATGACAGAGGGCATTGAAGCACTGAGCGAGCGGGAAAAGGAGACGCTGCGGCTTCTTCTTGGCGGTCATGATTCGAAATCGATGGCCAGCGACCTGGGGCTGTCCGTCCACACCATCAACGAACGCCTGCGCGAGGCCCGCAAAAAATTAGGGGTCTCCAGCAGCCGCGAAGCCGCGCGGCGGCTGGCGGAGGCCGAACAATCTGCCCCCCATTTTCTGGCGGACAAGGTTTTAGGGGATGCGGACGCAGCGCCCCGCGAGGAAAGACATGGGCCGTCCGAAAAGCGCCAGAGCGTGGGTTATCCCCTCGTCTGGCTAGGTGGAGGAATGCTCATCATGTCTCTTATCATTGCTGCTGCTGTGCTCTCGTCGACATTGGCGGGAAGCGCCGCCACGCCGACAGCGGCACAGCCCACGCCTGCCGCCGTTTCTCTAGACGACAGCGCCGATGCCGCCGCTGTGCAGTCCGCCCGGGATTGGGTCAGGCTGCTGGACCAACAGCACTGGAATGACGCCTGGCAGCAGGCGGGCACGGTTTTCCGGTCGAAGATAGCCGCCAAACAATGGGATACGGTCATTCAGACGGTACGGGGCCCGCTTGGTGCCACGTCCCGCCGGACGGTGCAGTCCGTCATGAAAACCCAGGCTCTTCCGAACGCGCCCAAAGGGGAATACCAGATCATCAAGTTCCAGACGGACTTCGCCAAAAAAACCGGGGCGATCGAAACCGTTGTCCTGTTTAAGGAAGGTTCCGACTGGAAAGTGGACGGGTATTTTATCCGCTGATTGTCTGAATCTGGCGGGCGGGGCGTTTCTTATTCTCCGCCCGCCTTGTCCATCATGTCCATGAAGTCCCGCGCGGCGTTGCGGTCGTCCTCGTTGTCGAACGCCACGTCCAGATCGGGCGCGGCGCCGAACAGGTGCATCAGAGTCCACAGCGCGAAGCGGCGGCCCTTGTCCTTTTCCATGCCGAAATCGACGCGCATCTTTTCCACCCCTGCTGCCAGTGCCGCAGGGGTGATGGCGGTGGGGTCGCCGGTGCCGAAATAGCGGCGGAGCTGGTCGTCGAAATCCATACGGTGCTCAGAACAGTGCCAGTGCCGCGCGGGCCACGAGGAACATCAGGCAGAAGGTGGAGAGCGCGAAGAAGCCGAAGCGCACGTTCATCTTGTTGACAGTGGCCTGCACCAGCGAGTGCAGCACGCGAAAGCCCACATAGGCCCAGCCCACTTGCGCGTTCAGCCCGTCGCCCTGGCCGATGATGGCGAGCACGATCGATACTGCATAAAACACCGTAGGTGCTTCATGCAGATGGTTGTAATTATGCGCTTTCCATTGGACCTGCGGCGGCAGAAGGTTGTCCAGCGTGATGCTGGGGTCTTCGGCGAGTTCCTCAGGGTCGATCTTGGCGGCGTTCATGGCTGGGATACGGGTGCCGTAGAGCCAGAACCACATGACCATCGTCCAGGCGGCCAGCGCCACCACGGGTTGCAGGATTGCCATTCCAACCATTGTCATTCCCCTCCGGATCAGGCGCCGAGCGTCGGCCCGGCGGGCGGCCTTGTCAATCGGTGCCGGTCAAAACCTTCGCGAAAGCCGCCGCATCGGTATTTCCGCCGGTCAGCATCACCGCCGTGCGCGGCTTGAGGTCTACCTTGCCCGCCAGCACTGCCGCCAGCGCCGCCGCGCCGCCGGGTTCGAGCACCAGCCGCAGCTTCTCGAAAGCGAGGCGCTGCGCGGCATGTACTTCGGCCGGAGTGACGAAGAGCCCGAAGGGGCAGCGCTCGCGCAGAATTTCGAAATTTATCGGATGGGTTCCCGGCGTTTGCAGGGAATCGCAAGGCGTGGCCGGGGCGTCCGCGGCTACGCGCCGGATTTCGCCGTCGGCCAGGCTGCGGCGGATATCGTCCCAGCCTTCGGGCTCCACCGGCACTATGGCGGCATCGGGGCAGGAGAGGGCAAGGCCCGCCGTCAGTCCGCCGCCGCCGCAGGGCGTGACGATAAGGTCCGGGCCGCCCAGCCCCATGGCGTCCATTTGCTGCGCGATTTCGATCCCGGCGCTGCCTTGCCCCTCGATTACCCAGGGATCGGCGAAGGCATGGACCAGCGTGGCGCCGCGTTCGGCGCAGACACGCTCGGCCACTTCGTCGCGATCCTCGCCGCCCGGCCGGTCGTAAAGCACGACTTCGGCGCCCAGCGCGCGGGTGTTGGCCAGCTTCACCGCGGGGGCGTCGTTGGGCATGACGATGGCCGCGGTAATGCCCAGCCGCCGGGCCGCCCAGGCGACGCCTTGCGCGTGGTTGCCGCTCGACACGCCGACGACGCCGCGCTGGCGTTCCTCATCCGAAAGCTCGGTCAGCCGGTGCCATCCCCCGCGAATCTTGAACGCGCCGACGGGTTGCAGGCACTCGGCCTTGCACCAGACGGTCTGCCCTTCGACTTCCAGCGGAAGCAGGGGAGTAGGCGGCAGGATATCGGCGATCTTGCGCGCGGCGAGGGCGACGCCTTCGCCGGACGGTTTGCGAATCAGGGGCTTAGTCATGAGCCCATGGCATAGACTCAGCGCGTCAGACGCACCATCTGATAATAGCCGAAGGGGCCGCGCACCACTTCCAGTTGCAGCCCGTGGGCATGGGCCAGCCGTTCTGCCACTTCGGGCAGGTCCTGCCGGGGCGCCACGTGGAAGCGGGCAAGCCAGCCGTAGAGCAGGCGGCGCAGGAAGCCGGGCAGACCCTTGCAATCACCGAAATCCACGACATGCAGCGAGCCGCCGGGGGCCAGCGCAGCGGCGGCGTGGCTCAGCGCGGCCTGCCAGTCGGGAATCATCGAGAGCGCATAGGAGAGCACTACCCGGTCGAACCCCTCGCGCCCGAACAGGGCGGCGGTATCGAAATCGGTGGCATCGCCCAGCGCCAGCCGTCCTTCGCCGCCCAGCCGCTTGCGCGCGTTCTTGAGCATTTCGGAGGAGATATCGAGCCCGTGGCACTGCACGCCGGGCCAGGCCTTGCGGATCAGTTCCAGATTGCGCCCGGTGCCGCAGCCCAGTTCCAGCACCGCCATGCCGGGCTGCGCATCCAGCTCGCGGATCAGCCGGTCGCGGCCGAACAGGTAGTACTTGCGCGTCAGGTCATAGATATGGCGCTGGCCGCGATAGACTTTGTCCATCAGCGCGGCGTGATCGGGCGTATGGGGGCGGGTTGCCATGGGGATCACCAGATTTCCGCAAACCGGCCGTCACCCTGAACTTGTTTCAGGGTCCATTTTCCGGTTCGGACCGGACGGCTGATCGGCAAAATGGATCCTGAAACAAGTTCAGGATGACGGTAAGGAAACGGTGAGAGCTTCAACGTCATGGCCTCAGTCCTTCAGCACGTAGAGGTGCACGCCGCCGTAGATCGACGAGCGGTCCGCCAGCGTTGCCGCCTGCGATTCCGCCGCGCGGTAATCCCACCGCTCCAGGATCGCATCGGGCACGCGGCCGGGCAGCAGCGAAGGCTCGGCGGCAGTGCGGAACAGCACGCGCGCGCCGGGGCGGGCGGTGCGGGTGATCTGGCTCCACAGCTCGGTCAGTTGTTCGTCGGTCATCCAGTCCTGCGCGTCGAGCAGGATGTAGCGGTCCATCGAACCTGCGGCGCTTTCCGCCAGGACGTGGGTGAAATTGGCGTGGCGCAAGTCCAGCCGGTCCAGCCGCGCGCGCACCAGCGGGAGGTTCGCGGCTTGCAGATAGGGCGGCAGCGGGGCTTCCTCGCTCTTGCCATAGCCGCGCCCGAAGGCCTGCCAGGCGAAGTAGTTGTCGTTGACCGGAAAGTGGCAGGCGAGCTTTTCCAGCCGCGCGCGCAGCACGTCTGCCATGCGCTGTTCGCCCGCGAGCGCGTCGTACTGCGCGGGCGGAATGCCGAGGCCGAACAGCGAGGCGGGGTGGTTGGTCAGCCAGCGCACCAGCTTGCGCTCGAAGATCGGGGCGAAGCGTTCGTCGAACACGCGGCGCTGGTCTTCCAGCGAGCCGGCGCCGAGGATCTCGCTCGGGTCGATCTTGTAGAGCTTGGCCAGCTTGTGCGCGATACCGATGAAATTGCCGAGCAGCCCGTGGCGATAGACCCCCTTGGTAAAGGCCTTGATGCGGCGGCGGCCGACGAGATCGCGGCCTTCCCAATAGCGGCGCGTCTGCTCGTCGAGATGGGGGGCAAGGCGCTCGCGGTAGGTCGCCAGGTTTTCCGGATGATCGGCCTCGGCAATGAAGCGGCGCAGATCGGCATAGTCGGTCAGGTGTCGGATCGCGGTGTGCTTGAGGTTGTTGAGCGCGATATGCGCGGTGTTGAGATCGACCACCGTGATCGCCGCGGGATCGGCGGTGAGATAGGACAGGGCATTGCAGCCGCCGCTGGCGATGGTGATAATCCGGCTGTCCGGCCCGATCTGCAGCGCTTCCATGTCGGCCACCGGGTCTTCCCAGATCTGCGCATAGACGAGGCCCTTGAAGGCGAGCGCGAAAGCCTTGTCCAGCAGGCGCGCGGCGCGCGGGCTTTCGTGGCGGACGACGGCGCCTTCGATGAGCTTGGTGCGGGTCGTGTCGCCGTTGGTCGTGCTTGCAGTCTTGGCCATGGGTTGCCCCCCGAAAGCGTGGAATGTTTCCCGCCCTTGCTGGCGCAGCATGACCGGGTGATGACGCCGCGATGGCAGATTGTGACAATCCACTGCCCGGCCGCCATGAGAGTGCGCCCGGTTGAGTTGTCGCACGGGCGGTTTATATGCGCGTCTTTATGTTTGGCTCCTGAAGGAGATGGTTAGGTGAGCAAGGTTCTGGTGATCGGCGCGGGCGGCGTCGGCTCGGTCGCGGTCCACAAGATGGCCATGAATCCCGAGATCTTCACGGATATCCATCTGGCCAGCCGCACGGTTTCCAAGTGCGAGGCGATTGCCGAATCGGTGAAGCAGCGCACCGGCGTTTCGATCAGCACGTATGCCATCGATGCCGACGATGTGGCCGCGACCTCGGACCTCATCCGCAAGATCGCCCCGAAACTGGTGGTCAATCTGGCGCTGCCCTATCAGGATCTGGCGATCATGGATGCGTGCCTCGCCACCGGCACCCACTACATGGATACCGCGAACTACGAGCCCAAGGACGTGGCCAAGTTTGAGTACCACTGGCAGTGGGCCTATCAGGAGCGCTTCAAGCAGGCGGGCCTGATGGCACTGCTGGGCTCCGGCTTCGATCCGGGCGTGACCAGCGTGTTCGCGATGTGGCTGAAGAAGCACAAGCTCAAGACCATCCGCAAGCTCGACATTCTCGATTGCAACGGCGGCGATCACGGCCAGCACTTCGCCACCAACTTCAACCCGGAAATCAACATCCGCGAAGTGACCGCGCCTGCCCGGCATTGGGAGAACGGCCAGTTCGTCGAGACTCCGGCGATGAGCAAGAAGGTCTCGTTCGATTTCGAGGGCGTCGGCCCCAAGAACATGTACATGATGTACCACGAGGAGCTGGAAAGCCTCGCGAAGTTCCTGCCCGAGCTGGAGCGCGGCCGGTTCTGGATGACTTTCGGCGATGCCTATATCCAGCACCTCACCGTGCTGCAGAACGTGGGCATGACCCGTATCGATCCGGTCACGTACAACGGCGTGGAGATCATCCCGCTGCAGTTCCTCAAAGCCGTGCTGCCCGAGCCCAGCTCGCTCGGCGCGACGACCAAGGGCAAGACCAACATCGGCGATATCGCCACTGGCGAAGCGCTCGACGGCAGCGGCGAGAAGACGTTCTACATCAAGAACATCTGCGATCACGAGGCCTGCTATGAGGAAACCGGCAACCAGGCGGTGAGCTATACCACCGGCGTTCCGGCGATGATCGGCGCGGCCATGGTGCTCACCGGTACGTGGAGCGGCGAGGGCGTGTTCAACATGGAGCAGATGGACCCCGATCCGTTCATGGACATGCTGAACACACAAGGTCTGCCGTGGACGGTCGAGGAACTGAGCGAACCGCTGCCGTTTTGATTTTGCGGAGAGGGGAGGGGGAATCCTTCCTCTTTTCGTCATCCCCGCGGAGGCGGGGATCCCGCTTGTTCTCGTCCCGCGCAAGGTAGCGGGGCCCCCGCCTTCGCGGGGGCGACGGTGTTGTTGGGGTTTGAGAGATGGAAACCAAAGCCGGCGGTCCGGGCGCCTTTGCCCACTTCGACCTGTCGCGCGTCGACAGCCCCGCATTCGTGGTCGATGCCGCGAAGCTGCGCAGCAACCTGCAGATCCTGCAGGACGTGGGCGAGCGCTCGGGCGCCAAAGTGCTGGCCGCGCTCAAGGCGTTCTCGATGTGGTCCACCGCGCCGATCGTGGGCGAATACCTCGATGGCGTGTGCACCTCCGGCTTGTGGGAAGCGCGGCTGGCGAGCGAGTTCTACGACGGCGAGATCGCGACCTATTGCGCGGCCTACAAACCCGATGAGCTGGACGAAATCCTGCGCCTCTCGGACCATGTGATCTTCAATTCGCCGCAGCAGATCGAGCGCTGCTGGGCGATCATCGAGGCCGCGCGCGCGCGCGGCGAGGATTTTGACATCGGCCTTCGCATCAATCCGATGAAGCCCGAAGGCGAAGTCCCCAAATACGATCCCAGCGCCCCCCATTCGCGCCTCGGCTTCCCGATCGACCAGCTTGCCGACGAACATGTCGAAATGATCGACGGCATCCACTTCCACAACTTGTGCGAGCAGGACTTCGAACCGCTCCAGCGCACGTGGGATAAAGTGTTCGACTATCTCGAACCCTATTTCGGCCAGTTCAAGTGGCTGAATATCGGCGGCGGGCACCACATTACCCGTGCCGATTACCAGCGCGAGGACTTGATCGAATTCCTCTCCGACATGGCCGAGGATACGGGTGCGGAAATCTACATCGAGCCGGGCGAGGCCGTGGCGCTCGATGCGGGTATCCTGACCGGCACCGTGCTCGATGTGGGCTGGAACGGGATGCCGGTGGCGGTGGTGGACGTGTCCGCCACTTGCCACATGCCCGATGTGATCGAGGCGCCCTACCGTCCGGCGATGCTGGGCGAATTGCCTATCGAAGACGCAGGCGCGATCGACGAAGGGCAGGGCGGGGCGGTGCGCCTTGGCGGCCCTTCGTGCCTCGCGGGCGATGTCATCGGCGATTACCGCTTTCCCGAACCCGTCCAGCCCGGCACGCGCTTCGCGTTGCTCGATCAGGCGCACTATTCGATGGTGAAGACCACCACCTTCAACGGCGTGCCGCTGCCTTCGATCTGGCTGTGGGATTCGGAAACCGACTCGCTCGAATGCATCCGCCGGTTCTCCTACGAGGATTTTCGCGACCGCCTGAGCTGACACCGCGCGCACGGCCCATCGCAGATGAGGCCCGGTCAGTCTGTCCTGAAGCGAATCATGCGCAACTATTTGTTAGGGGCTGCGTTTCGCCGATGAATTTCACCGTGCCCCACACAAGCGGGAGCTCATCGGTGTCGCGACGGCAAAGCCTTGTAAACAAAAGGTAAAGCCACACAGAGAGGGGCGGGTTGGAAGCGTGTTGTCACGGATGTGACATTTTTGTGAAACGTTCAGATTTTCACTTGCGATTCACGAACGCTATCCTATATCCGCCCCCTCGCTGCCCCATGGGGACTTCCAAACCGCAAGGCAGCTCTTGTCGCTAACAATTCCACTGGGGGTCCCTTGAGTTGCACAATCATCCTGATGCACCGGCTGTAGCGCGCTTCCTCGCGCCTGACGAACCTGTTATCCTCAACCGCCCGCATGCTGCTGCGCGCGCTGCTCAGTTCTTCGCCACGAAGTTTCCGGGCAAGGCGCTCTATGCGGTGAAGGCGAATCCCTCGCCCGATCTCGTGCAGATCCTGTGGGACAACGGCATCACCCACTATGATGTCGCCTCGATCAACGAGGTGCGCATGGTGCGCGGCGTTCTGCCCGAGGCTACCTTGTGCTTCATGCACCCGGTCAAGACGGCCAGCGCGATCCGTGAGGCCTATTTCCAGCACGGCGTGCGCACTTTCAGCCTGGATACCCAGGAAGAGGCGGACAAGATCGTCGCGGCCACCACCGATGCCGAGGGCAACCCGGCCAAGGACCTGCGCCTCTGCGTGCGCCTGCGCGTCTCGTCCGAATATTCGGAACTGAGCCTTGCTTCCAAGTTCGGCATCGATCTGGCCGATGCAGGCGCGCTGCTGCAGTCCACCCGTCAGGTGGCGGACTGGCTGGGCGTATGCTTCCACGTCGGTTCGCAGGCGATGACGCCGTTTGCCTATGTACAGGCGCTGGAGCGTGCGCGTGCGGCGATTGCCGATGCGGGCGTGGTTATCGACATGATCGACGTCGGCGGGGGCTTTCCCTCCTGCTATCCGGGTATGGAGCCGCCGCCGCTGGAAGATTACTTCGCGATCATCCACCGCCACTTCGAAGCGCTGCCGATCGCCTACAACGCCGAGCTGTGGTGCGAACCCGGCCGCGCGCTGTCGGCCGAGTACAACTCGCTGATCGTCAAGGTCGAGAAGCGCCGCGGCGACGAGCTCTACATCAACGACGGCGCCTATGGCGCGCTCTACGATGCGGCGCACGTGGCCTGGCGTTTCCCGGTGCGGCACATCGCCCGCGACGAAATGAACGACAACGCCGCAATCGACGTGGCCGAGATGCAGCCGTTCTCGTTCTACGGGCCGACCTGCGACGATGCCGACTTCATGGAGGGGCCCTTCATGCTGCCGGCGGAAATCAAGGCGGGCGACTGGATTGAAGTCGGCATGCTCGGCGCTTACGGCGCGGCGATGAAGACGGCGTTTAACGGTTTCGGCGGGGCCGAAGTCGTCATTGTGACCGACGAGCCGATGGCCAGCCTCTACACCGGCCGTGCGGACCCGCGCGTTTCGGACAACGTCGTCTCGCTGCGCTGAGCCGCGGGGGCGGATAAGCCTGAAATTCGTATTCCAATCCCGTCATCCCCGCGCAGGCGGGGATCCCGCTTCTTCACAGAGCAGTGTTGGGAAAGGCAGCGGGGCCCCCGCCTGCGCGGGGGCGACGAATGAAGAATAGACTTTGTTCCACTGCACTACGCCACGAGTGAAACCCCGCCGGGATCGTTTCCGGCGGGTTTTGCGTATCAGGGCGCGATGAACAGATCCTTGTAGCGGTGCGGCTGGCAGCGCAGGAATTGCGGGGCCACCTTGATCTGCGCGCCCAGTGCCGCGGCTGCGTGCCAGGGCCAGCGCGGATCGTAGAGCACGGTGCGGGCAATCGCGATCATGTCCGCATCGCCGGTGGCGACGATGGCTTCGGCTTGTTCGGGCTCGGTGATCAGGCCCACGGCGATGACCGGCACGGAAACGGCCTCTTTCACACGGCGGGCGAGGGGAACCTGATAGTTCGGGCCGACAGGGATGGCCTGCTGCGGATGCAGGCCGCCGCTGGAAATGTGCATGGCGGAAACCCCGCGCTGTTGCAGTGCGCGGGACAGGGCGATGGTCTGTTCGATGTCCCAGCCGCCTTCGACCCAGTCGGTGCCTGAGACGCGCACCGTTACCGGCTTGTCCGCCGGGAAGGCCGCGCGCACGGCGTCGAACACTTCCAGCGGGAAGCGCATGCGGTTTTCCAGACTGCCGCCATAGTCGTCCGTGCGCTGGTTGGAGAGCGGAGACAGGAACTGGTGCAGCAGATAGCCATGCGCGCCGTGGATCTGGATGGCATCGATCCCCAGCCGCGCCGCGCGGCAGGCGGCCTCGGCAAAGGCATCACGGATGCGGGTGAGACCAACGGCGTCCAGCGCCTCGGGGGCGTTTTCGTGCGGCTGGAAGGGAACGGTGGAGGCTGAGACCGTCTGCCAACCGTTCGACGCCTCGGGCGCGATCTGGGCGCCGCCGTCCCAGGGCTTCGCAGTGCTGCCCTTGCGCCCGGCGTGGCCAAGCTGAATGGCGACGGGCATGTCCGACCAGCGGCGCACGGTCTTGAGCACCTTGTCCATGGCCTGCTCGGTCTCGTCGTCCCACAGGCCGACGTCGCCGTAGCTGATCCGGCCCTCGGGCGTCACGGCCGTCGCCTCGATCGTGAGGATGCCCGCGCCGGACAGCGCGAGGTTGCCCAGATGGATCGCGTGCCAGTCCGTCATCCGGCCGTCTTCGGCCGAATACTGGCACATGGGAGCAATGACGATGCGGTTGGGCAGAGTGAGGTTACCAATGGTGATCGGTTCGAACAGCTTGGCCATGAATCGGTCCTTATGCTTGATCGGGCGAGGTCAGGGGGAGGGGCCACGCCGGCCTGCGACACGTGGTGTCCGGACCGGAAAAAGAAAAGGGCCTCCGGCCGGAGACGGGAGGCCCACGGGAAAGAATATCTTGCCGGGAAAAAAGGGAGGCCGGGCGCTGTTCCCCGGATGTGATGGCCCCTACCTAGCTTCGTCATTGCGAGGCCCGCAGGGCCGCGGCAATCCAGGGCGTCGTGGTGCTGCCCTGGATTGCTTCGCTTCGCTCGCAATGACGAAGGTTTGTTCAAAGCCAATGCAGAGGATACAGATCAGATTGAGGCGAGTGCGAGCTCCTGTGGCCCGGAGGCGTTGTCCAGCGCCTGTGTGCGCTGCGCGGCAGGGCGGGCGTGGCAGCGCTCGATATAGGCGTCGATCGCTGCGCTTTCGGGAAAAGCCGCCCGTCCGAAGACAAGCGCACTGCTGACAAGGAAATCGGCAGCGGTGAACACATCGCCCATCAGACAGGGCGACCGGGACAGCGCGCTCTCCAGCCGTTGCATGACGATGTCGTGGCTGCGTTGCTTCTGGGGCGAGGCGGCCAGTTCCCCCGCCAGCCCAGCGAACATCGCGGGTTCCAGCTCGGTGGCGTACCAGGCGAGCCAGGTCAGGTAGTCGCCGCGCCGCGCATCGCCGGGGATAGGGGCCAGACCGGCTTTGGGGAACGTATCGGCAAGGTAGAGCACGATGGCGACCGATTCCGCCACCAGCGTTTCGCCGTGGACGATCGCGGGCACGCGCTTGTCCGGATGCGGGTTGGCGGGATCAGGCGCGCCTTCGCCAGTCATCGGGCGGAAGATCGAGACCGGGCGGATTTCATAAGGCACGGCCAGTTCCTCCAGCAGCCAGATCATGCGCGTCGAGCGGCTGTGCGGGGCGTGGTAGAGCGTGATCACGGGGAATGTCCTTTCGCGTGGCATATCGGGCCGGGCGGCGTGCCCGGCGGCGAAAGGGCTTGTAGGAAAGGGCTGCTGACAGCATTCTGTCAGCATGAGACGCGCCGACCGACTCTTTCAGATCATCCAGATCCTGCGCCGCTCGCCGCGTCCGGTGACGGCGGGAGACATGGCGGGTGAACTGGAAGTCTCGGTCCGCACGATCTACCGCGACGTGGCCGATCTGATCGGCCAGCGCGTGCCGGTCAGCGGCGAGCCGGGCTTCGGCTATATCCTCGACGATGCTTTCGACATGCCCGCGCTGATGCTGACGCCGGACGAGATCGAGGCGGCGGTGTTGGGCGCGCAATGGGTGGCCGGGCGCGGCGATCCGGTGCTGGCGAAGGCAGCGCGCGATCTGATCGCCAAGATCACCAGCGTGGTGCCCGAACACTTGCGGCCGTTCATTGCCGATCCCTCGATCGGCGCGCCCTTTCTGTTTCGTCAGGCGCCGGACGGCATCGATGTGGCGCGCACGCGCACCTGGATCCGCGAAGGCCGCAAGATCCGCATCGGCTATCGCGACGAGCGCGGCGATACGAGCGTGCGGGTGATCTGGCCGGTCATCATCGGCTATTTCGACGAGGCCCGCATGCTGGCCGCGTGGTGTGAACTACGGCAGGATTTCCGCCATTTCCGCACCGATCGCGTGACGAGCGCCGAATTTCTGGAAGACAGGCACGGCGTGCGCCTGGGCGTACTGCGGGCCCGCTGGAAACGCAGCATCGATGCGCGGCTATCGGCGAGAGCGGCTTCGAGCCGTGGGTGAGGCGCGGCCGGTTCAGGCCGCCAGCTTCATCTCCATGCGTTCCCAGATCTCGACCAGAGCGTCGGTCAGTTCGCGCATCATCTCTTCGGTGTGGGCCGGGCCCGGGGTGAAACGCAGGCGCTCGGTGCCGCGCGGCACGGTCGGGAAATTGATCGGCTGCACATAGACGCCGTATTCGGCGAGCAGAATGTCGCTGATCTTCTTGGCCTTGACCGGATCGCCCACCATCAGCGGCACGATGTGCGTGGTGGAATTCATCACCGGCAGCCCGGAATCGCGGAACATCTGCTTGAGCATGGCGGCGGCGCGCTGCTGGCCGTCGCGCTCCTCGCTGGAGCTCTTGAGGTGCTTTACCGAGGCGAGCACGCCCGCCACCAGCACCGGCGAGAGCGAAGTGGTGAAGATGAAGCCCGGCGCATAGGAGCGGATGCAGTCGATGATTTTCTGGTCCGCCGCGATATAGCCGCCCATCACGCCGAAAGCCTTGCCTAGAGTGCCTTCGATGATGTCGATCCGGTGCGCCGCCTCGTCACGGTCGGTAATGCCGCCGCCGCGCGGGCCGTACATGCCCACGGCATGGACTTCGTCGATATAGGTGAGGGCGTTGTACTTGTCCGCCAGATCGCAGATCGCATGGACCGGGGCGATATCGCCGTCCATCGAATAGACGGATTCGAAGGCGATCAGCTTGGGCAGCGCCGGATCGGTTTCGGCGAGGAGCTGTTCGAGGTGTTCCAGATCGTTGTGGCGGAACACCTTCTTTTCGCAGCCCGAATTGCGGATGCCCGCGATCATGCTGGCGTGGTTCAGCTCGTCTGAAAAGATCACGCAGCCCGGCAGCAGCTTGGCGAGGGTGGAGAGCGTGGCATCGTTCGAGACATAGCCCGAAGTGAAGATCAGCGCGCCTTCCTTGCCGTGCAGGTCCGCCAGCTCGCTTTCCAGCTCGATATGGTAATGGGTGTTGCCGCCGATGTTGCGGGTGCCGCCCGAACCGGCGCCGACATCGTGCAGCGCCTCTTCCATGGCCTCGATCACTTTGGGATGCTGGCCCATGGCGAGATAGTCGTTCGAGCACCACACGGTGATCGGCTTGGGGCCGTTGTGGCCGGCAAAGCAGCGCGCGTTGGGATAGGCGCCCTTGTTGCGCAGGATATCGATGAAGACGCGGTAACGCCCTTCGGAATGAAGGCGGTCGATCGCCTGGTCGAAGATGTGATCGTAGTTCACGAAGTCTCGTCCTGCATTGCCTTGTCCGGCTGACCCGTCCTGGTTTGCCGGTATATGCTTAAGGCGGCCATTACATGATCGTCCTGCCCATGGCCAGCGGCTAGTCCCGTTAAGAGTGATCGGAAAACCTTTTCCAGACATGGGGTATATCAACCGGATCGTGGGCAGTGACGACGGTCATATCGGGTGCCGCCCGGCGCAAGGCATTGATCGTCATCAACCACGCTTTCGTTTCAGTGCCGGAATCGCCGCCGGCTTCGGCCACCCTGGCAGGCGGATGAAGCGTATTCAGGCTTTCGGGAGCGGCGGCGGCGGCTCCAGCGAAGAGGAATTCGCGCCCATTGCGCAGGCGGGCGTAAAGCAGCTTGGCGTCCGGGGAGATGCCGGGAGCGGGAATGACCACGACGCCGGGGGCGAGGGCATAAGGTTCGCTTCCGCGCGGCATTGGGATGGCGGTATGCAGGTTGCCGGACTGCAGCGGATCGCTGCTCAGGATCACCGTGTGGGCGGCATGGGCCCGCGCTTTGTTTACGCGGTTCTGCGCGGCCGGGTCGAAGAGGCTAATGCCGTATTCGTGCACGGTTGCGGCGCTGACGCCCGCGTTGATGACGATGGGCTTGGCCCCGCGAACGGTCAGTTCGTAGGCCTGTATGGTAACGGGAATGGGCCGCAGGCCCCAGCCGGCGACCAGTCTGTTGCGCATGATCCGGCATTGGCCCAGAAATTCGCTCCGCACCCGCACAGGGCGGGGGCCAGGCAGACTGTCCGCCAGTTTGCGCAGGCCGGTGATCGATATCGGTTTGGCCTGCACGTCTGCGGCGGCCGGATCATCGATCATGTACCAGTAATAAGGGACGCTCGCGATCAGGAGGAAGGCAAGCAGCCAGTAGTTCAAACGGCGTGTCAAAACCCTTCGACCCTCTCCAGCCCGTAACGCTTTAGCATGGCGCCATAGCCGTCCGGCACGGCTGTGCGGCCAGTCACTAGCGCTCTATCAGGGGCTTGGCGAGCCCATTCCTGCCCCTCCGTGAGACGGGCGATCTGCCGGGCGATCCCTTGCGCGCCATGGACGAAGCGCACGCCCGGTCCGAAAGCCCGCGAAAGTTCGGCCTCCAGCAGCGGAAAGTGCGTGCAGGCGAGGACGACCGTGTCGATCCTTTCTCCCCCCGGCATGGCCCGCAACGCCTCGGCGGCGCCGGTGATTGCTGCGCAATCCACGGGTTCGCCGCGCAGCTTGGCCTCGGCGGCATCGACGAGGGCAGGGGCGGCGTGGCGCAGCAGCAGCTTGTCCGCCGCGAATTCATGTTCGAGCCGGTCGACATAGGCCTGGCGGATGGTCGCTTCGGTGCCCAGCAGGCCGATGACGCCGGTTTGCGTCATCGCCGCAGCGGGCTTGATCGCCGGAACCGTGCCGACGATCGGCACTTCCAGCACGTCCCGCACCATGCCGAGCGCGATGGTGGAGGCGGTGTTGCAGGCGATGCAGACAAGTCGCGGGTGGAATCGCTCGGTCATGCGGCCAAGCAATCCGGCAACGCGCGCCGCGATCTGGGCTTCGGTTTTCGAGCCATAGGGCAGTCCGGCGGTATCGGCGGCATAGATCACCGGGGCGCCGGGCAGCAGCTTGCGCACTTCCTCCAGCACCGTCAGCCCGCCTACACCGGAATCGAACAGGAGAACCGGCGCGGCCGGACCGGCGTGGGGCGCCGGTGCCGGAGGCGGTGCGCTGAGCGTTTCGGATGTCATTGTCATTCCCTGAATCTTGCCGTCTGTTAACCGCGAGGATGGGGAAAGAGCAACGGACAATACTGCAAGCCGGGTTCTGCTTGGCGCGACAAGCGGCTAAGGCAGCGGCCATGAACTGGATTCTCCCTTTGGCGCTGGGCTATGCGCTTGGATCGGTGCCGTTCGGGCTCCTCATTACCCGGCTTGCGGGCGCGGGGGACTTGCGCAGCATCGGATCGGGCAATATCGGCGCGACCAATGTGCTGCGCACCGGGCGCAAGGGGCTGGCGGCCACTACGCTGCTGCTCGATTTGCTCAAGGGTCTCGCCGCGGTGCTGATCGCCGCGCATTTCTGGCCCGTTGCAGCCGGGCTTGGCGCGCTGGGCGCGTTCATCGGGCACTGTTTCCCGGTCTGGCTGAAGTTCCGGGGCGGCAAGGGCGTCGCCACGACGGCCGGGGTCGCCTTCGGTCTCGCCTGGCCGGTGGGGCTTGCTTATGCCGTGACGTGGATTGGCTTGCTCGCCACTGTGCGCATTTCCTCGGTCGCCGGGATGAGCGCGGCCGTGGTGGCGCCGCTCGTGGCACTGGCGCTGGGCCGGCAGGAGGCCGCGCTGGTGCTGGCGGTGATCGCGGCCGTTGTCCTGTTCCAGCACCGCGAGAACATCGCGCGCCTGCGGGCTGGCACCGAGCCGAAAGTCGGCGGCGGCAAGAAGGCATGAGCAAGAAAATATGAGCATGGGGGCGGCACTGTCTCAGGACGAAGCTTTCGCCCGTATCCGCTTGCTGCGTTCGCCCAACATCGGGCCGGTGACATATGCGCAGCTTCTGGCCCGTTTCGGCCAAGCGCAGGCCGCAATAGAGGCGCTGCCGGATCTGGCGGGCCGGGCGGGCAAGCCCTACTCCGCCGCCCCGCCGGAGCGTATCCATGAAGAGATCGCTGCCGTGCGTAAGGCCGGGGCGCGCTATCTCTTTCACGATTCTGCGGGATATCCGCCTTTGCTCGCCGCGATCGAGGGGGCGCCGCCGGTCTTGACAGTGCGGGGGGACGCAGGGCTCTCCTTCCGGCCTTGCGTGGCGGTGGTGGGGGCGCGCAATGCCTCTGCCGGGGCCGTCAAGCTGGCGCGCGATTTTGCCCATGGCCTGGCCGAAGCCGGTTTCACGATCGTCTCCGGGCTGGCGCGCGGGATCGACGGCGCCGGGCATGAGGGCGCGCTGGCAGCGGGAGAGGGCGGTTCGACCATCGGCGTGATCGCCAGCGGGATCGGCATCGCCTACCCGCCGCAGCATGCAGCTTTGCAGGAACGCATCGCGCAGGAAGGCTTGCTGATCGCCGAGCAGCCGCCCGGCACCGAGCCGCTGGCGCGCCATTTCCCCACACGCAACCGCATCATCGCAGGGCTGGCAGCGGGAACGCTGGTGGTGGAGGCGGCGCCGAAATCCGGCTCGCTCATAACCGCACGGCTGGCAGGCGAGATGGGGCGCGAGGTCATGGCCATTCCCGGCTCGCCGCTCGATGCCCGCTCGCACGGCTGCAACCAGCTCATCCGCGACGGCGCGGTGCTGGTGCAATCGGTAGAGGATGTGATCGAACTGCTGACCGGCTTTGACGGCGCACCGCGTTCGATGTTTCGCGATGCGGCGCCGGCATGGGCGGCGCCTGATCCGGTAGCTGACGAGCCCGCTGAAATTGCCGGTCTTCTTACCGCTGCGCCGGTCGGAGTCGATGAACTGATCCGGCAGTCGGGAACAAGTGCAGCAGCGGTACAACTGGCACTGCTGGAGCTGGAAATCGCGGGTCGGCTGGTCCGCCACGCCGGAGGCAGAGTAAGCATAGCATGATGGAACAGGCCGAATTGCAGGAGGCTTCGGGGGATGGGGCTGTTCAAACGCCGTTGCAGGTGGTGCTTCGTCTGGAAGGAGCCGCCATCATGGTATTGTCGCTCCTCTTGTATCATCAGCTTCAGGCAAGCTGGTGGCTGTTCGCGTTATTGTTCCTGGTGCCTGACCTGTCGTTTCTGGGCTATCTCGCCAATGCAAGGATCGGTGCGCTTGCCTACAATTGCGCTCACAGCCTGGTAGGGCCGGTGTCGCTTGCAGTGCTGTCGCAATGGACAGGGAATCACGAACTGATGCCTTTCGCGGTGATCTGGACCGCGCATGTGGGATTTGACCGCATGCTTGGCTATGGGCTCAAATACGGCAGGGGATTTGGATATACCCACCTTGGCCGGATCGGTCCTGCGGCACGGGTGTGATGGACGCCCGCCGTTGCCGGAACACAAAACCGTCGGCGGCTTGCCGGGCAGGTGGAAGGGTGCGCATTGTACACGCGCTGGATATTCAGGGGTAAGATATGGAAATGGCATCGAAGGTTGAAGTCGGCCCGCTGTTCGAGGCGCTCTTTGCGCTGATGCGGCGCTATGTACAGGT
Organism: Novosphingobium beihaiense; assembly: GCF_022832375.1. Classification (GTDB taxonomy): domain Bacteria; phylum Pseudomonadota; class Alphaproteobacteria; order Sphingomonadales; family Sphingomonadaceae; genus Novosphingobium; species Novosphingobium beihaiensis. The sequence continues at coordinate 190,109 of NZ_JALHLG010000005.1, forward strand.
GCTGTTGCTGGCCACTTTCAGCCTGGCTGCGCTGGATACCGCGTTGGTGATAGGGCTTGGCGAAAAGGCCCAGTTTCTGGGAAACATTGTCTCGATCGGTGTCGTTTTCGCGGTGCTGCGCCATCTGCTGCGCCGCGAAGGCATGGTGGAGGATGAAGGCGGTTTTGGATCCTACTTTGTGGCCCAGCTGCTTTCCGGGCTGGGCGTGATCGTGGGGTTCGTTCTGCTGATCGTGCCGGGGCTCTACCTTCTGGCGCGATGGTCGGTGGCGCCGTCATTGGTTGTTGGGCGCGGACTTCGCGCCTCGGATGCACTGGGTGCCAGTTGGGATGCGACCCGGAATTGTGCCTGGACGCTGACGATCGTGTACCTGATCTCCATTGTGGTTATGCTGGGGGGCATCTTCGGCACCGGTGTGGCCGTCGGTGCAGCAGGAGGAACGGCAAATTCTTTCGGGCTCGTCGCGTTTACGCAGATTGCCGGTGATTTCTTTGCCGTTGCCGGAGCCTATCTGAACGTGACGATCTATGCGCATGTGATCGGCAATCGTGGAGAACTGCAGGATGTCTTCGTTTGATCGAAGCCTCTTGACGTCTGTCACGATTGCTTTCCACCCTGCACGTGTATGTATGCGCGTGCACGTGCACGCGTAAGGGAATACTTCGGAACACCAAATGCAGCTTGTCATCGTAGAATCGCCCGCCAAGGCCAAGACCATCGAGAAGTACCTGGGCAAGGACTACAAGGTTCTCGCCTCCTACGGCCATGTCCGCGACCTGCCGCCCAAGGACGGCTCCGTCCGCCCGGACGAGGGTTTCGAGATGGACTGGGAGCTGTACGGGGACAAGCAGAAGCAGGTCCGCGCGATCACCGATTACGCCAAGGAGGCCGACCGCCTGATCCTCGCGACTGACCCTGATCGCGAAGGCGAGGCGATTTCGTGGCACGTGCTCGAACTGCTCAAGAAGCGCCGGGCGCTGCCCAAGGACGTGCAGCGCGTGACTTTCAACGCCATCACCAAGGACACCGTGACCAAGGCGATGCAGGCGCCGCGCGAGCTCGATCAGGATCTGATCGACGCCTACCTCGCCCGCCGTGCGCTCGATTATCTGTTCGGCTTCACGCTTTCGCCGGTGCTCTGGCGCAAGCTGCCGGGCGCCAAGTCGGCGGGCCGCGTGCAGTCCGTGGCGCTGCGCCTGATCGTCGACCGCGAGCGCGAGATCGAGGCGTTCAAGCCGCAGGAATACTGGTCCGTCGCCGCGAAGATGGCGCATGACGGCACTGACTTCACCGCCAAGCTGGTGACGTTCGACGGGCAGAAGCTCGACCGGCTGAGCCTGGGCGAGGAAGGCATTGCCATGCGCGCCAAGGCGGCCGTGGAGCAGGGCGCCTTCCGCGTCGAGCAGGTCGAGACCAAGCCGCACCGCCGCAACCCGCAGCCGCCGTTCACCACCTCGACGCTGCAGCAGGAGGCTGCGCGCAAGCTCGGCTTCTCCGCCAGCCAGACGATGCGCGTGGCGCAGCACCTCTACGAGGCGGGCGCGATTACCTACATGCGTACCGACGGCGTGCAGATGGACCCGGGCGCGATCTCGTCCTGCCGCGCCGCGATTTCGGATCGCTATTCGGGGCATTACCTGCCCGAAAAGCCGCGCCACTACGAAACCAAGGCCAAGAACGCGCAGGAAGCCCACGAAGCCATCCGCCCCACCGATTTCACCAAGGACCGTTATGGTTCGGGCGACGAGGCGAAGCTCTACGACCTGATCTTCAAGCGCGCGATGGCGAGCCAGATGGCCTCGGCCGCGCTGGAACGCACCACCGTCACGCTGCGCGACGGCACCGGGCGCCACGAGCTGCGCGCGACCGGGCAGGTGGTGAAGTTCCCCGGCTTCCTCGCGGTCTACGAGGAAGGGCAGGACAACAAGTCCGACGACGAGGATGGCGGCCTGCTGCCGTTCATGAAATCGGGCGACATGCCCGCCAAGAAGGACGTGACGGCCGAGCAGCACTTCACCCAGCCGCCGCCGCGCTTCTCCGAAGCCAGCCTCGTCAAGCGGCTGGAGGAACTGGGCATCGGCCGCCCGTCCACTTATGCGGCGACGATCCAGGTGCTGAAGGACCGCAGCTACGTGCGGACCGAGAAAAACCGTTTCTTCGCAGAGGAATCGGGGCGTCTCCTCACAGCCTTTCTGGAGCGTTTCTTCGAACGCTACGTCGCTTACGATTTCACCGCGGGCATGGAAGACGAGCTGGATGACGTCTCCGGCGGGCGGCAGGAATGGAAGGAGCTGCTCGAAAGCTTCTGGCGCGATTTCAAGCCCAAGTCCGACGAGGTGATGGAGAAGAAGCCCTCGGAAGTGACCGAGGTGCTGGACGAGTTCCTCTCCGACTTCCTGTTCCCGCCCAAGGACGATGGCAGCGATCCGCGCCAGTGCCCCAAGTGCGGCGATGGCAGGCTGGCGTTGCGCGGCGGGCGCTACGGCGCGTTCGTCGCCTGCTCGAACTATCCGGAGTGCAAGTTCACCCGCAAGTTCGCGCAGCCGGGCAGCAATGGCGAGCAGGCGGACGATCAGGAACTGGGCAAGGATCCGGAGACGGGCCTTGAGATCACCCGCCGCGTCGGCCGTTTCGGCCCTTACATCCAGCTTGGCGAGGGCAAGGAGGCCAAGCGCGCCTCGATCCCCAAGGATATCGACGAACTGACGCTGGACTGGGCGCTCAAGCTGCTGAGCCTGCCGCGCACGGTGGGCCCGCACCCCGAAAGCGGCAAGGACATCACCGCCAGCATCGGGCGCTATGGCCCTTATCTCGCGCATGACGGCAAGTATGCGAAGCTGCGTTCGACCGCCGAAGTCTTCGATACCGGCATGAACGCGGCGGTCTCGCTGCTGGCCGATGCCGCCAATCGCGGCGGCGGGCGGGCCAAAGCCGAGCCGATCAAGGTGCTGGGCAACCACCCGACCAGCGAAGGCGAGATGAAAGTCATGGCCGGGCGCTATGGCCCTTACGTGACCGACGGCACTACCAACGCCACGCTCCCGCGCGACCAGAAGCCCGAAGACCTCACTGCCGAGCAGGCCATTGCCCTGATCGATGCCAAGGTCGCCAAGGGCCCGGCCAAGGGCAAGAAGAAGGCCGCGCCGAAGAAGAAGGCTCCGGCCAAGAAAACGGCTGCCAAAAAGGCACCGGCCAAGAAAGCAGCGCCCAAGAAAGCGGCCGCCAAGGCCTCGCCCGATCAGGGCGATGACGTGCCGTGGGAGGCAGGCGAATGAGCAACGCTGCCGCCAAACACAAGCAGCCCTGGAAGCCGCAGGAATTGCAGAAACTCCAGACCCTTGCCGGAAAGGGCAAGGGGCTGAAGGAAATCGCCAAGGCTTTGAACCGCACCGAGGAATCGACCAAGGATGCCGCGCGCCAGCACGGCTTCACGATCGCCAAGGCGCGCTGAGGATCAGTTCCGCAGCCGGTAGAGTTCGAACTTTCGCGTGCCGAGTGTAATTTCGCGGTAGCGCCGGTAGTCCCGCGCCAGAATGCGGCGCATCAGGGCGCGGGTCTGGAGGTTGGGCAGGTTCGATGTGCCGTGCCGGGCCATAACCACCACGCCGGGCCTTGAGGCCATGAGGCGGCGCACTTCCGCGACCGGATCGACGCCGAGCGCCCGGCCTTCCTTCATCGCGTCGAGATGGGAGGGATAGGCGAAGCGGGTGGGGATGCAGGCATGGGTAGTGCGGTAAAGCGCGCTGTCGCCTTCGTAGACGTAGAGGCAGCGGCCGTGCAGTTCGCGGGCGATCAGTGCGGTGGCCTGCCGGAATTCCGCCGCCGTTCCGCGCTCATGGACCTGAAAGGCCGGAGCCGCCACAGCGCCGAGCGTGCCGAAGCCGAGCAACAGACGCCCGTACCAGTGCCCCTTGGGGCCGGTCCATGCCAGCACTGGCGCGGCGAGGATCGAGAGCGGCACCAGCACCGGACCCAGATAGTGATCGAACCACGGCGGCACGGCCAGAAATCCGGCCACCGCGAACAGCGCCCAGATCCGCAGCGGCGGCAAGGCTGCCGGGGCCGTGCCGCTCTTCAGATCGAGCCGCCGGGGGGCGAGCAGGACGGCCAGCGCAAAGGGCGTCATCGCCAGCGTTTCCTTGGCCAATTGCGCCAGCGCGTCGGCCCAGTCGGTGCGCCGGCCGAAGATCGAGAGGAAATTGGCCTGTACGAAAGCCTCGCCGTGGCCAGCGAGGGCATAGCCCGCCAGCACGGCGGCGGTCGGGGCCAGCGCTACGGCAATCCACAGCGCGCCGATGCCTGCCAGCCGTGCCGGTTTCCAGCCGTCCCGGCGGGCGCGGGCCAGCAGCATCAGGCCAAGTCCCACGCCTTCGAATACCGCCGTGTACTTGATCTGGAGCGCGAGACCGATCAGCGCCATGGCCGCGCAACCCGCCCGCACAAGGCCTGCATCCCGCGGCCGCAAGCTCGCCCGCACGACGATCAGCGCGGCGAGCGCCACCGGCAGGTTGTAGAACACCGGCGACTGGCCAAGCGCAACGTTGAACACCGGCTGATACAGCAGATAGGCGAGCCCTGCGAACTGCGCGCCGCGCTCGGGCGCGATCATTCGGGCCATGCGGGCAATCACCAGCGCAGTCGCCACCGAAAAGACGATGCCGAGCACCTGATATGTCAGCACGGGATCGGACGGCAGCAGGAACACGCTGCGGTAGATCAGGAACAGGCCGTAGGGTTTGCGGTCCCACAGATCGACATAGGGCAGGGCGCCCTCGGCCATACGCTGGCCGGCCAGCAGATAGAACTGCTCGTCGCTCTGGAACGCGGGCTTGCCGATCATGACCAGCCGCACCAGCAGGGCCAGCGCGAAATAGCCCGCCGGCAGGTATAGCGACGGCTGGCGGTGTAACCGCACCACGCCGCCTCGCCACGCCGAACGGCGCGGAATCCGGGCGATCAGTCGCCCTGTCGCAGCAATCATCGAATTGTCAGTTCCCCAAGTGTCCCATGCAACGCTTCCCGCCCGGAAGTGATGTTGCAAGTTTGCTGTATGGCTTGATTGTTACAGTGAATCGGCATTCGTCACGGCAAGGACGCCGCAAGGTCTTGAATTCCACAGTCCTGCTATCGCTTCGGATGCAAAACGCCGCGGTTTGGTGCGAGATGCGCTTGCGCGGGCGCGGGCCGATGCTTATCTGGACGCTATGGCTATCCGCGAAATCCTTGAAGTTCCCGATCCGCGCCTGAAGCAGATCTCCGCGCCCGTCGAAGTGTTCGACGCAGAATTGAAGACGCTCGTCGAAGACATGTTCGAGACGATGTACGAAGCGCCGGGCATCGGCCTTGCCGCCATTCAGGTGGGCGTGCCGCTGCGCGTGCTGGTGATCGATCTCCAGCCGGAAGATCCGGATGCCGAGCCGGAGGTTTGCACTGCGCACGGCGGGCATCACCACACGCACCAGCCCACGCTGAAGGAACCGCGGGTTTTCATCAATCCCGAGATTCTCGATCCTTCCGAAGACCTTTCGGTCTATCAGGAAGGCTGCCTTTCGGTGCCCGAGATCTATGCCGACGTTGAACGCCCCGCCCGCATCCGCGCGCGCTGGCACGATGTTGAGGGCAACCAGTTCGAAGAGGAGATAGAGGGCCTGCTGGCCACCTGTCTCCAGCACGAGATGGATCACCTCGAAGGCATCCTGTTCATCGATCACCTCTCGCGCCTGAAGCGCCAGATGGCGCTCAAGAAGCTGGACAAGCTGCGCAAGGCGGCTGCCTGAGCCGGGGATAAACTCCACAAGAGGCTGGTGTTCCTGAAACGTTCCGGTTAAGGTGCCGGGATGGAAATCGCTGTATCCGCTATTCTCGCGCTTGTTATCGGTCTGGTTCTGGGCTGGTTCTTCGGATCGCGCCCGGCGGCGCAGTGGCGCCAGCAGGCCGAAACGCGCGAGCGGGAAGCACGCGAACAGGCGGATACGCGCGATAGCGAGTTGCGCGAGCTTGATGCCAGGTACCTGCGGACGTTCGCCGATCTGGAAGCAGCGCGCGAACGCGCCAGCCGCGCCGATGCGCTGGCGGCCTCTCTGGACGAGGCACGGCGGGAGCATGCGGCAGAGCTGGACCGGCTGCGGGTGGCCTCGGCGCAGGCCACCGAAACGCTGCGGAGCGAATTGACGCAAGTGCTGGAGCGCACGCGCAGCGAGCATGCCCAGCTTGTCGATACCCTGCGGCGAGAGCAGCGCGAACTGGCTTCCGAGCTGGCCACGCTGCGCGAGAAATCCGCGAATTTCGAGGAGCAGAAGCGGCTGCTGATCCAGGCGCAGGAGGCGCTGCGCAAGGAGTTCGAGAATGCCGGGGCCAAAGTGCTCGAAGGCGCGCAGGAGGCTTTCCTGCGCCGCGCGGGCGCGCGGTTCGAGGAAAGCGAGAAGGCGAATGCCGAGCGCATCACGCGCCTGCTTCAGCCGGTGGGCGAGCGGCTCAAGAGTTACGAGGAGCAGGTCAGCGCGCTGGAGGCCAAGCGGGTCGATTCGTTCGGCCAGCTCACCGGCCTGATCCAGTCTATGCGCGAGGGGCAGGAGAAAGTGCGCGAGGAAGCCGCGCGGCTCGGCAATTCGCTGCGCAATGCCCCCAAGGCGCGCGGGCGCTGGGGCGAGCAGCAGCTTCGCAATGTGCTGGAACAGTGCGGGCTCTCCGAACATACCGATTTCGTCACCGAGCATTCGATCGATACCGAGGACGGCCGCCTGCGTCCCGATGCCGTGGTGAACATTCCCGGCCAGAAGAAGCTGGTGATCGACGCCAAAGTCTCGCTCAATGCCTATCAGGAAGCGTTCGAGGCGCAGGATGAGGCGACGCGCGAAGCGGCGCTGCGCCAGCATGTCGCCTCGATGCGCAACCATGTGCAGACGCTCGGCGCCAAGAGCTACCAGAGCCAGTTTGAGGATGCGCCCGACTATGTGGTGATGTTCGTGCCGGGCGAGCACTTCGTGGCCGCCGCGCTGGAGCAGGACCCCGAGCTGTGGGACTTCGCCTTCCGCAACCGCGTGCTGCTGGCGACGCCGACCAACCTCGTTGCCATTGCCCGCACCGTGGCCCAGGTCTGGCGTCAGGACGGGCTGGCCCGCGAAGCGCGCGAGATTGGCCGGATGGGCGGCGAACTTTACGATCGCCTTGCGGTGGCTGCAGAACACATGAAGCGCGTGGGCGCGGGGCTGGAATCGGCGGTGAACAATTACAACAAGTTCGTCGGCAGCTTCGAGCGCAATGTCCTCAGCTCCGGCCGCCGCCTGAAGGACAAGCACATCGAGATCGGCAAGCGCGAGATCGAGGATGTTCCCGCGGTCGAGTCCACGCCGCGTTACGGGGCAGACGCGTTGCCCGGGCCAGAGAGCGAGGATGGAGCGGCGGAGGCCGAAGCAGCCGAATAGACGCGAGCCTCGTCCGCCGCCTTATCCGCCCTTGCCGTGGGATTTGCTGTTTTCCACCCGGATGAGTTCTGCGGTATGGCCGCTGGAATGCAGGGTCATGCGGTCGCCCTCGACGTTGAGGCGCGGTGTGGCGACCAGCAGGGCGCCCACCGCGCGCTCCTGTTTCCAGGCGGATTCGGTGCAGTCACTCTCGGTCTGGTTCAGCGGACCGGCAACGAGCCGGTCCTGATCAACCCGCCAGGGGCCGCCCAGCCGGTTGCAGCCCACCTGCACGCCGATCTTGCCGTTATGGAACGTCATTCCGGCATCTGGAGACTGCGGATTCTGGCCGTCGATCAGCTCGAAACGCCAACTCGTTTGCGCCAGATGCGAATGATTGCCGCTGTCGGAACATCCGGTGGCCAGGACCGGCAGGATCAGGAGGGCGGCGAGTCGTTTCATGACCTCCCGATAATGCCATGCGATGTATTAGAGTTGGGTGAATAACCCCGTCATCGTTTATGCAGATGCGCCAGCGCTTCGTAGGCCAGAACGGCCCCGGCAACCGCTGCGTTCAGGCTGTCCGCGCGGCCCAGCATCGGCATCGTGACCCGAAGGTCGCAGGCTTCTTCGTAGGCAGCGGGAAGGCCCTGCGATTCGTTGCCCACCATCAGAAAACACGGCGCGGCGTAAGGTGCCGCACGGTAGTCGGTGGGATCGCGCAGCGAGGCGGCGACGAGCTGTCCCGCACCAGAGCGCAGCCAGGGCAGAAATTCCTCCCAGCGGGCCGTGGCGATCCGCTGCGTGAAGACCGCGCCCATGCTGGCGCGCACGGCTTCCACCGAAAAGGGATCGGCGCAATCGTCGAGCAGGATCAGCCCGCCCGCGCCCACGGCATCGCCGGTGCGCAGCATGGTGCCCAGATTGCCCGGATCGCGCAGGGCCTGCGCCACCAGCCAGATGGGCGATGCGGTGCGGTCGATCGAGGACAGGCGCGTATCGAATTCCGCGAAGACACCGGCCACGGCCTGCGGGTTGTCCTTGCCGGTGACTTTGGCGAGGATGTCCACGTCCATTTCGACCACTTCGCCGCCCACCCGGTCCACCGCCGCTTCCAGCGCATCGAGCAGCGGGTGCGGCTCGCGGCCCGTCGCCATCACGAGGATTTCGGGCACTTTTCCGCATTCGCGGGCATCGGTGAGCAGCCGCAGTCCCTCGGCCAGGAAGCGTTTCTCGCGCTTGCGGTGCTTCTTCTCCCGCAGCGAGCGCAGGAACTTGACCAGCGGATTGGAAAAGCCGGTTATGGTGCGGCGGTCTGCCAAGGAGGTCACTCTTCGCCGAAACCGCCCCGGACGAGCGCCGCCAGCGCGGCGAGGGCTACATCGGCGCCATCGCCGCTGCAGGCGATCTCGACCGTGTCGCCCTTGGCCGCGCCGAGCATCATCAGGCCGAGGATGGAGTTTCCGGCCGCGCAAGTGCCATCCTTGGACACCGTTACGGACACGCCCGCAGGCAATTCGGCCACATGGTTCACGAACTTGGCGCTCGCCCGCGCGTGCAGACCGCGCTTGTTGACGATCAGCACCGCTTCACGGCAATCGATCATGCATCCTGCCCCAGGTATTCGCTTGCTATCGTTATGTAATTGCGCCCGGCATCGCGCGCGGCATTGGCTGCTTCGCGCACTGGCATGCACTCGCGCGCTTTGGCGAGGCGGATCAGCATGGGCAGGTTGATGCCCGCGATCACTTCCACCTTGCCTGCCTGCATCAGCGAGATCGCGAGGTTCGAAGGGGTGCCGCCGAACAGGTCGGTCAGGATGATGACGCCAGAGCCGCTGTCCACCTTGGTGATGGCCTCGGCGATTTCGCTGCGGCGGCGTTCCATGTCGTCGTTCGGGCCGATGCACACGGTCTCGACATCGGCCTGATCGCCGACGACGTGTTCCATGGCGTGGACAAATTCCTCGGCCAGATTGCCGTGGGTTACCAGGATCATACCGATCATGCTGGGAGTGCGCTCCGAATTTCCTGCAAACGCACCTGGGATTTGGTTTCATTTTTCACGCCGCGGACCCCCTTCCAGAAGATCGGCTGCTCGCGAGCCCAGGTTGCGGTGCAGCAATGTGGGCGAAAATCCTGCCTGACGCAAGGCTGCCGAAATCTGCTCCGCAGTAAAAACCGAGCGGTGTCTTCCTCCGGTACAGCCGAAAGCGATGTGGACATAGGCTTTGCCCTGCGCCTGGTAGCGCGGAAGCAGCAGCAGCAACAGGTCGCGGATCCGGGTAAAGGCCTCTTCGAAGGCCGGATCCTTGCGAATGTAGTTACCCACGGCAGCATCTTGTCCGGTCTGCGGGCGCAAGTCCGGATCCCAGTGCGGATTGTCGAGAAAGCGCATGTCGAAGACCAGATCGGCCACTGGCGGCATCCCGCGCGAGAAGCCGAAGCTGGAGACCGTGACGGTCATTTCCTCGTTCGCCATCGATGCGAATCGTTCGCGGACCGCGCGCTGCAGATCGTTGGAGGTGTAGCCGCTGGTGTCGATCAGCATTTCCGCCCAGCGCCGCAGCGGGGCCATGATCTCGCGCTCGGCCCGCACGCCGGTGGATACCGGTGCGTCGGAGGCGAGTGCGTGGCGGCGGCGGGTCTCGTTGTAGCGGCGTTCCAGTTCCGCGCTGGAGCAATCGAGGAACAGCGTGTTGAGTTCGATATCCTCGCGCCCTTCCAGCGCCTTGACCTGGGCGATGATCCGTTCCGGATTGAAGCCGCGGGTGCGCGAATCGAAACCGATAGCCAGCGGCGTGCGAGTTTCCGCGCCGGTTTCGGGTGCGCTTTCGATCAGCCCGTCGAGCAGGCGGATCGGGAAGTTGTCGACGATTTCCCAGCCCAGGTCCTCCAGCACGCGCAGCGCAGTGGTTTTGCCCGCGCCCAGCATGCCGGTGACCAGCAGCACACGCTGCTTGTCCCGGCTGTTCCCGGTACTGTCTGCGATGCCGGCTGAATCGTCATCCATGCGCGCCTGTTTGCGCCGGGCGGCGTTGAAAGAAAAGGGGGCGATTTCAGAATTGCAAGCCATAGTGGTGCAAGGCCAGTTCCGCCTTGACCGCCGGTGGGGCGTCCTGCGGCCAGATGCGCACCAGTGGCACCGGCACGCCCGCCAGTTCGATGCCGCCGGGCTCCTCGATATAGCGCGGTGCGGCGGGATCGAGAGCGATCACCAGCGCCACGGGCACTTCGCTGCGGCAGGCAAAGGGCAACAGGCCCAGATTGCGCACTTCCATCAACCCGCGCGTGCGCGGATGCGGCCGGGCGATCAGGCGCCCGCCCTCGGCGCCGATCAGCACGCCGTCGTCGCCGATCAGTTCTGCCCCCCGGTCGATCAGTGCCAGGGCAAGCATGGATTTGCCGGTTCCCGGTTCGCCTTCGATCAGCAGGCCGCGGCCGCCGATGGCGACGCAGCCCGCCTGGCGCACAAGGGCAGGGGGTGCGGCAGGGGGGGCGGCCGTCATTCGCCGTCCTGCCAGGCAGGCAGCGACAGGACGAAGCGGGCGCCCGGCGTGCCGTCTAGCCGCACGGTTGCAGACAGCTTGCCGTAATGCGCTTCGACGATGGTGCGGGCAATGGCGAGGCCCAGCCCGGAATGTTTGCCGAATTCCTCGTCCGATGGGCGCAGCGAATGGAAGCGTTCGAATATCCGCTCGCGCGAGGCTTCCGGGATGCCGGGGCCATGATCGGATACGGTCGTGATCACCCGGTCACCGCTGCGGGTAAGGGCGATTTCGATGGCCCCGCCTTCGGGTGAGAACGAGACGGCGTTGTCGAGCAGGTTCTGGAGCACGCGTTCCAGCCGGGCGGCGTCACCGGCCACCACCAGATCGCCATAGCCCTCATGCGCGATGGACACCGGGCATGTGCCGTTCACGCCGCGCTGGCCGCGCTCGCTGACAAGTGCCTGCACCAGCCGCAGCATGTCGACCGGCTCGAAAGTCGTGCGGCTGAGCTGGGCATCGATCCGGCTGGCGTCGGCGATTTCGGTGACGAGGAAATCGACACGCCGCACGTCGTCCTTGGCGATGCCGATGAGCTGGCGGCGCAGGGCGGGTTCCTCCACCCGGTCCAGGCTCTCCAGCGCGCTGCGCAGCGAGGTGAGCGGGTTCTTGAGTTCGTGCGCGACATCGGCGGCAAAGCTTTCCACCGCATCGATGCGGTGGCGCAAGGCGCCGCTCATGTCCGAGACGGCGCGGGCGAGCAGGCCGATCTCGTCGCGCCGGTCGGGCAGGCGGGGGACGATGACGCTGCGGTCCCGGCCCAGCCGCACGCGCACTGTGGCGCGCACCAGCTTGCGCAGCGGCTCGACGATGGTGCGGGCGAGAAACAGCGAGAGCAGGATCGAAACGCCGAGCGCGCCGCCGACGATGATGGCCAGCGTCTGGCGGGCCATGCGCACGTTTTCGGTAATGTCACGGGCATTGCGCGTGACCAGCAGCGCGGCGCCATCGATGCCGACGGGCGTGGCGGCGATGATCACTGGCGTTTGGTCTGGCGCAGCCTTGTGGCTGACATCTGTCTGCCTGCGGGCCAGCGCCGCCGCGATTTCCGGCCAGGCCTTGGCGTTGGCGTCCGCCGGGTCATGGTAATCCGGGATTTTGGGCGCGCCGAGCAGGAAGTCCATGCCCCGGTCCAGCATGCGTGCCGCGTCCTGATACCAGGGTTCGGTGGCTGGATCGATCAGCCGGTAGGCGGGCGGGCCCAGCTTGAAACTATCGGCGATGAGCTTGCCATCCGGCGCAAACAGGCGCAGCCGCAGGTCCTGTTCCGATCCGATGCGGGCGATCAGTTCCAGCCGGCGCTGCCCGTTTTCGTGTTCCAGCGCGGCGGCGGTAATGTCCGCCTCCGACTTGGCCAGGCGGTAGCGTTCGGCCAGCAGTTCGCGGCGGTAGCTGTCGATGTAGAACAGGCTGCCTGCCAGCAGCGCCAGGGCGATGATGTTGACGGCAAGGATGCGCGCCGTCAGCGAGACGCGCCAGGGCAGGCCCAGCTTCGCCGCGAGGCCGGAAAACAACGTGCCCGTCGCGGCGGGGGCTGGCGGTCTAGCCATCGGCGAAGGCGTAACCGGCGCCATAAAGCGTATCGATCGCGCCGAATTCCGGATCGACGGCGCGGAATTTGCGGCGCAAGCGCTTGATATGGCTGTCGATGGTGCGGTCATCGACATAGACGTCTTCGCTGTAGGCCGCGTCCATCAGCTGGTTGCGGCTTTTCACCACACCCGGGCGCAGCGCCATCGCCTCCAGAATGAGGAATTCGGTGACGGTGAGCGATACCGGCTTGCCGTCCCACGTCACCTGATGGCGCGCCGGGTCGAGCCGCAGGCGGCCGCGCACTACCGGCTCGGGCAAGTCGGCGTGGCCGGTGTCTTCGGGAGGGGTACGGGCCAGGTCGCTGCGGCGCAGGATGGCCCGGATGCGCGCGACCAGCAGCCTCTGGCTGAAAGGCTTGGTGATGTAATCGTCCGCGCCCATGGCAAGGCCCAGCGCCTCGTCGGGTTCCTCGTCCTTGGAGGTGAGGAAGATCAGGGGAAGGCTGGATTTTTCCCTCAGGGCCTTGAGCAGGTGCAGCCCGTCCATGCGGGGCATCTTGATGTCGCAGATGGCCAGATCGGGCGGGTTTTCGAGCAGCGCCTTTAGTGCCGTTTCGCCATCGGTGTAGACGCGCGTGGCGAACCCTTCGGCCTGCAGGCTGATGGATACCGTGGTGAGGATGTTGCGGTCGTCATCCACCAGCGCGATGGTCTGCTGGCGCGGGGGGGCGTTGGCGTTCGCCTCGGCGGCGGGGGGCGTTTGGGCATCGGCCATGGCGTTAGCGGCTTTTCCCTTCGCGAACCAAAAAAACCGTGCCTAGCGCTTGGCGCAGCGGCTGACAATCGGGTGGGAATTTTGGCGTATTGTTTCATATTCGTGGGGTGTAAGGTTTAAATTGATGCTAATTTGACGGAAAAGAGCGCGTCGATTATGCGCCAGCCGATTCTTGCATAAGAATTACAGATATGCCCGCCAAGGCGGCCTTTGGCGTGCGATCTTTTGGAGGAGATGACATTGACCGCTTCCCTTAGCTACCCGCTCGAAAAACAAGGTATAAACACAAAGGCGCAGATCTTTGCGAACCTCGGCACCGCGCCGCTGGTTGAGCAGGCTGTCGCCAACGGCGAGGGTATGCTCTCGGCTGACGGTCCCTTCGTTGTCGCCACCGGTAAACACACCGGGCGTTCGGCCAAGGACAAGTTCATCGTCAAAGACGCCGAAACCGAAGATACGGTGTGGTGGGGCAAGACCAACGTCGCGATGACGCCGGAGCACTTCGCCGCGCTGAAGGAAGATTTCCTCGCCGAAGTGGCCAAGCGGGACAAGCTCTACGTCGCTGACCTGTTCGGCGGTTCGCAGCCCGAGCATCGCGTGAAGGTTCGCGTGATCAACGAACTCGCGTGGCACAACCTGTTCGTGCGCACGCTGCTGGTGCGCCCGGAAGAGGACGAGCTTGCCGGTTTCGAACCCGAATACACCATTATCGATCTTCCCAGCTTCCGCGCCGATCCGCTGCGCCATGGCTGCCGCAGCGAGACGATCGTCGCGGTCAATCTCACCGAAAAGCTGATTCTGATCGGCGGCACCGCTTATGCTGGCGAAATGAAGAAGTCCGTCTTCGGCATTCTCAATTACTTGCTGCCGCCCAAGGGCGTGATGCCGATGCACTGTTCGGCCAACATCGGCCCCGATGGCGATACCGCCGTGTTCTTCGGCCTGTCGGGCACCGGTAAGACCACGCTTTCGGCCGATGCCTCGCGCACGCTGATCGGGGATGACGAGCATGGCTGGTCGGACACCGCCGTGTTCAATTTCGAAGGCGGTTGCTACGCCAAGGTCATCCGTCTTTCGGAAGAGGCCGAGCCGGAAATCTACGCGACCACCCGCCGTTTCGGCACGATCCTCGAAAACGTCGTGATCGATCCGGAAACCCGCCAGATCGATCTTGATGACAATTCGCTGGCCGAGAACAGCCGCGGTTCGTACCCGATCGACTTCATCCCGAACTGCTCGAAGCACAATCTCGGGCCTGTGCCGCACAACATCATCTTCCTGACGGCGGATGCTTACGGCGTTCTCCCGCCGATCGCGCGGCTCACCCCGGATCAGGCGATGTATCACTTCCTCTCGGGCTACACCGCGCGCGTTGCGGGCACCGAGATCGGCGTGACCGAACCGGAAGCGACCTTCTCCACCTGCTTCGGCGCACCGTTCATGCCGCGCCATCCCACCGTTTACGGCAACCTGCTCAAGGAGCGCATTGCCAAGGGCGGCGTGAAGTGCTGGCTGGTCAACACCGGCTGGTCGGGCGGCAAGGCGACGATGGAAGGCATCAAGCGCATGCCGATCAAGGCCACCCGCGCGCTGCTCAACGCCGCGCTCGACGGCAGCCTCAACGAAGCCGAGTTCAAGGAAGATCCGAACTTCGGTTTCGAGGTTCCGGTGGCGGTGCCCGGCGTCGATACCAAGCTCCTCGATCCGCGCGGTGCCTGGGCCGATCCGGCCGAGTACGACAAGACTGCGATGACGCTGGTCAATGCCTTCATCGAGAACTTCGAACAGTTCGAAGCGCATGTAGACGAAGGCGTGCGCCAGGCTGCGCCCAAGGCGGCGGTCTCGGCCTGATCGCCTGATCTTGCAGACCATCAGGGGGCTCCGGAACTTCGGTTCCGGGGCCCTTTGTTTTGTCACGAAACGGGTGCATGGTTGCTGCTCAACAACAAGGAGAACCGGTCATGGGACTTTTCGACGGCATCCTCAGCCAGGTCAGCGAACATGCCGACGTTGGCAATCTTGCCAGCCAGCTCGGCATCGATCCGGGCATGGCGGAAAAGGCGATCGCGGCGCTGGGTGTGGCCCATCAGGAACCGGGCGATACGGCTGAGCTGGCCGCGCAGAAGACCGGGCTCGATCTTGCCATGATCCAGAAGATCATCGCGGCCATCGGCGGAGAGCATTCGCTGTCCGAATTCGCCAACCAGATCGCCAAGGACCCTTCGCAGATTTCGGCGTTCTTCGACCGGGACGGTGACGGCAGCGCCATCGACGATCTGACCGACATGGCGAAGGGTTTCTTCGGCAAGAAATAGGATATCTGGCGCGCGCCCCAGCACGGGCGCGCGCATGGTGTGGCCCAGTGCAATGGTGCCGCCATCACTGGTGCGGGAGTGCGATGCCGCTTGGCGTCAGCTTCCGCTGTCCGGTACGAACAAGCGATTGAAGAACGGCATGACGCAATGGCGGCTTCCCGAGCGGATCGGGACAAGCGCGGGCGAAGTGGCTGCGGGCCAGGCTGGTGAGGGGCCTCCCCTGGTGCTGGCCCATGGCTGGCCGTGGTCTTCGTATGCCTGGTCCCGCCTTATCCCGGCGCTGTCGCGGCGGTATCGTGTGTATTGGTATGACATGCCCGGTTACGGGCAGTCCGGGATGCGGCCCGGTCAGCGCACGTCGCTGGACGTGCAGGGCGATGTCTTCGCGGAAATGCTCGACCATTGGGGGCTGGAGAGACCGGCCGTTCTGGCGCACGATTTCGGAGGCGCGGTAACGCTGCGCGCGCACTTGCTCGCGGGCCGGGACTACGCGGCCTATGTGCTGATGAACGTGGTGGCCATGCGCCCGTGGGGCTCGGCTTTCTTCGATCATGTCGGGCGGCATGTGGAGGCGTTCACCGGCCTGCCCCCGCATATCCACGAAGCGGTCGTGCGGGCCTATATCGGCGGCGCGCTGGTCACGCCGCTGGACCCGCAGGATGTGGAAGCACTCGTCTCGCCATGGCTGAGCGAAGCGGGGCGGGCGAGCTTCTACAGCCAGTTCGCGCAGGCCGACGAACGCTATACCGCCGAGATCGAGGACCGGTTCGCAGACGTGCGCTGTCCGGCGGCCATCCTATGGGGACGGGAAGATCCGTGGATCCCGCTGGAGCGGGGCAAGGCTCTGGCCGAGCGGGTCCGTCCGCGCCATTTCGTGGAACTGCCCGGACTTGGGCACCTGCCGCAACTGGAAGATGCCCAAGCGGTATTGCAGGCCGTCTTGTCCGTGCTCGACGACCTGCTTGTCAGGAGCGGTTAGGCTTTCGTCGCTTCGATATAGGCGGTGATATTGTCCGTCAGCACGTCCAGCGGGACGTTCCCGCCGTCCACCACGGCCTGATCGAAATCGCGCAAGTCGTAGGCGGAGCCCAGTTCGGCAATCGCCCGCGCGCGCTGGCGGTTGATCTGGTTGTGGCCCATCTTGTAGCCGCAGGCCTGACCCGGCCATGAGCAGTAGCGGTCCACTTCGCTCGCCACTTCCTCGCGCTTGTTGCCGTTCTTCTGCATGAAGAACTGCACCGCCTGTTCGCGGCTCCAGCCCTTGGCGTGGAGGCCGGTATCCACCACCATGCGGCAGGCGCGGAAGGCGATCGACTGCAGGTAGCCGAGGCGGCCCACCGGATCGTCGTCGTAAGCGCCCAGCTCGTCGGCCAGTTGCTCGCCGTAGAGCGCCCAGCCTTCCGAATAGGCATTGAACGCCAGGATCGAGCGCAGCAGCGGCAGGCGGTTGGCATATTCGCCCTGCCAGACATGGCCGGGGATCGCCTCGTGATGGACGAGCGTGGGCAAGTCGTACTTGCGGTGCAGGTCCGTGGTGCGCAAGTTGATCCACATCTTGCCGGGGATCGTCCCGTCCTTCGATCCGGCGCCGCCATAAGCGGTGGGCGCGCCGGGTTCTTCGGCAATGGGAATGCGGCGCACTTCGACATTGCCGGGCACCAGATGGCGGAACGCGCGCGGCATCTGCGCGCGGATCCAGGCGATGCGCTTCTGGATGAAGGCCATGATCTCCTTGCGGCCGGGATCGCCCGCCGGGAACATGAAGCGCTTGTCGCTGCCCAGCGCCGTCATCCGCGCGCCGACCGACCCTTGCGTATAGCCCAGGCTCTTGAGGATCGGGTCCATGCGGCCGTGCAGTTCGGCGAGCTGTTCCAGCCCGAGCTGGTGGATCTCTTCGGCAGGCACCGGGGTGGTGGTGCTGGCGCGCAGGGCCCAGGCGTAATATTCGCTGCCGTGCGGGCGCTCGCGCATGCCCGGATCGCCGGTGGCAAGGCCGCGCTGGCGCTGCAGCTCGGTAAGCTGGCGTTCGAGTGCGGGAACGATCTGCCCGGAGACGATCTGCCCGGCCTGCTTTTCCCAGTCGCCGGGAATGTCCGCCGTGCGTTTGACCAGCGACTGGACCATGCCGCCGCCGCCCTGGCGGGCTTCGGCAATCGTGCTGGTCATCTGCGCGATCGTGCGGTCGATCAGGAAGTCCGGCGGCACCAGGCCCTGGCCGGCCGCGCTGCGCATGCGGCCGAGTTCGCCGTCAAGCTGGGCGCTCATCTGGCCGAGGCGGGCGATGTAGCCTTCCGCATCGTCCTTGCCGCGCACCGGGTGATCGGCTTCGAGGAAGCGCGGCGTGTCGAGATAGGCGCCGACGTTCTGGATCACCACGTAAGGCGCATTGCGCCAGCCGCCGACCGCCACGTCGCCGTAGGGCTGGGCAAGGCCGTCCAGCGCCGTGGCGTAAGCGCTCTTTACCACCGCGAAGCTGGTGCGGGTGGAATAGTCGAATGAGGACGTATCGATGGCCTTCACCCGGGCGAGATCCTCCCGCAGCGAAGCGGCGAGCGCATCGATGCCCGCTTGCGAAATGTCGTCCAGCCGGTGGCGCAGGGCGGCATGGGCACCGGTATCGACGCCGAGGCCGGTGGCGCGGGTGGGCTGGCGCTCCAGCAGGCGCCAGGCGATGGCATCGAGCATGGCCGCGCCGCTGGCATCGGCGCTTGTATCGGCGCTGGCGGCCGGACTGGCGGCGTTCGCGGCGAGCGGACGGGCCAGTCCCCCGCCCAGGGCGATTCCGGCGGCGCCGGTGGCCAACTGGCGCAGAGTGTCGCGCCGGGACTGGCGGCGCGGAGCGAAGGTGTTGTTTCGGGGGGCGTTTTGCATGGGCGATTGATGGCCGCAGACAAGGAGTGTGTCAAACCGGCTCGCGCGGCTTGCCGGTCTGCGCTACCAGCGCGATCATGGATATTACGCTTTCCCTGCTCGTGCTGACCACGGTGGCTCTCGTGCTGGGGGGCGCGGCGCTGTTCCGGCGGGAAGGCTATCGCAAGCAGGCGGTGCTGATGCTGGTGCTGGCGGCGGTGATGGCCGCCAACATCGCGATCCTGACCGTGCCCACGCCGGGCGGAAAATCGCTTTCGGGCGAAGTCCAAAAGGAACAGGCGCCGGAGTGAGCCCCGGCGCCTGCCTGTTTTCCGCGATAAGGCTGCGCCTTACTTGATCGGGCAATCGGGCGCGAGGCGCATGTCGAGATAGTTGTCGACCGAGCGCATCAGTTCTTCGGTCTCGTGCTCGAAGAAGTGATTGGCGCGCGGGATCTCGTCGTGATGGATGGTGATGTGCTTTTGCGTGCGCAGCTTGTCGACCAGTTTCTGCACGGCGCTTGGCGTCACCACCGTATCGGCGGTGCCCTGAATGATGATGCCCGAGGCGGGGCAGGGCGCCAGGAAGCTGAAGTCATACATGTTGGCCGGCGGCGCGATCGAGATGAAGCCGCGGATTTCTGGGCGGCGCATCAAGAGCTGCATGCCGATCAGCGCGCCGAAGGATACGCCCGCAATCCACGTGGTCTGCGCTTCGGGGTGGATCGACTGCACCCAGTCGAGCGCGGCCGCTGCGTCCGAGAGTTCGCCGATGCCGTTGTCGAAACTGCCCTGGCTGCGGCCGACGCCGCGAAAGTTGAAGCGCAGCGTAGCGAACCCGCGGTTGACGAAAGTCTTGTAGAGGTGCTGGGTGATGCGGTCGTTCATCGTCCCGCCGGCCTGCGGGTGCGGGTGAAGAATCATCGCAACCGGTGCGCGCGGACGCGGAGCGGGCTGGAACCGGCCTTCGAGGCGGCCTTCGGGACCGGGGAAAATGACTGCGGGCATGTGTTTTTCTGGCCTGACCTGTTGAAACTCCCGCGCTGCGCCAGCGCGGTGGCTCGCCTGACGCGGTGCGGGAGTGGAAAAGGGAAGGGACGCTATATAGAAATCTTTGTGTTGAACACAACTTTACAAGCTACACGGGCGCGCGATGTCTTCTGAACGGATCTATCTCGACCATGCGGCGACGACGCCGCTGCTGCCGCAAGCGCGCGAGGCGTGGCTGCAAGGCACCGATATCTGGGCCAATCCCTCCAGCCCGCACGCCCCCGGCCGCGCTGCCCGCGCGGCGCTGGAAGAGGCGCGGGCACGGGTGAAAGCGGCGCTCGGCTGGGAGGGGGAAGTGATCTTCACTTCGGGCGCAAGCGAGGCGCTGGCGCTGGCGATCGGCCGTTCGAAAGCGCCGCTGCGTGCGGTGTCCAGCGTGGAGCACGATTCCGTGCTGCGGCTTGCAGGCGATGCCGTGCGTCTGGACGTCGACGCCTGCGGCCGCGTGGCCCCGGAAAGCGCCGGACTGGCAGGCCTCGTGGCGGTGCAGCAGGTCAATAGCGAGACCGGCGTGGTGCAGGATCTGGCAGCGATTGCCGAAGCGGTGCGCGCCGCAGGGGGCGTGCTGCTCGCCGATTGCGCGCAAGGGGCGGGCAAGTGCGCCTTGCCGGATGCGGACCTGATCGCCTTGTCTGCGCACAAGTTCGGCGGGCCGATCGGCGTTGGCGCTCTGCTGGTGCGCGACTGGGCGCTGCTCCATCCCACTGGCGGGCAGGAGCGCGGCTACCGGCCCGGCACTGAAAACCTGCCCGGCGTGCTCGCCATGGCCGCCGCGCTGGAGGCCGGTGCGGCGTGGCTGGCTGAAGCCGCCCGTCTGCGCGCGGTGCTCGAACGGGCGATCACGGTGGCAGGCGGGGAAGTGGTCGCCGTTGAAGCCGGGCGTCTGCCGGTGATCGGCAGCTACCGCATGCCGGGAAAACCCGCCAATGTGCAGCTCATCCGCTTCGATGCCATGGGCATTGCCGTATCGGCGGGCAGCGCCTGCTCCTCCGGCTCGCTCAAGACCAGCCATGTCTTGCAGGCAATGGCCTATCCGCATCCCGCCGAAGTGATCCGTGTGTCCATCGGCCGGGAGACCACCGAGGCTGCGATAGGCCGCTTCATGGAGGCCTGGCGGCAATTGGCGGGTGCGGGAGTGAAAGCATGATCTATCTCGACTATCAGGCCACCACGCCGCTCGCCCCCGAAGCACGCGAGGCGATGATGCCCTGGCTGAGCGGGCCGGAGAGTATGGGCTTCGCCAATCCGCACAGTGCGCACCGCCCCGGCCGTGCCGCCGCCGCCGCCGTGGAAGTGGCGCGCGAGCAGGTGGCCGCGTTGCTGCCGCCGGGCGGGCGGGTGATCTTCACTTCGGGCGCGACCGAGGCGATCAATCTCGCCATGGCCGGAAGCGGTGCACGCCGCTTTGCGGTCTCGGCCATCGAACATGCCGCTGTGCTGGATACGGCGCGCGTGCTCGATCCGACGGTCCAGGTGATCCCGGCTGATGCCGAAGGGCTGGTTCGTCCGGACACGGCCATCACGCAGGGCACGGGCCTCGTCGCCGTGATGCAGGTGAATAATGAAATCGGCACGGTCCAGCCGGTCGGGGAATGGGCCGAGCGTGCCCATGCGGCAGGCGCGCTGTTTCTGTGCGATGCGGTTCAGGGCGCAGGCAAACTGGCCCCGCCCGGCAATGCCGACATGATCGCGGTATCCTCGCACAAGCTCTACGGCCCCAAGGGCATCGGCGCGCTGTGGCTGCGGGACGGGTTGGAGATCAAACCGCTGATCCACGGCGGGGGGCAGGAGCAGGGGCTGCGCTCGGGCACGCTCAGCCCCGCGCTCTGCGCCGGGTTCGGCGCGGCGGCGGCGCTGGCGAAGACCCGTATGGAGGCGGATTCCGCGCTGGTGGAGGACTTGTGGCAGCGCGCCCGGGCGATCCTTTCGCGCTGGACGCTCAATGGCTCGGCCACGCAGCGCTGGCACGGCAATCTCAATCTGCGCCTGCCGGGGCTCGATGTCGCGCGGCTGATGTCCGATTTGCGCGGCCTTGCCTTTTCGGCAGGATCGGCTTGCGCCAGCGGATCGGGGCGGCCCAGTCACGTGCTGCGCGCGCTGGGACTTTCGGATAGGGAGGCCAAAGCCTCTATCCGTCTGGGATTCGGGCGATATAGTGTCCCCGGGGACATAGAGGATGCCTGCGCTGAAATAGATGCCGCCGCGGCGGCGCAGGGAGTCTGAATTGCTGAACGTGCTATTTGTAACGGCAGAGGGGAACAAGGTCACGGCCGAGGCCGAACCGGGCAGCCGTCTGCTTGAAGTGGGTCAGAGCGCAGGGATGCCGCTGGAGGGCACTTGCGAAGGGCAGATGGCCTGCTCCACCTGCCATGTGATCGTCTCGCCCGACTGGTTCGACAAGCTGCCGCCCGCCTCGATGGAAGAAGAGGACATGCTCGATCTCGCCGCGGGCGTTGCCCGCACCAGCCGCCTTTCGTGCCAGATCGAACTCACCGAAGCGCTCGACGGGCTAGAGGTGCGTATCCCCGGCGTCTCGCACGATATGCAGATCGGCTGACACGCACGCAAGACAACAGCGGAAAACCTGAATGCGGGGCTTTCCGCCACGGCGTTCCCATTGCTAGGACTGTCCGGCCATGGTGAGCACGACCGACGACGAATCCGATCCTTTCGACGCTATCGTAGATGCGCCTTTCGACGCCGCCCTGTCGGAGCGCTATCTCGTCTATGCTCTGTCCACGATTACAGCGCGTTCGCTGCCGGACCTGAGAGATGGCCTGAAGCCGGTGCATCGCCGCCTGCTGTGGGCGATGCGCCAGTTGAAGCTCGATCCGGCGAGCGCCTACAAGAAGAGCGCCCGCGTCGTCGGCGACGTGATCGGTAAGTACCACCCGCATGGCGATGCCTCGGTCTATGACGCGATGGTGCGCCTCGCGCAGGACTTTTCGCTGCGCTATCCGCTGGTGCAGGGGCAGGGCAACTTCGGCAATATCGATGGCGATAACGCCGCCGCCTACCGCTACACCGAAGCGCGCCTGACCAAGACGGCGATCCAGCTCATGGCCGGGCTGGACGAAGGCACGGTCGATTTCATTCCCACCTACAACGGCGAAGAGCAGGAGCCGGAAATCTTCCCCGGCCTGTTTCCGAACCTGCTGGCGAACGGCGCCACCGGCATTGCGGTGGGCATGGCCACCTCGATCCCCAGCCACAACGTGGCCGAGATCATCGATGCCACGCTGCTGCTGATCGACAATCCCCATGCCGAGCACGCCCAGCTTATGGAGGTGTTCAAGGGGCCGGACTTCGCCACCGGCGGCCTCGTGGTCGACAGCCCCGAGGCGATCAGCCATGCTTACGAGACCGGCAAGGGCGCTTTCCGGATGCGCGGGCGTTTCTCCACCGGGAAAGACGCGGCAGGCCACTGGGAAGAGACGGGGATCGAAAAGCTCGGCAGCGGCCAGTGGCAGCTTGTCGTCTCCGAAATCCCTTACATGCTCGCCAAGGGCAAGCTGATCGAGCAGATCGCCCAGCTCATTGCCGATAAGAAACTGCCGATCCTTGAGGACGTGCGCGACGAGAGCGACGAGCAGATCCGCATCGTGCTCGTGCCCAAGAGCCGTAATGTCGATCCGGAACTCCTGAAGGAAAGCCTTTACCGGCTGACCGATCTGGAAAGCCGTTTCAGCCTCAACCTCAATGTGCTGGACGCGCACCGCACGCCGGGCGTGCTGGGGCTGAAGCTGCTGCTGCAGGAATGGGTGTTCAGCCAGATCGATATCCTGCTGCGCCGCACCCGCCACCGGCTGGACAAGATCGCCTCGCGGCTGGAACTGGTCGAAGGCTATATCATTGCCTACCTCAACCTCGACCGGATTATCGAGATCATCCGCACCGAGGACGAGCCCAAGCCGGTGATGATGGCCGAGTTCAACCTTACCGACCGGCAGGCCGAAGCCATCCTCAACATGCGGCTGCGCTCGCTGCGCAAGCTGGAGGAGATGGAGCTGCGGCAGGAGCGCGAGGACTTGCTGAAAGAGCAGGACGACTTGCAGAAGCTGCTCGACAGTCCGGCCCGCCAGCGCACCCGCCTCAAGCGCGATCTGACGGCGCTGCGCAAGGACTATGCGGAGACTACCGAACTCGGCCGCCGCCGCACCACGATCGCGCAGGCGCAGCCCACGGTCGAATTCTCGATGGATGCGATGATCGAGAAGGAGCCGGTGACAGTGATCCTCTCCCAGCGCGGCTGGATCCGCGCGGCGAGGGGGCATGTGGCGCTGGACGGCGATTTCAAGTTCAAGGAAGGCGACGGTCCGGCTTTCGCGTTCCACGCGCAGACCACCGACAAGATCCTGATCGCGGTGGACAATGGCCGGTTCTACACGCTGGGGGCGGACAAGCTGCCCGGCGCGCGCGGTTTCGGCGAACCGATCCGCACCATGGTCGATATCGATGCCGAGGCGCATATCATAGCCGCCATGCCGCACAAGCCGAAGACGCAGCTGCTGCTGGCCTCCAGCGCGGGCCGGGGCTTTGCGGTGGAAACTGACGAGATCATGGCCGAAACGCGCAAGGGCAAGGCCGTGATGTCCACCAAGCCGGGCGTGAAGCTGATGGTCGTGCGCGAAATCCCGCCCGAGCACGATCACGTCGCCGTGGTGGGCGAGAACCGCAAGCTGGTGATCTTCAGCCTTGAGGAACTGCCGGTCATGGCCAAGGGGCAGGGCGTCACTCTGCAGCGTTATCGCGATGGCGGCATGTCGGACGTGACCACGCTCAAGCTGGAAGAGGGCCTGTCCTGGACCATGGGCGGCGACACCGGCCGCACCCGGACCGAAAAGGACATGGTCATGTGGAAAGTTGCCCGCGGCGCGGCCGGCCGTCTCCCGCCGAACGGTTTTCCCCGCGACAACAAGTTCTGAACCTTCCTCCCCCTTGATGGGGGAGGGATACGCAGGCTTGGCGTCGCAGACGCCTAGCCGAAGTTGGGTGGGGGTGATTGAGCTCTCGGACGCAAACCACTCTCCCCGCCCCGCTTCCAACTCCGCTTGGTATGGCGGAAAGGAAGTTTGCATCATAACTCGTCATCCCCGCGTAGGCGGGGGCCCCGCTGCTTTTTCCTACGCTGTGCTGCCAAAAGCGGGATCCCCGCCTACGCGGGGATGACGAGGAATAGTGATGCGAACTTCCTTTCCACCGCACTTAGCCTCGCTGCGTTCGCCAAGGCTCCGTATCCTTCCCCCATCAAGGGGGGGAAGGCGCGCGCTATGCTTCATCCACCGGCTGCGGATGGTGGGGAACGAGGATCAGCGTATTGTTCTCCACCCGCCAGCTGGCGAGGCGGGAGAGCAGGTTCATGCCGATGACATTGGCATCGCCAAGCCCCGGCGCGACCACGGCATCGAGCTCGCGCGCGACGATATTGCCCATGCGCAGTTCGTCGATTGTCGCAACCTCGGCCCGAATGGTGCCATTGGCCGTGCGCATCATCACCGAGCGGCGCAGGGGATTGGCGCGCAAGTCCGCATGGCGCGCGGTTTCGGAGGATATGGCGGTGAGCGTCGCGCCGGTATCGACGAGAAAATCGCGCTCAAGACCGTTCACGCGGGCGCGGATCCAGAAATGGCCGTCCGGCTGCATCGGCACGCGCGTCTCGCGGCCCTCCACGCTCTGGCGCGGCATCCCGAGCTGAGGCAGGGCGATATCGGTGCCGGTGGTAAAGCGCGTGACTTGCGCGATGGTAAGCAGCAGCGCGGCCAGCAGCCCAAGATTGCCCACTCCGCGCACGAACCCGCCCAAAATCGGCACCCCACGACGCATCATGCCGCCGAGGATGCTGACGAAGATACCTCCCAGCGCCAGCGCAAGCAGCGGCTGGGCGGCGAGGTAGGACGTGATTTCGGAAAGCTCCATGTGCGGCTTGTAGCATGGGCCAGCTTGACGGGGGCTGACTGTTGTGGGTTTGGCAAGCTGCGGATAGGGCGCTATCGGCGATTGCTACCCTAAAGCAGTCTTTCCTGAACACGCCGACGTTGCAGATTTTGGGATTCCCGGCCAACATCTATCAATGTTCAGTCGGCGCAACATCATGCTAGTAGGCATAGCAACTTTGATCATGGCGGCCACTGCCGCACCTCTCCCTCTGCTCACAGAGTTGGCTGGGCAATACACTCACAAGTTCAAAAACGGAGACATTTCGGGCGATACCTATTATTCGACTGATGTAGTCAAGATATTCCCGCTTGATCGCGAGAGTGCGTTGATCAGCATGGAACTGAACTTCTTCAATGGTCATGCGTGCAGCGTCTATGGCGTGGCTAAAGTGGAGCGTGAGAAACTCGTGTATCGCGACAGATCGGAATGGTTGCCAGATGAGCGCGAATGCACTCTCAACATCTGGCGCGATCAAGACAGGATTCGCTGGGAAGACGAGGGTACCTGCCAATTCCATTGTGGTTCACGTGGCGGGTTATCGAATGGTGAGATGTCTGTGACCAGCCGCCGTGCTATTTCTGCTCGTCCTACTCCACCGCTTCCTTAAGGGGTGGGCATTGCCCGCTTGCTCAGTCGTAACTGCGATCGGAGAGATGCTCCTCACGCCACCGCTAACTTACCGAAAACCTACGCCCCCTTCGGCACAAGAATCAGCTTGTTATCCTCCACCCGCCAGCTTTTGAGCTGCGAGAGCAGGTTCATGCCGATCACGTTGACGTCGCTTTCCGTGTCCGGTGAAATGGCCATCATGAGGCTGTTCGCCTCGATCCCGCCGAAGCGCAGCGAACCGGCGGTGGCCTTGCGGGCGACGATCGGGCCGTTGGCGGTGTCGAGCACCATGCCTTCATCGCCCTCGTCTGGGCGCAGGCCTGCGCGCTCGGCGGTGGAGCGCGAGACGCCGGTGTACGTCGCGCCGGTATCGACCAGGAATTCCACCGGAACGCCGTTGAGCTGGGCTTCCACCCAGAAATGCCCGTCGACGCGCTGCGAAACCACGGTCTCATTGCCTTCGACCGAGGCCGGGCGGGTGCGGTCGAGCCAGAAGGCGGCTTCGGAGCGGGTGTTGTGCCCGGCCACTTGCGCCACGGTCAGCAGCGCCGCCGCGGCAAGGCCGAGATAGGACGCACCCCGCAAGCCGTGGCCGAGCTGGGGGCGGCTGGCGGAGAGCATTCCGGCCAGCACCGCGAGCAGGATTGCGGCGATGGTCAGCGCCAGCAGCGGCTGCGCGTAGAGGAAGCTGCCCAGTTCGCCCAGGTTCATGCAGCAGGCCCTGCCAGTTCCGCATCGAGCAGTTCTGCGATGCGGCTTTCATCGGGGAAGCCCTCGGCAATCCAGCGGTCTTTAACCCGGTGCAGGATGCGGGCGACTTCGGGCCCGGCGCCGACCCCGCGCGCGACGATCTGGCCGCCCTTGAGCGGGAAGGTGGGGATCGTCCAGTCTTCCAGCGGCGCGATGTCCGCGCCCGCGAGCAGCAGCCGGTCGAGCGCGCCGTCCGTGCCGAGGCGATAGGCGAGGGCGCGGGGATCGCCCGGCTGGTCTTCGCGCGCCGCGGCCGTCGCCAGCCGCTTCTTCTGCGCGCCGGACAGGCGGAAGCGGGCGGCGACCTGCTCGGCCAGCGGCACATTGGCGGGCAGCAGGGCGGCAAGGCGGCGCAGCGGATCGGGTGCCACGCCTTGCGCTTTTTCGTGGGCGATCAGCGCTGCAAGCGCCTGCGGATCGGCCTCGGGCAGGATCACGGCGAGCACGCCGAGATCGGCCATGCGCTGCACGGTCGGCGCCGGATCGGGCAGGCCGAGCAGGTTCATGGTCTCCATGCCCACCCGTTCGCGCGAAAGCCCCTTGAGCGAGGCGGCCAGCTCCGAACAGGCGCTTTCCGCTTCCGCGTCAACGGGGCCGGTCCCGAACCGTGCCTGAAAGCGGAAGTAGCGCAGGATGCGCAAGTGATCTTCGCGGATGCGCTGGCGGGCATCGCCGATGAAGCGCACGCAGCGCTTGTCCAGATCGGCGCGGCCGCCGAAGTAATCGAAGATCTCGCCCGTGGCCGGATCGGCATAGAGCGCATTGATCGTGAAATCGCGCCGCGCCGCGTCCTCCTGCCAGTCGCTGGCGAAAGCGACGGTGGCGCGGCGGCCGTCGGTGCTGACGTCATGGCGCAAGGTGGTGATCTCCACCGGACCGCCGGGCAGCACGGCGGTGACGGTGCCGTGATCGATACCGGTGGGCACATTGCGGATAGCGGCGGCATCGAGGCGGGCGATCACTTCCTCCGGCCGCAGCAGCGTCGCCATGTCGATGTCCTTGACCGGCTGGCCGAGCAGAGTGTCGCGCACGGCGCCGCCGACGAAGCGCGCTTGTCCCTCGCCCAGCGCGGCGTTGAGCGCGGCGATGTCTTCGCGGTGCATCCAGGGGGCGTCGAGATTATGTATCACTTTGCAGCTCCGCTCACCCTGAGCTTGTCGAAGGGTGCTGGCGTGGTGCTGGACTGTCCTTCGACAGGCTCTGGCCCTTCGGCAAGCTCAGGGTGAGCGGGGGAAGGATTTTGGCGTTCAGTCGGCATTCCAGTCCAGCCTGTGAGAGAGATTGTAGAGGATCGCGCCGGTGACGCCCCAGATCACGTGGTCCTGCCGGCCGTCCGGCCAGGTGATTTCCACGAAGTCATGCAGGCGGTCTTCGTATTCGATGGTGCGCGTGGTCTGATTGGCGGGATCGAGCACGAAATCGACTGGCGCTTCGAACCACTGAGCCACTTCGGCCGGGTTCGGGTGGATCGGCAGATCGGGCGGAACCACGCCGAGGACGGGGGTGATCTCGTAGCCGCTGCCGGTACGGTAGCGGTCGCTGGTGCCGACGACGCGCACTTGTGCGGGATCGATGCCGAGTTCCTCGTTGGCTTCGCGCAGTGCGGCCTGCACCGGGTTTTCGCCGGGATCGATGCGGCCGCCGGGAAAGGCGATCTGGCCGGGATGGGCGCGCATCGTCGAGGGGCGGTGCAGCAGCAGCATTCCCGGCCGCGCGCGCTCGGTCATGGCGATCAGCACGGCGGCGGGCTTGAAGCTTTGCATCTCGCACGTGCGCGGATCGATCCACAAGGCGGGCGGCGCCTTGGCGTGCCCGGCCTCGAAGCGGCGGGCGACCCGGTCGTAAAGCGCCGTCATGCCGGTTGCAGCGCGAAGCGCATCCCCTGACTGCTCACCGAAAGATCGCCGCTTTCCAGTGCGATTTCGGCAAGCTGCGCATAAGTGCTGCGGTTGAGCCGGGCCTCCGTGCCGTGGCGCACGCTCACATAGATCGCGGGCGTATCGGGATCGCCCTCGGCGCGGATCGGGTGATCGGGCCCGGCAATCACCAGATCGTCGCTATTGAGCTTGAACACGAGCGCGTCGCCATCCTGTTTCACATCGATGGCGATGAAGGCGGCATCGTCCACCGCGATGGAGAGCTTCTGCGTGGGCGTAACCAGCCAGTGCTGTCCGTCCTCATCGCGCACCAGCAGCGAGGCGAAAGCGCGCACCATCGCCGGGCGCCTGATCTCGCTGCCCTGATGGAACCAGCGCCCGTCCGCGGTGATGCGCATCTCGCTGTCACCCTCAGCCTCGGGGGCCCACTGCGAAACCGGCGGCAGCTTGCGCGCGGCCACCAGCTGAGCAGCTTCGGCCAGCGAGAGCGCGGCCAGTTCCGGGGGCGGTTCGTAAGGCATCGTTTCGCGATGCCAGATAGGGTGCCCCGCGCCAAGGTCCAGTTCGACAAGCCCCGGGGACAGAGACCATCGCCATTGCGAGTGGCCGCAGGCCGCGTGAACCTCTCTGGATTGCTTCACCCGGCGGTGCCGGGTTCGCAATGACGAATGCTGAGTGGGTTAGGTGCTGTTTGCATTCAGTTCAGGGTGAGTCGAAAAGGGTGTTTTTGCGCGACCCGGAGCGCAGCGTACTTTCTGTACGTGAGCACCGGAAGCGCGCAAAAGCGCCCTTTGCAGGCCGCCATGGGCTGAATGCAGACAGCAACTAGCCCACCCAGGGGCCGAGCGTGCCCTTTTCAGGCAGTACCGCCGGGTTCTCGCAGCGAACCAGCAGGCGGGCCTGATCGAACGGGCCGGGCAGGGCCCAGCCGCCGGTATAGGCGTTGGTGAAGCCCCAGAAACGGCCGTAGTATTCGGCATCGCCGATCATCACCTGCGGCAGCGGCGCGCGGGAATCGATGCAGGACAGGCTGGCCGAAACCAGCGCCTGCCCGTACCCTTCGCCCTGACGATCGGGCATGACCGCGACCGGGCCGACCATGATCATCGGATGCGCGCGGCCTTCCGGATCGTTGAGCGCGACCGGCCAGCACTGGATCGAGCCCACCAGCATCTCGTCTCCGTCGAGCGCGGCGAAGCTCAGCGCGGGCAGCCAGTCCACCCCCTCGCGCACCTTGTAGGCGGTGCGCTGGCGTCGCTCGGGCTCGAACGCGCAGTCGAGCAACTGCTCGATCAGGGCGGGATCGACATTGTCGAGCGGGATGATGGTGGCGGTTTGCGACATGGCGCGCGCGGATAGGATCGCTGCGCGCGTTTGTCGATTCAATTCGCAGGGGTGAGCTTCAGCAAATGGCCGCTGCCGGGTGCCGGGCCGTCTTCCAGAAGCCAGATCGCGCCGCCGGGGCCTTGCTCGATTTCGCGGATGCGGTTGTCCAACCGATAGCGCGCTTCCTCGGTGGCTTTCTCGCCGTCGATGCGCACGCGCACGAGGCCGGGCAGAGAGAACGAGGCGATCAGCGCCTGCCCTTTCCAGTCCGGGAACCGGCTGCCGGTGTAGAAGATGAAATCGCCCGGTGCGATCACCGGGTTCCAGCTTATCGCGGGGGCGGCGAGATCCGGCCGGGTGGAATGGCGCGGGATCGGCGTGCCGTTGTAGTGATCGCCGTCGGAGACCAGCGGCCAGCCGTAGTTCTGCCCCGGCTTGACCAGATTGAGCTCGTCCCCGCCTGCGGGCCCGTGCTCCAGATCCCACAGCCGCCCTTCGGGATCGAAGGCCAGGCCCAGCACGTTGCGGTGGCCATAGGACCAGATCTGGCTGCTGGGGGCGGGCTTGCCTGCGAAAGGATTGCCCGGCGCGGGCGTGCCGTCCGGCAGCAGGCGCACGATCGTGCCGAGATTGTTCGAAAGGTCCTGCGCGGGCTGCTGCTTCTGCCGCTCGCCCGAACTGACGAAGAGGTAGCGCCCGTCCGGCGAGAAAACGAGCCGATGCGAATAGTGGCCGCGCCCGGTCACTTTCGGCTGCTGGCGCCAGATGACCTTGAGGCCGTCGAGGCGGCAGTCCGTCTCGCTCTTGCAGATGAGCGTGCCGCGCCCCACGGCCGCGCCGCGTGTGTTACCATGGCCTGCCTCCGCCCAGCTCAGATAGATCACGCGTCCGTCGAGGCTCTTTGCAGACTTGCGCTCCGGTTGCGGGGCGAAGATCACATCGCCGAAGCCGCCTTGTCCGCCGTAATCGACATCCGGCGTGCCGGGGACGAGGACATTGCGCCCGCCGGGCAGCAGCATCCGCAAGTGGCCTTTCTTTTCGGTCACAAGGGCAATGCCGCTGGCCTTGTCGAAAGCCATGGCCCAGGGCTCGTCGAAACCGGCCACGGTTTCCACGCGGAAGGGGGAGGAACTGCCCGCTGGCTTTTCCCCGGTCGCGGCCTCGCCGCAGCTTGCCGTGAACAGGCCGAGAGCCGATACGGCGGGAAGGAGGATGCGCGCGTTCATGTCTGCCTCAACACTGGAAATCCGGTCCGGCGGCCCCTTCGCTCCGGGCTTCGTCATCGGTGTCGACGAAGCCGGGCGCGGGCCGCTCGCAGGGCCGGTTGTGGCCGGAGCGGTCGTGCTGTGCAAGCCCCGACCGGCGGGGCTGGACGATTCCAAGAAATTGTCCAAAACGCGCCGGGCCGATCTGGAAGGCACGATCAAGCGCCGCTGCGCCTGGGCCGTGGGCGTCGTCGATGTCGCGGAGATCGACCGGATCAATATCTTCGGCGCGACGATGCTGGCCATGACCCGCGCGGTGCTCTCGCTATGCGGGCAACTCAGCGGAGAGCCGGGTGAAGTGCTGGTGGACGGTAACCTCACGCCGCAAGGGCGCACGGCGGACTGGCGCTGGAAGGCGCGGGCGATCGTGGGCGGCGATGCGATCGAGCCGTGCATTTCGGCAGCCTCGATCATCGCCAAGGAGCATCGCGACCGGCTGATGCGCGAACTGGCCGAGGCGCATCCGCATTATGGGTGGGAGCGTAACGCCGGGTACGGCACGGCGGAACACCTCGCCGCGCTGCGCGAGCACGGGCCGACCTCGCATCACCGGCGCAGCTTCGCGCCCGTCGCGCAACTGGAAATGCCGCTTTAGGTGCTGTCTGCATTCAGCCCATGGCGGTCTGCAAATGGCGCTTTGGTGCGCTTCCGGTGCTCACGTACAGAAAGTACGCTGCGCTCCGGATCGCGCCAAATCACCATTTTCGACTCACCCTGAACTGAATGCAGACAGCACCTAGGGTGCGATCGTTTCACCCTTGATCGTCATTGCGAGGCCCGAAGGGCCGCGGCAATCCAGAGCGTAGTGGCACTGCTCTGGATTGCTTCGCTACGCTCGCAATGGCGAAGGTTTGTTCCCAAGGCGGTCTCACTCCGGAAGGCGTCTGAGTGGCGGTCGGGTCGGCCTCCCGCTTAGCCGCGTAGCGATAAATTTTTCCCCTGAGTCCCACAGGATACAGCCACCAGATATTGAGTCGCCCATTGCGCGCCTGACTCGATATCTTGTGCTGGATTCGTTTTGTTCCGCACCAGACCTGCCGCGACTCGCAGGATTCCCGACGAGTCGCGACTTGACGTAGAGTCCGCAAAGACTCACCATGGGGGCAATCCACAGATATTCGAAACACCTTCAGCGGAGCATTCATGGGCCAGGTACTCGTCAAGGAACGGATTCGCGCGCGCGCGCCGGCTCCCACGCCAAAGGAGCTGCTGCCGATCGGGCAGATCATTCCGGGCGACTGCATTGAGGCGATGCGGCAGATTCCCGATGCCTCGGTGGATATGGTCTTCGCCGATCCGCCCTATAACCTCCAGCTTGGGGGCGATCTTTCGCGGCCGGACGGCAGCCATGTCGATGCCGTGACCGACGATTGGGACAAGTTCTCCAGCTTCGCCGCTTACGACCAGTTCACCCGCGACTGGCTGCGCGAGGCGCGCCGCGTGCTGAAGCCGGAAGGCTCGCTCTGGGTGATCGGATCGTACCACAACATCTTCCGCCTCGGCGCGATCATGCAGGACATGGGGTTCTGGATCCTCAACGACATCGTCTGGCGCAAGGCGAACCCGATGCCCAATTTCAAGGGCACGCGCTTCACCAACGCGCACGAGACGCTGATATGGGCCTCGATGGGCGAGAAGTCGAAGTACACTTTCAACTACCGCGCGATGAAGACGCTGAATGACGAGTTGCAGATGCGCTCGGACTGGGTGCTGCCGATCTGCGCCGGGCAGGAACGGCTCAAGAAGGGCGGGCACAAGGTCCACCCGACGCAGAAGCCCGAAGCGCTGCTTTACCGGGTGATGCTGGCGACCACCAACAAGGGCGATGTCGTGCTCGATCCGTTCTTCGGCACCGGCACCACCGGCGCTGTGGCCAAGCGTCTGGGGCGCGACTGGATCGGCTGCGAGCGCGAAGGCAATTACCGCGAAGCGGCGATGGAACGCATCGAGATGGCGCTGGAGCTGGACGAATCCGCGCTCAAGACCATGCAGTCCAAGCGCACCGCGCCCCGCGTGGCTTTCGGCACCCTGATCGAAACCGGCTGGATCGCGCCGGGCACGCAGCTGATGGACAAGAAGCGCCGCTTCGTCGCCACCGTGCGGGCCGATGGTTCGCTGGAGGCGGGCACGGAAAATGGCTCCATTCACGGCGTGGGCGCCAAGCTGCAAGGCGCGCCGTCGTGCAATGGCTGGACCTTCTGGCATCTGGAGCATGAGGGCAAAGTGAAGCCGCTCGACGATATCCGTCAGCTTTACCTGCTCGCAACCGAACCCTGATCGGGACACTTGCGGGGTGCCATCACTTCGCAGTCAGAGTTGGGGGAGTGTGCAAAGGCGCGAAGAGGGCGTCCGGTGCCGGGGGGGAACTGGACGAACCGCTGCGGAAGGCCATGCCAATCCGTCTTCGCGCCTTTGCGCCTTTTCATGATCCATCCTAAGGCGGGGGCATGACCCGATCGCTCTACATCCGCCCCATCGCCCTTGCCGAAAGCCCGCAAAGCGAGGAGGGGGAGGCCGTCCGCCTCGGCGGCAGCATGGTCTGGGCCAGCCGCTTTGCCGTGATCGTGCGCGAGGGGGGCAAGGTCGTCTCGCGCGGCCGCTACGGGGCGGCGGAAATGCCTGCCGTGCTGGAAGGGCTGGCAGCCGATCTGGCGCCGGAGGCCGAAGCGCAGTGGGCTGACCTCGCCAAAGTCCATGCGCCTTTGCAATGCGGCGCGCGCACGATCCGGCTGGAGCAGCCGCAGGTCATGGGTATTCTCAACATGACGCCGGACAGTTTTTCCGATGGCGGCCAGTTCCTCGACGATCCGCAAGTCGCCGGGGATCATGCCGCCGCGATGCTGGAAGCGGGCGCGGCGATCATCGATGTCGGCGGGGAATCCACGCGTCCCGGCGCCGGGGCCGTCTGGGAAGGCGATGAGATCAAGCGCGTCGTGCCGATGGTCGAACGGCTGGCGGCGATGGGCGCGGCGATCAGCATCGACACGCGCCGCCCGGCAGTGATGGAAGCGAGCCTGAACGCGGGCGGGCATATCATCAACGACGTTTCGGCCCTGCGCTACGATCCGCGCAGCGAGGAACTGGCTGCCGCGAGCGGGGCGCCGGTGGTGCTGATGCACGCGCCGGGCAAGGCGGACGATCTCCATTCGAACGGCACGTATGCCGATGTCGTGCTCGACGTGTTCGACTGGCTGGCCCGGCGGCGGGACGAGGCGATGGCGGCAGGTATCGCGCGCGAGAAGATCGTGCTCGATCCGGGCATCGGCTTCGGCAAGACGCTGGCCGAGAACCTCGCGCTGATGAACGCGTTGCCGCTGTTCCATGCGCTGGGCCAGCCGCTGCTGGTGGGCGCGAGCCGCAAGCGCATGATCGGCGCGCTTTCAAACGAGGCACAGGCACACCAGCGGCTCGGCGGCTCGATCATGCTGGCGGTGAGGGCGATGGAGGCCGGCGCGCATATCCTTCGCGTGCACGACGTGCCCGAAACCGTGCAGGCCGCCCGCGTCTGGCGAGGCCTGCGCGATGCGGGGCTGACGGACTTCGGGCAACTGGTGCTCTGAAGGGCGGGCTGCCTCCCGCGAAACCTGTACCGCAGATAAACCGCAGATTTCTGCCAAATTAACGGCCTGTTTCGCTTGTGTGCGCCAGACATCACAAAGGCTGCCACAGGCTCAAACGGTCTCGGATGGGTCACTGCCCGCCGCTTGGGCTGACGAAAAACGCGCGGCGGATCGTTCCTCCTTCCAAGCGCAGGCAATCGGGCCTGACGTTACCAAGGAAAGGGGATGAACCCATGAAGCAGATGACCATTTTCCGGACTGCCGCTGTTGCCGCACTGGCCGTTCCCGCAACCGTCGCGATGGCCGCCGTGCCGATGATGTACGAAGAGACGCTTGCCCATCAGGAAGAGGCGCGCATCATCCACTCTCCGATTGGCGGGGTCAGAAATGCCAAGTGGTTCGATTATCGCATCAACGTGACCGAGAGCCGCAAGGAACTGGCCAGCGATCTCAAGCGCGCCACGGATGTTGAGGATGCGCGCGATGCCTGGGGCGAATATGCCCACGAGTTGAAGGACAACCGCTCCGGCTATGTGAAGGCGATGCGCAAAAAGGGATACCGCGTTCCCGAAGTCTATTTCGAAAACTGATCCCCGCGGGCGGCGGCTGCGATTTTCGCAGCCGCCGTTTTTTATGGGGCCGGGGTGCGTTGCCCCGGCCCTTTATCCCGGTGCAGCGGCCGAGCCTGCAAGCAGCCCGCCATCTACATTGAATTCCGAACCCGTAACGTAAGCCGCCTCATCAGAGGCGAGCATCAGCGCGATGGCTGCGACTTCCTCCGGCATGGCAAAGCGTTTGAGCGGGGTGTCTGCCACCAGAGCCGCCATCCGCTCCGCCCGGTCCGGGCCGTCTCCCAGCATTGGCTCCCAGATTTCGGTGAGCACCGCCGCCGGGTGGATCGAGTTGCAGCGGATGGCCCAGCCCTGCTGCGCGCAATAGAGCGCAACGGACTTCGAATGGTTGCGGATCGCCGCTTTGGACGAAGCATAGGCCGCAGCCCCGGGAATGCCGACAAGGCCGGAGCGCGAGGAGATATTGATGATCGAGCCGGTGCCCTGGCTTTTCATCGCCCGGATCGCGAAACGGCAGCCCAGAAAGGTGCCGTCGAGATTGGTGGCATGAACCGCGCGCCAGTCCTCAAGGCTGGCGTGCTCGGGATCGTGCGGCCGCAGGGCGGTCTCGAAGCCGGTGATCCCGGCATTGTTGACGAGAACGTCGAGCTGCGGAACGGCGCTTTCCAGCGTGGCCCACTGCGCTTCCTCGCGCACGTCGAGCGGGAGGAAGCGGCAGCCGATGGCCTGCGCGGCGGCTTCACCGGCAGGAATATCGATATCGGTCAGGATGACCTGGGCGCCTTCGGCATGAAAGGCGGAGCCGATCGCGCGGCCGATACCGCGCGCAGCACCAGTGATAAGGCAGATCTTGCCGTTGAGACGGGGCATGGGAATTCCTTGAACATGTTGGCCGGAACGGCGCACGCGTGCTGGTGCGGGCCGCTATAAAACGTGTCTGTCCGCCGGGGCGGTGTCACTGGACCAACGGGGGAACTCCTTGAAATAGGACTGCCATTTATCGCGGAACGGGATTGGCTTGTCGATGGCAAAGTGGCGGAGGAAACTCAGGCCGTCTCAACCCGCAGCCGTTCGATCCGCGTGGTCTTCAGCTTCCAGCCGCCGCCCCTGTTCTCGTATGTCTCGTGGTAGCGGCCCCAGCCGGTCAGCCGTTCGAAGGGGCCGCCGGGCGGCAGGAAGAAGCGGTCGGTGAAGCACCAGATGCCATGGGCGCTGCTTTCGCTTTCGATCACGATGTCGGGATCGTTGCCTTGATGGACAGTGACGATCTTCGGCCCGATGGGCTCGGCGGTATCGGGCCAGTTATCGCGGCCTTCCAGCACGAGATTCATGGCGGGCATGTGGTCGATGCCGGAGACGGGATCGGTGCAGCAGCCCCTGTAGTCCAGCACGCAATCCTCCGCGAGGATCGAACGGACCAGCGCTGCATCGCCATTGTCCACGCCGCGCCAGTAGCGGGCTTTCAATTGCTTGATATCCTCGATGGCGGCGAGCCGCTCGCAAGTGTCCATGTCCGTCCTCTCCCTTTGCGCAGGAGAGTGGACGGCTCAGGCGGCGTTGTCGATCCCGAGTTCGGACAGCTTGCGGTAGAGCGTCGAGCGGCCGATGCCGAGGCGCCGGGCCACTTCGGTCATGCGCCCGCGATAGAGGCCGATGGCGAGGCGGATAACGTCCGCCTCGATCTCTTCCAGCGGGCGCAAGTGGCCATCGGCGGTGTAGAGCATCACGCCCGAGCTTTCCTGCCTGGGGTTGCTGGCCACTGTGGATGGGCCAGTGCCCAGGATGTTGAGAAGCTGTGGAAAGTCTTCCGAGGTCAGGGCATCGCCGTCGCAGAACACGGCGGCGCGGAACAGCACGGCCTGCAACTGGCGCACGTTGCCGGGCCAGTCATAGGCGGCCAGCAGGGACAGCGCTCCATCGGTGATGCCCAGCTCGCGCAGGCCCGGCTGCTCGCCGATGCGGGCGAGGAAGAAGCGGGTGAGGGCGGGGATGTCGCCAGTGCGTTCGCGCAAGGGCGGAAGCAGCACTTTGGTGGCCGAAATCGCATCGTAAAGGTCCGGCAGGAAGTGCCCGCCCGCGACGAGATCCGGCAAGGGCAAGTTGCTGGCCGCGATCAGCCGCACATCGATGCGGAACGAGTAGGGCGCGCCGATCGGGCGGACGTCGCTTTTCTGGATGGATTCGAGCAGGCGCTCCTGCACGGACAGCGGCAGGCGGTCGATCTCGTCGAGCGCCAGAGTGGCGCCGTCGCAGTGCTGCAAGGCACCGGCCTGACGGTCGAACGCACCCGGGAAAGCGCCCTTTTCGTGGCCGAACAGCACCGATTCGATCGAATTGGCGGGAAGGCCGCTGATATTGACGATCCGCAGCGGCAGCTTTGCGCGTGGGCTGGCCGCGTGCATCGAGCGGATCAGCATTTCCTTGCCGGTGCCGCTTTCGCCCTCGATCAGCACCGGGCTGTGCCCGCGCGCCGCCTTCGCCGCGACGGCGAGAGCCTTGCGGAAATTCGGCGAGGCCCCGATCATCGATTCGAAGTCGGGGTTGGACGGCATCTTCTCGGTCAGAGGGGCGAGTTCGTCGCTCGGCGTTTCGCGCGTGGTGGCCGAGCGCAGGGCGTGCATCAGCCGGTCCGGCGCCACGGGCTTCACGAGATAATCGGTCGCGCCCGCGCGCATCGCTTCCACGGCCAGCAGCGGCGAAGTGCTGGTGGTGAGCATCAGGATCGGCAGCGCCGGGCGGCGCGAT
The DNA here is from genome assembly GCF_022832375.1 of Novosphingobium beihaiense. GTDB lineage: Bacteria > Pseudomonadota > Alphaproteobacteria > Sphingomonadales > Sphingomonadaceae > Novosphingobium > Novosphingobium beihaiensis. The sequence goes on from NZ_JALHLG010000005.1 coordinate 228,221, forward strand.
TTCAGTTCGGATATGAGGGCGCAGGCATCTTCGCCGGGCACCCATTGATCGAGGATGATTGCGGAAAGCTGCATGCCCTGGCGCGTGCCGAGCGTGGCAATCGCGGTTTCCGCATCGCGCACGATCAGTGTGCGCCAGCCCTCGCGTGAGGCGAGCGCGGAGATAAGACGGCTCTGGGCCGGCTCGTCGTCGATGAGCATGAGAAGGCGTTGATCCAGATCCGCCATTATATTGCCGCGCTGTCAGCCTTCTTCGAAAGTTGGGCTTTCGGCATAGGTCAAACGGGTAAAGACGGGATTAAGCGTGAATTGCCGTTCGCGGCTTTCGCAGTTTCCGTTATGGATGGCTTCGCACTTGAGCGCACGCGCGGCCCCGGCTAGAGCAGGGGTTGAAATTGGAACTCAGAGGGGAATGCAGTTCATGACTTCGGGCAACGACATCAAGGCCGCACAGGAAACCTACAATGGTTTCATCAAGGCCGCGACCTGGGGCACGGGCATTGTCGTGGTGATTGTCGCGATTGTCATTGGCTTGATCACCTCCTGATGGGAGTTTCCTGACTTGACGGAACCGCAGGGTCAACGGATCGCGGTCCTCAAGGAACGCGCTTCGGGAGAGACGCGCGTCTCGGCTACGCCGGAAACGGTGAAGAAGCTGGTCGCGCTGGGCGCAGCGGTTTCCGTCGAGAGCGGGGCTGGCCTGAGCGCCAGCATATCGGACGAAGACTATCGCGCCGCCGGGGCCGATCTGGGCACTGCGGAGGCCTTGCTGGCGGGGGCGGATATCGTCTTCGGCGTGCAGGGCCCCGATCCGGCGCTGCTGAGCGGCGTTAAGCCGGGCGCCTGGGTGGTGGCGACGCTCGATCCTTTCGGGCAGCGCGAGCGCGTCGATGCTTACGCGGCGGCGGGGCTGGAAGCGCTGGCGATGGAATTCATGCCGCGCATCACCCGCGCGCAATCGATGGACGTGCTGTCCAGCCAGTCAAACCTTGCCGGGTACAAGGCAGTGATCGCAGCGGCCGATACTTATGGCCGCGCTTTCCCGATGATGATGACGGCCGCAGGCACGGTGAGCGCGGCCAAGTGTTTCGTCATGGGTGTGGGCGTCGCCGGGCTGCAGGCGATCGCCACCGCGCGCCGTCTGGGGGCGCAAGTCTCCGCGACGGACGTGCGCTCGGCCACCAAAGAGCAGATCCAGTCGCTGGGCGCCAAGCCCATCTTCGTCGAGAATGTCGCCGGGATCGAGGGCGAGGGTTCGGGCGGCTATGCCACCGAAATGAGCGAGGAATATCAGAAAGCGCAGGCCGAACTGGTTTCCAGCCACATCGCCAAGCAGGACATCGTCATCACCACCGCGCTGATCCCTGGCCGCGCGGCACCGCGCCTGATTTCAGACGCGCAGATCGCGACGATGAAGCCCGGCAGCGTGATCTTTGATCTGGCCGCACCGCAAGGCGGCAATGTCGAGGGCTGCGTGGCGGATCAGGTGGTCGAAAGGCATGGCGTGAAGATCATGGGCTTTTCGAACACTCCCGCGCACCTGCCTGCGGATACTTCGGCGCTCTATGCGCGCAACCTGTTCAATTTCCTCTCGGCCTTCTGGGACAAGGAGCAGGGCAAGCCGGTACTGGATGAAGAAATCGGCGATGCGGTGCGGCTGACGCAGGGCGGCAAGGTCGTGAATGCGAGGCTGCTGGGGTGATGGCGGCGTCTCCCAATCCTCCCCGGCACGGGGAGGGGGACCGCGCGCAGCGCGGTGGAGGGGATTCCCGTTTTACACCACGCCCGGCCGTGAAACGCGCCCGAGAACTGCGCAAGGCCATGACCAAACCGGAGTTCGCGCTCTGGCAGCACCTTCGCCAGCGCCCGGGCGGCTTCAAATTCCGCCGCCAGCATCCCATCGGTCCGTACATTGCCGATTTCTGCTGCCTGAGTGCAAAGCTCGTTGTGGAAGTCGATGGCATTACGCATGATATGGGCAATCGCCCAGCGCGAGACGAGGAGCGCATTCGTTTCATTGAGGAAAACGGGTTCAGGGTATTGAGGATATCGGCCAGGCGCGTGCTGGCTGATAGCGAAGACACTGCCACGGCTATCGTCGTGCGGGCCGCGAGTCCCCTCCACCGTCCTGCGGACGGTCCCCCTCCCCGTGCCGGGGAGGACATGTAGTGGACTTTGTTTCGATCCTGTCGATTTTCGTGCTGGCCTGTTTCGTGGGCTATTACGTTGTCTGGTCGGTCACACCGGCGCTGCATACGCCGCTGATGGCGGTGACCAATGCGATTTCCTCGGTGATCGTGGTGGGGGCGCTGATCGCCAGTGCGGCGGCGGGTTCGCCGCTGGCCAAGTGGCTGGGGCTCGGCGCGGTGGTGCTGGCGAGCGTCAACATCTTCGGCGGCTTCGCCGTTACCGAGCGGATGCTGGCGATGTACAAGAAGAAGGACAAGCCCGGCGCGAAGGGGGGCAAGTGATGGAAGCGCACGCGGTCAATCCCTGGGTCGCTGTCGCCTATCTCGTTGCGGGCGTCTGCTTCATTCTGGCGCTGCGCGGGCTGTCGTCTCCGGCGACCAGCCGGGCGGGCAATCGCTACGGCATGTTCGGCATGGCGATTGCGGTGGTGACGACGCTGATCACCCACGAGATCGCCAGCCTGCCGGAGATCATGGGGGCTATCGCGATTGGCGGTGGTATCGGTTTCGTGATCGCCCGCCGTATCCAGATGACGGCGATGCCCCAGCTTGTTGCGGCATTCCACTCGCTGGTGGGGCTTGCCGCCGTGCTGGTGGCGGTCGCGGCGTTTCTTAATCCGGACGCGTTCGGCATTCTCGGGGCGGACGGCAACATCCTCAATGTCAGCCGTGTCGAGATGGCGCTCGGGGCGGCCATCGGCGCGATCACGTTCTCGGGATCGGTCATCGCTTTTGCCAAGCTCAACGGCAATATGTCGGGCTCGCCGATCCTGCTGCCTGCGCGGCATGTGATCAACCTTGGCACGCTGGTGCTGATCCTCGCGCTGACGGCGATGTTTGCCGTAGCCGCACATGCCGGGCCGGGCGAGAGCCCGCTGTTCTGGGCGATCGTGGCGCTCAGCTTTGCCATCGGCTTCCTGCTGATCATCCCGATTGGCGGGGCGGACATGCCGGTCGTGGTCTCGATGCTGAACTCCTACTCGGGCTGGGCGGCGGCGGCGATGGGTTTCACGCTGCACAATACGGCGATGATCGTGACCGGGGCGCTGGTCGGCTCGTCGGGCGCGATCCTCAGCTACATCATGTGCAAGGCGATGAACCGCAGTTTCATCTCGGTGATCGCGGGCGGTTTCGGGGCCGATGCAGGCAGCGCGGGCGGCGGCGAGGCGCGCGAGCAGCGCCCGTGGAAGCGCGGGTCTTCGGAAGATGCCGCGTTCCTGATGAAAGAGGCCGAGAACGTCATCATCATCCCCGGTTACGGCATGGCCGTGGCGCAGGCCCAGCACGCGCTGCGTGAAATGAGCGACCTGCTCAAGGAGCATGGCGTCAATGTGAAGTATGCGATCCACCCGGTCGCCGGCCGCATGCCCGGGCATATGAACGTGCTGCTGGCTGAAGCCAGCGTGCCTTATGACGAAGTCTTCGAACTGGAAGACATCAACAGCGAGTTCGCGCAGGCCGACGTCGCTTTCATCATCGGCGCCAACGACGTGGTGAACCCGGCCGCCCGGACGGACAAGACCTCGCCGATCTATGGCATGCCGGTGTTCGATGTGGACAAGGCCAAGACCATCTTCTTCATCAAGCGTTCGATGGGCGGGCAGGGCTATGCCGGTGTCGACAACGACGTGTTCTATATGGATCAGACGATGATGCTCCTCTCCGATGCCAAGAAGATGGTGGAAGAGATCAACAAGTCCCTGACCGATTGAGAGTCGCACTACAATGAAATGGCTGGCTGGGCTTGCCGTTCTGGCGGGCATTCTGTTCCTGGGCTGGCGCCTGGCCGTGCCCGCCTATGCCGAGTACCGGCTGCGCGGCGCCATGGTGGAGGCGGGCGTGCGAGAGAGCGTCGCGGGTTGCATTGCCGGGCGCATGTCGCGCCGGTTGAGCACGCCGCAACTGCTCAAGCTGGGCGCTCTCGCCCGTGAGGCCCGCACGCTGCGCGGGCTGCGGGAGGCGGCCGGGCGGATGGACGATCCGGACGTTGCGATCGTCGCCTCGTCGTCCGCGGTCTTGTGCTCTACCGGTCTTGCCCGCTAGGGGTCGCTGTTCCCACAACGCCGAACGCGGGAAAGACACAGGTTTTGACACTGGCTCCCTACGCATCCGATCCGGCCCGTTCGCGCGGGCGTGAATTCGCCATGGAAAACGCCGTCGCGCGCGGACCGCGCAGCGCCTATCAGCGCGACCGCGACCGGATCATCCATTCGATCGCTTTCCGCCGCCTGCGTTACAAGACGCAGGTTTTCATCGCGCCCGATGGCGATCACTACCGCGTGCGGCTTACGCACAGTCTGGAAGTGGCGCAGATCGCGCGCGTGATCGCCCGCATCCTCGGGCTTGACGAAGACCTGACCGAAGCGCTGGCGCTGGCACACGATATCGGCCACCCGCCCTTCGGCCATGCAGGCGAGGACGCGCTCGACGCGGCGCTGCACAAGGCAGGCGGTTTCGACCACAACGCCCACACCCTGCGCACGCTGATGCGGCTCGACAGCCCTTATTGCGAGCATGACGGGCTCAACCTGACGTGGGAAACGCTCGAAGGGCTGGCAAAGCACAACGGGCCTGTGCTCGAACCCAACTGGGCCCTATCCGAACTCGACGCCGCCTATGGGCTGGAACTGAACACCCATGCCTCGCTGGAAGCGCAAGTGGCCGCGCTTTCGGACGATATCGCTTATGACAATCACGATATCGACGATGGACTGCGCGCGGGCTTTCTGGATCTCGACGAACTGCTGGCGCATCCCTTCGTAGCTGGCCAGTGGGCCGAGGTGGAGCGGCGCTATCCCGGCGTCCCGCGTGACCGGCAATTGGCCGAGCTGATCCGCACGCAGATCGGCGTGATGGTCAACGATCTCGTGGCCCAGACCCAAGCGAACCTGGCGGGCGTGGGCAGCGTGGAGGAAGTGCGCGCGGCGGGGCGTCCGCTGGTCGCCTTCTCGCCGGAAGTGGCGGAGGGTGAACGCGCCTTCAAGCGCTTCATGTACGACAAGCTCTATTACCATCCCGAACAGCTTGAAACTGCGCGCCGCGCCCGTGCCGTGCTGGCGGAACTCTATTCCGCCTATTCGCAGGAAACGGTGCTGATGGAAGAAAGCTGGATCGATACGATGCCGCGCTACGAGCCCGAGCGCAGCCGCCACATCGCCGACTATATCGCCGGGATGACCGACCGGTTCGCAATTTCCTGCCACGAACAGATCTACGGCCGGACGCCGGAGGGGCTCAGCAATGTCTGAGCGTGCCGGATAGCATGCAGCCGGGTGGTGTTCGCATTTGCCTCGTTGGCGCGACGGGGCTGGTCGGCAGTGCGCTGATGGCCGAAGCGGTGGGCCGCGAGGATGTGCGCCTCGTCGCCGTGGCCCGGCGCGAGGCGGCGATGCCGCCCGGCGCGCGCATGGAAATGCTGGTGGGCGAACCCATCGATTGGCCGCAACTGATTGCGGCTGCGCAAGCCGATGTGATGGTCTGCGCGCTGGGAACCACGATCAGGGACGCAGGCAGCGAGGAAGCCTTCCGTGCCATCGATCACGACCTTGTGCGCTTCAGCGCCGAGGCAGCGCGGGCCGCGGGGATCGAGCACATGGTCGTCGTCTCGTCGGTGGGCGCGGCACGGGCCAGCCGTAACTTCTACCTCTCCGTGAAAGGGGAAATGGAGCAGGCGCTGTCGAAACTCGGTTTTCGCCGTCTCGACATTCTCCAGCCCGGGCTGCTGCGCGGGCACCGGGAGGAGCGGCGGCCGCTGGAGGCCTGGGCGCAGGTTCTGGCACCGCTGGCGGACTGGACGGTGCTGCACGGCAAGTACCGCCGCTACCGTTCCATTACCGCGCGCAAGCTGGCCTGCGCGGTGCTGGCGCTGGCGAAGGAAAAGCCGCGCGGGCGCTTCGTGCACGATCACGATTCGATGCTGCGGGCCATTCGCCGCTCCGGGGATTAATGCCGCAGTGCAGCGGATGGAGCGTTGACTCGCCCGCGCCGCTCCAGCAAGGCTTCCCTATCGCTGGCACACGCGGGAGAGACCTCGCTGATTCGGGCAACCGGTCAAAGAGGCGCCGAAGGAGCAACCGCCCCGGAATCTCTCAGGCAAAAGGACCGCGCAGGGCCTATAGCGAAACTCTGGAAAGAGCCTTGGCTTTCGGGCCGGGCCGCCGACGGTGTAACTTCGCCTGTCCTGTCCTGGATGATTCCGGCCGGGACACCGCGAGGGAAGCTCTCAGGTTTCCGTGACAGAGGGGGCACCGAATGGTGTGCCATGCCCTGTCGCGGAGTTCTGTTTTGAGCGAATACCCAGTCAACGACGACAACCAGACCGAAGACCTCGCCCCCATGCTCCTGCCGCTCGATGCCTGGCATCGGGAAAAGGGCGGCCGCATGGTCGAGTTCGCCGGTTACATGATGCCCGTTCAGTATGAGGGGATCATGGCCGAGCATCTTTGGACCCGCGAGCATGCCGGGTTGTTCGATGTCAGCCATATGGGGCAGGTCATGCTCTCGGGCGAAGGGCTGGAAGCGGCGGTGGAAGCGCTGCTGCCGATCGATCTTTCGACGCTGAAGCTGGGCGCCGTGCGCTATTCGCTGCTGCTGAACGAGACCGGGGGCATTCTGGACGATCTCATGGTTTCGCGCTGGCCGGGCGGGCTCTATCTCGTCGTCAATGGTGCGACCAAGTGGGACGATATCGCCCACATGCGCGAATGCCTGCCGGATGAAATCGTGCTCAACCATCTCGACGAGCGCGCGCTGCTGGCGCTGCAGGGGCCCGAGGCCTTTGCCGCGCTGGAGCGCCATGTTTCGGGCGACTATCCGCTGTCCGCGCTGACTTTCATGCGCGGCGGCAAGTTTGAGCTGGGCGGTGTCGAGGCCTGGATCAGCCGTTCGGGCTATACCGGCGAGGACGGTTTCGAGATTTCGATCCCCGGTGAAAGCGCCGCTGCCGTAGCCGAGCTGCTGTGCGGCGAGCCCGAAGTGAAGCCGATCGGCCTTGGCGCGCGCGACAGCCTGCGCCTTGAGGCGGGCCTGCCGCTTTACGGCCATGACATGACGCCGGAGGCCGATCCCGTCAGCGCCGGTCTGGTGTTCGGCATCAACAAGCGCCGCCGCAGCGAAGGCGGCTTCCCCGGCGCCGCGCACATACTGAACGCGCTGGTGAAGGGCACGGCCCGTCAGCGCATCGGCCTGACGCTGGAAGGCCGCATGGCCGCGCGTGAAGGCGCGAAAGTTTTCGTGGGCGATGAGGAAGTGGGCGTGGTGACGTCGGGCGGCTTCTCGCCCTCGCTGCAGCACCCCATCGCCATGGCCTATGTCGATGCCGCCCATACTGCGGACGGCACCGCGCTTGAAATCGAGATGCGTGGCAAACGCCTTCCCGCGAAGGCCGCGCCCATGCCTTTTGTCCCCCACCGCTATCATCGCTGAGGAGCAGCACCCATGACCCGCTATTTTACCGAAGACCATGAGTGGATCGAAGTCGAAGGCGGCCTCGGCACGGTCGGCATTACCGACTATGCGCAGGGCCAGCTTGGCGACATCACGTTCGTGGACCTGCCCGAAACCGGCGCCACTGTCGCTAAGGGCGATTCCGTTTCGGTCGTCGATTCTGTGAAGGCCGCATCGGACATCTACACCCCCGCTTCGGGCACGATCACCGAAGTGAACGAGGCGCTCGCGGACGAGCCGGAACTGGTGAACACCGACGCCGAAGTGGGCGGCTGGCTGTACCGCATCACGCTGTCCGACGCGTCCGAGCTGGGCAGCCTGATGGATGAGGCCGCTTACAAGACGTACGTCGAAAGCCTGTGATCCCGATCCCCCTCCCCGAGCCGGGGAGGATTTTGAACAAGCGAATGAGGGATACCATTTCATGCGCTATCTGCCCCTGACCCCCGCCGACCGCGCCGAGATGCTCGGCACGATCGGCGCCGCCAGTGTCGATGACCTGTTCGCCGACGTGCCCGAAGAAGCCCGGCTTTCCGGCCCGATCGAGGGCTTGCCGATGCACGCCAGCGAAATGGCGGTCGAACGGCACATGACCAAACTGGCGGCCAAGAACCTCTCCGCCGGTTCGGCGCCGTTCTTCCTCGGGGCAGGGGCCTATCGCCACCATGTGCCGGCTTCGGTCGATCACTTGATCCAGCGCGGCGAGTTCCTGACCGCCTACACGCCCTATCAGCCCGAAATCGCGCAAGGCACGCTGCAAGTGCTCTTCGAGTTCCAGACGCAAGTGGCGCGGCTGCTGGGCACCGATATCGCCAATGCCTCGATGTACGACGGTTCGACGGCGTGCTGGGAAGCGATCCTGATGGCCGCGCGCGTGACCCGCAAGGGCAAGGCCGTGCTCTCGGGCGGGCTGCACCCGCACTACGGCGAAGTGGTGCGCACGATGGCGAAGTTCACAGGCGACGAGATCCACTCGCTCGCCACCGGCCTGACGGCGGAGCCCGACGATGCGGCGGTGATCGGCGCGATCGACGAGGCGACCTCGTGCGTGGTCGTCCAGTATCCCGATGTGCTGGGCCGCATCCCCGATCTCGCCGCGATTGCAGAGGCCGCCCATGCCAAGGGGGCGCTGCTGGTCGCGGTCGTCACCGAGCCGGTGGCGCTGGGCCTGATCGAGGCGCCGGGCACGCTGGGCGCGGACATCGTCGTGGGTGAGGGGCAGTCGCTGGGCGTCGGCCTGCAGTTCGGCGGGCCTTACCTCGGCCTGCTCGGCTGCCGCGAGAAGTTCGTGCGGCAGATGCCGGGACGCCTGTGCGGCCAGACTGTCGATGCCGAGGGCAAGCGCGGTTTCGTGCTCACGCTCTCCACCCGCGAACAGCACATCCGCCGCGAGAAGGCGACTAGCAATATCTGCACCAATTCAGGGCTTTGCGCGCTGGCTTTCAGCATTCACCTGACCCTGCTGGGCGGGGAAGGGCTGGCGCAGCTTGCCGGTGTCAATCACGCCCGGGCGCAGGCCATGGTCGAGCGGCTGACCCGCATTCCGGGCGTCGAACTGCTGAACCACGCCTATTTCAACGAGGCGACGCTGATCCTGCCGCGCGATGCGCGCGATGTGGTGCGCGAGCTGGCCGAGCGCGAGATTCTCGGCGGGGTTTCACTGAGCCGCCTGTTCCCGGCCGCAGAAGGGCTGGACAAGGCGCTGCTGGTGACGGCGACCGAGACCACGAGCCTTGAGGACATCGAGGCTTTCGCAACCGAATTGGAAGCCCTTCTGGTGGGAGTACCGGCATGAACGCGGTGAATGCAGGGGGCTGGAAGCCCACGATGGGCGAGACAGGCGAAAGCGCGGTGCCGCAGACGGCCAGCGGCGACTATGGCCTGATGCTGGAAGAGGCGCTGATCTTCGAGCTTGGCGCGAAGGACAAGTGCGGCGTCGATTTCGAAGCGGTGGACCGTGCGCCCGCCAGCGGCTTGTCGAAGTTCCTGCGCAAGTCCGCGCCGGACCTGCCGGGCCTCACCGAACCCGAAGCGGTGCGCCATTACACGCGCCTCTCGCGGCAGAACTATGCGATCGATCTCGGGCCGTTCCCGCTGGGATCGTGCACGATGAAGCACAACCCGCGCCTCAACGAGACCGTGGCGCGCCTGCCCGGCTTTGCCGACGTGCACCCGATGCAGCCGCAGACCACGGTGCAGGGTGCGCTCGAAGTGATCGAGCAGCTCGCCGACTGGCTGATCGCGCTCACCGGCATGGCCTCGGTGGCGATGAGCCCCAAGGCGGGTGCACACGGCGAATTGTGCGGTCTGCTGTGCATCCGCGCCGCGCTCGATGCGCGCGGCGAGACGCGCGACGTGGTGCTGGTGCCCGAAAGCGCCCACGGCACCAACCCGGCGACGGCGGCTTTCGCGGGCTTCAAGGTGCAGTCGATCCCGGCGACGCCGGACGGCCGCGTCGATGTCGCCGCGCTCAAGGAGAAGCTGGGCCCGAACGTGGCCGGGGTGATGATCACCAACCCCAACACCTGCGGCCTGTTCGAATCCGAGCTGAAGACGATTGCCGATGCCGTCCACGCGGCGGGCGGCTACGTCTATTGCGACGGCGCGAACTTCAACGCGATTGTTGGCAAAGTGCGCCCGGGCGATCTGGGCGTCGATGCCATGCACATCAACCTGCACAAGACCTTCTCCACCCCGCACGGCGGCGGCGGACCGGGTGCCGGGCCGGTGGTGCTCTCCGCAGCGCTGGCGCCGTTCGCGCCGCTGCCCTTCGTGACGCGCGGCGCCGATGGCGGCATCCACCTCGTCGAGGAAGAGAACCGGGGCGAGGGGCACAGCCAGGCGTTCGGCCGCATGGTCGCGTTCCACGGCCAGATGGGCATGTTCACCCGTGCGCTGACCTATATCCTCAGCCACGGCGCCGATGGTCTGCGTCAGGTGGCCGAGGACGCGGTGCTCAACGCCAACTATGTGCTGCGCACCTGCGAGGACGTGCTGCCCGCACCGTTCGCCAAGAGCGGCCCGTGCATGCACGAGGCGCTGTTCAGCGAGGCCGGGCTGGCCGAGGGCTTCTCCACGCTCGATATCGCCAAGGGCCTGATCGACGAGGGTTTCCACCCGATGACGGTCTATTTCCCGCTGGTGGTGAAAGGCGCGATGCTGATCGAGCCGACCGAGACCGAAAGCAAGGCCGGGCTCGACCGTTTCATCGCCAGCCTGCGCTCGCTCGCCGAGCGGGCCAAGGCGGGCGACCAGAGCCTGCACTCCGCGCCGCACTTCGCGCCGCGCCGCCGGCTCGATGAAACGCAGGCCGCGCGCAAGCCGGTGCTGGTCTGGCAGGGGTGACGCCGCTAAGGTCCGCCCTGGTCTAAATCAGGAAAGGGTGGAGCGTATGGGATCGCAATCGGTGCATTGGCTGGCTTACTTGCCGTTTGCCATTTTCGCATTGGTGATGCTCTTGCGCTTCCGCTCCCTGAACCGGGCGCGGCCGCTGCGGGTGGCTACGCTCTGGATCTTTCCGGCGGTGATGCTGGGGCTGGTCAGTTTCGCTCTCTATGGCATGCATCCCTCGCTCAAGGGCTGGGCGCTGTTCACGGCCGGTATCGCGGTGGGGGCGGCGCTGGGCGCGCAGCGTGCGCGGCTGATGCGCCTGCATATCGAGGGTGAGGGGCCGGAGGCCAAAGTGATGATGCGCCAGTCGGTGGCTGCCCTGGTGCTGATCCTGGCGGTCTTCGCCCTGCGCCGTGTGCTGTTTTCCGGCATGGGCCCGTCTGCAGGCGCGCATCCGAGCGCCAATGCGCTGCTGTTCACCGATGCCATGCTCGGTTTCGCCGTGGGGCTGATCTGCGTGCAGCGCGTGGTCTTGTGGCTGCGAGCGCGGCGTCTGGTGGCGGAGCACCGATCCGGGGACCTTTGAGTGACGCGCCTTTTCGAGCGTATTACCGGCCTGTTTGCACTGTGGACCGTGCTGGGCGTCGGCCTCGCCTGGTTTTTGCCCGATCTGTTCCTGTGGGTGGCGGACGGGCGCTTCCAGCCGTTCGGGCAGCCGCTGATCAGTGTGATGCTGGGCGTGATCATGCTGGGCATGGGCATCACGCTCAGCTTCGATGATTTCCGGCGCGTGCTGGCACTGCCTCGGCAAGTGCTGGCAGGGGTGGCGCTGCAATTTACCGTGATGCCGCTGGCCGGGTTCTGCGTGGCCTGGATATTCGGGCTTGAGCCGGGGCTGGCGGTGGGCCTGATCCTCGTTTCGTGCTGCCCGGGCGGCACCGCCTCGAACGTGATCAGCTATCTGGCCCGGGCCAATGTGGCCCTGTCCGTGACGATGACGATGGTCTCGACGCTCGTGGCCATCGCCCTGACGCCGGTGCTGACCGGATGGCTGGCGGGCGTGTTCATCGAGATCGACCGATGGAACCTGTTTCGCGGCATGGTGTCCGTCGTACTGGTGCCGGTTGTCGCCGGAGTGCTGATGAACCGCTACCTGCCCCGGGTTACGCGAAAAGTGACGGTGGTATCGCCGTTCATCTCGGTGCTGTTCGTGGTGGTGATCGTCGCGGCCATCATTGCGAAGTCCAAGCCGCTGGTGGAGATGCACGCGGGCGTGCTGCTGCTGGCGGTGGTTTCGCTTCATGCCTGCGGTTTCGGCCTGGGCTATCTGCTCAGCCGCCTCCTGCGTCTGCAGGAAGCGGCGGCCCGGACGATCAGTATCGAGGTGGGCATGCAAAACAGCGGGCTCGGCGCCACTCTGGCTTCAAGCCCGGCCTTTGCCCGCCAGTTTCCCAATACGATGCAAGCCGCGCTCGCGCCCGTGCCTGCGGCGATTTCCGCTTTCATGCATGTGCTGATCGGCAGCCTGCTGGCCTCGATCTGGAGCCGCTCCGCCCCGGAGGGCGAAGAGGCCTAGCTCAGGTCGCGTTGTCGACGGTGTTTGCCGCGGATTCGAGATCCTGGCCCACGCCGCGCACGGTGTTGCATGCGGCACAGCCCAGCACGAGGCCGCCAGTGGCAAGGATGAGAACGAATTTCCTGAGCATTGCTTTGCTGTTCCTTGTTCGAAGCGTCAGATCATAAGCCAAGGCCGAGGGTATGGAAAGCGGCTGGGCAAAGACCGGGCAATGCGCCGTTCTTACTTGTTGATGGCATCGTCTCCGGCCTGGCCGACGGATTCGATGTCCTGTCCCGCACCCTTCACGGTGTTGCACGCCGCGGCCCCCAGCGTGAGGCTGCCGGCAGCAAGAGCGAATAGGATATTCCTGATCATCTTCGTGTTCCTTCCTGGGTTAGCAGGCCGTACAGACGGCCAGACTGACCAGATCAACACTCGGGATGGAGTCAGGTTCCCTTCGGGTCCTCGGCAGGGTTCTCCTCGGAGAATTCCTCGGCCGCGCCGGAATCGAAAGCGGAGGTGGGGGAAATGTGCCGGGACAGGTAGTGCTCGCGCCAAGTGATGATCAGGCCTGCGGCGATGATCAGCGGTGCCCCCAGCCAGATGCTGTGCGGCGGCAGATCGTCCCAGATCAGCCATCCGTAGAGCGTGGCCCAGACCAGCGCGGTATAATCGATGATCACCACGGTCGCCACTTGCCCGTGACGAAGCGAGGCGGTGATGAGGAACTGCGCGAAAGTGCCAGTAAAGCCGATGGCAGCCAGGATCAGCCAGGCTTCGAGCGGATGCGGCTTACCATAGAGCGGCAGGAGCACGGCGGCAAAGAGCGAGCCGTAGAAGGCGAACCAGAAAACGCAGGAAATCGGCGCTTCGGTGCGGGCAAGGTCGCGGATCTGAAAGCTGACGGTCGCCACGACCACACCGGCCCCCAGGCCGACGGCAAGGCCGAGCGGTGGAACGTGCGTGCCGCCGGGGCTGGCCACCACGAGCACCCCGGCAAAGCCGAGAACGACAGCCGTCCAGCGCCACACACCGACGGTGTTGCGCAGGATCAGCGCGGTGATCAGAACCGCGAACAGCGGCGTTGTGAAGCCCAGCGTGGTCTGGACCGGAAGGGGAAGCAGCGTGGCGGCGGAAACATTGCACAGCAGCCCCAGCGTGCCTGTCGCCGCGCGCCCGGCATGGCTGCCCATGCGGCGTGTCACCAGCATGCCCAGATTGCCCGTGGCCAGCAGCCAGCCGAAAATCATCGGCAGGCTCATCGCCTGACGCCAGAACAGCAGTTCCGGCACCGAAACGCCGTGCGTGCCGGCCAGCTTCACCAGCATGAACATGGTGGATAGCATCACCATGGCGAGCACGCGCAGGCCTATGGCGAGCAAGGGATTCTCTCGCGGCTGGAAACGGGGGGAGGATGTCACACAAGGCGCTTTAACTTGCCTGCATCCCGAGGCAAGGGCGGGGCATGAATGATTCGGCACGATTGATGGTGATCGCAGGTGCAGTGGCCGCGCTTGTCGCGCTGGTCGCGTGGATCGGTGACCGGCGCCGTATGCGCCGCCGGAACATGGACCGGGTGGGATTCATGCCCTGGACACCGATCTTTTTCTGGTCGCTGCTGGCCGCCGTGCTGCTGCTGGGGCTGGGAGGAAGAACGCTGCTGGGCGCCTGAATGCGGGTCGCAGCGGCAGAATGTACAAGTAACTTGAACATGTGGATCGATTTTATCCGGCTGGGCAGAAACCCCGCTTCATGAGATCTGGGGGGCGGTATTTCGTTAGCCCCCATTCTCATGGAGAATTTCACATGAACCGTTTTCTGGCATCGGCCCTGACTGCCGTTTCCATCGTTGCTGCCGCGCCGCTGTTCGCGCAGCAGGCCGATACGCAACCCGCCGCTGTTCAGGCCGGGAACTACGCCATCGACAGTTCGCATACCCTGGTGCGCTTCACGGTCGATCATTTCGGCATCAGCGAGTTCTACGGAACCTTCCCCGGCGCCAGCGGCACGCTCTCGCTCGATCCCAAGAATCTTGCTTCGGCCAAGCTCGATGTCTCGGTGCCGGTGGCCAAGGTTTCGACCACCAACAAGACGCTGGACGGCGAACTGGCCGGTCCGGAATGGTTCGATGCGGCCAAGTACCCGGTGATGCGCTTCGTTTCGACCAAGGTGGTCCGCACCGGCGATCGCACGGCGGATGTTTTTGGCAATCTTACTATGCATGGCGTGACGCATCCGGTTGTGCTCAAGGCGGTGTTCAAGGCCGGGGCGGTCAATCCGCTGAACAAGACCTACACGATCGGCTTCAACGCGACCGGCGTGATCAAGCGCACCGCGTTCGGCGTGAGCAAGTATGCGCCGCTGGTGAGCGACGACACGACGATTGCGATTACCGCTGCTTTCGAAAAGCAGGCTGACTGATAAAAAAGGGCCGCACAGCATTTGAACGCTGCGCGGCCCTTTTCGCATTTCCCGTCTTCCGCAAGGGCGGAAGGCCTCAGAGGCAGGCCTCCAGATAGGCCTGATCGAAACCGAACTGACGAGCCTTTTCCAGCGTGTAGGGGCGCAGGCCCGAACTGCGGAATTCGCCCAGAATCTTGCCGTCGTCGGTCTCGTCCAGATATTCGAACTTGAACAGCTCCTGAGTGACGATGACGTCGCCTTCCATGCCGATCACTTCGGTGATGTTGGTGGTGCGGCGCGAACCGTCGCGCAGGCGCTTCACCTGAACGATCAGGTCCACCGATTCCGCGATCTGGCGGCTGATGGCTTCCTTCGGAATCTTGATGTCGCCCATCAGGATCATGTTTTCCATACGGCCCAGGCACTCGCGCGGGCTGTTGGCGTGCAGCGTGCACATCGAACCATCGTGGCCGGTGTTCATGGCGGCGAGCAGGTCGAAGCACTCGGCGCCGCGGATTTCGCCCAGGATGATGCGGTCCGGGCGCATACGCAGGGCGTTCTTCACAAGGTCGCCGATGGTGATCGCGCCCTGGCCTTCGAGGTTCGGCGGGCGGGTCTCCAGCGGCAGCCAGTGCGGCTGCTGCAGGCGCAGTTCGGCGGCGTCCTCGATCGTCAGCACGCGTTCGCCCGGATCGATCATTTTCGACAGGGCATTGAGCATCGTCGTCTTGCCCGAGCCGGTGCCGCCCGAGATCACCACGTTCATGCGGCAGGCGCCCGCGATCTTGAGCGCGGTGGCCATCTTTTCGTCCATCGAGCCGAAGCCCTTGAGCATGTCGATGGTGATCGGCTTCTCGGAGAACTTACGAATGGAGATCGCGGTGCCGCGCAGCGAGAGCGGCGGGACGATCACGTTGACGCGGCTGCCGTCCTTGAGGCGGGCGTCGGCCAGCGGGGTGGTCTGGTCGACGCGGCGGCCGACCTGGTTGACAATGCGCTGGGCGATCTGGAACAAGTGCTGCTCGTCGCGGAAGCGGATCCCGGCGAGCTGCAGCTTGCCCTTGCGTTCGATGTAGGTCTGGTTCGGGCCATTGACCATGATGTCCGACACGTCGGGGTCGCTGAGCAGCTCCTCCAGCGGGCCGAAACCGAGCAGTTCGTCGATCAGCACCTTTTCCAGCGCGAACTGTTCGCGGCGGTTGAAGGTGATCTTCAGCTCGGCCAGCACTTCCATGATGATCGGGCGGAATTCTTCCGACAGCTCGTCTTTGGTAAGCGTAGCCGCCGCCTCGGGATCGACGCGTTCGAGCAGGCGCGGCAGCACCTGTTCCTTGATCTTGTGGATCGAGGCTTCGAAACTGCCTTGTTCGGAATTGCTGTCGGTCACGGCATTGGCGCGCTCCGCCAGCCGGGACATGGCATCGTCGCGCTGGGGCGCCGCAGCTGCCGGAGCAGGTTCGCCTCCCGGCAGGGGCGGAAACTGGTCTCCGCCAGGCAAGGGAGCTGCGTTCGGCATAGCGCCGGGGACTGTCGGGGTCTTGTCCTGCACACCGCCCTTGAGAGGCTTGGCTACGCCGAATGCAGGCCGGGATCCTTGGCCCATGCCCCCCATGCCACTGCGCCGCCCGAATGCACTCATAAGAAATACAACCTCTTTCAGCACCCGGCTCAGAACCGGGCGTGATCCATCGCGATTGGCACGATCATTAAGGTTGAAACTTTGATAACTTCCTAATGGCGGGCAAGCAGGATCATGGGCAGGCCATGTAAATCATGGAGGTGAAAAGTACCGTGAACGGGAAGGGCGGAACTTGCTGGCTCTGCGCCAGGCCGCTGGGCCGCTGGATCGAATGGCATCATCCTGTTCCCAAAAGCCGGGGTGGCCGCGATACCGTGCCGCTGCACCCGATCTGCCATCGCACGATCCACGCAAATCTGACAAATGCCCAGCTTGCGCGGATGCCGGTGCGTGCGGAAGCCTTGCTGGAGTGTGAGGAAATCCGCAGGTTCGTAATGTGGGTTTCGAACAAGCATCCCGATTTCCATGCTCCTACGCGGCGAATGAAGCGCTGAGTTAAGCCTTATTTCACGGCCTGCCCGTATGGTGAAATTCCAGTTACCGGTGGTGTTACGCGAAAGGAACGCATGCGCGTTGTGCTTAAGCACTGGCCTTGGCGCTGGTGTCTCTATTGGCTGCTCCTGCCCAACATCGTGACAATTGCGATGTGGCCCATCGGCGGTCCGCCGATGGGAGGCGTGATTATCGGGCTGGGGGCACTGGCTCTCATATTCGCGCAGCTTCCTTCGCTCTGGGCGCGCCGGATCGCGGTGGCGGGGCTGACGCTCGCTTCTGCCTTCGAGTACATCATCAACGCGTTCAACCTTGAAATCAGCCGGGTCGATGCGCTGCAGGAGTTCATAGTGAATGCCCGCCCTCTGGCATCGCTCGAATATCTGGCTGGGGGCGCGATATTGCTTGTCGCGCTCTTTTTTGCGGTCCGGGGTGCAGGGCGAACCGAACGGTTCGGCCCGGTGTGGAACTGGATGCTGGGATTTGTGGCCGTGCTTGGCCTGGCGCAGGCCGATTCCCTCGCCACAGCGGCGACGAGCAATACTTACCGGGGCTTGCCTGCCGCCGGGACACCGTTCCATTCCGCAGTCAACGCCAACGGAATAGCGACGCCGGGGAAACGGAAACGCAATCTTGTCGTCATTCTGGTCGAAGCGTTGGGGCGCCCGGTCTTTCCGGAGGGCCGAAAGCTGTTCGAAGCGGATTGGCACCGCACTGAATGGAATGGCCGCTATACGGTCTCTTCTGGCGAAATTCCCTATTTCGGCTCGACGACGAACGGCGAATTGCGAGAGCTGTGCGGCGTCTATTCAAACTACGATGCCTTCGATTTCGAGCATCGCCCCTGCATGCCGGGCCGGTATGCGAAAGCGGGTTACGATACCCTGGCGATCCATGCCTTTGACGGCAAATTTTTCGACCGTGCGGCATGGTGGCCGCGCGCTGGCTTTGCGCACACGATGTTCCGCAGGCAACTGGAGGAGGGCGGGGCGCGCAAGTGCGGCGGCATGTGGCCGGGCGCTTGCGATGTCGACATTGCGGGCCAGATCGGCCACCGTCTCAAGACCGCAGGCAAGCCGCAATTCATTTATTGGGTCACTCTCAACACGCATCTTCCCGTTTTGGCTGGTGCTACGCCTGGGATGGGAGGCTGCGAAGACGGCACCGCTCCGCTGGCCGGGATGGGCTTGATGCGCTGCCGTCTGTTCGTGGCTTACCACGACGTGGCGCAGGCTATTTCGGTTCTGGCAATGGACCCGGATCTGCCGCCGACCGACTTTCTAATTGTGGGTGATCACATGCCGCCGTTCATGAACAGGAATGAACGGCTGGCTTTCGACGGCTACACGGTGCCGTGGATATTCCTGCAGTCGAAGGACCATGCGCCGGAAAGCGGAACGCCAGCGAGCTGATATGGCCTTGAAGACTTGTGCGGCTGCCAAATGAAAATGCCGACGCGCACTGGGCGGCCGGCATTTCACAAATTCGCTTTTAAAGTGCGATGGAGGCCAAGCAGGCACTCCTGCGCCCAAGATCAGCCCTCAACATGCTCCGCAAGCACTGTCAGGCCTGCATCGCCGACTTCGGCGAAGCCGCCGGTGATCCGGATCTCTTCGGGAGCACCGTTTTCAGTCTTGTAAACCGTCAGCGCGCCGTCGGCGATTGTCGACATGAAGGGCGCGTGGCCCGCGAGCACGCCGAACTCGCCTTCCGTGCCGGGGACGACCACCATGTGGACGTCCTCCGAGCGGACGAGCTTCGCCGGCGTGACGAGTTCGAAGTGCAGGGGCATCGCTTAGGCGTCCTCGGCCAGCTTCTTGGCCTTCTCGACCGCCTCGTCGATGCCGCCGACCATGTAGAAGGCAGCTTCGGGCAGGTGGTCGTATTCGCCTTCGACGACAGCCTTGAACGACTTCACGGTGTCTTCGAGCTGGACGAACTTGCCCGGAATGCCGGTGAAGACTTCGGCCACGTGGAACGGCTGCGACAGGAAGCGCTGGATCTTGCGCGCGCGGGCGACGGTGAGCTTATCCTCTTCGGAAAGCTCGTCCATGCCCAGGATCGCGATGATGTCCTGCAGCGACTTGTACTTCTGCAGGGTTTCCTGAACGGCGCGGGCGGTCTCGTAGTGCTCGTTGCCGACGACGCGCGGCTCCAGCACGCGCGAGGTCGAGTCGAGCGGGTCGACCGCCGGGTAGATGCCAAGCTCCGAGATAGCGCGGTTCAGGGTGGTCGTTGCGTCCAGGTGGGCGAACGAGGTGGCCGGCGCCGGGTCGGTAAGGTCGTCCGCGGGAACGTAGATGGCCTGGACCGAGGTGATCGAGCCCTTGGTGGTCGAGGTGATGCGTTCCTGCAGCGCGCCCATGTCGGTCGACAGGGTCGGCTGATAGCCCACGGCCGAAGGAATACGGCCAAGCAGGGCCGACACTTCGGCGCCCGCCTGGGTGAAGCGGAAGATGTTGTCGACGAAGAAGAGAACGTCCTGGCCTTCCTGATCGCGGAAGTATTCGGCCATCGTCAGGCCCGAGAGGGCGACGCGGGCACGGGCGCCCGGGGGCTCGTTCATCTGGCCGTAAACGAGGGCGACCTTCGAACCTTCCGAAGTGGCCACGCCGTTTTCGTCCTTGGCGATGACTTCGGCATCGAGGAACTCGTGATAGAGGTCGTTGCCTTCACGGGTGCGCTCACCCACGCCCGCGAACACGGACACGCCGCCGTGGCCCTTCGCGATGTTGTTGATGAGTTCCTGAATGAGCACGGTCTTGCCGACGCCCGCGCCGCCGAACAGGCCGATCTTGCCGCCCTTGGCGTAAGGGGCGAGAAGGTCGATGACCTTGATGCCGGTGACGAGGATCGCCGCTTCGGTCGACTGCTCGATGAATTCGGGCGCCTTGGCGTGGATCGGGGCCGACATGTCGGAACCGATGGGGCCCAGTTCGTCGATCGGATCGCCGACGACGTTCATGATGCGGCCAAGCGTCTTGGGGCCGACCGGCACCGAGATCTGCGCGCCGGTGTTGACGACGTCCTGACCGCGGGTGAGGCCGTCGGTGCCGTCCATGGCGATAGTGCGCACGGTGTTCTCACCGAGGTGCTGGGCGACTTCGAGAACCAGCTTGTTACCGTTGTTGTCGGTTTCAAGCGCGGTGAGGATGGCGGGCAGTTCGCCTTCGAAGGTCACGTCGACGACAGCGCCGATGACCTGGCTGATCTTGCCGGTAGTGGTCTGGTTAAGCACGGGTGCGGTGGCCATTTTGGTTTCCTTGCCTGCGATGTCTTAGAGCGCTTCCGCGCCCGCGGTTAGATGTTGCTACAGCGCTTCCGCGCCAGCAATAATTTCAACGAGTTCGGTGGTGATCGCGGCCTGGCGGCTGCGGTTGTACTGGATGGTGAGCTTGTTGATCAGATCACCCGCGTTGCGCGTCGCGTTATCCATGGCGGTCATCGACGCGCCCTGTTCGGAAGCGGCATTCTCCAGCAGCGCGCCGAAAAGCTGGGTCTTCAGGTAGCGCGGCAGCAGCGCGGCGAGGATTTCCTCCTCCTCCGGCTCGTATTCGGTCACGGCGTCGCCGTCCTTGGCCTCACCGGCGGCGGGGGCAGGGACGGGGATGATCTGCTGGCTGGTCGGTTCCTGCACCAGCGCCGAGCGGAACTTCGAATAGAACAGATGCGCGATGTCGAACTTGCCCTGTTCGTACAGAGCCACGAGTTCGTCAGCGACCTGTTCGGCTTCGTTGAAGCCCGCTTCACGCACGCCGGTGGTGTCGAACATGTGCACGATCTGCTTGGGGTATTCGCGCTTGATCACCGCACGGCCCTTGCGGCCGATGAGGTAGAACAGCACGGTCTTGCCCTGCGCTTCCAGTTCCTTCGCCTTCACGCGCGCGGCGCGGACGATGTTGGAGTTGAAAGCGCCGCACAGGCCCTTGTCCGAATTGGCCACGACGAGCAGGTGAACCTGATCGCTGCCGGTTCCGGCGAGCAGCTTGGGGCTGTTTTCCGAAACCGTGATCTTGCTGGCCAGCGAGCCCATCACCTCGGCGAGACGCGCGGCATAGGGGCGCGCCGATTCGGCGGCGGCCTGCGCCTTGCGCAGCTTGGCCGCGGCGACCATCTGCTTGGCCTTGGTGATCTTCTGGGTCGATTTGACCGAGTTGATGCGGCCTTTGAGTTCCTTGAGCGATGCCACTCGTTTCTCTCCGTTTCACCGCCCCGGCCGATAGGCCGGAACGGTGGGGATCAGGTCAGTCTCAGGCGAACTGCTTGGCGAAAGCGTCGAGCGCGGCGACGGTCTTGTCCTTGATCTCGCCTTCGAACTTCTGCGTGCTGCGGATCTCGCCGAGAACGTCGGCGTGCTGCGAGCGCATGAAGCTGAGCATTTCGGCTTCGTATTCGGTGACCTTCTCGACCGGGAGCGAGTCCAGGTAGCCGTTGGTGCCCGCGAAGATCGAGACGGTCTGCTCTTCGAACGGGAGCGGCGAGAACTGCGGCTGCTTAAGCAGCTCGGTCAGGCGCGCGCCGCGGTTGAGCAGCTTCTGGGTCGACGCGTCGAGGTCCGAGCCGAACTGCGCGAAGGCCGCCATTTCGCGGTACTGCGCCAACTCCAGCTTGATCGAGCCGGCAACCTTCTTCATCGCCTTGGTCTGGGCCGAACCGCCGACGCGGCTGACCGAGAGGCCGACGTTGATGGCCGGACGCACACCCTGATAGAACAGGCCGGTTTCAAGGAAGATCTGGCCGTCGGTGATCGAGATCACGTTGGTCGGAATATAGGCCGAAACGTCGCCCGCCTGGGTTTCGATGATCGGCAGCGCGGTCAGCGAACCGGCGCCCTTTTCGTCGCTCATCTTGGCGGCGCGTTCGAGCAGGCGGCTGTGGAGATAGAACACGTCGCCCGGGTAAGCTTCGCGGCCCGGCGGACGGCGGAGCAGCAGCGACATCTGGCGGTAGGCGACGGCCTGCTTGGAAAGGTCGTCATACACGATCACGGCGTGCATGCCGTTGTCGCGGAAGAACTCGCCCATCGCGGCGCCGGTGTAGGGTGCGAGGTACTGCAGCGGCGCGGGCTCCGAAGCGGTCGCGGCGATGACGATGGAATATTCCATCGCGCCGTTTTCTTCGAGCTGGCGCACGATCTGCGCGACGGTCGAGCGCTTCTGGCCGACGGCGACATAGATGCAGTAAAGCTTCTTGCCTTCGTCGTCGCCCGCGTTCGGGCCCTTCTGGTTGATGAAGGTGTCGATGGCGACGGCGGTCTTGCCGGTCTGGCGGTCGCCGATGATCAGTTCGCGCTGGCCGCGGCCGACGGGAACCAGCGCATCGATCGCCTTGAGGCCGGTCTGCACCGGCTCGTGCACCGACTTGCGGGGGATGATGCCCGGGGCCTTGGTTTCGACGCGGCGGCGCTCGGCGCCTTCGATCGGACCCTTGCCGTCGATCGGATTGCCGAGGGCATCGACCACGCGGCCAAGCAGGCCCTTGCCGGTCGGCACGTCGACGATGGTGCCGGTGCGCTTGACGCTGTCGCCTTCCTTGATCTCGGCGTCCGAGCCGAAGATCACGACGCCGACGTTATCGGCTTCGAGGTTCAGCGCCATGCCCTGAACGCCGTTGGAGAATTCGACCATTTCGCCGGCCTGGCAATTGTCGAGACCGTGGATGCGGGCAATACCGTCACCCACCGACAGCACGGAGCCGACTTCCGAGACCTGAGCCTCGGTGCCGAAGTTGGCAATCTGGTCCTTGATGACCTTCGAGATTTCTGCGGCGCGGATATCCATTGCTTAGCCTTTCATCAGCCCTTCATGGCCTGGGCGAGAGAGTTGAGACGGGTGCGGATCGAGCTGTCGATGCGCTTGGAACCGATGGTGACGACAAGGCCGCCAAGCAGTTCCGGATCGACGCTCGCCTTGATCTTGACGTTGCGGCCCTCGCGCGCTTCCAGCTTCTGGCGCAGCTGTTCGAGCTGCTCATCGCTGAGCGCGTGTGCGGTCGAGACTTCGGCGGTCGCTTCGCCGCGCTGAGCAGCGGCGATCGCGGCGAAGGCGCGAATGATCTCGGGCAGGGCGGAAAGGCGGCGGTTGCCCGCCAGAACGCCCATGAAATTCTTGGTCAGGGGAGACAGTTCCAGCACGCTGGCCACGGCTTCTGCCGCCTTGGCCGCTGCGTTCCGGCTGATCTGCGGATTGCGAATCAAATCGCGGAAATCCGCGCTCTCCTTGAGGGCAGCACCGGTTTTCTCCAGGTCGCTTTCGACCACGGATACGGTGCCGTTTTCACTGGCAAGATCAAACAGCGCCGAAGCGTACCGTCCTTGCAAGCTGGCTTTAATGCCGCCGGAATTCTCCACGCGTGTCCTATCCTTACATCGGGTGGGCTGAGGCACTGATG
This sequence comes from Novosphingobium beihaiense, assembly GCF_022832375.1. Taxonomy (GTDB): domain Bacteria; phylum Pseudomonadota; class Alphaproteobacteria; order Sphingomonadales; family Sphingomonadaceae; genus Novosphingobium; species Novosphingobium beihaiensis. Next base: position 251,606 of record NZ_JALHLG010000005.1, read on the forward strand.
GGGCGCAATGCTGCATCGTGCCCCCCGGCCCGCAGACGGGGCGCGCATAGCGGCGATAGTGAAACGATGCAAGGCGCCGCATGACGCTATGTGACAAAGGCCGCGGGTGCGGTTTGAAAGCAACAGGCGGGAAGCGGGCCGCGAAACGATGGGCAATAAGTTCGGCAACACCGGAAAGGAGTTGTTTGTGACCTTTAGAATCATGGGCTTGCCCCGGACGGATTTTGCGCAATATTTCGCCATGACATCGGAAGAACTTGCGCAAATCGGCGCCCGGCGGGTGATTGCCGATGCGGACCGGGGTTTCCCCTGCCGCATTTCGCTTGAAGATGCGCGGGCAGGCGAGAGCCTGATTCTGCTCAACCATGTGAGCCACGATGTCGCTAATCCGTTCCGTACCGCGTATGCGATATATGTGCGCGAGCAGGCGTGCGAGCCCGAACCGTGGATCGACAGCCTGCCGCCGGTCTTCGCCGGACGCGCGCTTTCGCTGCGCGGTTTCGATGCGCAGGGCATGCTGTGCGATGCGGCACTGGCTCAGCCCGAAGAAACGGAGGAAAAGATTCGCGCCTTGTTCGAAAATCCGCAAGTGGCGGGCATCCACGCACACAACGCCGCCCATGGCTGTTTCGCGGCGCGCATCGAACGCGACTAGGATAGAGCATCGACATGGCAACTCCGACTCTCGACGACGACCGGGCCTGGCAGGCCGTGATGGCGCGCGACCGGTCTTTTGACGGGCGTTTCGTGACCGGGGTGCTCACTACCGGCATCTATTGCCGTCCGTCGTGCTCGGCCCGCCACCCCCGGCGGGAGAACGTGCGCTTCTTTACATGCGCGCGCGAGGCGGAGGCGGAAGGGCTGCGCCCCTGCCTGCGCTGCCGCCCGAACGAGGTGTCGCGCGATGAAGCAGCCGTCTCGCGCGCGATCGAAGTGCTGGAACAGGCGGAGGAGACGCCCGCACTGGCCGAGCTGGCCGGGCAGGTCGGGTACAGCCCGGCGCATTTCCAGCGGGTGTTCAAGCGCGCGGTGGGGCTTTCGCCCGCGCAGTTCCTGCGCGCCCGGCGCGTCGAGCGCGCGGGCGAGGCGCTGAGCGCCGGGACCAGCGTGACCGAGGCGATCTACGAGGCGGGGTTCGCGGCCTCGTCCCGATTCTATGAAGCAAGCGAAGGGAGAATGGGCATGGCGCCTTCCGCATGGCGCAGTGGCGGGCATGGCGTGACGATCCACTGGGCCGTCGTACCGACGACGCTGGGCGAGATGCTCGTGGCCGCGACGGACAAGGGCGTGTGCCGTCTGTCCTTCGCCGAAGGGCGCGAGGATCTGGCCGAACGATTCCCGAAAGCCGAACTGGTGGAGGGCGGTGAGGACTTCGCGCGGTTGCTGGCCGACGTGGTTTCCGCCGTCGAGCAACCGGGGGACAGCCGCTCGATCCCGCTCGATGTGCAGGGCACCGCCTTTCAGGAAGCCGTCTGGCGCGAACTCCAGCGCATCCCGCCGGGCGAGACACGCTCCTACGCCCAGATCGCCGCCGCCGTGGGCAAGCCGGGGGCCGTGCGCGCGGCGGGCTCGGCGAACGGAGCGAACAATGTTGCCGTGCTGATCCCCTGCCACCGCGTGATCCGCACCGACGGTTCGCTGGGCGGCTATGCCTATGGGATCGATATCAAGCGCGAGCTGCTGCGGCGTGAAGGCGGTCAGACGAAGGAATAGGGATCGACGTCGATATTGACGCGCACGCCCTTCGGGAACTGCAGCGGCTCCAGCCAGTCGCGCAGGGCCTTTTGCAGTTCGGCCGAGCGGCGGGCGTTGATCAGCAGGCGGAAGCGGTGGCGGCCGCGCAGCAGCGATAGCGGGGCGGGCGCGGGGCCGAGCACCAGCATGTCCGGCAGGTTCGGCGCGGTGCCGCCGATGGCGCGGGCGGCGGCGAGGGCTTCGGCCTGATCTTCCGAACTGACGATGATCGCCGCCCAGCGCCCGAACGGGGGCGCGCCCGCATCGCGGCGGGATTCGGTTTCGGCGGCATAGAAGGCATCGCGGTCGCCGTTCGCCAGAGCGGCGATCACGGCGGCTTCGGGGTGGCGCGTCTGGATCAGCACTTCGCCGGGCTTCTCGCCGCGTCCGGCACGGCCCGCGACTTGCGCGATCTGCTGATAGGTCCGCTCCGCCGCGCGCAAATCTCCGCCTTCAAGGCCGAGATCGGCGTCGATCACGCCTACCAGCGTCAGTTCGGGGAAGTGGTAACCTTTGGTGACAAGCTGGGTGCCGATGATCACATCGATCGCGCCGCCCTCTGCCATGGCGACGAATTCGCCGATCGCCTCGGGATTGTTCATCGTGTCCGACGTGACCAGCGCGGTGCGTGCTTCGGGCAGCACTTCGGCCACTTCGTCGGCAATGCGCTCCACCCCCGGGCCGCAGGCGACGAGGCAATCGGCCGTGCCGCATTCGGGGCAGGCATCGGGCACGGGCACGTCGTGGCCGCAATGGTGGCAGGCGAGGCGCTTGGAAAAGCGGTGCTCCACCAGCCAGGCGGTGCAGTTGGGGCACTGGAAGCGGTAGCCGCAGTTGCGGCACAGCGTCAGCGGGGCATAGCCGCGCCGGTTGAGGAACAGCAGCGACTGCTCGCCGCGCGCCAGCCGCTCCTTCATCTCTTCGACCAGCCGGGGCGCGATCCAGTGGCCGCGCTCGGGTGGTTCCTGGCGCAAGTCGACAATGCGGATGTCGGGCAGCATGGCCCCGCCGAAACGGTCCGGCAGTTCGATCTTTTTATAGATCCCCGCTTCGGCGAGTTGCATCGATTCGAGCGCCGGGGTGGCGCTGGCGAGCACGACCGGGATCGCCTCGAACTTGGCGCGGATCACCGCCACGTCGCGGGCATTGTAGCGCACGCCGTCATCCTGCTTGAACGAGACTTCATGCGCTTCGTCGACAACGATGAGGCCGAGATCGGCATAGGGCAGGAACAGCGAGGAGCGCGCGCCGACCACGACTTGCGCTTCGCCGCTGATGACGGCGCGCCAGGCCCGGCGCCGCTCGCTGGACTTGAGCGAGGAGTGCCACAGCACCGGCGGCACGCCGAAGCGCTGTTCGAAGCGGCGCAGGAAATTCTCGGTGAGCGCGATTTCGGGCAGCAGCACCAGCACTTGCCGCCCCAGCCGCAGCGCTTCGGCGACGGCTTCGAAATAGCATTCGGTCTTGCCCGATCCGGTTACGCCATCGAGCAGGAAGGGGGCGAAGCGGTGTTCGCGCACTGCCGCGACGAACGTATCCGCCGCCGCCTGTTGTCCCTCGCTCAGCTCGGGGACGGCGAATTCGGGCCGGGCGCGGGGGTAGGGGCGGTCGAGATCGACCGTCACCGGCTCCAGCAGCCCGGCGCCCACCATGCCGCGCAGCACGCCTTCGGACACGCTCGCCAGTTCGGCCAGTTCGCGGATCGAGGCCTGCTCGCCCTGCAAGGCATCGAGCGCGGCGGCGCGCTGCGGGGTCAGGCGCGCGGGTTCCGCGCCGGTCAGGCGGTATTCGGTCGCCGTGCCGCCGCCACGCAGCGCCGCCATGCTGCCCAATGCCATGCGCGCGACGGAAGAGAGCGGGGCGCAGTAGTAATCCGCCGTCCATTCGATCAGCCGTCGTAGCTGCGCGGGCAGGGGCGGCACCGGCAGCACTTCGAGCAGCGGGCGCAGCTTCGATTCGGGCACGTCCTGCGCGCTCAGGCGGTCCGCTTCCCACACCACGCCCAGCACCTGCCGCGGCCCGAGCGGGGCGATGACGACCGAACCGTGCTCGACCGCCATGCCCTCGGGCACGCGATAGTCGAGCACGCCCAGCGCGGCGTTGAAGACAAGGAGTCGGACGCGTTTCATCTCAGGGGCATATAGGCACCGGGGCGGCGGTGCGGGAAGGCGGTGCGTGTTCTGGGCTGGGGAATGGTGGGCTGGGGCACTGAATAGCCGGTGCTACGCCTATACTATCCGTTCGTCCCGAGCGAAGTCGAGGGGCAATGACCGAGCGCAGCCGAGGTCTGCGATCTCTCAGGTTCTCGGCTTCGCTCGAACCGGTCCCTCGACTTCGCTCGGGACGAACGGACGTTGGGGGAAGAGGGCCTTGTTGATGGACGCCCTAGCCGCGCCGGAGCCGCTTCCCTATAGGGCTGCGCAGACTCGCCAATCAGGATCGCACCATGAAATTTTTCGCTGACACCGCCGAAATAGAAGACATCAAGGAACTGGCCGCGACCGGCCTGCTCGATGGCGTCACCACCAACCCCTCGCTGATCGCCAAGTCCGGGCGTGATTTCATGGAAGTCACCAAGGAAATCTGCGGCATCACCGATGGCCCGGTCAGCGCCGAAGTCGTCGCGCTCGATCACGAAGGGATGATGCGCGAGGCCGAAGTGCTGCGCAAGATCGCCGACAACGTGTGCATCAAGGTGCCGCTCACCATCGACGGTCTCAAGACCTGCAAGGCGCTGACCTCGGACGGCACCATGGTCAATGTCACGCTGTGCTTCTCGGCCAATCAGGCGCTGCTGGCGGCCAAGGCCGGGGCCACGTTCGTCTCGCCCTTCATCGGCCGTCACGACGACAACGGCTTCGACGGCATGGATCTGATCAGCGATATCCGCCTGATCTACGACAACTATGCGTTCGAGACCGAGATTCTCGCCGCCTCGATCCGCCATGGCGTCCACGTGCTGCAGGCCGCCAAGATCGGCGCCGACGTGATGACCGCGCCGCCCGCCGTGATCAAGGGCCTGTTCAAGCATGTCCTGACCGAAAAGGGCATCGAAGGCTTCCTGGCCGACTGGGCCAAGACCGGCCAGTCGATCTGATCTTGGGTTGAAATATCCTTCGACAAGCTCAGCCCTTCGACAAGCTCAGGATGAGCGGAGCAGGAAGGGATATCTCTCCCCCCGCTCAGGCTGAGCTTGTCGAAGCCCCCGCGCGCAAGGCACACGGGAATCGCGCCCCCGCACACATCGCCCATTTGAGCCGGTCGCACCGATGCGCTAGGCACTTCGGCAATGTCAGACGAATCTCCCGCAGACCGCTTCAAGTCGGTGTTAACAGGCGCCAGCCGCGCCATTGCTCACGACAATGAGATCGAGGTCAACTGGACGGCCGATGCCCCCAGCGCGTCCGGCAATGTCTTTCGCGTGCCGATGCCGGGGCGCAGCCTGCCGCGCGGGGCGGCAATGCAGGCACGCGGCTTTGCCGACAGCTTCGCGCTCAAGGCGCGTCATCACAACGACACGCTGCACATGCGCCACGCGCCGTCCGAACCTTCGGCGCGGGCGTGCTACGATGCGGTGGAAATGGTCCGCTACGAGGCCTTGGGGTCCAACGCCTATCCGGGGATGCGGGACAATCTCGATGCGGCGCTGATGGCGCGCATCGGTTCCGATCCGATTGCCCGAGCAGAGGCGCCCGATGCGGTGCCGGTGCAGTCCGCCCTCGCGCTGCTGCTGCGCGAACGGCTGACCGGGCAGCCGGTCCCGGCCGAGGCGCAGGCGGGCGTCGATATGGTCCGCTCGTGGATCGAGGATAAGGCAGGCGCCGATTTCGAAGCACTGGCCTCCTCGCTGGAGGACCAGAAGGCGTTTCAGGATCTCACGCTCGACATGCTGGAGCATCTCGAACTGACCCGCGCCGAAGACGTCCAGCAGGAGCCCGATCAGGCCGACGACATGGACGGCGACGAGGAGACCGAGGAAGAGCAGGACGGCGACGAATCCGGCAAGGAGCAGCAGCCGTCCGAAATGGCCGCCGAACCCTCGCAGGGCGAGGATGAGGGCGAAAGCGAATCCGAAGGCGAATCTTCCGACGACATGGAGGAAGGCCAGGAAGGCGAAGAGGGTGAGGAGGGCATGATGCCGGTGCGCCCCAACCGCCCGTGGACCGATATTCCCGAAGGCTTCGACTACAAAATCTTCACCGAGGCGTTCGACGAAGTGGTGGGCGCCGCCGACTTGTGCGACGAGGAAGAGCTGACGCGGCTGCGCGCTTACCTCGATGCGCAGCTTAAGGGCTTGCAGGGTATCGTCACCCGTCTGGCCAACCGGTTGCAGCGCCGCCTGATGGCGCAGCAGAGCCGCTCGTGGGATTTCGATCAGGAAGAAGGCTTGCTCGATGCCGCGCGGCTGGCGCGCGTGGTGGTCTCGCCCGGCCAGTCGCTGTCCTACAAGGTGGAGCGCGACGTCGAGTTCAAGGATACGGTGGTCACGCTGCTGCTCGACAATTCGGGCTCGATGCGCGGGCGGCCGATCTCGATCGCGGCGATCAGCGCCGATGTGCTGGCGCGCACGCTGGAGCGCTGCGGCGTGAAAGTGGAGATTCTCGGTTTCACCACCCGCGCGTGGAAGGGCGGGCAGAGCCGCGAGACTTGGCTTTCCAGCGGCAAGCCGCAGCATCCCGGACGCCTCAACGACTTGCGCCATATCGTCTATAAGCAGGCCGACGAGCCCTGGCGCCGCGCGCGCAAGAACCTTGGCCTGATGATGCGCGAGGGGCTGCTGAAGGAAAACATCGACGGCGAGGCGCTGCTCTGGGCGCATAACCGCCTGCTCGCCCGGCCCGAGGACCGGCGCATCCTGATGGTCATTTCCGACGGCGCGCCGGTGGACGATTCGACGCTTTCGGTGAACTCGGCCGGATATCTCGAAGCGCACTTGCGCCGGGTGATCGACTGGATCGAGGGCAAGAGCCCGGTTCAGCTCGTCGCCATCGGCATCGGCCATGACGTGACGCGTTACTATCGCCGCGCGGTGACGATCATGGACGCCGAGCAGCTCGGCGGCACGATGATCGAGCAGCTTGCCGGTCTGTTCGAGGAAGAGTGACCTCCGGCTACCTCTGGGTGCCGTTCACGCTCCTGGCCGCCTTCGCGCAGGTCTTGCGCAATGCGTTCCAGTCACGGCTGACGGCGCGGATCGGCACTGTCGGCGGAACGCAAGTGCGCTTCGTCTATGGTCTGCCGTTCGCCGCGCTGCTCTTCGCGGGCTATCTCGCGGTGGTTCCGGCGCATGTTCCGGCAATTCCGGCAGACGCGCTGGCCTGGGCGGCCGGTGGCGCATTGAGCCAGATCGGGGCGACGGCACTGATGCTGCTGGTCATGGCCAAGCGCGATTTCGGCGTGGCCTATGCCTATATCAAGACCGAGCCGGTGACCGTGGCGCTGCTCGGCCTCGTCCTGATCGGAGACCGGCTATCGTGGGCGGGCTGGCTGGCGGTGGTGATCGTGACTGTGGGCGTGGTGATGGCCTCGCTCAAGGCGGGCGACAAGACCTCGGCGCTGGCCGAGTGGAAGCCGATGGCCGTGGGTATTGCCAGCGGCGCGCTGTTCGGGCTGGCCGCGATCTGTTTTCGCGCTTCGATAGAGGCGGTGCCGCAGGGCACTTTCATGATGCGCGGGCTGACGATGCTGGTGATCTCCATGGCGATCCAGACGGCGACGCTGGCCACGTGGTTCGTGGTGAAGGACTCGTCCGGGTTTTCCGGTTCGTTGCGCGAATGGCGCCTCAGCGTGCCGGCGGGCGTGCTCGGGGCGATATCCTCGACGGGATGGTTCCTCGCCTTTTCGCTGACGCTGGCGGCCAATGTGCGCACGCTGGCGCTGGTGGAAATGCCCGTTGTCGCGCTGGTCTCGCGCTATGTTTCGGGCCAGTGGCTCTCGGCGCGCGAATGGCTGGGACTTGCGTTGATTACCTTCGGTGTGGCGCTGCTGATGGTGGCGCACGCTTGACTGAAACCGCGTGCCGCCTAATGCCCGGTGCCTATGACCTTTCGACAAGCTCAAGATGAGCGGAGCGCGCAACCGCTCACGCTGTTCAACAGCCTCACGCGCCAGCTCGAACCGTTCCAGCCCGTTCACGAGGGCGAAGCGCGCGTCTATAGCTGCGGGCCGACGGTCTATAACTACCCGCACATCGGCAACATGCGTGCCTATGTCTTTGCCGACGTGCTGGGCCGCACGCTGAGCCACAAGGGCTACAAGCTCACCCACGTCATCAACATCACCGATGTCGGCCACCTCACCGACGATGCCGATGCGGGCGAGGACAAGATGGAAAAGATGGCGCGCCAGCAGCACCAGTCCATCTGGGACATCGCGCAGCACTATACGCAGGCCTATTGGGCGGACATTAGGGCGCTCAACATCCGCGAGCCCGCCAAGTGGTCGATCGCCACCAAATACGTGCCGCAGATGATCGATTTCGCGAAGTCGATTGCGGACAAGCACTGCTACGAACTGGACAGCGGCCTCTATTTCGACGTTTCGACCGTTGCCGATTACGGCCGCCTTGCGCGCGCCGTGACCGAAGAGGGTGAAGGTCGCATCGAGGCAGTGGAAGGCAAACGCAACGCCGCCGACTTCGCGATCTGGCGCAAGACCCCGCCGGGCGAGAAGCGGCAGATGGAATGGGATTCGCCCTGGGGCAAGGGCGCGCCGGGCTGGCATCTGGAATGCTCGGTGATGTCCGGCGACCTGCTCGGCTTCCCGTTCGACATCCATACCGGCGGCATCGACCACCGCGAAATCCACCATCCCAACGAGATCGCGCAGAATCAAGCGTTCTGCTGCACGAATGGCCTCGACGTGCCCGCCAATTCGGGCGCGCGGGTGTGGATGCACAACAACTTCCTGGTCGAGCGTTCCGGCAAGATGAGCAAGTCCTCGGGCGAGTTCCTGCGTCTGCAACTGCTGATCGACAAAGGCTATCACCCGCTCGCCTACCGCATGATGTGCCTGCAGGCGCATTACCGCAGCGAACTGGAATTCAGCTGGGAAGGGCTGGGCGCCGCGCTCACCCGCCTCAAGCGCATGATCATGGCCGCCGAACGGCTGGCCGGTGTAACGCCCGGCGAAGCGCGCCATCCCAAGCTGGCGTCGATGCTGGACGCGTTCGAAAAGGCCATTGGCGAGGATCTCAACACGCCCGTGGCGCTGACTGCGCTCGAAGACGTGCTGGCCGCCAAGAAAGTCGATCCCTCGGCCAAGCGTGCCGCCGTGGAGGCGATGGACGCGGTTCTGGGGCTGGACCTGTTCGGCACCACCCGTGCGGACTTGCGCCTCAAGCCCAAGGGGACGGAGATCACCGAAGCCGAAATCGGGGACGTGCTGGCCCGCCGCAAACAGGCCCGCGCGGACAAGGACTTCGCCGCGTCCGATGCCCTGCGCGATGAACTCGCGGCCAAGGGCGTCGAGGTGATGGATGGCGATCCGCTCGGCTGGGAATGGAAGCTGGGATGAAACTCTGGCGCCTGTGCCGCGCGGGCCATGTAGCGCTCGACGGCGCAGGCGCGCAGCAGTTCGGCGGGCGCTATACCCCGGCGGGATGGCCGGTGGTGAACTTCGCATCCGAGGCGGCCCTCGCGGTGCTGATCGCGCTGCGTTACCAGCCGCGTGACGTGTCCGGAATTACCGAGGATTTCGTGCTGGGCTGGACCGAAACCGATGCCCAGCCGGTGCGTTTCCCGCCCGGCGCCGATGACGCGGAGATCCGCCGCGCCGCCGGGCAATGGCTCGAAGCGGGAGAAGCCTTGCTGGCGGCGGCGCCCTCGCGCGTGCTGCCTGAAGGCGATGTGGTGATGATGAACGTGCGCCATCCCGAAGCCGCGCATATCGCACCGCTCGTCACCCGGCCTTTCGATTTCGCCCAGTGCCTTCACACGCCGCCGATGGCCGGGATCTATGGCGGCCAGCAATGACGGCAGCTTCCGGCTGCATTGAAAGTCCATTTGGGAAGTGTCTGGGGCAAAACGCCAATTTGCCTCTGTGAAATCGCCGGGCACCTGTTACCTCTGGGGTGCGGGAAAATCGGAGTATGGTTGTGGCTGAAGCAGACAAGTCCAAAGCGTCGGACGTGTTTATCCAGTGCCTGGAAGAAGAGGGTGTCGAATACATCTTCGGCGTTCCGGGCGAAGAGAATCTGGACCTTCTCGATTCGCTTTCGCGGTCCGGCAAGATCAAGCTGGTGCTTACCCGCCATGAGCAGGGCGCGGGCTTCATGGCCGCGACGTATGGCCGCCATACCGGCAAGACCGGGGTGTGTCTGTCGACGCTGGGGCCGGGGGCGACCAATCTGGTGACGGCGGCGGCCTATGCCACGCTGGGCGGCATGCCGATGCTGATGATCACCGGGCAGAAGCCGATCAAGAAATCCAAGCAGGGCCGCTTCCAGATCCTCGATGTCGTCTCGATGATGCATCCGATCACCAAGTACGCGCACCAGATGGCCTCTGCCGACAATATTCCCAGCCGGGTGCGCGAGGCCTTCCGCATTGCCGAGGAGGAAAAACCGGGCGCCACCCATATCGAACTGCCCGAGGACGTGGCCGACGAGCACACCGATTCGCGGCCTGTTCCCCGGTCGCTGGTCCGCAGGCCGGCCGCGGATATCAAATCCATCGTCCAGGCCGTCGAAGCGCTGGAAAAGGCCAGGCGTCCGCTGCTTGTCATCGGGGCCGGGGCCAACCGCAAGATGACCAGCAAGATGCTGAGCGAATTCGTCGAACTGACGGGCATCCCGTTCGTCACCACCCAGCTTGGCAAAGGCGTGATCGACGAGCGGCATCCCAAGTTCCTGGGCTGCGCGGCGCTTTCGGCGGGCGATTTCGTCCACCGCGCGATCGAGGATTCGGACTGCATCTTCAACATCGGCCACGATGTGATCGAGAAGCCGCCGTTCTTCATGCACAACGATGCGTCCCGCAATGACCGGGTGGTCGTGCACGTTTCGACCAAGACCGCCGAAGTGGACCCTGTCTATTTCCCGCAGATCGAAGTGATCGGCGATATCGCCAATGCCATTTGGCAGATCAAGGAAGCGGTCACGCCTTCGCCGCAGTGGGATTTCAGCGGCATGCTGCGTTACCGCGAGGCGGAAATGGACCACACGGCCAAGCTCGCCGCGGATGAGCGTTTTCCAGTCTTCCCGCCGCATCTGGTGCAGCAGGTCCGCGATACGCTGCCCGATGATGCGATCGTGTGCCTCGATAACGGGGTCTACAAGATCTGGTTCGCGCGCGGCTACTATGCAAGCAAGCCCAACACCGTGCTGCTCGACAATGCGCTGGCGACGATGGGGGCGGGGCTGCCCTCCGCCATGGCCAGCGCTATGGTCTATCCCGATCGCAAGGTCTTTGCGATCTGCGGGGACGGCGGCTTCATGATGAACAGCCAGGAGCTGGAAACCGCGGTTCGCCTTGGCCTCAATCTGACAGTGCTGGTGCTCAACGACAGCGCCTATGGCATGATTCGCTGGAAGCAGGCCGACATGGGCTTTGCGGATTTCGGCCTGACCTATGGCAACCCGGACTTCGTGCAATATGCGCAAAGCTATGGCGCCAATGGATACCGCGCTGAAAGCGCGGCGCATCTGAAACAGCTTCTGGCCCACTGCCGCGATACGCCCGGGGTGCACCTGATCGATTGTCCGGTCGATTATTCCGAGAACGACCGGATTCTGAATCACGACATCAAGGAACTGTCGCGGGCGTTGTGAATTCCGTCCCCCGCGAGGGCTGCGGGGGCGGATTCCGTGATCTTATGCGTCTTCGAGCAGCAGCAGTTCGGCGGCCACCGTCATGCGCGGGACTGGCAGCGTTTCATGCTTTACGGACACGATTGCGGCATCGGCGACAAGCTGGCCGGGAATGGTGAACTCGTGCTCGGGCAAGGCATGTGTATAGGCTTCTCCCTGTCCGATGGCGTCCGCGCCGCTGAAGGCCAGTGCCACCGTGTGGCGAGATCCGGAAAACGTGGCGCTGGACCAGGGCCGTTCGGCATGATGCAGGAATTCCACTTGCCGCCCGGCGAGTTGCAATATTTCGGACAATAGCCTCACCCATGGGCCGCGCTGCCGGGCTGGCATGTGCGGCGATGGGGCCATGTCGTGCTGGCTGGCGAAGTTATTGTGCACGGCAGTCCTCCCGTTCGCTGGCGAGATAGTCTTTCATGAAGGTTTCCACGCGCGTGGCGGTGGATTCGCGCGGGATACGGCCATTGCGCAGATCGAATACGAATCGCGGATCATGGGCGGCGAGGCGCCCGAATTTGGTGCTGGGCATGTCCGTCTGGCGCAGGAAGCGCTCGATATGGCGCAGGAGCATCTGGGCAGGTCCTTCTGGTGAGTCGATGGCTATTTGTTCCCCAAATGTTCCAATTGAAATCCTACTTGTCTAGGAAATTTCCTTCATCTATCCATTACAAGATGGAAAGCTCCGATCCCCGCCGGACTCTGATCGCCCTGGCCGATGCGCGTAAGGTTAGTCTGGCCAGCCTTTCCCGCATGATTGGCAAGAACGGCAGTTATCTTCACCAGTTTCTTTACAAGGGCAGTCCGCGCAAGCTGGAGGAAACCGACCGGGCAACGCTGGCCCGGTTCTTCGGCGTCGATGAAGTTGAACTGGGGGCGCCGAAGGATAAATACAACGATGCGGGCGGAGCCGGTTGGATCGACGTTCCGCGCCTGACGATTGGCGCTTCGGCCGGTCCCGGTGCTTTGCCGGGCGGGGAAGGGGCCTTTGATGTGCTCCGGTTCTCCGCGCGCTGGCTGCGGTCTATGGGGCTGCAGGCGGATGCCTTGTCAGCGATCGCGGTGACGGGTGATTCGATGGAGCCCACCTTGCGTGACGGAGACGAGATCCTCGTTGATCGCAGTGCCGGGGGGCTGCGTGATGGTATTCATGTCGTGCGGCTGGGCGACGCGCTGCTGGTCAAGCGTCTCGATACCGGGCGGCCCGGACTGATCGTGCTGTTGAGCGACAACCCGGCCTACCGTCCCATAGAATGCCGCCCTGAGGAAGTGCAGGTGATCGGGCGGGTGGTCTGGAAGGGCGGGCGTATCTGACACCGCTCCGGCGTCCAATGGTTGCATTCACAGCGGCCTGCCGCCATTTCGACTCGCATGACCGAGACTTCCCAGCCGATGCGCGTCGGCATCATCCCCGTAACGCCGCTCCAGCAGAACTGCTCACTCCTGTGGTGCACGAAGACGATGCGCGGTGCGCTTGTCGATCCTGGGGGCGATCTGCCCAAGCTGAAGCAGGCGCTGGAAAAGACCGGCGTGACGCTGGAGAAGATTCTCGTCACGCACGGGCATCTGGATCACTGCGGGCAGGCAGGTGTGCTGGCGAAGGAGATGGGCGTGCCCATCGAAGGCCCGCAGGAGGAAGACCGGTTCTGGATCGCCCAGCTCGATGACGATGGCCCGCGCTGGAACATGGAGGCGCACACGTTCGAGCCGGACCGCTGGCTGGAACAGGGGGACAAGGTCACGGTCGGCGAACTGGAAATCGATGTGCTGCACTGCCCCGGACACACGCCCGGCCATGTCGTGTTCCATCACGCTCCCAGCAAGTTCGCCATGGTCGGTGATGTGCTGTTCCAGGGCGGAATCGGGCGGTGGGATTTCCCGCGCGGGAATCTTGAGGATCTCGTGAACTCGATCACGCAGAATCTCTGGCCGCTTGGGGACGATGTCACTTTCGTGCCGGGCCATGGCCCTGTGAGCACGTTTGGCGATGAGCGCCGCAGTAACCCCTATGTCGGGGATGCGGCGCTCGAACGCGGGCTGTCGTATTAGAACTGTCCGAGAGAAATCAGCACGGCCACGGCGGACAGGCCGATCAGAGTCAGTACCGTGATCAGAAAACCGATGGCGCGCAGTGGATTCGTATCCGTCCTGTCCATGCCGAAAGCATGGCTGATACGGGCGAGCAGATAGACCGAACCGGCAATGGCGAGCCATGTGCCGCCCTTGCCGGTCATTTCGATGGCTGCCGTCAGGATCAGTACGAAGGGTGTGTTTTCGATAAAGTTCGCTTGCGCGCGCATACGCTGCATCAGCAGCGGGTGGCCGCCGTCGCCGTGCAGGATCTTGGCATTGTACCGGAGCTTGCCCGTGCGCATGCCCAGCCAGATGTTCATTACGGCAGCAGCGGCAGCAAGGCTCAGAGTGGTCTGCAGAATCATGGAAATCGGTCTCCCCTAAGGCGGGCGCGTACATGAGGCAGGGAGGAACGGCTTGCAACTCGCGAAAATTCGGGTATAGGCGCGCCTTCGCAAGCCGCCGTGTCCGCTAACGGTCACTGGCGGCGTTTTTGACAAATTACAGTTTCAGGAACAGGTGCCGAAATGGCTGTCCCTAAGAGAAAAACGACCCCGTCCCGCCGGGGTATGCGCCGCAGCCATGATGCCCTCAAGGCTGAAGCGTTCCACGAATGCCCGAACTGCGGCGAACTGAAGCGCCCGCACAATCTCTGCAACGCTTGCGGCCACTACAACGGCCGTGAGATCGTCGCGGTCGAAATCTAAGACCTTTAGACGAGTTTCGGAGAGAGCCCATGAGTTTGCCGCGTATCGCGATTGATGCGATGGGCGGCGACGAGGGCGTGCGCGTCATGATCGAAGGCGCCGCGCTGGCGCGCCGCCGTCATGACCGCTTCAAGTTCCTGCTGGTTGGGGACGAGGCGCGGATTAAAGCCGCGCTCGAAAAGCACCCCAATCTGCGGGCAAGCTCCGAAATCCTGCACACCGATGACGTTATCAGCGGCGAGGACAAGCCTAGCCAGGCCCTTCGCCGCGCCAAGACGACATCGATGGGGCGCGCTATCGCTGCTGTGAAAAGCGGCGATGCCGGTGCGGCCGTGAGTGCCGGTAATACCGGCGCGCTCATGGCCATTGCCAAACTGACGCTGCGCACGATGCCCGGCATCGATCGCCCGGCACTGGCTGCATTGTTGCCGACACTCGGCGACAATGACGTGATCATGCTCGATCTCGGCGCCAATACCGAGTGCGACAGCCGCAATCTGGTGCAGTTCGCGATCATGGGTTCTGCCTATGCCCGCGTCGCCACCGGGCGCGAGGAGCCGCGCGTGCGGCTCCTCAATATCGGCACAGAGGAAATCAAGGGCACCGATCTGCTGCGCGATGCGGCGGCCACGCTGAAAGAGGCGGCGGGTGATCTCTCGATTTCCTTTGACGGCTTTACCGAAGCGGACAAGATGTGCCGGGGCGACGTCGATGTCGTCGTCACCGATGGCTTTTCCGGCAACATTGCGCTCAAGGCGGTGGAAGGCACGGCGCGTTTCGTGGCCGATCTGCTGCGCCGCAGTTTCGCCAGTTCGCTGCGTTCGAAGATCGGCTTCCTGATCTCACGCCCGGCGACCGAACTGCTCAAGCATCATCTCGATCCCAATAATCATAATGGCGCTGTTTTCCTGGGTCTGAACGGCATCGTCGTGAAGAGCCATGGCGGCGCGAACGCCGCGGGCGTGGCCAATGCCGTGGCCGTAACCGCGCGGCTTCTGGAGGAAAATGTGACCGAGCGCATCACTGCCGACCTCGCCCGGGTGGGCGGGGATAACTGGCGCATGCCGCGAACACAGGAAGAGCGTGCCTGATGATTCGTTCGGTTCTTCTGGGAACGGGCTCGGCACTTCCGCGCCGCGCCGTCAGCAACGCCGAACTCGCCGAAAGCGTCGATACCAGCGATGAATGGATCGTAGAGCGCACCGGCATTTCCAACCGCCACATTGCCGAACCGGACGAAACGACGTCCAGCCTGGCCACGGAAGCCGCGCAGAAGGCGATCGAGGCCGCGGGCATCGAGGCATCCTCGATCGATCTGATCGTGCTGGGCACTGCGACTCCGGATCAGACGTTCCCTGCGACCGCGACGATCGTGCAGAACAATCTGGGCTGCCGCGGGGGCATGGCCTTTGACGTCGCCGCCGTATGCTCGGGCTTCCTCTATGCGCTGGGCGTTGCCGATTCGATGCTGCGTTCGGGCATGGCGAAACGCGCGCTGGTGATCGGTTCGGAAACGTTCAGCCGTATTCTCGACTGGGAAGACCGCACAACTTGCGTTCTTTTCGGAGACGGCGCCGGGGCCATCGTTCTTGAAGCGCAGGAACAGTCCGGCGATGAACCGCGCGGCATCCTGGCGACCCGGCTGCATGCCGATGGCGCGCACAACCAGTTGCTCTTCGTCGACGGCGGTCCATCGACCACCGGTACGGTTGGCAAGCTGCGCATGAAGGGCCGCGAGGTCTTCCGGCACGCTGTCGTGAATCTGGCAGAAGTCCTCAAGGAAGTGCTGGAAGAGACAGGGCTGACAACGTCGGATATTGATTGGCTGGTGCCGCATCAGGCCAATGCCCGCATTCTGGACGCGACGGCCAAGAAGCTCGACATGCCTGCTGAAAAGGTTGTGATGACGGTTGGGCAGCACGCCAATACTTCGGCAGCCTCGGTGCCGTTGGCGCTCGATCAGGCCGTCCGGGACGGGCGGATCGTCAAAGGCGATCTCGTCATGCTGGAAGCGATGGGCGGCGGTTTTACGTGGGGTGCAAGTCTGATTCGGATGTAGGTCCGCGCTCAGAATTCACAATTACGTATAATATTCCTGCCAGCATTGCTTTTTCCCAGCAATTTCATATGATCGAGTATCAAGGGGTTGGCGCTCGAAGGGGAAAGCGGGCTACATGCGCTCCACGGAAACATTGACGAGGGCGGAAATCGCCGAATCCATTCACAGGAAGCTTGGGCTTTCGAGGTCGGAGTCGCTTGCCATGGTGGAAGCGATACTCCAGCACATGACATCCGCGCTCAGTGAGGGCGAGAATGTCAAGATCTCGGGGTTCGGGACATTCCTGTTGCGAGACAAGGGGGAGCGCATTGGACGCAATCCCAAAACGGGTGTGGAAGTACCCATTACCCCACGCCGGGTGATGACGTTCCGGGCCAGTCAGATGCTCAAGGACCGCATCTCCGAAAGCTGATTGCCGGAGGCTGCATGAGCGGATTGCCGACAGGTCCCGTATTTCATGACGGAAAGGATGCAGATGCCCTGCGCACGATCGGAGAGGTCACGCAGGCACTGGGCATTCGCCAGCATGTCCTGCGGTATTGGGAAGAGCAGTTCCCTGCTCTGAAACCGGTCAAGCGCAGCGGCGGGCGGCGTTACTACCGCCCGGCGGACGTGGCGCTGATTGCCGAGATCGACCGGCTCGTTCATCGCGAAGGCTATACGCTTCGCGGGGCCTGCAAGGCGATTTCGGAGAGATCGGCTCCGCCAGCACCATCCGTTACCGTCGAGGAACCGGCTTCCCGTGCAGCGGATATCGAGCTTCGTGAACGGCTCGTGGCGATTCGGCGGGATCTGGCCGAAGCGCTTGCAGCAGCCTGAAACGGACTAGGACGGATCGACATTCAGAAGATGGCGAGCCGAAAATGGTGATTTTGCGCGCTTCCGGAGCGCAGCGTACTTCATGTACGTGAGCACTGGAAGCGCGCAAAAGCGCCATTTGCAGGCCGTCAGGGCTGAATGTCGATCCGTCCTAGCTTATGGCCGTGGGGCCGAGCGTGGGGTCCAGATCCCTTGGCCGGACCAGATGGACTAGCCGTCCGCAGTTTTCCGCGATGCCGGACCATTCATCGATATCGAGTTCCAGCACGGCATAGGCCGCGGTGGGAAACTTGTCTTCCACGATGTCCCGCAAGGGGCAGCTCCCGTCGTCGGGCACCAGATCGAAGATCAGGTCTTCCAGCCCGGGATTGTGGCCGACCAGCATGATCGAGGCGGGATCGCCGTCCTGATCGCGCAGCATGTCCAGAAGCGCTGCGGAATTGGCCAGGTAGATGCGCCGGTCCCAGGTGATCGGCGGCGTTTCGCCTGCAGCTTCACAGGCCAGTTCGATGGTCTGGGTAACGCGTACCGCAGGAGAGGCCAGCACGCACTTCCAGCCCACGGCATGATCGCGGATATGCTTGCCCATGACGGCTGCGCCTTTCCTCCCGCGCTCGTTCAGCGGACGGTCGAAATCGCGCAGGCGCGCATCGTTCCAGTCCGATTTCGCATGGCGGAAAATTCCCAGGGTCTTCATTCGGGCAGGCAACTCTCGGGCGGGGCGCTGGAACAGCGAGGTGTCAGGGATGACCGGTGTTTTCATGATCCGGCGTGGTTTCTCCTGAAGCATGGCCGGACACGCGATGTAAAGCCTCCTCCAGCGAAATCCGCCTGACCGGTGTGCCTGCGGGAAAGGCACTGAGCAGCCGGGACGGGAAGGCGGAGGAGAGAACCACGAAATAGCCGTGGTCCCCGCGGCTGCGGATCAGGCGGCCGAAAGCCTGCGCCAGCCGGGCGCGGATGATCGAATCGTCATAGGCCGAGCCGCCGCCTGCCACGCGCCGGGCGCGATGGAGGATCGAGGGGCGCGGCCAGGGCACCTGCTCCATCACCACCAGCCGCAGCGAATGGCCGGGCACGTCCACCCCGTCGCGCAGGGCATCGGTGCCGAGCAGCGATGCAGCGGGATCGTCGCGGAAGATATCGACCAGCGTGCCGGTATCGATCGGATCGACATGCTGGGCATAGAGCGGCAGCCCGGCGCGGGCGAGCCGGTCGGCAATGCGGCCGTGGACCGCGCGCAGCCGCCGGATCGCCGTGAACAGGCCAAGCACGCCGCCGCGCGAAGCCTCGATCAGCCGGGCATAGGCCGCCGCCAGCGCGGGAATATCGCCGCGCGGCACATCGGTGACGATCAGCACTTCGGCCTGAGCGGCATAGTCGAACGGGCTATCCTGCGCGGTGAGTTGCGGGGCGATGCCGATATGGTCCGCGCCCGAGCGGGCGACGGCCTTGTTCCAGTCCTCGCCGTCGCGCAGGGTCGCGGATGTCATGATCACGCCGTGCGCGGGTTCGAGCACGACTTGCGCGAAGGGCTTCATCGGGTCCAGCCAGCGGCGGTGGATGCCGATATCGAATTCGCGGGCTTCCGAACGTTCGACCGCCAGCCAGTCGACATATTCGGGATCGGCGGGGCCGCCGAGCCTGGCCAGCAGCGCTTCCCACGCGGCAAGCAGATCGATGCGCCAGGACAGCGAATGGCGCGCACCCTCCAGCCGGGCGCGGCCCTGGCCGTCGAGCCAGTCGGGCGGATCTTCCAGCAAGGCTTCCAGCCGCAGGCCGAGCCGCATGAGTGGCTGGCGCAAATCGGCCAGGGCCTCGCGCGCGGCTTCGGATATCTCGACGAAAGCCCCATCAAGCCCGGAGGCCTCGGTTTCGAGGCCATAGCCCGCTTCCTGTCCGCCGCTCTCGTCGCGCGCATAGACAGTGGCGCGCACGGCGGCGAGCAGCTCTTCGAGCGGCCCCCAGGGTGCGCCTTCGGCCAGCCTCTGCATCCAGCCGTCTCCGGGCAGGGCCTCAGCGGCGGCGCACGCGGCGGTGATCGCCTTGGCCCCGGCCTCGTCATAACTGACGATGTCGGCGAGGCGGGCGGAGAGGCCCCGGCGGCGGCCGCGCGCGTTCTTTTCCGGGCCGATCACCCAGCGGCGCAGCTCGATCGTCTCGGCCCCGGTGAGCGCGGCGGCGAACGTGGAATCGGCGGCATCGAAAACGTGATGGCCTTCGTCGAACACGATGCGGGTGGGGCGCGCGGCGGCATCGCGCCCGCGCGCGGCATTGACCATCACGAGCGCGTGGTTGGCGATCACCAGATCGGCCCCGGCACTCGCCCGCGCCGCGCGCTCGATGAAGCATTTGCGGTAATGCGGGCACCCGGCATAGACGCATTCGCCGCGCCGGTCGGTCAGCGAAGTGATGCCGCGCTGGCGGAACAGGGTGCCGAGCCAGCCGGGCAGGTCGCCCCCGATCATGTCGCCATCGCGCGAATAGGAGGCCCAGCGCGCCACCAGTTGCGCGAGGATCGCCGCCCGGCCCGCGAAGCCGCCTTGCAGGGCGTCTTCGAGATTGAGCAGGCACAAGTAGTTCTCACGCCCCTTGCGCACGACGACCGGCTGCGTGCCGTCCACCCGCCGTTCCGGCCAGGCACGGCGGCTTTCCTGCCGCAACTGGCGCTGGAGGGCCTTGGTGTATGTGGAGACCCAGACGGTGCCGCCCGACTGCTGGCTCCACAGCGAGGCCGGAGCGAGATAGCCCAGCGTCTTGCCGATACCGGTTCCGGCCTGTGCCAGCAGCAGGTGCGGGCGGCCGGAGCGTTCGCGGGGGGCAAAAGCATGGGCGGCCTCGGCTGCGTAGGCGCGCTGGCCCGGGCGCTGCTCGGCGCCGGTGCCGGTCAAGTCTTCGAGCCGGTGGAGCACGTCCGCCTCGTCCAGCGTGATCTGGCGCGGCTGCGGCTGCTCGGGGCTTTCCTCCCATTCCGGCAGGCGCGAGAACAGCCAGCGTTCTGCCCGTTGCGGCTTCGCAATGCGGCCGGTGAGCAGGGTGGCCCAGGGCCAGCGCATCCGGACGAGCGATTGCAGAGCCGTCCATGCGCCTTCGCGTTCGGGCCACTCTGCGGATTCGCACGTACCTAGCAGCGCTTCCGCCGCCTGCTGCAGCAAGAGCGGCACGTCTGCATCGCCCTTTGGTTCCGTCAGCCCGAGCGCATGGGCGAGGCCCTTGGGCGTCGGCACCACGAAACGGGCGGGGTGCACGAATGCGAAGAGTTCCAGCAGATCCAGCCCGGCCAGATCGGGATAGCCCAGCCGTGTTGCCACCAGCGGCGCGTTCAGGATCAGCAGCGGAGCATCCGCTGCCGCCGTGACCGCTTCGCCCCGGGAGATCGTGCGCGTCGCCTCGGCATCGCGCAGCCAGCACCCGCCATGGCTGGCGTGGAGGGCAGGGAGGGAGAGGGCGGCCATGCGAATCTCTTACGCACCGGCACCGCGATTGGAAACGCCGCCAACCCGGCAGCCCCCGGCAAAATCCGCGCTGATACAATTTTCAGACTTGCTCAAGATCATTTAAGATATATCTTAAAGCTATCGCAAATGAAGCGAGTCCACACATGAGGAACACCATGTTCAATCACAGGCAGGGCCGCCGCTGCGGCGGCCGTAACGAAGATTTCCCGAGCGGCGAATTCCACGCAATGCGTGGCGGTTGGGGCAAGCATGCCATGGCGCGCGGTCCTTTCGGCCGTGGCGGTTTCGGTGAAGGCTTTCCGGGCGCAGGTCCGGGTTTCGGCGGGCCGGGTGGCGGAGGCCGCGGGCGCGGCGGACGGCGCAAGCGGCTGTTCGACCAGACCGAATTGCAGGCGCTGTTGCTGGCGTTGATCGCGGAAGCACCGCGCCACGGCTATGACCTGATCCGCGAGATCGAAACGCTTTCGGGCGGCGAATATGCCCCCAGTCCGGGCGTGGTCTATCCCGCACTTACCTATATGGAAGAGGCAGGGCTGATCGCGGTGGTGGAGGAAGGCGGCGCCCGCAAGTCCTACGAAGCAACGGCGGAAGGCCGCCAGCAGGCCGAGACCGATGCTGAAAAGGCGGAAAGTCTCAAGACGCGGCTGACGGCTCTGGCCGAGCATCGCGATAAGGTCGATCCCGCACCGGTGCGCCGTGCTATGCACGCGCTCAAGACATCGGTGTTCGACCGCCTGTCGCGCGATGGCGCTGACCGGGATATGGTGCTGCAGATCGCCGATGCCATCGACGAGGCCACCCGCAAGATCGAACGGATCGAAGCGTGAGCACCATTGCAGCTAAAGTGAAGACCGGAAACGGCGGAAAGTATGTGCGCCAGTTGTGCAAGCACTGGAGCCACAAGCTGGAAACCGGGGTGGATGGCGATACCGGGACGGTGACGTTCCCTGCGGCTGTCGCGCGAATGGCGGCCGACAGTGAAGGAATTGCCATCACCATCACCGGCGACAGCCGCGATGAGGTGGAGCGGCTGACCGGTGTCGTCGCCCGTCATATCGACCGCTTCGCATTCCGCGAGGCACCGCTGACTTACGAGTGGGCCTGGCAGCAGTAGACGCATTCGGGCCTGAGGAAGAAGCCCCGGAGGACCATGCGGCTCTCCGGGGCTTTCCTGCATTCGCGGGTTATGCGGCGTTTGCGGGTTGGAAGGAGACCGCTTCCTTGAAGGTGTGGGTGACGTAAGGGAACGGAATCTCGATCCCGGCATCGTCCAGCGCCTGCTTGATGGCGAAGATGACCTGGCTCTTGGTGAGGCGCAGATCCTGCGCCGTGCTGTCGCTCCACCACTGAACGAGGAAATCGATGGAACTGGCATTGAATTCCTGCGCGAAGACGACCGTGCCTTTTTCCTTGTCGATCGCATCCACCGTCAGCAGGGCCTGTTCGATCACTTGTTGCGCATGGGCGAGGTTGGTGTCGTAGGAGACGCCGGCAATCACCTCGTTGCGGCGCAGGTTCTGGTCAGTGAGGATTTCGACCGGGTTCTTGAACAGCATCGAATTGGGCACCACCGTCAGTTCGCCCGAGAACTGGCGGATATGGGTTTCGCGCAAGGTGATCTTTTCCACTTTTCCGGAAATGCCGCTGCAGATGACGGAATCGCCGATGTTCATCTTGTCGCGCAGCATGATCAGCACGCCGGCCAGAAAATTCTCGAAAATATCCTGAAAGGCAAAACCGATGGCTAGAGCGCCGACACCCAGACCGGCGAAAGCGCCTGCCGGTGTGAAGCTGGGGATCGCCACGGTGAGAGCGATGAGAATGCCGCAGATCCACACGAGCAGGCGCACGAGCGTCGCGGCCAGTTGCTTGAGATCGTCGCGGACTTGCGCGCGCGTGGTGATCCGCAAGGCAATGCGCGCCATCAGGCGGGCCAGCGCCCATGTGGCCACGATGATGGCCAGAGCGATGGCAAGCGCGGGAAGGGCATGCACAAAGGCCTGCGCCATCGCTTCGATTTCGGTGTTCAGGATTGCGATATAATTCACGGGTATTCAGTCCTTTCGGTGCCTTTCGCACATAATGTCTGTTGGGGCGGGCGGTTCCAGATTCAGCTTCGCCCTTGCGAAACGCGCGCAATTCGCCAAAGAGCGCGGCCATGACCGACAATGCCCTGATCGAAGCCGCCCGTGTGTCCAAGGCCTGGCCCTTCCAGGAGGCCCAGAAGCTAGTCAAACGTTACCCGCAAGGCAAACCGGGCGGCGAGCCTGTGCTGTTCGAGACTGGCTATGGCCCTTCGGGCCTGCCGCATATCGGCACTTTTCAGGAAGTTCTGCGTACCACGCTGGTCCGCCGCGCCTACGAAGCGTTGACGGGCGGGGCACCGACGCGCCTTGTCGCTTTCTCGGACGATATGGACGGCTTGCGCAAGGTGCCCGACAACATTCCCAATGCGCAGGTGCTGGAGGCCAATCTCGGCAAGCCGCTGACGCGCATTCCCGATCCCTTCGGGCAGTTCGAAAGCTTCGCCCATCACAACAACGCGAAGCTGCGCGAATTTCTCGACCGTTTCGGGTTCGATTACGAATTCGTCTCGGCAAGCGACCGTTACAATTCCGGGGCTTTCGATGCGGCGCTGACGCGCGTGCTGGAATGCAATCAGGCGATCCTCGACGTCATGCTGCCCACGCTGCGTGAGGAGCGGCGCAAGACCTATTCGCCGGTGCTGCCGGTTTCGCCCTCCAGCGGCGTGGTGCTGCAGGTTCCGGTGGAAGTGCTCGACCCGGCCACCGGCATGATCCGCTTCAGCGACGAGGATGGTTCGACCGTGGAGCAGTCCGTTTTCGGCGGGCAGGCCAAGCTGCAGTGGAAGGTCGACTGGGCGATGCGCTGGTATGCGCTGGGCGTCGATTACGAGATGTGCGGCAAGGATCTGACCGACTCGGTCACCCAGTCTGGCAAGATCGTGAAGATTCTCGGCGGGCGTAAGCCCGAAGGCCTGATCTACGAGCTGTTCCTCGACGAGAACGGGGAGAAGATCTCCAAGTCCAAGGGCAATGGCCTGACCATCGACCAGTGGCTGACCTATGGCACCGAGGAATCGCTGGGGTTCTATCTCTTCCGCGAGCCCAAGAGTGCCAAGCAACTCCACGCCGGCGTGATCCCCAAGGCTGTCGATGAATACTGGCAGTTCCGGGGCAATCTGGCGGCGCAGGCGCTCGACAAGCAGCTCGGCAATCCGGTGTGGCATTTGCTGCGCGCCAATGGCGAAGGCGACGGGGCGGGCGATACGCTGCCGGTGACGTTCTCGCTGCTGCTCAACCTTGTCGGCGTGCTGGGGGCTGAGGCGACGGCTGAGCAGGTCTGGTCGTACCTTGGCAACTACGTGGCCGAGGCGACGCCGGAAGCCCATCCCGAACTGGGCGAACTGGTCCGCGCGGCGCTTGCCACCAATCGCGATTTCATTGCGCCTACGCTGGTGCGCCGCGCGCCGGAAGCCAACGAGGCGGAAGCGCTCAAGGCGCTCGATGCCGAGCTGGCCAAGGCCGGGCCGGAGACCACGGCGGAAGAACTGCAGAACACCGTCTACGAGATCGGCAAGAACGAGGCCTATGGCTTCGCCACTCTGCGCGACTGGTTCAAGGCGCTCTACGAGACGCTGCTGGGCTCTTCGCAGGGACCACGCATGGGAAGCTTCATTGCGCTTTACGGCGTGCCTGAAACGCGCACGCTGATCGCGCAGGCTCTGGAAGGCTGATCCCACGGTAACGGGCGGCTGGTTCCGGGGCCGCTATTGCCAGGTGCGCGCCCGGAACCATTTGGTGACGACGTATTTCACGCCGCGCAACACGGGGCGCGCCGCATGCATCGACCAGGGGTTGGGAGTGCCATCCGCCTGGGCGTTGTTCCAGAGCAGCAGGCTGCCGGTCAAAGGCGGAACGCTGAGGCGGACGCGGGTGAAATCGGTGGTCCCGCCTTCGGCGACTTCGTTGAGGTAGATCATCGCCGTCCAGCTGCGCTGCCCGCCGCTGCGCCGTTCGCGGCGCCAGTATCCGGCCGTCGTGTCAAACCAGTCGCAGTGTTCTTCGAAGTACTGGCCGCAGTCGTAGCGCTGCCCTTGCGCGGATTCGCCGCAGGCCAGCGGCAGCCCGGTAAGGGCGGCAAGGCGGTGATCGAGGGAGCGCACGGTATCGTCGTGAATATCGATATCGCCGGAATAGCTGGTGCGGTAATGGGGCCAGGGCGTATCGTCGACCAGGCTGGAAGGGCAGGCAACGGCATCGATCATGCCGATCAGGCGCGCGCATTCCTCCGCATTGAGAAAGCTGTCCACGGCGTAGAGTTCAACCCTCTCTTCGGGAAAGCGTCTGACCGACGGCTCGCAGGACAAGCGCTCGCGCACGGCGGCGCCGATCCTGGCAAGAGCCCTGCAATCGGGATGGGCAGCGCCTGTCATCGCAACAACAGAGTACGTGAGTTTCGATCAGGATCAATCGTCCTGTTTCTCTCGTGAAAAACGGTCTACATACGGGGCTTACAGCAATCTTCATCGGGGTGAAGGACCATGGAAACACAGCACTATTCGCGCGTGGCCGTCGTGCTGCATTGGCTGATCGCGGTGCTTATCGCGCTCAATTTCGCCGCCGCCTGGATCGCGGAAGATATGCCCAAGGTGCAAAAGATGGAGATCATGGCCACTCACAAGGCCATCGGTCTCACGATTCTGGCGCTGACTCTCGTTCGCATCGTCTGGCGGCTGATGCACAAGGCGCCGCCGCTCTCTTCCGCGCTTGCCGCCTGGGAAGCCGCGCTGGCCAAGGTGACGCACGGCCTGTTTTACTTCCTGATGCTGTTCATCCCGCTGACCGGCTGGGGCATGGCGTCCGGCTGGGGGAAGCCGATAAGCTGGTTCGGCCTGTTCGGTGTGCCGCCGCTTCCGGTGGGGGACAGCAAAGTCCTTGGCGGCATTTTCCATGAAAGCCACGAAGTGCTGGCCACGGCGATGCTGGCGCTGATCGCGCTGCATGTCGCCGGGGCGCTCAAGCACCAGATCCTGGACCGGGATGATACGATGGCCCGCATGGTGCCTTTCCTGCGCCGCCGCTGACCGCCTGCAACAGGTGCAAACGAAAAGAAGGCCCCGGCGCGAGAAAAGCGGCGGGGCCTTCGTTTTATCCGGTGCCGTATCGGGCTGTTACCAGAAGAAGTCGTAGATCACGTCGGCGACTTCGCCGGTATAGACGTTTACCAGCAGCACGTCGTCATAGTAGCGGACCCAGCGGTACGGGCCGTAGACGGCAGGCAGGCGATAGGCCCAGGGATCGTTGATCCAGTAGCGGCTGCTGTAGAACAGCGAGCCTAGCCTGATGCCGATACCGAAACGGCGGTACGAGTAGCCGTGGTAGGGCGCGTAGTAGCGGCCGATCCGGTAAGTCGAGCGGTGGCGCGCCCGGTAGCTGCGCCAGTTGTAGCGATGGTCGTTGCGCCAGGCATGACGGTTCCAGTCACGGTAGTTATTGCGGCTGGCCCGGTGCCGCTCATAGCGCTCCCGATCCCGGTTGCGTTCCCAGCGGTCATGATTCCGGCGATCCCGTTCCCAGCGCTGGCGCTCGCGGTTCCGCTCGCGCTCCGCACGCTGGCGGTCCCGCGACGACCTTGTCTCATGGTCCCGGTCGCGGTTGCGGTACTGATCCCGGTCCTGGCTGGAGCGCCGGTCAGGGCTCTTCCAGGCATGGGACCGCTCGTTCTGATCGGAACGGTTCGTGCGGACAGTGGGCGTGCGGGTAGTGCCGCGCCGGTCTTCACGCTGGTTGGCGATGCGGGCGCGGGCCTCGGCCCAGTTCTTGGGGGCGCTCTGGCTGGAACGGCGGGGCCGTTCAGGAGCGGCCTGCCGCTGGCTGCGCACCGCTGCGGGCCTGGCGCTGCGCTGCGGGTTCCGGTCGCTGCGCAAACTGCGCTGATGGCCGGACCATTGGCGGTGCTCGCGTTCCTGCTGCGGGGCCGCTTCGGCGGGGACTGCCATGGCCAGCCCTGCGACAGCGGCGGCCATCGTGCTCCACGCACTGGCACCGAGCCATGCGTCTCTTTTCATAATCTTCCAGTTTGCCATATCCGGTCTCCAAAAACCGGACTTGCCGCACGGCGATGGCGGCTCATCCTTGAGCTTGTTCTAGAAGGGGGGCGCTGACTTAAAGGTGAACCGGTTTACAGGTTCCTGTTCATAATTCTGTTATTTTGTCTGAATGATGCGGGCGTGCGCCCGGCGCAGCGGGGCCGGACGCACGCCGCTTTCATCAGCGCGTCAGCTTCTTGTAGGCCAGCGCGGTAGGACGGTCGGCGGCATCGCCCAGACGGCGGCGCTTGTCCTCTTCGTAGGCTTCGAAGTTGCCTTCGAACCATTCGACGTGGCTGTTGCCTTCGAAAGCGAGGATGTGCGTGGCCAGACGGTCGAGGAAGAAGCGGTCGTGCGAGATCACCACGGCGCAGCCCGCGAAGTTCTCGATCGCTTCTTCCAGCGCGCCCAGCGTTTCCACGTCGAGGTCGTTGGTCGGTTCGTCCAGCAGCAGCACATTGCCGCCCTGCTTGAGCATCTTGGCGAGGTGCACGCGGTTGCGTTCACCGCCCGAGAGCTTGCCGACGTTCTTCTGCTGGTCCTGACCCTTGAAGTTGAAGGCGCCGACATAGGCGCGCGTCGACATGTCGTGGCCGTTGACCTTCATGTAATCGAGCCCGTCGGAGATTTCCTCCCAGACGTTGTGCTTGTCGTCGAGGTGATCGCGGTTCTGGTCGACATAGCCCAGATGCACGGTCTGGCCGATCTCGATCGTGCCGGTATCGGGCTGTTCCTGCCCGGTCAGCATCTTGAACAGCGTGGATTTACCCGCGCCGTTCGGGCCGATCACGCCGACGATGCCGCCCGGCGGCAGGATGAACGAAAGGTCCTCGAACAGCAGCTTGTCGCCAAAGGCCTTGGAAATGCCCTTGGCCTCGATAACCTTGCCGCCCAGGCGCTCGGGCACCTGGATGACGATCTGGGCCTTGCCCGGCGTGCGGGTTTCCTGCGCGTTCTGCAGTTCCTCGAACTTGCGGATACGGGCCTTGGACTTGGTCTGGCGGCCTTTGACGCCGGCGCGGATCCACTCCAGCTCGTCCTTGATCGCCTTCTGGCGGCCGCTCGCCTCGCGGTCTTCCTGCTCAAGGCGCTTGGCCTTCTTTTCGAGGTAGGTCGAGTAGTTGCCCTCGTAAGGGAAGTACTTTCCGCGGTCGAGTTCGAGGATCCAGCCCACCACATTGTCGAGGAAGTAGCGGTCGTGGGTGATCATCAGCACGGCGCCGTGGTATTCGGCGAGGTGATGTTCCAGCCAGTCCACGGACTCCGCGTCGAGGTGGTTGGTCGGTTCGTCCAGCAGCAGGATGTCGGGCTTCTGGATCAGCAGGCGGGTGAGGGCGATGCGGCGCTTCTCACCGCCCGAGAGGCTTTCCACCGGCCAGTCCGACGGCGGGCAGCGCAGCGCTTCCATCGCCACTTCGAGCTGGTTGTCGAGCGTCCAGCCGTCGACCGCGTCGATCTTGTCCTGCAGCTCGCCCATTTCGGCCATGAGCGCATCGAAATCGCAGTCTTCCGGCGGATCGCCCATGATCATGGAGATCTCGTTGAAGCGGTCGATCATGTCCGCCGTCTCGCGCGCGCCGTCCTTGACGTTTTCGAGCACGGTCTTGGTGGGATCGAGCTGCGGTTCCTGCGGCAGGTAGCCGACCGAAATGTTCTCGCCCGGCCAGGCTTCGCCGGTGAAATCGGTATCGATGCCGCCCATGATCTTCATCAGGGTGGACTTGCCGGCGCCGTTCGGGCCGACGATGCCGATCTTGGCGCCCTGATAGAACTGCAGGTTGATGTCGGAAAGCACCGGCTTCTGGGCGCCGGGGAAAGTCTTGGTCATGCCCTTCATGACATAGGCGTATTGCGCGGCCATCGGGTTCCTCTGGATGTGATCTGGCGTGTTGGGATAGCTTGCGCGCCGCTCTACAGGGCAGGGCGGGGATTGCCAAGGGCGGCGGAGGGAAGTCCGGCAGGGTTATGACACTAGGACCGGTTTAAGGATTCCATGATCTGTCGGCGCCATAAGGTTCGCTGGATTCCAGGGCCAGGCAGAAGAGTGCATGAAGGGTATCGTTTTCACGGAATTTCTGGAGCATGTGGAGAGCGCGTTCGGTGTCGATGTGCTTGAAGACATGATCGAGAGAAGCGAGGTTCCCAGCGGCGGCGCCTATACCTCGGTCGGTACTTACGACCATGCCGAGATGGGGGCGCTGATCGCGGCATTGTCGTCGCTTACGCAGACGCCTGCTGCTGACCTCGTTCACCGCTTCGGCATTTCGCTGGGAACAGGTTTTTCCGGGAAATTCGAAAGCTTTTTCCAGGAGAAAGCTAATCTGTTCGATTTCCTGGAGAGTGTCGAAAGCCACATCCACGTGGAGGTCAAGAAGCTCTATCCCGATGCGGAGCTTCCCAGTCTTGTCATGGTTGAACGCTCACCGGAGGCTGCACGCCTGCGGTACAGGAGCCCGCGGAACCTCGACGAGCTGGCGGCAGGGCTGATCGTGTCTTCTGCCGCTTACTACAACGACAGCGTGACGGTTACTCGCGAACCTGGCGAGGACACCGATGGCCCGTTCGTGGATATCGTTGTCATCCGGCAGCCGCAGAACTGAGTCCGGGGCTGCGGGAATGTCAGCGGAACAGGCCAAGCACCTGGAGCGGATGGAACGGCGGGTGGAGCGCGAACGCAAGGCGCGCAAATCCGCCGAAGATCTGCTGGAAAAGAAGAGCCTTGAGCTGTTTGCCGCCAATCAGGAATTGTCGGCCCTGAATGCGACGCTGGAAGCCCGGGTTCTGAGGCGCACCACGGAACTGGAAGCCGAGCGGGAGCGCGCCGTCGAACTGGCGGAAAAGGACTATCTGACGCAACTGGCCAATCGCTTGCTGTTTTCGCGCAAGATCGATGTGGCCGTTGAGGCGTGCCGGCGCGGAGAAGAGGTGTGTACCCTGATCCTGGTCGATCTCGATGATTTCAAGGTGATCAACGATACCTTCGGCCACATGGCTGGAGACACTGTGCTGAAGACCATCGCGCAGCGGCTTCAAGCTCATGTGGAGGCGCCCGGCCTGGCTGCGCGCCTGGGCGGCGACGAATTCGCGGTTCTGTTGCGCGGTGAACAGGATAGTACTGCTATTGAACGGCTGGCCCGGCAGCTTGTGGAAGCCGCGCAGGCGCCAATCCCGTTCGGCGATCAGCAGTTGTTCAGCGGAGCCTCCGCAGGCATCGCCAGTTGCCCCCGCGATGCCTCGACCGCCAAGGAGCTTTTTACCTTCGCGGACTTCGCCTTGTACGAGGCAAAGGCGAGAGGGCGGGGGCATGCCGTGTCTTTCGAAACGCGGATGGCCAGCGATTACAAGCGGCGGCGCGAACTGGGCGGAGATCTGGAGGCGGTCCTCCAGGAAAACGGAACCGATGTCTTCTTCCAGCCCATCGTCGATCTGGAGACGCGCGCGGTCTGCGGGGCCGAGGCCCTGTTGCGCTGGTGCCATCCCCGGCTGGGCTGGATAAACCCGATCGATATCCTGAGCGTGGCGAAAGACCGCAACCTGCTTTCGCACCTGACGTGCCAGATCATCAGAACCAGTCTGAAAAAGGCGGGGCCGCTGCTGCGAAGCGGCGAACTGGCATGGGTTTCCATCAACCTGGCGGATCACGATCTGCGGGACAAGCAACTGGCCGGCTTCATCCTTGCCTGTTGCAACGAAGCGGGGATCAGGCCCGATCAACTCAAGCTCGAACTGACCGAACATACGCTTGTGGTAGACATGAGTGTCACACGCAGAGTGATGAAGCGTCTGAATGACTGGGGTGTGCAGTTCGCCGTCGACGATTTCGGAACGGGGTATTCAAACCTGCTGACGCTGAACCGTTTGCCGTTTCATACGCTCAAGATCGATCAGACGTTTGTGGCGGACTTGTTCGAAAGCGATGAATCGCAAACGATCGTCAAGGCCATGATCGATCTGGCCCATTCGCTCAAGCTGGATGTGATCGCTGAAGGTGTAGAGACGATACAGCAAAGCGAAGTTCTGCGCGCTCTGGGGTGCGATTTCGGTCAGGGCTATCTTTTCGGCCGCCCGGACAGTCTGATCCAACCGCCCGGCCAATCTTCGTTCGAAGCAGGGGGCGGAGCCGGAAAGCGCTCCGCATCCGGGGGGCAGCTTTAACTCCCTGCCGTGTCTGCATTGCCCGTTGGCAAGCCCGCTTCTGCGCGCTACCCATCCCGTCCATGGTTCGCACATCCTCCCATGCGGCGCTGCTCGCCGCCATCGCCACACTTCCCTTCACCGCCACCATGGCCACCGCTACGCCCCAGCAGGGCAGCGGGGTTGCCTGGGATATTGTCGAAGGTCTGACGACTGAGATCGGGCCGCGCATCGCCGGGTCCGATGCGGAAGCGCGGGCGCGCGCCTGGGCAGAGTCGAAGCTCAAGGCGCTGGGCTTCAGCAATGTGAAGATCGAGCCGTTTCGCACCAACGCCTGGCAGCGCGGGCCGGAACATGCGCGGCTGACGGCGCCGTACCCGCAGCCGCTGGCGATTACCGCACTTGGCTTTTCAGTGCCCACGCCCGCCGGAGGACTGAAGGCGGAGATGGTCTATTTCCCGACGCTTGCCGCGCTGGAGGCCGTGCCGGACGGATCGCTCAAGGGCAAGATTGCATTCGTCGATCATGCCATGCGCCGCACGCAGGATGGTTCCGGCTATGGCCCATACGGCAATGTGCGGCGGAAGGGCCCCTCGATCGCCTCGCAGAAGGGGGCGGCTGGCATCGTCATCCGCTCGGCAGGGACGGACAGCAATCGCGATCCGCATACCGGCTCCACCGTATGGGCCAAGGGCGTGACGCCGATCCCGGCAGGTGCGGTTTCCAATCCCGATGCCGACCTGATCGCCCGCATCGCGGAGCGTCAGGCCGCAGGCAAGGCAGGGCCGATGCAGATCGACATGACGCTGCTGGGCAAGCCGTTCCCCAGCGCGCCTTCGGGTAATGTCGTGGCGGAGCTTCCGGGGCGCGACCCCTCGCTGCCGATCGTGCTGGCCGCATGCCATCTCGATTCGTGGGATCTCGGCACGGGTGCGATCGACGATGCGTCTGGCTGCGGCATCATCACGGCGGCCGCACTGGCCGCGCAGAAGGGCGGCAAGCCCCTGCGCACGATCCGCGTGCTCTGGTCGGGCAATGAGGAAATGGGTATGGGCGACGGCGGCGGTGCGCACTATGCCGAAGTTCACGGCAAGGAGCCGCACGCGGTTGCGATGGAAAGCGATTTCGGCGCGGATCGCGTGTGGCAGGTGAAGAACAACTTCGCGCCTGCGGACAAGGCGCTGGCGGACAAGATCGACGCCGCGCTCTGGCCGATGGGGATCGTTCCGCACCGCGGGCCAGTCGAAGGCGGGGCCGATGTCAGCGCGA
This sequence comes from Novosphingobium beihaiense, assembly GCF_022832375.1. GTDB lineage: Bacteria > Pseudomonadota > Alphaproteobacteria > Sphingomonadales > Sphingomonadaceae > Novosphingobium > Novosphingobium beihaiensis. The sequence continues at coordinate 283,773 of NZ_JALHLG010000005.1, forward strand.
TCATCCGTCAGCAGAATCTGGCGGTGGTCGATCTCGGCCAGGACGGCACGCACTATTTCGATCTGCACCACACGCCTGACGATACGCTCGACAAGGTCGATCCGGCGGCGCTGCAGCAGAATGTCGATGCCTGGACTAAGGTGTTCCAGGTGATCGCCAACGAGCCGGGCAAGATCGCCAAGGGCGTCAATGGCGAGGACTGATCCCGAAACAGGCAACCCGCGGCCCCTGTGCAATGGGGCTGGCGGGTTCCTGAAAGCTCCCGAGCCTAGCCCCTTTCGGCGATCCGTTCCGCCACGGCCACCAGCCGCTTCGCCTGTTCGAGGTGGAGTAGTTCGGCCATTTTGCCCTCAACCCGGATTGCGCCCTTACCCTGGTTTTCCGGCTGCCCGAACGCCTCGATTACGGCGCGGGCCCAGGCCAGATCCGCTTCGCCCGGGCTGAACACTGCATTGCAAGGTTCGACTTGCGCGGGATGGATCAGGCTTTTGCCGTCGAAGCCGAACATCAGGCCTTGCCGGGCCTCGGCCTCGAACACATCCAGATCGCGGAATTCGTTACATACGCCGTCAAGGATGGTGACGCCGTGCGCGCGGGCGGCCGCGACGGCCATCGAGAGAAAGGGCAGGAAGGGGGTACGGCACGGCGTCAGCTGCGCGCGCATTTCCTTGGCCAGATCGTTGGTGCCCATGATCCACAGCGAGAGGCGCGAGGCCGGGGCCATCGCCGCGATTTCCTTGAGGTTGAACACCGCCTCGCAAGTTTCGATCATGGCCCATAGCTGCATCGTGGAAGGGGCCTTTTCCAGCGCTTCCTCATAGCGGCCGATGTCTTGGGTGCAGCTGACCTTGGGCACCAGCACCGCGTCGGCCCTGGAGCCGGCGATGGCAGCCAGATCGTCCGCCCCCCATTCGGTGTCGATGCCATTGGCGCGGATCGCCACTTCGCGGTGGCCGAAGCCGCCTTCTTCCACGGCAGCAATAGCGGCCGTGCGGGCTTCTGCCTTCATCGCGGGTGCGACGGCATCCTCAAGATCGAGCACGACGACATCGCAGGGCAGCGTGCGGGCCTTGGCAATCGCCTTGGCATTGGACGCTGGCAGGTAGAGCGCGCTGCGGCGGGGGCGTTCGGGAGCGGCGGGCGCAATCGGCGCAATCGGCATGGGGCACATCCTTTCGGGTTTGTGTCCCCTTGGCGTGGCGGCCACAGCCGGGTCAAGCGCGGGACAGGCTTCTCTTTCAGAAAGGAAACCTGCCTTGGCTTCAAACTGTTAGCCTGAGAGATCGCGGGAATAGTTCCAAACTGGTGTAAATTCTCGCCGATGCGGCTTCGAGTTGTTATTGCAATCGTTTGCATCTTGCATTATTACATGAGTCATCGAGCACGGAGGTCTTTGACAAGATTTCAGGCCGCCGCTGTTCTTCTCTCTCTACGATCCCTTCGGGTCGCACCTTATCGCCCTCGCGCCGTTCTGGCTCCTCCGGAACTTGCGGGGGCGATGTTTATCGTAGCAGGGGGCTCAGCCGAGAGTGGCGAGAATGCGCTCGCTTTCGGCCCAGAGACGTTTCGCGGCCTCGTCGTCGCGGGCCTGTGGGGCAGGTTCCGCTTCGGCGAGGTCGTGAAAATAGCGGCCGCCGCCACATCCCAGATCAGGAGCGGTAGCCATCCACACGATGGTTCGGGCAGGGGATTCGGGCGGGATGCAGGGCGCCGCAGCCATGTGAGAGCGCAACGTCTCGTCGCCATGACTGGCAAAGTTCGTTCCGACACGGCCCGGATGCATGGCATGGGCGACAATGCCCTTTCCGGCGAGCTTGCGGTCGAGCTCGCGGGTGAACAGCAGATTCGCCAGCTTCGCCTGGCAATAGGCGGCCGTTGCGGCAAAATCGCCGAACATCATCAGATCGTCCCAGTTCATTGCCGGGCAGCCCATGTGGCCGCTGGAGGATACCGCGATTACGCGCACAGAGCCTTTGGGGGAATCTTGCGCGGCCTGTTCCAGCAGGGGCAGAAGCTCGCGCGTCAGCAGGAACGGGGCCAGGTGATTGGCCGCGAATGTCGCCTCCAGTCCCTCGGACGTGCGGTAGAGGCTGTCGCGCACGCCGCCTGCATTGTTGATCAGCACATGCACGCGGCTGGTCAGGCCGGAGATTTCCCGGGCCACGCGCCGTACATCGGCCATTTCGGAAAAGTCGCCGCGCAGGAAATCGATCCGCGCGCCTTTCGCCGCGACGGCGCGGATTTCTTCTTCGGCATCGGCGCAGCGTTCCGGAGTGCGGCCTGTGCCGATCACGTGCCAGCCCATGTGGGCGAAAGCCTCGGCAGTGGCCTTGCCGATGCCGGAACTGGCGCCGGTAATCACGACGGAGCGCGGGGATGCGGGCAGGGGTGCAGTCTGCGTCATTGTCCTCTCCTCGATCGGGTTCGTGTTGCCTTCGTCCGATACGGTCCGGCGCGCCTTTCATGATCGAAGCCTTGCGCCGTTCGTCAGCGCATCTACCGCGAAATGGCACCCGCAGTCGATATCTTCCGGGGCGAGTGCGTTTCCGGACGGGATGAACCGCATGAGGGCTTTGCGCCGCGCCCGCGCAGACCGGGCGATTCCATCGCCCGCGCGAAAAGGATTCGCCGTGAAAGCGCCACGGGCGGCTGCCTCTTGCCTGCGCGAACCTTTGCGCTAGGCATCTGGAGGTAACAACCGGCGCCACGGATGCGCGAAACGCGTGTGCCCGTGCCAGCCGGCCGATGGAGGATCCAGAATACCATGGCCGTTGAAATCCTGCTCCCGAAGATCGGTTTCTCGATGCAAGAGGGCCAGATCGCCGAATGGCTCGTCAAGGACGGCGATCAGGTAACCGAAGGCCAGCCGCTGTTCTCGCTTGAGGCCGACAAGTCGACCAACGAAGTTGAGGCTCCGGCTTCCGGCACGCTCAAGATCGCCGCGCAGACCGGCGAAACCTACGAAGTCGGCACCGTGCTCGGCTATATCGAGTAAGAACCTGACGTAACTGTCCATACCGGCTGGACAATCCCGTTCAGCCGGTACAGGTTGCGGTTATGCGCAAACTGTTGATCCCGATCGCCGCGCTTTCCGCGCTTTTCCTTCCTGCGGCCGCTTTCGCGGACCTGCCTGTCGGGACCAAGGCCCCGATGTTCCGCACGTCCGTGGCACTGGGGGGCAAGACCATGCGCTTTAGCCTGCGCCAGAACCTGCGGCAGGGCCCGGTGGTCGTGTACTTTTTTCCGAAGGCCTTTACGGCAGGCTGCACGGCAGAAGCCCACGCCTTTGCTGAAGCCACGGCCGATTTCGCGGCGATGGGCGCAACGGTAGTCGGTCTGTCAGCGGACGATCTGCCGACCTTGCGGAAATTCTCCACCGAGGAATGCCGCGACAAGTTCGCCGTAGGGGTTGCCTCGCCACAGATCATCAAGGGCTTCGATGTGGCGCTGTCGCGGCCGGGCTTGTCCACGGCCATGACCAAGCGCACCAGCTATGTGATCGCGCAGGATGGCACAATCACCATGGTCCATTCCGACATGGACTATCGCGACCATATGAAGCTCACGCTGGCGGCAGTGAAGAAACTCGCGGCCAAGCGCTGACATCACGCTGCACTTGAAACGCACCGCCCTTGCCGGGTAAGGGCGTCGCTTTCCGCACGGACCTTGTTCGCGTGCCCATCCATCGGGTGCCGGGCAGGGCCGCTGCTGCTTCACTGGAGTTCCTATCATGCGTGCCGAAGGGCAGGCCCATATTGACCGCATCGAAAAGGCCCTCGCGCTCGTCCGCAAATCGCTGGACTGGGAGCGCGCGCTGCGCCGTTTCGACGAGCTGAACGCGCGCGTCGAGGACCCCACGCTCTGGGACAAGCCGAAGGAAGCCGAAGCGGTCATGCGCGAACGGCGGCGGCTGGAAGCCTCGATCGGGGCGGTCAACGATATCAGCGCTGAAATGGCCGATGCCGTCGAGTTCGTCGAACTGGGCGAGATGGAAGAGGACGAGGCCACTATCAACGAGGGGCTCGAAACCCTGGCCGCGCTGGCGGAACGGGCCGACCGCGACAAGGTGCAGGCGCTGCTGTCGGGCGAGGCCGATGCCAACGATACCTACCTGGAAGTCCACGCGGGCGCGGGCGGCACCGAGAGTCAGGACTGGGCTGAGATGCTCCAGCGCATGTATACCCGCTGGGGTGAGCGCAAGGGCTACAAGGTCGAGCTGGTGGAATACCACGCCGGTGAGGCTGCGGGCATCAAGAGCTGCACGCTGCTGATCAAGGGCGAGAACGCCTATGGCTGGGCGAAGACCGAAAGCGGCGTGCACCGGCTGGTGCGCATCAGCCCCTATGACAGCTCGGCGCGCCGCCACACCAGTTTCTCGTCGGTCTGGGTCTATCCGGTGATCGACGATACCTTTGAGATCGACATCAATCCGGCCGATCTGAAGATCGATACCTATCGCGCTTCGGGCGCGGGCGGGCAGCACGTCAACACGACGGACTCGGCCGTGCGTATCACCCACCAGCCTTCGGGCATCGTGGTGGCCAGCCAGATCGACCGATCGCAGCACAAGAACCGCGAAATTGCCATGGGCATGCTCAAATCGCGCATGTTCGAAGAGGAAATGCGCAAGCGCGAGGAAGCCGCCAGCGCCGAACATGCCAGCAAGAGCGATATTGGCTGGGGCCACCAGATCCGCTCCTACGTGCTGCAGCCCTACCAGCAGGTGAAGGACTTGCGCACGGGCGTCGTCTCGACGGCGCCGGACGATGTGCTGGACGGCGAACTCGATCCGTTCATGGCCGCCGCGCTTTCGCAGCGGGTGACAGGTGAGAAGGTCGAGGTCGAAGACGTCGATTGAGGCTTGTCTGCCCGCCCCCGTTTGCGGGGGACAGGGTGATCCGGAATTTTGCCAAGTGCAGGGTGAAGCGCTAAAGGGCCGCATGTTCGCGCACCGCGCCTTAGTTCCCGTTGTTCTGATGCTGGCGCTTTGCGCCTGTGAGCAACGCGTGGCCGACGATGGCCGCGCGCCGGGCGCGCGCGACTTTCCGGCGGCGGACCGGCCGTTCTCCCAGGTGACCGGTGCATCGTTCGGAACCGAAGAGGATCGCGACCGTCTGGGCGAAGGCAAGGCGGTGATGGACCTTGCCGGTATCGAGCCGGGGATGACCGTCGCCGATATCGGTGCGGGCGGCGGCTACTATACCGTGCGCCTTTCCGCTCAGGTCGGCCCCAAAGGCCGGGTGCTGGCCGAGGATATCGATCCGCAGGTGACCGAAGCGCTCGGCACGCGGGTGATGCGCGAAGGGCTGGAAAACGTCTCGATCAAACTCGGCACCGGCGCCGATCCCAGTCTGCCGCCCCGAAGTTTCGATCGCATCTTCATGGTGCACATGTATCATGAGGTGGCAGAGCCCTATGCCTTCCTGTGGCGGCTGCGCCCGGCGCTGCGCCCTGACGGCAAGGTGATCGTGGTTGAAAGTGACCGCGCGACGGGTGCGCACGGCATTCCGCCTGCACTTCTCTTCTGCGAAATGGCTTCGGTGGGCTTTCGTTTGACGGAATTTGTCCGTAAGCCGGAGTTGCAGGGCTATTATGCGCAATTCGAAGCCGTGGGTACGCGGCCGGCGCCGGAAAAGATTACACCCTGCCGTGTGCCGGGGGGCACGCGAGCGGATTGACATTCACAGGCTGCGGCTGAGGGCAGGGCCAGGGGAAAGACGAAAGACATTATGAGTTTCAAGGGTCTCAAGCCGATTGTCTATGGCGGACGCGAAGTCTGGCCGTTGATCGAGGGCGGCAAGGGCGTGGCCGCGACCAACCACATGAGCTCCGGCGCCTGGGCCGCGGCCGGGGGAATCGGTACGGTCAGCGCGGTCAATGCCGACAGCTACGATGCCGAAGGCAAGATCATTCCACAGGTCTATAACGCACTGACCCGCAAGGAACGCCACGAGGAACTGATCCGCTACGCCATCGATGGCGCGGTGGAACAGGTGCGCCGCGCCTATGACATCGCGAGCGGAAAAGGCGCGATCAACATCAACGTCCTGTGGGAAATGGGCGGCGCCCAGCAAGTGCTGGAAGGCGTGCTGGAAAAGACCAGAGGCCTCGTCACCGGTGTTACCTGCGGTGCGGGCATGCCCTACAAGCTTTCCGAGATCGCCGCGCGGTTCAATGTGAACTACCTGCCGATCGTCAGCTCGGGCCGAGCCTTCCGTGCGCTGTGGAAGCGGGCCTATCACAAGGTTTCGGACCTCATGGCTGCGGTGGTCTATGAAGATCCCTGGCTGGCGGGCGGCCACAACGGCTTGTCCAACGCGGAAGATCCGCTCAAGCCGGAAGATCCCTATCCGCGCGTCAAGGCGCTGCGCGATGTGATGCGCAAGGAAGGCATTTCCGACGATGTGCCGATCATCATGGCGGGCGGCGTGTGGTATCTGCGCGACTGGAACGACTGGATCGACAATCCCGAACTGGGCAACATCGCTTTCCAGTTCGGTACCCGGCCGCTGCTGACGCACGAAAGCCCGATTCCGCAGGCGTGGAAGGACCACTTGCGCACGCTGGAGCCGGGCGACGTGCTGCTGCACCGTTTCTCGCCGACGGGCTTCTATTCCTCGGCCGTGCGCAACCCGTTCCTGCGCAATCTGGAAGCGCGCTCCGACCGCCAGATTCCCTATTCCAAGGTTGAGGCGGGCGAGCATACCGTGCGGCTCGACGTCGGGGTGAAGGGCAAGAACTTCTGGGTCGCGCCCAAGGATCTGGATCGTGCCCGCGCATGGTCGGCGCAAGGGTTTACCGATGGCCTGCGCACGCCCGACGATACGATTATCTTCGTCTCGCCCGAGGAACGCGATCTTATCCGTCAGGATCAGGCCGACTGCATGGGCTGCCTGTCACACTGCGGCTTCTCGTCGTGGAAGGACCATGACGATTACACCACCGGCCGTCTGGCAGACCCGCGCAGCTTCTGCATCCAGAAGACGCTGCAGGACATCGCCCACGGCGGCCCGGTCGATCAGAACCTGATGTTTGCAGGCCACGCGGCCTTCAAGTTCAAGCAGGACCCGTTCTATTCCAACGGCTTCACGCCAACGGTCAAGGAACTGGTGGACCGCATCCTGACGGGCGACTGATCGCCCCGGTTCGGACGAGAGTTCAGGCGGCCGGTTCGGGATTGCCCGGACCGGCCGTTTTGTTTGTGCCTGCTGCGTCTTCGCGCGGATCGGGGCCGTAGCGGTTCGCGCTCTTGCTGCCGGGCGCGATCAACAGGGTGATGTAAAGCCATGCGAAGGGCAGGAAGAACAGCCAGTCGACGTAGGAAAGCGGGCTCTCGATCATGGCGCGGGCTTCCCAGCCGCCAAGACGCAGTGCGAGATCGAGGCCAAGGTTTCTGGCCACAACGAGGCCGAGCAATGCCGTCCATTTCCCGCTTTGCCCGAAGTCGTGCAGGCGGCGCGCGGAAAGCGCGAAGAGGGGGATGATCGGGAGATAGGACGTGGCAAAGCGTACCCAGCCAAGCGCATCATCTGCAAGGAACAGGCCGCCCAGTCCGGCCAGAATCGAAAACAGCAGCTGCGAGCCGACGATATAGATGATGATCTCGGTGCGCCGAGCGCGGCCAGCCGCCGTGAACGAACGTTTGATAGCCTGGCCGAAGAGCGGGAGTTCGCCTCTCATGGAGCGATCTCCCGCTGCTGCGGGCCGCTTGTCAATCGAATTCCCAGGCGCGTTCACCGTGGCTGGTGATGTCGAGCCCTTCGCGCTCGGCATCCTCGGACACGCGCATCGGGAAGACCAGGGAGGCCATCAGCGCCAGGATCACGGTCATGATCACGGACCAGATGATGGTCACGCCCACGCCGATCAATTGCGCGGCTGTCTGCGCCACCATGTTCATGCCTTCGCTGTAGCCGACGCCGCCCAGGCTTTCGGACATGAACAGGCCCAGCAACACCGATCCGAGCATGCCGCCGACACCGTGCACCGCGAAAACGTCGAGCGAATCGTCGATCTGCAGTTTCTGCTTCACCAGCTGGATCGCGAAATAGCACACCACCGCGCCCGCCGCGCCGAACAGGATCGCGGCGCCGGGTGAGATATAGCCTGCCGCCGGTGTCACCGTGGCGAGCCCCGCAATCGCGCCGGTGGCAAAGCCGATGCCGGTGGGTTTACCAACCGTGAGGCGTTCCACCCCCAGCCAGACCATGGCTGCGGTGGCCGCGGCCACATGGGTGGCGATGATCGCGGCGGCGGCATCATCATTGGCGGCAAGGGCGGAGCCGCCGTTGAAGCCGAACCAGCCCGCCCACAGCAAGCCCGCGCCCGCCATCGTCAGCGCGGGGCTGTGCGGCAGCATCAGCGTTTGCGGAAAACCCTTACGCTTGCCCAGCATAACGGCAGCGACCAGCGCCGAAACGCCCGCCGTCGTGTGAATGACGATACCGCCCGCCCAGTCGAGCGTGCCGACACTGGCGGAAAGCCAGCCGCCCCCCCAGATCCAGTGCGCCACGGGGGCATAGACCACCAGGCTCCACAAGGAGCAGAACGCCACGACCCAGCCGAATCTCGCACGGTCCACCCAGGCGCCGATCATCAGCGCGGGCGTGATCGCGGCGAAGGTCATCTGGAACAGCGCGAAGGCGCTTTCGGGCACGGATGTGCCTTCGCGCACGTTGCCCAGTGAAACCAGCATCCAGGCATTGCCGCTGCCCAGCCAGCCATTGGTGACGTTACCGAAGCTCAGCGTATAGCCGGCGACGACCCACAGGATCGAAGCCATGGCCGCTACCGCGCCGCACTGAATCAGCACCGACAGGAAATTCCTGGTGCGTACCAGCCCGCCGTAGAACAGCGAAAGGCCGGGCAGGGCCATCAGCATGACGAACGCGGAACTGGCGAGCAGCCAGGCCGTATCGCCGCTGTTGGCCACGTCGATCCGGCCGTCCTGTGCGAAAGCCGCGCCCGGCATGAGAGCCCATGCGGCGGCAAGTGGCAGCAAACGCTGCTTGGTCATTCGATGTCCCCCTTTCAGGCCGCGCTTTGCGCTGGCGCTGGTTCCTCCTGCGGGAGCTCTTAGAGCAGGAAACGAAGGGGAGACAAGCATTTGCAGGTGTTGGCTTCGCCCAAACGGCAGCGGCCGGTCAGGGCAGGTCGGGCAGGACCATGTCTGGCGGCCGGTGACCGTCGACCCAGAAGCGGATATTGGCAATGATACGCTCGCCCGCTGCGCCGCGCCCTTCATACGTGGCGCTGCCCAGGTGAGGCATGGCGACAAGGCCGGGCAGGCTCAGCAGCCGCGGATCGATTTGCGGTTCGCGGGCGAATACGTCGAGCCCGGCCCCGGCGATACGGCCTTCGGAAAGGGCGGCGATCAGCGCTTCCTCGTCGATCAGCTGGCCGCGGCCAGTGTTCACGATGCAGGCGGTGGGCTTCATCAGCGAAAGACGCCGCGCATCGAACAAGTTCATCGTCGCGGCCCCGCCCGGGCAGTGCAGGGTGAGAATGTCCGCGTCCGCCGTCAGCCGGTCGAGATCGGGCTCGTAGCGGGCGGAAAACATGTTCTCCAGCGCAGGGGGCAGGCGATGCCGGTTGTGATAGCGGATATCCATGCCGAAGGCCCTGGCGCGGTGGGCCACGGCCTGGCCGATGCGGCCCATGCCGACGATGCCCAGCGTCTTGCCCATCAGCGAATGGCCTAGCATGGCGGAAGGCGCCCAGCCGGCCCACTGGCCCTCGCGCAGAACCTTAACGTTTTCGCTGAACCGGCGCGAAACGAGAATGATCAGCGCCAGCGTCAGATCGGCGGTATCGTCGGTAAAGACACCCGGCGTATTGGTGATCATGATCTTGCGCGAACGGGCGGCGGCCACATCGATATGTTCGGTGCCCGCACCGAAACTGGCGATCAGCCCAAGCCGTTCGCCCGCCTGTCCGATCAGCCCGGCATCGATTGAGTCGGTGACGGTGGGTACCAGCACATCACAGTCCTGCATCGCGGCGGCGAGCTGATCGCGCGTCATCGGCGTGTCGCTGCCATTGAGCGTGACATCGAACAGCTCGGTCATGCGCGCTTCGACTTCGGGCAGCAGCCTTCGGGTCACGATCACGCGCGGACGGTGCGGGCGATTGGGGGCGGAGGTGTCGCTTGCCGGTGCGGTCATGTCCTACCGGCTATGCCTTCCACAGGGTGCGGGTCAAGAAGCCTTGAAGCGATCGCGTGCCGCAAGGTAAGGATCGGGCCATGAAGCGTTTGCTGACAATGCTGCCGTTGCTGGCCCTTTGCGCGCTTGCCCCCGCCGTGATTCCGGGGGCGGCGAGGGCTGCGGACGAGGACAAGGTGCCCTATTGGGCCTCGATCGATGCCGATGTGGCTAATATGCGGGTGGGGCCGGGGCATACCTACAAGATCGACTGGGTATACCGCAGGCAGCATCTGCCAGTGAAAATCATCCGCCGCGAAGGCCCCTGGCGCCAGATAGAGGATCCGGACGGCGACAAGGGCTGGATGCGCGATTTGCTCCTTTCCCGCCGCCGCGGGGCCATCGTGAAAGGCAAAGAGCCGGTCGAGATGCGCGCTGGCGGCAGCGACTCGTCACCGGTGCTCTGGCGTGTAGAGCCCGGTGTCGTGGGGCAACTGGGGGATTGCAAACAGGGCTGGTGCGCATTCGATACCGATGGCCACCGGGGCTTCGTGCGTGCAGGCGCGCTATGGGGAACCGGGGAGCCCTGAGGCTGGGCCCGCTTGGCATTTCGGGCGAAGTTTGCTTGCAGCGGCAATTCGTGAGATAAACGTCGCGCAGACGTCGAAATTTGCGACGGACTTCGAACTTTGCCGACCGCCGCTTGCCGCTATGCAGCCCCGGCGTAAACCAGACGACGTTTTCCTTTCATCGGACGACTTGACGCACGGCCCGTGCGGCACTCTCGCCTGCGGGCAACTTCTGTTCTGGAAAGGAACACATCATGGCCAAGACTGGCACCGTAAAGTTCTTCAACACCGACAAGGGCTATGGCTTCATCCAGCCCGACGATGGTTCGGCTGACAGCTTCGTGCACATCTCCGCCGTTCAGGCGGCTGGCATGCATTCGCTCGATAAGGATCAGCGTCTCAACTACGAAGTCGAGCGCGGCCGTAACGGCAAGGAAAGCGCCGTCAACCTGTCCGCTGCGGACTGATAGACAAGGCCGTGTGCCGCCGCCCGGCTTTCGGGCGGCGGCATGGGGTTTCCGGCAAGTTCTATAGGAACGGGAGAAACCCATGAGCCAGAGTTTCGAATTCTACGACAGCCGGGCGCGCGAGGCCGCTGCCGAAGCGGCCGCAGCAAAGCTGGACAATGTACGTCAGCGGGCACTGCGATCCGAAGCGACTTGGCGGGGGCTGGCGGACAAGGCCAAGTCCATGGCTGACCGGCGTGCCGTTATCCAACAGGAAAAGGCAGACGCGCGTGCTGAGGAAATGAATTTTCCAGAATAGCCGGACAGCACAATAGCTCGCCATCTAACGAAAAACCCCCGCCGGTAAGGGCGGGGGTTTTCGTGTTCAGTGCTGTAGCCCGGCTATCAGGCCATTTCGATGGCCACGGCCGTGGCTTCGCCGCCGCCGATGCAGAGCGAGGCGACGCCCTTCTTCAGGCCCTTTTCCTTCAGGGCATTGATCAGGGTGACGATGATGCGCGAGCCAGAAGCGCCGATCGGGTGGCCCAGCGCCGTGGCGCCGCCGTTGACGTTGACCTTGTCGTGCGGGATGCCGAGGTCCTTCATCGCGAACATTGCGACGCAGGCGAAAGCCTCGTTCACTTCGAACAGATCGACGTCCGCCAGGTTCCAGCCGGTCTTTTCCATCAGCTTGGTGATCGCGCCCACCGGAGCGGTGGTGAACTTGGCGGGCTCCTGTGCGTGTGCCGCAACGCCTACGACGGTGGCGACCGGGGAGAGCCCCTTGGCTTCGGCCACGCTCTTGCGGGTCAGCACCATGGCTGCGGCGCCGTCGGAGATCGAGCTGGAGCTGGCGGCGGTGATGGTGCCGTCCTTGGCAAAGGCCGGACGCAGCGTGCGGATCTTTTCCGGATTGCCCTTGGGCGGCTGCTCATCGGTGTCGACGATCACTTCGCCCTTGCGGGTCTTGACGGTGACGGGAACGACTTCGCCCTTGAACGCACCGGTCTCGATCGCTTCCACCGCGCGGCGCAGCGACTCGACCGAGTAATCGTCCTGGGCTTCGCGGGTGAGCTGGTATTCGTCAGCGCTCACCTGGGCGAAGGAGCCCATCGAGCCGCCTTCGTAAGCATCTTCGAGGCCGTCGAGGAACATGTGATCGTAAAGCGTGTCGTGACCGGCCCGGGCGCCGCTGCGGTGCTTCTTCGAGAGGTAGGGAGCATTGGTCATCGACTCCATGCCGCCCGCGATCACCACGTCGAGCGAACCGGCGGCCAGCGCCTCTGCGCCCATGATCACTGTTTGCATGCCCGAGCCGCAGACCTTGTTGACCGTGGTGGCCTGGACCGACTTGGGCAGGCCGGCCTTGAGCGCGGCCTGGCGGGCAGGGGCCTGGCCAAGACCGGCAGGCAGCACGCAGCCCATGTAGATACGCTCGATGTCGTCGCCCGCGACTCCGGCGCGCTCGACAGCGGCCTTCACAGCGGTCGCGCCAAGGTCGGTCGCGGCGACTTCGGCCAGCGAACCCTGCAGGCCGCCCATCGGCGTGCGAGCGTAAGAAAGAATGACAATCGGGTCTGAAGCCGAAATCTGAGCCATGTGCGTGCCTCTCAAGTTATAGTGTTAGACAGTTGCCGACCGGATAATGTTGCGATGCACCAAATGCAATGACGGAAAAATGGGGGCCGTAACGGTATACTGTTCCGGAACCGCGACCGCTCGGCGCCGGGCAAAGTCTGGCGGCAGCTCTTCTGGTCCTGCCCACCTTCCGGGCGGGATTTCGAGGAACTTCCCGCATCAAGATGGGAAGCCGGAGGGATATTGCCAGCCCGACTCGCGGCAGGGCAAGCGGCGCCAGGCGATGTCATGAAGTTGCCCGGACCGTGCGTGCAAAGCCCGAATTCCGGCCTTACCGGCCAGAGTCTTGTTGCATTGCAATGGATAAGGCCGGAATAATCCAAGGCGACACCTTGCGATGCCGGGAGGCCTGTCCTAAGAGCGCGCCCAACGACCGGGCGTGCCCCGTATGAGGTGAGTCCGGCAGTCGCATTCCGGTATGAGGCCAGAACCATTGACTGATCTGTCACAATACCTGCCGATCCTGATATTCCTGGTGATCGCACTGGCGCTATCGGCGGTAATCGTTTTTCTGCCGATGGGCGTGGCCCGCCTGACCGGCACGCACCAGCCCAACGCCGACAAGAACAGCGAGTACGAATGCGGCTTTCCCGCGTTCGAGGATCCGCGCAGCCAGTTTGACGTGCGCTTCTATCTGGTGGCGATCCTGTTCATCATCTTCGACCTTGAGGCCGCGTTCCTGTTTCCCTGGGCCGTCTCGCTCAAGCTGACCGGCTGGGCCGGGTGGGTGACGATGATGGTATTCCTCGGCGAACTGGCCATTGGCCTTGCCTATGCATGGAAGAAGGGAGCTCTGGACTGGGAATGAGCACACTCGTGAACTCTGCCGGACGGCCCCTTTCGCAAGGCGGCGCTGTGACGGCCCCCGATCAGGCGTTTTTCAACGACCTCAATCAGGAAGTGTCCGACAAGGGCTTTCTGGTGACCTCGACCGAGGAACTGTTCCAGTGGGCCCGCACCGGCTCGCTGTGGTGGATGACCTTCGGCCTTGCCTGCTGCGCGGTCGAGATGATCCACGTGAACATGCCGCGTTACGACATGGAGCGCTTCGGTGCCGCGCCGCGCGCCTCGCCGCGCCAGTCGGACGTGATGATCGTGGCCGGCACGCTGTGCAACAAGATGGCCCCGGCGCTGCGCAAGGTCTATGACCAGATGTCGGAGCCGAAGTACGTCATCTCGATGGGCTCGTGCGCCAATGGCGGTGGGTACTACCACTACAGCTATTCCGTCGTGCGCGGCTGTGACCGCATCGTGCCGGTCGATATCTATGTGCCCGGCTGCCCGCCGACTGCCGAAGCGCTGCTTTACGGCGTGATGCAGTTGCAGCGGAAAATCCGCCGCGTCGGCACGGTGGAAAGGTGAGGGGCGTGAGCATCCTTCGACAAGCTCAGGATGAGCGGACCTTTACTTTGGAACAAACCCCAACCCCGCTCAGGCTGAGCTCGTCGAAGCCCGCGCGCAACGGCTGGAGTGCTGTATGACCGTCCTCCATTCCGCCCCCAAGTTCGCTTCGAACGAAGGCGTTCTCGATACGCTGAGCGCCGCGCTCGGCTCCATGCTGGTGTCCGGCAAGGAAGAGCATGGCGAAGTCGTGCTCACCATTGCGCGCGGCGAGATCGAGAACGCGCTCAAGCTGCTGCGTGACGAGCACGAATATCAGGCGCTGATGGAAATGGCGGGGGTGGATTATCCCTCGCGCCCCGAGCGTTTCGATGTCGTCTACATGCTGCTGTCGTACACCAAGAACCACCGCCTGCTGGTGAAGGTTAACGCGGCCGAGAATACGCCGGTGCCGACTGTCACCACGCTGTGGCCCAACGCGGGCTGGCTGGAGCGGGAAGTGTTCGACATGTACGGGGTGATCTTCGCGGGCAACCCGGACTTGCGCCGCATCCTCACCGACTACGGGTTCGAAGGCCATCCGTTCCGCAAGGACTTCCCGCTCACCGGCTATCAGGAACTGCGCTACTCCGAAGAGGATAAGCGCGTGGTCTACGAGCCGGTCAAGCTTGCGCAGGACTTGCGCCAGTTTGACTTCATGAGCCCCTGGGAAGGCGCGGAATACGTGCTGCCGGGCGATGAGAAGGCCGAGGGAGACAAAGTATGAGCATGCAGCTCGAACAGTCGCCCACCACCACGGGCGAAGTCGTAGACAACTACACGATCAACTTCGGTCCGCAGCACCCGGCCGCGCACGGCGTGCTGCGCATGGTCATGGAGCTGGACGGCGAAGTGATCGAGCGCATCGATCCGCACGTCGGCCTGCTGCACCGCGGCACCGAGAAGCTGATCGAGCACAAGACCTACCTTCAGGCGCTGCCGTACTTCGACCGTCTGGACTACTGCTCGCCGCTGGGCATGGAGCACTCCTACGTGCTGGCGGTCGAAAAGCTGCTCAACGTCGAAGTGCCGCTGCGCGCCCAGTACTTGCGCGTGCTCTTCGCCGAGCTGACCCGTATCTGCAACCACATGCTCAACATCGGCAGCCACGTCATGGACGTGGGCGCGATGACGCCGAACCTGTGGCTGTTCGAAATCCGCGAGGATTGCCTCAACTTCTTCGAGCGCGCTTCGGGCGCCCGCATGCACTCGGCCTGGTTCCGTCCGGGCGGCGTGCATCAGGACGTGCCGCTCAAGCTGCTGGCCGACATGGCCGAATGGCTCGACACGCGCCTGCCGACGCTGTTCGAGGACGCGATGAGCCTCGTCGTCGACAACCGCATCTTCAAGCAGCGCAATGTCGATATCGCCCTTGTCAGCAAGGAAGACGCGATTGCATGGGGCTTCTCCGGCCCGATGATCCGCGCGGCGGGCATCCCCTGGGATATCCGCAAGCAGCAGCCTTACGACGTCTATGACCGCATGGACTTCGAGATCCCGGTGGGCACCAATTCCGACTGCTACGACCGTATGATGGTCCGCGTCGAGGAAGTGCGCCAGTCCGCGAAGATCATGAAGCAGTGCCTGGCCGAGATGCCCGAAGGCCCGATCTGCTCGGACGACCGCAAGGTCTCGCCGCCCAAGCGCGCCGAGATGAAGAGCTCGATGGAATCGCTGATCCATCACTTCAAGCTCTACACCGAAGGCTTCCACGTTCCGGCGGGCGAAGTCTACGTCGCTACCGAAAGCCCCAAGGGCGAATTCGGCGTCTATCTGGTCTCGGACGGCTCCAACAAGCCTTACCGCTGCAAGATCCGTCCGACCGCGTTCAGCCACCTGCAGGCGATGGACTTCATGTCCAAGGGCCACATGCTGCCGGACGCGACCGCCATTCTGGGCGCCATCGACGTGGTGTTCGGGGAGTGCGACCGTTGAGGCTGACGACGGTGGAGATGATCCGCGTGTGGGCGGCCATGACCGGGCTGTTCCTCGTCGCGCTCTATTTCGGCGTGCTCTCCACCGGATCGCAGCCGTCTCCGACGATCGCCATGCTTGTGAGTGCGATCGCCGGTTTCGAGATTTTCTTTTTCGGCCAGGATCAATGGCTGAAGCGCAGGGGTAAGCATGGCTGACCGCTATATCGAACCTGATACGCCCGAACTGCGGGCGCGTTGGGGCAATTTTGCCTGGACCGAAGCCAACGCCGCGAAGGCGAAGGAGATCGTCGCACGCTATCCGGAGGGGCGCCAGCGCTCGGCCGTGATGCCGCTGCTCGATCTCGCCCAGCGCCAGGTCGGCGCGGAGGAAAACACGCAAGGCTGGCTGCCGATCCCGGTGATGGAATATGTCGCGGCTTACCTCGACATGCCGATCATCCGCGTGGTCGAGGTCGCGACGTTCTACACGATGTACAACATCGCCCCGATCGGCCGTTTCCACGTGCAGGTCTGCGGCACCACGCCGTGCATGCTGCGCGGATCGGACGATATCATCGCCGCTTGCAAGAAGCGCGGGATGAAACCCGGCCACACCACCGAAGACGGCATGTGGTCGTTCACCGAAGTCGAGTGCATGGGCAATTGCGCCTCGGCCCCGATGGTGCAGATCAACGATGACAACTATGAGGATCTGACGGCGGAGCGCATGGACGCGGTGCTCGATGCTCTGGCCAAGGGCGAAACGCCCAAGGCCGGGACGCAGGAGCCGGGCCGCCACACCGTCGAACCATCGGGCGGGCCGACCACGCTCAAGGAGATGGTCTCCGAAAATCACGATTATCGAGGGGAGTGGTAAGCCATGGCTCTCCAGGACAAGGACCGCATCTTCACCAATGTCTACGGCTATCAGCCGAGGAACCTGAAGGAAGCGCAGGCGCGCGGCGCCTGGGACGGCACCAAGGATATTCTCGCCAAGGGCAAGGAAGCCATTATCGAGGAGGTCAAGGCCTCGGGGCTTCGCGGGCGCGGCGGTGCGGGCTTCCCCACCGGCCTCAAGTGGTCCTTCATGCCGAAGGAACCGCCCAAGGATCATAACGGCAATCCCAAGCCCAGCTTCCTCGTCATCAATGCCGACGAATCCGAGCCGGGTTCGTGCAAGGACCGTGAGATCATCCGTCACGATCCGCATATCTTGCTCGAAGGCGCGCTGGTTGCCGGTTTCGCGATGGGCGCGCGCGCGGCCTACATCTACATTCGCGGCGAATACATTCGCGAGGCGGAAACGCTCTTTGCCGCGCGTGATGAGGCTTATGCCGCGGGCCTGCTGGGCAAGAACGCTTGCGGTTCGGGCTACGATTTCGACGTCTTCGTCCATCGCGGCGCGGGCGCCTACATCTGCGGCGAAGAGACCGCGATGATCGAAAGCCTCGAAGGCAAGAAGGGTCAGCCCCGCCTCAAGCCGCCGTTCCCGGCCGGTGCAGGCCTCTATGGTTGCCCGACCACGGTCAACAACGTTGAGTCCATTGCCGTTGCGCCGACGATCATGCGGCGCGGCGCATCGTGGTTCTCCGGCTTTGGGCGGGAAAACAACAAGGGCACCAAGCTCTTCCAGATTTCTGGCCACGTGAACAAGCCGTGTGTCGTCGAAGAGGAAATGAGCATTCCCTTCAGCGAACTCATCGAAAAGCATTGCGGCGGCATTCGGGGCGGTAAGGACAACCTGCTGGCCGTGATCCCGGGCGGTTCCTCTGTCCCGCTGGTTCCCGCCGAGCAGATCTGGGACGCGCCGATGGACTTCGACGGTCTCAAGGCCGTCGGTTCCGGTCTCGGCACGGCCGCCGTGATCGTGATGGACAAGTCCACCGATATCGTGCGCGCCATTGCCCGCCTCTCGCGCTTCTACAAGCACGAGAGCTGCGGCCAGTGCACGCCCTGCCGCGAAGGCACGGGCTGGATGTGGCGCGTGATGGAACGCCTGCGCACCGGTGACGCGGCGGTCGAGGAAATCGACATGCTGCAGCAGGTGACCAAGCAGGTCGAAGGCCACACCATCTGCGCTCTGGGCGACGCGGCCGCATGGCCGATCCAGGGCCTGATCCGCCACTTCCGCCCCGAGCTGGAACGCCGGATCGCTGAAAACATGCCGGAGGCCGCTGAGTAATGCCCAAGGTAACCGTAGACGGCGTAGAAATCGAAGTCCCGCAGGGCGCCACTGTCCTGCAGGCCTGCGAGCTGGCCGGTAAGGAAATCCCGCGCTTCTGTTATCATGAGCGCCTGTCGATTGCTGGCAACTGCCGCATGTGCCTCGTCGAGGTGAAGCCCGGGCCGCCCAAGCCGCAGGCTTCCTGCGCGCTTCCGGCAGGCGAGGGGCAGGAAATCCGCACTGACTCCGAGATGGTCAAGAAGGCGCGGGAAGGGGTGATGGAGTTCCTCCTCATCAATCACCCGCTCGATTGCCCGATCTGCGACCAGGGCGGCGAGTGCGACTTGCAGGACCAGTCGGTGGCCTATGGCCGTGGCGGCTCGCGCTATCACGAGCACAAGCGCGCCGTGACCGAAAAGAACATGGGCCCGCTCATCAAGACCACGATGACGCGCTGCATCCATTGCACCCGCTGCGTGCGCTTCTCCGAGGAAATCGCGGGCGTCGACGAGATCGGCGCGCTCTATCGCGGCGAAAGCACCCAGATCACCACCTATCTGGAGCAGGCCGCGAAGCATGAGATGTCGGCCAATGTGATCGACCTCTGCCCGGTCGGTGCGCTGACCTCGCGGCCCTATGCGTTCGAGGCGCGGCCGTGGGAGCTGAAGAAGACGCTGGGCATCGATGTGTCCGATGCCGTCGGTGCCAATATCCGCATCGACAGCCGTGGCCGCGAAGTCCTGCGTGTCCTCCCGCGTGTCAATGACGACGTGAACGAGGAATGGATCAGCGACAAGGCGCGCTACATGGTGGACGGCCTCACCAAGCGCCGTCTCGACAAGCCCTACCTGCGCCGCGACGGCAAGCTGGTTCCCGCGACGTGGAACGAGGCTTTCGCGGCCATCGCCACGCTGAACCCCGGTAACTCGATTGCGGCGGTTGCGGGCGACATGCTCGACTGCGAGACGATGTTTGCGGCCAAGAAGCTGACCGGCGCACTTGGTTCGAGCTTGCTCGAAGGCCGCCAGACCGGTATGGACTACGACACGTCCAGCCTTGCGGCGGTAAACTTCAACACCACGCTGGCCGGTATCGAGACCGCCGATGCTATCCTGATCGTTGGCAGCCACGTGCGCTGGGAAGCGCCGCTGGTGAATGCCCGCCTGCGCAAGGCGGTGAAGCGCGGCGCCAAGATCTTCCTGATCGGCCCCGAGTGGGAAACCACCTTCGGCGGTGAGTTCCTCGGCGAAGACCTGTCCGTCATCGGCAATCTGCCGAACCACGTCTGGGAAACGATCCGCGATGCCAAGCGTCCGGCGATCATTGTCGGCGGTGCAGGGATCGGCCGGGGCGGTCTGGAAGCTGCGCTTTCGGTCGGCGAGCAGATCGGCATCGTGCGCGAACTGGAAGACGGCACGAGGTGGAACGGCTTCAACGTGCTCCACATGGCAGCGGCCCGCATGGGCGGCCTTATGCTTGGCTTCGCGCAGAAGGGCGGCATCGCCGATATCGTCGCGGCCAAGCCCAAGGTGCTGCTCTCGCTCGGCGCGGACGAGGTGGATTACACCAAGTTCGCCGACTCGATGATCGTCTATGTCGGCCATCACGGCGACAAGGGCGCCCATGCCGCCGACGTGATCCTGCCTGCCGCGGCCTACACCGAGAAGGCAGGTACTTACGTCAACACCGAAGGGCGCGTGCAGTGGGCTGACAAGGCCGTGTTCGCACCGGGCGATGCCCGTGAAGACTGGACCATTCTGCGCGCTCTGGCGGACGCTTTCGGCGTCTCGGTGGGCTTCGACAGTTTCGAGGAACTGCGCGCCGCGATGATTTCCGAAGTCCCGGCCCTTGGCATCGAAGGCCTGGCGGACTACGGGAGCGACCTGCCTGCCGGTGGCGGTTCCGCATCCGGCCCGATCGCCTACCCGGTCAAGGACTTCTACATGACCAACCCCATCGCTCGCGCCAGCGCGACCATGCAGCAATGTTCGGCTGAATTGCTGCACGGTGAGGAGATCGCGGAGGCTGCGGAATGACTGCGTTCTTCCAGACCCTCGGCATGTCCTACGAATGGGCATGGTTCGTTTCGACGATCTGCGGCATTCTGCTGATCGCGCTGCCGCTGCTGCTCGGCGTGGCGATGATCATCTATGCCGACCGCAAGATCTGGGCCGCCATGGCGCTGCGCCGCGGCCCCAACGTGGTCGGCCCGTTCGGCCTGCTGCAAAGCTTCGCGGACGGTCTCAAGGTCTTCCTGCAGGAAACCATCATTCCTTCGGCCGCGAACAAGGGCATCTTCCTGATCGCGCCGGTCGTGACTTTCACGGTCGCGCTGATGGCCTGGGCGGTGATCCCGTTCAATTCGGGCGCGATCCTCGCGGACATCAACGTCGGCCTGCTCTATGTGCTCGCGATAAGCTCGCTGGGCGTTTACGGCACGATCATGGCGGGCTGGGCTTCGAATTCGAAGTACCCGTTCTTCTCCGCGATGCGTGCTTCGGCGCAGATGATTTCCTATGAAGTCTCGATCGGCTTCATTCTGATCTGCGTCGTCCTGTGGGCGGGAACGTTCAACATGAACGGTATCGTCAAGGCGCAGCAGGATCACGTCTGGCTGCTGAACGGCTTCGTGTTCAATCCGTTGCTGTTCCCGATGTGGGTCATGTTCCTGATCTCGGGCATGGCCGAGACGCAGCGCGCGCCTTTCGACCTCACCGAGGCGGAATCGGAGCTCGTTGCCGGATATCAGACCGAATACTCGTCGATGGCTTTCGCCGCCTACTGGCTGGGCGAATATGCCAATGTGCTGCTGATGTGCGCGCTCAACGCGACCCTGTTCTGGGGTGGCTGGCTGCCGCCGCTCGACATCCCCGTTCTGTACCTCGTGCCGGGCATCGTCTGGTTCCTGCTCAAGGTGCTGTTCTTCTTCTTCGTGTTCAGCTGGGTGAAGGCGACCGTCCCGCGGTACCGCTATGACCAGCTGATGCGCCTGGGCTGGAAGGTCTTCCTGCCCGTATCGCTGCTGTTCGTTGTTCTCGTCAGCGGCTACCTCATGGCTACCGGACACTTCGCATGACCGCCGCTCAACTGATCAAGAGCTTCACGCTCTGGGAGTTCGTGAAGGCGCATTGGCTGACCTTGAAGTACTTCTTCAAGCCCAAGGCGACGATCAACTACCCGTTCGAGAAGAACCCGCTTTCGCCGCGCTTCCGTGGTGAGCACGCGCTGCGCCGTTATCCCAACGGCGAGGAACGCTGCATCGCCTGCAAGCTGTGCGAGGCGATCTGCCCGGCACAGGCGATCACCATCGAGGCGGCGCCGCGTGAAGACGGTTCGCGCCGCACCACGCGCTACGACATCGACATGACGAAGTGCATCTACTGCGGCTTCTGCCAGGAAGCCTGCCCGGTCGATGCCATCGTCGAGGGGCCGAACTTCGAATACGCGACCGAAACGCGCGAAGAACTGCTCTATGACAAGGCTAAGCTATTGGCGAA
Source organism: Novosphingobium beihaiense (assembly GCF_022832375.1). Classification (GTDB taxonomy): domain Bacteria; phylum Pseudomonadota; class Alphaproteobacteria; order Sphingomonadales; family Sphingomonadaceae; genus Novosphingobium; species Novosphingobium beihaiensis. The sequence continues at coordinate 305,525 of NZ_JALHLG010000005.1, forward strand.
CGGCGATAAGTGGGAGCGGGCGATTGCCGCGAACCTTGAAGCCGATGCGCCGTATCGCTAGGAGGCGCGCGGGCTCATGATTCACGTTATCGCCTTCTATCTTTTCGCCGTGATGACCATTGCGTCGGGTGCGATCACCATCCTTTCCCGCAATCCCGTGCATTCGGTGTTGTGGCTGATCCTGGCGTTCTTTAACGCTGCCGGTTTGATGATCCTCGTCGGTGCCGAATTCATCGCGATGCTGCTGGTCATCGTCTATGTCGGCGCGGTCGCGGTACTGTTCCTGTTCGTCGTCATGATGCTGGACATCGATTTCGCGGAACTGCGCGCCGGGTTCGTCAAGAACTTCCCGCTGGGCATGCTGGTGGCGATCGTCCTGCTGGCCGAGATGGTCCTGGGCATCGGTGCCTACAAGGCCGGTGCGCTGCAACTCGGCACGCCCGACGGCACGGCGGCACAGCCTGCTGGCACGACCAACATCGAAGCGATCGGCGCGCTGCTCTACAGCCGCTATCTGTTCCTTTTCGAAGCGGCTGGCGTGATCCTGCTCGTCGCCATGATCGGTGCCATCGTGCTGACCCACCGCCAGCGTGGCGATACGCGCGGCCAGAAGATCAGCAAGCAGATCGCGCGCCGTCCCGATGAGGCGACGGTCAACGTCAAGCCGGAAGTCGGCAAGGGGGTCCAACTGTGATCGGTATCGAACACTATGTCGTGGTGAGCTCGATCCTCTTCGTGCTCGGCGTCCTCGGCATTTTCCTCAACCGCAAGAATGTGATCGTGATCCTGATGGCGATCGAACTCATCCTGCTTGCGGTGAACATCAACCTCGTCGCTTTCAGCGCCTTCCTGCACGACCTGACCGGACAGATCTTCGCGATGTTCGTGCTGACGGTGGCGGCCGGCGAGGCGGCAGTGGGGCTTGCAATCCTTGTGATCTACTTCCGTGGCCGCGGCACCATCGCCGTCGACGACGTCAACCGGATGAAGGGATAAGGCGTTGAACCAGATCCTGATCATCGTCTTCCTGCCGATGCTGGCAGCGATCATTGCCGGGCTTGGCAACAAGCAGCTCGGTAATGTGGCGGCCAAGTCGATTACGACCGGCGCGCTGTTTATCGCGTGCGGGCTGTCCTGGCCGATCTTCATTCAGTTCTTGAACGGCAGCGCCGAGGCGACCGTCGTTCCGGTCATGAAGTGGGTCGCCTCGGGTACCTTGAACTTCGACTGGGCGCTGCGCGTTGATACGCTGACCGCGGTCATGCTCGTCGTCGTCACCTCGGTCTCGGCGCTGGTGCACCTCTATTCGTGGGGCTACATGGACGAAGAGCCGGATCAGCCGCGCTTCTTCGCCTACCTCTCGCTGTTTACCTTCGCCATGCTCATGCTGGTGACGGCGAACAACCTGGTGCAGATGTTCTTCGGTTGGGAAGGCGTGGGCCTTGCCTCGTACCTCCTGATCGGTTTCTGGTTCCGCAAGCCGTCGGCCAGTGCCGCCGCGATCAAGGCCTTCGTGGTCAACCGCGTGGGTGACTTGGGCTTTATGCTCGGCATCTTCGGCACGTTCCTGGTGTTCGGCACGGTCTCGATCCCCGATATCCTCGCCGCTGCGCCGGGCATGGCCGGTTCGACCATCGGCTTCCTCGGGATGCGCTTTGATACCATGACGGTGCTTTGCCTGCTGCTGTTCGTCGGTGCCATGGGCAAGTCGGCGCAGCTTGGCCTGCACACCTGGCTGCCGGACGCGATGGAAGGTCCGACCCCGGTCTCGGCGCTGATCCACGCCGCCACCATGGTGACCGCCGGCGTGTTCATGGTCTGCCGCCTCTCGCCGATGTTCGAGACGAGCCCGACGGCGATGACCTTCATCACCTTCATCGGTGCCGCCACCTGCTTCTTTGCCGCCACGATCGGCTGCACACAGTGGGACATCAAGCGCGTGATCGCGTACTCGACCTGTTCGCAACTTGGCTACATGTTCTTTGCAGCGGGCGTGGGCGCCTTCGGCTCGGCCATGTTCCACCTGTTCACGCACGCTTTCTTCAAGGCGCTGCTGTTCCTCTGCGCCGGTTCGGTGATCCACGCGATGCACCACGAGCAGGACATGCGCTTCTACGGCAACCTGCGTAAGCAGATCCCGATCACTTTCTGGGCGATGACCTTCGGCACTCTCGCGATCACTGGCGTCGGCCTGTTCGGCGTGGGATTCGCGGGCTACCACTCGAAGGATTCGATCATCGAGGCTGCTTACGCGAGCGGCACCGGCATGGGCCACTTCGCTTACTGGATGGGCATTGTCGCGGCGCTGATGACGAGCTTCTACTCGTGGCGTCTGGTGTTCCTGACCTTCTTCGGCAAGCCGCGCTGGGCAGGCTCCGAGCACATCCAGCACGCGGTCCACGATGCGCATGGCCACGGTCATGACGATCATGGGCACGGGCACGCGGATCATGATGACGGTACCGCCGGTTATCACCCGCACGAAAGCCCGCTGGTCATGCTGATCCCGCTGATCTTGCTTTCGGTCGGTGCGATCGCCGCGGGCTATGTGTTCGAGCACGCTTTCGTCAGCGATGGCATGGGCGAATTCTGGAAGGGTTCGCTGGTGTTCCACGAACACCTGATCCACGCGATGCACGGCATCTCGGGCGTGATCAAATACATGCCTTTCATCGTGATGCTGATCGGCCTCGTCATCGCCTGGTATGGCTATATCAAGAACACCCGCTTCCCGGCGGCTGTCGCCGAGCAGCTCGGGCCGGTCTACACCTTCGTGTACCGCAAGTGGATGTTCGACGAGCTCTATCACTACATGTTCGTCGTCCCGGCTTTCTGGATCGGGAAGGTGTTCTGGAAGGTGCTCGATATCGGCGTCATCGACCGTTTCGGTCCGGACGGCGCCGCCTGGGCCGTGGCCAAGGGTTCGACTTACACGCAGAAGGTCCAGTCGGGCTATCTGTACAGCTATGCTCTCATAATGCTGCTGGGCCTTGTCGGCGCCATCAGCTGGGTGATCGCGGGATAAGATGATGAGTGGTTTTCCGATCCTCAGCGTGATGATGCTGGTGCCGCTGGTGGCGGGGCTGGCGTGCTTCTTCCTTGACGCGAAAGCAGCGCGCACGCTGGCGCTGGTTGCGACCCTGGTCGATTTCGCGCTTGGCGTGGTGCTCTGGCTGAATTTCGATATCGGCGGCGCGCAGTGGCAGTTCACAGAACGGCACGAGCTGTTCTCGGGCTTCTCCTATGCGCTCGGCATCGATGGCATTGCCCTTCTGCTGATTGTGCTCACGGTCTTCCTCATGCCGATCTGCATCGGCGCGAGCTGGAAGTCGGTGGAGAAGCGCGTCGGCGAATACATGGGCGCGTTCCTGATCATGGAAACGCTGATGATCGGCGTGTTCTGCGCGCAGGATATCTTCCTGTTCTACATGTTCTTCGAAGCCGGCCTGATCCCGATGTACCTGATCATCGGCATCTGGGGCGGTCAGGACCGTATCTACGCCGCCTACAAGTTCTTCCTCTACACGCTGCTCGGCTCGGTGCTGATGCTGGTGGCCATGCTCTACATGGTTCACGTCGCGGGGACGACCGACGTGCCGACGCTGATGGCCTACAACTTCGATCCGAAGGTGCAGACCTGGCTGTGGCTCGCGTTCTTCGCCAGCTTCGCGGTGAAGATGCCGATGTGGCCGGTCCACACCTGGCTTCCCGCCGCGCACGTTCAGGCGCCGACCGCCGGTTCGGTGATCCTGGCGGGCGTGCTGCTGAAGATGGGCGGTTACGGCTTCATCCGCTTCTCGCTGCCGATGTTCCCCGAAGCCTCGGCACAGTTCGCGCCGCTGATCTGGGGTCTGTCGATGGCCGCCGTCGTGATCACCTCGCTGATCGCGCTGGTGCAGGACGACATGAAGAAGCTGATCGCTTATTCCTCGGTCGCCCACATGGGCATCGTGACGATCGGTCTTTTCGCGTTCAACACGCAGGGGCTGGAAGGCTCGATGATGGTCATGCTGAGCCACGGCCTTGTCGCGGGCGCACTGTTCCTGTGCGTGGGCATCATCTACGATCGCCTGCACACCCGCGAGATCGCCCGGTACGGCGGCCTTGCGATCAACATGCCGCGTTATGCGCTGTTCTTCCTGCTCTTCACGATGGCCTCGATCGGCCTTCCGGGCACCAGCGGTTTCGTCGGCGAATTTCTGAGCCTTGCGGGGATCTATGCGATCTCGACATGGACCGCGCTGATCTGCGCCACCGGGATCATTCTGGGTGCGGGCTATATGCTCTATCTCTACCGCCGGGTTGCCTTTGGCGACCAGAAGAACGCCGATGCCGCTGCCATGCTGGACCTCGACGCCCGCGAATACCTGATGGTCATTCCGCTGGCGCTCGCGGTGCTGTGGATGGGCGTCTATCCCGAGAGTTTCATTGCTCCCATGCGCGCCGATATCGCCGCGCTGGAAGCCCGGATCGCCTCTGCGGCGCCGGAGGGAGACTCCAAGGTCACTGTTGGCAAGGAAAAGCCTGTGCACGAAGAAGTTGCGCATGAGGGGGCACACTGATGGACTGGTCGCAGTCGCTGCGCCTGATCGCGCCGGAAGAAACGCTTAGCATTGCAGGCCTGATCCTGCTTCTCGTTGCCGCCTGGGGCGGGGACAAGGCAAGCCGTCTGATCTCGATCCTCTCGGTGGCCGCGCTGGTGGCTGCCGGAGCCATGGTCGCACCCGCGCTGTGCGGCGGGGCGATGGGCCCGGATACCTCGGCCTTCTTCGGCCAGTTCCACGCCGATGCTTTCGCGAGCTATACCAAGGTTCTGATCTACCTCTCGGCCGCCGCCTCGCTGGTGATCGCGCCTGCCTTTTTCGACCGCTTCAAGGCGATGCGGGCCGAATATCCGATCCTGGTGCTCTTCGCCGCGCTCGGCATGGGCATCATGGTTTCGGCGGGCGATCTGCTGACGCTCTACATCGGCCTCGAAATGAACTCGCTCGCCGCTTACGTGCTCGCTGCCTTCTTGCGCACCGATGACCGTTCGGCCGAAGCGGGCCTCAAGTACTTCGTGCTGGGCGCGCTGGCCTCGGGCATTCTGCTGTTCGGTATGAGCCTGGTTTACGGCTTCACCGGCACCACCGCGTTCAGCGGCATCAACGCCGCGCTGGCGGGCGGTCTTTCGAACGGCGCGCTGTTCGGTATCGTCTTCATGCTGGCAGGCCTCGCCTTCAAGATCAGCGCCGTGCCGTTCCACATGTGGACGCCGGACGTTTACGAAGGCTCGCCGACGCCGGTGACGATGTTCTTCGCCACCGCGCCCAAGGTGGCTGCTCTCGGCCTGATGATGCGCGTGCTGCTCGATGCCTTCGGCGATCAGGCCGCGGCCTGGCAGCAGATCGTGCTGTTCCTGGCGCTCGCCTCGATCGTGGTCGGTGCGCTGGGCGCCATCGGCCAGACCAACATCAAACGCCTGATGGCCTATTCGTCGATCAACAACGTCGGCTTCATCCTCGTCGGTCTCGCCGTGGCGACGCCGCAGGGCGCTTCGGCCATGCTGTTTTACCTAGCGATCTATATCGCGATGTCGCTCGGCGGGTTCGCGGTAATCCTGATGCTGAAGGACGAGAACGGCAATTACGTCGAGCACATCCCCAGCTTCGCCGGCCTGTCGCGCACGCGTCCGGGATTGGCGCTGGGCATGGCCATGGTCATGTTCAGCCTTGCCGGTATTCCGCCCATGTTCGGCTTCTGGGGCAAGTTCCTGGTGTTCAAGGCTGCGGTTGACGGCGGCATGATCGTGCTTGCGGCGCTGGGCTTCGCGGCTTCGGTGATCGGCGCGTTCTATTACCTCAAGGTTGTGAAGGTCATGTACTTCGACGAACCAGCCGATGTGGTGAAGGGCGAAAGCGACGTGTGGCACAAGCTGATCCTCGTGATCTCCTGCCTTGTGATCTCGCCGCTGGGCTTCCTGCTGACCAAGTGGCTCGGCGGTCTGGCCGATACGGCCGCGACCGCGCTGTTCCATGCGCTCTGATCCGATCTGGGCGCTTTGATCCGGACCGTCGAAGAAACCGGTTCCACCAATGCGGATCTGATGGCCATGCTTTCGGGCGGGGAATACCTGCCCGAAGGCGACTGGCTCGTCGCCAACCGCCAGAGCGCGGGCAGGGGGCGTCTCGGCCGCGTCTGGAACGACGGGGCCGGGAATTTCATGGGCTCCACCGTGGTGCGGCCCGGGCCGGGTGATCCGCCGCCTTCTACACTGGCGCTGATGACGGGGCTTGCCGTGCATGAGGCACTGGCTGCGTTCGTGCCGCAAGCGAGGGCGCTCTGGCTCAAGTGGCCTAATGATCTGCTGCTCGATGGCGCCAAGATTGCCGGTATCCTGCTGGAAATGGCGGCGGGCACGGTGATTGTTGGTATCGGCGTAAACCTTGCCGCCGCGCCCGACATTCCGGACCGCGCTGTTGCTTCGCTCGCAGACTACGGTCCAGCTCCGGATCGCGATGCCTTTGCGGCAGCGCTCGCGGCCTCGTTTGATCGGGAACTGCACCGCTGGCGCAGCGCTGGCCTTGCCCCGCTGTTGCGCCGCTGGCAAAGTGCCGCCCATCCTGTGGGAACGCCGTTGAGGGTGCTTCCGCCGGGTGAGGATGTGCTTGAAGGCAGGTTTGCCGGGCTTTCGCAGGATGGAAACCTCCTGCTGGAGCTGGCCGATGGAACGCAGCGGACGGTCCACGCAGGCGATGTCCTGCTTGCAAGCGCGCCACATTGAGGAAGTCAAAACCCATGCTGCTCGCTATTGATGCCGGCAATACCAATGTCGTTTTCGCGCTGCTGGAAGGCCGCACGGTCAGGGGCCGCTGGCGTATCGCCACCGATCCGCGCCGCACCGGTGACGAATATGCCGTGTGGCTGATGCAGCTGCTGTCGATCCGTGGCATCGAAGCGAGCCAGATCAGCCGGATTATCATCTCCACGGTTGTGCCGCGCGCGCTGCACAATCTGGAAATCCTGTGCCGCCACTATTTCAATGTCGAGCCGATGATTGCAGGGCAAGGCAAGGCGGACTATGCGATCGACATCGACGTGGATGAGCCGCGCTCGCTGGGGGCGGACCGCGCGGTCAATGCCATTGCCGCTCATGCCAAGCATGAAGGCGACCTGATCGTCGTGGATTTCGGCACCGCCACCACGTTCGACGTGATCGATTTCCATGGCGCCTACAAGGGCGGCATCATTGCGCCGGGCATCAACCTCTCGCTCGATGCGCTGGTGGGCAACACTGCCAAGCTTCCGCGCATCGCCATCGAAGTGCCGGAAAGCAAAAGCGTTGTCGGCCGCAACACCGAGGATCAGATGCTGATCGGCGTATTCTGGGGCTATGTGGCGATGATGGAGGGCCTGATCGCCCGCATCCGCGCCGAGATCGGCCGCCCGGCCAAAGTCATCGCCACCGGCGGGCTCGCCGTACTGTTCGACGAGGCGACCGACATGTTCGACGCCGTCGATGCCGATCTCACCATCGATGGCCTCGCTATTCTTGCCGAAAGGGCAGCATTGAAGTGATTCCGGGTAACGAACTGGTTTTTTGCGCCCTTGGCGGGTCGGGCGAGATTGGCATGAACGTCAATCTCTACGGTTGCCAGGGCAAGTGGCTGATGGTCGATCTGGGCATGACCTTCGGCATGAACGAATATCCCGGCGTCGATCTCGTCTTCGCCGATCTGGAATTCATCGAGAACGAGCGGGAGAACCTGCTCGGCATCGTGCTGACCCATGCGCACGAGGATCATATCGGCGCGGTGCCCTATTTCGCCGAGGAACTGGACGTTCCGCTCTATGCCACGCCATTCACGGCCAAGCTGGTTGCGGCCAAGCTGGAAGAGGCGGGCATTCTGGACGAGGTGGAACTGATCGTGATCGAGGATCTCGAACAGTTCCAGATCGGTCCCTTTGGTGTGCGTTACGTTCCGCTGGCGCACTCGATTGCTGAGGGCAATGCGCTGGTGATCGAAACGCCTTATGGCCGCATCTTTCACACCGGTGACTGGAAGCTGGACGATGCGCCACAAATCGGCACCCCGGCGACCGCCGAGGAACTGACCGCCATCGGCGACGAGGGCGTGCTGGCGCTGGTCTGCGATTCCACCAATGTCTTCAACGACAAGGCTTCGGGCTCCGAAGGCGAGGTCTACGAAGGTCTGCTGAAGGAAGTGAAGCGGCACAAGGGCAAGCGTGTGCTGGTCACGACTTTTGCCTCCAACGTGGCGCGGTTGCAAACGCTGGGCGATGTGGCACGCAAGACCCGGCGCAGGCTTTGCGTGGCAGGCCGTTCGCTGGATCGCATAATCCGGTCCGGGCAGGCCTGCGGGTATCTCAAGAACCTGCCGGAACTGATCGATCCTGAAGAAGCGATGGATCTTCCGCGCGAGGAAGTTTTGATCATCGCCACCGGGGGGCAGGGCGAGCCCCGGGCGGCGCTGGGACGCATTTCCGAAGGCAGCCACCCGATCAAGCTGGAAAAGGGCGATGTCGTGCTGTTCTCCAGCCGCCAGATCCCCGGCAACGAAATTCCCATCGGCCGCATCCAGAACCGGCTTTCCGAAGCCGGGGTGGAGATCGTGACCGACCGCCAGAGCATGATCCACGTTTCCGGCCACCCCGGGCGCCCGGAACTCGAAGCGCTCTATGGATGGCTGCGGCCGCAGATCCTGATGCCGGTGCACGGGGAAGTGCGTCACATGAAGGAGCAGGTCCGCTTTGGGCTGTCCTGCGGCATTCCCAAGGCAGTGTTCCAGAAGAACGGCGACCTTGTGCGCCTGGCTCCCGATCATCCCGGCAAATTCGGCGAAGTGCGCGCCGGGCGGCTCGTGCTCGATGGCGACATCATCTCTCCCGCCGATGGCGAGGCGATGGTGATGCGCCGCCGCATTGCCTACAACGGCGTCGTTTCGGTAGCGGCGGACCGCAAGGGGCATGTCGAGATCGCGGCCATGGGCCTCCCGCTGGACGAGGACTACGACGAGTTCATCGAGGAAGCCCGCCGGGACGTTGCGGAGGCGCTGGGCCGCGCGAAGAAGGCGGACCGGGACGCCCGTGTCGAGGCCGCCCGCCTTGCCGCCCGCCGCGCCGCCACGCGCTGGTCCGGCAAGAAGCCGCAAGTGCAGGTTCTACTGCTGGAGGATTGAGCGCGATGCAGATGCAATGGTTCTCGATCCTGGCGATCTATGGTCTGCTGTGGATTCTGAGCGCTTTCCTCGTCATGCCCATTGGCCTGCGCACCCCCGATGAATCGGGGGACGAGGTCGGCGCGGGCCATGCCGATAGTGCGCCGGTGAACTTCCGCCCGCGCGTGATCGTGTTGCGCGCTACGCTGCTCGCAGCGGTGCTGTTCGTGCTCTACTACGAAAACTACGTGAACGGATGGATCACGCTGGCCGATCTCAATTTCTTCGGCGATCCGCCGGTGAAGGATCTGGGCTACTAGGCTCAGGAGCTATTAATCCCGCCATCGAGGCGCCCAAATGGCGAACATATCGAGCCAAAGGGCCCGCCGGGAAGGCTGGTTGCCTTTCCAAGGGCGCTTTGGTTCGATATGGAAGCCATGTGGGCGTCCCGAAGGGATTTGACCAAAATGGCCCATGGCTGCGTCAAGAAGCCTTGAAATATCGACATATTCCTGCGCCTTCTTTCCTGGCCCTGAGCCATTTTGCCTCAAACCTCGATGGCGCGATTAATAGGTCCTGAGCCTAGCGGCAGAACGCTATCCGGCGAGGGTCTCAGACCAGCAGAGGGATAGCGTTCCCGAAATTGTGCATGATGACCGGCAGCAGCACGCTGCCGGTGCGCACGCGCAGCCACACGGCAATCAATGCGGGAAGCGCCGTCAAGGCCATGTACAGCGGGTCGAACGTGAAGTGGCCGCCGGAATAGCTGAAGGCATGGGCAAGGCCGAACAGGGCGCAGGAAAAGATCGCGCCCCAGCCCCAGTCTATCCCCAGGAACTGCACTCGTGCCGTGAAGGCCCGGTCCAGCGCGAGCAGCAACAGCCCGCGGTAGAACGGTTCCTCCTCGAAGCCCGGCATTGTCAGCTGGAACGCCACGTCTTCGCCCGTTGCGGGGCCGCTCGGGAAGGCGAGAGAGATGGCCAGAAAGAATAGCCCATAGAGCGCCAGAACCGGAATTGCGGACCTGAGGCTGCCCGGGTTGTGCTTGAGTGTCAGCCCTGCATTGCGCCATTGGAAAGCGGGCAGCAGGGCAATTGCAAATGTGGCGGCCATGGCCAGCACTTTGCCTTGCCAGTTCCACTGCAATTGCGGCGCCACTTGCGGCAAGGTTCCGTAGAAGCCGGTCAGCAGAGCGTCGTTGATGGCAACAAGCAACATCGCGGCAATCAGCCAGCGCGGCGCGAAGTGCTTTCTGTCCGCCAGACCCGCGGCACATCCCGCCAGCAGCAACCGACCGAGAATAGCGCCTAGCGAAATCAGTCCGTTCATGCCTGCCGTCTGCCGGCCGGTCTCAGATCATCCACGCAGCCGCTCGATCCCCTGAGCCAGCGCGACATAGAGCTTGCCCATGTCCGACGAGAGCAGCGTCACACCCAGCGCATTGCCGTCGCGGGTGGAAAGCACCTGGCGCAGCACGGCCTCGAAATCGTGGATATAGCGGCTGACATGCTCGCGGAAAGTATCGTCGCGTTCGAAGAGCTGCTGGATCGCCTTGATCTCGCCGTTTTCCAGAAGGCTGACGGCACGGCGGGTGAAAATGCCCCGGTCTCCGCGCAGATAGGCGGCCCAGGCGGTGTCCGCCACATCGGTGGACAAGGCACCCGCGATATCGATCGCGTTGGAATTGAGCGATTCGGTAATGAGCGCGACGCGGCGCGAGAAGTCGTTGTCGACCTGCTCTTCGGCACGCTGGCGGGCGTGTGAGACCCGGCTTTCGAGATTGCCGGCCAGTTCATCGACTTTGGCGAGCTGATCGCGCAACTGGATCGTCGTTTCGCGGGTGACGCCTGCGGCATGGGCCACAGCTTGTTCGAGCTGCCCGGAAACTTCCGAGACTTTCGTGCGCATGGCCTTTTCGATGGCCTGAGCGCTCTCATCCCCCAGGTTTTGCGCGACGGCGGCGATCCGCTCTGCGCTTTCGCTTTCGATCGCTTCCACGGCCTCATTCAGGGCCGTGCGCAAGGCGCCAATCGCGGCGGTGAGTTCATCGCGCGCCTTGCCAGCACTGCTGCTGGCGGCACTGTCGATCTCGGTGAGAGTGGCCTGCATCCGGGTCAGTTGCTCGGCATGGTCTTCGCCTTGCCTGCTCACAGTGTCCTGCGCTTCGGTCAGCCTTGCCATCAGGGCTTCGAGATGGGAGCCGGACTGTTCGATGCCGGAGGCCAGTTCCTCGCCGCTTTCGGCGGATTGGCGCAGCACGTCCAGAAGTGCGGAAACGCCGCCTTCGAGGCGGTGCAGGCGGTCTTCCGAGATCGCCAGAGCCTCGGGCAGGGCGGTGTGAGTCTGCTTGGCGCTCGCCTGGATCAGTTCGAGCAGGCGCACGCTGTCGTCGGTGAGCTTCTCTACATCCGTTTCGGTTGCGGCCAGCGTGGTCCGGGCGGCGGTGAGGCGGTCTGTCAGTGTCTGGAGGCTGCCGGTCAGCCGCATCTCGGAATCGCCGGTCTGTGTGGCAATTTCGCCAAGACGGCTTTCGAACGCGTCAAGCTGCGCCGTTACCGCTTCGGCGCGCTCGCTCAGCGCGGCGGCATGCTGGCGGTGGCGTTCGAGGCGTTCGGCAATCGTGCCGTCGAGATCGCCCAGCATATGTTCGATACGCGCGATGGCGTGGCGTTCGTGTTCGACCTGGCGGGCCTGCCGCTCTTCCGCCTCGATGACGAGCTTCTCGCCCCGCTCGGAGAGGGCTTCGTCCATGCGCTCAGCTTCGGCAACCAATGTCGCAAGGCGCCCGGCAAGCGAATCCAGCGCTGTCTGCTGGGCCTTGGCGATGCTTTCGGTCGCGGCGGTCTGTTCGCCGTGCAAGTCCGTAAGGGCGGTCTTGAGTGCTTCGATGGTTTCGCGCTGAAGACCGTTGATCCTGTCCACCGTTGCCGACTGTTCCGTCCGCAGCGTTTCGAGCGAGTCCCTGAGGGCTTCCCCGGCCCGCTCCTCGGCATCGCGCAAGGCGCGCGAGACCACGTCGCTTTCATCGCGCAGGGCAATGAGGCGGGCGCGCAGCGATGTGAGGCTTTCGGCTTCGTGATCGTCGAGCTGACCGCGGGTTGCATCGATTTCCGCGGTCAGGGCGGCGGCACGGGTACGGATGGCGGCGAGGGCGTCGATCTCGTGCTTGTCGAGCTGGGTGCGGAAGTCTTCGCCTTGCGCGGCGAGGGCGGAGAAGCGCTCGTCAGCAATGGACTGGAACTGCTCGCTCTGCCGCTGGAATTCCGTCAGCGTCTCATTGACGCGGGCCCGCAGCGATTCGACCTGGCGTTCGCTGGCGGAGCCGAATTCGTTGAGGCGCTTGAAGCCCTGCACCATGTCTTCAAGCTGGGCCTCGGCTGTGCGCCCGGCATTGCCGATATTGTTGGCAACGTCCTTGGCCGAGCTGGCGATCACCGGAAGCTGGCTGCGCAGCTTTTCCATGTTTTCGAGCGCGCTGGAACTCACGGTGCTGATCGAATCGACCCGTGCGCCATTGTCGCGCACCAGATCCTGTAGACGCCCCGCATTCTGGGACAGGCGGTCTGCCGCCACACGGCCGAGCGATTCCAGATCGCGCGACTGCGCTGCGATGAATTCGCGGGCAAGGCTGAGTTCGCGGTTCACCGTGGTCAGCCGCTGTTCGAGCTGCGCGGACTCGGTGGAAAGCAGGCGTGCGACATCGCCGAACCGTTTGCCCTCACGGGCGCTGTGGCGCATCGCCAGCAGCCAGACGAGGCCGGTAAGCAGAACAGGCACGCACCATTGCGTGACGAGGCCCGGCACGTCGGCCAGCGCCAGACCTGCCTGCAACTGGGGCAGGTGAGCGGCAATGAACAGGCCGCTCCAGCCCGCGACCGTCAGCCCGGCCAGCGCCGGAGCTATCCAGCTACGGGACGGTTCGGCGCTTTCTTCGCCCGCGATCCAGGCATCGTCCCAGATGGCCTGGGGCTCTGCTTCCGCGCCGGGCGTGGCGGCGGCGGTGTCCGTGGCGTCCTGCTCCTCCGCGGAGTTTTCGCCGTTTCCCGCGCCGAACGCGATGATCCTGTTTTCCCCTGCCATCCAGGCAGAATACCACGTGCCCGCCAGCAATAAACCCCGGTTTAACGCTTTGCGCAGTATCCTGGGGAAATGGCTTACGAAGCAGGTGCTCTGGAAGAAACTCTCGCCGCTGCGGCGGGCGGCGATGCCGTGCTGCATGCCGAGCTGCGCGCGGCCTATGCCGAAAGCGTGGGGCGGCAGGTGGACTTGCTTGAACGGTCCCGTTGCGATGGCAACTGGCATGTCGCGGCGATGCGCCTGAAAGGGCTCGCGGCCAGCTTTCACTCCGCCGCATTGCTCGCGCTGGCCGAAGACGCGCTGGATGCCGCGCCGGGCGATCCGTCGGTAGTGCGGCGGCTCAAGGCCTATGTCACCGAGTTTTCCCTAAGCTGATTTATCCGTTCTGCTTGGCACTTCGGGCCAGGCCCCCTAAATCGGGTCTTGCGGGGCTGGAGAAACGATTTGCGGATAGCATTGCTGGCGATGACGGAGCCTGCCGGCGCTGGACAGCCGTCCCCGCGGGCGTTCCTGCGCGTGGCCGGTGCCAGTCTTGCACAGCATCAGTTGGGGCTGGTGCTGGCGCTCGATTGCCAGCGCGTGATTTGTTTCGCGCGCGGAACCTCTCCGGAACTCATCGCGCTGCAGCATGCTGCCGAAGATGCCGGGCTGCAGTTCGCCATCGTGACAGGCGCCCGTCAGCTTGCCGGGCAAGTGACGGCGGCCGACGATCTCATCGTGGTGAGCGAGGGGCTGTTCGTGGAACCCGCGGTCGCCGCGCCGCTGCTGGAAGACCGCAGACCGGCAGTGCTGGTGCAGCCCGTGGAGGGGGCGCTGGCGGCAGGGTATGAGCGGATCGATATCAACCGGGCCAGTGCCGGGATCATGAGCCTGCCCGGCCAGCTGGCCGAGCGGCTGCACGAACTGCCTGCCGATTGCGATGTTGTTTCCGCGATGACCCGGATCGCCCTGCAATCGGGTGTGCAGATGCGCGAGGTTCCAGCGGCCGCGCGCGCTGGGACAGACTGGCGCATGGTTCGCAGCGAAAACGAGGCCTACGCTCTGGAAAACGAGTGGCTGCGCCTGCGTTTCGCGGATGGGCCGACGTCGCCCGGCCGGGCGGTGGCCCGCCTTGGCGTCGTCAGTTTCGGTTCGTCGATGCTTCACGCGGGCAATGCCAGCAATGCATTGTCGGCGGGCGTGGTGGTTCTTCTTGCGATAGCGGGCGGTCTGGGCTGGTTCGGGCTGGTGCCCGGCGGGTTTCTGTTTGCTGCGCTGGCCTGGGTGCTGGCGGAGGCCAGCGGCCTGCTGCGTTCGGCCGAACGGCATGCGTTGGGCTTGCTACCTCCGGCGATCCCCCGGGCCGATGTGCTCGCATGGTTGACCGATACGGTGTTCGCGGTCTTGATCCTTGCCGATACGCCGCGCTTTACGGGGCAGCCTCTGCTGTCATGGCTGTCTGTCCCGGCAATATTGATGCTGCTTCTGGGACTTGTCCCGCGTGTGGTGAAGCGCACGGCGTCGCGCTGGATCGGAGACCGGCTTCTGCTTGGCGTGTTGTTGAGCGTGGCATCGGCGCTGGACTTGCTTCTGCCCGGGGTGCAAGTCGTGTCCATTGGCCTTATTGTGGCCGGGCTTTTGCTGGCCGGGCGCCAGCAGAATTAGGTGTTCAGATCCTAACCCGGATTTAACCAAATGAGAATTAGACGGGTGGGATGATCGACAGGACTGTCCAACCGGCAAGCGGAGAAAACGTGGAGGCCGTGCTGCGCGAGGAACTCGCGCGCGGCGATGCCATGGCGGAAACCGTGTTGCCCATTCTGCGCCATCTGGTCGCCGCAGAGGACAGTTCCGTGTTCAGCGATGAGATTCTCGCGCGGGTGCGCGGCATGCTGGGTGATATCGCCGGTGCCTTGCTGGCAGCTGCGGGGCACGATGGCGAACGGGCAGAAGATGCTGCCGAAGCAGAGCATCTTGCCAGTGCACTGACGGACAATCCCGCGTTGCTGGCTCACGTTCATGCTCTCGCGCTGGAATGGCATCTGACGGAAAAGATGCAGGGCCGCCTTGCGATCGATCCGGTGGTTTCGCCGCTGATGCAGGCGTTGATTGCATCGGCCGACCCGGATGTGCAGCGGCTCGCCATGACGTTTCTGGCCGCGCAGGCCCGCTGGTGCCAAGGGCTTCGGCGAATGACGCTGCCCTTGCGCGAATTGCCAGGCGATCTGTTCCATGCCGTGCTGCTGACCTTGCGGGCGCACGCCGTCCACACACCGGGCATGGCGGAGCGGGTTGCGCAGGCCGAGGCCGCGCTCCGGCAGACATATGACGAGAGCACGAGCCGTCTCGGTCTGGCATCGCGGCTGCTTGTTGAGCTGGGGGGCGAGGCGCAGGCTGCGGCCCTGTCTTTGCAGCATGGCGGTGTGGCGCTGTTCGTGACGGCGCTGTCTCACGGATCGGGGCAGGGGCGCGATGGTGTGGTCCTTGCCACACACAAGGCGCAAGTCGCGCGGCTGGCTCTGGCGCTGCGCGCGGCGGGGCTGGAACCTTCCGCCGTTGAGGAACAGTTCCTGGCGCTGCATCCGGACGTGACATTGCCGCCCGGTTTCGATCGCGTCAGTCCCGATCTGGCGGCATCGGTTCTCTCATCGGGGCGCTATCCGGGATGATGGCCGAAGAGGGAACCGTTCTGGCCCGCGCGGAAAGTGATGCCGAGGACCGGCTGCTGCGTGCGGATGAGCCGCTGTCCGGGCTGCAGTTGCGCTGCGGCGGGGAGCTGCCCGGTACGATCGCGATTCCCGAACTGCTCGAACTGGTCCGCAAGGCGCGGCGCTATGGCTTTCGCGTTGCCCGTGCCGTCAGTGCGCATGACGGGCTGGAAACGGTAACGGCCTGGGCCGAAGTCGATCCGCAGGGGGAAGGGCAAGGGTGTGTCATCCGTCTGCGCAGTTGGCATGCAACGCCGGTTCCGGTGGAAGACAGCGCGGCGGCCGAAGGGCGCCGCACGCTGACGGCACGCCATCTCGCCGAGCTTTCCGCCCAGCTCGATGCCGGGCAGCGGGTGCTGACGGTCGTGTCCGACAGCCCGGATCTGGCCGAAGTGACGGCGGCGATGGAAGCGGGGATCGGACGGCCCTGGACCGATTTCCTGCCGCTGGAGGATTTCGCCCACCAGCAGCCGTTGCACTGGCGCCTGCTCGATGGCGCGCGCGTGGCGGTGCCGGGCACGGAACGCGCCTGGCAAGTTGCGCTCATCCCGCATATGCAGCCAGGGTTTGATCCTGCCGGTTTCGAACTGCTGCTGCTCTCTGACGAGGCCGTGATCGAGGGGGCTGTTGTCCCCACGGTGCCGACGGTTCCGCTCGTGCCTGCGCGCCGGAGCCTTGTCGGCCAGGATATCGCGCCGGTGCTCAAGCAGCCGATCTCGCGGATCATCGCCAATGCCGAGACGATCCGCACCCGGCTCGCCGGGCCGCTGCCCGACGCCTATTCGGAATATGCCGGGGAAATTGCCAGCGCGGGCAAGCTGTTGCTCGAACTGCTCGATGACATGGCGGATCTCGAAGTGGTTGAGTCCGAAGGGTTCAGCACGGCGCCTGACCGTATCGACTTGTCCGAAGTCGCGCGGCAGGCAGCGGGAATTCTGGGCGTGCGGGCGCGTGAGAAAGGCATCGTCATCGAGGCGCCGCACCCGTCCGATCAGCTTCGCGCAATTGCCGAGTTCCGCCGGGTCTTGCAGGTGCTGCTCAATCTCATCGGCAATGCAATCCGCTATTCGCCCGAGAATTCGCACATCTGGATCCGGCTGGAGGACATGGGCGAGCGCGCCCGGGTAATCGTGGCCGACCAGGGGCCGGGTGTTTCCGAGGAGCAGCAGGCCTGCATGTTCGAAAAGTACGAGCGGCTGGGGCGCAGCGGCGATGGCGGCACCGGGCTTGGGCTCTACATCTCGCGCAGCCTGGCAAAGGCCATGGGGGGCGAGCTTTCGGTGGACAGCGCGCCGGGGCAGGGCGCCCGTTTCATGCTGGACGTGCCCTCGGACCCGCAGGCCTGATGGAGCCCTGATTCAGCGGCGCCCGTTGCCGCGCCAGAGGAGCCAGAGCAGGATAAAGCCGACCGCCGCCAGCACCGCGCCGCGTATGGCCCAGGTCCTGTCCGCCAGCATGAAGCTTTCCGCCGGCCACATCAGCACGCCTGTGCCCTGGCAGACCCACAGCGCACCCATGGCAACGGCGAGCACGCCGAAAACGAAGGCAATGATCCTCAAAAACAGCATGATGTTGTCGCTTCCCGCCCAGAAGGCTGAAACGATGCAGCCCCGATACGGCAAGATTGTGGCCGTATCCGGCCGAATGTCCAGTGCTTCCATTGCTGTGTAAGAAAGGTTCGTAGCGCGGCGATCCGGTGCTATTGGTGCGCCGTATGGGAAGCATCTGGCCTGACTTTGAAAATGGATGACTTGCGCAGGGTTCCCCCGTTTGACGATGACGGGATGGATTTCGATCTGCCAGACGGCGGGATCGCGTCAGAATCCGAAGAAGGGCCGAAGCGGCGCCATATGCGGCGCCATACGCGGCGCTGGTATGCCGTGCGTATTCTGGCCGCGATGCTGCTGGGCTTCTTCCTGATTGTGGGCTGGCTGGCCGTGACGGCGCCGCTGTCGAAGTCTCTTCAGCCGATCTCGCCGCCCCAGATCACGCTGCTGGCAGCCGACGGCACGCCCATCGCGCGCAACGGGGCCATGGTGGAAGCCCCTGTCGAGATTGCGAAGCTTCCCCAACATGTGCCCCAGGCCTTCCTCGCGATCGAGGACCGCCGCTTCTACAGTCACTGGGGCATAGACCCGCGTGGTCTGGCCCGCGCCTTGTGGACCAACATGACGACGGGCCGCACCGAAGGCGGCAGCACGATCACGCAGCAGCTTGCCAAGTTCACTTTCCTGAATTCCGACCGCACGCTGGGGCGCAAGGCACGGGAGATGCTGATCGCTTTCTGGCTGGAAGCCTGGCTGACCAAGGACCAGATTCTGCAGCGCTATCTCTCCAATGCCTATTTTGGAGACAATGCCTATGGCCTTCGGGCCGCCTCGCTGCACTATTTCCACCGCCAGCCGGAGAAGCTGACACTGGGCCAGAGTGCGATGCTGGCAGGGCTGATGAAGGCACCTTCCAGGCTCGCGCCGAGCCGCCACTACGAGCGCGCCGAACAGCGCATGCGCGTTGTTCTTCATGCCATGGCCGAAGCGGGCTATCTGACGCAGGAACAGGCAAAAGCCGTGCGTGCGCCGCGTCTGGATGTGCGCACGAAGGCGGACCTGCCGACGGGCACGTACTTCGCCGACTGGGCCTTGCCGCAGGCCCGCGCGCTCGATCAGGATAGCTACGCGAAGGAAACCTATACGACGACACTGGACGCCCGCCTGCAGGGCTATGCGCGCCGGGCCATTGCCCGTGCCGGACTGGGCAAGGCGCAAGTGGCGCTGGTGGCGATGCACCCGAACGGAGAAGTCGTGGCGATGGTGGGCGGCAAGGACTATGCCCAGTCTCCGTTTAACCGGGCCACGCAGGCCCAGCGCCAGCCGGGATCGACGTTCAAGCTGTTCGTCTATCTGGCGGCGCTGAGCGAAGGCATGAAGCCATCCGATACGATCGCGAACACGCCGTTCACGGCTGGCAGTTACCGGCCGGAGAATGCAGGCGGCCACTATTCGCAGACGATCACGCTGGAGGATGCCTTTGCGCATTCCAGTAATGTCGCTGCGGTCCGGCTGCTCAACAAGGCAGGCGATGCTGCCGTGATCCGCATGGCGCGTTCGCTGGGAGTGACATCGCCGCTGCCCGAAGGCGATCCCAGCATTGCCCTGGGCACGGCCACGATGAATCTTCTGGACCTGACCGCCGCCTATGCCGGGGTGGCCGGAAACCGCTTTCCCGTGAAGCCGACGGCATTCCCGGCGGAAGAGGAGGGATGGTTCGACGGACTGCTGGGGCGCAAGCACAGCCTTTCAAAGGATGTGCACGCCGATATCGAGAAAATGCTCCGCGCGGCGGTGAACCGGGGCACCGGCCGCGCCGCGATGCTGCAAGCCCCCAACTATGGCAAGACCGGCACCAGCCAGCAAAACCGGGATGCGCTTTTCGTGGGATATGCGGGCGGTCTGGTCGTGGGCGTGTGGGTCGGAAACGATGACAATTCGCCGCTGAAAGGCGTTTCGGGCGGGACTGTTCCGGCCCGCATCTGGCGCGATTTCATGAAGCAGGCGCTGGGTGAAAAAACCGCGCCCGAGCCTGCGCCGCGTCCCGATCCCGCCGGTCCCGTGCAGCCGCTCGACCTTCCCGATCTTGGCGAAATCCCGCTTGGCGATGTCGGTAATTTGCGCTTCGAGAATGGCGAGGCGATCATCAGGGGCCAGATCGATGGCAATCCGATTGACCTGCACATCGATAACGGCGGCCTCAGGATCGATGGCGGCACAGTCTCCGGCGATCTCGGCAAGGCCCGCAGCGAAGTGCAGCGCGCGCTGGACGAGGCGGCCGAGGCGAAACGCAAGGCGGCGGAAGAGGCTCAGAATACAGGCCCCTAGGAGCAAGACTTATGCCGCGAAGAAGCATGACATTGCGAAACTGTTGATGTTCTTCCCGGCCTGAGGGTCTACCATCGGGCGTCGACTCGATGGACACAGCATGGAAAGCCGATGCTGATGACTCTCGCCAATCTTGTCTGCTTTCTTGTCCCCCCATGCGCGGAGCAGGGGTGTGGTACAGCCGCAACCGTTTCGCGGTATCCGGCCGCGTGTGCGCCGCCGTGCCCGCCCCGATCGACGAACAACGCTATGACCAGGAGGTTGGTATGCGGACTTTGACGATTGGTGCCGTTCTTGCCGTAACGCTTGCTGCCGGGGCCGCCGCTTATGCGGGATCGGCTCCCCCGGCCGGGATGCAGGGCGAAAGCCGCGGTTCGGGGCTCATGCAAATGGGCATGGGGCAGATGGGGATGGGGCAGATGGGGATGGGGCCGGGGCGCCGGGGAGGCGGGCCTATCCCGCGGCACCGGGCGGCCATGATGCATGGCATTCCCGAGCCCTATAAATCGATGACCAATCCTTTGCCTGGAACGGCCGAAACGCTGAAGCGCGGGGCCAGGGTCTATGCTGCGACTTGTGCTGCATGCCACGGCGCGCAAGGATTGGGTGACGGACCAGCGGCCGCCGGTCTGACACCGCCTCCGGGCGATCTGGCCTGGCTGGCGAACCGGCCCATGGGGCAGTGGGATCCGTTTATCTACTGGTCCGTGGCAGAGGGCGGCGCCCAGTTCGGGTCGGCCATGCCTGCCTACAAGGAAAGCCTTACTCCGGACGAGATATGGGCCGTGACCGCCTATATCCAGGCGCATTTCCCGAAGACCTCGAAGTAGAGGGAGCAAGGCCCGCCGCCGTGCGGACCGGACATAAAGAAAAAGCCCCCGCTTTCGCGAGGGCTTTTTCTTTATGCGATCGCTCGCGGCTGGTTTCAACGCTTGTCGAGCGGAATGTAATCGCGCTGCGTCGGGCCAGTGTAGAGCTGGCGCGGACGGCCGATCTTCTGGCCGGGGTCCGAGATCATTTCGTTCCACTGCGCCACCCAGCCCACAGTGCGGGCGAGGGCAAAGAGCACGGTGAACATCGTGGTCGGGAAGCCAATCGCGTTGAGGATGATGCCCGAGTAGAAGTCCACGTTGGGGAACAGCTTCTTCTCGACGAAGTACGGATCGCTGAGCGCGATTTCCTCAAGCCGCAGCGCGGTTTCGAACAGCGGATCGTCGACCTTGAGCGCTTCGAACACTTCGCGCACGGTGGACTGCATGACAGTCGCGCGCGGGTCGTAGTTCTTGTAGACGCGGTGGCCGAAGCCCATCAGGCGGAACGGGTCGTTCTTGTCCTTGGCGCGCTCGATGTAGTGCGGGATCTTGTCCGGCGTGCCGATTTCCTTGAGCATGTTGAGCGCGGCTTCGTTCGCGCCGCCATGGGCCGGGCCCCACAGGCAGGCAATGCCGGCCGCGATGCAGGCGAACGGGTTCGCACCCGACGAACCGGCGAGACGCACGGTCGAGGTCGAGGCGTTCTGCTCGTGGTCGGCGTGGAGGATGAAGATGCGGTCCATCGCCTTTTCGACAGCGGGGATCACTTCGTATTCCTCGGCCGGAACGCCGAACGTCATGCGCAGGAAGTTGCCGGTGTAGGACAGGCTGTTGTCCGGATAGAGGAACGGCTGGCCGACGGCGTACTTGAACGCCATGGCCGCGATCGTCGGCATCTTGGCGATCAGGCGGTGGCTGGCGATCTTGCGCTGAAGCGGATCGGAGATGTCGGTGGAATCGTGATAGAACGCCGACAGCGCGCCGACCACGCCGCACATGATCGCCATCGGGTGCGCATCGCGGCGGAAACCCTGATAGAACGTGCGCAGCTGCTCGTGCAGCATGGTGTGGCGGCTGATGGTGAATTCGAAGGTTTCCAGCTCTTCCTTGCTCGGCAGTTCACCATTGAGCAGCAGGTAGCTGACTTCCATGAAGGACGAATTCTCGGCCAGCTGGCCGATGGGATAGCCACGGTGGAGCAGAACGCCTTCGTCACCGTCGATATAGGTCAGGGCGCTTTCGCAGCTGGCGGTCGAGGTGAAGCCCGGGTCGAACGTAAACATGCCCGCCTGGCCATAGAGCTTGCGGATATCGACAACGTCCGGACCCACGCTGCCCTTCAGGACAGGATAGTCGTATTCAGCGCCGCCGGCGCCCAGTTTGACCTGATCACCCACCAGTTTTTCTCCTTATGCTTGAGACCCGGCCGGAACCTCCGCCTGCGCGCCAATGCGCGCAAGGCTCTCATCCCTGCCGAGCAATACCAAAACGTCGAATATCCCTGGCGATGTCGTCTGACCCGTCAGGGCTGCCCGCAACGGTTGTGCGAGCTTGCCGAGTCCCAGTCCCAGTTCCCCGGCCATTGCTTTCAGGTTGGCTTCCAGGCCTTCCAGAGTCCATTCGGGCTCTGCGGACAGGCGCTCGTGAATCGCGGCAAGGCGCCCCCGCGCCTCGCCGGTCAGGAGCCCTTGCGCCTTCTCGGTCATGTCGAGCGGACGCTTGGCGAACAGGAAGGCGGCACCTTCTGCAAGATCGTTGAGGTCCTTGGCGCGGACCTTGAGCACGGGCATCGCGCGCGTCAGCAAGCCGAGGTCCGCATCGCCGCCAAGGCGGGGCAGGACCAGCTCCGCAAGCCGCTCATCGCTGGCTTCGCGCAAGTAATGTCCGTTGAGATTCTGAAGCTTGGCAAGATCGAAGCGAGACGGTGACTTGCCGACGTGCGCGATATCGAACCATTCCACGGCCTGCTCGCGGGCGATGATTTCCTCGTCGCCATGGCCCCAGCCAAGCCGGAGCAGATAGTTGAACAGCGCTTCGGACAGCACGCCCAGTTCGTCGCGGTAGGTATCGACGCCCAGCGCGCCGTGGCGCTTGGACATCTTCGCGCCGTCCGCACCGTGGATCAGCGGAACATGGGCATATTCGGGAATGTCCCAGCCCATGCCCTTGAGGATCACGAGCTGGCGGAACGCGTTGTTGAGGTGATCGTCGCCGCGGATCACGTGGGTGACGCCCATGTCGTTGTCGTCCACAACGACCGCGAGCATATACGTCGGCGTGCCGTCGCTGCGCAGGATCACGAAATCGTCGATCTCCGCGTTCTGCACGGTGACCGCGCCCTGCACGAGATCCTCGATAACCGTCTCACCTTCGCGCGGGGCCTTGATACGCACGACGTAGGGCTGGCCTTCGGGCCAGGTGGAGGGATCGGCGTCGCGCCATTCGCTGTCGATCCGGAACGGGCGGCGCTCTTCCTGTGCCTTCTGGCGGCGCTCGGCGAGTTCCTCGGGTGTGAGGTAACAGCGGTAGGCGCAGCCTTTTTCCAGCAGTTCGGCCGCAACTTCGGCGTGCCGCTGCGAGCGGGCGAACTGGAATACCGGTTCTTCGTCGCCATCGAGGCCGAGCCAGCGCAACCCGTCGAAAATGGCTTCGATAGCCGCATCAGTCGAGCGGGCGCGGTCGGTATCTTCGATACGCAAGAGATAGGTGCCGCCGTGATGGCGGGCATAGAGCCAGTTGAACAGCGCGGTGCGGGCGCCGCCGATATGCAGGAAGCCGGTGGGCGAAGGAGCAAAGCGCGTTACGACAGGCTTCTTGCCAGCCGTTCCACCCGATGCACTGCCGCTTGCCATTACTTCTGCCTTCCTGTCCTATGCGGGCCATGGCGAGCCAGGCCACACCGTCTGAAAATCCGCGCCCGGACGCTGTCCGGGGCGCTGCACTGCAACATCGGCCATGGAACAGCAAACGCCTCTTGTCGAGGGGTTTGGCCGCATTTGAGAGATTTCTTTCCAGTGCCGGTTTTGATCGCGGGCCATGGCTTGCGGTGGCCTTCGGAGCGGGAATCGCCGCCTGGTTCGTACTCCCTTCGCCGGGCTGGTGGATTGCATGGTGCGTGGGCTGGTTTGTCCTGGCCGGGACAATGATTGTCTCCCGGTGGTCAAATGGGAGGTATCCGCATGTTTTTATAGGAGTTTTGTCCGTTTCGGTTCTGCTGGGTGCCGGTTGCCTGACGGTTTGGGTGCGCTCCGCGCTGACGGGGCAGCAGCCTATTGCCCGGCCTATCTTCGGAACCTTCACCGGCAGGATACTCGAACGGGAGGAGCAGCCTGCCCAGGGGCGCGGCAGGCTGATTTTGGCCATGCGCGAACCGGACAGCGCACGTGCGATCAAGGTGCGTGTGAACCTGCCACTGGCAGAAGCCCCGATCCGGCCCGAAGTGGGGGCGGTGATCCGCTTCAGGGCCAGGTTGATGCCGCCTGCGCCGCCGATGCTGCCGGGCGCTTACAATTTTGCACGAACAGCCTGGTTTTCCGGGCTTTCCGCCACGGGAACCGTGCTCGGCACGCCCGAAGTGATCGCGCCGGGGCGAGGCGGAGGCCGTTTCGCAGCGTTGCGGGCGGGGCTGGCGCGCCATGTCCGGGCACGACTCGCACCGGGAGAGGCGGGAATCGCGGCAGCCCTGGCCGCTGGAGACCGGGGCGGCATTGCGGAGGCCGATGCCCAGGCTATGCGCGATGCCGGGCTGGCGCATTTGCTGTCGATCAGCGGGCTGCATGTCAGTGCCGTGATCGGCGCGGTTTATCTGCTGGCGTTGCGGCTTTTGGCGCTGTCACCGTGGCTGGCCTTGCGCGTGCGCCTGCCTGTCGCGGCTGCAGCAGCCGGGGCTCTGGCCGGGATCGGCTATACGCTGTTGACCGGCGCCGAAGTGCCGACCGTGCGCTCGTGCATCGGGGCTTTGCTGGTTCTGGCGGCGCTGGCGCTGGGGCGGGAGCCTTTGTCGCTGCGCATGCTGGCCGTTGCCGCGGTTTGCGTGCTCCTGCTCTGGCCTGAATCGATTGCCGGGCCGAGTTTTCAGATGAGTTTCGGGGCGGTGCTGGCGATCGTGGCCTTGGGAACGGCCGCGCCTGTCCGGCGGTTTCTGGAACCGCGCGAGGAAGCGGCGGCGGCGCGCGCGCTGCGTTATCTGGCAATGCTGTTGCTGACAGGCGTGGTGATCGAACTCGCGCTGATGCCGATCGGGCTCTACCACTTTCATCGGGCCGGGGTGTACGGGGCACTGGCCAATGTGGTGGCCATCCCGCTGACGACATTCGTCGTGATGCCCCTGACCGGTGTGGCGCTGGTGCTCGATCTGGCGGGGGCGGGCGGTCCGGTGTGGTGGCTGGCGGGGAAGGCCATCGGCCTGCTCCTCAGCATTGCCCACGTAATTGCGGCGAGACCGGGGGCCGTCACGGTGATGCCTGCCATGGGCGGATGGGCATTCCTGCTCTTCGTGGCGGGAGGATTGTGGCTGGGCCTGTGGAGCGGACGCATCCGCCTGTGGGGGCTTGTTCCCGCTGCGGCAGGGGCGCTGACGCTGGCCGCCATGGCCCCGCCCGATGTGCTGGTCACGGGCGATGGTCGCCACGTCGGGCTTGTCGATCCAGGCGGCGGCAGGCTTTTCGTCCTGCGCGAGAGCCGCAGCAACTATGTGCGCGACAATCTGCTGGAACTGGCCGGAATGGAGGGCGAGCCCGTTTCGATAGCGCAGTGGCCGGGCGCCCGCTGCAACCGGGATTTCTGCACTGTGCCGGTGCCGCGGGAAGGGCAAATCTGGCACCTCCTCATCGCCCGCGGGCGGGACAACGTGCCGGAACGCATGCTTGCCGCAGCCTGCGACAAGGCGGATATCGTGATCGCTGACCGCTGGCTGCCACGCAGTTGTCACCCGGCCTGGCTGAAAGCGGACCGTTCGATGCTACGCCGCACCGGAGGCTTGGCGATCCATCTCGCCGAAGGCAAAGTCATGACCGTTGCCGAAGGGCAGGGCGATCATGGATGGTGGCACCCCGGCCGGTAGGCCGGATGCCTTCCATGCCTTAGTGATAGCGGCGCAGAAGCCCCGCCAGCTTGCCCTGCACCTCGATCTCGTCGGGGCCGTAGACCTGCGGTTCATAGGCCGCGTTGGCCGGATCGAGCCGCACCATGCCGCTGTCGCGGTGCAGATACTTGAGCGTCGCTTCCTCGCCGCGCACCAGGGCGACCACGATTTCGCCGTCGCGGGCCGTATTGGTGCGTTTCACCAGCGCGAAATCGCCATCGAGAATGCCCGCATCGACCATCGAGTCGCCCGAGACTTCCAGCGCATAGTGCTCGCCGGAGCCGAGCAGGGCGGCTGGAACGGGCAGGGTCGCCTGGCCTTCCAGCGCCTCGATCGGAACACCGGCGGCGATGCGGCCATGCAGCGGAATTTCGATCACGTCGTTCGCAGGCTCCGGCATTGCGCGGGGCGCGGCTGTCTCGTTGCTGTTCGCCGGGGCGGGGCGGGCTGCGGCAGGCTTGTTCGTCGCATCCTCGGGCTGGCGCAGCACTTCCAGCGCACGGGCGCGGTTGGGCAGGCGGCGGATGAACCCGCGTTCTTCCAGCGCCGAAATCAGACGGTGCACGCCGGACTTCGATTTGAGGTCCAGCGCTTCCTTCATTTCTTCGAAGCTGGGAGAGATGCCGCTCTCTTCAAGCCGGGTCTGGATGAACCGGAGCAATTCGTGCTGCTTGCGCGTCAACATGGTCGCTGCCTCTTGCTTGCCATTCGCCGGAATGTTCCGCCGGAAATGTTCTGATCGTGAACATTGAGAGAACAATTAAGCAACGAAATTCGTAACGTCAAGCAATACCGCCATTTTGGAGCAGGAACACGCGCACTTCGTCTCCAGCCGCGCCTGCCGGGGCGAAAGCGGCGCGGTCGATCAGCACATTGCTGAGCGCCAGTGCGGAGAGGGCTCCGCTGTCCTGAAGCGCCTGGGGCACCACGGACTGCCCGTTCCATGTGCCGCGCACGAATTCGCGGCGTCCGCCGTTCGCGCGGATTGGCGCGCCGAGCCGCGTGGTGATCTGCATGGGCAGAACATAGCGCGCGCCCAGCATCCGGCGCAGCAGCGGCAGCATGAAATGATAGGCGGTGACGAAGCTCGACACCGGATTGCCGGGAAGGCCGATAACGATTTGCGGCCCGGTCCGGCGTTTACGGCGGGCGACGAGGATCGGCTTGCCCGGCTTGATCGCGACGCGCCAGAAATCGAGCGATGCGCCCCAGGCTTCCAGCGCCGGACGGATCAGATCGTGCTCGCCCGCGGAAGCACCGCCGCTGGTGACGATGACGTCTGCGTGGTGCGCCTCGTCGAAAGCGGCAATGAGTGCGTCGAGCGTGTCGGCAACCGGGCCGCTTCGCCAGGCTTCCACCGGAAGCTTGCGGGCCATGGCCAGAAGCATCGCGCCATTGCTGGCGGGGATCTGGTGCGGCGCGCAGGTTTCCGGATCGCTGGCGAGTTCGTCTCCGCTGTCGATCACCGCCACGCGCGGCTTGCGGCAGACGGGCAAGTGCTTGTGCCCGGCGGCAATGGCGAGCGCGGCATCGGCCGGGCCGATCAGCGAACCGGCTGCGATCACTTCGCTGCCCTTCCGGAAATCGAGGCCGCAAGGGCGGATGTGCTTGTGCGGGGGAAGCGGGCCGTCCCCTGTCAGCATGATCCGGTCATCCTGCCGGGCAAGGTCTTCCTGAAGGATGACGGCGGCGGCTCCCGCGGGCAGCAGTGCCCCCGTGGAAACCTGCACGGCCTGCCCGCTGGTTACTTCACCCGCGAAAGGATGCCCTGCCGCGCTTTCGCCCACTACGTGCCAGGGACCGGCCATGTCCCCTGCAGTCACGGCATAGCCGTCCATTGCGGAAAGATCTGCGGCGGGCTGGGTGCGGCGGGCGAGCAGCGGCTGCGCGAGATAGCGGCCGATGGCGCCTTCGATATCGACATGCTCGACGGGCAGGGGGCTGGCGAGGGCCAGCAGGTGGGCCTGCGCTTCTTCCAACGGCATGGGTGGAACTTTGGCCATCAGGCGCTTGCCTCCCACGTCCAGTGCCCGGACTTGCCGCCGCGCTTTTCGATCAGGCGGATTTCACCGATGACCATACCTTTGTCGAGCGCCTTGGCCATGTCGTAGATGGTGACGAGGGCAACGGATACGGCCGTGATCGCTTCCATTTCCACCCCCGTCTTGCCTGTGAGAGAGGCCGTGGCGGTGGCGCGAATGGCGCTGTCTTCGAATGTGAAATCGACGTTCACCGCGTCGATGGCGAGCGGATGGCACATCGGGATGAGATCGCCGGTCTTCTTGGCGGCCATGATTCCGGCCACGCGCGCGGTGCCCAGCACATCGCCCTTGGGGGCATTGCCCGCACGGATTGCCGCGAGGGCCTCGGCGCTCATGGCGATCCGGCCCGAGGCGACGGCAAGGCGCTGCGTTTCCGCCTTGGCGCCAACATCGACCATGCGGGCCGATCCTTCCGAATCGATATGGGTAAGGGATTTGCTCATGATGCCGCCGCATAAAGTGACAGAGTTGACACGGTTGACACTGTCCAGGGAAAAAACGCGGTAAGTGTCACCTTGCGCGCTGCGCAACGTGGCGCCGGGGCGTAGTGGAGCGGTACGGATCGGGTCATGCGGCGGGAATGCCAGACTTTCGCGGTGTAGGACACCCCGTTTGCCCAAGAAGCCCGGTTACCCCAGGAGCAGGGTCCGCGTCGCCGCCTCTACATCGGCCTGGCGCATCAGGCTTTCACCGACGAGGAACGTGCGCGCGCCGCAATGGGACAGGCGTTCGAGGTCGGCGTGCGTGTTGATGCCGCTCTCTGCCACCAGCAGCGTGCCTTCGGGCGCCAGCGGGGCGAGGTGTTCGGTCGTGGCGATATCAGTGACGAAGGTTTTGAGATCGCGGTTGTTCACACCGATCAAACGTGATTTCAATCGCGCGGCGCGTTCCATCTCCGCTTCGTTGTGCACTTCGACGAGGCAGTCCATTCCGCGTTCGAGCGCGGCGGCCTCGATTTCGGCCATCAGCGTATCGTTGAGCGCGGCAACGATGATCAGGATGGCATCGGCGCCGATCGCGCGGGCTTCGGCCACTTGCCAGGGATCGACCATGAAGTCCTTGCGGATCACCGGGAGGGATACGGCCGCGCGGGCTTCCATCAGGTAATCCTCGTGCCCCTGGAAATAGGGGGCGTCGGTCAGCACCGAAAGGCAAGCCGCGCCGCCGCGCTCATAGGCCGCGGCATGGTCCGCCGGGCGGAAGTCCGGGCGGATCAGGCCCTTGGAGGGGCTCGCCTTTTTGATCTCCGCGATCAGTGCGAAGCCATCCGTGGCCTTGCGGCGCAGGGCGGCTTCGAACCCGCGCGGGGCGCTCTGGTGGGCGGCATGACTGTCGAGCGTGCCGATCGAGGCGACGGCCTTGCGTTCCTCGACTTCCTCGCGCTTGGTTTCGCAGATTTCGGTGAGCTTGTCGGACATGCCTGCGCCTTATGCGCGTGCGGACATCAAGTCGAGAGGCGTCCTGCGATCCTTCGACAAGCTCAGGATCCGGCGGTTCAGGATGAGGGCGGCATGCGGCCTATCCCTTCGCCGCCCACTCAGAGCTTGTCGGCGAGTATTGGCCTCAGGCCCGAACCGCGTCGATCCAGCAGTTGAGCAAAGCGTTGGCGAGGCCCTTGTCGATAACCTCCGCAGCTTCCTCCGCGCCTTGCTGCCAATTCTGTGCCTCGCCCGCCACGATCAGCGCGCCGGCGGCGTTGAACAGCACAGCGTCGCGATAAGGGCCAGGCTCGCCCTGGAGCAAGGTGCGCAGCGCGGCGGCGTTGTACGTGGCATCGCCGCCGCGGATGGCCTCGACAGGGACCGAAGGCAGCCCGGCATCTTGCGGGGTAACGCGGCGTATGGCCACTTCGCCTCCCTGCACTTCGGCCAGTTCGTTACCGCCCGCGAGGCTGAGTTCGTCGAGTCCCTCGTCGCCAGAAACGACCATCGAATGATCGGTGCCAAGGCGCGAGAGCGCTTCGGCATAGATGGGCACAAAGGCCGGGCGGGCGATGCCGACGAGCTGGCGGCGCACGCTTGCCGGATTGGCGAGCGGGCCCATCAGGTTGAAGATCGTGCGGCGGCCGATGGCCTTGCGGATCGGCATGATCCGGCCCATCGCCGGATGGTGCTGGCCCGCGAAGAGGAAGCAGATGCCGATATCGCTTAGCGTCGCTTCGGCGGTCTCGGCAGCACGGTCGAGGTTGAGGCCCAGCGCTTCCAGCGTGTCGGCTGCGCCTGCCTTGGAACTGGCAGCGCGATTGCCGTGCTTGGCTACCGGCACACCGCAAGCCGCCACGACCAGCGAGACGGCAGTGGAGACATTGAGCGTGTGAAATCCGTCGCCGCCGGTGCCGCAAACGTCGATGGCGTTGTCCGGTGCCGAGATGGGGATCATCCGCGCGCGCATGGCCCGTGCTGCCCCGGCGATTTCGCTCGCCGTCTCGCCCCGGTCAGACAGCGCGGTGAGGAACGCGGCGATCCCGCTGTCGGGCACTTGCCCATCGAGGATGGCGCCAAATGCGGTTTCGGCCTCGGCTTCCTCAAGCGGATAGAGTGGATCGGGCAGGGTCATGCCGAAAGCCGCTGCGGCAGCTTCGCGTCGATCCCGCACAGCTTCAGGAAATTCGCCAGCATGGCGTGGCCGTGCTCGGTGGCGATGCTTTCCGGGTGGAACTGCACACCGTGGATCGGCAGGCTTTCGTGGCGGAAGCCCATCACATGGCCGTCGTCCGAACGGGCATTGACCACCAAGGCTTCAGGGATGTCCTCGACGATCAGCGAGTGATAGCGTGTCGCCATGAAAGGTGAGGGGATACCTTCGAACACGCCGGTGTTGTCATGCGTGACAGGCGAGGTCTTGCCGTGCATCAGCCCGCCGCGCACCACGTGCCCGCCGAAATACTGCCCGATCGACTGGTGGCCCAGGCACACGCCGAGCAGCGGCTTTCCGGCATCGGCCGCCGCGCCCACGAGATCGAGGCTGATCCCCGCTTCGTTGGGGGTGCAGGGGCCGGGCGAGATCAGGAAACCCTGCGCGCCGCTGGATAGGGCCTGTCCGGCGGACATGGCGTCGTTGCGCACGACTTCGACTTCGGCGCCCAGTTCCATCACATAGTGGACCAGGTTCCAGGTGAAGCTGTCGTAATTGTCGATGACGAGGATCATGAGCCGCCTTTCGCCCGTTTCTCGACGACGATCAAGGGGCCGAGCGGGGGCCCGCCATCGACGCGGCCATGGCCCGGGTCCCACAGCGAGGACACGCTGCCGTCGAGGAACAGCGCATTGGGGCAGTGGAGCGTGTCGCGGAAGTACCGCGCGAGCTTGCCGAACGAGACGGGCTCGTCCGAAATCACAAAGTGCGCGCGGCCTTTGGCATCGACGCCGACGCCGTTGCGCAGCTTGAGCGATGTGCCGTCGGGGGCGATCTTGGGGTGCAGCTTGCCGTCGATTACCAGCATGGGGCCCGACTGGGTTCCGAAGTCCGGGCGGCTGGTGACCTTGGCCGCGAACTGATCGCTGGTAAGCACGGCCCATGGCCCGCCAGCCTTTCCGTAAAACACGCCGTTGGGCAGGACATGGAAATTGCCCGGCCCTTCATTGGTGTTGAGCTTGTGTTTCCGCTCTCCGTTTTCGACGTAGTAACCGATGGGCTGGCCTTCGGTATCGAACATGCCGCCGTTCATGGCGAAAGCCACGGCGGGGGCCTTGTCCGGCCGGTTCACGGCGAGCTGCGACAGGCTGCGGTAGGGCGCACCGCCCTTGGGGCCGAGGACCATATGGATGGCGTTGCGCCCCGGCACGGCTGTGCAATGGGTAAAGGCCACGCCTTCGAACGTTACGCTTTCGCATGGAGAGGGAGGCGGTGGAGTTTCGGCCTCCTGCTCTTCGCTGGAGGAGCAGGCGCTGAGGCTCAGAAGCAAAATGAAGGTGAGACGCTTCAGCACTTTTCGGGAATTTCGGCAGCAATCAGCGCCGCACGGAGTTTTGCGATCTCTTCGGACGAAACTTGGCTTTTCGGTATCGCATGAAACATAAGTTTCGTCCGGAACAGCATCATCAAGTGTTCATTTTCGATCCAGCTGCAGATCATCGGCCATTCGTAGATCGATGAGCCGCGATCGTTGCTGATGCGAATACCTTCGTCGTCAAAAACATAAAACGTAGGCAAGCCGTCAAGGTGCAGTTGCTTCCATGTGTTGCGAGCTGAGCGGGGAATGCACCAGAGCCAGTATAGCCAAATCGCTGCGAAAACTGCTGTTGCTAATACGAGCCCGGTAATGATTTCTGCGATTGCACCGGTGATGCTGGCGCCGTCATTGATAAATCTCGTGCTGACACCAAGCACGGAATAGGCCGCGCCGACGATCAGAATGTATTTGACAGCTCCGCGCCACAACCAGCGACGCTTTAGCATGAGCCAATTCGCAGCCTTGTAGGTCTCAAAATCCAGCGAAGTGGTAAAAGATGAGCTCACTGCCCGAAACCCGGCTCACCAGCCACGCGCACGGCTTCGCGCGCCGCTGCGAACAGAGCGCCGCTTTTGGCCTCGCATTCGCGCTGTTCGTAGGCCGGGTCGCTGTCGGCGACGATGCCCGCGCCTGCCTGCACGTGCAGCACGCCGTCCTTGAGCACGCCTGTGCGCAGGACGATGCACGAGTCCACCGAACCATCGGGCGCGAAGTAACCCACGCCGCCGGCATAGGCGCCGCGCGTTTCGGGTTCGAGTTCGGCGATGATCTCGCAGGCGCGGACCTTGGGCGCGCCCGAGACCGTGCCTGCCGGGAAGCCCGCGAAGACCGCGTCGATGGCATCGTGCTTTTCGGTGTCGAGTTGGCCGACCACGTTCGAGACGATGTGCATCACATGGCTGTAGCGCTCGATCGTGTAGCTGTCGGTGACTTCCACTGTGCCCTTGGCCGCCACGCGGCCGACATCGTTACGGCCAAGGTCGAGCAGCATCAGGTGCTCGGCGCGTTCCTTCGGATCCGCGAGCAGGCTGGTTTCGTTGGCCTTGTCCTCTGCGGGCGTCTTGCCGCGCGGGCGGGTACCTGCGATCGGGCGGATGGTCACTTCGCCATCGCGCACGCGCACCAGGATTTCCGGGCTCGATCCGACCAGTGCGAAACCGGGCAGGTCGAGGAAATAGAGAAACGGCGAGGGGTTTACCCGGCGCAGCGAGCGGTAGAGAGCCAGCGGCGGCAGGGTGAACTCGCACGTGAAGCGCTGGGCCAGCACGACCTGGAAGATATCGCCCGCCTCGATATAGTCCTTCGCTTTGAGGACCATCGCCTGATAGTCTTCGGCAGGCATGACCGGGCTCTGCGCGGGGGCAGGAAGATCCGCCAGCACAGGGGCTTCCGGCACCGGCGCGGCGAGGCGGCGCAGGGCTTCGTCGATGCGCTCGGCGCCCGCTTCCACCACACGCTCTGGCGTTCCGGTATCGGGCCAGAGCGGCGCGACGCAGAACATCTCGTCCCCAAGCCGGTCGAACACGAGAATCAGGGAGGGGCGCACGAACAGCATGTCTGGCAGGTCGAGCGCGCTTTGCGGTGCGCGCGGCAGCTTTTCGACAAGGCCGATCGTCTCGTACCCGAAATAGCCGACGAGACACGCCAGTGCCTTGGGCAGTTCGGGTGGCATGTCGATGCGGCACGATTCCACCAGTGCGCGCAGTTCGGCCAGACTGTCACCGGGCAGCGGCGCAAAGGCCTCCCGGTCGAACTGCCATTTGCGGTTGATCTCGCAAGTGTGGCCACTGGCGCGGAACACCAGATCGGGATCGAGCCCGATCAGGCTGTAGCGCCCGCGCACTTCGCCGCCTTCGACCGATTCGAGCACGAAATCGCCGCGCCCTTCCTCGAACAGCTTGAGCGCGGCGCCCACCGGCGTTTCGGTATCCGCCACCAGCTTGCGCCAGAGCAGCGCGGGCTGGCCTTGCGTCAGGCGTTCAAGGACGGCGGAACGATCCGATTCGCGCGGCTTGGCGTGGAGCATGGTGAGCGTGCCTGGCCGGTCAGTTCGCCGAACCGGAGCCGGCGAGTTCGCCGCGCACGGTCTTGATCGCGTTCGGATGCTCGGTCACGCCCACGTCCTTGCGGATCGCCTTGGCCAACGCATCGCCGTAGGACTGGCCGAGCTGCTGGCCGAGTTCGCGGCGGGCGCCCTTTACCATTTCCTCGGATTCGACCTTGCCGGGCTCGATCTTCTTGAGCTGGACGACGAACCATGCGCGGTCCTGCATGGCGGATTGCACTTTCACAGTCCCGGCGGCCATGTGGAACAGCAGCGATACCGGCGGCGGAACCTGCTTGCCCGAACGCAGCGCGGCGGCCAGCGTGGGGCGGGACATGCTCACGTTCTGAACCGGCGGAAGCGGCTTGCCGACGGCGGCCAGTGCCTGTTCCATCGTCTTGCCCTTGCCGATTTCGGCCTGCATCTTGACCGCGGCGGCCCGGGCTGCCTTCGACCCTGTGTCGATCATCCAGGCTTCCTTCACATCATCCTTGATCTCGGACAGCGGAGCAGGCGCGGAGGGCATGATGTCGGTCACGTCGAACAGCACGAAGCTCTGGCCGGGCACGGCAGGGGCCACCTGCGGCTCTTCCTGATCCATGGTGAAGGCGGTGGAGAGCACGGGCCTGAGATCGTTCGGGGCCGTTTCGCCGGGCTTCATGTAGACTTGCCCATCTGCCGTCACCGGCGCGGTTTTCTCGACTTTCAGGCCGAATGCCTTGGCGACTTCCTCCAGGCTGGAGCCATTGTCGATCTGATCTTCGATATTGCCGGCCATGTCGGTGAAGGCCTTGCGGGCCTTTTCCTGGGCAAGCTGCTTCGAAATCTCGTCCTTGACGTCCGCCAGCGTGCGGGCAGGCGTCTTCTGCTCCTCGTCGACGCGGATGACGTGCCAGCCCAGCGCGCTCTTCTTGGGAGCGGCGAGCTTGCCCACCGGCGCGGCGAACACGGCGGCCGAGACATCGGAGGAGAACTGGCTGGCCAGGTCTTCCCGGCTGAAGAAGGCAAGGTTGGCTGCGGTCAGGCCCTTTTCCTTCGCTGCCGCTTCAAGCGACTTGCCGCCTTCGACTTCCGCGACAACGGCCTTGGCCGCCGCTTCGGTCGGGACGATAAGCTGAGTGATCCGGCGCCGGTCTTGTGCGGCATAATTAGCCTTGTTCGCCTTGTAGCGCGCGGCGATTTCGGCATCCGTCGGGGCCGCCGGTTCCTTGACCGAGGTCTTGTCGAACGTGGCGTAGCGGATCACGCGGCGTTCGGGGCGGATGAAGGTGTCGGTGTGGTCTTTGTAGAAGGCTGCGAGCTGCTTGTCGGTCGGGCCCTTTTTGGGGGCGAATGCCAGCGAGGGCAGGGCGGCGACGGCGCCGGTGCGCGTTTCCGTCAGCAGCGCGGCGTACCGTTTGGCGGCATATTCCGGCATCACCGTGCCGGTTGTGGCCGGGGCCATCAGTTCCTGGGCGGTGAGGTTGTGCGCGATATCCTCACGCAGCGCCTGTTCGGAAATGCCCTGCTGGGCCAGCGCCTGGCGGAAGGCGTTCTGATCGAACTTGCCGTCCACGCCCTGGAAGGCCGGAATCTGCGTGATTTCGCTATCAATCAGCCGGTCGCTGGGAAGGACCTTGTGTTCCTTGCCGAAAGCGTAAAACGCGGTGCGGTCGACAAGATCGCTCAGGACCTGCTCGACGCCGCCCTGAGCTACCAGCAGCTTCATCGTCGCGGTCGGCTGCTGCTGCTTCACGCGCTCCAGCGCGCGGGTGGCGCCCAGCTTCAAGGTTGAGGAGTCGATATCCTCACCGCCTACAGTCGCGACCGAACTGCCGCCACCGATTCCGGACGAACCGCGCATTCCCGCGATGTCGCCGCTGGCAAAGGCAATGGCGATGAGCGCCAGCGCGACCAGCGCAATGGCGGCGCCAATCTTGGATTTGAAGAAATTTCTGAAGAAAGAGAGCATGGACCGTGCCGATCAGCGATTGCCTGGGGGAAGCCGTGTAAGCTTCGCATGAAACGGGCGCAGGCTTTAGGGGGCCTTGCCGCATCCTGCAATGCCCCCTCGCACGGGAACGGCAAGAAGGGAGCATTTCCTTGGGAAGCCGATGGGGTAACCTACCGGTATTCGTGTGGAAATCATGGGCTGTGGCGATGGTGAGCACGGTCTGGCGCTACCCAGCGATGGGGCAGGATGCGGCGCGCGCCTGCCGGGTTTCGCGCCTTCGCGGAGCCCATTCAGGCGTTGGTCGAGTAAGGGAGCGATGGTTTTTGACAGGCGGGCGGGGCTGGCTTAGCAGCGCCCCGACAGCGAGATGCCTGATTCCCCCGGTGCGGGAAACAGGGGGAATCGCACCGGTTTGATAAAGGTTTGAAATGGCTGGATTGCCTTACATCGTCGGAAACTGGAAAATGAACGGCACGCGCGCGATGCTCAATGAGGCGCGCGCGATCGACCGGGCAGCCGCACGCTTTCCCAAGGTGCAGGTTGCGGTCGCGCCGCCAGCCACCCTGATCTACCGCACGCGCGATGCGGCCGACATTATTGGCGTGGGCGGGCAGGACTGCCACGCCCAGGAAAGCGGGGCTTTCACGGGCGATATCTCCGCCGTGATGCTCAAGGATGCCGGCGCGGATTTCACCATCGTCGGGCATTCCGAACGCCGCACGATCCATGGTGAGACCGATGCGGATGTGAAGGCCAAGGCGGAGGCCGCGCTGGCAGCGGGCCTTGGCGTGATTCTCTGCGTGGGCGAAACCGAGGCGCAGCGCGATGCCGGACAGGCCGAAGCGGTTGTCGGCGCGCAGCTCGAAGGTTCGTGCCCGCAAACCGACGGGGCACCGGAAAAGCTTTCGGTGGCCTATGAGCCGGTCTGGGCGATCGGCACCGGCCGCGTGCCTTCGGTCGAGGACGTGGCGGCGATGCACAAGTCGATCCGCGACAAGCTTGTTGCCATTTATGGCGAGGGCGGCGCGGAAGTGCGCATTCTCTATGGCGGTTCGGTGAAGGCGGACAACGCGGCCGAACTGCTTTCCGTTGCCGAGGTCGGCGGCGCGCTTGTTGGCGGCGCCAGCCTTACGGCCGAGAGCTTCCTTTCCATCGTCGGTGCGGCGGCTTCGCTGGCCGCGGACTGAGAGGATTCGATCCGGGAGGAAGCCTTGCGGTTCCTCCCGGTGTCATACCCGGGTTGCGCAAGGGCCGCACAAGGCCTATCTGCGCCGGGATTAACGCGGGTATTGCGCCCGCCAGAAGGCTGAGACGTAGATGTTCCTTTTTCTGACCGTGGTTCAGGCCCTGATTGCTGCGGCCCTTGTTGCCGTAGTGCTCATGCAGCAGTCCGAAGGCGGCGGCCTTGGCGTCGGCGGCGGAAGCCCTTCCGGGCTGATGTCGGCGCGGGGCGCGGCGGACTTCATGACACGGGCGACCGCGATCCTGGCCACGCTCTTCGTTGCTCTCAGCATCGTTCTGGCCGCGATGGCTGTGGATCAGACCACTGGCCGTGACATCGACACTTCGCTTCAGCGCGATACGGCTCCGGCCCAGCCTGCCGATCCGCTCGCCGGTTCTGCCGGGCAGGGTGCAGGCGCCGCGGAAGCAGGAAAGGCGGCCCCTGTTGGACAGGCGCCCGCTGACGATCCGCTTTCAGGGGCTGCCAAGCAGTAACCCCTTAGCATTTTACCGTAACCGGATTGCCTTCTGGCCCTGCCAGAGGGGCAATTCTTGTGTTTGATCTGTGGATTCAGGCTCTAGGCGCTTGCCGAAGGGCCCCCATGCAATTTAAGGCCCGACTCCCATGGCGCGGCATATATTCATCACCGGCGGCGTGGTCTCCTCGCTGGGTAAGGGGCTCATGGCGGCAAGCCTTGCGGCTCTGTTGCAGGCTCGCGGATTCAAGGTCCGCATCCGTAAGTTCGATCCCTATCTGAACGTCGATCCGGGCACGATGAGCCCGTATCAGCACGGCGAAGTGTTCGTGACCGACGACGGGGCCGAGACCGACCTCGATCTGGGGCACTACGAGCGCTTTACCGGTGTCTCGGCGCGTCAGGCGGACAACATCACTTCGGGCCGCATCTACCGCGACATCATCGCCAAGGAGCGCCGTGGTGACTATCTGGGTGCCACTGTCCAGGTGATCCCGCACGTGACCGATGCGATCAAGGACTTCGCGCAGGCCGATACGGACGATCTCGATTTCGTGCTGTGCGAAATCGGCGGCACTGTCGGCGATATCGAAGGCCTGCCGTTCATCGAGGCGCTGCGCCAGATGCGCAATGAGCTGGGGCGTGAGAACACCTGCTTCGTGCATGTCACGCTGGTGCCCTACATCGCCGCCGCGGGCGAGCTGAAGACCAAGCCTACGCAGCACTCGGTGCGCGAACTGACCGGCCTTGGCATCCAGCCCGATATCCTGCTGTGCCGCTGCGACCGTGAGCTGCCCGAAAGCGAGCGCCGCAAGATCGCGCTGTTCTGCAACGTGCGCCCGCAGGCGGTGATCCAGGCGCTCGACGCGCCGAACATCTACGCGGTGCCCGAACAGTACCACCACGAAGGCCTCGACGCGGAAGTGCTGCACCACTTCGGCCTGACGTCAGCCAGTCCGGACCTTGCGCGCTGGGATGACATTACCGACCGCTATGAGCACCCCGAAGGCGAAGTGACCATTGGCGTGGTTGGCAAGTATGTCGGCCTTCCCGATGCCTACAAGTCGCTGAACGAGGCGCTGGTCCACGGTGGCATGGCGAACCGGGTCAAGGTCAACATAAAGTGGATCGACGCGGAAATCTTCGAGCAGGCGGATTCCGAAATTGCAGCGGCCCTGGAACCGATGCACGGAATTCTCGTGCCCGGCGGGTTCGGCGAGCGTGGCACCGAGGGCAAGATCGCGGCGGTGCGGTTCGCGCGGGAGCGCAACGTTCCGTTCTTCGGCATTTGCCTGGGCATGCAGATGGCCTGCGTTGAAGGCGCACGGGCCGCTGGCATTGCCAAGGCCGGTTCCACCGAATTCGGGCCTACCGAAGATCCGGTCGTCGGCATTATCACCGAGTGGATGGGCAAGGATGGCCTGGAACAGCGCGCGGCCGGGGGAGACCTTGGCGGCACCATGCGCCTGGGCGCCTACCGGGCGGAGCTTTCGCCCAACAGCCATGTGTCGGCGATCTATGGTTCCACGGAGATCAGCGAGCGTCACCGCCACCGCTACGAAGTGAACGCGTCCTATCGCGATGCGCTGGAAAGCGGCGGCCTCATCTTCTCGGGCATGTCGCCCGACGGCCTGCTGCCGGAGATTGTCGAGCGGCCGGACCATCCGTGGTTCGTGGGCGTGCAGTTCCATCCGGAGCTGAAGTCGAAGCCCTTCGATCCGCACCCGCTCTTTTCGGGTTTCATCGCGGCTTCCCTGCGGCAGGCGCGCCTCGTCTGATCTGCCGTCTGACGTGCGGGGAATGCCCCGCGCAGGCTGGATAAAAACAAAGGGCCGGCTCCCTGAGGAGCCGGCCCTTTGCTTTGCCGGTGGCGTGCCCCGGACAGATCAGATCAGCTTCCAGGTCAGCGGCAGAACCACGGAGCTGGTGCCTGCCGGCGGGGTCGGAACGCTGCCGACGCGCGACATCATTGCCACCGCTTCCTTGTCGAGAGCGCGCGAGCCCGACGATTCGGCCAGCTCGGCCTTCTCGATCTTGCCCGAGGCGGTAATGTAGATCTTGACCTTGGCCGTGCCTTCCTCGCCACGCATCTGCGCGGTGCGGGGGTAGGACTGCTTGGAAGCAACAGTGCGCTTCACCGAATTGAGCCAGCTATCGGCAAGGGCCGGGGTGACGGTCAGCGCGAGCGCGGAAAGCGCGGCGGTAATTTTCAGGATGGTCTTCACTACTTAGTCTCCATTTCGGATGGGACGCCGGACCGGGCCGATCGTCCAGGGGGCACTCACTTCAAAGTTCAAAATTCGCTCCAGTCGTCGAGCGCGAGGGCATTGGCGCCGGCCACGGCAGGCCTTGGCGCGGGCGCCGGTGCCAGATGGGCAGGCGCTTCTGCCTCCAGCTCTTCCGATACGAACGGCTGTCGCGGTTCCACGGGCGCCGCGAACGATGCTCCGGTATTGTTTTCGCCAAGCTGGAAGGCGGACATCTGCGTCATCAGGCGCTGGGTCTCGCTGGAAAGGTTGCGGCTGCCCGCAGAGCTTTCTTCCACCATCGCCGCGTTCTGCTGGGTGAAGGTGTCCATGCCCGTGACCATGGTCGAGATTTCGGTGATGCCTTCGGCCTGCTTCTCGGCCGCTCCGGCAATCTCCTCGACCAGACCGGCCACGGCGGCAACTTCGCCCACGATCTGGCGCAGCGCATCGCCGCTGCTTTCCACCAGCGAGACACCGTCGCCGACCTGCTTGGTGCTGCGGTCGATCAGCTTGCGGATGTCGTTGGCCGCATCGGCCGAGCGCTGGGCCAGAGCCCGCACTTCGGTGGCGACAACCGCGAAGCCCTTGCCGGCTTCACCGGCACGCGCCGCTTCGACGCCCGCGTTGAGGGCGAGAAGATTGGTCTGGAAGGCGATGCCGTCGATGACGTTGATGATCGCCGCCATCTCGCGCGAAGTCGTCTCGATGCCGCGCATGGCATCCACCGCCTCGTGGGCGATGCCTTCCACCTTGGTCGCGGTTTCGCGGGCCACGATCAGCCGGGTGCTGGTCTGGCGGGCATTATCCGCCGTGACCTGAACCACGCTGGTGAACTCGCTGAGCGTGCGCGACGTATCGGCCAGCGAGCTGGCCTGCTGTTCGGTGCGTCCCGCGAGGTCGGACGTGGCGGCGGCGATTTCGTCAGTGCCGACGCGGATGGAATTGCAGCCGTCCACGAGCTGGCGCATCGTTTCGGAAAGGCGCGCGATCGCCAGGTTGTAGTCCACCGGCAGGCGGGCGAGGGCGCCTTCGCCGGTTTCCTCAAGGCGGTTCGTCAGATTGCCTTCCGCGAGCTGCGCCAGGCCGTTGCCGATGGCTTCGACGGTGCGCTGCAGATCACGGGCGCGTTCCTGCTCTTCCTGCGCGCGTTCCTGATCGGCGCGGGCCAGCCCCTGGAAGCGTTCAAGCGCGCGGGCGAGGCTGCCGAGTTCGTCCTTGCGCTCCACGCCGGGGATGACCACGCTGGTATCGCCTTCAATCAGGCTGCGCACAGTGCTGTCCAGGCGCTTCACCGGACGCGCCACCGAGCGCATCATGAAGATCAGCAGGATGATCGCGCAGATCAGACCGCCAAGCGCCGTGGCCGTAACGACCTTGCGGGCCTTCGCGTAGATCGTCTCGCCGCGCTTGGCGGCATCTGCCGCTGCCTTGGTGTTGAGATCGACCAGCGTCAACAGGTGGTCTTCCATGTCGTAGAAGCTGTCGAGGCCATCGCCTTCGTACATCTCGCGCGCCGCCTCAGGATCGGTCTGCGCGAGATCGAGAATGGCATCATTCTGTTCGACGTAGCTCTTCCAGTCCTGGCGGACCTGATCGAGCGCTGCGACCTGTTCGGGCTTGCTGATGTGCGAGCCGTAGTCGTCCAGAACCTGATCGATCACCGATCCGGAATTGCGCAAGACCTTGTTCTGGCGTTCCCATGCGGGGGTGCCAGCGGCTTTCAGCGTGTCATCCTGATGAATCCGGTACTGCGACGCATAGGCGTGAAGATCGCCAAGAGCTTGCGAAGCGGGCAGCGAATCGGTGGTCAGTTCGCTGGTGAGGGTGTTGACTTCACCAATCTGGCGGATCGCGAAAACGCCTAGGCCCGCGACAATCGCGAGCAAAAGGCTGAAGGCGAACACCAGACGGTGGGCGATCTTCAAACGTTTCATAGGATTACGGAACTCCTGGGGGGCGAGGGCAGGAGTTTGTGTAACCGGCGCTGGTTGGAGCGCCTTTAAATGGAATAAGGGGAAATACCGAACCCTGTCCGGTGGGAAACGGTTAGTGGGTTTTACCGGGACCTATCGGCTCTGGGTTAACGGGCCGGTAAGATATGCCCCAAAAAAGGCGGCCCGGATTTCCGGACCGCCTATATTCAACCGTCTGAAAATTATGCTTTTACCGGCGCATCAGGCCGCAGCTGTGTCCTCGCCGGAGCCGTTTTCGACAACGGTCAGCGTGTTGCCGCCGATCGCGATTTTCTTGGGCTTCATGGCTTCGGGCACTTCGCGCACAAGGTCTATCACCAGCAAGCCATCGGCTAGGTCGGCGCTATCCACGCGCACATAGTCAGCCAGTTCGAAGCGGCGTTCGAATCCGCGCTGGGCAATGCCGACGTGCAGGAATTCCCCATCGGAAGTGTCCTCAGGCTTGTTGCCCTTTACGATCAGCAGGTTGGCATGCGCGGTAATATCGATATCGGCTGGCTTGAATCCGGCAATCGCAAGCGTGATGCGGTAAGCATCTTCGCCGCGGCGTTCGATGTTGAAAGGCGGATACTTGTCGCCCGGGTTCGCGCGGCCCTGATTTTCGATCATGTCGAACAGGCGGTCGAAACCGACCATGGTGCGGCGATAGGGCGAAAAATCGATACGGTTCATGACAAAAATCCTCCAATGAGCAATCTTCGTATTGGGAGGCCCGGAAAACCGGCGCCTCGTGCATGAATCATCCCCTTTGCGGGCCATGACTCGTATCCCTAGATATGATAGCGGCCCGCCGTTTCAAGGGTCGCAAGACACGCAAGGAAGGAACCCGCCGATGAGCCAGCCCAAGGTTGAAATCTACACCAAGTGGGGATGTCCCTATTGCGTCGCCGCCAAGGCGCTGCTCGACCGCAAAGGGGTGGCCTATGAGGAATATGACATCACCATGGGCGGTCCCAAGCGCACCGAGATGGAAGAGCGCGTGCCCGGTGCCCGCACGGTGCCGCAGGTCCTGATTGCCGATAAGGCCTATGGCGGTTTCGACGATATCAATGCGCTCGACCGGGAGGGCAAGCTCGACCCTGCGCTGGGGCTCTGATCCGATGGTGCGGGCAGCCCTTCTGCAGATGACGACGGGCATCGATCCGGCGGCCAACGCGTTAACGATTGCGAATGCCGTGGCCGAAGCGCGCGGGGAGGGGGCTGCCATGCTCTTCACCCCGGAGATGTCCGGCCTGCTGGATCGCAAGCGCAGCCGGGGCGCCGCCTCGATCCGCACGGAAGCGGAAGATGTGGTGCTGGCAGCGGTGCGCGATGCGGCGGCCCGCGAAGGGATCTGGGTGCATCTGGGCTCGCTGGCGAT
Source organism: Novosphingobium beihaiense (assembly GCF_022832375.1). GTDB lineage: Bacteria > Pseudomonadota > Alphaproteobacteria > Sphingomonadales > Sphingomonadaceae > Novosphingobium > Novosphingobium beihaiensis. Next base: position 348,467 of record NZ_JALHLG010000005.1, read on the forward strand.
TGCGCGCGAAGATGGAAAATGGGCCAATCGAGCGTTCGTGATCGATGGCACCGGCGAAATCCGCGCCCGTTACGACAAGATCCACATGTTCGATGTGGATCTGGCCAGCGGCGAATCCTGGCGGGAATCCAATGCCTATGCCGCAGGCGATACGGTCGTGACGGTGGAAACGCCGGTGGGGCGGCTGGGCCTTGCGATCTGTTACGATATTCGCTTCCCGGCGCTGTTCGAGGCGCTGGGGCAGGCGAAATGCGATGTGATTGCCATTCCCGCTGCGTTCACCGTTCCCACCGGCAAGGCGCACTGGCACCTGATGCAGCGCGCCCGGGCGGTGGAGGCCAGCGCTTATGTGCTAAGCGCCGCGCAAGTCGGCAAGCATGAGGACGGGCGCGAGACTTACGGCCATTCGCTGGCGATCGATCCGTGGGGCGAGGTACTGCTCGACATGGGCGGAGAGAGGCCCGGCTTAGGCTATGCGGCGATCGATCCGGCGCGCATTGCCGAAGTGCGGGCGCAATTGCCCAGTCTTGCCAACCGGCGCAAGATTGCCACATAGGCGTCGTATGATTGTCTACGATCTCGAATGCCGCGGCGGCGCACATCGCTTTGAAGGCTGGTTCAAGTCTTCGGACGACTTTGCGGGCCAGCAGAAGCAGGGTTTTCTGGCGTGCCCGGTGTGCGGCTCGCCGGACGTGATCAAGGCCGTGCAGGCACCGCGTCTCGGCCGCAAGGGCAACCAACTGCCGGATGCGCCTGCGGCCCGTACCGAAGCGCCGGAATCATCGGAATCCGCGCAAGCTGCCGTTCCTGCCACGGTCCCGTCACCGGCGGCACCAGTGGCCAATGCACCTTTGCCGCCGCAAGCGGTGGAACTGATGCACAAGCTGGCGCAGATGCAGGCCGAAGCGCTCAAGACCTCGCGCTATGTCGGCGAATCGTTCGCGGAAGATGCGCGCGCGATGCACTACGGCGAATCCGATGCCGAAGCGATTCACGGGCAGGCCACGCCCGATGAAGCGCAGGAGCTGCTGGACGAGGGAATCGCGGTCATGCCGCTGCCGTTTCCGGTAACGCCGCCCGATCAGACCAACTGACGGTTACTCAAAAACAAGGCTGCAGATGCCTATATCAGGCGTCTGTTAGCCAAGGGGCTGTGCGGTTTGCCATGCCGTACCGTTGAGTGCGGGCAGCCGTCTTGACTGTTCGGGAATTATCGAACATTTATTGTTCGATAATTCCCGAACATATTGAGGCCGCCATGCCCCGCACATACGCGCACCCCGATCCCGAAGACGTTAAACTGCCCCGTGTCCTGTTCGCTCTCAGCGATCCGGTGCGTCTGGAAATGGTGCGCATTCTGGCGGACCGCGAAGCCGTCAACAGCCTCGATCTGGGGCCCGGCATGCCCAAATCGACAGTGACGCATCACACCCGCATCCTGCGCGAAGCCGGTGTCACCAACACACGCCCGGAAGGCCGCAACTGCTGGATCAGCCTGCGCCGCGATGTGCTGGATGTGAAGTTTCCCGGCCTTGTCGATGTGGTTCTGGCTGCAGGCACGGACACATGATCGTTCGCCTCTGGCCGCTGGCGCTGGGTGCTTTTGCGCTCGGCCTGGACGCCTATGTGCTGGCGGGGCTTTTGCCGGGCATGGCGCATGATCTCGCTGCCAGCCAGGCCTCGGTTGGGCTTGGCGTGGCGTTCTTTACTGCCGCCTATGCCGTGAGCGCCCCAGCGTTGGCCTTCCTTGCCGTGCGGCTTACCACGCGCAAGGCCCTGCTTTCCGGGCTGGTTCTGTTCACGCTTGGGAATGTAGCGACTATGCTGGCGCCTTCGCTGCGGGTCCTGCTGGCCGCACGGCTGCTGGCGGGGGTGGGCGCGGGGCTCTACTCGCCCTTGGCCGCTGCAAGCGCTGCAGGCATGGTGGAGAGTGACAGGCGGGGCAGGGCGCTGGCCCTGGTGCTGGCGGGGCTGAGCACCGGCACAGCGCTGGGCGTGCCGGTGGGGCTCCTGGTCGAAAGCCGGTTCGGCTGGCGCTGGACCATCGGGATGATCGTCGCGATCGGCCTGGCTTCCATGGCAGGCGTTGCGCGCCAGACCGCCTTTCCCCGCACACCCGCCGTCACCTGGCGAGAGCGTATGGCGGCGCTGCACCGGCCGTTCACCTGGGCCACGCTCGGCGTGACATTGTGGACGGCGATAGGGTCGTTAGGGCTCTATACTTATCTGGCAGAGACCGCTGCCGCCCGGGCAATGGCGGAAGACACCCCGATGCTGATCTGGACCTGGGGGCTCGGCGGCATGGCCGGCGCGCTGCTGATCGGCCCGGTGATAGACCGGTATTTGCCTGCGGCGCGTGCGACGCTGATTCTTCTGGCCATGCTGGCCCTTGGCTTTGCCCTTGTCGGCTATGCGCCTTTTGCTGGCGTGGGGGCCGGGTGCTTTCTATGGGGATTGGCAGGCTGGGGCAGCGTGGCGCCGCAGCAGCACGCGCTGGTATCGCGCAACCCCGGCCATGCTGCGGCGCTCATCGCCTGGAACTCGTCAGCGAACTATCTCGGCGGTGCGATCGGTGCGACAGCAGGATCGCTGATGCTGACTGCTCATTTGTCCGCAAGATGGCTGCCAGCAGGTGCCATTGCCGCCGCTTGCGTGGCGATTGTCATCCACGCTGGCAAAAGTACGCTGACGGCTCGAAATGCCGTATGGCGGCAGTGAAGCTCAATATCGGCTTGAAAGCAGAGCCTGTTCGCAATGCCAAGGCCGCGGACATCCAGCGCTTGAGGACAAGGAAAATTGGTGCGCCTCGAAGGTGAAACTTCGAACCAGCTATTCGACACATTGGAGGAATGGGAGGCACAGCTACAAGCTCTAGATTTCGATCTGTGAGGTGTGACCATGGCGATGCACAACCTCACAATTCGGGTCTCGGATAAACAGCGCGCACTGCTGGCGCATCGTGCTGGGAACCGCCCGGTATCGGACTATATCCGCCACAAGCTCGATATTGCCGATAGTTCTAAGCAAACTCGCAGCTACAAACCGCGAACCGATGCCGCGCTGGCCGCAAAGATTCTCGCCGCACTTGGTTCATCGGAACTCGCTGCATCGATGCGCGATATTGCCGAGGCAGCACGAAACGGCGCACTGGAAGATTCAGACGATCTGCGGCTATCGCTGCATGCGGCCTGCCTGACCATCGAACAGATGCGCGACGATCTTGTGCGCGCGCTCGGCCTCAAGGTTGGGACTGGGCAATGATACTGATCGGCAATTCTCGCGGCGGTGCGCGCGATCTGGCGCGGCATCTGATGAAGGACGAGAACGATCATGTGACCGTGCACGAATTGCGCGGGTTCGTGTCCGATGATCTCGATGGGGCGTTTCAAGAGGCCTATGCGGTTTCACGCGGGACGAAGTGCAAGCAGTTTCTCTTCTCACTCTCGCTCAATCCTCCTGCTGACGCGAATGTCTCGACGGACGATTTCGAACGAGCCGTCAACCAATGCGAGAAGGATTTAGGCCTGACGGGCCAGCCCCGCGCGATTGTCTTTCATGAGAAAGAAGGCCGTCGCCATGCACATGCGGTATGGTCCCGCATAGACGCTGAGACCATGACCGCGCGGCAGATGTCGTTTCACAAAATGAAACTGCAAGACGTGTCGCGCGAGCTTTACCGCGAGCATGGCTGGCGCATGCCTGAAGGGCTAGCGGATAGGTCAAAATCTGACCCCCGCAATTACACCCTTGCCGAATGGCAGCAGGCCAAACGGGTCGGCAAAGATGCACGCGAGATTAAGGAAGCGTTTCAGGATGCCTGGGCAATTTCGGACAACCGCGCCTCCTTCGAACACGCACTGAAAGAACGCGGCTATTGGCTGGCGCGGGGAGATCGGCGCGGCTTCGTCGCCATCGATCATCATGGCGAAGTCTATTCCGTGCCGAGACAGGCCGCCATCAAGACAAAGGCGGTGCGTGAGAGGCTGGGCGAGGAAGACAGGCTGCCTTCGCTTTCGCAGGCACGACAGACGATGGCGCAGGAAATGTCCGCCATGCTCTCGCGGCTGTGCGATGAGCAATACGAGAAAGCCGCCACGCTCAAAGCCGAGCATAATCAGCGCAAGCAGCGACAGGTCGATCAGCAGCGCCAGGACCGTGCAGTATTGCTGCAGCGGCTGCGTGAGCGGGAACAACGCGAACAGGCCATGCGACAAGCACGCTTCCGCACGGGGCTAGCCGGGATATGGGATCGCTTGCGGGGCGAACATAAACGCATTGCCGAACGCAACCGATTGGAAACCATCGCCAGTCAGAACCGCGATAAGGCCCAACGCGATGCGCTGATCTTTCGCCAGCTATCCGAGCGTAGATTTCTCAATGCACAGGCTCAGCGACGGCTTGAGCAGATCAAAGCGCGCAAGCAAGAACTGGAGCAAGATACCAAGCGGATTGCCGATGTCGCACAGGGGCAAGACGCCATAAGTGTAGTGAGTCAAAAGCGGCGCGGCCCAGCCAAACAAGGCCAACCCCCCGCAGAAACACAACCACAACGATCAATCAGCGCCGCTTTTGGCAATGCCGCCGAGCGTGAGCGAGGCCGCCGGAGAAATCGCCTCCGCCAGCATCGCAGCGAAACAAGGCGGGGCCGCGATAACGGCCCGAGCCTTGATCGTTAGTCAGCAGCTATCAGGCCGCTTTGCGCTGCTCCTGATAGCGTGACACGCCTTTCAATCTCGCGCGGGCGAGATTGCAGTAGCGCTCTTCCAACTCAATTCCGAGATAGTCACGACCATTGAGCGCAGCGGCAACGGCGGTGCTGCCTGACCCTGAAAACGGGTCGAGAACAAGATCACCGCGCTTGGAAAAGCCTCTGACCAGCGGAGCGATCACGCTAACCGCCTTTTCAGTCGGATGGTACTTATTGCCGGAATACGCCCACTCCTGCACATCGCTGATGGGCTGCTCTGGCTTGGGCGGCCAGCCTTTGGTCAGCACAAAGGCGGACTCGTGGCGATACTGCGTATGGCCGCTGCGAGACGCATAGCGTTTTGGCCAGACAATATGACCGACCGTTGTGAAACCAGCCTTGGCCCATGCTTGTGAAAACGCCGCAATCGCGTTCCAACCGTAAAAACTGATGCAATAGCTGTCGGGCTTCAAAACACGATAGGCTTCTTCGAACACCGCCAGAACGGCATCGGGATTGTCATCGTTGGCCAGCGTTCGCCCATCACGGTCTTTATACCTGCACAGATAGGGCGGGTCGGTAATGACGAGATCGACGCATTCGGCGGCGTACTGGCTGAGGATGATTGTGGCATCGCCACACAGGATTTGATTGTGTTCCATGGGTGTGTTCCCTCCGTTGGAAATGGGTTGCTCATGCAACCCTTGCCCATCGGCGAGATCGGGTGTGCAAACGGAGGGCAAAATCGACGGCGGGCGCAGGCCCAAAAGGCCGAGCCTCGGGAACCGTCTATTTTGCGTGAAGTGCGCTGAGGGCCGGCCCTAAGCCGCGCGAGGGATTGAAGCCGAATGGCCGAAACCGCTTGCGGGTTCGGTTCACGAAAGCCCGGCCCGCAAGGGCGTGTCCATGTCGTAAACGTTATGACAGCTATGCACCCTAATTTCGGCCATTCGCCGGTACGACCATTTTTCCCGCAAGCGGACGTTCGGGGAGTGGCGCAACACTATCGGCAATAGGGTTGCATCATGAACTGTCGCTTTCCAGTAACTTAGATAATTGGAACTTCTTCTGGCTACCGGCAGGGATATTAACGTCGCAATGATTAGGTAGTCGGTTCCGAAACCGGCAATTCGTTGGCGCCGACTTCGAACATGATGGAGGATTGGTTTGCCAGTCACTCCCGAGCCGTGCGTATCGAGCCGCAAACTACGGATAGCTGCCCTTACCTCGTCGCAGAGGACAAACAAAATTCTGCTCTAGTAGCGGGAACTGCGGAGATAATTGGGATTGCAGCAGTGCGAAGGCAAGCATAGAGCTATGAGGCCAAGACGTTTTACCTGCGATGTGCAAAATTCATGAGCTTCAGAGAGTGAGCAAGACCTTGTCTCTGCTGCTATGAGGAGCGGTGGATTGAGGCGAAGTCAGAAGTAGCTGTCAGTTCACAACCTGTTCGGGTTTGTCATCGCCAACAGGCAAACAGGAGGGATGATTGCTTGGTGAATTTGCAGGAGACGTAGTCGCTGCCGTGACTGATGGATGGGGAGCGATTGCCCTTTGCATTCTCGTGGTTGCGCTCCTCGCTCCAAAAATGACCGAGGGTCTCCACCCGAATCCCCGAGCTGCAATTTTTCTCGTCCTATTTTTCAGCTTTCTTGCTGCACTGTGGCTAACATTCTCCGGTGACAAGAACAAGAAGCCAGACAACCAAACTTCGAACGACGTGTCCGATGATGCGAGCAATTCGGCCGAAGTGACCGGCAAGGCAGCACCTGAAAACGATCGCCGAAAACAACAAGAAGAAAGCGGCCCAACCCCAGAAACTGAGGGCATTTCCACCCCTTCCATAAGTACAGAATCCAACATAACACCGATGACAGGCAGTGATGATTTCAAAATATCTGTCAAAAAGGAATTTCGTGCATTTTCATATAACGATGAACTCAGTGATGTTGAAAATATTAGGGATTTTTTTAAGAAATTGGGGGTGAGTAGGTTTGATGGTCCCAATGTGATAGGAGGTATCTGCGGAACGTTCAAAAATGGAATAAAAATATGTGGTTGGGCAAACACCTACGACAAACCAGGCGTTTTCGGTTTTCGGTTTGGGAACGAAGGGAATTGGAATTTTATTGGAAGCAATAGAAGTTATTTTGAAGAATCTCATCCATCCTTGTTTCAATAGGCGAGCGGAAGGAGACCAATCTCTGGAAAACTACTCTTAAGATGCGCTCGTTGTTTGGACTGGCCGGTATCATTCGTCCAATTCAGGTCAAAGCGCGCCCATCCGAGGACTCCCTTGAGCCAACCTGACCCCCTGAGAAATTTCGCCCAACACTGTTGCCGATAGTGTTGCATTCGGTCCGCTCTCGCATAGGTCGAACTACAAGCAGACTGTCCGCACCCGGTCCAAAATTTGCCAATTCAGGCGGATGCATCCGCGCCTCATTTTTGCGAGTGATTGATCGGCGATACGATCTTTGGAGCATCAGCTCCAATGGGCAAGAGGTTGCACAGGAGACAGCATGTCTCCTTGCCGAACAAGCGAAGCGCCGTGAGCCAAGAAGCGTCGCCCTGCGACGCACATCTTGCATATGCTCAAATCTCATCTCTCCTACGTGGACTTGCTATCGATGCTCAATCTAACGTCAGATTAGTTCATTCAGATTGTAGACCCAAAAATGGCTGCCGATGGCATAGATTTTTGAATTCGCACAGCAGACTGCGGCAATTTCATCGGGAGGGCATACGGTTTGAAGGAGTTGACCTTGATCGCTCCATAGATGGATCGGCCCACTTCGTTCCCAAGTTATCAAAGTCGCGTCATAGACGATGACGCCTCCGACCTTATACTTGTGCGCATGATTGTCGTTTTTGCTAGCAAGTCGCTTACCTGTGGTATCCCAGAAATGTATCACACCACTGTTGTCCCAACTGACTAGTCCTCTGCCATGGCCAACTACACTTTCAATCAAGCGCCAATGAGCATGATCGCCGCCCTTACCGACAAGTCGCTTGCCCGACGCGTCCCAAAACCGGATGGCTCCACTGGCTTCCCAGCTGACCAGCTCATTTTCATAGACCATCATGCCTATGACCTCGTCACTGTGCGCGAGATCACCGCCCTTATCAGCAATACGCTTGCCCGACGCATCCCAAAAACAGATAGCACCACCGAAATCCCAGCTAACTATCTCGTTTTGATAGGTAATCATGCCATTGATCGTGTCGTTGTGCGCGTAATCATCGCCTTTATCCGCTAGACGCTTGCCCGACGCATCCCAAAAACGGATCGCACGACGGTCGCCCCAGCTGACCAAACCCTCGCCAAAGGCGAATACATTTCCGATAGAAGACGCGTGCGCACAATCGTCGCCTTTATCAGCAAGGCGCTTGCCCGACGCATCCCAAAACCGGATCGAACCAAGGCCTCCACAACTAACTAGACCTTCGCCGTGCGCAATTACGCCTCCGACCGACATCGCCTTATGAGCGCGATCTTCGCCTTCATCTGTAAGGAGCTTGCCCGACGCGTCCCAAAACCGGATGGCTCCATCGGCTCCCCAGCTCACCAGCTTATCGCCATAGGCCAACATGCTTTTAACTCCGTGCTCATGCACGCGATCCCAAGATCGCAGGAGCGTAGAAGGCGTAACAGCATGGGTTAAAAGCGATTTTGCTCTGGCAGAACAGCTGCTCGTTTCAATGCCTGCATCAGCAAGTGAACGAAGGACAGTGTGAGCAAAGGCGTCGGGAACAGCATAGACCAACTTGCTTATGTGCCTGAGGCGGCCTTCATAGCGCGCCCAAAAGCTAGTCCAACGTTGCGCCTCTTTCGTCGCTCTCACTTCGCGCGGTAGACGATTCCAGAGATCGCAATGCTTAGAAAGACGGTCAGAAACACGCTGAGCGTCGTGGGACAGCCTCCCGTATAAGAAGCAAGGGTCCTTCAAAATCCGCGCCGCCTCTAGCTCATCTTCTATAGCGCCAGCGGCGAGATGCTCCGGAAACCAATCAAAAAGATACTCGTAAAGGTATTTCTGAGCATTCGATCCATCATAGTTGTTCCAAGACGTCTTCATCCAGGACACAAGCCTACCTAGGATTTCAAGTGAGAATGGCGACAGTTCGCCTATGTCAGGAACCTCACTCGCCTCCAGACCAACCACCTCGCTGAATGTCCGCGCCAATTTCGGATGTGCGAAACTCCATTTGCCATGCGCCTCAGTAAGCCAGCGCTTGACGCCAAGCGGGAGGTGCTCCCAGCTAAGACTGGGATCTTCGAGGAATGCCGCCAGCTCCAGTCTTGAAATCGCCGATTTCGTTACACCGAGGGTTGCCAGTAACGGCAAAATTCGCCGCTGCCATTCGGCGTCCCCTACATCGCGCCGAATTCTGGAGAGTTGCTCCGCAACATATCTGGTGAATGGACGAGGAGTTCTTTGAATGAATGCGACTTGATCGGCCTTCGAGCCGATCTTCGGCAATTCCTTCCCAAGGTCCTGAATGACATAGGTTAGGAACAATGGCAGACCGTCGGTAGATGCTAGCAGCGCCTTCGCCAGACTCTTGATCTGTCGCTCGTCATCAGAGATTTTCTTGTCCTGAAGCCAATCGCATATCGCTTGCTCGCCAAGCTCTTGCAGGGATTCGATTTTGCCTGGCAAGCCTTCCTGATGCCGTGCATGCCAATGGGAGATGTAGCTCGGCTGTTCCGTGCCTTTCTCATGGCGCGCAGACACGACAACGTAGACGTTCTTCCGAAGCGACCTGGCGCCGAGGAAACATTCCAGAAATGGCTCAACGTCATCGGCTGAAGATTCGTCCAGCCCATCGACAACCAATATAAGTGGTTCATCGGTATGAAAGTCCGAGGTAAGCAGGCTATAAAGCTCTGCCTTTTGCGATTGCGGGCGTGGGCCTAATCTCGGTTCAATCTGATCGACAAGATTTTGACGAATGCGATCCGGGCTTGTTGTCAGAGGTTCCAAGTTAGAAATGAAGTGATAGGCGATGTAATTGCTCAACGACGAACGTCGCTCAATCCACTTGGCAAGCAGGGCCGATTTTCCGGAACCAGCGGGCCCCGAGACAATCAGCAATCCGCGATCATTTTCACTAACGAAATCGTCAAGCTCTTGGAGTTCCGCTGATCGCCCAAAAAACTGCTGTCGTAAGCTGATATAGCGTTGCTCGGAGCGCTCAAAGACGGGACTGTTGACCAGATGAATTCCGCTAGCCGCCTTAGTGTTGAGCGGAGGGCCTTCCAAACCCGCCAAGAGCGGATCAATCTCTCGGGCCTCCTCAATGAGGCCTGATCGCACCTTCGAACGATCTCCCGGCTTCCCATGGAAATAGCGGTACTTTATCTTCCGGCGCGCCGCCAAACGGGACATTTTATAGACCTGCTCGGCTAAACCCTTGTCCTCGTTATGGTGGTAGCACGCCCACGCCAGAAGAGGCGCGATAGCTCCCGGGAGGTCATCAGAGTTTATCTTGTTAAAAATATATTTCGTTCGTTTTTGCGCACTTTCTTCAGTTCCGGTGCTCGCGCGAAAATCTCGCACAAAAGGATCAAGTTGTTCGATAAATTCAAGCTCATCGATAGACATCGAATCTACAAAAGAACTTATTAATTCAATTATTTCAGGTCGATTTTTCGATTTTCGAATGATAGCCGCATCGGCCTTAAATCGCTCGATCAGATCGTCATCTTTTTTCCCCATAAGATGATTTTAGCGTTGGGCTGCGGGTTATCAAGCTGATCTATCAGTTTAGAACTGAGGTCCATCCGGCGTGACCTCGTTTGGCCCCGGAACAGGATCGCCATGCTCAAAATACTGCACTGCTGTAACTGTACCTGAATAAGGGTCGCGCTCCACAATCGCCGGACCGCCATGCATCCGGTGCCTCTGATTATTAGCGAAGAACTCCTCTCGCGCAGGATATCCCGTGACGGGATGCCTTAAAATTATCGACGGCCCGCTAGCGCGGCTGAGATCGCCGTTGATCCTCCAAGTCTCACGCAAATAGCATCCTGCACCAAACCGATCATTGAATCGGTGTTCGTGCGCTTCCTCGACAGTGACTTCGTATTTGAGCTTCATGGCCTTATTTTTTGTTCTGTGGCAGCGCCAATATTAACCTATTTGGTTAATATTGGCAAGCTTTTGCGTAACTTCACGATCTACTTCCCGAACTTCACGGTCTGCTTTTGGGACGCATCGCCTCAAATCCGCCAGCCTGCAAATTGTCAGCAATTCAGCTGGCACGGACCACCGCGCGGTTCGGTCCCTTGAGACTCAAGGGAGTGATCAATGTGTAATGATCCCAGAAACTGCACTGCGGTGCAGAAGGGCAAACTGTGTGAGGATTGTAACCTCGATGGCTACGGCTACTGCATCTTCAATGAAATGCAGCCCGTTACACGAGAGGAACTGACACGCGAGTTTGTTCGTGATGCCAGAAACACCGCCTACGAGTTGTCGTTGGAGTTCGACCTGGACGGAGAGAAATGGGTCGACACATTGGTGAACTGGTATCAGTCGCTGCCGTTCCGGTTTGTTGAGATTGACCAGAATGGCAGGAAGCGCGAGGTGTTCCTTGCTACGGGCTGGCTTCAAGTGGACCTGCCGCAGGATCGCAATGCCAACCCGGATACCATCGAAACATCCGAGAACCTTCGGTGTTGGTATGCTCGTAATTTCTGCCATCCATGCAACACTCTGCCATACGTAACCAAAGCCGAGCGGTTGATCGTGGCGTTCTCGATCATCAGGGCCAAATTCGGCCCCTCGCGCTGCGGTCATTGGGGCAAGTAGGCGAAGTGCGATCACATAAGGGGCGGCGTTTTCGTCGCCTCTTTTTATTCCGCAAGGCCGCAGCGCTCGAAGCCGCGCAATAGGGTGCGCGGCGATACATGAAGATGTTCCGCCAAGACTGAGAGCTGCACTCCTTGCACAGTGGCTTGAATGTGAGCCTTCCGAACCTGGCATTCGCTCAGCTTTCTCGGCCTGCCGCAATGGATGCCTTTGCGTTTGGCTGCGCTCATCTTTTCCTTGGTTCTGCGCGAGATAATGGCACGCTCGTATTCTGCGTGATTAACCATATCGATGTACCATTTGCGCCCTTCGGGCGTTCGCGTATCGATTTGCTGGTAGATCGATTCAAAGGTTATGCCTTGCGCGTGCAGATCATCGAGGAACGTGATCCCCTCAATCGTCGAGCGAAAGGCGCGATCAATGGCGGGGACAATGAACGTATCGCCGTCACGCAAAGCCGCTCGCGCCTTTTCGAGCTGAGGCCGAACCTTCGCTACGGCAGAGACGCCGTCATCCATAAAGATGCGGTCGCATCGGGCAGCTTTGAGCAGATCGCGGTACTGGTAGAGGGTCTGGCTGTCCGTGCTGACACGGGCGTACCCGATGCGTTTAGGGGACGTTTGGGCTGCTGTAACTAAGTCCATCCGCGCACCTCCGAAGAGTCAAAAGGGATCGGTTTTGACTCGGGCGCATGGTGGGTCTCCAAAGAGACGGAAACGCCTGCGATAGACGCGGTTTCCGTGAAGGGTCTAATATACATGTTCTTTACCTCCTGAACATAAGGTTGATCGACAGAACCGATCCCTTTTGTCTGCCTCGATTCTCAGATTAACTGCAATATTTTCATACATATGTATGACGGCATATCCACAAACGGCACTTGCACAACAGGCTAGTATTCCGGTCAGCGATGCGCGTGATATCGGCCCTAATTCAGTTCGATTTGCGGCTGCACAATTCTCGAACGACGCACCCACAATCGTCCTGCTTGGCCTGCGGTCAGAACGATGGCCAGTGGTTCGGAAAGCCATTCAAGACGCTGCTGACAACGGCGCACGCGTTGATGGCATCCACATTGGGCCAATCGATGCAGAGCCCGCACTGGAGATCTATGCAAAAGGGCAACTCGTCACCCGCCCAATCAATCCCAACACCATAGGGCGCATCGAGCTTACGCGCTTGATCCAAGACATCGTTGGGGAGTTCTACTGACTGATTGGCGGAGGCTTAGATACTGATCCGCAGCGGAAGCTTTCGATGGCATTGCGAACGCTATGTAGACCAAACAGTGGTGCCAGCTTCACGTCTTCAAAGATGATCATCCAACTTGCATCTTTGATTTCCGGAAACTAGAAATTGCAGTCATGGGCGTTGCGCAGTCGCGATTGCTCGTCTTCACGACCATATTGCGGAAGCGACGCCCCTTCGCCGCTCGCTTCCAACTTACGTAAAACGGCAACATCTGCGCAGATGCCAACAATTTGACATTGCCTCTACCCTCACAGTTTCGACAGTTATTGTCGGCAGCGGAAATGGCCGAACGAGCAGCTTGCTGGTTCAATCGATGGCGACATAGAGATAAAGCTCACTTTGGACGGAGCGCACTTCAACAATTTCTATGTGGGAGTAGCCGGTCGGTTAGGTCTTAACCTCCTTCTTCGGCTCCCTATCGCCTGTCAACTCTGGCAACCAGCTGATCCCATGGCGATCAGGGATGATCGCGTCAGGTGCGGAATCGTCGCCTCCAAGGCATAGAGACGACGGCCCAGCGGCAGCAGTGCGTGCTTGCGGAAGCCTAAGATGATCGCCTCCTTCTCGATGCTCAGCACAGTGGAATGGGCATCCTTCGGCCAGTCGGCAGGTCCTTGAGCGCCGTGCGCTTCTTCCACTTGGAAACAGTCTTCTGGTCGACCCCGTAGCGTTGGACAGAGCCCTCAGACTCTCATCACTTGTTGTATCGCTCGAAGGACTGCCTCCGTCGTGTGGGCACTCCATTGTAGAATCTGTACCATAGCGCATCCTTCTATTCTTGCGTGAATGATGCACCATCAAATCTTGGGACCAAACACCTACCTGCCTTAGATGAGAGCGACGTGACCAGCGTCAGACTGCGACCGCGCCACCGTGGCCACGAACGACTTTAGTCTATCCTGGAGATCGACCACCGCCACGCGAAAGGCTTCGATAATCTCCGCTAGATTCTTCATCGCGAAGCGCGCGGCATGGATCAGGACGTTCTCGGTGTCAGCAACCGGCGCAGCGGTGAATGGATCAAGGATCACCGTGCCGGTGACCTCGCCCTCGACAATGCTCGGGTTCGGCTTGAAGATGCCCGCGCCGTTGAGCACCGCACCACCGTTTGCACAATCTACGCTCCCGCCCAACCTGTCTGCCACATCGGCCCCCACAGGGACGTCGAGATAGACGATGCCGTCGTCCCCTTGCAGGTTGAATTGGGAGGTATCGTCGCCGATCCCGCTGACATCGTGAATGAACACCTTGCCCTTGGTGCCGACCGGCTTCCAGCCAATCAGGCGCGCGAGCATCGCGTTGGCGGTGGTCTTTCCATGGCCAATCGGGTTGTCCACGCCGCCACGATTGGTGCCTGGCGCCAGCAGCTTGACGATTGTACCGGTCAGCACGACGACGTCCTTACGGCGAAGGCGGGCGAAGGGGCCAGGCGCGGCGGCGGCCTCGGCTATGAACGCGATCCGTCCTTGGCCCGCGTCGCCGTTGTCGAACGGTAGGGAACTGCCGAGATTGAGAGGCCGACTGTCGCAGAGGCCGTACTGGTCAGCCGTAGCAAAGCCGAGATCGTGGCCGGTCGTGCGGTTCAGGCAAGTGATGATGGTCGCGAGCAGCCCGTCGAGCATGTCGTTGGCCTTATTCTTGCCGCCTTCGATTACTCGATAGGCGAAAGACGGCTTGGCCCTAGACCGCGGCTTCGGAAGCGCTGCACCGCCACGAGTCGGCGAGCCGTCCGTATCCGGCCCGCTTGTATCATCCTGCGTTGGAATGGTTGGCCGGAGCGATAGCAGGTATGCCTCGGCACGAAGCATCTTAAACCGCCGACAACCCTTCGCTAAAGGCAAAGCGACCAGCCACCACAGCCCTAAAAGGCTGTATTTGAACCATAAATGCATCGTGAAACAGAAGTCAGGCCAGTCTTTCCGAAGCTTGGGCACGCCCACAATGAAAGCAAAAGCCACCCCTATCACTGACATGATCGCTTTAGAGACCGTCAGAAGGAGCGGGAAGTCCAAGCTAGCCGCCTACGAGGTGCAAAATCCAAACATGCTCTTGTTATATCAAATCTTCACGTCCTCTGACAGAAATAATGCGTGGTAGTCGGCAAAGCTGTCAAAAGTGTAGGATTGTCGGAGGTGCTACTCACAATCTGAGCGCTTAAGGTGCAAATTTCCGCTTGCTCAACCGGCTTCGGAACCAATTCACTATCTCGAAACGACCGAAACAACGCTCGACAACCAGAATTCAGCATTCTTAGCTTGGCTCACTAAAACCGGTTACTCCACTTCCGGCAAATCGCTTCAATTGCATCAAGCAAGAACCGATGACCACTTCACCCACTCTCAGACATTAGGCGTTGAGGAGTCAGTCTCAATGCGACCGCCAGACAAGTGATTAGAATCTGAAATTCGCTGCATCTGTGGAATAGATGGAAGCGCGGTCGCGTTCAGCTGCTTCACTGGTGTGCTGCGCATTGGCTTCTGGATCGCGTTCATCGGCTTTTGCCACTAAGTCACCAGCGGCTTGTGCGGTTGCTGAATCATCCGTCTGGCTTGCCAGTATCCCAAGTTGCGAAGCGGACAGAATGTCATTGGCTCTCTGCGCCGCTATTTCCAGCGCCTCGGGCGTGTCGGCGTTTTCCAACGCCTCCCGAACGGCCAAGGCTTCATCGCGTTCAGTCTGCAATTCTCCGCGCTCTCGGATGAGATCATTGCTCTGCTGTTCCAGCGTATCGTCTTCGTCACTGAGGTGCGCCCGCTCGATATCGATCAGCATGGCTATGTCGGCGGCGGATGTGTTTGGCGGGATGCCTGATTTTTTCATCAATCGCTGATGTTCGGCATTGCGTGGATCAAGTTTTCCACTCGCATTCAGGCGTTCGAGCTCGTCCAGCGCCTCAAGCTGGTCGCCGATCTCCGTTCGACGAGCGTTGATCCGGTCAAACTCAAGATTGATCTCGGCAATCCGGGCATCCAGCCTTGCGATGTGCGCGTCGATTGCATCTAATATGGCGAGGTAGCGCTGCTCACGTTCACGCCGCTTGCGGCCATTTATCTCCTTATCTGAAATACGCTTTTGCTGCTGCGCTCCGCTCAACATGACGGCTGCATTTTCGTCCTCGCCGAGCGTGGTCGCCAAAGCTTGAGAAAGAAGCTCATATTCCGAATGTGAAAACGCCCCATCCCTAGGGATGAAAGGCTTACTGCGTGCGCCTTCGGCATCGAGATTCTGACGTTCGCCCGCGATCGCAAAATCGCCTTTCAGGAGGCCGCCATTCGCCCCATCGGCGCGATATTGCGCCGGTATCTGATTACGCTTGATTTGTGCCTCTTGGCTTACCGTCATTTCCCCTCACATGCCCTGCCTTATCAGGCACTTAAACCTGCAATATTGTCGCACGGACGGGGTAAAAATATAGTTAATTTCTCGTAAATTAAGCCAAATCGCCCAGAAACCGGAAAGCGCGCTCCTACACCTGAACCGATCCGCAACTTGCGCGGACGGAAAGGACAAGCCCATGCGCTCTTGGACCATATCGATTGGGCCAGTGAAAGAGGTTAGCGACAGCAATCTCAAAACGGCTCTCAATGTCATCGCTGAGGAAGTACGCAGCTACCGCGTGCCATCAAAAGTGATGATCGCGCGCTACGCGCAGGAGATGCGCCGCTTCCATCAGGGCGAGATCGATGCCCTTGAAGAGATGGCGGCATCGACGAGCGAAGGGGTCGAAACCACCTCCATCGCCCTGAGAGAACTGGCGGCACCGCTCATGGAGAAGCCCGACGAAGGCCCGACATTCCATGAGTACCTGAGCGAGGCGCACACGCCTGCGCTGGAGCCGAAACACACCTCCAAAAGCAGCAATACCAACCAGAGGAGTTCGTCTCATGCCTAACGCTCCACGTACATTCTCCGACCACATCGCCTATGCCCAGGAAGCATCGGCCAAAGCCAGGCAAAGCCGTGTCATCAACACGGTTGCCTTGGCGTTTTTGGGAATCGTGGTCGCAATCATCCCCGCGCTCGCTGGGGTTGAGTTCACACTGGCATTCAGCGTGATGGACATGATCTTCGGCGCGGAAGTGCCGAGCGATCCCGTACCGTTTCAAGTCTATGTGCTTTCTGGCAGCGCCATGGTGGCAGTCGTCGCGCTGCATGTGTTCATCGAGAAGAATCCGCACCATTTGGCCATCCGGCTAATCGACAAGGTCGCGCCCTATGGTCTGCTGCTGTTCTTTGTGGGGCTGATTGCGCTCTATGCCTCATCGAACTTCCACGGTGTGGATTCGGGGGCAGCTATCCCGCTCAGCGATGCCGAGTTGTTCGGCGACGAACCGCCGCTGGAAACAGGCAATGGCTCTCCAGCCCCGTGGCTCAATACGCTGATCGGGTTGGGTCTTGGCGCGCTGATCATCGTCAACGTCTCAGCCATCCATCGATTGATCACTATCGTGCGCGAGAAGCTGCCCGCGCTGCTCGAAGAGCGCGTGCGGCTGAACGCTATTCTTCAGCACGCCACATTGCTTCTGCATCGCGGGAAGGCCTGCATCGATGCCAGGCGCGAGATCGAACGTCGCAGAGCGACAACGCCGGAAGACCTCGCACTCGAAGCCGCCGCCGATATCGAGGCCGCTATCGCGCCGACACTGCGCAGGCTTTCAGCGATGATCCAAAAAAACACATCAAATCGCCCAAGCTCAGGAGGCTCGCGCGGTAACTCCAATCCCGGTCTTCCCACCAATGCGCCTGACCCCAAGGACATCGAGACGTTCATTCAAACCGTCGGGGACCTGACCGACAGCCTGCCGACCAAGCTCGTCAAGCTGTTCCGCTAACCTCACCATTGGAGACGTTCCATGACGCCCCTCTCGACCCTCACCACGCTGACCGCGGCAATCGCTATCGCCATCGCCGCTCCTGCCAGCGCCAAAACGACCCATTTCCTGATCGATGAAAGCGAGTCTAACCGGGCTGTTTCCGATCCGGCATTCACACGCCTTGTCGCTCGGCAGTCTGCCGTCACCGTTCTGCAGCAACCGCTTGGCGACCGGATTTCCGTTCGCACGTTCGGCAATATCAACGACACCAACCCGCTGCGCTACGATGTGCAGCTTACACGGCGCTCGGCGCCGCCCCGAGCCGTCGCACGCACTGTCAGCCGTTTGATCCTTCGCTCTGGCGCGCCGCAAGGCCAGCGGCAGCAGCGCACCGAGATTGTCGCCGCGCTGCAATGGAACCGCTACGATTGCGCAGGCGGCGATCACATCATCGTGCTGACCGACGGCATCGAAACGGGTGCGGTTCGTTCACCAACTGCCCTGCTCAATGGCCGCGAATCCCTTCCGCCTCCGCGCTCGGGTTTCCTGCGGGGCTGCACGGTCAGCTTCTGGGGGATCGGACGGGTCAGCTCGGGCGAATTGACTTCGGCCCAGGTCAACAATCTGCGGGCAGCATGGACAAGCTATTTTCGCATCGCGGGTGCGCGCTTCAACGCCGTCCCCAATCCATAGGCGGGGTCAGCATATTCCAAAGGTGCAGTAACGGCATCTGTCCGACATTCCCATCCGAGCAGACGCCATTCCGAGTACGGCAACTAAGCGGACATACGTTCGGTCCAGTAAACCGGTCGGCTTCGCGCCCCCAATTTCGGATGCTCGAACGTCATTCTCCAAAATCCAGAAGCGGGCGCAGAACGGCATGTGCGCTCGCAAGTTTCCGGGATAGCTGCAAACTAGTCATGTACCAATTATTGCTACTGGCATTCTAGCCTAGTTCCGAAGATACTTCACTGCGCGACTTGGGAGAGCCCGATGAATCAGCTGGAGTATCCTTACGGTGCAATGAAAAGGCTTCGACGGCGCGCCATTACGCAAGAGCCCTCCACTTCAATAAACCGAGGTAGGATTTGGTCATTCGTCAATTCCGCTCTTGGGATTTTCTTGATCGGAACGGTAATAGTTGGAAGCGCATCCTCACTTTGGACCCAGCGCCTTGAATGCCGTGCCGATTTTCGTGAATCTGAGGAAACGTTCCGCAAGGCCTTGGTGGAATATCGCTATCGCATGAACGGCTCATCTAAGGCTCTATCGATGCTGGCGTCCTCGGGCGCTAATACCTTGGATATTTGGCGAGGTCCAAAGAGCCCATTCATCTTCTCCGACTACAAGGAGCGCACACTTGCGGACGTGACAATTGACCTTCTGCGTTCGTTTGGGGAACTGTCGCTCGTTTCCGACCTCAGTTCATTTGAAGTGCGAGAAGGTGGCCTACGCTTGCATACGGGCAACCAGAGCTCAAGCGTAGGAATGCCTCTTCCTGAAATTCCGGCAGAATTGCACCAAGATCTAGCATCAGCTCCGATCAAGTTTGAACACGAGCAGCGAACTCGATCACCACTCGGTAAAACGGTCGTTGAGACGTGGCTGAATCGACGACAAAATGATGGTCTTCTCGCGGCTCTCGAGACAACGGTCTTGGTGCGACTTGAACCATCCTGCGATCCCTTTTCGCTCGTGCGGCGCACATTTACCGACGACAATGAGCGGTACAATACTCAAGTGCGCGAATTGTATTCTAGCGTTGTCAGAGACCATCAAGCCCAAATGATAAAAATATTGGCGATTGAGGCACTTCTTTCACCGGCTTCAAACGTGCCGGACAAGCGGTCCGATACGCCAGACGCCGGACCACCTACCAGTTTAACCACGAAAATGAAGAGATAAGCCTGTTACCCTTTGAGGCGAGCGATGCTGATATCGAAGCTTTCGTCGGTTCCGGTTAATAAATGACAGACTTCCCCGTGGATCGTGTTCTAGAGGAACCGAGCGAGGCAGGGCGCGCGGACCGCCTCTTCTAATGGACACCAACGACCGCTTCCGTCGTGAGCCCACTTTGCTTTGTTGACCAGCGTGCGGCAAGGCTCAAGGCGCTTGCTGCCCCATGGGACCTGTTGATCGAGTGTCAGTTACCTTTGTTTCCACGCCCAAAACCGGACCGTCGGCAAGCGGCCCACATCCTGACCCGCAGTCGTGCAAGCAGCTGCGTCGGCTTACTACCCAATTTGCGACATTCTCCCACTCAATGACGCCGTCTGAGAACGGACGTCCGGTCGAGCCCGAATTAGTCTGCACGGTGTAAGACAACTACCCGTGGGAAGGAGAATGGCCCCGATTTCGGGGCCATTTTTCTATGCAAATCGCCCGGTAGCGCATTCCTACTGCCGTAATCCCAGCATCAGCATGTCATTTCACCAAAGGATTTGCCGATGTCTCATCAAAACGGAAACCCGGATGAAACCAGTGCAGCCGCACGCGGCTTCACCTTCATCGCCAGCATCGCATTCGTGTTCTTCTGCGGTCCCTATCTCTATCGCGTCAGTATCGCGTTTGTGCAGGATTTCGCGCGGGAAAATTACGGGTTTGATGGCGCGCTGATTACCTATTTCTGGCTTTTCGTCGTGGCGCTCGGCGGGTTCGGTTTTGCCAAGCTCGTGATCTTCCTCGTCTTGAAGCTTGGGATTTTCGGGTTTGCGGCCAGTCGGGGACGATAGAGCCCCATGACCACAAAAGACTTCATCGCTCGCAACGAGCGATTTCGTCATGGCAGCGCTCACTGGGCAAGCGAACGGGAACTGAAGCGCGAAGGGTATTTCACACGCACGGCTCAATCCGTCCATATCGGCTTTGCCTATGGCCGTGCGATCTATTGGAATGGCGATTCCGGCGGGCTGATCAATGCTGGCCCGCGCAGCGGCAAATTTACGGGCGTGATCGGATTTGCCGCCTGTACGGGCTTCTCACAGAACAATCAGGTCTTCCTCGACGTAAAGTCGGAAATCGCCATGGTCGGGCGCGACCAGACTGCCGAAATGCGCCCCTGCTATTTTTGGGCACCGCACAAGCGCTTCTGTCGGCCCCAGCACAATATCGACCTGATGAGCCATATCACGCTCGATAGTCCCACTCTCATTGCCGACATCACGCTGCAATTTGAAAACAGCCTGCCAGAGTCAGGCGGGGGTAACGCGAAGTTCTTCGAGCTATCTGCGCAGCGGCTGTGCAAATCCATTGGCCTGAGCGGCGTTGAGAGCGAAGGCGCATTTTCGTTCCGCACTTTCAAAAACAACCTCGACCTGCTGCTTCAGGACAATGAAGAGACCGACGCGCTGATAGACCGCATGAGCGCAAGCCGCTTTGCCGATGTACGCGCCGCCGCTGGCGAGATTGCAAACGGCATCGCATCGGGCAGCAACGCCTTTCTCAGTGTCGTCGCAGAAGCGCAGAACGCATTCCGCTGCCTCAGCGACCCAGATTTGCTCTCGTCGATAAGCCCTCCCTTTCATCTCACTCTTGAAGAATTCTGCGATAGCGAGGGTGCCAATCTCTATCTGATGCCATTGCCAGATTTCGTGAAAAGCTGGGCACCTGTCATTCGGATATTTCTGGGCAACCTGAAACTGCTCAAGAGCCGCAGGCCCAATGCCCGCAAGCAGGACTGGTGGATTGATGAAGCGCCGTTGCTGGCTCCGTTTCCACTACTGGCCGAAGTCCTCAATCTGGGCGCGGGACAAGGTGTTCGCGCCTTCATCGTGACGCAGTCCTTCAAGCAGATGAAATCGATCGTCACGGATGGCGATACCCTGCTGCCTGCTGGCGCAGGCATGCAAATCTACTTCGGGGTCCGGGATGACGAAACCGCCTCCCGTCTGTCCAAGGCTATCGGTTCGGAAACTCTCTACTTCGACGACGATCTGAAACGCTCTGAAGCCGCGCTGCAGACGAAGCAGACGATCCGCCGTCTTCTGGCTGGCGGCGACCCTTTGAAGCTCGGCATGGAATATGCGCATCACAAACGCGCCTCGCAGCATCGCTCACAGCAGGAGCGCCCACTCATTAGGCCCGACGAAATCCGTCACCTCCCTCGCGGCAAGGCCATCATCTTTCTCGATGGCCTGAGCGGCCCCGTGCTCGCCGATCTCATCGCTTATTTCGAGAATCGCCCAATGACGGGCCGCTTTCAGAGTAATCCTCATCATGCCCCCAAAGGCATGGACAAGGTCCGCGTCAAAACGCGCCTCGGTCATGCCTGGTGGACCGTGCGGGAGAAACCAGCCCCGCCGCAGTTCGCACATCTGCCGCAATATGCAGATGCCCCTTACACAGTCGTGGAGGCCTGAATGGAAACGTCAATCGAACGCCCGAGCATCGCCATGGCGCGGGCCAATAGCGCCGCGCGTGAGCGTGATGAGCGGATTCATCGCTCGCCAGTTACGCGCGCGGAAATCGAGCGCCTGAAAGCCGAGCGCCAAGTCCCGAAAACCGAACTGACCCTCACGCCGGACGGCCATACGGGTCTGACCGTGGACCGGAGACGGGAGGCCGTGCGCGAGCAGCGCATCTTCAAGGGCGAAAAGCGGCTGGACCGCCAATCGCGGCGCATGCGCGCCGAACATGATCGCACCCGCTGATTGCAACGAAGGAGATCAACCGATGTCGAACGAACCCACACAGGAGCATGCACCGGAAAAAGCGCGCGAGGAAATCCGCGACGGTCGCCTCAAGGCAACGCTCTGGCACAATGAGGGCAAGCATGGCCCTTATGTCACGGTCGATTTTGCCCGCACCTACACCGACAAGGACGGTAATCCGCGCGATAGTCGCAACTTCCGCCTCTCCGAAATCCCCAACCTCATGGAGCTGGGCCGCGAGGCCCGCGCACGCGGGCTCGAAATCGAACGCGACGGCCGCAAGGAACGTGCCCGCAGCCAGGAGCCGTCCCGCTGACGGAGAATGTGAAAGATTTTTCTAGGCAAATTCAAGAATTTATGTTCTACTTTCGTTCTTATTCCTCGGGAGCAATGGTGCGCCTGAGGAAACGAAGGGGACATAGATGAACCGATAACGAAGGAGCGACAGGCATGACGCAGACACCCAAGGACACAATCGACGATTGCTTTGCATTGCGCGCGTCGTCCAGCGGAAGCGGTTCCCCTGTTCTTTCCATCGATCTCGGCAAGTACCTGCACTTCATGGAGCCGTTCGATTATACCGAAGAACAGGCCCACGAGTGCATGGCGATCATCTACCAGCTCATGCAGACCGCTGCCGATTGCGGGCTTGGCATCGAGGTCGCTCCAACGGCTTGTGGATCAATCGAAGAAATCGCAGCCGGGGCCGTCAGTGGGCAGTGCGATGTGGTAAAATGTCAGCCTCACAACATTCAATCGGTATTCGAAAACGCCACGCAGGAGGGCTAGCCATGGGAGATGTCGAAAAGAGCAAATATCTAACGCAGAAAAACCAGCATCATGGACTGAGCGAGGCGGTCATCTATGCCCGCGTGTCGTCCAAGAAGCAGGCCAAGGAAAACAACGGGCTTCTGTCTCAGGAAACCCGCTGCCGCGAATATGCGCGCGGCAAATATGACGTGATCGCCGTCTTTCAGGATGATGTGTCCGGCTCGTCGGAAAATCGTTCCGGCATGAATGCTCTGCTCGCCTTCCTGAAAACCCGCCGCAATGACCCCGTGGTAGTCCTGTTCGACGATGTCTCACGCCTTGCCCGCGATATCGACACCCACCGCGAATTGAAGCGGAAAATCCGCGCCCTGCATTGCCATCTCGAAACGCCGAGCTTCGTGTTCAGAGACGACGCCGACAGCGAGTTCACTGAAAACATGCAGGCGGGCTTTGCGCAGCATATGCGCCGCAAGAATGCCGAGCAGACCTTCAACCGGATGCGCGCGGTCCTTATGAACGGCTACTGGCCGTTTGCCGTGCCGCGCGGCTACAAGCGCCCGGGCATCAAGGGGATGAAGTCGGCACTGGTTCGCGATGAGCCCATTGCGAGCATTATGGCTGAGGTCATGATTAAATTTGCATCAGGTCATCTTCAAACTCAGGCCGAGGTCAAACGCTTCCTCGAAGCTCAACCTGCTTTCCCCAAATGCCTGCCGAACGGTACGATCCGCAATCAGCGGGTCAAGGAGATGCTCACCCGCGTCATTTATGCAGGCTACATCGAACATGCGCCGTGGGACGTTTCTCTGCGCCGTGGGCAGCATGAACCGCTTATCGATCTCACAACCTTCGAGAAGATACAGGAGCGCTTGAACGGCAGAGCCAAGCTTCCTGCGCGGGCCGATCTGGACGAGGCCTTCCCGTTGCGCGGCTTCTTGCTCTGCGGTGACTGCAATCAGCCCATGACCGCCTGCTGGTCGAAGGGACGTTCCAAAACGTACCCGTACTACCTGTGTCAGCGCCCGGACTGCGAAAGCCATGGCAAGTCAATCAATCGCGACAAGCTCCACCAGGAATTTGAAGGCATCATAGAAGGCTTGCGGCCCCGGCCAGAGCTGATTGCGATGGCCAAGGCCATGTTCAGCGACATTTGGGAGCAGCGTCTTCTCAGCGCCAAGCAGCAAGCATCAAAGGTGAAGTCGGACATCAAGAAGCTTGATGCCCGAATCTCAGGCCTGCTGGATCGCATCGTCGATGCCCAAAGCGATACTGTGGTTGGCGCCTATGAAAAACGCATCACCGAGATGGAGCGCGAAAAGCAGGTGCTCATTGCGAGCAGTGAGAACATGGTCCCGTCGAAGCCGACCTTCGAGCGGAGTTTTCGAACCGCAATCCTGTTTCTTGCAAACCCGCAGAAACTCTGGACCAACGGTAATCTCACCGCCAAGCGGACACTGCTAAAACTCGCGTTTTCGGATAAATTGACGTTCGACCGTGAAATCGGTCTTCGAACCGCCCAAGCCACTCTACCCTTTAGGGTTTTTGGCTCTTCCCGTCCTCAATGTAAAATGGCGCGCCCGACAGGATTCGAACCTGTGGCCCCCAGATTAGGAATCTGATGCTCTATCCTGCTGAGCTACGGGCGCACGCGAGGGCGTCTCCTAGCTTGCGGGCACGGGCTTGGCAATCGCCGCTTGTGTCCGCGATGCGGTATCGGAAGCCTTGGGATGGATCGGCGGAGGCGTTTCCGGCTACTCCCTCCGGCACAGCGCCTCGGCATTGGCGATCGAACTGACCGTGCGCACGAAGCTGTCCGGATTGAGCGAGATTGAATCGATGCCTTCATCGACAAGGAAAGCGGCGAATTCGGGATAGTTGCTGGGCGCCTGGCCGCAGATGCCGATCTTGATGCGGCCATCGTGCGCCTTGGCGATGGCCTGTGCGATCATGCGTTTGACGGCTTCGTTGCGCTCGTCGAACAGGTCCGCCAGCATGTCGGAATCGCGGTCTATACCGAGTGTGAGCTGGGTCAGGTCGTTCGAGCCGATCGAGAACCCGTCAAAGCGTTTGGCGAAGTCCTCCGCCAGGATCACGTTGGCCGGGATTTCGCACATCATGTAGATCTGCAAGCCGTTCTCGCCGCGTTTCAGGCCGTTCTCCGCCATGACTTCCAGCACGCGGTCGGCCTCTGCGGTGGTGCGGCAGAAGGGGACCATGATCACGACATTGGTGAAGCCCAGTTCCTCGCGCACGCGCTTGAGCGCCCGGCATTCCAGCGCGAAGCCTTCGCGGTAGCGTTCGTTGTAATAGCGCGAGGCGCCGCGAAAGCCGATCATCGGGTTTTCCTCGTCCGGTTCGAAGGCCGATCCGCCGAGGAGGTGGGCATATTCGTTGGTCTTGAAGTCGCTCAGACGGACAATCGCAGGGTGGGGGTGATAGGGCGTAGCCAGCTTGGCGATGCCGCGCGCCAGATGATCGACGAAGTAATCGGCAGGCGTGGGATAGCCGCGCGTCAGATCCTCTATGGCGCGGGCGTCTTCCACGCTCAGGCGCTCGGGATGGAGCAGCGCCATCGGGTGGACCTTGATCAGGTTGTTGATGATGAATTCCATGCGGGCAAGCCCCACGCCATGCGCGGGCAGGCGCCACCACTGGAAGGCGGCAGCCGGATCGGCGATGTTCACCATGACGTGGGTGCGGGTCTTGGGCAGGGCGCCGACGTCGATCTCCTCGCTGTCGAACGCCAGCATCCCGTCATAGACCATGCCGGTTTCGCCGCCTGCGCAGGACAGCGTGATGTCCTGTCCATCGGCCAGATCGCGTGTCGCGGTGCCGGTGCCGACGACGGCCGGCACACCCAGTTCGCGGCTGACGATGGCGGCGTGGCTGGTGTTGCCGCCGTGATCGGTGATGATGCCGGAGGCCCGCTTCATCACCGGCACCCAGTCCGGATCGGTGTTACCGGTGACGAGGATCGCCCCGTCGGGAAAACGCTCGATATCGGCGACATCGCGGATGACGCAGGCCTTGCCGCTGGCGATGGCATTGCCGACGGCGGCGCCGGATAGGAGCGCAGAGCCCTTTTCCTTGAGGCGGTAGTTCCGGAAGCTGGTGCGGCTGCGCCCGGCCTGCACCGTCTCCGGGCGTGCCTGGACGAGATAGAGCAGACCGGTTTCGCCGTCCTTCGCCCATTCGATGTCCATCGGGCGGCCATAGTGCTGTTCGACCGTGGCGGCCCAGCGGCCGAGTTCAACGATGTCATCGTCTTCCAGCACGTATTTACGTTGTTCGGCCGGAGTGGTGTCCAGCAGTTGCGTGCGCTTGGAGCCGCCTTCGGCATAGATCATCTTGGTGGCCTTGGCGCCAAGGCTCTTTTCGATGATGGGCTTTACGCCCTCCTTGTCCAGCAGCGGCTTGAAGACGATGTACTTGTCCGGATCGACCATGCCCTGCACGACCGTTTCGCCAAGGCCCCAGGCCGCGCTGATCACGGCGACCGCCGGAAAGCCGGTTTCGGTATCGAGAGTGAATATCACGCCCGATCCGGCAAGGTCCGAGCGGACCATCTGCTGGATGCCGATCGAAAGCGCGACCGAGAAGTGATCGAAGCCCTTCGCCTCGCGGTAGGAGATGGCCCGGTCCGTGAACAGCGAGGCGTAGCAGCGGCGGCAGGCATCGAGCAGGGCGCGGTGTCCGCGCACGTTGAGGAAAGTTTCCTGCTGGCCTGCGAAACTGGCGTCGGGCAAGTCTTCGGCCGTGGCGCTGCTGCGCACCGCGACGGCGGGGTCCTTCACGCCGAGCCGTTTGGCCAGCTTATCGTAAGCGGTGCGGATTTCATCGGCCAGGGTATCGGGAATGGGGCTGGCCAGAATATGCTCACGCACGGCGCTGCCTGCAGTTTGCAGGCTGGCGGTGCCTTCGTTGTAGCGGCGGATATCCTCGCGGATGGCAGAGGAGATCCCGCTGGCATCGATGAAGTGGCGATAAGCCGCCGATGTCGTGGCGAAGCCGGTGGGCACGCGCACGCCGCTCTTGCCGAGTTCGCGCACCATTTCGCCGAGCGAGGCGTTCTTGCCGCCAACGATGGGCACGTCAGCGATACCGATATCTTCAAACCAAAGGACGGAGGAGGGGGGCGTTTTCATGGGGGGCTTCCTCTTCTTTGTTGTCTTGCCTTTCCTATGGCCGGGGCTTTCCCGGTGCCTTGATGCCTATCAATGACCCGTCTTTGCGGGGGCGGTGGAACCGGGCGAAGGGCGGCCGCGCAGCGCGCGCGAGATCATCAGCTCTTCCATCAGGTTTTCCCAGGTGATGTAGCCCAGGCACCGGCCATCGTCGTCCGCGACGCCCACCGCCGCAGCGCCGCCGGTGAGCATCGGCACGATCTCGTCCATCCGGGTCCATTGCGAGACTTGCGGGATCTCCTGCATGACTTCGGCAATGGCCGTGTCCTGACCGGGGCCTGCCAGCGCACGGATGATCCCGTCGCGGCTGAGAAACCCGGCGAGGCAGCCCTCTCTGTTTACCACCGGGAATTCGCGCTGGTCGCTGTGGATCAAGGCGCTGGCTGCGGCGGCAACGGGGTCTGTCGCATGCAGGCGCACAAAATTGTCGATCATCGAATCGCGCGCGGGCTTGCCCGCCGTGATATCGCGCAAGGCGACGATACCGTTTTCCGAACCGGCGGCGAAATAGACGAAGACGGCTACCAGCACGAGGATGATGTTGCCGGACAGAAGGCCCATGAGCCCTAGGAACACCGCACAGGCCTGCCCGATTCCCGCGGCGACGCGTGTCCCTTGCGTATGGCCGAGCCAGGTGGCGAGCCCGGCGCGCAGAACGCGCCCGCCGTCCATGGGGAAGGCGGGGATCAGGTTGAACAGGAACAGGGCGATATTGACGTAGGCCAGCTGGGCCATAAGCCCATGCCAGCCCTGACCCTGCTGGATTTCCTCCACCGTGGGCATCCGGCCCAGAACCATCAGCAGGACCAGTGCGATCGCCAGCGTGACGAGCGGCCCGGCAATGGCGATGACGAATTCCGCGCGCGGCTCATCGGGAATGCGCTCCAGCCGGGATACCCCGCCGATCGGCAGCAGCACCACTTCGGGCGTGCGCACGCCAAACCTGCGTGCGGCGAAGATGTGCCCGAATTCGTGCAGCACCACGCAGACAAACACCAGCACCAGCAGCGTCACGATGTGCAGTGCGGCGGCAGGGCCTGCGCTCAGCCATCCGCTCAACCCGGCCCAGGCCAGCAACAGCAGGAACGTGGCGTGGATGCGAACGGCGGTGCCTTTGACTGTGCCGATCGAGAACGACCAGCGGCGGCCCATGGCGGATGCGGTATGGCTCATCGTGTTCGGCTGTCCTGTCTTATCCATGGGTGCCCGGTCCGGTCAGGCTGAAATGCGGCTCGAACGATGCGATCAGGTCGAGCCAGTCTTCCATCAGGCGCGTCATCAGGAAACGGTCGCGAACCGTTTCGCGGGCCGCGCGTCCCAGCGATTCGCGCAGTTCGCGGTCTTGCAGAACGCGGATGATCTGCTGGGCGGTTTCCTCGACACTGTTGACGAGGATGCCGTTCACGTCATGTTCGATCTGTTTCTTGATGCCACCGACGTTGCCGCCGATCACGACGGCGCCTTTCCACATGGCCTCGGCCACGGTCAGGCCGAACCCTTCGCGCAGGGACTTTTGCAGCACGACGGCCGCGCGCCGCTGCAACGCGTTCACTAGCGCCGAATCCTGCACCGATAGCACGACGATGCGCTCTTCCGCGCATTGGCAGACGTCTTCGAAAATGCCCTGACCCTCTGGATCGTCCGTGGCGACGTTGCCGACCAGAACAAGCGTGGCGTCCACTTCCTGGCGGGCGATCCGGAACGCATCGATCACGCCTTGCGGGTCTTTCCACTTGTCGAAACGGGAGATCTGCACGACCAGCGGCTGGTCCGTGGGAATGCCATAGTGGCTCAGCCGCTCGTCGATTTCCTCTTCGCTCAGATCCTTGTTGGTGGTGGAAAAGGGATTGATGGCGGGCATGATGAAGCGCTGCGGCGTGGTGATGTTCTGCGCGTATTCGGGCAGCGACAGCACGACGGCATCGTAGTCTTCCACGAACTCGCGCAAGTATTCCCACAAGGCCGGATCGGGCCGCGTGAGATCGACGTGGCAGCGCCACACCCACGGTGATTTCTTGCGGAAGTGGCGGATCAGCGGCAGCGGCTGGGGATCGTGCACGATGACGATATCGTGATCGAGATGCATGCGCGCCGCATTCTCGAACACGACATCCTCGTAGATATCGCGCTTGAGATCGCTGAAGTTGATCTCGTCACTTTGCAGTGCATTGTGCATTCGCTTGGTGATGTTGAAAAAGTCAGGCCGCCCCTGCAGCACGCGCCAGCCGGTGCGGATGCCAGTGCCGTTCATCAGCAGGGTGAGCGAAGACAGCAGCTCGGCCACGCCGCCGCCGTAATATGTGGAATTGATGTTGATGACGTGCAGGTCACGCAGCTTTTCGGCCTTGCCCAGAATGCGCTCGACCGTTTCGCTGCCGATGAACTGTTCGTAGTCCTCCACACGCGGAAGGGAAAATCCGTTTGTTTCGTTCCGTTCCATATCCGCTCCTGATCTTGCTTCGGCAGGCCCTGGTTTACAGAATCCTGTTGGCCATTTTATTTCCCGGAACGGGAATTCGTCGCGGCAGGATTGTCACGAAGACAGTCTGACAGTGCAAGGCATGTCTTTCGGGGCAAACGGAATATTTCCGTTCTATATTGATCGGTGCAGCGTTGGAGGCCGGGTTTGCTGTTTGGATTGGCAGACTTAGCCGCATTCCAGGCAGACCGCTTTGACCGATCGCAAGGGCGGAGGTTGCAGGCGGGGCCTTGCCGAAGTTGCCAAGTTTCACATTATGATCATAGTCTCTGCCCATTCAGGGACGGCATGCTCAATGTAAGGAGTATGTCATGCGGCAGAATAGATGCCGCTCGCCATTCGATTGCCGGCAACGGGAGACCGTTTTCATGCAGGCCCTCAAGGCAGACAATTCCGGTTTCGTGATCGGCCCGGACGGATTGCAGCGTCTGTTGGAGGTGCTTGCTGGAGAGGGCTATCGTGTGGTGGGCCCGGCGCTGCGCGACGACGCGATCGTCTATGACGACATTGACGGCGTGGCCTCGTTGCCTGTGGGCTGGACAGACCGGCAGGAACCAGGGCGCTATGCGCTTGAACGGCGGGAGGACAATGCCTGCTTCGGTTATGCTGTGGGGCTGCATTCGTGGAAGAAGTTTCTCTTTCCCCCGGCCGAGACGCTGTGGACCGCGCAGCGGGGAAGCGACGGCGCGATAGCCGTTTCCACACCGGAACGGGCCCCGGACAAGTTCGCTTTCATCGGCGTGCGGTCCTGCGAGATACATGCCATGGCCGTGCAGGGCCGGGTGTTCGAAGAGGGCCCCTACACCGATACCGCCTATGCCGCGCGGCGGGCCGGGGCTTTCATCGTTGCCGTCAACTGTGCGGAGGCGGGCGGCACTTGCTTTTGCGTGTCGATGGAAACTGGCCCGCGGGCGGAGCAGGGTTTCGATCTGGCGCTGACGGAGCTTGCCGATGGGGCGGAACACTGGTTCCTTGTCGAGGTGGGAAGCGAGGCCGGGCGTGCGGTGCTGGAACAAGTGCCTCATGTCCCGGCAACAGCGGAACAGGCCGAAGCGGCCCGCGCCGTTTCCGAGCGCACTGCGAGCGGGATGGGTCGCGGCCTGGACACGCAGGGGATCAAGGATTTGCTTCAGGACAATCCGGAGCATTCGCGCTGGGACGATGTCGCGGAGCGATGCCTTTCGTGCGCCAATTGCACCATGGTCTGCCCGACATGCTTCTGCTCGACGGTCGAAGAGCACAGCGATCTGACGGGCGAAAATGCTCAGCGTGTGCGCAAGTGGGATTCGTGTTTCACGATGGACTATTCCTACATTCATGGCGGCAGCGTGAGGAGTTCGGCGCGGTCCCGCTACCGCCAGTGGATGACGCACAAGCTGGCGAACTGGATCGATCAGTTCGGCACCTCGGGTTGCGTGGGCTGCGGCCGGTGCATCACCTGGTGCCCGGTGGGCATCGATCTGACGGAGGAAGTGGCGGCCATCCGCGCGGCTCCGGAAGAAGGGAGGAGCCGGTGAATATGGAGACCATGGAACAGATCCTGGGCCAGCAGTCCTTCTTTGCCGGTTTCCCGGCCGAATTCGTCGCCCTGATCGCGGGCTGCGCGCGCAACTGTCATTTCAAGGCAGGCGAATATCTACTCCGCGAAGGCGATCCTGCCGACAGTTTCTTCCTTGTCCGGCAGGGAAAGGCTGCGCTGGAGATCGCATCGCCTGCGCGCGCACCGGTTATTTTCACAACGCTTGGCCCCGGGGAGATCGTCGGGGTTTCCTGGCTCATCCCGCCATACCGTGCGGAGTTCGATGCGCGGGCGGTGGAACCGGTGCGCGCCATAGCCATCGATGCCAAATGCCTGCGCGCCAAGTGCGAGAGCGATCATCATCTGGGTTATGAGATGATGAAGCGCTTCCTGCCCGTGATGGTGAAGCGCCTGCACGCCACCCGCCTGCAGATCCTAGACGTTTACGGACACCGCTGATGCAGGCGGCTGCTTTGAAAGACCCGTTCGTTCCGGACATTTGCCGGGTGGCCAGTGCCCGGCGCGAACTGGCCGATGCGGTGACGCTGGAACTGGAGCCGCTTTCCGGAGCGCGGCCCGATTTCCGGCCGGGGCAATTCAATATGCTCTATGCCTTCGGCGTCGGCGAAGTTGCGATCAGCATGAGCGTCAGCGCGCACGAGAACCGGGGCTTTGTGCACACCGTGCGCAATGCAGGTGCCGTTAGCGGCGCGCTGGCCGCGCTGGAACCGGGCGCCACGCTGGGCGTGCGGGGGCCGTTCGGCACCGGCTGGCCGGTGGCAGAGGCGGAAGGGCGCGATGTCCTGATCGTGGCGGGCGGGCTGGGGCTGGCCCCGCTGCGCCCCGCCATTCAGGAGGTGCTGGCGAGGCGGGAGCGCTATGGCCGGGTGACGATCCTGGCCGGGTGCCGCAGCCCGCACGACATTCTCTATCAGCGCGACCTGGAACGCTGGCGCCAGCGGCTGGATGTGACGGTCGAAGTCACCGTCGATCATGCGGGGACGGGCTGGCATGGCGATGTCGGCTTTGTCACCGGCCTGATTCCGCGCTCTCCCTTCGATCCGGACAAGGCCGTCGCCATGGTCTGCGGGCCGGAAGTGATGATGCGCTTCGCTGCAGGGGCTTTGCTCAAGGCCGGGATGCCTGCGGCGGACATCTACCTGTCGATGGAGCGCAACATGAAATGCGCGATCGGCCTGTGCGGCCATTGCCAGTTCGGCCCGGCGTTCGTCTGCAAGGATGGCCCGGTCCTGCCTTATGACCGGATCGCCGGTCTGCTGGCCGTGCAGGAGATCTGACATGGCCCGCCGCCCCAAGCTTGCCGTGTGGAAATTCGCCTCGTGCGACGGCTGCCAGCTTTCGCTGCTCGATTGCGAGGACGAATTGCTGGCGGTGGCAGGGGCCGTGGAGATCGCGAACTTTCCCGAAGCGTCCAGCGCGGTGGTTGAGGGGCCTTACGATCTTTCTCTAGTCGAAGGTTCGATCACGACGCCGCATGATGCGCAGCGCATTCAGGCGGTGCGCGCGCAGTCGAAATTTCTCGTCACGATTGGCGCCTGCGCAACGGCGGGCGGCATTCAGGCCCTGCGCAATTTCGCCGACGTGAAGGACTTCATCGCTGCCGTCTATGCCTCGCCCCAGTTCATCGACACGCTGGCCACATCGACGGCCATCTCCGCCCATATTCCGGTGGACTACGAACTCCATGGCTGCCCCATCAACAAGGCGCAGCTTGTCGAGGTGATCTCGGCCTTTCTGGCCGGGCGCAAGCCCGCCGTGGCCGCGCACAGCGTGTGTATCGAATGCAAGCAGCGGGGCAATGTTTGCGTCATGGTGCAGGGCACGCCGTGCCTTGGCCCTGTAACCCATGCTGGGTGCGGGGCCATCTGCCCGGCTTACCGGCGCGGCTGCTATGGCTGTTATGGGCCGATGGAAACGCCCAATATGCCGGCCCTGACGCGCGAATGGTGCGAACTCGGCGCGGACGGGCGGGATATCCAGCGCGTCCTGCGCAGCTTCAACGCCTGGGCCGAACCCTTCCGGCAGGAGAGCGAGGCGCATGACGACTAAGACGATCAAGGTCGATTATCTCGCCCGCGTCGAAGGGGAAGGTGCGCTCGATCTGCATATCGAAGGCGGGCAGGTGACAACCGCCAACTTGCGCATCTTCGAGCCGCCGCGCTTCTACGAAGCCTTTCTGCAAGGCCGCTCGCATGGCGAACTGCCCGATATCGTCGCGCGGATATGCGGGATCTGCCCGGTGGCCTATCAGATGAGCTCCGTGCAGGCGGTGGAAAATGCCTTTGGCGTGCGGGTGGACGGGCAGCTCAGGGCGCTGCGGCGGTTGCTCTATTGCGGCGAATGGATCGAAAGCCATGCGCTGCATGTGGTGATGCTGCACGCTCCCGATTTCCTGGGCTATCCCGATGCCATCCGGATGGCGGAAAAGCATGGCGATGCCGTGCGCAAGGGGCTGGCGCTCAAGAAAGCGGGCAATGCCATTCTGCGGCTGCTGGGCGGGCGGGAAATCCATCCGGTCAATGTCCGGCCCGGCGGTTTTTACAAAGTGCCCTCCAAGGCGGAACTGGCACCGCTGGCCGAAGAGCTGAAACAAGCCCGCGATCTGGCGGAGGATCTGGTGCACTGGGTGGCCACGTTCGATTTTCCCGATCTGGAGCGCGACTACGAGTTCGTGGCGATGCGCCACCCGGACGAATATCCCATCACCGAAGGGCGGCTGGTTTCCAACCGCAATATCGACATCGATATCGCCGAATACGAGAACGAATTCGAGGAACGCCACGTTGCCCATTCCACGGCGCTGCATTCGCTGCTGAAGCGGCGCGGTGCCTATCTGGTGGGGCCGCTGGCGCGCTATGCGCTCAACTATGACCGGCTGCCCGCATCGATGCAATCTTTAGCAGCCGAAGCGGGGCTGGGGCCGGTGTGCAACAATCCCTTCCGCAGCATCGTCGTGCGTGCGCTGGAAACGGCCTATGCCTGCGAAGAGGCGCTGCGGCTGATCGCGGCATACGAAATGCCCGATGCGCCTTGCGTCCCGCTCGAACCGCGCGAGGGCGAAGGCTTCGGCTGCACCGAGGCGCCGCGCGGCATTTGCTGGCACCGCTACGAATTCGAAGCGGACGGGACGATCCGCACCGCCCGCATCGTTCCGCCTACATCTCAGAACCAGCCCAGTATCGAGGAAGACCTGGCCGCCGTTGCCGCGCCCATCGCGGACGCGCCCGACGACGTGATCCGGCACTTGTGCGAACAGGCGATCCGCAACTACGATCCGTGCATTTCCTGCTCGGCGCATTTCCTCAAGCTGTCGGTGCATCGCTCGTGAGCAGGGCAGGCAGGGGCGTGCTGGTCTTGTGCATCGGCAATCCCGACCGGGGAGACGACGGTGCCGGTCCCGCCGTTGCAAAAGCGCTGGAGGGCCGTCTGCCGCCGGAAGCCACCCTTGCCGTGCGCAGCGGCGACATGCTGGCGATGATCGAGGACTGGGAGGGCTTCTATGCGCTCGTCTGCCTTGATGCCGCGAGCGGCGGAGGCGAACCGGGCCGCATTCACCGGATCGACCTCGCCGAAGAAGACCTGCCGGGGGACATGGCTTTCCTTTCCAGCCATGCTTTCGGTCTGGGGGAGGGCATTGCACTGGCCCGCACGCTCGATCTCGCACCGCCGGTGATCATCGTTTATGCTGTCGAAGGGCGGTGCTTCGATGGCGGAACGTCCTTGTCGGAGCCGGTTGCCGCCGCTGTCGCTCCGGCTGCCGAACGGATCATTGCCGAGGTGGCACGATTGCAGGAGGCAGAACATCATGCATGAAACCGGAATTGTCCGCGATCTGGTCCGCCACCTCGAAACGGTGGCCCGCGATGCGGGGGCACAGTCCATTTCCGGCGTTCAGGTCTGGCTTGGCGCGCTGAGCCAGTTCTCTCCTGCCCATTTCCAGGAGCACTTCGATGATGAAGCGCGCGGCACGATGGCAGAGGGTGCCGCGCTCGATATCCTCACATCCGACGATCCCGGCGATCCCGAAGCGCTGCATGTGATGATCCGCAGCGTCGATCTGGAGGTTCGTGAGACGGAGGACTGAACGCGCATGGAAAGTGTCCCCTGCCTCGATGTCCAGAACGTGCAGCGGATCAGGCTGGACGTATCGGGCGCGGTGCAGGGCGTTGGCTTCCGGCCCTTTGTTTACCGGCTGGCGGTGGAGGAGGGGCTGGGCGGCTTTGTCCGCAACGCCGGCGGCGGGGTTGCGCTGGAAGTGGAAGGACCCGCCGGTGCCGTGGAGCGGTTCCAGATCCGCCTTCGCCGGGAAACGCCGGGGCCCGCAAACATTCAGGGCATTGTCCGGCAGAGGCTGGAACCGGACGGACAGCAAGGCTTCACGATCGGGTATAGCGATATCGGAGGTGCTCCGTCGGCCTCCATCCTGCCCGATCTGGCGATGTGCGCGGCATGCCGGGCGGAACTGTTCGATCCGGTGAACCGCCGCTACCGTTATCCTTTCATTACCTGCACCCATTGCGGCCCGCGCTACAGCATTATCGAGGCCATTCCCTATGACCGCGCACGCACGGCGATGCGGCATTTCGCGATGTGTCCGGCGTGCCAGGCGGAATACGGCGATCCCGCATCGCGCCGGTTTCATGCGGAAACCAATGCCTGTCCCGACTGCGGGCCTCAATTAGCGCTGCAAGGCCGGGACGGCGAAGTTCTGGCCCGGCGGGATGAAGCTCTGGCGCGTGCGGTTCAAGCCCTGCGCGAAGGGGCTATCGTTGCACTGAAGGGCCTCGGTGGTTTCCAGCTCTTGACCGATGCCCGCAATGAAACCGCCGTCGCCCTCCTGCGCCAGCGCAAGGGCCGTCCGGCCAAACCCTTTGCGGTCATGGTCGGAAGCCTTGGCGATGCCTTGGGGCTTGTACATGTTTCCGATGCGGAGCGTGAAGCGCTGATGTCTCCGGCAGCCCCTATCGTGCTGCTCCGGTCCCGGGATGACTGTGCCACACCGCTTGCGCCCAGCGTCGCACCGGGCAATCCGGACATCGGCCTGATGTTGCCCGCTACGCCCTTGCATGGCCTTCTCATGGAGGCTCTCGGCTTTCCCGTCGTCGCTACCAGCGGCAACCGGAGTGGTGAGCCCATGGCGGTGGACGGCGATGAGGCTCTGGCCCGGTTGCCCGGCATCGCGGACCTGTTCCTCACGCATAACCGGCCTATCGTCAATCCGGTCGATGACACGGTCACACGCATGATCGCAGGCCGTGTGACCGCGCTGCGCTGCGCGCGCGGGATGGCGCCTTTGGTGCTGGCCAATCCGAAACAGACCCGGCCCGTGCTCGCTCTGGGCGGGCATATGAAAAATGCGCTGGCACTGGGATGGGATGGACAGATCGTGCTGGGGCCGCACATCGGGGACATGGCGCACACCGAAACGCGTGCGGCGTTTACCCGGTCGGTAGAGATCATGCGCAGCCTCTATGGTGTCCGTTCCGGCGCTGCCGCCTGCGATGCCCATCCGGGTTATCACACGACACGCGCCGCCTCTGCCATAAGTGACCGGGTTTGCCCCGTGCCGCATCATCTGGCGCATGTGCTGTCGGTGATGGCCGAGAACGGGCTTGAGGGACCGGTGCTGGGCGCCGTGTGGGACGGCACTGGCTTTGGCGAAGACGGCACTGTGTGGGGCGGTGAATTCCTTGCCGTTGAAGGAGCCGCCTGCCGCCGCGTGGCCCATCTGCTGCCGTTCCGCCTGCCGGGTGGTGAAGCGGCTGTTCGTGAGCCGCGCCGGACTGCGATCGGCGTGCTGCACACCCTGTATGGCGATGCCTTGTGGGATAGAGAAGACGTGGCACTCCTTGCTGCATTCGCCCCCGGCGAACAGTCTATGCTGCGCAACATGCTCGCACGCGGGATCAACGCGCCGCTGACATCGAGTGCGGGGCGTTTGTTCGATGCTGTGGCGGCGGTGCTCGGCCTATGCCAGCGGACAACATTCGATGGGGAAGCGGCGATGGCGGTCGAATTCGCGGCAAGGGCCGCTTCGGCAGTGCATGCCTTGCCATCGCCAGTGATGATGCCGGAAGGTGATACCCTGCAACTCGACTGGCGGCCCATGCTGGCGGCCATCGCTGAGGCTGCTGCGAGGGGCGTGTCTGTGGCCAGCCTGGCGGCGGGCTTTCACCACTGGCTGGCCGATTCCATTCTGGAAATGGCGCGGCACGCCGGGATCGCGCAAGTCGCACTGGGCGGCGGCTGTTTCCAGAATGCTCTGCTGACAGAACGGGCCATGGCGCGTTTGCAGGAGGGCGGTTTCCGGGTCTACCGTAACATCCGCGTTCCGCCCAACGATGGCGGGCTGGCGGTGGGGCAGGCGGCCTATGCCGCGCGGCGGATGGATGAGGTGATGGACTGATGTGCCTTGCGGTTCCCGGAGAGCTTCTGGAAGTGGAAGGCGATGATCCGCTCACCCGGGAGGGCCGGGTGGGCTTTGCCGGTATCGTCCGCAGGGTGAATCTTGCCTATGTTCCGGAAGCCTGCGCCGGTGACTACGTGCTGGTGCACGCCGGTTTCGCCATTGCCGTCATCGATGAAGCAGAAGCCCTGCGCACACTTGCGCTGCTCGATGAGATCGGGCCGGAGGCGGCCTCGTGAAACATATCGATGAATACCGTGATCCTTCCGCAGCGCAGCGCTGTGCCGATGCCATAGCCGCCATTACCACCCGGCCATGGACCATCATGGAGATCTGCGGCGGCCAGACTCATTCGATCGTCCGCCACGGTATCGATCGCATGCTGCCCGAAGGCGTCACTTTGCTGCACGGCCCCGGCTGCCCGGTCTGCGTGACGCCACCGGGCATGATCGATGCAGCGATTGCCATCGCCAGCCGTCCGGACGTGATCTGCTGCTCGTTCGGAGACATGCTGCGCGTGCCGGGTAATAGCGGGAGCCTGATGGCGGCACGGGGCCGGGGCGCAGACGTGCGCATGGTCTATTCCCCGCTCGACGCCGTGAAGATCGCGCAGGACAATCCCGGGCGCGAGGTGGTGTTCTTCGCCATCGGTTTCGAAACGACGGCGCCGGCAACCGCGATGGCCGTGCTGCAGGCGGAAGGGATGGGCGTCGAAAACTTTTCGCTGCTTGTCAGCCACGTGCTGGTGCCCCCCGCGATGGAGGCTCTGCTGGGCGATCCGGACAATGGTGTGCAGGGTTTCCTGGCAGCAGGCCACGTCTGCACGATTGCGGGATACCGTGATTACGAGCCCATCGCGCAGCGCTTTGGCATTCCGATTGCCGTAACCGGTTTCGAACCGCTCGATCTGCTGCAAGGCCTCTACATGGTCATTCGCCAGTTGGAAGAGGGGCGTTGCGGCGTTGAGAATCAATATGCCCGCTCGGTTCGTGCAGACGGTAATCTGGTGGCACAGGCTGCCGTGGCACGGGTCTTCACCGTTCAGGCACAGGACTGGCGTGGTATGGGAACGATCCCGGCAAGCGGCCTTGGCTTGGCGCCGCACTATGCCGGGTTCGATGCCCTTCGCCGCTTTCCCATGGTGGCGGTGGAGCCGGAGCGAGCCAATGTCTGTATCAGCGGCGAAGTGCTGCGCGGCGTGCGCAAACCTGGCGACTGCCCGGCCTTTGGAACGCATTGTACTCCCGAGCATCCGCTGGGGGCGACGATGGTTTCATCCGAAGGGGCTTGTGCTGCCTACTACCGCTACCGCCGTCCGCATACGGCCCGGCAGCAAGTGGCATGACCATTTCGCTGAACTGCCCGATTCCGCAACGGGATGGCGAGCGTATAGAACTGGCCCATGGCAGTGGAGGCTTGCTGACGCATCGCCTGATCGAGGAGATTTTCCGCCCCGCCTTCGCGCAGTCCTGCGATGATCTGACGCATGACGGGGCGGTCCTTGGCGTACCTGACGGACAGATTGCTTTCACGACCGATAGCTATGTGGTGCAGCCGTTATTTTTCCCGGGTGGTGATATCGGTTCGCTAGCTGTGAACGGCGCGGTGAACGATCTTGCCATGTGCGGAGCGCGGCCGCTGTGGCTGAGTGCCGGGTTCGTGATCGAGGAAGGCTTTGGGATCGGCGATTTGCAGCGCATCGTGCATTCCATGGGCGCGGCTGCGAAGGCCGCCGGTGTCCGCCTCGTGACCGGCGACACGAAAGTGGTCGAGAGGGGAAAGGGCGACGGGCTCTATATCAACACCTCCGGGATCGGGACGGTTGTGGCGCCTGCGCCCGTGAACCCGGCGCAAGTGCGGCCCGGGGACAGGATTATCGTCAGCGGCGATCTGGGCAGGCACGGCATGGCAGTGATGGCGGCGCGCGAAGATCTGGGTCTGGAACCGCCCATCGTCAGCGATTGTGCCCCCGTCTCGGAGCAGGTGCTGCGGCTGATCGAGGCGGACATCCCCCTCCATTGCCTGCGCGATCTGACGCGGGGCGGGCTGGCCACGGCCCTTGTGGAAATCGCAGACACGGCAGGTGTGGCGATGCAGATCGAGCAAGGGGATATTCCTATTTCACCGCCGGTGCGCGGGGCCTGCGAGATATTGGGACTTGATCCGCTCTATGTGGCCAATGAAGGCCGCTTTGCCGCGCTGGTCCCTCCGGAGGCGGCAGTCTTGGCCCTGTCCATCCTGCGCGAATTCGACATATCGGCCGCGATCGTGGGCCGAGTGGAGGAAACGGGCCTGCCCGGCAGCGTCGCCCTGCGCACGCTGGGCGGAAGCTACGCGCTCGATCTTCTGGCGTGTGAACAACTGCCGCGGATTTGCTGAAACCGGTATAACGGCTTTGTCGCAATCGGGACGTTGGCACTCTTCTCCGACGCCGATTGTCGCATTTCGATCATCGCCTGTCGTGCTAGCGCCCTGAATTCCGTCCTCCTCATGGTGGCGCGGATCTTGCTTCTGCCGTGGCAAGGAGACAGCGGATGCACACGGACGTACCATTCGAGGGTATCAACTTCGGCTCCGTGCCCGAGGAAGTGGATGAGCTGCTGCAGGCGGGCGTCATGGCCCATCGTCAGGACAAGGCAGCCGCCGATGCGCTGTTCCGTCAGGCGCTGGCGCTCGATCCCTCCGCGCTGCCGACCTATTTCTGCCTCTACAAGATTCACACATATTCAGGCCGTCTCGATCAGGCCCGCGCCATGGCGGAGGCTGGGCTGGCAGAGGCTGCGCGGCAGGCGGGGTGGAGCGGTGACTGGCGGCTGTGGCTGCCCCGGATACCCATGCGGACAGGCCCCGCCGATCCCGGCCGCTTCGCGCTCTATACGCTGAAGGCGCTCGCCTTCATTGCCTTGCGGGATGACCGGCCCGCCGATGCTGCGGCGATACTCGACGCACTGCGCCAGCTCGATCCGCAGGGCGAAGTGGGCTGGCCGGTTGTCGCCGAACTGGCGGAAGGATGCGCCGCATGAAACTGGCCGTCGAACGCGATCATCTCGATAGGCTGATCGGCCAGTTCCCCGATCTGGAGCCGCTGCGCGCGCAACTGCGGTTCGGGGAGAAGGCCGAAGTGCCGGTGGCGCAACTCTCCGATGCGCAGTGCGATTTTCTGGGAGAGATCTATCGCGGGGCGGGAGCCGAATATCAGGTGAGGGCGGCCCAGCTTACCACCTTGCGCGGCGTGCTGGGCGATGCCGGAAAGCGCTATGGCGCGAACGATCTGGAGGATTTCCTGACCGATCTGGTGCGCTATCTGCTCACCGATGGCCTGCGCGGCTGGCTGTTCAGCGCGGATATCTCGCGCCGCCCGCTGCCCTATGTCGTCACCCGGCTGGACTATACGCCCACCACCAATGACGAGAGCGGCAAAATCTTCCTCGAGCTGAAGGCCAATGCCAAGGGCACGCTTGTTACCAATGTCTTCCGCGTTACGGCGGGTGATATCGACGAACGCACTTTGGGCGAAGTGCTGGTGGGCAAGGGCTTCCTCAAGGAAACCCCCGATCTGATTGCGGCTTACGATGCCACGGCGGAACGCTATTTCGCCTGGCGCGGGCGCTATGGCGAACAGTTCGCCGCGCAAGGGCGGGCTTTTTATGCCGAAGACCCGGCATCCGCCCGCCGCGATACCGACTGGACGCGCAAGGATGTAGTGGTGCTTTCCGCCTCGGGCGGCAAGGCGCGGCTGGTCAACGACGAAGGCATCCTCACAGAGCGTTCGCTCACCCTCGATGTGCCGGGCGAGATTCTGGCTTCGTATCTGCGCCGCGCGGGCAAGAGCAACCAGTACGATAACGAGGAGGAAATCCGCCTGCTGGCCTCGGGCATTCCGGCGGACATGTTCGTCGACGTGCCGGTCCATGCCTTCGTGCTGATGTTCCATCTCGATCTGCACCACTACGTCTGGGCGCATGTCGACGATATGGAGCCCTATGCCTATCAGCCCGCGCTCAAGGGCAAGCTGGTACTGCCGCCCGAGCAGACCGACCTGATCGACATCCTCACCGCCGAAATGGACGTGCTGATGGACGATATCGTCGAGGGCAAGTCGGGCGGCACCACGGTGCTCTGCGCGGGCCCGCCGGGGGTGGGCAAGACGCTGACGGCCGAAGTCTATTCCGAGATCATCCGCCGCCCGCTCTACCGCGTGCATTCGGGGCAGCTCGGGCTCAATGTCACGCAGATGGAGGCGTCACTGAAGGACGTGCTTACCCGCGCCCAGCGCTGGGGCGCGGTGATGCTGATCGACGAGGCCGACGTCTACATCAAGCGTCGTGAGGACGACATGACGATGAACGCGGTTGTCGGCGTCTTCCTGCGGGTGCTGGAATACTTCAACGGGCTGCTGTTCCTCACCACCAACCGGGTGGACGACATCGACGAGGCCATTGTGTCGCGCTGTATCGCGCTCATCCGCTATCATCAGCCCGACCGGGAAAGCCGCG
Source organism: Novosphingobium beihaiense (assembly GCF_022832375.1). Classification (GTDB taxonomy): domain Bacteria; phylum Pseudomonadota; class Alphaproteobacteria; order Sphingomonadales; family Sphingomonadaceae; genus Novosphingobium; species Novosphingobium beihaiensis. The sequence continues at coordinate 390,562 of NZ_JALHLG010000005.1, forward strand.
CGCGGATCTGGCGGGTCATGCTCGATCAGTTCGGCCTTGCCGTGGATGATGCGCTGGTGGGGCGTCTGGCGGACTTGTTTCCGCAGGCCAGTGGGCGCGACATCAAGGGGCTGGCCAAGCTCACCGCCAAGTATTGCAGCCACAAGGCCGTGCCGCCCAGCATCGACGTGTTCCAGCGCTGCTCCATTTTCCGGGGCATGGATATGGACATGGCCCAGCGGCAGGCGGCGTGAATATGGGCAGAGTGTGAAAACGGCGAGTATTGACCGAGGGAGAAGTAACCATGACAGAAAAGGTGGACGATAAGCTGACGTCTCAGGACTACAACGACATCTGGTATCTCGTTGATTATTATGGAAGAAAGATGTGGCTTCCGGAGAAAGTGCAGAGGTTGCGCTTGTTGATCAAGGACGCGGAAAAGTCATCCGCCGAATAGGCCGCGATTTGTCCATTCACTGCCTGAATGCGGGAGAGGATGCGCAGGCGAACGGATATAGGGTAGTCATGCACAGGAGTTGGCCATGGCAACATTTATCAAGATGACGCAGGACGGCCGCCGTGTCGAAGTGAGCGGCCTTGCCGTGACGCTCGACGGCAAACCGGAATCGATGGATGTCTCCGATATCCTCACCCATCCGCGCAAGCTGCAGATCATGTATACCGCGCCGGAAGCCACCCATGTGGCGGGCCGCATCGCGCTGACCCGGGAAGAGGCGGAAAAGGCCAAAGCCGCGCTTTACGAGAACCAGGCCCGGTTCGCGTCCGATCCCCGCTATGCCCAGGCGCGTTTTCAGGCCGCCATCAACAGCAAGGCCTGGCAGGAAGGCATCGAATAGCGGGAGCTGATGGCCGGGCTCAGTTGACCGCGCGCAGTTCGTCGAACGCTTGGCCAAGAGCCGCCATGTCGAGATCGACAGCGGCCGGGGCGAGCCCGTCTGCGCCGCGAGACCATTCATCGATCAGTTCCGGTTCGGCCAGCGTCAGGGCAAGCCCTTGATTGAGTTCGTAAAGGCCCCAGGGCAGCCCATGGTCGCGCAGGGCGGCCTGCAAGGCGCTTTGTACCAGAGCGCGCAGCGTGAGGTGCGGTTCCGAAACGCTGACTTCGGCCTCTTCGCTGTTCACGGCCGCGCGGCACTGTTCCTCAGAAAAGGCGGCATGGCCCCGGCAGGCGAGCGTGCGGACAGGGTGCAGCACGCAGACGCCGTCGATCAGCATCGGGCAAGGGCGGCCCGACGCCAGCCTTTCCTGCTCCGTTCGGCCTTGTGTTGCCTCCTCGGCCAGCACGATGCGCCGGGTGAGTTGCAATTGCGCGCCCTGCGCCGTGGCTTCGACCTTGCGGATATAGGCCGCCATCAGGAAGATTTCCGGCGCCGTTGCCGTGACACGCAGCGTGCAGCAGGTCGGGCAACCCTTGGCGCAGGCAAGCGCAGGCTGGCCTGCGGTCTGGGCTTCGATATTGCCTTCGAACCAGTCAAAGGCGCTGTCGGCCAGGGCTATGGCGGCGGCGGGGCCGCTGGCGCCCTCATGAGCCAGAATCCGGCCGAAACCTTCCCGCATCTGATGAAAAAAGTCGATCGGCTGGCCGGTCATCTTGCTACCTGTCCAAAAAAAGGAACCTGTAGCGCGCCTGCGGGAGCGGGCATTTGACGGGAGTCAATTGGCAGCCCCGGTGATGGCATGGAGTTTGCTCAGGCAGTCATGCCGGCAGTTGGGCCGGTATCGTTCACAGGGAGTCGCAAATGCCCAACCTTGATGGCTATTTCGTTGATTGGAATGGAAATTTGCGGAGTGTGTCCGACCCTGGCGAGGACTTTAGCTGTGACGTGGACAATGTGTCCCGCTATGTCGCAGTCACGACACCCAGGGGTGTGCTCGTTCATGAAGCGACATTGTTTCGCACCCTTGAAGACATTGTGAAGGCCGGGATCACCGCGCACCTCGTGCCGGGATCGGTGTCGTGGGGCAGCCCGGAATAGGCACGGCAACGGCCGGGCCCATTGACGTGCTGCGGCTGCGCCACCAGCTAAGACCGGGAACCGACGGTCTGCAGATCAGAGAGGAGAACAGTGCATGTTCATCGCCATGAACCGCTTCCAGGTCATCCGGGGAGAGGAAGAGGCTTTCGAGGCGGTCTGGAAGACCCGCGAAAGCTATCTGGATGAAGTGCCCGGGTTCGTGGAGTTTCACCTCCTGCGCGGGCCGGAGGCGGAAGATCATACGCTGTTTGCCTCGCACACCGTCTGGCGTTCCAAGGCCGATTTCGAGGCGTGGACCACGTCGGAAGCGTTCCGCAAGGCCCATGCCGGGGCCGGGGACCGCAAGCCGCTCTATATCGGCCCGCCCCGGTTCGAAGGCTTTGAAGTGATCCAGACCGTCGGCGCATCGGCTCCGGCTGGTTGACGCGGGGCATGGCAACACCTGCCGGATGCGCCGCAGCGGCGCGGGCCTTTCGCTATTTCGTGACGTATTCGGGCGTCGATCTGCCGTTCAGGCTGACCGGGCCGATCGGCGAAGACCAGGTGGCTAATCGCAACACGTTTATCCGGGCCTGGTACGATAGGGACGAACGGCTGGCGGGTTTCGACAAGCTGGTCTACGGCGAAGTGGAACTGTCGCACCGCTATGACTACGGAGGCGACGGCAGGCTGGTGCGGGCGCTGATCACGATGAGCGATGAAGAGCCGGTCGAACTGACTTTCGAGGACGTGCCTTCCGAATGAGCGATACCGATGTGAGCATGTTTGAGCGGATCGGCGGTACCCACACCATCGACCGGCTTGTCGAATCTTTCTATCACCGGATGGATACCCTGCCCGAAGCGCGCGGTATCCGCGCCATGCACGATCCCGATCTGGAGCCGGTGAAGCGGGTGCTGAAACGCTATTTCACCGAATGGCTGGGCGGTCCCAAACTCTACTCGTCCGAACGCGGTCATCCGCGCCTGCGCCAGCGGCACATGGGCTTTCCCATCGGCAATGCCGCGCGCGACGAGTGGATGCTGTGCATGGACGGCGCGCTCGCCGAAACCATCGCGGACGAGGAGGCGCGGCAGAACATCCGCCAGTCCATCGCCAAGCTGGCCGACTGGATGCGCAACCGGCAGGACGGGGAGGAGGGCTGAGCCTCCTCCCGTAACCCGGCTCAGTCCGAGGTGATCATCACTTCGGGATGCGCATCCGGCTCGTCGATGTGCATGCCGTCCTCGTCGGTCAGCGTATCGTCGATAATGCAGATGTCGCCATCGTCGATGATCAGGTCGATCGGCTTGAGGCTCTGGCCCTTGGCCGGGCCGATGAAGCACTTGCCGTCATCGAGATCGAACAAGTCGCCGTGAACGCTGCACTTGAGGAAATTGCCTTCCTCGTCGAGAAATTCGCCGGTGCCGGTGTCGAGCCGCTCGCCGCCATGGGGGCAGGCGTTCTCGAAGGCGAGGAACTTGCTGCCCCGGCGCGTGACGAAGATGGGCCAGGGCTCCATTTTCCCGTCGATCATGCGGGCCAGCACGAAGCTGCGCACGTCCTCTTCCTGCACTTCCAGCGTTTCGCAGATGACGAACAGTTCACTCATGGTAGTCCTCCATTTCAGAGGTTTGGGAAATCGGTGAGGGGTATCAAGCCGCCTTGCCCAGCTTGCCGGGATCGTATCCTTCCTCGCGCAGCACGCGGTAGACGGCATCGCGGCCCAGCATGAGCCGGTAGTGATCGAGCAGGCGCGGCGGCAGCGGCACGTCGGTCATGTCCGCCCAGAACTCGACGTAGAACAGGATCGGATCGGCAACGCTGAAGGCGCCCAGCGCATAGCCTTCGGGATCGAGCATCAGCGCGGCCTCGCTCAGCATCTTGCCGGCGATACGGCGGCCTTCCGACATCGTCTGCGCCGCCTCTTCAGGATCGTAACTATAGGCTTCGGGCACGAAGATCCGGGAAAAGCCCTGTCCATGGACGTTCCCGACGACATGCCGCATGATGTTGCGGGCCCGATCCTGCAACACCGGATCGGCGGGCCAGTAGCGGCCGCGGCGGCAATTGCGGCCCAGCCATTCGGCGATGGAGATCAGGTCCGTCAGCACGCTGCCGTCCTTCAGGCGCAGGCTGGGGATCGTGCCGTTCGGATTGATCGCGAGATATTCGGGCCTGCGATTTTCGCCTGCGGGGATGTTGATCACCGCGACTTCGAACACCTCTTCCACTTCCTCCAGGATGATATTCGCGGCAGTGGAACAGGAGCCCGGGGCCATGAAGAGACACATGTGCGCCATCACGCTGCCCCCGCGCTGGCATCATCGCCATGGCTGCCGAGCAGCAGCAGATTGGCATCCTGCGAAAATTCCACCCAGGCGGCTGCGACATCGCGCAGCATAGCATTCACATAGTCTCGCGGCGGTTTGTGTTCGTCCGGGAAGTTGGAGAGCGCGCAGGAGGCCGCGTTGAATTCCAGGACTTCACCCAGAAGCCCGTCCAGGAAGGGCTTGAACGGGGCCTGCACGGCCGGGAGCAGGCTGGAGCGGCCCTCGATAACGGAGGCCCCGGTCCCGTCGAAGGTCAGCCCGCCAAGCGCCGTTAGCGCCTTGGCGAAGACCTCTTCCGCTGCCGCCAGCAGGGCGCGCTGGGTAAGCTGTTCGCGTTCCTGCCGCATCAGGCTGCGGGACAGGGTGGCGCGGTAGGTGGAGAAACCTGTCGTGCGCTGTTCAGCCATCCACTGGCCGAAGCTTTCGAGCGCGGCGGCATTGGCGGGGCGGGCCAGCAGGTCCTCGCGCTCGTGCGCTTCACGGATAGCTCGTGCGACACGGTGCGCGGAATCGAGGGCGCCTTCCAGATAACCGGGATCGTGCGCGGCGGTTTCAGCTCCGGCAAAGTAGAGCTTCTCCCCCCAATGCGCGCCGCGCAGAACGCTGTCCGCGATGGGAGGGTGATCGTCGGGCTCTTGCGCGAGATCGGCCGGCGCGCAGGTGTATCCTTCGCTGGCCCAGTCTTGGTAGTATGACGCGCGCGCTTCCAGTTCGGGGCCGTAAAGTTGGGTCAACTGGCTTTCGATTAGTATCGGCAGCCCTTCCGCGAAGTCCCGCCGCAGCGCGGGAGACAGGCTTAGGAACCCGCCGAGCCCGGCGCGATCGCCCGTGGCGTCGCAGGCGTCCCAGGTCTCGGCCAGAACGGCCTGTTCGTGGGTGACGAAGGCGGAACCGGACAGGCCCTTGTCCCGCCAGACCGGGCTGGAACAGGTCGTGCCTGCTTTCGCGGAGGTGGCCATCCATGTCTGGGTATGTTGCAGAGCCGACAGGGTTGCCCAGTCCAGAGCGGGAGAAAATGTCAGGGACCCGACAAGGCGTGGGGGCAGGGCCATGACACAATGGCGGGCCAGAACCTCGCCATCGCCCTGATCGGAGCACCATGTCAGACGCACATGAGGGCCTTCGTCGGACACTGCCTGAATGACATGACCCAACCGCACTTCGGTGCGGGACAGGCGTGTGGCAAGGGCTTTCGTCAGTTGTGCCATGCCTCCGATCAGCCTGTGCGCGTTGTCGTGAAGGGATATCGGCGGGGTTTGCTGCGGTTCCTTGCCTGCATCGGCCAGAGACAGGTTCTCGCCCTCATCCCTCTGCGAAAACGAGGGAATTTCAAGGTGTTGGGTAAGCGCGGCCATCAATGGCTGGCGGTGCGGCCAGAACCACGTGGGGCCGAGATCGACAGCGAGCCCGCTATCGGGATCGATCTCGGTGAGCACGCGGCCGCCCAGCCGCCCGCGCGCTTCCAGAATGAGGACCGACAGTCCCTGGGCTTCCAGTATCTCGGCAAGGGCAAGCCCGCTCAGGCCCGCCCCGGCAATGGCGACATCGTACATGGCTTACTCCCCGGCGCTTTTCGTGTCGGAGCACGCCAAGCAAGAACCGGGCAATTTGCCGCCGTGGCATGAAACTTGTTTGCAAAAACATATTTGGACGGCCCGTTTTCAGGAGGCGAAGCGCTTATGCTCGATGTCGCGGTGGGGGATTTTCAGGCACGGGCAGAGGCGGTTCTAGCCTATCACCGCCGGACCAAGCACCGGCAGGACGGCTATGCGGCAGGGCCGGAAACGCTCGACTGGGATGCCCAGCCTTCGCCCTACCGGCACTACACGGGGGCGCCCATTTCGCTGCTGCCGCTGGTATCCGATGCCATTGATACGCCTTACGCGGCTTTGACCAGCCAGCATGATGTGCCGCCGGTTACGCCTGATATCCGCAGCATCGGGGCTTTACTGGAACTGTCTCTCGGTCTGGCCGCGATCAAGGAATATGGGCCGGACAGTTGGGCGCTGCGGTGCAATCCTTCCAGCGGAAACCTGCACCCGACCGAGGCCTACCTCATTGCGCGCGGCATCAACGGCATCTCTGATGGCATGCATCACTACCGGCCCGGAGATCACGGACTGGAACTGCGCTGTTCGTCGATCCTTGAACGGCCTGGGCTCTGGATCGGCCTGAGTTCGATCCTGTGGCGCGAGGCCTGGAAATATGGCGAACGGGCGTTCCGCTACTGCCAACTTGATACCGGGCACGCTATCGGCGCGATTTCGGCAGCGTGCAGTGTGCTGGGCTGGCGTGCCCAAGTGGTGCCGGGGATCGGCACGGACGGGATCGCCCACTTGCTGGGGCTGGACCGGATGCAAGACTTCGGCCGCGCGGAGCGGGAGGCGCCGGAAGTCTTGCTCCACATTGAAACCGGCGCGCCGGAAGACGTTGCCGGTGTCCCGGTTCCGGTTTGCGTGGGTGAAGAACGCTGGTCGGGCACTGCAAGTCTGCTCGATCCCCGTCCGATGTACCGCTGGCCGGTGATCGGCGCGGTGGCCGAAGCCAGCGAAGGGATGGTGGAGGGCCTGGGGGTTTACGGAAAGGCCCCGGCATCGCCGCCTCCACAGGTGCGCGCGGCGGATGCCATTCTCACCCGGCGAAGCGCCCAGCGCTATGCCCGCGATCATGTTCTGCCTGTGGGTGTCTTTTCCCGGGTGCTCGATTCCGTTTCGCAATTGCTGCGCGAAAGCAGTCTTCATCTGCTGGCCTTCGTGCACAATGTGGAAGGGCTGGAACGGGGGCTCTATGCTTTGCTGCGCGATGCAGAGGATGAGCCTCGTCTGTGTGCGGCGATGGATGGGGATCTTCTTTGGCAGGATGTCCCCGAGGTTCCGCGCATTCCCGCCTTCAGGCTGCTAGCCAAGGGGGATTTCCGGAAGCTGGTGCGCGCGCTCTGCTGCCACCAGCCGATCGCCGCGGATTCCTGCGTCACGTTCTGCATGCTGGCCGAGTTTGGCGAGGCGGTGGAGGCTGATCCCTGGCGCTATCGCCAGTTGCACTGGCAGGCCGGTTTGATTGGCCACCGCCTCTATCTGGAGGCCGAAGCCTCGGGTCATGCGGGAACCGGGATCGGCTGCTTTCTCGACGACGAGATCCATCGCGTTCTGGGCCTCTCCGGAGAGACGTTCCAGGCACTCTATCACTTCGCGATGGGGCGGGCGCTGACCGATGAACGCATCAGTTCCACGCCCGCTTATCCTGGCCGCTTCCGTCTGGAAGCGCGGTTGTAGAAAGGTTCAGGGCTGCTTGCGGCCCTTCATGCTCAACCGCCAGTCGGGCGGGAACTGCCGGTCGTTGTCCTTCACCGCGTTGGCGAGGCCTTTTTCGAAGGTTTCGGCATCGACGCCGATCCCGGTGTCCGGATCGGGCTGCACCATCGGCAGCATCGATTCCAGCCAGCCGGACATGATCGATCCCATGTATTCGCCCTGCTGCTGCTTGAAGACCTCGAAGAACATCTTCTGCATCACCACGGTATCGACTGGCCGGTTGCGGGCGCAGGCGAGGGCGTATTTCATCGTCTCCTCCTCCAGCTTTTCGCGCGGAACGACGGAATTGACGAAGTGCAGTTCCTTCATTTCCTGCGCCGTGAAAGGGCGGCCGGTGAAGACCATCTCCATGAAGGGTCTGAGCCCCATCATCAGCGCCCACTGCCACATGCGGGCAGCCCAGCCGACGTAGCGGAAGGCCGAATGGCCGAACAGCGCATCGTCAGCCGAGACGATGATGTCCGCATCGGCGCACTGGTAGAAGTGCCAGCCGTAGCAATAGCCCTTGCACTCGACGATCGAGATCTTCTTGAAATCCTGCAGGCTGCGCAGGCCCGCGTTGGAATTGGCGTAAAGATTGGTGATGTTGGCGAGATAACGGAACGAGCCCTTGGGCGGGTAATTCACGCCTTCGTCCTCGCCTATGCGGAATTCGGGCAGGCAGGAATAGTCGGGATCGTCGTTCCACATCCCATCCATCTCGGGCAGGTCCGCCCCGCTGCCCAGGTGATTGCCCACGCCGCGCACGATCAGCACTTTCACATCGTCATCGACATTGGCCCGCATGACGAGATCGGCGAAACGCTGGCGTGCGGCAATGGTCGGCGCGTTGAGGGCATCGGGCCGGTTCAGCGTGATTGTGGCGATCTTGGTTGCCGGGTCTTTCTCGTAAAGAACGATGTCCTGCGCCGGGGGGCGTTTCGGTGTTTCTGTTCCCATCGGCGCAATCTCCTTGATCTTTTATGTCGGTGCGGGAGCTAAAACATGGCGCCTTGCATCGCAAATGCGATTGTCTGGAACGAACCTCAGTTTTGTTCGGCGCGGCCATTGCCCTTGCATGGAAACGGACAAGGGCACAAAATCTCATTCATCGCGCCGCGTTCCGGGCATCCGGAAACAAAAATACAGGTTGCGGCGAGGAGGAGAGAACTGGCCAATGGCAACCCCGATTGCAACGGCAGCGGCAAGCGTTCCGGTGTCCATACCCGTCATATTCGATCCGTGCCAGCCGGTCGCGCGCATGGCGGCGCCCGGCGGCCGGGTGCGCACGCCCGGTTACAACCAGCGCCAGCGCCGTTCGACCATTCTCGCCACGATCCGGCGCCTGCTGATGGAGGACGGGCTGGAAGGCGTAACGGTGCGGCGCATCGCGGAACAGTCCGGCCATGCGGTGCAGACGATCTACAACCTTGTCGGGCCCCGCGATCATGCGATCGGGGAAGCAATCAACGAATATGCGATTTACGTGAACCTGACGGCCACGCCCGACCCCTTCGATCCGGAAGTGCCCGCCGCGATGCTGGACCGGGAACTGGCCTCGATCCGCATCAACCCCGAATTCAGCCGGAACGTGTGCCGGATCTATTTTTCGGACGCACGGCAGATTTTCTATGATTTCCGCGAACAGCAGATCAAAACGATGCACCGTTTCCTGATGCAGCAGCAGCGCTCGGGCGTGGTACGCAGCGATATCAGCGCACGGTTCCTGGCCGAGCAGCTCATGCTGTTTCTGGGGGCGACATGCGTGGAATGGGCCGATCGCGGGCTGGATTTCGAAGAACTGCGCGAACGGCTCTGCGGCGGTTACGAAACGATCATGGCAAGCGCCCTGTGCCGGGGCGATCTGCGCTTTGGGCGCGGCGATGCCGGAGCATTGCCGACGGTGCCTGACAGCCGTTACGCCTGATCAGGCTGGAACAAGCGGCGGGAACGTTCTTGCATTGGCCTGAGCATCCCCGGGGGCGCGGTTGAGCCGTTTTGCAAGCGGGTGATACGCGAAAGGCCATGCCCATTCGCAAGGAAGCCTGATGCTGCCTGTTCCTCCGATCCGATGCCGCAGTGACATCCGCGCATGAATGCTCCTTTGCGCTTCGATGGCCGGGTGGCCGTGGTGACGGGGGCGGGCGGCAATCCCAGTCTGGGCCGGGCTCATGCGCTGCTGCTGGCCGCGCGCGGCGCCAGTGTCGTCGTCAACGATATCGGCCATGATCCTGGCGTGCCAGGCTATACCCGCCGTGCTGACGCGCAGGCGGTTGCCCGCGAAATTCGAGAGACTGGGGGCAGGGCGGTTGCCAGCACGGATTCGGTCACCAGCGCGGAGGAGGCCGCCGCGATCATCGATACCGCGCTGGATGCCTTCGGGCGTATCGACATTCTGGTGAACAATGCCGGGATCTCGATCGGCGCGCCGTTCGAGGTCATGACTGCACGTGATTTCGAGCGGCATATCGCGGTCAATCTGATGGGAACCTATTATTGCTGCCACGCGGCATGGCCGCACATGAAGGCGCAAGGGTACGGGCGGATCGTGAACACGGCATCGTCCTCGATGACCGGCTTTGCCAATCAGGCCGCCTATGCGGCCAGCAAGGGCGGGGTGTGGTCGCTGACCCGCGCGCTGGCAGCGGAAGGGGCGGCGCTGGGCGTTCATGTTAATGCGCTGAGCCCGGGCGGATATACGCGCATGGTGCAGGCCATGCTGCAGGAAGATTCGCCGATGCTCCAGCATTCGCGCACGAACCTGCCGCCGGAGCTGTGCTCTCCTGCGCTTGGCTGGCTGTGCCATGAAGATTGCGAGGCAAACGGTGAGTGCATCGATGCCGTGGGCGGCACCGTGCAGCGGACTTTCATGTGCCGCACGCGCGGCATCGCCATGCCCGCACTGACCATCGAGGACGTGGCGGCGCAGTGGGATGCCATTGTCGCCGAAGAGGGGGCGCAGACTTTGGGCGTGGCCCTGCTCGATACTTCTGAGTGGAAGATCCGGCCCTATGCAGCGGAGAGAGACAATGCCTGATATCGCTGAAGCCCCTGCCACAGGGACGGAGAGCCGGCTCGATCCGGCGATCCGCAACAACCCTTTTCCGTTTTATGCGGCGCTGCGTGAGGAGCGGCCGGTCTATTATGATCCCGGCCTCGATGTCTATCTGGTCACACGGTACGATGACGCCAGGCAAGTGCTGGGTGACGCAGAAACCTTCTCGCTCGAACACGGTTATCAGGACCGGTACGCCAATGGGCATGTGGAGGAGTTCGCGGAGATCCTCGACCGTGAAGGCGGCGGGTTCATACGCGATCTGGCCATTGATCCGCCCGCGCATACCCGGCTGCGGCGGCTGACCGAAAAGGCCTTTACCGCGCACCGCGTGAAGGATCTGGAGCCGCGCATTCGCCAGATCGTCGCTGATCTGATCGAGCAGGTTGCGGACAAGGGTGCATGCGATGGCATGCGCGATATCGGTGCGCCGCTGACCGCGCATCTGATCTGCGAACAGCTCGGGCTCGATTTCGCGAAGATCGGGACCGAAAAGATCGCCTGGTGGACCACGGCGATCCTTGCGCAGATCGGCCGGATGCAGACGCGTGAGGAGATGGTGGTCAATGCCCGCACCATCTGCGATCTGCAGAACACGATCATTGCCGAAGTCCGCGACCGGCAGGCCAACCCGCGCGAGGACATGATCTCCGATCTCGTCAATGCCCAGCTTGCCGACGAGGACAATCCCCGGCTCTCGTTCACGGAACTGGTGGCGACCGTGCGGGCCTTCCTGATCGCCGGGAACGATACGACGGCGGCCGGAATTACCAATGTGCTGCACGTATTGGCCACGCATGAAGGGCTGGCCGGGGAACTCTATCCGCAAGTCGATGACGACAGGGTGATGAGCCGTTTCGTGGAGGAAGTGCTGCGCTTGCAGCCGCCGGTCCACGGACTGTTCCGCACCGCGATGAAAGACGTTGAAGTTGGCGGTACGGTGATCCCGGCGATGTCTCAGGTCTGCGTGATGTTTGCGTCCGCCAACTATGATGAGAACCGTTTTCCCGATGCCGCCCATCTCGACATCGCGCGGCCCAATGTCGGGGCGAACCTGACGTTCGGGGCGGGCATTCACAAGTGCGTCGGCATCGCGCTGGCCCGGATGGAAGTGAAAGTCGCCGCGCAGGAATTCATTCGCCGTCTTACGGACATCCGGCTTGCCATACCCGAAAGCGAGCTGACTTATCTGCCGACGCTGGCGACGCATACGCTGGAGCGCCTGCCGCTGACGTTCCGGCGGCGGCAGGCTTAGGCCATGTTTGGTACGGCGCATGGCACCGTTCTAAGTTTGCCTGTGTCTGCCATGGCCGTGCCGCAGCCTGCAGCATAGGCTCCCTGCATGACGATCACATTCACCAATGCGCGGGTGTTTGACGGCACATCGATGCTGCCGGAAACGCAAACCGTTTCGCTCGATGGCGATCGCATCGTCTCGATTGCTGCGGGCCATGCTGTACCGGGAGCCGAGGTGATCGACCTGGGCGGCATGACGCTGATGCCCGGCCTCATCACCTGCCATTTCCATCCCGACTTCTACCGCTTCACGCTGGCGCAGGGGCTGGCTGGCGATCCGCTGGGCAAGGAGTTCCCGCCCGGCGTAATGATGGCCATGGCCATCCGCAATGGACGCGTGCTGCTGGACAGCGGCTTTACCGGCTACATCGGTGCAAGCTGCAGCAACGATGTTGACGCGCAGCTCAAGATCGCGATTGCGGAGGGCATCGTCGAAGGACCGCGCCTGCGTGCCTGCAGCCCGCACATCGGCACCACCGGCGATCTCAACGACAGCAAGCTGTGGTGGCGCAAGCAGGTAACGCCGGGCACGGACGTGTTCTTCGACGGGCCGGACGCGATGCGCAGGATCGTGCGCGAATACATCCGGCGCGGATCGCAGACGATCAAGATTTTCGCCAGCCAGGGACACGGCTTCCCGAGCCGCGTATCGCGCAACATGGACCGGGATGAGATCGCGGCCATTGCGCAAGCGGCGCACGGCCGGGGCGCCAAGGTGCGTGCGCACGTTGCCGACAAGGCGATGATCATGGAGTGCATCGAACTGGGCGTCGATATCCTTGACCACGGGGATGAAATCGATGCCGAGGCGATTGCCGCCATGGCCGAAAAGGGCACCTTCTGGGTACCGAGCCTGATCTATCCGAAATGCCTGCTGCAACTGGGGTGGGGCAATGCGGATATGCAGCGCCTTTACGATCACGTGCGCGATACCCTGCCTGCGGCACAGGCCGCCGGTGTGCGCATTCTGGCGGGCGATGATTACTCGGGCGTCTTTCGCGAAGTGATCGAGGACGATCCGCTGGATCATCAGGTGGGCAACTATGGGCGCGAGTTTGGCTACTACGCCGCCATTCCCGGCCTGAATGCGGCTCAGGTTCTGAGCTGGGGCACGAAGAACGCGGGCGAGGCATTGCTTGACGGGGAAGACCGGCTTGGAGTGATCGCGTCCGGGGTGCTGGCAGACCTGATCGTCATCGATGGCGATCCGGTCGCCGACCCCGCCATTCTGGCTCATCCGCAGCAGGCGTTGAAGGCCGTCATACAGAGCGGGGCTTTCACCATCGACCGTTTGCCTCCCGGCGCGCGGCGGACTGCCGGGACGGGACAGGGAATGCGTGCAGCATGATCGCTCCTTCGGATCGTAACAAGGATATCATGCAGCTGTGCTGGGTCGTGCCCGATCTGGAAGCCGCGGTCGATCATTGGGTCCGGACCGCAGGCGCGGGGCCGTTCTTCCTGTTCGAGGATGTGCATTTCGAGGATGGGGTCTATCGCGGCACACCATCCGATATCGCCCCGCACCGGGCCGCGATCGGCCAATGCGGCGCCACCCAGATCGAACTGGTGCAGCCGCTGGACGGCCGTCCCGGCGTGTGGAGCGACGTGGTGCCGTTCGGCAAGGCAGGCTTCCACCATGCCGGGTTCTATTGCGAGGACTACGCCGCCGAGCGGGAAGCCTACCTTTCCAGTGGTGCCGCGATGGCTTTCGAAGGCCTGATGATGGGCGCGCGCACTTGCTACATCGATACCGTTCCGCAGCTTGGCTACCTGACCGAGTTGATCACGGCCAATCCCATTGCCGCGCAAGTCTTCGGTGCCTTTCGGGCCGCCGCCGAGGGCTGGGACGGCAACGAACCGATCCGCACGCTCGGTTGAACAAGGACACAACCATCATGGCTACCACAGTGCACATGGCGCCTTGCCGCACGATCACGCCGGAAGAAGTGGCGCATTATCAGGAAAAGGGTTGGGTGCTGCTCAAGCGCTTCATCGATCCCGATACGATCGCGACGCTGCTGCGCAAGGCGCAGGGTATCATGGGCGAGGATGGTGACAGCAATCCGCCCTACGGGATCGACCAGCCCTATTTCAATGCACAGGCCGCGAGCGGTTACCACGATCCGCAAGTGCGGCCGATGCTGCACGGGATCGGGGATGCAGCAAAAGCGCTGATGGCGCGCAAGGCGAATGTCCCGGTGCGCCTGTTCAACGACTTCTTCGCGCCGAAACTGCCTGCCGCCAGAAAGACGCGCAACCAGGGCAATGGCGCGACCAGCTTCCATCAGGACTTCATCACTTTTGCCGTGGACCGCACCGGCGGGATGACGTTCTGGATTCCGCTGGAGGGATATGGCCCGGACGCGGGAACGATGTCCTTCATCGAAGGATCGCACAAGCTGGGCGTTCTGGGAAATTACACAAGCTACGACGGCAAGGATATCCGCGAGGTCTATCCCGAACTCGAAGACCTGCCGATGACCGAGCAGGTTACATACGAGCCGGGCGATGTCACCGCGCACAGCCATCTTACCGTGCACGGCGCGGGGCAGAACAGCCTCGATCGGCCACGCTGGGCCTATCTGGTGCTGCCGCAACCGGCCGACGCCCGTTGGAACGGTGCACCTCCGGAGGCCTTCGTACCCGATGCGCATGGCATGGTGCCTTACGGAATGTTTCCGGATGCGGCTTTTCCGATCATCGCCGAATAGAACAGCCTCCGGGGAGAGAAGACCGACATGAGTGAAGCCGATGGGCGCAAGGTTGCCTTTGTCACAGGGGCAGCATCGGGTATTGGCCGGGCGACCGCCGAAGCGTTCGTCAAGGCAGGCTATGCCGTGGCATTGGCAGACAGGGATCCCGTTGCAGGCGCCCGGGCGCAAAGCGATCTCGAAGCATTCGGAGCCTGCCGTTTTATCGCCTGCGATGTGACGGACGACGCTTCTGTTGCAGCCGCCGTGGGTGCAGCATTGTCCGGCTTCGGGGGGCTCGATGCGGCCTTCAATGCGGCGGGTATTGACGGAGAACATGGCAAGCGCACGGCCGAATGCACGCTGGAAAACTGGAACCGGGTGCTGAGCGTCGATCTGACCGGCACGTTCCATTGTATGCGCCACCAGATTCCCGCGATGCTGGAATCGGGGGGCGGGGCCGTGGTCAATTGCGCTTCAGTGGCCGGACTGGTTGGCGCGGCGACATTCGCGGCTTACACCGCCGCCAAGCATGGCGTGGTGGGGCTCACGAAAACCGCCGCGCTCGAATATGCGCGCGCAGGGATTACTGTGAATGCGATCTGCCCGGGCACGATCAATACACAGATGAACCAGAACCTGCCGCAGGATCTGCTGAAAGGGCTGCTGGATGCCAGCCCGATGGGGCGGCTTGGCGAACCGTCGGAAATCGCCGCCACGGCGCTGTTCCTGTGCAGTGAGGGCGGGCGGTTCCTCAACGGCCAGGCCATCGCGGTCGATGGCGGCTGGACGACACAATAGCACATTAGGGAGATACCGGATGACACGCATACCCGCGCTCGATCCCGCAGCATTCAGCGAAGAGCAGAAAGCCCTTGTGGGCGAATGGACGCATCTCGAATTCAGCAGGGTGCTGATCAACAGCCCGCGCATGTACGGCACTTTCGTGCCCTGGCTGAAGGAGCTGATAGCCGGGACGGCCTTGCCCGCGCGGGACCGCCAGATCGTTTGCCTGCGGATGCTGGAGCTGTGCGGGGAGGTCTACGAAAAGACGCACCATGCCGTCATCTCGCGCAAGTGCGGGCTGAACGATGAAGAGATCAACGCGTTCATCTGCGGGGAGGGCGATGCGCTGACCGCCGATGATCGTGATGTGCTGACCGCTTGCGACGAGCTTTACCGGGATCAGCGCATCGGCGATGCAACATGGGCGCGCCTGTCCCGCCGCTATTCGCAGGAACAGATGATGGAGATCGTGTTCCTTGCGGGCTGCTATCAGACCATGGCTCTGCTGACGAAAAGCTTCGGCATCCAGCTCGAACCCGATCTTGAAAGTTTCAATGCCTTGCGCGACTACGCCGATCAGGCCTGATCGGCGGCGAAGAGGCCGGCAAGCTGATCCAGCTTGAGCTTGCCGGTCGCCGTGCGCGGAATGTCCGTTTCCCGCACGAACGCGAAGCGGCGCGGCACTTTGTAGCTGGAAAGGCTTTTGCGCAGCATCTTGCGCAGCATTTCCGCATCGGGTTCGATACCTTCCGCAAGAACCACTGCTGCCGCGACAATCTGGCCATATTCCGCATCGGGCAATCCGGTTACGGCGCAATTGGCGACGCCGGGCAATTCACGCAGCGCCGCTTCCACTTCCAGACGGGAGACATTGGCCGCGCGGGTCTTGATCATGTCGTTGCGGCGCGCGACGAAGGTGAGATAGCCGTCGGCATCGATCCGCACGAGATCGCCAGTTGGGTAATAGCCGTCTGGCGTAAAGACCTCGCAGCGGCGTTTGCCATAGAAGCCAGTCATCAGCGCGCCGCCCCGCAATTGCAGTTCGCCGATTTCCCCGGCCGCAACCAGAGCGCCTGTATCGGGATCGGCCACGCGGCGTTCGTAATTGTTGACGGTCCGGCCCGAGGCGCCCTGTTTGTCATCTGGCAGGCGGACATTGATCGGTTCGGCGCTGTGCGGGGCGAAAGTCTCGCTCATGCCGAGCATGTTCGATTGCAGGTGGGGCGGGATCAGCTCTCCGGCAGCATCGCGAAACGGGCCGAGACCAACGATGGCATCGGTATCGATGCCGTGATCCTGCGCCAGCGCGCGCAGCCGCAACAAGCCATCTCCCCAGCCGTTGACCCGGTTGACGCGGCACCGCTGGATCGTCTCAAGTATGGCTGCGGTATCGGGGGAAGGGGGATAGACCAGCGTAGCGCCTTGGCTGATTACCTGCATCGCCATGGCCATGCCGCCAAGCCAGAACGCAGGCAGCATCGGCAGCATCCGGTCTCCGGGCTTCACGAGAAACAGTTTGGCCAGTTCGGGGGGATGGCGCGTTACGTTCCATTGCGAGTGCACGACCGCTTTCGGCAGCGAGGTGCTGCCCGACGTGTAGACGATCACGGCATCGTCGGAGGGCGAAACCTGGGTTTCTGCTGCGGCCAGCAGCTCGGGTGAGGGGGCCTCCGGTTCGGCAGCGAGTGCCAGCAGGCTTTCAACAGGCTCGCACCATCCCAGCCCTTCCGCATCGTCCATCCAGACATGCCGCAGGTATGGCGCACTGGTTATCCGGAGCCTGCCGGGTTCCATCGCGCCAAGGTCCGGGAAAGCTGCTTGCAGCTTTTCGCCATAGTCGTGGCCAAGAAACCGGCGCGCGGCGAGCAGATACTGCACGTCGCTGTTGCGCAGCATATGGCCCAGTTCCTTCGGGCTGGCGAGCGTGCTGACGCATGTGAGCAAAGCGCCGATGCGCAGGCTTGCGAGAAAGGCCGTGACCCAGAAAATGCCGTCCGGAGCGAGCAATGCAATGCGGGAGCCCTTGCCCGCGCCTGCTGCGAGCAAAGCCCGGGCGAGCCGCGCACTGCGCTCATCCAGCTCACGATAGCTGACGGTTTCAGAGACCGTGGCAATGGCATCGGCATCCCCCCGGCGGGCAACGGCTGACGCAAGCATAGCCGGTATCGTGGAGGGCAATTCCCCGGGAGATGTAGCGGCAGCAGAGATATTCGTTTCAGGCATGCGCTATCCTTGCCTTGGCAGGCCGGGCCGGTCACCGGCGTTGCGTGGAACAGCCAGTGACTTCGTTCCAAGCAGGCGCTGTGCAGTGCGGAAACGACAGCGGGCGGATCCCGTTACCCAGGCCCGCCCGCTTCCCCCCGTTGCCCCGCGTTCTGCCTACTGGAACAGGCCCATCGGGCGCAGCGTCAGTTTCAGGAACACGCTCCGGCCGGGCTCGACCACGCAGGCGACATCGTCGATCTTGCCGGTCGGGTTGGCGGCCTGGCCGGTCACTTGCGCGAAGCGGCTGAATACGGTCGTGTTCTGCAGGTCGGTGTTGGCGCAATACCCGGCGCGCAGAACGTCGTTCAGGTTGTTTCCGATCAGCGAGAGTTCCCAGCGCTCATTCGCATCCTTCAGTGTGATATAGGCATTGAGCTTGGTGTATCCGCGCTGCCAGTAATCGTCGCGGTTGCCGATGACGGCCTTGTATTTGGACGAGACTTGCGCCGAACCGCCGAAAATCAGGTCCATGCCTTCGGCTATCGAGGTGTCGTAGTCGAAACCGCCGATTGCTTGCCAGACTGGGGCCTTTTCCAGCGGTTCGCCGCTGGCATCGGATGCCGTGAATGTTTGCGGATCGGAACCCGGGATTTCGGATTCGTTGCAGCCCAGGGCGATTGTCTGGCCGCCGTAGCAAGGCACGCCGTGCAGGCTCAGGAACTTGGCCCTGTTCCAGTTGATCGAGAGATTGAGCGCCAGCCCCGGGATTGCGTCAGGGCGGTAATTCGCATCGAAATCGATACCGTAAGTGCGCGATGATCCCGCGTTGAGCGTCCGCAGTTCCGGGATGCCGTTTTCCGCCGCCGGTTGCGAGACGCCGACCTGCAGGCCCTTGTACTTGTAATAGTAAAACGCTGCGTTGAGGTTCAGGGCGCGGTCCGCGGTCCGCGCCTTGATGCCGATCTCGCCGCCTTGCACCTTTTCATCGCCGAACGAGTTGTCCTTGTCGGGACTGGCAGGCGTGGTGATCGAGAACGAGCCCGATTTGTATCCCTGCTTGAGCGCGCCGAATACGGTGAAGTTGTCCGTGGGGGTATATGTGACGGTCAGTTCCGGCGACCAGTTCTTCGAATTGATCTTGGGGGTGATCAGATCGACTGGAGAATAGGTATTGGTGGCGGCGCTGGACAAGGTCGTGGCCGCATCCTTGCGGGTCTCGTCGGTCCAGCGCACACCCGCTGCGATTTCGAGCACATCCACCGGTTTCCAGCGTAGCTGGCCGAAGAGCGATGCGGATTTGATGTCTACGTCATGCGTGCCCGCGGTGAGCGTGGCGGGCAGGCCCAGCGCGGCGTTACTCCCGACGTAGATGCGGTTCGTCATCCGCGCGTCCTGATAATAGCCGCCCGCAAGGAAGTTCAGCGACGAACCGGAAAAGTCGGATTCAAGACGCAATTCCTGCGTGGTGTCGCGCCTGGTGAAATGGTTGTCCGCAAAGATGGTAGGTCCTGCGGCGCCGGAATAGACGCCGTTCGCCATCGTATCGGTGGTGTTGTGGTAGTACGTGGTGGTTGAGGTCAGCGCGATGTCCGGCGTGACGTTGTAGTCCATTTCCAGCACGCCGAAATGCTGCTTGATGTCGGTAAAAGGCACGCCGCCGTTGCGAAGGGCTGGCGAACCGTCCGGGAACACGCCCCCGAAATAGGCCGGGTCCATGCCGACGTATTCCACCTCGCCGTCCTCGCGGCAGGGATGGGTGCCGCCGATGAACTGAATTCCCAAGGCGCCCGGCCCGGTTCCGCTGGGGCAGGATACCCCTTGCAGCGCGGTGGGGCTGTCGCTGTTGTCGCGTGTGATGTTGGCTTTCAGGCGCGCCTTGAAGTCATCGCTGGGCTGCCAGACGAGCGTACCCCGGACGATCCAGTTCTCGTTGGCTCCATTGCGGCCGCCAAGCGTTACACCGCCCAGACCGGGAAGCGCGGTCGCCGTATTCTTGAAGTATCCCTTGCGGTCCGACCATGTCCCGGCAAGGCGCGCGCCCAGTGTGCCGGAAAGCGGGCCGGACAGGATGAGTTCAGTGCGCGGCTCACGCGCTTCGAATTCGTAGCTGGCGCGGGCGATCACTTCGACTTCGTTGCCCGGGTCCGCAGTCGTCAGGGCAATCACGCCGCCGGGGCTGTTCTTGCCGAAGAACAGCGCCTGCGGGCCTTTGAGCACTTCGGCCTGCGCCAGATCGAACAGGCCGCTCTTGAACGTCAGGCCCTGGCTGAACTGCTGCCCGTCGATGTTGAGCGACACCGACTGATCGATGCCTGCATCGAGCGCGCTGGTACCCACGCCGCGCAGCGAGATCTGCGATCCGATGGCCAGCACCGAGGTGCCGACGAAAAGCCCGGGCACTTTGCTGGTGACGGCCTGCATGTCGGTGATCTGCGATTGCTGCAGAACCTCGGAATCGATAACGCTTTCGATCACCGGCACCTTGAGGATCGATTCCTGACGCTTGCGCGCGGTAACGATGATCTCACGTGCGTCGATATCGCCGATGCGGCTGTCCGCCTGTTCGTCTGCGGTTTGCGCCAGCGCAGCGGACCACGGCCCGGCCAAGACAAGCGCGCTTGCCGCCAGCAAGGGAATCTTCCTGTTCATTGTTGCCCTCTCCCCATAGGGGACAGGCACCCTGGCTCAGGGCACCGGTCCGCTGATGCCCCGATACACATGGGGTCATCAGTCCATGTTCTCCCATCCGGCTATGGATGCCGGTTTGCACGGTGACATTAGACGGCGTGCAAGGCGCCTCAATTGGCCGTCCACCGCAATGCTGGAACAGAAGATGGCATCGTTCTCGTCATTCCGCGGCCTGTCCGGGAAAGAGGGGAGAACCGGTCTCCGGGCATTTTACGCGATAGTGAACAAGGAGGCGGTCAGAGACGGGCGATACAGCCTGCGGTATCGTGATCCAGCATCGCCATGGCCGAGCGTACGGCGTTGACGGTGTTCACCGCTTCGGCCTGATAGTGGGATTCGGTCGAGGCCCAGATGAAGTACCCGTAGAGCTGGAAGACGGCGTATTGATGCATGGCTTCGTCGAAGCCCGGAGCAGGGGCCCCGGCGCGTGCCAGTTCGTCCAGGTAGTGGCGAACGAGAGCACCTTCCCACCTCGGCCTGTCAGCAACGTCGATCGATCCCGAAATGTGATAGGCGACTTCGAGCATGCCCGGACCACGGCTCGCGAGCGTGTCGAGGAAACCTGGAGTGCCGTCCGGCTCGATGTAGAGATTGCCCAGGTGGATGTCTCCGTGCAGCACGCAGTGCGGCAGGTCCGCTGCATAAGCCAGCATCCGGGGCCACGCGCTCACCAACCATTCGCGGTCCTGGAACTGCTGCGGAGTGGCGGCCCCGCGCGGGGCCGCCATGAAACGCGCCCAGTTTTCCGGAGAGCTTTTTTCATCGAAGAAGTGCTGCATCACGGGGAAGAATTCGGGCAGGGCGCCCCAGCGCTCTCCGGGAGCGAGTTCGGGGCTGGCCCACGTCGCGGCGTGGAAGCGGGCGAGGTATTCCAGACGGCGGGCAACCTGTTCATGTGTATGGGGCCGCGTCGCGTGACAGAAGGCCACGTCTTTCGTGACGAGGTCCTCCATGACGATGATCCCCTGCTTTTCCTCGTCGTCGTATTCCGCGAAGTAACAGGCGGGGTGGGGAAGCGGCACATGCGGGTACACGTCGCGATAGCCGCGCACTTCGCGTTCGTGCATCTGGTGATAGAGCCGTCCGTGTTCCTCGAATCCTCCTTTTACGATGATCCGTTCGGGTATCCCCGCGGCGATGGCGGTCTCGTCGCGTTTCAGTTGCAGGCGTATCTTGCTGCAAGTGGAGAACACCGTGTCGACCACTTCGCAGGCCCGGATCGTTACGCCGGGGGTCCGGGTCCGCAAAGCGGCGGTCAGCCAGGCGGCCGTGACGTCTTCGACTTTGACAGGCAGCGGGAACGGGCTGATTCCGGGCATGATCTCTCCATCTGGCAGCCGCGGCGCGGTCTGTTTTGCTGCGCCGATTAGAGCGCGAAAACATCGCGATGCGACCCGTCAGCCTTAGGACAAAGGCGCGCGCCGTTCTTCACTTGCAGGTTGCGCTTGGTAGTCTGACGGGTTTGTGACAGACTGCCCCCCGGCTTGATCGCCATCGTCGGCAACAGTAGCCGGACCGCAAGGTTCGGCGGACAAATCCGGGGGTGTTACTGTCATGCGCAAAGGGTTATTCCGGACGACGTTGCCGGGCCTTGGCGAGTGTGCGCGGGTCGATATGAGTGCGGGCGATGCCGCCCCCTATCTTGAGCGTGACATGTATGTTCTGTTGGGCTTCCAGCCCGGGTTCGAGCAGCTTCCCGAACAGACGCAGGAACGTGCGCAGGCGTCGCGGCCATTGTGGCCGGAGTGGCGCTGATCCCGACTGGTAAGTGTCCGGTCAGGCAGCCCAGCGTTGGGTGCGCACAGTGGCGGCATAAGCGGCGAACAGATCCTGGAAATGCTCTTCCATTGAACGCGCGCGCGCTGACGGGCGTGGCCGGGTGATTGCGATTTCGCGGATGGCCTGTGCCGCCGAGACCGGATCGCAAGCGGTATAAGTCCGCCCGGCGCCGTCCTGCGCATGATCCAGAGCGCCGCCTGCATCGGGCACGATCACCGGCACACCGCTGGCCCGGGCTTCCGCTGCGACCATGCAGAAGGTTTCAGCTTCGCAGCCGTGAACGAGCGCATCGGCGCTGGCCAGAATGCGGGCGAAGACCTGCCGGTTGCGTTCCGGAGCTAGCAGGCGGATGTGCGGATTTCCTGCGATGTGGCGCAGGATCGTGCGCTGCTCGCGCCCTTCGCCGAGCATGACCAGCCCGATCGGCACATTCCGGCTCGCTGCATTGACGGCCTCGATCACCATCGGCCAGCGCTTTTCCGGCGCAAGGCGCCCAACGGCAAGCAGCAGGGTGGCGCTTTCCGGCATTTCGCAGGCTTCCAGCAGGCGTGCGCGCAGGGCCGGGTCGCGGTGAGCGGGCGAAAAATAGCCCGGCTCCACCCCCATCGGGATCGTGATCGTGTTGGCGACGCCGCCTTCCCGGAGCCGCCGGGACAAGTCTCCGTTCGCGCACACGACATGATCGAACATCCGGCTGTTGCGGCGCAGGTGTTCCCAGAACATGGAGAACTGCCAGTCGATGGTCTGGCGCGGGAAGATTGAGCCGAACCAGCGGTAGGCATAGGCGGAAAGGGGATCCGCGTGCATCACCAGGCTGCGCGGCGCAGGGCCTTTCCATTCAGCGACGAGGCTTGCGCTGCGCCATGGCGATGTGGCTTCCACGAAGTCCGGCGCTTCGGCATCCAGCACTGCATGAAGCCGCTCGGGCTCGTTGAAATACCAGTATTTGCGGTCCAGCGGAAAGCGCGGGCTGCGGACAAAGACGATGCGGGCGCCAGGGCCGCGTTCTATCACGGCATCCTCATCGCCAGGGGCAACGATCACGATCTCGTGGCCGAGTTTCGGCCCGGTCTTGAGCTTCTGCTCGACATATGTGCGGACACCACCGCCATGCGGGGAATAGAAGGCGCAGACGTCGACGATCTTCATCGGTTCACTTCTTCCGTTTCAGCGGCGCCACGCCCAGGCCGTGGCGGTAGTTGAGAACGATGGTTATCGGCGTCAGCCCGGCCCCTGCTTTCGCGCTCGCCTTGCGGGCCTTGGGCTTGCCCCAGCCCAGCTTCGGGTTGCCCGCAAAGCCGATGCCGTCGATCGTCCAGTTGAACTTGCGGTCTTCGTTGCGGTCATGGAGCAGGCTGACGGCATAAGTGCCGGGGCCGGGCAGGCGCACGCAAAGCTGCGGCGTGCCGGAAGCCGGGACCGGCACTTCCACGCGGCGGAAGGTTTTCCCGGCGTTGATGAGGACGTTGTCGTCCTCCAGGAAGTCATCATTGTTGTCCGGATAGACTTCCAGCTTGAGGTTCCCTTGCCGGTCCTTGAGACCATCGACCGTAACGAGAAAGGCTGGCCCCTTTTCATTCGGGCGGCATTGGCCTTCGGCCTTTCCGAGATCTGGCGTGGAAGGGATTGTCGCCGCGGTCAGCAGCGGCAGGACCAGAAGGGCAGGAACGGCAGTGGCAGCGATGGGCGCGGGGGCGGTCATCCACGTTTCTCCGGATTGACGAGGTCGTTGATGGCAATGGCGGCGCCCAGAACGAGGTGCGTTGCGAGGATCAGCCCGGCCATCAGCGTCATCAGCGCGCCGATGTCGCGTTCGTGGCCCAGCACGACGACGGCAATGCCAGCGAACAGCAAGTCCTTGTTGGGCATCAGCGGCAGGCGTGAGACCAGCAGACGCAAGGTCGAAAGATAGAGCCACCAGGTGAGCGGCACTTGCGGCAAGGCCAAATGCCACAGCACCGCCAGGAACACCGTGGACAGGACAATGCGGGCCAGATGGACCTGGGTAATCATGCCCAGTTCACCGCGCGCCAGCGAAAACACCCGGCGCCGGAACACCATCGCGAACAGGGAAATCGCCAGGATCACGCCCAGCGAGAGCGTGAGCATGCGGGTGTCGAGGCCGAGCTGGGTCGCGCCCAGCATCGGGAAGGCCACGATCAGCAGGGCCATGGTAACGGCATTGCCCGTCATCGCGGAGAGGATCGCCACGTCCTTCACGGCACCGAACGGGGCCGCTTCGAGTGAGACGCGGCGGCGGGCCCAGGTGTAGAAATAGGCCTCGCCGAGGTAGCCGAGCAGAAGCTCGTTATAGACCTTCTTGCGCAGCAGCGCGAGAAAACCGGCGGGAGGGATCTGCCAGAGGCGGCGGAAGATATACCACTCGCTGGCAGGCGTTATCAGGTAGTACCCCGCGAAAACCATCCAGAACGCCGGATTGGCCGGAACCATGGCGGCGAGGCGGGGAATATTCACGCCGCCCATTTCCAGGACGACTGCGGTGATCACGGCCAGCGAAAGCAGGATCGAAAAGATCGCATTGCGCCGCCGGTGTGCGGGCCGGTCCTGCGGGATCAGTTCGATGGCGGGGGCCCCGTTCATGACCGGCATCTCTGAAGCCAGGGCTGCTAAGGGTTTTGACACGATGTTCTCCGGAAGGCTTCGCGGATCAGCGCAAGGGATGGCGGCCGGCGCGCGGAGACATGACGTCGAGGGCACGCTGATGGTGGGTTTCGTGGCGGCGGCTGCGGCTGAGTTCGCGCATCATATCGAGGTAGCGGTGGGCGGCGTTCTCGACCTCGTAAGTCGCCGCGATGGCGCGGGCCCGCCCGTGGTCTGGCTGGAACTGGCGGATGCGAACGAGCCCTTCCGCAAATTGGTCTTCGTTTGCGCGCTCCACGAGAAGGCCGGTGCGGCCCCGGTCCAGCAGGCACGGCATGCTGACGCAGCAATCGGTGGCGAGCACCGGCAGTCCTGCCGCCAGCGCTTCCACGATCACGCCGGGCAAGCCTTCGTAGTCCGAACTCAGCACGAAGGCGTCCGCTTCGGCCAGCAGCGGGTCTATGCTGGCGAGATGGCCGGGAAACCGCACGCGACCGGCAATGCCCAGCGTCGCGGCAAGTTCTTCCAGCGCGGGCCGCTCGGCGCCTTCGCCTGCAATCGTCAGCGTGTCGTGAGGGCGGGCAACGCGCGCGAAGGCCCGCAGCAGCATGGGAAAGTTCTTCTGAGGCGCCAGGCGCCCGGCCGCGAGATAGCTGGTGCTCCACGCTGCCTTCGGCCTGGGTTCGAGCTTGGCCAGGTTGCGCAATCTCTTGCGGGTGATCACGGGATTGGCGATGACCGGCACTTGCTGGGGACGGGCCAGAGTGGTGCGGCAGATCTCCTGCCGCATCGGTTCGGACAGGCTTACGAGGCGGTCGAACAGGGCGCCTTGTATCCGCAGCCAGCGGGAATAGCCGCGCCGCATGACGGGGGCCATGTCCGGCCGGTCGAGCGCATTGCTGACCTTGAGAACCATCGGCGGCGCATGTTCGCCCAGCAGGACTTTCATGGCCGCGGCGACAACGGCATAAGTATTGCCCGGGCAGAACAGAACGTCGCTGCCGTTCTTCAACAGGTAGCTGAACAGGCAGTGGATCATCCAGGGCGTTTCCCAGGATGCGGTCGGAAAGCGGGTGGGAATGCGCCAGTAGTCGAGCGCCGGGGCGCTGCACAAGTTGGGGCTGCCCGAACGCCCCAGAACCACAGTTACCTCGTGTCCGGCCCGGTCCCATTCGGACGCGAGCCCGAGCGCGACGCGTTCGACGCCGCCGGGATCGAGACTATGGATCGGGATTGTGATCCTGAGTGGTCCTTGCATGATCGATCAGACGTCGCCGCCCCTGGCTATCCGCAGTATGCGAAAGGAAGTTTTTTGATGTTCGCGGCCGGGCTCTATGGATCGTGCATGTCGGGTTCGTGACGGCGGCCTTGCCTGTCATCCAGGTGACGTGCCCGCGCCTTCAAAGTGCCATTATTGGCGCCAGGTTATTGAATTTCCGCGTACTTCGATGGCGTGTGAGAGGCCGCGAAGCGGCGCAGCGTCCTATCGATGCTGGAAAGCAAGGACTCTTTCGTGACATCGCCGGGGTGAACAGCGATGCGAACGGTGCGGGTGAGGGGCAGCGTCTGCCGGGCCAGCGCGGCGAAAGCGAGCGAAGAGGCCGTGCGCATCGGCGAGCGGCTGGCCCAGGTGATCACCGGGCCTTTGGCCAGCGTGTTTCCGGTTGCCGCGTTCCAGACTTTCCAGTGATCTTCGGCCAGCGCGAACCCGGCCTTTGCAAGCGCCGAACGCGCGCCCTCGCCATAGAGCCAGGCCGGGGCGATGAACCCGGCGGTTTCGCGGCCGGTGATGTCTTCGATCAGTGCCTTGCCATCGCGCATGCGCTGCAAGGCGGTGGCTTCGTCAAGGCCGAGGAACTCGCCTTCGCCCGCGGTCATGTGGCGGGCCTTGAACTGTGCCGTGCCGCTGCTGTGCGTGGCGCTGTCGCGGTGGAACCAGCCATGCACGAACATTTCGATCCCGGCATCGGCCCAGCCGCGCAGCCTGGCCTGGAACGCCGGATTGGCGCGCAGCGGATGCTGGCCCCAGTGATCCGGCACGACCAGCATGGCGAACCGCGGTCCGCCCAGCCGCGCTTCCAGCAGGCCGTAAAGCTGCTCGACCTGCCGTTCCGAACCCGGACCGACATCGTGAATGGACGCAAGAAGGCGTTTACGGACGGAAGGCTGGGAGGCAGGCTGGGACATGGCACGCATCTAGAGTTGAACGATGACGACGCCGCGACACGACTCCCTCCGCAGTGCCTTATGCAGAATTTTCAGCCGCCCATGACCGCTTCCAGCGCCTCGCTGGCGTCGAGCCAGGCCAGTTCGGCCTCTTCCAGACTGGCGGTCGTCTCCGCGTGGCGCTTGCCGATCTCACCGATGGCGAGGTCTTTGAGATCGCCCTTGGCCGCGGCCGGATCGAGCAGTGCGGCATCGAGCGCTGCGATCTGCTGTTGCAGCCGGGTCATCCGGGTTTCTGCTTCGGTGACTTTGCGGCGCAGGGCCTTCAGTTCCTCGCGGGAGAGCGTGGGTGTTTTGCGGGCGGGTTTGTCTTCGCGCTTGCCGGGCTTGTCCTCGGCCTTGGGCTGGTTGCGGCCCAGAACGAAATCGACGTAATCGGCCATCGATCCGTCATAGGGCTTTGCCGTGCCCTGATCGACGAGGACCAGACGGTCTGCGGCCAGTTCCACCATGTGCCGGTCGTGGCTGACGAGGATGACTGCGCCTTCGAAGGCATTGAGCGCCTGCACCAGAGCTTCGCGCGCATCGACATCGAGGTGGTTGGTCGGCTCGTCGAGGATGAGCATGTGCGGGGCATCGCGCGTAACCAGCGCCAGCGCCAGCCGCGCCCGCTCGCCGCCGGACAATGTGCGGGTTTCGGCGGTGGCCCGGTCGCCCGAAAAGCCGAAGCGGCCAAGCTGGCCGCGCACGGCGACCGGCGGCTTGCCCGGCATGGCCCGCGTCATCAGTTCCAGCGGCGTGGAATCGGCAGGCAGTTCCTCCACCTGATACTGCGTGAAATAGCCGATGCGGATCTTGGGCGAGAAGCTGAGCGATCCTTCCATCGGCTCCATCTGGCGGGCCAGAAGCCGGGCCAGCGTCGTCTTGCCGTTGCCGTTGCGGCCGAGCAGGGCGATGCGGTCTTCCGGATCGATGCGCAAGTTCAGCCGCCGCAGCACGGGCTCTCCGGGGGTGTAGCCAACGGCGGCGAGGTCCATCGTGACGAGCGGCGGGCGCAACTCGTCCGGACTGGGAAAATCGAAGCTCATCGAGGGATCTTCGCTCATCGCCGCGATCGGCTGCATTCTTGCCAGCATCTTGGCGCGCGACTGTGCCTGTTTGGCGGTGGAGGCGCGCGCCGAATTGCGGGCCACATAGTCCGCCAGCTTTTTGCGCTGCGCGTCCTGATTGGCGCGGGCAGCGGCGGCCTGTGCGGCGCGTTCGGCGCGCAGGCGCTCGAAACTGTCGTAAGAACCGGGATAGAGCGTCAGCTTGCCGCCCTGCAGGTGCAGGATGTGATCGGCCACGGTGTTGAGCAGGTCGCGCTCGTGGCTGATGATCAGCAAGGTGCCGGGATAGCTTTGCAGGAAGTTTTCCAGCCACAGTGTTGCTTCGAGGTCGAGGTGGTTGGACGGTTCGTCCAGCAGCAGCACGTCGGGCTGGGAAAACAGCAGCGCGGCCAGCGCCACGCGCATCTTCCACCCGCCGGAAAAGCTGTCCAGCGGCTGCGCCTGCATCGCCTCATCGAAACCCAGGCCAACGAGAATGCGCGCGGCGCGGGCGGGCGCGGCATAGGCATCGATCGCGATCAGCCGCTCGTGGACGTCGCCCAGGCGGTTGGGGTCGGTGCAGGTCTCGGACTCCGCCAGCAGGGCGGTGCGCTCTGCGTCCGCTTCCAGCACCGCCTCGAACGGGGTGCGGGTGCCGCTGGGCGCTTCCTGCGCGATATAGCCCAGGCGCGCGCGCTTGGGCATCTCGATGGCGCCGCCGTCGGGCTCCAGTTCGCCGATGATCGTCTTGACCAGAGTCGACTTGCCCGCGCCGTTCCGGCCGATGAGGCCGGTCTTGCCGGATTGGGGCAGCGTTGCGCTGGCTCCGTCCAGGATGGTTCGTCCGCCCAGCCGCACTGTGATATCTCTGATCGTCAACATGCCGGGGCGCCTAGCAGGCCATGCGTGGAAAGCAAAACGGCCTTGCGTTTGCCCGTGTTTGGATTGATCTGCTGCAATGCAGTGACATGATGGTGTAAGCACAAGCCGTCAGGTAATCCCCCCGGCCCGGCGAAGGAGTGCCGATGAAAAAATCCGTGATCGGCGCCGCCTTGCTGGCGGTGCTTGTTGGCGCCACAGCGATCTGGCTGGTGTCACGCAGTGGCCGCGATGCCAATACGCTGGTCCTGCAAGGCAATGTCGATTTGCGCCAGGTTTCGCTCGCCTTCGATGGCAACGGCCGCATCGAGGCGCTCCATGCCGAAGAGGGGGACAGGGTCAAGGCAGGGGCCTTGCTCGCCGAACTCGATACGCAAACGCTCTCGCTTCAGGCGGAGCAGGCGAAGGCGAAAATGGCGGCCGACCGGCAGACCTTGCTGCGCATGGAGCACGGTTCCCGTCCCGAGGAAATCACTCAGGCCCGCGATCGTCTTGATGCCGCCGAAGCCGATGCGGCGCGGGCCGCAGCCGATCTTTCCCGTTTGCGGCAGGTTGCCGCGAGCACGGGCGGGAAAGGCGTCAGCGCACAGGAAATCGACCGCGCCGCCGCCGCGGCCAAGGCTTCTGAGGCGCAGGCGGGGCAAGCGGGGGAAGCCTTGCAGCTTGCGATCAAAGGGCCGCGTGCGGAAGATATCGAAGCGGCAAAGGCGCAGCTCAAGGCAGCGCAGGCCGCCTTCGCGCTCTATCGCCACCGGATCGATCAGGGCGAATTGCACGCACCGGAAGATGCCGTGGTGCGCTCGCGCCTCGCGGAAGTGGGAGATATGGCCTCGCCGCAGCGGCCCGTGTTCGAACTGGCGCTGACCAGCCCGAAATGGGTCCGCGTCTATGTCAACGAAGCCGATCTCGGCCGGGTCAAGCCGGGCATGGCGGCTGAAGTCACGACCGATACCGCTCCGGACAAGCCGGTTCCTGGCACGGTCGGCTATATTTCCTCGGTCGCCGAATTCACGCCCAAGGCGGTCGAGACCGAAGATCTGCGCACGGCGCTGGTCTATGAAGTGCGGGTGAGGGTGAAGGACAAGGACGGGGCCCTGCGCCTTGGCCAGCCGGTCACAGTCAAGCTGCAGACCGGGCCGGAGGCGTGAGCGATACGCCGCCCAGCGTTGTCATCGAAGGGTTGAGTAAGCGGTTTGACGGCCCCGATGGCAAACCTTTTGAGGCGATCGGCGGTATCTCGCTGTCGATCCGTCCGGGCACGCTGACGGCTTTCGTCGGCCCCGACGGGGCGGGCAAGACGACGCTGATGCGGATGATGGCCGGCTTGCTGAGGCCGGACGGGGGGCGGCTGCAGGTGCTGGGAATAGACCTGTCTGTCGATCCGCAGGAAGTGCAGAACCGGATCAGCTACATGCCGCAGCGCTTCGGTCTGTATGAAGATCTTTCGGTGCAGGAAAACCTCGATCTCTATGCGGATCTGCATGGCGTGGCTGCGGATGTGCGCAAGGAGCGTTTTGCCCGCTTGCTGGCGATGACCGATCTGGCGCGGTTCACCGGGCGCCCGGCGGGCAAGCTTTCGGGTGGCATGAAGCAGAAGCTGGGGCTGGCCTGCACGCTGGTGCGAGTTCCGGACCTGCTCCTCCTCGATGAACCCAGCGTTGGTGTCGATCCGTTGTCCCGGCGGGACTTGTGGGAGATCATTGACCAGATCATCGCGGCCGAAGGGCTCAGCGTGATCGTGAGCACGGCCTATATGGATGAGGCGGAGCACTGCGGCCACGTGTTCGTGCTCAATCAGGGCAAGCTGCTCGCGGAAGGGAGCCCAGCGGAGCTTCGGGATAGAGCCAAGGGGCTGACCCATGTCGTCACGCCCGAACCCGGTGTCCCTGCGCGCGATCTTCAGGCGCGCATGATCGATGCGCCAGATCTTGTCGCCGATGCCGTGCCCAGCGGCGGGCAAGTGCGTTTCATCTGCCAGCCCGGGTGCGACACGGCCGCCTTGAAGAGCTTGCTGCACGGTTGCGATTGCCAGCCGCGCAAGGAGGAGCTGGAAGATGCTTTCATGCTCCTGCTTCACCAGAACAAGGGATCAGAAGAGGGCGGCGCAGCTTCTCCGCCGCCGTTGGCATCGGAAGCGCCTGTCACCGAGATCAATGGCAACGGCGATGGCCCGGTGATCGCGGTGCGGGATCTCGTGCGCCGGTTTGGCGATTTTACCGCTGTCGCCAACACCAGTTTCGAGGTGAAGCGGGGGGAGATCTTCGGCCTTCTCGGACCCAACGGTGCGGGCAAGACCACAACGTTCCGGATGCTCTGCGGCCTGCTGCCCGCCACTAGCGGAGAGCTGCAGGTGGCGGGTGTCAATTTGCGCAAGGCGCGGGCTGCCGCGCGGGCGCGCATCGGCTATGTCGCGCAGAAGTTTTCGCTCTATTCGAACCTTTCGGTTTACGAGAACCTGGATTTCTTCGGGGGCGCCTATGGGCTGCGGGGCAAGGCGCGGCAGGACCGCGTGAACGAAATCATTCGCCAGTTCGATCTCGATCCCGATGCGCAGAGCGGCAATCTGCCGCTGGGTTACAAGCAGCGCCTCGCCATGGCGGCCGGGCTGCTGCACGAGCCGGAAATCCTGTTTCTGGACGAACCCACCAGCGGCATCGATCCGCTGGCCCGCCGTGCGTTCTGGCGCACCATCACGGCCCTGTCTCAGGCAGGCGTGACGGTGGTGGTGACGACGCACTTCATGGAAGAAGCGGAATATTGCGACCGCATCGCGATCCAGGATGCCGGACGCCTGCTGGCACTCGGCACGCCGCGCGAAGTGCGTGAGCGCTCCGGCATCACCGAAGGGAATATGAACGAGGCTTTCATCGCGATTGTCGAACAGGCGCGCGCCGCTGGAACGAATGGGCGCGAGGCGGCATGAGCGGGGCGGCGTTCAAGATCCGGCTCGCCGCTCTGGTGCGAAAGGAGGCGCGGCAGATGCTGCGCGACCGCGCCAATCTTTTGGTCGGCCTGCTCTTGCCCGTCGTTCTTATCCTGCTGTTCGGTTACGGTCTTTCGTTCGATGTGAAGAATGCACCAGTGGCATTGGTCATGGACAGCAATTCGGCTGCCGCGCGGGAAGCCGTCTCGGGGATTGGCGGATCGCGCTATCTGGTGCCGGTGCGGGTGGGCAGCATGGCGCAGGCCGAGACGCTGATGCGTGCGGGCAAGGTCGATGCGATCGTGCGGGTTCCGATCGATTTCGCCGAGCAGCAGGCGCGCGGCCACGCGCAAATCCAGCTCATCCTGAACGGCATCGATTCGACGACGGCAACGACACTGGAAGCCTATATCGGCGGTGCCTTGGGGACCGTCGCGCTGCGCCGGATTGATCGCGGCACGGGTGGTGCTGACGGTGCGGGCGGCGTGTCGGTGGTGCAGCGGACGTGGTTCAATGAAGCCGGGATCAGCGCATGGTATCTCGTGCCCGGCCTCGTCGCGCTGATCATGACTTTGGTGGGGGCGTTCCTCACTTCTCTTCTGATCGCGCGCGAATGGGAACGCGGCACGCTGGAGGCTCTGTTTGTCACGCCGGTGCGGCCGCTCGAACTCGTGCTGGCCAAGGTTGCGCCGTACCTTGTCATCGGTCTGATCGATCTGGTCATGTGTATCGTCGCAGCCCGTATCCTGTTCGAAGTGCCGATACGCGGTTCGCTGCTGGCTATCCTGCTCTCGTCGATGGCCTATCTGATCGTCTCTCTGCTCCTGGGGCTGTTCATCTCCGGCGTGACCCGCAACCAGTTCGCGGCCAGCCAGATGGCGTTGCTGACCAGCTTCATGCCCGCCATGATGCTGTCCGGCTTCGTGTTCGATCTGCGCAATGTTCCGCTGGCCGTAAAGGTGGTCAGCCAGATCGTGCCTGCAACGCATTTCATGGGCGTGATCAAGAGCCTGTTCCTGGCCGGAACCGATTGGGGCATGGTGCTGCGGGGATGCGCGATCATGATGGGCTATTCGCTGGTGCTTCTGGCCCTGACCTGGCGCACCGTGCGCAAGAAACTGGATTAGGGCCATGGACCATCTGATCAGCACTCTTGCCCAGATCCTGGCGCTTTGCCGCAAGGAAATCCTCGCGATCGTCAAGGACCCGGCGAACCGGGTGATCCTGATCGGGCCGGCGCTGATCCAGACGATGCTGTTCGGCTATGCAGCAACTTTCGATCTCAAACACGTTCCCTATGCGGTGTTCGATCAAAGCCACAGCGCGGCATCGACCGAACTTCTTGCCCGTCTGGACGGCACGGGGATCTTCGAACGCGAAGCAACGCTGACCAGTACCGCGCAGATAGCCGGAGTGATCGAAGGCGGCAGCGCGCTGATGGCCGTCACCATTCCTGCCGATTTCGCCACACGCCTTGCCGATGGTAGGCAGGCCCCGGTGCAGGTCATATTCGATGGCCGCAATTCAACGACGGCAGGGGCAGCGGCCGGTTATGTCAATTCGGTGGTGACCGGTTACAACCGGGCGCGTGAGGGGCTGCCGCCGATTACGGTCGTGCGGCGGGCCTGGTTCAATCCCAATCTCGATTCCCGCTGGCAGATCCTGCCCGCCATGATCGCGACGCTGTCCATGCTGCAGACGATGTTGCTGGCCGCCCTGTCGGTTGCGCGCGAGCGCGAACAGGGCACGTTCGATCAATTGCTGGTCACGCCATTGACGCCGCTGCAGATCCTGATCGGCAAGGCCGTGCCGTCGGTGCTGGTCGGCATCATGCAGTCCACAATAGTTCTGCTGATCACGCTGTTCTGGTTCCAGATTCCCATGACCGGTTCGCCGTGGCTGCTCTATCTCGGCCTGGCCGGGTTCACGGGGGCTTCGGTGGGGATCGGCATGTCGATCTCCGCGCTGGCGCTGAACATGCAGCAGGCGATGCTCTATACCTTCCTGCTTATCATGCCGCTCACGCTGCTGTCCGGCCTGGTTACGCCGATCCGGAACATGCCTGAAGTGCTTCAGATCCTGACGCATGCCAACCCGCTGCGTTTCGGTGTCGATCTGGTGCGGCGTGTCTATCTCGAAGGGGCCGGCCTGTCCGATATCGCTTTCGACTTTTTGCCCTTGTTCGTGGTGGCGAGCATCACGATGCCGTTGTCCGCCTGGCTGTTCCGCAACCGCCTGGCCTGATGAAGATGGATACCCTGACATGAAATCCGCCCGCATCCTTCCGCTTCTTGCCCTCGGTCTTGCCGTTGCGCCGCTTGCCGGATGCGTGGTTGGTCCCGACTTCAAAGCACCGCAGGCGGGGGCTCCGGGCGACTGGTCGAGCTGGCGCAGCGGCGATCCCTCGCTGATTTCGCCGGAAGCGGCAGGCGATCCGATCCCGGCAGATTGGTGGACGCTGTTCGGCGATCCCGTGCTGAACCGCCTCGAACAAGAGGCCCTGTCCGCCAGTCCGGACATTGAGACCGCAGCATTGCACTATGCCCAGGCGCGCGTTCAATTGCAGGGGGCCGGGGCAGGCGGGCGCCCGCAGGTAAACGCTGGCGCGAGCGTGGGCCGCAACCGCCAGAGCGAATACGGTGCCTCGACGCGGCTGTTCGATGTCATCGGCACAGACCGGGATACGCTCGCCAAGTTTCTGGCTGAGCCTTTTACGCTCTACCAGGGCGGGTTTGATGCCGTCTGGGAACTGGATCTGTGGGGCAAGGTCCGTCGGCAGGTCGAACAGGCAGGTGCCAGAGCCTCGCAACAGGAAGCGCTGCTTGATCTCACGCGGCTCAGCATCGTCAGCGAAGTGGCGCAGGCCTACTTCGACATGCGCACCACGCAGCGGCAGATCGCCATTGCGCAGGACGACATTGCCTTGCTGCAAGAGCGGGTTTCGATCGTTTCCGCCCGGGTGAAAGGCGGCTTGGAGGATCATCGAAGCCTTGAGCAGGAGCAGGCCCAGCTCAGTGCGCTGCGGGCATCGCTGCCTGCGTTGAGAGCGGGCGAGGCCATGCAGATCAATCGCATTGCCCTGTTGCTGGGCAAGCACCCGGGAGAACTGAACGGAGACCTGCAGGCGCGGGGCAGCTCTCCTGCTGGACACCTGCCGGACCTGTCGCTCGGTATGCCGTCGCAAGTGGCGCTGCGCCGTCCCGATGTTCGGGCTGCCGTTGCTCAGCTCCATGCCGCCACGGCCGGGATCGGTGTGGCGACGGCGGATCTCTATCCCAGCATTCGCCTTGGCGGGAGCTTCAATCTCGAATCCTATCGCAGCCAGAACCTGTTCGACTGGGCCAGCCGGACGTGGTCGATCGGCCCTAGCCTGGATCTGCCCCTGTTCGACGGCGGACGCCGCCGCACGGTGGTGAAGCTGCGCAAGCTCGAAACGCGCGAGGCGGCAGTCGGGTACGAGAAGACCGTCTTGAAAGCCTGGCAGGAAATCGATGACGCGTTGAGCGGCTATACGGCAGACCGCCAGCGGGACCGCACGCTGGCAGCGCGCGAAACCCATACGGCTAATGCGCTGGGACTGGTGGAAGCGCGCTACCGGGCCGGGACAGTCAATTATTTGCCCGTGATCGATGCGAAGCGGGCGCGCCTGCAAGTCCAGCGCGAGCGGACGGATCTGGATGGCCAGCTGAAAGTGCGTTTTGTCGCGCTCAACAAGGCGATCGGAAACGCCCCTCCGGGCAAGTTCTAGCGGGGAAATGGCCCCTGGAAAAAGTTATCAACACTTATCGTTCCCTGGATGCGGCGGAGCGAATGGCGCGTTAATGGGCCAAAGTGGTGCAAACCGCTAAGGAATTTGGCTTGCAAGGCCGAATCACTTGTGATTCTATCGTTTCCATGAGGACCATGCGGCAAGATCCGGGCATCGTGAAAGAAAGACTCGTTCAGGGGCTGGCGCTCGCCGTGCTGCTTCTGATGGGGCTTTATGCCGTTGCGGGGCCGAGCGGGCTGATCGCGTGGGGCGAAAACCAGCGCCTTCTCGAACAGCGGCAGGAAAAGCTGGCCGTGATGAAGAGCGAGCGGAAACGCTGGCAGAACCGCGTGAAACTGGTCGATCCCAAGAACGTCGATCCCGACCTTGCCGGGGAATTGCTGCGCAGCAATCTCAACGTCGCCCGGTCCGACGAGATGGTGATGCTGCTGCACTGATAGCCTTGCGCGGTGCGATAATATTTTCTGCAATGTGAGCAATTTCCTGTCACGCTGCTTCCGCTTTGCGCCCGGCTTCCCTATATCGCGCGTGAATCGATCGCACCAACGATTGGGAGCACGCTTTGCCCAAAGCCAAGAATGCCGCAGACAGCGGTAATGAACCTGCCGTAGCCGCTGAGGAAGGCGAAGATTTCGCGCTTCGCAGCCTCCAGCAAGCCCATGCAGCCGATCGCCGTTACAAGGCGAGTAAGGAAGAATTGCTGCACTTCTATGAGCAGATGCTGCTGATCCGGCGCTTCGAAGAGAAGGCCGGCCAGCTTTACGGCCTCGGGCTGATCGGTGGTTTCTGCCATCTCTATATCGGTCAGGAAGCCGTCGCCGTCGGTCTGCAGTCTTCGCTCAAGGGCGGTCTCGACTCGGTCATTACCGGCTACCGCGATCACGGGCACATGCTGGCCTATGGTATCGACCCCAAGGTTATCATGGCCGAACTGACCGGCCGCCATTCGGGCATCTCGAAAGGCAAGGGCGGATCGATGCATATGTTCAGCGTCGATCACAAGTTCTACGGCGGCCACGGCATCGTCGGCGCTCAAGTGCCGCTCGGCACCGGTCTCGCCTTCTCGCACAAGTACAACGAGGACGGCGGCGTGACCGTGGCCTACTTCGGTGACGGCGCGGCCAACCAGGGCCAGGTCTACGAGAGCTTCAACATGGCCTCGCTGTGGAACCTGCCGATCGTGTTCGTGGTGGAAAACAACCAGTACGCCATGGGCACTGCCGTCAAGCGCGGTTCGGCCGAGACGCACTTCTACCGCCGCGGCACCGCGTTCCGCATCCCCGGCATGCAGGTGGACGGGATGGACGTTCTCGAAGTGCGCAAGGCGGCCGAGATCGCGCTGGAGCATGTACGCGGCGGCAACGGGCCGGTTCTCATGGAGCTGAGCACTTATCGCTATCGCGGGCACTCGATGTCCGACCCGGCCAAATACCGCAGCCGTGAGGAAGTGCAGGACGTGCGCCAGAAGCGCGATCCGATTGAGCATGCCAAGGCCGAACTTATGGAAATGGGTGTGAGCGAAGCCAGCCTGAAGGACATCGACAAGCGCATGCGCGCGCTGGTGACGGAGGCGGCGGATTTCGCGGAAAGCTCGCCCGAACCCGAAATGTCCGAACTCTATACTGACGTGCTGGTGGAGCGCTACTGATGGCGATCGAACTCAAGATGCCCGCGCTCTCTCCGACGATGGAAGAGGGCAAACTGGCCAAGTGGCTGGTCAAGGAAGGCGACGAAGTCACCTCCGGCGACATCCTGGCCGAAATCGAAACCGACAAGGCAACGATGGAATTCGAGGCCGTCGATGAAGGCACGGTCGGCAAGATCGTCGTCCCCGAAGGCACCGAAGGCGTGAAAGTTGGCACTGTCATTGCGATGCTGGCTGGCGAGGGCGAGGATGCCTCCGCGGTAGAGGCGCCGCAGCCGGTTGTCGAAGCCCAGCAGGTCAAATCCGACGTGACGCAGGAAACTCCGGCCGAGAGCGGCACGGCGCAGCTTGCCAGCGAAGCCCGGCCGAAGGTTTCCGATCCAGAGGTCCCGCATGGCACCAACATGAAGACCTCGACCGTGCGCGAAGCCCTGCGCGATGCCATGGCCGAGGAAATGCGCCGTGACGAACGCGTCTTCGTGATGGGTGAGGAAGTCGCCGAATATCAGGGCGCCTACAAGGTCACGCAGGGACTGCTTGAAGAATTCGGCGCCAAGCGGGTGATCGATACGCCGATCACCGAGTATGGCTTTGCCG
Source organism: Novosphingobium beihaiense (assembly GCF_022832375.1). GTDB lineage: Bacteria > Pseudomonadota > Alphaproteobacteria > Sphingomonadales > Sphingomonadaceae > Novosphingobium > Novosphingobium beihaiensis. Next base: position 428,307 of record NZ_JALHLG010000005.1, read on the forward strand.
GTATCGGCACCGGCGCCGCGATGGGCGGCCTGCGCCCGATCGTCGAATTCATGACGTTCAACTTCGCCATGCAGGCGATTGACCACATCATCAACTCGGCGGCCAAGACCAACTACATGTCCGGCGGCCAGATGCGCTGCCCGGTGGTGTTCCGCGGCCCGAACGGTGCAGCCTCGCGTGTCGGCGCGCAGCACTCGCAGAACTACGGCCCCTGGTATGCCCAGGTGCCGGGTCTGGTGGTGATCGCGCCGTATGACGCTTCGGATGCCAAGGGCCTGCTCAAGGCGGCCATCCGCTGCGAGGATCCGGTCGTCTTCCTCGAAAACGAGCTGGTCTATGGCCGCACGTTCGAACTGCCCGAACTTGACGATCACGTCCTGCCGATCGGCAAGGCGCGGATCATGCGTGAGGGCAAGGACGTGACCATCGTGTCCTACTCGATCGGCGTGGGCGTTGCGCTGGAAGCGGCCGAAGCGCTCGCGGCCGAAGGCATCGATGCCGAAGTGATCGACCTGCGCACGCTGCGCCCGCTCGACAAGGAAACGGTGCTCGAAAGTCTGGCCAAGACCAATCGCATGGTCGTGGCCGAGGAAGGCTTCCCGGTCTGTTCGATCGCCTCGGAAATCGCGGCGATCTGCATGGAAGAAGGCTTCGACGATCTCGACGCCCCGGTCGTGCGCGTCTGCAACGAAGACGTGCCGCTGCCTTACGCCGCCAATCTCGAAAAGGCGGCGCTGATCGACGCGCCGCGCGTGATCGAGGCGGTGAAGAAGGTCTGCTACCGCTGATACGGGCGAGGGCCGGGCACCAGTGCGGCCCGGCCCTCGCGCTGTCTCCCGGCCGTTGATAGTGGCACGGATTTGGAAGCGATCGCGGGGCACCCGCCGGTAGACTGAGAGTATAGTGCGGCTGCGGCAATGCTTGCATGCCCGCGTTTGCTCCCTAGAGAGGCGCTGTGTCTGACAATATTCCTTCCGTCAAAGTGGCCGCAGATGGGCACGAGGATGCCCTAATCCAGTCGCTGCCTGCCGTTTCGCGTCTGGCACTGGCCTATGCACCGGCTTCCGCCCGGCTTCCCACACTGGCGCTGTTCGCGCTGGACACCCGGCTTGCCGGGCTGCTGCGCCATTCGCGCGAGCCGATGCTGGCACAGCTGCGGCTGTCCTGGTGGCGGGAATCGCTGGGCCGGGAGCATAACGAATGGCCCGAAGGCGAACCTCTGCTGGCCGCGTTGCGCAGCTGGAACGGCAAGCACAAGGCCCTGACGGCGCTGGTCGATGGCTGGGAGGCCCTGACGGGGCCTGCTCCGCTGCCCGGCGATGCGCTGCGAACGATGGCGCAAGGGCGGGCGGAAGCGTTTGCCGGGCTTGCCCATGCGCTGGATCGCGAAAAGGAATCGCGCGCCGCCTACCGTCTGGGGCAGCAATGGGGGCTTGCCGATCTCGCCGTGCGTCTGGGCAATGCGCAGGAACGCGAAGCCGCTCTGACCCTGGCAGGCGCGGAAAACAGCGGGGGACGCCCGCGCGTATCGCGTGCCTTGCGGCCCTTGCTGGTCCTTCAGGGACTGGCCCGGCGCCGTCTGGACAAGGGCAGTGAAGCGGCCGCGTTGTCACCGGCGGCCATGCTCAAGGCCTTGCGGCTCGGGCTGCTTGGCGTCTGACCGGCTCTGGTGAAAGATATGTAATTTCAGCCCCATGATGCCGGCGGCCTATCCAGCCAGCGGTTAACGGGGATCTTTCATGAATCGCTTCCTGCTTGGCGGCCTTGCCGCGCTTGTTATGGCCGGTGTCGGCCTGTTCTGGTGGCAGGGCAGGGCCGAAGTGGAAAAGGCCGCGCCGCCGCCCGAAGCGATGGCGTCGTTCGATCCGGAAGAGCTGCCCAGCGCGGACCCCGGCGAGATCATGGGGCCGGAGCCTCCGGCGGCCACGAAACTGACGCGCGAGCAGCGCCGTTTTGGACGTTACGACCGGAACAGTGACGGGCGCATCAGCCGCAACGAGATGCTCTCGACGCGCACCGCCGCGTTCCGCAAGCTCGACAAGGACGGCAACAACTTGCTCTCGTTCGAGGAGTGGGCCGTCACCACCGTCGACAAGTTCGATCACGCCGACGTTAATCGCGACGATGAGTTGACGCCGGAGGAGTTTGCCCGCACCGCGCCGCCGCCCCGGCGAAAGCCGAAGTGCGGCTGCTGATCAGGCGGCGGTTGATCAGGCCGCGGGAGCCAGTGTGGCCAGCCAGCCGCCGATGTCTTCCTTGGCGCGGGAGGTGTAGGCCTCCTTGCGCTGTTTCTTCTTCACGTCGTGAAGCGGCGGGAACAGTCCGAAATTGACGTTCATCGGCTGATAGCTCTCGGCCTCGGCATCGCCGGTGATGTGCGCAAGCAGGGCGCCCAGTGCCGTTGTGCGGGGCGGGGCCTGCCAGTCGCGCCCTGCCAGCTCTGCCGCTGTCATCAGGCCGGTCATCAGCCCCACGGCCGCGCTTTCGACATAGCCCTCGCAGCCGGTGATCTGCCCCGCAAATCGCACGTGCGGCGCGCTCTTGAGCCGCAATTGCCGGTCGAGCAGGACTGGCGAATTGAGGAACGTGTTGCGGTGCAGGCCGCCAAGGCGCGCGAATTCGGCCTTTTCCAGCCCCGGAATCGTGCGGAACAGGCGGACCTGCTCGGCATGCTTCAGCTTGGTCTGGAAGCCGACCATGTTCCACAGCGTGCCCAGCTTGTTGTCCTGCCGCAGCTGCACCACTGCATAAGGCCAGCGGCCATTGGGGTGTTCGGGCGTCGCCCAATGGGGGTTGTCGAGCCCCACCGGCTTCATCGGCCCGAAACGCAGCGTTTCGACGCCGCGTTCGGCCATGACCTCGATCGGCATGCAGCCGTCGAAATAGGGGGTGTTCGCCTCCCACTCCTTGAACGCGGTTTTCTCGCCATCGATCAGGCCCTGATGGAAGGCCAGGTACTGGTCCTTGTCCATCGGGCAATTGATGTAGTCCTTGGCCTCGCCGCCGAACTTTGACGGTTTGTCCCAGCGCGAGGCCATCCAGCAGATGTCCATGTCGATTGTCTCGCGGTAGACAATGGGCGCGATGGCATCGAAGAAAGCCAGCGAATCCGCGCCTGTCGCCTGCGCGATCGATCCGGCCAGCGCTTGCGCGGTGAGCGGGCCGGTCGCTACGACCGTCATGCCGCTGCCGGGCAGGGTATCGACCCGTTCCCGCACGATTTCGACATTGGGCAGGGCGCCCAGCCGCGCTTCGACTTCGGCGGAAAAGACATCCCGGTCGACGGCGAGCGCCGATCCGGCAGGCACTTGCGCCTTGGCGGCCGCGCCCATGATCAGCGAATCGCAGAGCCGCATTTCGTGGTGCAGCAGGCCGACGGCGTTCTTCTCGTCGTCGTCCGAACGGAAGGAGTTCGAACAGACGAGCTCGGCCAGCCCGTCGGTCTGGTGCGCGGGGGAGCGCTCTCCGGTTCCGCGCATTTCGGACAGGCGAACCTTGAAACCGCGGCGGCCGAGCTGCCAGGCGGTCTCGCTGCCTGCCAGGCCGCCGCCGATAATGTGGACATCGTAATGCATGCCCGCGCGCCTAGCTTGTCTCGGCTCGACGGGAAAGGGCAAGTGCTGCCATAGGGGCTTGGCACGTGCATTATGCAGAAGGATTTGGCCGGATCATGCCCAGGCGAGCTCTCATCGAACGCAGGCCATGGCTTCTGACCAGCATCCTGCTCGCGCTGGCTGTTGTGTGGCTGCAGGACAGCCGCCTGCCCGGCGTTTATCTCATGACACTGAAAGCCGCACCGCTGGCGCTGCTCGCGGTCTATGCCATGCTGCGCCACAAGGGGCGCGATAGCCAGTTGCTGGCGGCGATGCTGGTGTTTCAGGGCGTGGGAGCGGCCTTGTCCGGTCTGGCTGAAACGCTTGCTGCCGTGATGGTGGCAGTGGGCTTCACGCTGGGCATCGGTCTGTTCCTGATGCACCGGAGGGAGCGCCTTTCTGTCAGCCAGATGAGCCTTGCCGTGACGTTGCTGCTTCTTACGCCCGTGATTTGCCAACTGGCCGTGCAACCGGCGGTAGGAGCCGGATGGGCGCCGGTGTACTTTGGCGCGGCACTGGGCGGAATGGCGGCCTGTGCATGGACAAGCCGATTCCCGCGCTACCGCGTGGGATTGGGGGCACTGGTGATTGTTGCAGGCAATATCGCCGCGCTGTCATCGCTGCATGTGATCAATGGGCCGGGGCTTGGTGAAACCCTGGGATGGCCGCTGTTCTATCTTGGAAACCTCATCCTGGCGACAGGCGTAACCGGCGAACTTCGGGCCCGTGCGGCGGCTTGGCGGCAGGGTTTCTAAGCGGCAGGAAGCGCTAAATCGCCGCTCTCGTCATAAGCGACAGGGCCATGCGCCAAGACGGCCGATAGCGGCAGTTCGGCGTAGATATGCGGAAACAACGCGCCGCCGCGTGAGACTTCCCACTTCACCGCATCGCCGAGCCGGGTCAGATCGACGGCAGCGATATGCAGATCGCTTTGCCCGGCGAAGTGCTTTTCCAGCGTTTCCTGCGTCTGTCCTGCGGTGGACATATGGATGTACCCGTCGGCCAGATCGATCGGGGCACCTTGAAATGTCCCGGCGGAGAGCAACTGCTGCAGCTGCTCTCCGGTTAGGATCTTGTACGCAACCGGGCCGGGCTGGCTCACGCTTCGCCTTCCGGTGCTTCGCTTTCGGGTGTTTTGGGCGCAGGTGCATCACCGGCGGCTTCCGCCTCGATGACTTCCTCTTCGGCCTCTTCGTCGAGGCGCACGGCGCTGACTACGTGTTCGTCCGCCGATACGTTGAACAGGCGCACACCGGCCGAACCGCGCCCGATGACGCGCAGGCTCTCCAGCGGCAGGCGGATCAGTTTGGCCTGATCGGTCACCAGCAGCAGTTGCTGGGCCTGCGTCGCGGGGAAGCTGGCGACAACCGGGCCGTTACGCTCGATGTTGTCGATATTGGTGATCCCCTGTCCGCCGCGTCCGGTGCGCCGGTACTCGTAGGCCGAGGACATCTTGCCGTAGCCGTTGGCGCAAACGGTAAGAATGAACTGCTCGCTCTCGGTCAGTTCGGCCATGCGTTCGGGAGACAGCGAGGGGGCGCCTTCCTTTTCGCCCTTCCAGGGCGCGAACTTGAGATAAGCCTCGCGTTCCTCCGGCGTGGTGCCGACACGGTGAAGGATCGAAAGCGAGATCACCTCGTCCATCTCGCCCTTGTCGTTGGTTTTCAGGTTCATGCCGCGCACGCCGGTGGAGGTGCGGCTTGTGAACTCGCGCACATCGTCACCTGCAAAGCGGATTGCCTTGCCCTGACGGCTTGCCAGCAGCACGTCGTCGGTAGATTCGAGCAGGGCGACGCCGATCAGGTGGTCGTCCGAGCCTTCGTCGAACTTCATCGCGAACTTGCCGTTGGAAGGGATGTTCGCGAAGGCGTCCATGGCGTTGCGGCGCACATTGCCCCTGGCCGTGGCGAAGACGACCGAGAGCTTGCTCCATTCGGTCTCGTCTTCGGGCAGGGCGAGCACGGTCTGGATCGTCTCGTCCTTGTCCAGGGCGGGCAGGAGATTGACGATCGGACGGCCGCGCGTGGTGGGGCCGCCTTCGGGCAGCTTGTAGACCTTGAGGCGGTAGACCTTTCCGGCGGTCGAGAAGAACAGCACCGGGTTGTGCGTGGAGGTGACGAACATCGTCGTCACGGCATCCTCTTCCTTCGTCGCCATACCGGCGCGGCCCTTGCCGCCGCGGGCCTGGGCACGGAAGGTGGAGAGGGCGGTGCGCTTGATGTAGCCGTCCATGGTGACAGTCACCACCATGTCCTCGCGCTCGATCAGGTCTTCGTCCTCGATGCCGTCGAAGGCGGCGGTAATCTCGGACATGCGCGGCGTGGCATAAAGATCGCGCACGGCCTGCAGTTCCTCGCGCATGACGCCGTAGAGCTTCACGCGGTCGGCCAGGATCGCCAGATATTCCTCGATGGCGACCGCGAGCTCCTTGAGCTCATCACCGATCTCGTCGCGGCCCAGTGCGGTCAGGCGGTGGAGACGCAGATCCAGAATGGCCTTAACCTGCGCTTCGGAAAGCCGGTAGGTGCCGCCGGTTTCTTCGGCCGTGGGCTCGATCGCCTCGACCAGACGGATATAGGGCGCAATTTCGCCGATCGGCCACTCCTTGGCGAGCAGCTTGGCGCGGGCGTCGGCCGGGTTCGAGGAACCGCGGATGATCGTCACGACTTCGTCCATGTTGGACACTGCGACCACGAGGCCAAGCAGGATATGGGCCCGGTCGCGCGCCTTGTTCAGTTCGAACTTGGTGCGGCGGGTGATGACCTCTTCGCGGAACTGGATGAACGACTGGAGAATGTCGCGCAGCGACAGGATTTCCGGCCGCCCGCCGCGGATCGCCAGCATGTTGGCCGGGAAGTTAGACTGCGCGGGCGTGTTGCGCCAGAGCTGGTTGAGCACGACTTCCGGCGAGGCGTCGCGCTTGAGGTCGATGACCACCCGCACGCCTTCGCGGTTGGATTCGTCGCGGATGTCGGAGACACCCTCGATCCGCTTGTCCTTGGCGGCTTCGGCGATTTTCTCGACGAGGCCGGACTTGCCGACCTGATAGGGCATCGAGGTTAGGACGATCGAGCGGCGGTCGCCCCGGCCTTCCTCGATCTCGTGACGGCAGCGCTGGACGATCGAGCCGCGCCCCTGTGTATAGGCCGCGCGCGAACCGCTGGAGCCCAGGATCAGCGGTGCGGTCGGGAAATCCGGGCCCGGAATGATCTCGAACAGTTCCTCCGAGGAGATCCCCGGATTGTCCATCATCGCAAAGCAACCGTCGATCACTTCGCCCAGATTGTGCGGCGGAATGTTGGTCGCCATGCCGACCGCGATGCCGCCCGCGCCGTTGACCAGCAGGTTCGGGAAGCGTGCGGGCAGGACGGTCGGCTCCTGCCGCGAACCGTCGTAGTTGTCGGCGAAATCGACGGTGTTCTTGTCGAGATCGTCCATCAGCGAGTTGGCAACGCGGGCCAGACGCGCTTCGGTGTAACGCATGGAGGCCGGGGGGTCCGGGTCCATCGAGCCGAAGTTGCCCTGACCGTCGATCAGCGGCAGCCGCATCGACCAGTCCTGCGTCATGCGCGCCAGGGCATCGTAGATCGCGCTGTCACCGTGCGGGTGATAATTACCCATCACGTCGCCGACGATCTTCGCCGATTTGCGGTAGGGCCGTCCGGCGACGAAGCCGCCTTCCTGGCTGGCGAAGAGAATACGCCGGTGGACGGGTTTCAAGCCGTCGCGCACGTCGGGAAGCGCGCGGCTCACGATCACGCTCATCGCGTAATCGAGATAGCTCGTCTTCATCTCATCGACGATGTCGACGCGCGTGTATTCGCCTTCGGGGCCGGTGTGCTCGTTGTTCTCGGTGTCGTCGCTCACGCGGTTCTATCGCTGTTGTTGCGGAAAAAGGGTGATGAACTGCCCTAGGACAAGCGCCGGACGATTGCCACAGCAAGGGGCACCCAGCCGGGGAAAACATCGCTGCGTTTTCCACACTTAAGAGCGCTTTTGCGGGCAATCGGGCCCTGGCGCTGTCATCGCGGGCCCATATCTGCGGCAAACTGCATTCAATAAGCGTTCAGTGGCGCGCGGGTAACAGGAGCGAAAGGTTGCCAAGCCGCCAATTCGGCGGCACACCGGCGCCGGTGAGTTACAGGTGCCCGTTTCCGGGCATGTATTGTTTTGTCTTGAGAGGAGTGGCCTTGATGGCTCGCAAATTCCTGGTTTCCCGTTTTGCTCTCGCGCTCGCGCTGTCGAGTGGCATGGCCGTGGCGGTGGCGCCTCCGGCGATGGCCAAGAAGAAGGAAAAGGAAAAGGCGCCCGCCGCCAATTTCTCCGACGATTTCCGCAAGGCAGCAGGCCCGATCGAAAAGGCGATGACCGAGGCGACGTCGAAACTGCCTGCCGGTGCCGGTCCGGCCGACTTTGCAGCGGCCAAGACGCAGATCGATGCGGCGCTGGGCGGTGACGGCAAGGCGGCTTTCGAGGCCGCGATCCCGACCGCGACCACGCCGGACGACAAGCATGCCTTGGGTTCGATGCTCCGCAACTACGGCATCCTGTCCAAGGATTTGGCCTTCAAGCAGAAGGGTACGCTCCTTATGCTCGACAGCGGCAAGCTGGCGGCGGACAAAGTGGGCCAGATGGACTACGATGCCGGCGTAACGGCCTATCAGCTCAAGGACTGGACCAGCGCGGCGACCTACCTCAAGGCCGCGAAGGACGCTGGTTTTCAGGATCCGAACAACCAGCTCGAACTGATCCTTGCCGATGCCTACAAGCGCAGCGGCAACACCGAAGCCGTGCTGCAGATGGCCAAGGAGGATATTGCCGCCGCCGAGGCCAATGGCACGGCTCCGGCCGAAACCTCGCTGCGCACCGTGCTGCAGCAGACGTATTCGGCCAAGCAGCTTGGGCCGTCGACCGAATACGCGGCCCTGCTGGGGCAGTACTATCCGAAGTCCTGGAACATCGCGATCTCGGTCGTCGGCCAGCTCGCCGCGCTCCCGCGTGAGCAGGATGTGGACTTGATGCGCCTGAAGTTCCTGACCAATTCGATGACGGAAAAGCGCGACTACTTCACGTATCTGGAAGATGTCGATCCGCGCGCCTATCCGGGCGAAGCGATGAAGGTGATCAATGACGGTCTTGCCAAGGGCAAGCTGACCGAAGCTGAAATCGCCGCGGACAAGTCCAATACGCAATCGCGCGTCGCCAGCGACAAGGCATCGCTGCCGTCGGTGGCAAGCGATGCCATGAAGCCCGGCGCCAAGGCAGGCACTGTGGTCGGCGCCGGCGACGTTTTCCTGAGCTATGATCAGCCTGCCAAGGCGGAAACCTTCTACGCCAAGGCGCTCGGAATGCCAGGTGTCGATGCGGACAAGGTCGCGCTGCGTCTCGGCATGACCCAGGCGTTGCAGGGCAAGTACGCCGATGCGGAGAGCAACTTCGCCAAGGTGAACGGGCCGCGCGCCACTGTTGCGAAAATGTGGAGCGCTTACGCCAAGGGCAAGGCGGCTTCCCCCGCCAGCTGACGGAAATCTGCGCTAGGCGCGAAAGAAAAAGGGCGGTGGGACTATCCCGCCGCCCTTTTTCGTTTGCCCTGGCGGGCGCCGCTGTCCAGCGATGGACAGGCTGTTTGTCCCTCAGGTCACAGGTGCGAATTCACCGCTGGAATCTTCCATCAGATGGAGGACACCGTCGGAGATCGCGAAGAACGCGCCGCGCAGCCGCAGGTCGCCATCGCGCACCTTGCGGCGAATGCAAGGGAACGTCATCAGGTTCTCAAGGCTGACTTTGACGGCGGCCTGTTCCATCTGGCGTTCCGCCGGGCGGCCTTCGGTGCCGTATTGCGCCGCGACTGGTTCGCGCGCATCGTCAAGCAGCGCGATCCAGTCGGCAATGAAGCCGCCTTCGCCCGGTTCCGTGCCGTGCAGTTCCTGTGTCAGCGCAGCCTTGCAGCCGCCGCACATGCCATGGCCCATGACCACGATTTCCTTCACCTTCAGCACCTGAACCGCGAATTCGAGCGCGGCGGAGACGCCGTGATGGCCGGGCGCGGTCTCAAACGGCGGCACCAGCGCGGCGACATTGCGCACGACGAATATCTCGCCTGGATCGGTATCGAAAATCTGTGTGGGATCGACGCGGCTGTCAGAGCAGGCGATGATCATCACTTCGGGCTGCTGCCCTTCCTGCAGGTGGGCCCAGCGCTCGCGGTGCGGGGTCCATCCCGTGTCACGAAAACGGCGATAACCGTCGAGGAGGTGATCCAGGGCGTTGCTTCCGTTTTCCGGCATTGTGAGAGCACTCCATAAGGGGGATTGAGGCCGTGGCCCGTCCTTAACCGGGATATTCGTACTGGCAAGGGCGCAAGCATATGACTATCTGGGCCCCATGAACGATCTTTCCTCTGCACCGAGCCCCGAGAACAAACCGGAACGTCAGCGCAAACCGGACTGGATCCGCGTAAAGGCGCCAACAACCAAGGGATACGGCGAGACGCGCAAGCTTATGCGCGATCTCAAGCTCAATACGGTGTGCGAAGAGGCGGCTTGCCCGAACATCGGCGAGTGCTGGACGAAGAAGCACGCCACGGTGATGATTCTCGGCGACACCTGCACGCGCGCCTGCGCTTTTTGCAATGTGAAGACCGGGATGCCCGGCCGGGTGGATGCGGACGAGCCTGCCCATGTGGCGGAAGCCGCTGCCCAGATGGGGCTGGAGCACATTGTTATCACTTCGGTGGACCGCGACGATCTGCCCGATGGCGGTGCGAGTCAGTTCGTGAAGGTGATCGAGGAACTGCGCCGCAACGCGCCGCAGACCACGATCGAGATTCTCACTCCCGACTTCCGTGGCAAGATGCGCGCGGCGATCGAGGCGATCGCCGCTGCCCGGCCCGATGTCTACAATCACAATCTGGAAACGGTTCCGCGGCTTTACCCAACGATCCGCCCCGGTGCGCGCTACTATGCCTCCCTGCGGCTGCTGGAGGAGGTAAAGGCTCACGATCCTTCCATTTTCACCAAGTCCGGGGTCATGCTCGGGCTGGGGGAAGAGCGGCTCGAAGTGCATCAGGTGATGGACGACATGCGCTGTGCGGACATCGATTTCCTGACCATGGGCCAGTATCTGCGCCCGACGCCCAAGCATACCGAGGTCAAGGAGTTCGTGACGCCTCAGGCTTTCGCGGCCTACGGCGCGATTGCCCGCGCGAAGGGCTTCCTGCAGGTGGCTTCGACGCCGCTGACCCGCTCAAGCTATCACGCGGGCGAGGATTTCGCGGAAATGCGCGCGGCTCGCGAAGCCAAGCTGGCGCGGGGGCAGCGTTGATGTCCACCGGTGTACATTACATGGCCCGCAAGCCGGTGAAACAGGCCTGAACATGACGGGAATCCACGAAGTCCACCGCTTGCCCTACAGCGCCGAACAAATGTTCGACCTGGTGGCTGATGTCGGCCGTTATCAGGAGTTTCTGCCCTGGGTCGTGGCCACGCGCGTGAAGTCCGACAACGGGCACGAGATGATCGCGGACATGCTCGTCGGCTTCAAGGCGCTGCGGGAAAAGTTCACCTCGCGCGTTGAGAGGCAGCGCCCGCGTGAAATCCGGGTTCACTATGTCGATGGACCGATGCGCGACCTTGATAACGTCTGGACGTTTCACCCGGTCAGCAGCACGGCCTGCGATGTCGAATTCGACGTGCAGTTCTCCTTTCGCAATGTGCTGTTCGAAAAGCTGGCAGGGCAGTATTTCGACAAGGCCTTCCGCAAAATGGTCGCGGCTTTCGAAACGCGCGCTGCGGAGCTTTACGGCGTTCAGCAAGAGCCTTGAGATGTGATAGTAACATTATGCAACCTAATCGAGTTACATAATGTAATCTGGAAGGCGTGGCGCGTGCGGTAAGCTCGCCTAAAAGTTACCTTTTTATACCTCGCGGTGTTCTGTGGTGTAAAAAGGTAACCTTCATTCGATATACACTTGATTTACATCACTTATTCTGCGTCGAGGCGCAAAAGCTCCAAGGCGGCGAGGGCGGCTTGATGCCGGATTTCGGCGCGGTTCGCGCCGTCGATCTGCCTCTGCTCGGCGTTCACCTCGTCGTCGCCGCGGATGGCCAGGGCGAACACGACTGTGCCTACGGGCTTCATCTCGGTTCCGCCTTCGGGGCCTGCGATGCCGCTTACCGCCACGGCCACATCGGCGTTGCTGTTCCGGATTGCGCCTTGTGCCATAGCCCAGGCGGTTGCCGGAGATACCGCGCCGAAAGCGTCGAGCAGGTCTTGCGGAACCCCGAGAAGTTCCTGTTTCGCTTCGTTCGAATATGTCACGAACCCGCGGTCGAGCACGGCCGATGATCCGGGAATCTCGGTAAGCGCGGCGCAGACAAGGCCGCCGGTGCAACTCTCAGCCAGAGCAATCTTGCGGCCGGCAATCTTGTTGTCGGCAATTACCCGCTCTGCGAGTGAAACAAGGTCTTCGGGAAAAAACAATGTCTTGGCCATGACGATCCTTGAGGATTCAATCCTTGCAAAGGGCGATCTTGCCCACTTTCGGCTCGGCTTTGCTCGCGGCTTCCATGGTAAGCGCGATCAGCCCAGCCGTGTTCTCCGGAGGCAAGGGAGACAGCAGATCGATCGCAATGTCCAGCTTGGTGCAGGATTTGAGGGCGATCTGCTGCGAAACGAAGCCTTCGACGAACGTGTCCGCAAGCTGCCGGGCAGTATCGTCGGGCAGGTTGCCGACAGTGCTCGCCGCATCCGGGCCGAGTGCTTTCATGAAGGCTGGTTTGGCATCGGGCCAGTACTTGGCCTTTTGCGTGGCGTAGCGCGCGGCGAGGGCGCCGCCATGCTGACGCAGAAATGCAGACGCGGGCAAGACAGGAGCGCAGCGCTTGACGGTTCCATTGATCGCTTCTGGCAGGGCATAGGCGACCAGAGAAGTTGCCTCCGTGCGGCTCAGGCAAACCGGTTCCGCCGCTGCGGCCAGCCCGGGAGCAAGAGCGAGCAGGCAGGAAGCCGCTCCGATCAATCCTTTCATGCCGGTAACTCCTGATTCTTAGAGTCTAAATTCGGACAAGGCTGACGGCTGCCTGCGCGGCAATGCCTTCGCCCCGTCCGGTAAAACCCAGTTTCTCGGTCGTTGTTGCCTTCACGCTGATGGCTGAAACGTCAGCCTGGAGAATTTCCGCCAGCCGCGCGCGCATGGCATCACGATGCGGGCCGATCTTCGGCCGTTCGCATATGATCGTCACGTCCGCATTGCCAAGAACGTAACCGGCCTCTTGCACAAGTGTTCCGGCGTGGGAGAGAAACTGATGGGAAGCCGCGCCTTTCCATTGCGGATCGCTGGGTGGAAAATGCTGCCCGATGTCGCCTGCGCCGATGGCGCCAAGCAGCGCATCGACCAGTGCATGGATGGCAACGTCTGCGTCGCTATGTCCGGCAAGACCGTGCGTGTGTTCGATCCGGACGCCGCAAAGCCAGAGTTCCCCGCCTTCGGACAACCGGTGGACATCGTACCCTGTCCCGACGCGGACAGCGGGAAGCGCAGCGGCAAAATCGGATGCAAATGTCAGCTTGTGCAGGGCTTCGTCCCCCTCGACCATGGCGATTTCCATTCCCCGGGCTTGCGCGACCTGGGCATCGTCTCCGGCATTCATGTCACCTGGCCAGCTTCGGTGCGCGGCGAGAATGTCCGCAAAATGAAAAGCCTGCGGCGTCTGTACCCGGCGCAGGCTCTCGCGCCGTGCGGCCGGGCCCATGACGTCGCCGGATGGCCTGTGTGCGGCGTGGGCCAGGCTATCGACCATTGGCAGAACCGGGATGGCCCCCTGAAACTGCGTCAGGGCGTTGAGCAGCCGAGCGATTACGGTTTGCGGCAGAACCGGCCGGGCAGCGTCGTGAATCAGCACATAGCCGGGCCCGGCATCCATCAGGGCTTCGAGCCCGAGGCGGACCGACTCCTGCCGCGTCTTGCCGCCATCCACAAAGCGCAGGCCGGGAATGCCGCTGAGGGCCTCGCCCACGATCGTTTCGGCGCCTGGCGGGATCATGACCGCGATGGGCGCAATTCCGGCACTGGCCAGTGCCTCGACCGAATGCCTGACCACCGGTTTACCACGCCATCGCGCGAATTGCTTGGGAAGCGGCTGTCCGGCCCGCAGCCCCTGGCCCGCGGCGACCACCACGGCGGCAGCCGGGGGGGCGCCAAAGCCAGTGCCGGGCGTGCCTTGCTCTTGTGCTGATACGATACACGACATTACCGCCGCCGGTAATCGCTTGCCGGAGCGAGGGCAATCCACTATGCGCTGCCTGTTTTTTAGGCAACGTTGCACATATTATGATCGAACTGCCCGCTCCTCCCGCGCTAAAGCCCATTCATGTCGGTCCGGTGACGATCGACTGCCCGGTCGTGCTCGCACCGATGACGGGCGTTTCGGATTTGCCGTTCCGCCGGATGGTGCGCAGCTTCGGTTCCGGCCTGAACGTTACCGAAATGATCGCAAGCCCGGCGGCGATCCGCGAAACCCGCGTTTCGCTGCAGAAAGCGATGTGGGACCAGATCGAGGATCCGGTCTCCATGCAGCTTGTGGGCTGCGAGCCCGATCAGATGGCCGAGGCGGCCAAGCTGGTGGAAGACCGCGGCGCGGCGATCATCGACATCAATATGGGGTGCCCGGTCCGCAAGGTCGTCAATGGCGATGCCGGTTCGGCATTGATGCGCGATGTTCCGCTGGCGACGCAATTGATCGAGGCAACGGTCAAGGCCGTGAACGTGCCCGTCACTGTGAAAATGCGCATGGGCTGGTGCCATGACAGCCTTAATGCACCGGAACTGGCGCGCATCGCCGAAGATCTGGGCGCCAGGATGATCACGGTCCATGGCCGCACCCGCAACCAGATGTACAAGGGAGAAGCTGATTGGAGCTTCGTCCGCAAGGTTAAAGATGCGGTTTCGATCCCCGTTATCGTCAATGGCGATATCTGCGGCATTGACGACGCGGCGAAAGCTTTGGAGCAGTCTGGCGCGGACGGGCTGATGATCGGGCGCGGCGCTTACGGCAAGCCCTGGATTCTCGCGCAAGTCATGCGCTGGTGGCGCGGCGGCGGGCTGATGGCCGATCCCGGCTTCGGTGAGCAGTACGAGATCATCCGCGAACACTACGAAGCCATGCTCTCGCACTATGGGCGCGAAACCGGCGTGAAGATGGCGCGCAAGCACCTGGGCTGGTACGTCAAGGGGCTGAAGGGCTCGGCCGAATTCCGTAACCGCGTGAACTTCATCGACGATGCGGACGAAGTGCTGCGCTCGCTCGCGGAGTTCTATGCGCCTTACCGGTCCACCGGTGGACAGTTACGGGCCGCATGAGCATCGCGGTCCGGACTGCTCTTCCCGAAGCCCACCGGCTGCTGGCTAGCCTGCCCCATGCCGTTGTCCTTCTGGAATCGGGCTTGCTGATCGCTTCCGTCAATCCGGCGGGCGAACAGTTTTTCGGACAATCGCTGCGCCGTCTGGCTGGGTGCCGCCTGGCCGATGTCATGAGTTTCCCCGATCAGCGCCTGCTCGAACGTCTGCAGGACTATGAAACGCCGGTTTCCGCGCGCGAAGTGGCGGTTTCGCTCAAGGGGAAAGGCGCAAGACGCATCGATATCAACATTGCCCCGGTCGCCGATACGCCGGGCTGGCAGGTTCTCACGATCCACGACAACAGCGCCGCCGAAGCATTGGGCGACGATTCCGGCGGCGCGGATACCGCCGTGCTGCGCGGTCCGGAGATCATGGCGCATGAGATCAAGAACCCGCTTGCCGGGATTCGCGGCGCGGCGCAGCTTCTCGCCCGCAAGATCGATGAGCGGGACCGGCCGCTGACCGATCTGATTACGTCGGAAGTCGATCGTATCGCCGGGCTTATTGAACGCATGCAGAAACTGAGCGGCCGCACTGCGCCTCCGGTGGAGCCCTGCAATCTCCATGAAGCTGCACGCCGGGCGATCGACGTGATCAAGGCCGCCAATGCCGATGGTTCCGCAGCGCGCAGCTACCGGCTGCAGGAAGAGTTCGATCCGTCGCTGCCGCCGGTGCTGGGCAGTCCGGACGGGCTGGTGCAGGTGATCATCAATCTGCTGTCGAACGCGATCGAGGCCAGTCAGGAGGCCGAAGAGCCGCGGGTGGTGATCCGCACGCGCTTTGCCAGCGGCCTGCAACTGCATACCACCGATTCCGGCAAGCCCGTGCGTCTGCCCATTGAATTGCGCATCAGCGACAATGGGCAGGGTGTAGACCCGGCCATGCGCGAACACATTTTCGAACCGTTCGTCACGACCAAGAAGTCCGGACAGGGGCTGGGATTGCCGCTCGTCCGCAAGCTGGTGCGTGATATGAACGGGCGCATCACGCACGAGCGCGACGAGGAAGCGGGCCTTACCCACTTTCGTATCCATCTTCCCCTTGCGAAGGAAACGCGGGGAAGGGGGCTTCTCAGAAGGAAGCTGTTCTCATGAGCGTTCTTCTTGTCGAAGACGACATGTCGATCGCCATCGTCATCACCGCGGCGCTGGAGGACGAGGGATTTTCGGTCGTGCACTGCCAGACCATCGCCGAGCGTGACGGCCTGCTGGGTGAGCGCTGCTTCCAGGCGCTGGTGACCGACGTGATGCTGCCCGACGGCGACGGCATCGAGACGCTGGACCGCGCCCGGGCGCTCCATCCCGACATGCCGATCATTATCCTGTCGGCGCAGAACACGCTCGATACGGCCGTTCGCGCCACGGATACCGGCGCGTTCGAGTACTTCCCCAAGCCTTTCGACATCGACGAACTGGCACGCACCGTCCGGCAGGCCGCCGGGAACGCGCAGGGCAACGTGCTGCGCGGGGATGAGCCGCTTGGCGATGGCCTGCCGCTGGTCGGCCGCAGTCCGGCGATGCAGTCCGTGTTCCGCATGATCACGCGCGTGCTGCGCAACGATCTGACCGTATTGATCCTGGGGGAATCCGGAACCGGCAAGGAACTGGTGGCGGAAGCCATTCACCAGCTTGGCAATCGGCGCAGCGGGCCGTTCGTTGCCGTCAACACCGCCGCGATCCCGGCGGAGCTTATCGAAAGCGAACTGTTCGGGCACGAAAAGGGCGCCTTTACCGGCGCCGTGGCGCGCCATGCCGGCAAGTTCGAGCAAGCAGCGGGCGGCACTTTGTTCCTCGATGAAATCGGCGATATGCCGATGCAGGCGCAAACCCGGCTGCTGCGCGCGCTGCAGTCCGGCACGGTCCGCCGTGTGGGCGGCAACGAGGAAATCCGGCTCGACACGCGCATTATCGCGGCGACCAACAAGGATCTTGAGCCTGAAATCGCTGCAGGCCGGTTTCGCGAGGATCTCTATTATCGCCTCAACGTGGTGCCGATCCACATGCCGCCGCTGCGCGACCGCAGCGACGACATCGAGGTGCTGGCAAAGCACTTTCTTCAGCATGCCGCTAACGAGGGCTTGCCGCGCCGCCAGCTTACTCATGAAGCGGCGGCGCTGCTGAGCCGCCAGCCCTGGCGCGGCAATGTGCGGGAACTGAAGAACTTCGTCTATCGCATGGCACTTCTGGCACGCGAGGACACGATCGATGCGGACAGCATTCAGCCGCTGTTGGCGCAGGAACCTGTCGGCGCACCGCAGCCGGCCAAGGGCGAGGCGTGTGACATTGCCGGTGCCGTGACCCGCTGGCTCACGGCGGAACGGCCTGCCACCGGGACCATCTACGAAAGTGCCATCGCGGCGTTCGAACGCCCGCTGTTCGCGGAAGTGCTGCGCGAAACCGGAGGCAACCAATTGCGTGCGGCCCAGGCGCTGGGGATCAATCGCAACACCTTGCGCAAACGGCTGAGCGAGCTTGCGCTGGATCCGGAAGAATTCGTTCGTCGATCGTGACGCGGGTTTTGTGGAATTCTTCTTGCAAGGCAGCAACAGTGCTGTTGTAACAAGGCAACGATGACGAACGTTTTGACCCATAAGCGCAGCTGGCCGCGCTGGTGGCGGCGCATGCAGGTGGCCGCGCGCCGGGCGAATTTCTTTGCCGTCATCGAAGTACTTTCGGTCCTTGCCTTCCTCGCCATGACGGTGACGACGTGGATCGCGCTCAACAGCGGTGGCGGCAAGGGCGACCTGTTGCCTTCCGACCTCACCGCGACGCTGCTGGTGGGCACGCTTGTGCCGGCAATGACTATTCTCGTCCTGTTCGGGCGGCGGATGGCTTTGCGCCGGGCGGCAGAGAACATTGGCGGAACCGGGCGGATGCACGTGCGCCTGGTGTTCATCTTCTCGCTGATTTCCGCCATTCCGACATTGCTGGTGGTGGTTTTCGCATCGTGGCTGTTTCAGTCCGGCGTGGAGTTCTGGTTTTCGGACAGTTCGCGTGGATTGCTGGAGAACGCCAACAAGCTGGCGCGCGGGTACTATGAGCAGACCTTGCGCGATGTCGGGTATGAATCGGTGGCGATGGCGCAGGATTCGCGGGTGCCGCTGGCCGAATATCCCGTCGCCAGTCCCGAGTTTCAGGCGTTTCTGGCGGATCAGGTGCTGCGCCGGAACCTGAGTGTTGCTGCGATCATCCAGATCGATGCAAACGGAGATCAGCGCACGCCGATCATTGTCGATCCCGACAACAAGTTCGAGAATAACCGGATTTCCAAGGAGTCTCTGGAAAAGCTCAGCAAGGGCGAGCCTTACGATGTAACCTCGCGGGCGGATCGTATTGTCGCCGCAGCGCCTATCGAACGGTCCGCCGGAGTCTATCTGCTGGTGGCGCGAAGTAACGACCTGCTCTCGCTCAGTCAGGGGCAGAGCGCGGAGAACATCGTCAAAGCCTATGAAGTCCTGACGAACCGTGCCCGCGTTCTGCAATTGCGGTTCAATGTTGCCCTGTTCGTGGCTTCACTCGTGCTGGTGGGCACCTCGGTCTGGCTGGCCCTGCGGTTTGCGGACCGTCAGGTGAAGCCGCTCTATGAACTCGTGGATGCTGCGCGGCGCGTCGGTGCGGGTAACTATGCGCTGCGGATCGAAGGGCGCACCGGTGCCGACGAAATCGGGCTCCTCAACCGCGCCTTCAATCGCATGACCGGGCAGATCGACAAGCAGACGCAAGCCTTGCTGGGCGCCAACCGCCAGCTCCATGAGCGACGCCTGTTCATCGAGGCGGTGCTGGAATCGGTTACGTCCGGAATTATTTCGCTCGACGAGAACGGGCACATCCTGCTGATGAACAACACAGCCCAGCACTTGCTGAGCGAACGCGGCAGTGAGCTTCCCGAAGATCTGACGATCGGCGAATTGGCCCCATCGATCGCGGCGCTGGTTGAGCAGGGGACGGCAAGCGGCATTGTCCAGTACAGCCGCGGCGGGGAACTGCTGACCCTTGCCGTCAAGGCCAGCCGCGATGCTACAGGGCACGTCATCACGTTTGAGGACATTACCCGCCAGCTCCTCGATCAGCGCACGGCGGCGTGGTCCGATGTCGCGCGGCGCATTGCGCATGAAATCAAGAATCCGCTGACGCCGATACAGCTGGCGACCGAGCGCCTGAGCCGCCGCTACCGCAAGCAGATCACCGACAATCCCGAACTGTTCGAGGATCTGACGCGGACTATCATTCGCCAGGTCGGCGATCTGCGCAAGATGGTGGACGAATTCTCCTCCTTCGCGCGTCTGCCCAAGCCGGTATTCCGGGCGGAAGACCCGGTGGCGCTGACCCGCCAGGCTCTGTTCCTGCAGGAAGTGGCACGGCCGGACATTGATTTCAGTTTCTCGGCCGATACCGGCATCGCCAGCATAGATTGCGACCGGCACCAGTTCGGGCAGGCCATGACTAACGTGCTCAAGAATGCGGTGGAGGCAATAGAGAGCCGCGCCAAGGATGCCGATGAGGCGGCTTACAAGGGCGCTGTTGCGGTCGAGGTCGCCGATGAGGAAGACGCCATCATCGTGCGGATCACCGACAACGGCATCGGCCTCTCGCAGGATCGCGAGCGCATTGTCGAACCCTACGTCACGACGCGCGAAAAGGGCACCGGGCTCGGCCTCGCGATCGTCAACAAGATCGTTGAGGAGCACGGCGGTGAAATGATGTTCACACCTGCGCCCGGCGGCGGCACGACCGTATCGATGCGTTTTGCGCGCGATCCTCTGGCGCAAGGACGAAAGTCCGAGGCAGCCGAATAGCCCGACATGATGATGACCAAGATATTCTCCCCCCTTGATCTGCAAGCGAAGAAGACACTGCCATGGCTCTCGAAATCCTGATCGTTGACGACGAACGCGATATCCGCGAACTGGTCGCTGGCGTCCTGAGCGACGAGGGCTATGAGTGCCGAACCGCAGGCGATAGCGAAGCCGCGCTGGCTGCTATCGACGCGCGCCGTCCCTCGCTGGTTTTGCTCGACGTGTGGTTGCATGGCAGCCCGATGGACGGGCTCGAAGTGCTCGATGCGATCAAGGCGCGCGAGCCCGAACTGCCCGTCATCATTTTCTCAGGGCACGGCAATATCGACACTGCAGTCGCTGCCATCAGCCGGGGCGCGGTCGATTTCATCGAAAAGCCGTTCGAGGCCGAGAAGCTGCTCCACCTCGTCGGCCGGGCGACGGAAACCGAGCGACTGCGGCGTGAGAATGCGCAGCTCAAGCAGGATTTTACTACGGGCGAGGAATTCACCGGTTCGAGCGGTGCAATCAACCAGGTTCGCGCCACGCTCAAGCGTGTGGCCAATACCGGCAGCCGCCTGCTGATCACCGGGCCCGCCGGTTCGGGCAAGGAGGTGGCGGCGAGGCTGCTCCACGCCTGGAGCCCGCGGGCCGGAAATGCTTTCGTCAGCGTCAATTCGGCGCGCATTACGCCCGAGCGTTTCGAACAGGAACTGTTTGGTGAGGAAGCGGAAGGGGCTTTGGTCCGTCCCGGGCTTCTCGAAATGGCGGATGGCGGCACGCTCTACTTCGATGAAGTGGCAGACATGCCGATCTCGACCCAGGCGCGCATCCTGCGGGTGCTGACCGATCAGGCTTTCGTGCGCGTGGGCGGCACCCGGCAGATCCGTGTCGATGTACGCGTGGTGTCTTCCACGTCGCGCGATCTGGAAAAGGAAATCGCCGAGCGGCGTTTCCGCGAGGATCTGTTCTATCGCCTCAATGTGGTGCCGGTTTCAATTCCCGCGCTGCGCGAACGGCGCGAGGACATTCCCGCGCTCGTCGATCACTTTTTCGCCCGCTATGCGAATGAGCAGGGGGTGCAGCCGCCGCATGTGGGCAATGAAGCCATGACCGCGCTTCAGGCCTACGAATGGCCGGGCAATGTCCGCCAGCTCCGCAACGTCGTGGAACGCACGGTGATCATGGCCCCGCGCGAAAAGCTGGGCAAAATCGAAGCCGACATGCTGCCTCCGGAAATCTTCAACAGCCAGGGGGAGGGTGAGGCTGGCGTTTCGGTGATGATGAGCGCGCCCTTGCGGGAAGCGCGCGAAAGCTTCGAACGCGAATATCTGCGCATCCAGATCCGGCGGTTTTCCGGAAACATTTCCAAGACCGCAGCCTTTATCGGCATGGAACGCTCTGCCTTGCACCGTAAACTCAAGCTGCTGGGGATGTCTGAACGGCGTGAGGGCGAAGAGAGCGAATAGCCCGGCTTTCCAGCGATTACAGCTACTCGAAAGCCCTGATTTCTGCGCCTTGCAGTGCCTGATCGGGCTTTGTTGCGCACCCGCTGCAATTCTCGTGTTTACTGCAATGCAGCAAGCGGATAGATTTTGATTCGAGAACGGCACCGGAAACAGTCCAGTGCCAGATCGCGGACCGCAATCACGGCCGCCAAAAAGAAGGAGCATTGTATGGCTGGTCGAACGCTTTCAGCGCGACCGAAACCCGCAGCCGAACCGGAAACTGCCGCTGCGCCGTCACCGGAAGCACCACCGGTCAATTCCGGGAATTCAGCGGGGAAGGGGCAGAACCTTCAGGATCAGTTTCTCAATCTCCTGCGCAAGAACAAGACTCCTGTCACCATGTTCCTGGTCAAGGGCGTGAAGTTGCAGGGCATTGTTACCTGGTTTGACAATTTTTCCATCCTGCTGCGCCGTGATGGCCAGTCGCAGCTTGTCTACAAGCATGCGATTTCCACCATCATGCCTTCGACCCCGGTCGATGCGCGCCAGTTCGCCAATGGTTCGGATTCGAACAAGAAAACGCGGCTGCTGCAAGACGTGTTCCTTTCCAGCATCCGCAATGCCGGCGTGCAGGTGACGATGTTCCTGATCAACGGCGTCATGCTGCAGGGCCGCGTTGCTGCCTATGACCTGTTCTGCATGCTGCTGGAACGCGAAGGCTATGTGCAGCTGGCCTACAAGCATGCGGTTTCGACGATTCAGCCCGTGACTCCGGTCGATCTGCAGGCGCATGAAGAAACCGGCGACTGAGTCGAAACGGACCTGACTTGAACGAAGAACTGAAGGGCGAGGTCACGCGCGGTGCGCGTGCCCTCGTCGTCTATCCGCAAATGCGCGGGAGAGGTGATCTCGATACCGGCGCACGCCTCGAAGAGGCAAAAGGCCTTGCCTTGGCGATCGGCCTTGAGGTGGCGGACGCCATAGCGATCCCGATCCGCGAACCGCGTGCCGGCACGCTGTTCGGCGAAGGCCAGATCCAGAATATCGGCGTCGCCTGCGAGCTGAACGAGGCTGAGCTTGTCGTTGTTGATGGTTCGCTTTCGGCAATCCAGCAGCGCAACCTGGAAGAAAAGCTCAAGCGCAAGGTCATCGACCGCACCGGGCTGATTCTCGAAATCTTTGGCGAGCGCGCCGCGACGGCGGAAGGCCGCTTGCAGGTGGAACTGGCCCATCTCGATTATCAGGCTGGGCGTCTGGTGCGCAGCTGGACTCACCTCGAACGGCAGCGCGGCGGTTTCGGCTTCCTCGGTGGCCCGGGTGAAACGCAGATCGAGGCCGACCGCCGGATGATCCGCGACCGCATGGCCAAGATCCGCCGCGAACTGGAGCAGGTGCGGCGAACCCGCGGGCTCCACCGGGAGCGCCGGGAAAAGGCGCCATGGCCGATCGTTGCGCTGGTGGGGTATACGAACGCGGGCAAGTCCACGCTGTTCAACCGGCTGACGGGCGCGGACGTGATGGCGCAGGATCTGCTGTTCGCCACGCTCGATCCCACCATGCGGGCGATCCGCTTGCCCGGCGTCGAAAAGGCCATCCTGTCGGACACGGTGGGCTTCATTTCGGACTTGCCGACGCAGCTTGTCGCCGCTTTCCGCGCAACGCTGGAAGAGGTCACGGCGGCGGATGTGATCGTGCATGTGCGCGATATCGCCAATCCGGATACCGAATCCCAGAAGCGCCAGGTTCTCGAAGTGCTCTCTGGTCTTGGCGTGCTCACTGGCGATGAGGAGAGTGACGAGGACCGTCTTGCCATTCCCATCGTCGAAGTCTGGAACAAGTGGGATCTTCTCGGCACCGCTCATGCGGCCGAACTGCGCGAAGCCATTGCGCACCGCGAAGGTGAGACAATCGTGCCGCTTTCCGCCATGACCGGCATGGACTGTGACGGTCTGCTCGAAGCTGTTGGCAGCAAACTGACAGAGGATTCGAAGCTCTACACGTTCATCATCCCCGCTGCGGATGGTCAGCGGATCGCTTTCCTGCATGCGCGCGGCGATGTGGTGAGCGAAGAGGATGCCGGGGAAGGGGCTGGCGGGCCGCAACTGCGGCTGCAAGTGCGCCTGACCGGCCGCGAGCTAGGCCGTTTCTCCGCGCTCTGACGCCTTGACCGCTTGCCAGTAACTCTCCTGCTCGTCGAGCGGGAGAGCCGCAAAATCTTTGCCATTGCTCGATGCGAATTCTTCCATGGTGCGGAAACGGCGCTCGAACTTCGCATTGGCCGCTCGCAAGGCGTCTTCCGGAGCAATGCCGTTCAGGCGCACGAGGTTGACGGCCGCGAAGAGCAGATCGCCTGCTTCCTCCAACCTGCCGGCGTCATCCGCCTCGGCCAGTTCGGTCATCTCTTCCTCAACCTTGTCCGCCGCGCCGGACGGATCGGGCCAGTCGAAGCCGACGCGCGCGGCGCGTTTCTGCAGCTTTTCGGCCCGCATCAGCGCGGGCAGCGACAAGGCAACACCGTCGATGGCGCTCGTGGCGCCCTTGGCAGCCCGTTCTTTCGCTTTGAGTTTTTCCCAGCGTTCGGTCTGCGCATCGCCCGAGGTATCCTCACCGAAGATATGAGGGTGACGGGCCTCCAGCTTGTCGGAAATCGAGGCGGCGACATCGGCGAAGGCGAAGTGCCCGGCTTCCTCGGCCATGCGGGCATGGAAAACGACTTGCAGCAGCAGATCGCCGAGTTCGTCGCGCAGCGCATCCATGTCTTCGCGTTCGATCGCATCGGCCACTTCATAGGCCTCTTCGATCGTATAGGGCGCGATCGTCGCGAAATTCTGCGCGCGGTCCCATTCGCAGCCGTTCTGCGGGTCGCGCAGGCGCGCCATGATCGCGAGAATGCGGTCGATCTGCTGGTGACGGTGATCGGTCATGTCCGGGGCTTTCACCATGATCGGAAGAGGACGGGCTTACGCGTCGATCAGATCGCGGTCGATCTCGCCGGCCCGGTTCTGGATGAATTCGAAACGGTGCTCGGGATTGCGGCCCATCAGGCGGTCGACGAGCCCTTTCACCGCGGCGCGGTCTTCGTATTCGGGCGGCAGGGTGATGCGGATCAGCGAGCGGGTGGCCGGGGCCATCGTCGTTTCGCGCAATTGCTGCGGGTTCATTTCACCAAGGCCCTTGAAGCGGCCGACTTCCACCTTCTTGCCCTTGAAGCGGGTGGCTTCCAGTTCAGCACGGTGTTCATCGTCGCGCGCATAGGCGGAAGTGGAACCCGAAGTCAGGCGGTAAAGCGGCGGCTGCGCAAGATAGAGATGGCCGCGCCGCACGATGTCCGGCATTTCCTGAAAGAAGAAGGTCATCAGCAGCGTTGCGATATGGGCGCCATCCACATCGGCATCGGTCATGATGATGATGCGGTCATAGCGCAGCGCGTCCGCATTGCAGTCCTTGCGGGTGCCGCAGCCGAGCGCGAGGCCGAGGTCGGCGATTTCCGCGTTGCTGCGGATCTTGTCCGCCGTGGCGCTGGCGACGTTGAGGATCTTGCCGCGGATCGGCAGGATCGCCTGCGTCTTGCGGTCGCGCGCCTGCTTGGCCGAGCCGCCCGCGCTATCGCCTTCGACGATGAACAGTTCGGTCTCGCCGTCGCCTTCGCCAGAACAATCGGTGAGCTTGCCGGGCAGGCGCAGCTTCTTGGCATTGGTCGCGGTCTTGCGCTTGACGTCGCGCTCGGCCTTGCGGCGCAGGCGCTCGTCCATGCGCTCCATGATCGAGCCGAGCAGGGCCTTGCCGCGTTCGAGATTGTCGGTGAGGAAGTGATCGAAGTGATCGCGCACTGCGTTTTCGACCAGACGCGCCGCTTCCGGGCTGGTGAGGCGGTCCTTGGTCTGGCTCTGGAACTGCGGATCGCGGACGAAGACCGAAAGCATCACTTCCGAACCCGTCACCACGTCGTCCGGGGTGATGTCCTTGGCCTTCTTCTGCTGCCCCACCAGTTCGGCGAAAGCGCGGATGCCCTTGGTCAGCGCGGCGCGCAGGCCCTGTTCGTGGGTGCCGCCATCGGGCGTCGGGATCGTGTTGCAGTACCAGGAATAGGAACCGTCCGAGTAAAGCGGCCAGGCAATCGCCCATTCGACGCGGCCCTGTTCGGAACCGTCTTCTCCCGCTGGAAACTCCTGCGAGCCGGAGAAGAACTGGCTGGTCACGCATTCGCGGGTGCCGATCTGCTCGCCGAGGTGATCGGCAAGGCCGCCGGGGAACTGGAAGGTGGCTTCGGCAGGCACCTCTTCGCTGGCAAGTGCAGGCGAACACTTCCAGCGGATTTCGACGCCCGCGAAAAGATAGGCCTTGGACCGCACCAGCTTGAACAGCCGCGCGGGCTTGAATTTCTGATCGCCGAAGATTTCGGTGTCCGGCGTGAACGTCACGGCAGTGCCGCGCCGGTTGGGCGCCGCGCCGACTTTCTGGATCGGGCCCAGCGTCACGCCGCGCGAGAATTCCTGCGCGTAGAGTTCCTTGTTGCGCGCCACTTCCACGCGCGTCTTCACCGAAAGCGCATTGACCACCGAAATGCCCACGCCGTGCAGGCCGCCCGATGTCGCATAGGCCTTGCCCGAGAACTTGCCGCCCGAGTGCAGCGTGGAAAGGATCACTTCGAGCGCGGATTTGCCCGGATATTTCGGGTGCTCGTCAACCGGGATGCCGCGCCCGTTGTCGGTGATCGTGATCCGCCCGGCCGTGCCCGGTTCCTCTTCGAGCGTGACTTCGATGCGGTTGGCGTGGCCCGCCACCGCTTCGTCCATCGCGTTGTCCAGCACTTCGGCGGCGAGGTGGTGCAGCGCGCGCTCGTCGGTGCCACCGATGTACATGCCGGGGCGCCGCCGGACGGGCTCCAGCCCCTCCAGCACCTCGATCGCGGAGCCATCGTAGGTTTCCCCGCCCGCAGCGGGAAGCTTGTCGAACAGGTCATCGGACATGGCCGCGACTATAGGCAGCGCCTGAATCCGCGATCAAGCACGCTTTTCCGCTTATCCGCAGGCATGAGCGCCGCGAAACCGGGTAAAACGGATCAGCCGCCGAACTTCGCCGGCGCCGGGCTGACCACCTTGACCGCGCCGGGCTGCACCTCGCGCACTTCCAGTGCCCGTTCCACAACGCCGCCACGGGTGAAACGGAAAGGTCCGTCGAGCCCCAGGAATCCTCCGCTTTCCATCATCTGTGCCGTCGGGAAGTTCTTGCCCACCTTCCAGTCACGCGAGACGCGCAGGGTCAGGAGAACGGCGTCATACCCCAGCGTGGCAATCCGGAACGGCGCGGCACCGAAGCGTGAGCGGTAACTCTTCGAGAACTGGCCGAACCGCTGGTCGGAAACCGTCGAGTACCAGGCACCGGCCAGGGCAGGAGTGCGGGACAGTTCGCGTTCTCCTCCCCACAGTTCGGTCCCGAGCAGGCGAACCTTGCTATCGTCGTTTCCGGTGCGGAAAGTGGTTGCCGCGCGGGCCGACAGGCTGCCGCTATCGGCAATGAGCAGAGCGCCGTAGCCGGTCTTGTTCTTGATCCGCGTGGCGGCTGCGCTGATCGAGGCGGCTGTGCGGTCGTAAGGCTCCATGGCAATCACGGCGCCGCCATTGGCCCGGACCGACGAGAGCAGGGCGTCGCTTGCGCGGTCTCCGTACTCACCGCGCGGGATCAGGGCGGCAAACGCGGAAATGCCCTGCGCACGGGCATATTTCACCGTGCGGGAAATCGACTGTCCGGGCAGATTGCCCATGATGAAGACATCCTTGCCCGCTGCCGCTTCGTCGTTCGAGAAGGAGATCAGCGGCACGTTTGCCGGGCGGGCAACGGACGCGACGGCCGGGATGTTATCCGACAGCAGCGGGCCGAGAATCAGGCGGTTGCCGTCCGCCAGGGCGCGCCGGGCGGCATCGGCGGGGTTGGTGGCGGTGTCGTAAGCCGTTACGCGCAGGTTCTTTGCCCCGGTGTCGAGCAGTGCCATGTTCGCGGCATTGGCAATCGATTGGCCGACAGCAGCGTTCTTGCCGGTAACGGGCACCAGCAGAGCGATCCGGTGGTGCTCGGTGTCGCTCGGAATGACGCTTTCCGAGGGCTTGGGAGTGGGGGCCGGGCCTGACGGCGCGGGCGCCTTAGGCACCACGGCGCAACCGGCGAGCAGCGCCATGGCGCCCGCGGTCACGAAGTTTCTCCGGTCTATCCGTGAAATAATGCGGAAATTCAGTGGCTTGTCATTCATCTCTTGCCGCTCCCAAGGTCCTTGGCCATGAGTTCCGCGATGGAACACTCTCTTGCGCCGGGGCTCTATATAGTCGCCACTCCGATTGGCAACCTGAGCGATATAACGTTGCGGGCTGTCGATGTGTTGCGTGGTGTCGATGCCGTTGCCTGCGAGGACACGCGCGTCACGGGAAAACTGCTGCATCATCTGGGGCTCAAGAAGAAGCTGATCCGGTATAACGATCATGCCGGGGAAAACGATCGCGAGCGGCTGCTGGCGCTGATGGAGAGCCAGCCCGTGGCGCTGGTCAGCGATGCGGGAACGCCGCTGATCTCCGATCCCGGCTATCGTCTTGTGCGCACGGCGCGCGAGCGGGGCATTGCCGTTACCAGCCTGCCGGGACCGAGTGCCGCTGTCGTTGCCATGACGCTTTCGGGCTTGCCCAATGACCGCTTTCTGTTCGCGGGCTTTCTGCCGAACAAGGCCAAGGCCCGGCAGGAGATGCTGGCCGAACTCGGCGCGGTGCCAGCCACGCTGATATTCTACGAGACCGCACCGCGCCTCGATGCATCGTTGCAGGCGATCGGCGCGGTACTGCCCGACCGCGAGGTGGCGGTCGCGCGCGAGCTTACCAAGAAGTTCGAGGAATGCCGCAGCGGAACGCCCGATGATCTCATTGCACACTATGCTGCACATCCGCCCAAGGGCGAGATCGTGCTGCTGGTAGCGCCGCCTTCGGACGAGCCCGATGCCGATATCGATGTGGATGCCTTGCTGCGCCAGGAACTCGCCGAAGCCAAGCCTTCGCAAGCGGCGGCCAAAGTCGCCAAGGCCACCGGGCTGGACCGCAAGGAACTCTATGCGCGGGCCATGGAACTGAAGTGACCCGGAACCGCGCCGGAGCCGAAAAAGCGGGACGGCGCGGCGAGGGCCTTGCCGCACTTTACCTTAGGCTCGGCGGATGGCGTATTCTTGCCCGCAGGGTGCGCACGGCGCGAGGCGAAGTCGACATTGTCGCCCGGCGAGGCCGGACCTTGTGTTTTGTCGAAGTGAAGTGGCGTGCCTCGGGGAGCGCACTGGATCATGCGGTGACGGTGGCGAATTTGCGGCGCATCGCGGCTGCGGCCGAGACGATTGCGCCGCGTTTCGCCAGGCCGGGTGACAGCCAGAGGATCGACGTTTTGCTGATGGCGCCGGGCCGCTGGCCGCGCCGTCTGGTGAATGTCTGGCAGCCGGGCGCTTGAAACGGAGCGCGCCGGGCCCCAATACGGGCTAGGCCGTGCTCGGCGGCTATCAGACAGGACTTTATTTCATGGCCTTACGCATCGCCGTCCAGATGGACCCGCTCGAAAGCATCAACATCGCCGGGGACTCGTCGTTCGCGCTGATGCTGGCGGCGCAGGCGCGCGGACACACATTGTTTCATTACGATGTGCGCACGCTGGCCTACGATACGTCCGAAGGCGCGGGCGGGCGGCTCACCTGCTGGGGCGCGCCGGTCACGGTGCAGCCCGTGGAAGGCGCGCACTTCACGCGCGGGGAATACCGGCTGATCGATCTCGTCGCGGATATCGACGTGGTGCTGATGCGCCAGGATCCGCCGTTCGATCTCGGCTATATCACCGCGACGCACTTGCTGGAGCGGCTTGCGGGGCAAACGCTGGTGGTCAACGATCCGGCTTCGGTTCGCAATGCGCCGGAAAAGGTCTTCGTTCTGGATTTTGCCCGCTTCATGCCGCCCACGTTCATTGCCCGCCGGATCGAGGATGTGAAGGCGTTCCAGCAGCGGATGGCCGGGCGCGGTCTGGCAGGTGATCTTGTCGTCAAGCCGCTTCACGGCAATGGCGGCAAGGCGGTGTTCCGCGTGCCTGCGGACGGCAGCAATCTGGGCGCGCTGGTCGAGATGTTCCAGAACGCGTGGGTGGAACCCTTCATGGTGCAGCCGTTCCTTCCCGATGTCTCTTCGGGCGACAAGCGAATCGTGCTGGTGGACGGCGAATTCGCAGGCGCCATCAACCGCAAGCCGGGCGAGGGGGAGTTCCGTTCCAACCTCGCCGTGGGCGGTTCGGCCGAGGCCAGCGGGCTGACGGTCGCCGAAGAGGAAATCTGCGCGGCGCTAGGGCCCGAACTGAAAGCCCGGGGACTGGTCTTCGTGGGGATCGATGTGATCGGCGGCAAGTGGCTGACCGAGATCAACGTTACGTCCCCCACCGGTATCGTTGCGATCGACCGGTTCAATGGAACCGATACGAGCGCGAAGATCTGGGATGCGATCGAGGTCCGCCACGCCGCCATGTAAGCGGGCGATGCGGCGCTTGCCGTTCCGGATATCACCACGGAAAACTGTGTGCACAGTTGCACATAATGCGCCTCGGGTTAGTTTACCTCGCTTAACCTGAGGGAGTGGTGATATGGGAAGGAAGCTTGCGGCCGAACTGTTCGGAACGTTCTGGCTGGTGTTCGGTGGTTGCGGATCGGCGGTGCTGGCCGCGGCGTTTCCCGAGCTTGGCATTGGCTTTGCCGGTGTCGCGCTGGCGTTTGGCCTTACCGTTCTGACCATGGCCTATGCGGTGGGCGGCATTTCGGGCGGGCATTTCAATCCTGCTGTCTCGCTGGGACTGGCGGTTGGCGGCCGGTTTTCGTGGAAGGATCTGGTGCCGTACTGGGTTGCCCAGGTGATCGGTGCCGTGGTGGCGGCCTCCGCGCTCTATGCCATCGCTTCGGGCAAGGCCGGGTTCACGCCCGGCGGCTTTGCGTCGAACGGCTATGGCGACTTGTCGCCCGGCGGTTATTCGATGCAGGCTGCACTGCTGATCGAAGTGATCCTGACCGCAGGTTTCCTGATCGTGATTCTGGGATCGACATCGAAGCTGGTGCCCGCCGGTTTCGCGCCGGTTGCGATTGGCCTTGCGCTTACTCTGATCCATTTGGTTGCCATTCCGGTGACCAACACGTCGGTGAACCCGGCCCGTTCCACGGGCGTGGCGTTGTTCGCGGAGACGGCAGCGCTCGGCCAGCTCTGGCTGTTCTGGGCGGCGCCGCTGGCGGGCGGGGCGCTTGGCGGCCTGATCTGGAAATATCTGCTGGCAGGCGAAGATACCGAGGGCTGAGGCGGATCAATCGCGTTCGCGCGGGTGGGCGCTGCGATAGACATCCAGCAAGGTCGCCGCGTCCACTTTGGTATAGATCTGGGTCGAGCCAAGCGAGGCATGGCCCAGCAGTTCCTGCAGCGATCGTAAATCGGCCCCGGCGCCCAACAGGTGCGTGGCAAAGCTGTGCCGCAGCGCGTGCGGGGTTGCCGTCGCGGGCAGCCCCAGCGCGATGCGGGCGCGGGCCATGGCCTTTTGCACCATGCCCTGCGACAGCGGCCCGCCCTTGGCGCCCCGGAACAGGGCGCTGCCGCGTTCGAGCGGCCAGGGGCATTTGGCGATATAGTCGGCAACGCCTTCGCGGATGATGGGCAGGAGCGGAACGACGCGCTGCTTATTGCCCTTGCCCGTGACGGTAAGCGTTTCGCCCAAGGGGATACAAGCGCCCGTTAATGACAGCGCCTCGGCAATGCGCAGCCCGGCGCCGTAGAGCAGCAGGAGCACTGCGCGGTCGCGCGCGCCGATCCACGGCTCGGCGGCATCTTCTTCCACACCGGCGGCAAGGTTCACGGCCTCGTCGGGCGTGACGGGGCGGGGCAGGCCTTTCTTGATGCGCGGCCCCCGCAGTCGGGGCGGCATGGCATCGGCTATCCCCGCCTGTTCGCGCGCGAAGGCAAGGAAGCCCTTGAGCGCGGACAGTTCGCGCGCGGCGGAGACATTGCCGATCCCGTCCTGCCGCCGCGATGCCAGTTGCCGGCGCAAGTCCTGCGCTTCCAGACGGGCCAGGGCATTCCAGTCGGTCTCGCCCAGACTATCGAGCAGGCGGGCGGCCGTGGCGATATAGGCGCGCACGGTATGCGGGCTGCGGCGGCGCCCCTGCGCCAGATGCGAGCCCCAGGCTTCGAGGATATCGGCCCGGGTCATCCGTCCACAAGCGCGGCGGGGACCAGCTCCGAAAGCAGGCCGTCGAGCAGCGGCATGCCTTCGCCGGTTACGCCAAGGCATGCGCCCTGCCGCCAGACAAGACCCTGATTTTCGTAGAAACGGGCCTTGTTCTCGTCCAGCAAATCGGCGGGGTCGAGCGCAAAGCGGGCGGCAAGACCAGCCAGATCGACACCCTCGCGCAGGCGCAAGCCCATCAGCATGGCCTCGCTCGCCTGTTCGCGTGGAGGCAGCGGGCGCACTTCGCAGATGCCGTTGCCGGAGCGGTCCAGCGCTTCCAGCCAGTTTTCCGGCTTGCGGTGGCGCACGGTTGCCACGCCCATGCGCCGTCCATGCGCGCCGGGGCCGATCCCACAATAGTCCTGATAGCGCCAATAGGTGAGGTTATGGCGGCTTTCCTCACCGGGGCGGGCATGGTTGCTGACTTCGTAGGCGGGCAGCCCCACCGTGGCCGTCATCTCGCGGGTGAGGGCGAACATGTCGGCGCAGGCGTCTTCGTCCAGCGGTTCGAACTGCCCTTTGCGCACCATCGTTTCGAACCGCGTGCCCGGTTCTATGGTAAGCTGATAGAGCGAGAGGTGCCCCGTGCCGAACGACAGGGCCCGTGACAGTTCGGCCTGCCATTGCTCCGGCGTCTGGCCGGGCCGGGCATAGATCAGATCGAAACTGACACGCGTGAAATTCCGCTGCGCGACATTCAGTGCGGCGAGACCTTCCGCAGCATTGTGAAGCCGTCCCAGAAACCGCAGCGTTTCATCGTCCAGCGCCTGAAGGCCAAGCGATACCCGGTTCACCCCGGCCTGTGCCAGCGCCGCGTAATTGGCTGCTTCCACCGAGGAGGGATTGCCCTCTAGCGTCACCTCGATGCCGGGAGTGAAGCCCCACAGATCTTCTGCTTCGCGCAGCAGCCGTTCTACCAGCGCGGGCGGCATCAGGGAGGGCGTGCCACCGCCGAAAAATATGCTCTCCAGCGGCTCGTCGCTCACCATCACGCGCTCGTGGCGCATTTCCGTAAGCAGCGCCTGTTCCCAGCGGGCATGGTCCACTGTCTCGCGGACATGGCTGTTGAAGTCGCAATAGGGGCACTTTGCGAGGCAGAACGGCCAGTGGATGTAGAGCGCGCGGGCCATGTTGACAGCTTAGCTGCCGAACTGCTCCGCGACCAGCTTGGCGAATGCATCCGCGCGATGGCTGATCTTGTGCTTCTCTTCCGGATCGAGCTGGGCGAACGTCACGTCACGGTCTTCGGGCACGAACACGGGATCATAGCCGAAGCCCATCGTCCCGCGTGGCGGCCACGAAAATGCGCCGTTGGCCCGTCCCTCGTAGACGGCCTCTTCGCCATCGGGCCAGGCGAGCGCGAGCGTGCAGGAGAACCAGCAGGACCGGTCCACGTCTGGCCCCTGTTCGCACAGCAGGCCTTCGACTTTGCCCATGGCCATGAACCAGTCGCGGCCCGGTTCGCCTTCGAACCACTGCCGCTCGGCCCAGTCGGCGGTATAGACCCCGGGCTTGCCGCCCAGCGCCGTCACCGAAAGGCCGCTGTCGTCGGCCAGCGCGGGAAGCTGCGCGGCCTTGGCGGCGGCATGGGCCTTGATCAGCGCGTTCTCGGCGAACGTCGTGCCGGTCTCTTCCGGTTCGGGCAGGCCGAGCTGTCCGGCGGAGAGGCACTCGATCCCGAAAGGCGCGAGCAAGGCGGAGATTTCGCGCAGTTTGCCTGCATTGTGCGTGGCGATGACGAGGCGCTTGCTGTCGAGTTTGCGGGTCATCTCACGATCCTCACGCTGGATTTAGTAAAATTAAGTTACCATGAATCTCCGGGTGAAAATTCATGGTAACTTAAAGTGATTTCTGGTCAGCGGCCGACGGCTTCGGCCTGTGCCGCATAGATGCGGTCGCAGCCGATGCGGGCAAGGCGCAGCAGGCGCAGCAGGCCTTCCTCGTCATAAGTCGCGCCTTCGGCAGTGGCCTGCGCTTCGGCGATCTTGCCGCCCTCGATCAGGACGAAGTTGGCATCGGCATCGGCCGAGCTGTCCTCGATATAATCGAGGTCAAGCACGGGCGTGCCATCATAGATGCCGCAGGAAATCGCAGCGACGCGCGCCTCGATCGGATCTTCGGTGATCTTGCCGGAGGCCATCAGCTTGTCGACCGCCATGCGCAGCGCCACCCAGGCGCCGGAGATCGAAGCGGTGCGGGTGCCGCCGTCGGCCTGGATCACGTCGCAGTCGAGCACGATCTGGCGCTCGCCCAGCTTCTTCATGTCCACGACAGCGCGCAGCGAGCGGCCGATCAGGCGCTGGATTTCCTGCGTGCGGCCGGACTGCTTGCCCTTGGCGGCCTCCCGCGAGCCGCGCGTGTGGGTGGCGCGGGGCAGCATCGAATATTCCGCCGTCACCCAGCCTTCGCCCTTGCCGCGCAGGAACGAGGGCACTTTCTCCTCGACACTGGCGGTCACCAGCACACGGGTGTCGCCGAAGGAGATCAGCACCGAACCTTCGGCATGCTTGGTGAAGCCGGTCTGGATTTCGATGGCACGCATTTCGTCTGGGGCACGGCCGGAAGGGCGCATTGGAATGTCCTTATCGTGGATTATGCGCCGCCCCTTCGCGCATAAGGCTTGAGGCTGCAAGCCCATTGCCTAAATTGAAGGTGAAATGCCCACACCGCCCATCACCGAACTGACCACCCGTGCGCGCGAGATCTTCCGTCTCGTGGTGGAGGGGTATTTGTCTACCGGCACGCCGGTCGGCTCGAAGGCGCTGGCCGGGCAGGGGAGTGTGAACCTCTCCTCCGCCTCGATCCGCTCGGTGCTGGCCGATCTGGAAGGGCTGGGCCTGCTCGCCGCGCCGCATACCAGCGCCGGGCGCCTGCCGACCGAGGCGGGGCTGAGGCTGTTCGTGGACGGCATCATGCAGGTGGCGGAGCCGACGGCGGAAGAGCGCGCCGTCATTGAAAGCCGGATCGCCGCACCCGGGCCGATCGAGGCCGCGCTGGAGGCGACCAGCGCACTCCTCTCCAATCTTTCATCCGGTGCGGGCGTCGTCATGGTGCCCAAGCGGGAGCCGCGGCTGATGAACCTGCAGCTTGTGCCCTTGTCGCCCGGGCGGGCGCTGGCCGTGCTGGTGGGCGAGGATGGCGCCGTGGAGAACCGTGTGCTGGATTTGCCGCCCAGTCTGCCGCCCGGCGCGCTGGAGGAAGCGTCCAACTATATCTCCGCCCGCCTGAGCGGCCGGACGCTGGGAGAAGCGGCGCGGGCGATGCGGGCGGAAATCACCTCGGGCCAGTCGGCGCTCGATGCGGCGAGCCGCGATCTTGTCGAGCGCGGCCTTGCCGTGTGGAGCGAGGACGCGATGCAGCGCCCGGTGCTGATCGTGCGCGGGCAGGCCAATCTGCTGGACGACAGCGCCATTTCGGATCTGGAGCGCGTGCGCTCGCTGCTCGACGATCTGGAAAACAAGCAATCTGTGGCCGATCTGCTCGATGTCGCGCGCGAGGCGAAGTCCACGCGCATTTTTATCGGTTCGGAAAACCGGCTTTTCGCGCTGTCCGGTTCCTCGGTGATCGCATCGCCGTACCGGGATCGTGAAGGGCGCGTGGTCGGTGTGGTGGGGGTTATCGGCCCGACGCGGTTGAATTATGCACGGGTCGTCCCCATGGTGGATTTTACCGCCCAGAGCCTGGGCAAGCTTATCGGATAGCTGGAACCTGAATAAAATGAACGAAGACAAGACCCAGTCGCCAGAAGACGCGGCCGTGGCCGAAGAACTCAAGGGTGTGCCTGAGGATATGCTCGACAACGAGGGCGAAAACGACGAACTCGCCAAGCTGCGTGAGGAACTCGAAGTCGCGAAGCAGGATGTGCTTTATGCGCGGGCGGAAACACAGAACGTGCGCCGCCGCCTGGAAAAGGACATAGCCGATACGCGGGCCTATGCCGCGACGGGCTTTGCACGCGATATCCTTTCGGTGGCGGACAATCTCTCCCGCGCTTTGACGGCCATCCCGGAAGAAATGCGTGACGACGAGAAGATGAAAGGCCTGGTGGCCGGGATCGAGGCGACCTCGCGCGAGATCGACAAGGTCTTTTCCACCCACGGCATCAGCCGGATCGCCGCGATGGGCCTGCCGCTCGATCCCAACCAGCATCAGGCAATGCTGGAAGTGCCCTCGGCCGATGCCGAGCCGGGCACGGTCGTGCAGGAACTGCAGGCCGGATACATGATCAAGGACCGGCTTCTGCGCCCCGCCATGGTGGCCGTGGCAAAAAAAGCAGACTGAACCTATCGGGACAGGTCCGCCGTAACATGCGGCGAAGGCCTGTCCCTCTCCCTTCATTTCAGCACCTACGGGCCGCATGGCGCGTTCAGGCGAGCGGCATCTGCGTCCGGCCGAAGCAGGCAGGGGAACCACACGCAAGGTCACACGGTTGGTTCGGCATACCCTCGAACTTCCCGGAGATTGACCATGCGAAGACTGATCCTGCCCATTCTTGCCGCCGGGGCATTCACCATGGCGGCGTGCACCAGCAACTATGCGGGCGAAGGCGCCCTTGCCGGGGGCGCGCTAGGCGCAGGCGTTGGCGCTGCGACGGGCGGCGATGCCGGTACGGGGGCAGCCATTGGAGCTGCCGCCGGGGCCGTTGCCGGTTCCCAGGTGAAGAAGAAAGACAAGGACGGCTGCTACCGTTACGACCGTCACGGCAACCGCTATTGGGACCGCGATTGCTGATCTCGTCTCGGGGCGTGCAGCCCGCTCAGGCGGAAGCGAACGGTAATACGCCGCGATAGCGTTCCAGCGGCTGCGCTCCGCGAACCAGAAAGCCGCGCGATAGCAGAAAGACGTGGCTTACGATTTCGGCCTGTTGCTCGATGCCATAGCGTTCGAGTTTCCAGCCCGGCTGCAGCGTGTAGTCGTAGCGGCAGAAGGGATGGCGCATCAGGGGCAGGTACCAGCGCCCCTTCGTCTGGGTTTGCCAGACATGCGTCATTTCATGGATGAACAATCCCTGCAGCCCGGGCGCGCTTTGCGAAAAATCGTCGCAATAGTATTCCGCGCGCGGATGAAAGTGCAGATGGCCGCAAGGCGCCATGACTGTGCTTGCGGGCTGAAACGGGAACCAGCGCCGCCGTCGCACCTGCACCGGGGCGCAGTCTATCGCGGCGCCGAAGACGGACTGAACCAGCTCTATTTCGCCGGTGGTCAGCGATCGTCCGGCGCCGGGCGGGCAGGTGTGCTGGATGGCGGAAGGCCTCAGTGGGCCATGCCTTCCATGCCGCCGCCCATCTTTTCGATATGAAGCGGCAAGGGCGTCTTGTCCCTGTCCGAGAACGTCAGTGTTAGTTCGGTGGTTTCGCCTGCCTTCAGGCCGCCGGAAAGATCGAAGGCCATCACATGATATCCGCCAGGGGCGAACTGGATCGTTGCGCCGGGAGTGATCTCCACCGTTTCTACCGGGCTCATCTTGCCGCCTTCGGTCTTGTGCATTTCCGCCTTGGCAGCACCCGCAACATGGACGCCTGCAAGCGTGGCGGTGTCAGGCCCGTTGTTATGGATCGAGAAATAGACGGCGGCAGGACGGCCGGCCACCACTGGCAGAACAAGACGCCCTTCGCTTGCCGTGATGCCCGGTTTTGCATTCGGCCCAGTGGATGCGGCGCTGGATACGGCTGCGGTTTCCTCAGGCGCGGGCGCGCTGGCCTGCTGGCACCCGGCTAGCGTTGCGAAGGCCGCGGCGGTGCAGAGAAAAGCGAATGTGCGGAACGGTTTCACGGGGGAAATGCCTCTGTTTCATGCCTTGATGAATTTCGCAGGGGTAATGCCACCATGGCGCTCTTGTTCCAAGCGAAACCGCTCCTATATCGCGCTGCGACGACTTGGAACGTCATCGAGCCGCGCAAGCCGCTTTGCCTTTCGAGGGAGGTGATCCGCGCGGTGTCAACCACTGACGTGAGGAATGGGGTAAATGGCAAAAGTAATCGGTATCGACCTTGGCACCACCAACAGCTGTGTCTCCGTGATGGACGGCGGCAAGCCCAAGGTAATTGAAAACTCCGAAGGCGCGCGCACGACGCCCTCGATCGTGGCCTTCACCAAGGACGGTGAGCGTCTGATCGGGCAGCCCGCGAAGCGCCAGGCCGTGACCAACGGCGACAACACGATCTTCGCGGTGAAGCGCCTTATCGGCCGCCGTTTCGACGATCCGGTGACCAAGAAGGATACCGAACTCGTCCCCTACACCATCGTGAAGGGCAAGAACGGCGATGCCTGGGTCAATGCGGGCGGCGAGGACTACAGCCCGTCGCAGATCTCGGCTTTCATCCTGCAGAAGATGAAGGAAACCGCCGAGAGCTATCTGGGCGAAACCGTGACGCAGGCGGTGATCACCGTTCCCGCCTACTTCAACGACGCGCAGCGCCAGGCGACCAAGGATGCCGGCCAGATCGCGGGCCTTGAAGTGCTGCGCATCATCAACGAGCCGACCGCGGCCGCGCTGGCCTATGGCCTTGAGAAGCAGGACGGCAAGACCATCGCGGTCTACGACCTTGGCGGCGGCACTTTCGACGTCTCGATCCTTGAGATCGGCGACGGTGTGTTCGAGGTGAAGTCCACCAACGGCGACACGTTCCTGGGCGGTGAAGACTTCGACACCAAGCTGGTCGAATGGCTGGCCGACAAGTTCAAGGCCAAGGAAAACATGGACCTGCGGACCGACAAGCTCGCTCTGCAGCGCCTGAAGGAAGCGGCCGAAAAGGCGAAGATCGAGCTGTCGAGCACGGCTTCGACCGAAGTCAACCTGCCCTTCATCACCGCGCGCATGGAAGGCGGCGCGACGACCCCGCTTCACCTCGTCGAGACGGTTACCCGCGCCGATCTGGAGAAGATGGTTTCCGACCTCATCAAGCGCACGATCGAGCCCTGCAAGAAGGCGCTCGCCGATGCCGGCGTGACCGCTGCGGAAGTCGATGAAGTGGTGCTCGTGGGTGGTATGACCCGCATGCCCAAGGTCCGCGAGACGGTGAAGGAATTCTTCGGCAAGGAACCGCACACCGGCGTGAACCCGGACGAAGTCGTGGCCATGGGCGCTGCGATCCAGGCCGGCGTGCTGCAGGGCGACGTCAAGGACGTGCTGCTGCTCGACGTGACCCCGCTGTCGCTGGGTATCGAGACGCTGGGCGGCATCATGACCAAGATGATCGACCGCAACACGACGATCCCGACCAAGAAGAGCCAGGTCTACTCGACTGCCGAGGACAACCAGCAGGCGGTGACGATCCGTGTGTTCCAGGGCGAGCGCGAAATGGCGCAGGACAACAAGCTCCTCGGCCAGTTCGACCTCGTGGGCATCCCGCCCGCGCGCCGCGGCGTGCCGCAGATCGAAGTGACCTTCGACATCGACGCCAACGGCATCGTCAACGTGTCCGCCAAGGACAAGGGCACCGGCAAGGAACAGCAGATCCGCATCCAGGCATCGGGCGGCCTGTCCGACACCGATATCGACCAGATGGTCAAGGATGCCGAGCAGTTTGCCGAAGAGGACAAGAAGCGCCGCGAAGCCGCAGAGGCCCGCAACAACGCGGATAGCCTCGTCCATGCGACCGAGCAGCAGCTTGCCGAGAACGGCGACAAGATCGACGCTTCGCTCAAGGGTGAAGTCGAGGCCGCCATCGCGGCTGCCAAGACCGCGCTCGAAGGCGACGATGCTGCCGAGATCACGGCCAAGGCGCAGGCGCTGACCGAAGTGGCCATGAAGATGGGCCAGGCGATTTATGAGAAGGAGCAGGCCGAAGGCGCTGCGCCGGGCGCCGAGGCTGCGGCCGCTGGCGACGAAGACGTGGTCGACGCCGAGTTCTCGGAAGTCGACGAAAACAAGGGCTGAACGTCCTGATGAAAACCATGACCGCCACCGGTGCAAGCCGCGCCGGTGGCGGTTAGGTTATCTGCGGGGGATACACCTTGTCAGCTACTGAGATAGACTACTACGAACTGCTCGAAGTTTCGCGCGACGCCGACGACAAGACGCTGAAGTCGGCCTACCGCAAGCTTGCCATGCGTTATCACCCGGACAAGAACCCGGGATGTGCGGATTCCGAAGCGCGCTTCAAGCAGATCAACGAGGCGTATGACGTCCTCAAGGACCCGCAGAAGCGGGCCGCTTACGACCAGTACGGCCACGCCGCGTTCCAGCAGGGCATGGGCGGCGGCGGTCCCGGCGGGATGGGCGCCGAGTTCGGCGATATCGGCGATATTTTCGAATCGATCTTCGGCAGCGCCTTCGGCGGCGGTGCGGGCGGCGGACGCCAGCAGGCGCGCCGAGGTGCCGATCTGCGTTACGACATGGAAGTCAGCCTCGACGAGGCGTTCCGCGGCAAGCAGACCGAGATCACCATCGAAGTCTCGCAGGCCTGCGAACCCTGCTCGGGCTCGGGCGCCGAGCCGGGCACCGGAAAGCGCACCTGCCAGATGTGCGCAGGCCACGGCAAAGTCCGCGCGCAGCAGGGCTTCTTCGTGGTCGAACGCACGTGCCCGACCTGCCATGGCCGGGGCGAAGTGATCGAAAAACCATGCCGCGCCTGCCGGGGCGAGGGCCGTGTCGACATGCCGCAGACGCTGGAGGTGGATATTCCGCCGGGCGTCGATTCCGGCACGCGCATCCGCCTGTCTGGCAAGGGCGAGGCGGGACCGTTCGGTGCGCCGCCGGGCGACCTCTACATCTTCCTGCACGTCAAGCGGCACAAAATGTTCGAACGCGACGGGACGACGCTGATCACACGCGTGCCGATCACGTTCACGACCGCCGCACTGGGCGGTTCGATCGAAATTCCGGGGATCGACGGCGAGATGATCGCGCTCGATATTCCCGCCGGGATTCAGTCGGGCAAGCAGCTTCGCAAGCGCGGCGCCGGTATGCCGGTGCTGCAGGGCCGGGGGCGCGGCGATCTCGTCATCGAGATCACCGTGGAAACGCCGACCAAGCTTACCGCCCGGCAGAAGGAACTGCTGTGCGAATTGCAGGAAACCGAAACCGGAGAGGAGTGCCCGCAGTCGAAGGGCTTCTTCGACCGGATCAAGGACGCCTGGAACGACCTGACCGAATAATGAAAAGGGCAGGCTAAGGGCCCAAATCTACAGTGCCATGACCTCGCGCCTGATCCCTTCGATCAGGCCAGGGTCCGCCTGGAGCCTGCCCTTTTCTTCATCGAGGATCGCAAGAAAGGCTTCGCGCCGGAACTGGTGCAGGTCCCGTTGGGGCAGGGCATGTTCAGCGCTCAGCGTCGAGGCGATCAGATCGATGACCCGCTCGGCGCCATGGAGGCGGCCCCAGAGGTAATCGTTTTCCCGGTAGGCCCGGCTGAAAAACGCCCCGAAATTGTAGAATTCCGTGCCGCGCAGGGTCTCGCGCGAACCGCCCCGGCGGATGGCGTTGCAATCCTCGGGCGAGATGCGGTCCACCAGCACCGGATCGAATTCGGTCAGCCCTTCGCCCCGCAGCAGCGGCAGCGTTACCGTGTCGTAAAACGGGAACCCCAGATAGGCGAGCAGCATCCGGCGGCGCAGGGCATGCGGCATGGCGGCGAGCGCATCTGCCAACAGTTCGTCCACCCGGTTGTCGGTTTCCATCAGCCCGTGCTGCCGCCCGACATGATCGAGCACGGCCTGCGGGTCTTCGAAGACCGCGCGGGCCAGTTCCGGAAATTCCGGCCCCAGAGCGTCCATCGGCTCGCGCTCGATATAGAGCGCCAGCGCCTTGTAGATCGCGGTGCGGGCATGGTCGCGATCCTGCTCGGTCACATCGATCTCATCTTCCCATTCCTGCGTTACGCGCCGCGCGAGCAGGCGCAGGCGGCGGATGCGGAAGGCGAGATCGTGCGTGCGGAAAAACGAGATCATCGCGGGCGATTTGGTGTCACGCAGCGAGGTCATGCGGTCCAAGCCGCTCGCTTCGAGGTGGGCGAACAGACGTTCGCGGATCGGCGCGGCGTTGGGCAGGCCGAGTTC
Source organism: Novosphingobium beihaiense (assembly GCF_022832375.1). Taxonomy (GTDB): domain Bacteria; phylum Pseudomonadota; class Alphaproteobacteria; order Sphingomonadales; family Sphingomonadaceae; genus Novosphingobium; species Novosphingobium beihaiensis. The sequence goes on from NZ_JALHLG010000005.1 coordinate 469,779, forward strand.
AGGCGCTGCCTCCAGGATCAGGCGGCCGAGCGTGACGACAATTCCGCTGAACTTGATCTGCGCATAGCCATGGTAGGCAAAACCCGCCTGGTTGAAGGCAGCCTGCTGGGCCCGAATCCGCCAGTTAGCAAGGCGCTTCGGAGTAGGGCGGTCCAGAAACAGCGTGTGGCCGAACAGCTTGTCCACCGCTTCCTCGATCTCCGGTCGCAGCGCTCTGACGACATCGCGCAGCGCGCTCTTTTCCCGCGAATCGCGTTCGAGTGCTTCGAGGTTGTCGCGGATCGGCTGCTCGCGCGGGATGGAGGACAGCGAGCCGAAGATGACCGGGAAGAAACCTGGAACGCGGTTGTCGCTGCGGGCACCGGGGCCGGCCGGATCGGGCGTGGGATCGATATAGACAAAGCGCCGGTCGATCTCGCGCGCCGCGGGGCGGTCACGAAGCACCGACATGGCATCGGCGAACGGCGCATTGACCAGCACCGATCCATCGATGAGCGAGACGGAATCGATTTCGCCGCGCCGCATGTGTTCGGGCATGACGCGGTGAAGGAACGCATCGCGTTCCGGCCACACGCCGTGCTTCTCGCGCATCAGGCGATCGATTTCCGCCATCTGCATCGGCGGGAAGGCGCCGGGGAAGCTGGCGGTGGACCGTGCTGCCAGCACGAGTTCGGGGATCGGCGCCAGCGTCTGGCCGCCTTCGGCCGGAGTCTTGGCGTGAAAGTCGATGGTCAGGCGGTGTTCGCTTTCCAGCACCAGTTCGGGCGAGTGCAAGTGCAGCGTTTCAAGGCGGCCCTTGAAGTCGGTTGCAGTCACGAACAGGTCCAGCGGATGGCGTTCGGGCAGCAGCGGCTGTCCTGCAGGCGTGCTTTCCATCGCCATCATCGCGCGGCACAGCAGGCGTGAAAAACCAATGCCGCTGAAAGGCGGCTCGAACCAGCGCGAGCGGATCAGGCGGGAGAGTTTCTCGCGCACTTCCTCGCGCGTTTCCGGTGCGACGCTGGCGCTTACGGCATTGCCCGGCCGGTGCAGCAGATAGGAAACCAGCGGCGTGGCCCAGAACTTCGCCGCGCGTGACCAGGGCCGGGCTTCGGGATCGAGCAAAACGTCCACGTCGGCACATTCCAGCCACAGATCGGTAAGCGGCTCCAGCGAGCGCCCCGAATGGATGGCTTGAGCGAGAAAGACGGAATTGATGCCGCCTGCCGAGGCCCCGGCGACAATGTCGGTCAGCACCCGCAGGCGCAAGTTGCTGCCATGCTCCAGGCGGCGCAGCAATCGCAGATAGACCCCGGCACTGCCCGGCTGATCTGCATCGCCGGACCATAAGCTGCGGCTGGCCTGCATGGCCTTCCACAATTCTTTCGTTACGCCATGCATATAGACGGCGAGGCTGACGCCTCCGTAGCAAACCAGTGCTATCCGCAGTTCTTTCTGCCGCATGGCGCCATGCTTGGCGCAGGCGCGCGCCGAAAGCAATTGCGTTCTCATTCCGTTCCTATTAGGCCGCCTTCATGGCCAAACCGAAACGCCGATATGTCTGCCAGGCCTGCGGCAGCGTCGCTGCCCGCTGGCAAGGGCAATGCGCCGATTGCGGCGAATGGAACACGCTGGCGGAGGATGCGCCGAAAACGGTGTTTTCCGCCAAGCACGATCTGTCTTCCGGCGGCCGGACGATTGCGTTCACGCCGCTCGATCAGCCCGGCGAAATGCCCCGGCGCCGCGCCAGCGGGCTGGCAGAGTTCGACCGCGCGCTGGGCGGCGGGCTGGTGCCCGGCTCGGCGATCCTGATGGGCGGCGATCCCGGCATCGGCAAGTCCACTTTGCTGCTGCAAGTCTCTGCCCATATCGCCAATCACGGCGGGCTTGCGGTCTATGTCAGCGGGGAGGAAGCGGCCGGGCAAGTGCGGCTGCGCGCCGAGCGGCTCGGGCTGTCCAAGGCGCCGATCCAGATGGCGGCGGCCACCTCCGTGCGCGATATCCTGACGACGCTGGGAACGATGGACCCGCCATCGATGCTGGTCATCGATTCGATCCAGACGATGCATTCGGACCAGATCGAAGGGGCGCCGGGCACGGTCAGCCAGGTGCGCGGCTGCGCGTTCGAACTGATCCGCTATGCCAAGGAAAACGGCGTCACGCTGATCCTCGTTGGCCACGTCACCAAGGACGGCACGATCGCGGGCCCGCGCGTGCTGGAGCACATGGTCGATGTGGTGATGAGTTTCGAGGGCGAGCGCAGCCACCAGTACCGCATCCTGCGCAGCCTCAAGAACCGTTTCGGCCCGGTCGACGAAATCGGCGTTTTCGCCATGGAGGGCGACGGCCTTGCCGAAGTCGGCAATCCCTCGATGCTGTTCCTTTCGGGCCGTGAGGAACCGATGGCGGGCAGCGCGGTGTTCCCCGCCATGGAAGGCACGCGGCCGGTTCTGGTCGAGATACAGGCGCTGATCGTGCGGTTGCAAAGCGGAGCGACGCCGCGCCGTGCCGTCGTGGGCTGGGACAACGGGCGCATGGCTATGCTGCTGGCCGTGCTGGAAGCCCGCTGCGGCCTCAATTTTTCCAGCGCGGAAGTCTATCTCAATGTGGCGGGCGGATACCGTCTTTCAGACCCGGCGGCGGATTTGGCGGTCGCGGCTGCGCTGGTTTCGGCTCTGGGTGACAAACCGCTGTCCAACAATGCCGTGTGGTTCGGAGAAGTCTCGCTCGCCGGAGAAATCCGTCCGGTCGCGCATTCATCGATCCGACAGCGCGAATCGGCAAAGCTGGGCTTCGAGCGGGGATTCGGCCCTGCGGGAGGCCCCGGCGCGGAGAAGGGCATGAAATTCACCGGCCTTGCGATGCTGCCCAACCTCGTTGACCGCATTCTTTCGGACGCATAATTCGCATGCCTATGACAGGCTTTGACATCGCCGTTCTGCTCTTCGTCGGGCTGGGCGCTATTACCGGCTTCCTGCGCGGGTTCGTGCAGGAGATTCTGGCGCTGGGCGCCTGGGTCTTCGCGATCCTGGCCATCCGCATGCTGCACACGCCGCTGACCTATTGGCTGACGGAGCATATCGGCACCGAATCGGGGGCAGGCGTGCTCGCCTTCGTCCTGCTGCTGCTGGTGCCTTACGTGGCGGTCAAAGTGGTGGCCGGATGGGCGGGCAAGGCAAGCCGGGCTTCGGTGCTCGGGCCGATCGACCGCGTGCTGGGTTTGGGCTTCGGCGCGGTGAAGGGCGTGGTGATCATCGTGCTGGGCTTTTCGGTGCTGGTGCTGGGATATGACACGATCTGGGGCCCCGAGGGGCGGCCGGACTGGATCACAAAGTCGCGCACTTATCCGTTCATCAATGCCAGCAGTGAAGCGCTGGTGCAGCTTATCGCCGAACGCCGCCGTGAGGCGGTGGCACAAGACAAGGAGGCCTGAGGCATGTCCGCCACGGTCCTCTATACGCCCGAAGTGCTCGGTCTTGCCGTTGAACTCGCGCGTGTGCCGCTGACGGACGATCTGCCGCTGCGGGGCGAGGCGCGCTCCAAGAGCTGCGGCAGCACGATCGTGCTGGGGTTGGATACCGCCGCTGACGGCACGGTCTCGAAAATCGGCGTGCGCAGTCAGGCCTGCGCGATCGGGCAGGCCGCCGCCGCCATATTCGTGCAGGGCGCGCCTGGCCGGGACGGCGGCGCCATCCACGCTGCGGGGAAGGCCATTGCCGCGTGGCTCGCGGGAGAGGCGGACATGCCGGACTGGCCCGGCCTTTCCACGATTGCCGCCGCGCGGGACTATCCCGCACGGCACGGTGCGGTCATGCTGCCGTGGAACGCAGCGATGCAGGTGCTTCCCAGCGGGTCTGTGGACGTCTAGAGCCCAAGCTCCGGGGTAGGAAACGGGGGAGAACGTATGGCAGACCTGCACCAGCATCCGCACGGGCCAGAGCCCAGCGCATCCGACATCCGGATGGTGATTGCGGCATCCTCCGCCGGCACAATCTTCGAGTGGTACGATTTCTTTATCTACGGCACGCTCGCCAGTTTTGTTGGCAAGGCGTTCTTTCCCTCGGTTGGCCCGACGTTGCAGATCCTGCTGGTCTGGGCCGGTTTCGCGGTCGGCTTCGGGTTCCGGCCGCTGGGCGCTATCCTGTTCGGCTATTTCGGCGACAAGCTCGGCCGCAAGTACACTTTCCTCGTAACGGTGACGCTGATGGGCATTTCGACGGCCGGTGTCGGCCTCACCCCGTCGGCGGAAACGATCGGGCTGTGGGCGCCGTTCATCGTCATCCTGCTGCGCATCCTGCAAGGCCTTGCACTGGGCGGGGAGTATGGCGGCGCCGCGATCTATGTGTCGGAACATTCGCCGCCCGGCAGGCGCGGCTATTTCACCGGCTTCATCCAGAGCAGCGTGGTCGGCGGGTTCGTGCTCTCGATCATCGTCGTCCTGCTCAACCAGGCGGCGTTTTCGGAGGATACGCTGGCGGACTGGGGCTGGCGCGTGCCGTTCCTGCTGTCGCTCGCGCTGCTGGCGATCTCGCTGTGGATGCGCCTCAAGCTTTCCGAAAGCCCCGTCTTCCTCGCCATGCGCGAAGAGGGCGAAATTTCGGGCAATCCCTTTGCCGAGAGCTTCACCTATCCCGGCAACAAGAAGCGGATCTTCGTCGCGCTGTTCGGGGTGACGGGTATCCTGACGACGATCTGGTACACGGCGTTCTTTTCGTCGCTGTCGTTCCTCAAGGGGCCGATGCGGGTCGATGCCACGGTGGTGGAAGTGGTCATCGGCCTGACCGCACTGGTCTCCATGAGCTTTTACGTCATGGTCGGCGCATGGTCGGACAAAGTGGGGCGCAAGCGGCCGCTGGTGATCGGCGCCGCCCTGGCGCTGGCGCTGCTGTTTCCGCTGTTCTGGGGGCTGGGCTCGCTTGCCAATCCCGGGCTGCAGGCCAGCGCCAGAGCCAACCCGGTGGTGGTTTCGGGCCGGGCGTGCAGCACTGACCCCTTTGCGGACCTCACCGGCAGCAAGCCGAGCGACTGCGGCAAGCTTCTGGAAACGCTGACGGCCAGCGGCGTGCCCTATTCGGTCAGGACTGCGGACGCACTTTCGCTGACCGTGGGCGGCCACGCCGTGGCGATCGCTCCCGAATGGCTCGCTGGCGATGCTGCGCACAAACAGGAAGCCGCAAAGGCGCGCAAGGCCGGGATAGAGGCGGCGCTTGCCGCCCGCGGTTTCGATTTCAGCGTGCAGCGCCCGGCGCTTCCGGCGCTGCTGGGGATCGCCGGTATCCTGCTGGTGCTCGGCGGCCTTTCGGCGCTGACATACGGCGGCGTGGCGGCGCAACTCACCGAAATGTTCCCGGCGCCGATCCGCTACAGCTCGATGTCTATTCCCTATCATATCGGCGCGGGCTATCTGGGCGGCTTCCTTCCGTTGATCGCCAGCTACATCAATGCGCGGACGGGCGATGCCTATGCAGGCCTGTGGTACACATGGGGCGTGGTGGCGTTCGGTCTGATAGTGGCGATCTGGGGCCTGCGCGGCGGGCCGCCTCGTGATTATGGTGACGATGCTTCTTGACGTACCCCGCCCGGCTCTGAGGCTTGGCTTCGATCCTGATGCTCTGCGTGCGAACTGGCAGGCGCTTGACCGGCTTTCCGGCGATGCGCGCGCCGGGGCCGCGGTCAAGGCGGATGGATACGGGCTCGGGGCCCGGCAGGTCGTGCCCGTTCTTCACGCCGCCGGATGCCACGATTTCTTCGTGGCCCACTGGTCCGAAGCCGATGCCTTGCTGGACATAGCCGCGCCTGGATCGATTTCCGTTCTGCACGGCCCGCTGACCGATGCCGATGTGGCCTTTGCTTTGGCGAGCGGCGCCACGCCGGTCATCAACTCGCTGGAGCAGGCACGGCGCTGGCTTGCGGCGGGCGGCGGGCGGTGTCACCTCATGGTCGATACCGGCATGAACCGTCTGGGCCTGCCGATGGCCGATCTGGGGGATGAAAGCGTTGCCGCGCTGGATGTGGACGTGCTGCTTTCGCACTTGGTTTCCGCAGAGGAGGAGACCCCGTTCAATGCCGTCCAGCGCGATCGCTGGGAGGAGGCCCGCAGGGCTGTGCTGCACCAGCGGGCGAGCCTTGCCAACAGTGCGGGCATAGCGCTCGGCAGTGGCTATCACGGCGACCTTACCCGTCCGGGGATTGCCCTTTATGGCGGTGTGCCGCGCGCGGAGATGGCCGGAGACTTGCGGCAGGTGGTGCGCCCGCAAGTGGCCATTTTGCAAGTGCGAAATGTCGCGGCCGGAGAGACGGTCGGCTACAATGCCACATTTACCGCGAAGACGGCGATGCGTACCGGCACGATCGCGCTGGGCTATGCCGATGGGTATCTGCGGTGCTGGTCCGGCAAGGGGCGGTTCCTCGCCGGCGGGCAGGTTCTGCCGGTGCTGGGCCGGGTGAGCATGGATATGACGGTCATCGACCTCAGCAGCGCGCCTGGCTTGCGTGAAGGGGATTGGGTTACGGCGGACTATGCACTGCCGGAAGCCTCCGCTGCGACAGGGCTTACCCAATACGAACTGCTGACCGTGCTCGGGCAGCGTTTCGCCCGTTAAAGTGCGTTAATTCCGTCTTTTGCTGCGCAGCAATTTGTGTTGCATTGCGACATCCCTGAATGGTAACGTATCCGCACAAGCACAATGGGGATTGGTAATGGCTGACAAGGCGTCGAACGACGACAACACGGTTATCATCAAGAAGTACGCCAACCGGCGGCTCTACAACACGCGCTCGTCGAGCTACATCACGCTCGATCATCTTGCGAAGATGACCCGTGAAGGCGTGGACTACAAGGTCCTCGACGCCAAGTCCGGTGCCGATATCACGCATACCATCCTGACCCAGATCATCATGGAAGAGGAAACCAACGGGGAGCAGATGCTGCCCGTGAATTTCCTGCGCGAGCTGATCGGCATGTACGGCAATTCGATGCAGTCGCTGATCCCGCACTACCTCGAAGCCTCGATGGAAAATTTCCGCGCCAACCAGAGCAAGCTGGCCAAGGCGTTCGAGGATAGTCTGGGCAACAATCCGCTCGCCAAGCTGGCCGAGCAGAACATGGCGATGTTCCGCGCAGCATCGGCGGCCTTCATGCCCGGCGCCGAAAAGGCGGAGGACAAACCCGCGGCCCCTGCCGAAGAGGGCGGAGACCTCTCCGCGCTCAAGGAACAGATGGCCGCGATGCAGAAGAAGCTTGACGCGCTGGGCAAATAAGGGCCAGCGGGTGCGCGCCGGGGGATGAACCTCCGGCCGTAACACCAAGTCAGGAAGAAGCACCCGTGTCTGCCATTCGCCACGCCCTCTCGACCAAGCGCGAGGACGATTTCGCCCAGTGGTATCAGGAAGTCATTTCCGAGGCTGAAATGGCCGAGGAATCCGGTGTTCGCGGCTGCATGGTCATCAAGCCGTGGGGCTGGGGCATCTGGGAGCGCATCCAGCGCCTTATGGATGACCGGATCAAGGCTGCCGGTGTCCAGAACTGCTACTTCCCGCTGTTCATTCCGCTGTCCTACTTCGCCAAGGAAGCCGAGCACGTCGAAGGCTTTGCCAAGGAAATGGCGGTCGTCACGCACCACCGTCTGATTTCGGATGGGCAGGGCGGGCTCGTGCCCGATCCCGAAGCGAAGCTGGAAGAGCCGCTGATCGTGCGTCCGACATCGGAAACAGTGATTGGCGCGGCGATGTCGCGCTGGATCCAGTCCTGGCGCGATCTGCCGCTGCTCACCAACCAGTGGGCCAATGTCGTGCGCTGGGAAATGCGCACCCGCATGTTCCTGCGCACCAGCGAATTCCTCTGGCAGGAAGGCCACACCGCGCACGCCAATCGCGACGATGCGATGGAAGAGACGCTGCGCGCGCTCGAAATGTACCGCGATTTTGTCGAGACTGAGCTGGCGATGCCGGTGATCACTGGCGAAAAGCCCGAGAACGAACGCTTCCCGGGTGCTGTCGCAACCTATTCGATCGAAGCGATGATGCAGGACGGCAAGGCGCTTCAGGCCGGCACCTCGCACTATCTCGGCACTGGTTTCGCACATGCTGCAGGCATTCAGTATCAGGACGCGGAAGGCGCGCAGCAATATTGCCATACCACCTCGTGGGGCACTTCCACCCGCATGGTCGGCGGCATGATCATGACGCATGGCGACGACGACGGGTTGCGCGTGCCGCCTGCGGTGGCGCCGCACCAGATCGTCATCCTGCCGATGCTGCGCGATAAGCCCGAGGACGCCGAACTGCTCGCGTACTGCGAAGCGCTGCGCAAGGATCTCTCCGCGCTGTCCGCGCTGGGCGAGCCGGTGCGCGTGCAGCTTGATAAGCGCCCGGGCAAGGCCACGCAGAAGCGCTGGGCCTGGGTCAAGAAGGGCGTGCCGCTGATCCTTGAGATCGGCGGACGCGATGCGGCAGGCGGTCAGGTTTCCATGCTGCGCCGTGACAAGCTGTGGAACGAGGCCGCCAAGGCCAACTTCGTGGGCATGCCCAAGGAACACTTCGTCGCCATGGCAGGAGCCGAGCTGGAGAACATCCAGTCCGCGCTCTTTGCAGAGGCGGAAAGCCGGCGCGATGCGCAGATCACCCGCGTTTCCAGCTTCGCCGAAGTCGAAGCCTTCTTCTCGGAAGACAAGCGCTATCCGGGATGGGTGGAAGCCGGCTGGGCGCGCCCGACGGGTGATGAACTTGAAGCCGTCGTCCAGAAGCTCAAGGCGCTCAAGCTCACCATCCGCAATACCCCGCTCAAGGCGGAGCCGGTCAGCGGTGCGTGCATTTTCACGGGACAGCCCGCCGTTGAAAGCATATACATCGCAAGGTCTTACTGACACGAACGCAGCAAGGGGAATGCGATGATCGAGGCTGTCCGGCATAATCTGTCGAACCTGACGAACTTTTCCGGCCGGGATTCGCGCTCCACCTTCTGGTTCTACATCCTGTTTCTGGTCATCATCCAGATCGTGCTCTACATCGGGTTTACGGTCTTCATGGGCGGCGCGATGATGGTCGATGCGGTCCAGTCCGCCCGCGACGGGGCCAATGAAGCCGCCGTACAGCATCAGGTCGTCCTGAAGATGGCCGGAATGATGCGAACGACGATGTGGATGTCCGTCACATTGTCCGCCGTCATGACGGCGATGACGGCGGCATCGTTCACCCGGCGGCTCCACGATTCGGGCAAGAGCGGATGGATCATGGGCCTGGCAGTGGTGTTGCAACTGCTCACGATCGTGCTGAGCATCGGCATGATCGGGGATCTCGTCACTTACATGTCATCGTTGAAGTTTGACGATCCGGCCGCGATGCAGGCCGCGGCGCGGGCCCAGCAGGGCAAGACCATGCTGCCCAATCTGGCAGGCTGGGCATCCTATCTCATCGTGATCGTGTTCGGCGTCTGGCCCTCCAGCGATGGCGACAACCGCTACGGGCCCGAACCCGAACACCTCTGATACCGCACGCCGCGCTTGCCAAGACAAGATCCCCGGCCGAAAGTCGCGCCATGATCAGACCCGCACCTATTTTTGCAGCAGGCCTGAGCGCCTTGTTCGCAGCCGCCTCGCCTGCAGGCGCCGGTACGCCTGAACAGGCAGAGGTATCGCAGGCCCGGCTGCAGGCCGAGGTTGAAACTCTGGTAGGGTTCGGCACCCGCCACACGCTTTCTTCGCAGACCGATCCGCACCGCGGCATCGGCGCTGCCCGGCGCTGGGCCGAGGCGCAGTTTCGCGCAAGCTCCAGGGCCTGCGGCGATTGCCTTGAAATCGTTACGCCCGAAACCATGGTGAGCGGAACGCGCATTCCCGCGCCTGTGCGTCTGGTAGATGTCGTCGCGATCCAGCGGGGCACTCAGCGGCCCGGCGAAGTGGTTATCGTGCAGGGACATATCGATAGCCGCGTATCCGATGTCATGGACGCTGCGAGCGATGCGCCCGGCGCCAATGACGATGGCTCCGGCACTGCGCTGGTGCTGGAGGCCGCGCGCGTCCTGTCCAGGCACAAGTTTCCCGCCACGATCGTCTATGCCGTGCTTTCGGGCGAGGAGCAGGGGCTCTACGGCGGCAAGCTGCTGGCCGACTATGCCGCGCGGCAGGGCTGGACGGTCAAGGCCGTGCTCAACAACGATATCGTCGGCGGATCGTGCGGATCGGACGGTTATTGCGACGATACCCATGTCCGCGTGTTCTCCGAAGGCCCGCGTGCCGATGCGACGGACAAGACGCGCGCCGCCGCCCGGCGTTTCGGCGGTGAGAATGACAGCCCGGGGCGCAACATATCCCGCTATATCGCCACAATGGCAGGCGATGTGCAGTCCGGGCTCGCCGTTCGTCAGATCTGGCGGGCCGATCGCATGGGGCGCGGCGGAGACCAGACGCCGTTTCTTGAAATGGGTTATCCGGCGGTGCGTTTCACCGTCGCGGTGGAGGACTATAATCGCCAGCATCAGGACCTGCGCACGCGGGACGGCGTGACCTATGGCGACACGGTGGCAGGGATGGATTTCCCTTATCTCGCCAAAGTCACGCGGTTGAATGTCGCCGCGCTGGCGGCGCTGGCCAGCGCGCCCATGCCGCCTGCGCCCGTAGCCGATGCCGCGGTGAAGACATGGACGGACGTGACATGGCAGCCGGTTCCGGGCGCAGCGGCCTACAACGTGTGGCGGCGCGCGACCGATGCTGCGCAATGGGAAGCGGGGCCCATCGTGACTGGCACCGGCCAGACCAGCGTCCGGCTTGAGGGGCTGCGCGGGGATGACTGGATTCTCGGCGTCAGCTCTCTTGCGGCGGACGGCAGCGAAAGCCCGGTGGCAGCGGCCGTGCCCGGCGGTGCGTTCGGGCCGCTCGCCGCGCAGCCATGACTGTGCGCGGATAGGCAGGCGCCATTGCATTCGGGCGTGTGAGGCCCCATGGCTGCGCGATGGCTCCCAGAAAACGGCCCGCGCCGGGCCTGCCGACGCGCAAGCAGATCCTCGACTTCATCCAGAACTCGCCGGTGCCCGCCGGCAAGCGCGAGATCGCGCGTGAGTTCGGCCTCAAGGGGCAGGAGAAGATCCAGCTCAAGGCGCTGCTCAAGGACATGGCCGAGGAAGGCCTGATCGACGGCAAGCGCACGGCCTTCCACAAGATGGGCGGACTGCCGAAAGTCACGGTGCTGCGCGTTGTCGATATCGAGGAAGGCGAGGCCATCGCCGTACCCGATAATTGGCAGCCCGAAGACGCCACGCCGCCGCCGCGCATCCGGCTGATCGAAAAGGGCCGGGGATCGGCGCTTAAGAAGGGCGACCGGGTGCTCTCGCGCACCGAAGAGAGCCACTCGGGCTGGCGCGCCTTCCCGATGAAGAAATTGACGCTGCGCTCCGAGCAGTTCCTCGGCGTCGTCGAGATCGACGGGGCGGGCAAGCCCTGGCTGGCGCCGGTCGACAAGCGCATTCGCAATTCCTCGCCGATTTCCGATCTGGGCGGGGCCGAGGCGGGCGAACTGGTGCTGGCGGAACCGGTGGGCCGCTCGGCCCGCGCTTCGGTGAAAGTCACCGAAGTGCTGGGCGAGCCGCTGGCGCCCAAGGCCTTCAGCCTGATCGCGATCCACAAGCACGGCATTCCCAATGTCTTTGGCGAAGAGACGCTGGAGGAAGCGCAGCGCGTGGCGAAGCTGCCGCTCAGCCCGGACATGCGCGAAGACCTGCGGCACTTGCCGATCGTCGCCATCGATCCGAGCGACGCGCGCGACCATGACGATGCGATCTGGGCCGAGCCGGACGGGGAAGGGGGCTTTCATGCCCTGATCGCGATTGCCGACGTTTCGTTCTATGTGCGTCCGGGCGGTGCCATCGACCGCGAGGCGCGGCGGCGCGGCAATTCGGTCTATTTTCCGGACCGGGTCGTGCCGATGCTGCCCGAAGTGCTTTCCGCCGATGTCTGCTCGCTGCGTTCGGGCGAGGACCGGGCGGCCATGGCCTGCCATCTGCACGTCGATTCGCACGGCAAGGTCCGCGACTGGCGCTTTACCCGCGCCACCGTGCGTATTCACGAAGTGATCGCTTATGAGGATGCGCAAGCGCGGATTGATAGCGGAGAGGCGGGGGAGAACCTGCAGAACCTCTGGGCCTGCTGGAAAGCTCTCGCCCATGCCCGCGAGCAGCGCGATCCGCTCGAACTGGAACTGCCCGAACGCCGGGTGAAGCTGGACGATCAGGGCCGCATTGCGGAGATCGCCATTCGCGAACGGCTCGATGCGCACCGCGTCGTCGAGGATTTCATGATCGCGGCGAACGTCGCGGCGGCCAAGGCGCTGGAGGCCAAGGTGGCGCCGGTCGTCTACCGCGTCCACGAAACGCCGAGCCGGGAAAAGCTGGTCGCGCTCAAGGACTATCTGGCAACGTTCGGCAAGAAGCTGGCGCTGGGGCAGGTGATCACGCCGGGCCTGTTCAACCGCATGCTCAAGGACATTGCCGACGAGAGCGAGAAGGCGCTGATCATGGAGGCCGTGCTGCGCAGCCAGACGCAGGCCTATTACGGCCCGCGCAACGAAGGGCACTTCGGTCTGGCGCTGGGCTCCTACGCCCACTTCACCTCGCCGATCCGCCGCTATGCCGACTTGCTGGTGCACCGCGCGCTGGTGGATGCCTATCACCTGGAGCAGCCCAAGCCGCAGAGCGATATCCCCGCGACTTCCGGCCTTTCGGACCGCGACCGGGACGATCTGGGCAAGGTTACCGAGGCCATCAGCCAGGCCGAGCGCCGCGCCATGGAGGCCGAGCGCGAAACGATCGACCGCTACGTTGCTGCATGGCTGTCCTCACGCGTGGGCGAGGTGTTCGATACCCGCATCACCGGCGTGCAGAAATTCGGTTTTTTCGCCACGATCATCGGCCTTGGCGGTGACGGGCTGGTGCCGGTTTCGACGCTGGGGGACGAACGCTTCGCCTATGACGAAAAAGCGCAAGTGCTTTCCGGCGAGGATAGCGGCACCAGCTATGCCGTCGGCCAGATCCTGCGGCTGCGCCTTGCCGAAGCGAATCCGCTGACCGGGGCGCTCAAGTTCGAACTGGAAGAAGGCGGCGGGCGCGTCGAGCCGCGCGGCAGGCCGATGGCGCTCAAGAAACGCGGCAAGCATATGGTGGGCAAGCGCGGGCGGCCCGGCAATATCCGCCATCAGGGGCGTGGCAAGCGGTAGGAGGCGTTTGGCTCCATGCTTCGACAAGCTCAGCATGAGCGGAAGTGCTGGAGTGTGTAGGGTGGTGATACGAACCGCTCACCCTGAGCTTGTCGAAGGGTGATGGAAGCAGGGCGCCTGCTGTCCGATTAACTCAGCTTTTCGATAGCGGCGGCATCGAGCCCGCCGGGCACCACGAACACCGGGCAGGTCATATGCGCCATGCCCGCGCCGGTGAAGTGCGCCACCAGCGGCCCGGGGCCGCCTTCCTTCGCCGCGCCGAGCACGAGGGCGGACACTTCGGGATGCTCTTTCAGATACTGGCGAACGACCTTGATATCCTCGCCCACGCGTACCGAAATCACCGGCATCTTCGCGCCTTGCGAAAGCAGGTTTCCGGCCGCGGCCGTCACCATGGTTTCGGCGCGGGCGCGGGCTTCCTCCTCGATCGTGGCCTGCACCCCGGCAAAAGCATTGAACTCCTGCGGCGGAACCAGCGCCAGCAGGTGCAGCACGCCGTCCGTTTTCGCAGCACGGCGCGCAGCAAACTGCAGCGCGATCAGCGCTTCCTCGGTTTCGTCGACAATGACCAGATAGACACGCATCGCTGTTCCTCTCCGAGGGGCTTATCAGATTATTCCAGATGCAGCGCAAGCCATCACCGGTGCGAAAAAAGGAACCGCTAGACGCTTGTGCGCGAAGCCCAACTTGTCCAAGGAGAAAACCAGCCCAAAACCTCCCCAGGATCACAAGGGACGATACTGCTTCCATGCCTATCGAAATCAAGATGCCCGCGCTTTCCCCGACGATGGAAGAAGGGAAACTGGCCAAATGGCTGGTGAAGGAAGGCGATACCGTCAGTTCCGGTGACATCATGGCCGAGATCGAGACGGACAAGGCCACCATGGAATTCGAAGCCGTGGACGAAGGCACGATCGGCAAGATCACAGTGCCCGAAGGGACCGAGGGTGTGAAGGTCGGCACGGTCATCGCGCTTCTGGCCGGTGAGGACGAAGACGCTTCCGCCGTGGCGGCTGCGCCTGCCGCATCCGAAGCGCCCAAGGAAGAGCCTGCCAAGGCTGACTCCAAACCCGCTGAACCCGCTGCTCCGGCGCCTGCCGCCCCGGCCGCGCCGCAAACCACCAACCGTTCGAAGGAGGACCGCGTGATCGCATCTCCGCTTGCCAAGCGTCTTGCCGCCGCCAAGGGCGTCGATCTCGACAGCCTGACCGGCTCGGGCCCGCGCGGCCGTATCGTCAAGGCCGATGTCGAGGCGGCGCAGCCCGGCACTGCCAAGCCCAAGGCCGCCGCTCCGGCACCCGCAAACGATGCTGCGCCCGCTGCCAAGCCCGCTACCGTGGAAATGGCCGCAGAAACCCGCGCGTTGCTGGACGACCGTATCCCGCACAGCGTGGAAAAGCTTTCGGGCATGCGCAAGACGATCGCACGCCGCCTTACCCAGTCCATGCAGGACGCGCCGCATATCTACCTCACGGTCGATATCTGCCTCGACAAGCTGATGGCGATGCGCGGCGAACTCAATGCCGCGCTGGAAAAGCAGGGCGTGAAAGTCTCGGTCAACGACATGCTGGTGAAAGCGCTGGGCAAGGCGCTGATCGACGTGCCTGAGTGCAACGTCAGCTTCGCCGGTGCCGAACTGATCCGCTACGAGCGGGCTGACGTTTCGGTCGCTGTCTCGATCCCCGGCGGTCTCATTACCCCGATCGTGCAGGATGCCAACGGCAAGTCCTTCTCCGAAATCGCCAAGGCGACCAAGGATCTCGGCAAGCGCGCCAAGGAAGGCAAGCTGCAGCCGCTGGAGTATCAGGGCGGCACCGCCTCGATCTCCAACATGGGCATGATGGGCATCAAGCACTTCACCGCCGTGATCAACCCGCCGCAGGCAACGATCATCGCCATCGGCGCGGGCGAGAAGCGCCCCTGGGTCATGCCCGACGGCTCGCTGGGCGTTGCCACGGTGATGACCGCCACCGGCAGCTTCGACCACCGCGCGGTGGACGGGGCCGACGGCGCGCGTCTGATGGCCGCGTTCAAGGAATACGTCGAAAATCCGCTGGGGATGGTCGCCTAAACAAACCTTATGCCAACCGAAGCCGCACCCAATTTAGTTGATTGGTTGACGTTGGCCGTTGCTGCGTTCGGCTCAGCCGCTGCCACATTTAGCGCGATTTGGATAGCAAGTAGGGAAGATCGTGAGGTCTTTGATCTTCATATTTCTTGGCAATGGTTTGGTGGCGGGAAATATGCGGAGTTACCTTTTGTATATATAAGCAACAGATCAAAGCAGTCGATAATTATCGTCGACATAGAATGGCTTCACGGGGCACTTAAAAGGTGTCCGGATCGAGGGACTGCGCTGTTTTATGAAGACCCCGGAGACCTTAATTTTCCCTATGAAGTACCAGCCGGTTCAACGGAAAAGCTTTTTCTGGATGAGGATGGTGCGCGCAACGCGTTTGAGAAGGCATCAAAATTCGCAAATTGGTTTGGTTGGCTTGGTAGGTCGTCCATGTGGCTCCGAGTCACTACAGTTAGGGGGACTAAAAAATTCATTGGTGGGGAGACAGCTCTCCGATGGGCAGATCGACCGCGTTGGGTGACTGGGGAGAAGTAGGTGGCCGATTCAATACTAACTGACGGCGAACTGGTCATCCGCGTGACGGCCATGCCCACCGACCTCAATCCCTACGGCGGTGTGTTCGGGGGCTGGCTGATGTGCCAGCTCGCGCTGGGCGCCGCGTCCTTCGTGACCCGGCGGACCGGCCTCAAGGCGCTGGTCGTCGGGGCGACGGACTTTGCCTTTCCCGGTGCCATGGTGGTGGGCGATGAACTCAACGTCTATGCCCGAATCGAACGGGTGGGCCGCACTTCCATGACGATTGCGACCCGCGGCGTCGGCCGGGCGCGCGCCAGCGAAGCCCACACCGATGTGGCGAGCGGGCAATTCACCTTCGTGGTGCTCGACGGGGAAGACCGTCCATGTGCCATCGCCGATGCGCTGGGAACCAACGTGGCATGACGAAAGAAATTCGCGAACCTGTCATCCGGATCACGGCCATGCCCGCCGATGCCAATGCCTATGGCGACATCTTCGGCGGCTGGCTGATGAGCCTGATGGACATGGGCGCCGGGCTGATCGCCGCGCGGCGCTCGCACGGCCGGGCTGTGACGGTGGCGATGGATGGCATGCAGTTCCACCTTCCGGTCAAGGTGGGAGACGAGGTTTCGGTCTATGGCACGCTGCTGCGCGCGGGCCGCACCTCGATGACGATCGCCATCGAGGCCTGGCGCAGACATCGCCACGAGGAAGAAGAAGTCAAAGTAACACAAGCCCAGTTCACCTTTGTTGCGGTGGACGGTAGTGGCAAGCCCAGAGCTATCGAGCAGGGCACAATCGATCAGGAGTATTGAAGCAGTGGCAGA
Source organism: Novosphingobium beihaiense (assembly GCF_022832375.1). Taxonomy (GTDB): domain Bacteria; phylum Pseudomonadota; class Alphaproteobacteria; order Sphingomonadales; family Sphingomonadaceae; genus Novosphingobium; species Novosphingobium beihaiensis. The sequence goes on from NZ_JALHLG010000005.1 coordinate 486,384, forward strand.
TTCCTACGACGTCATCGTTCTCGGTTCCGGCCCCGGCGGATATGTGTCGGCGATCCGCTGTGCGCAGCTTGGCCTTAAGACGGCTATCGTTGAGCGCGAGCTGCTCGGCGGGATCTGCCTCAACTGGGGCTGCATCCCGACCAAGGCGCTGCTGCGCTCGGCCGAAGTGTTCCACCAGATGCAGCATGCCAAGGACTATGGCCTGGCGGCGGAAAACATCACGGCCGATCTGGAAGCCGTGGTGAAGCGTTCGCGCGGCGTTGCCAAGCAGCTCAATCAGGGCGTCACGCACCTGATGAAGAAGAACAAGATCGCCGTGCACATGGGCACCGGCAAGCTGGTGGCGCCGGGCAAGCTGGAAGTGACCGGCGAGAAGGGCACCGAGACGCTGGAGGCCAAGCACATCATCCTGGCCGTGGGCGCCCGGGCCCGCGAATTGCCCAAGGCCAAGGCGGATGGCGAGCGCATCTGGACGTACCGCCATGCGATGACGCCCAAGGAAATGCCGAGCAAGCTGTTGGTCATCGGCTCGGGCGCGATCGGAATCGAGTTCGCCAGCTTCTACAATGATATGGGCGTTGACGTGACGGTCGTTGAGATGATGGACCGCATCGTTCCGGTCGAGGACAAGGACGTTTCGGCCTTCCTCGAAAAGCAGCTGGTCAAGCAGGGCATGAAGATCATGACCAAGGCGAACATCGGCACGATCGAGAAGACCGGCTCCGGCGTGAAGGTCGCGATCAAGGACAAGGCAGGCAAGGAAGAAACCACCGAGTTCAGCCACGTCATCGTCGCCATCGGCATTGTGCCGAATGTCGAGAATATCGGGCTTGAAGACCTCGCCATCGAGCCGGACAAGCGCTTCCACATCAAGGTGGATGGCTATGGCCGCACCAATGTGCCGGGCGTGTGGGCGCTGGGCGATTGCGTCGAAGGCCCCTGGCTGGCGCACAAGGCGAGCCACGAAGGCGTCACCACCGCCGAAGCCATCGCGCAGGAGCTGGGCAACAAGGAGGTGCATCCGCACCCGCTCGACCGCAGCAATATTCCGGGCTGCACCTACTGCCACCCGCAGATCGCCTCCGTCGGCATGACCGAGGCCAAGGCCAAGGAAGCCGGGTACGAGCTGAAGGTCGGCATGTTCCCCTTCATCGGCAACGGCAAGGCGATTGCCCTGGGCGAGCCGGAAGGTTTCGTGAAGACAGTGTTCGATGCCAAGACCGGCGAACTGCTCGGCGCGCACATGATCGGTGCCGAAGTGACCGAGATGATCCAGGGCTATGTCGTCGGCAAGACGCTGGAAACCTCGGAAGCCGAACTGATGAACACGGTCTTTCCGCACCCGACCATTTCGGAAACGATGCACGAAGCGACGCTCGCCGCGTTCGGGCGTGCGCTGCACATCTAAAGCGCAGCGATTTCGCGGTATTCAGGAAAGGGCGTGCCGGAAGGCGCGCCCTTTTCGTTTTACTGGATCAGGCCTGTTTGCCCGAGCGGGCAATGTGTTCGAAAACCGCGACATGGAGCGGCTCGGCGAATTCGCAGCCTACTGCATTACCCCGGGCCCAGCAGATTCGCGCCGTCAGCAATTGCATGCCGGGAATGCGGATGCGCAGCGGGATTTCCGGCCGGGCATCGGGCAGCCAGGCGATCCGGAAACCGCCGGGAGACAGATCCTCAAGCCGCGCCATCTTCCACGGACGGGTTCCCTGCCGCACTTCGCACAGCATCGCGACGCCCACCCGCTGCGAATCCTGCGCACGCTGGCCGTCGCTTTGGGTGGTCCGTTCGTAGTCCAAGGCTCTCTCCGTGACTGGAAAGGCAGCCTTGCCGCGGCAGCGTTACCATAGCGTTAGCGATAGCATGCGCCGGGGCATTGAACAGTGGATAACCCGAGAATTCCGGGCGGTGCAGCACCGCCACAGTGGCCGGGCGCCGCACCCCGTTTGCGGTATTCTAGCGGAACGTCTTGGACAGGACGACCAGCGTGGGATCGCCATCGAAGGGTTCGGGCGTGAATCCCTTTTCGCGCTCCAGTTCGATCGCGGCATGGTTGTCCCGGCTTTCGATGGAGATGACCCGGCGGCAGCCGCGGCCTTCGGCCTGCCTGGCGAGGAAATCGAGCATGCTCCAGCCCACCCCCTTGCCGCGATGGTTGCCGCAAACCGAAATGGCGATTTCGCACGTATCCAGCGGACCGTCGCAGGCGAGCAGCCCGGAAGCGACGATCTGGCCGCTCGCCTTGTTGACGGCGAGCCACGATTCGGTGCGGAAATGATCGGTGTGGACCAGCGGCGCGAGCTGCTCGTGCGTCACATGTTCTGCCGCGGCCAGAAAGCGGAACCGGCGGTCCTCGTCGGATACACGATCAAAGAATGCGGCCAGTTCCGGCTCGTCAGCCTCAGTAACGGGACGAACGTCGAGTTCGATTCCAGACCGCGTGGCCAGCGTGATGGTGTCGGAAAGAGACATGGAAGAAGAACTCCGATGAGAGGGTAGCTGCTCCCTAGTTCGCTATCGGGCCTCTTGCCTTGATCAAGATCAGCCCTTGTCCTGCGCCCAGGCACAATACCAGACGGCGGCAGCACAGGGAACGGAAAGTAGAAAGGCCCTCCATCGCCCAAAGGCGGGCACTACCCGCCAATCCATCCCGCCACACCAAGGCGCTGGATCTGCTGGTCCAGGAGCCGTTCGATCATGGCGCCATCGGCAGTCTTGCATCCCATTTTATAGCGCAGGACCGTGCGCTGCCCATCTTCCCCAACCCATTCCAAAGTCAGGTCCGATGTGTCCATGGGATGGTTCTCGCAAGGCCAGTCCCGCACGCTGCCTGACGGCGGGCGTATGGGGGCTACGGCTCTGCTCACGTCTCCGTATGTCTTTCGGGAAACCGCGCGGGAACGCGAGCCGGCCAAGGCGGTGTGCTGCAGTCCCTCGAAACGGACCAGACCGCCCGGTGTCACGCTGACCTGATAGACGGGGCAAAAGCCGTGACACGGGCCCTGCGAGATAACGATTTCCTCCCGTTGCGCCGCTGTTTTTCTGCTGCCCGGCGCCACGGTGCATCCCCCTGCCATAAGCAGGAGAATGCACGCTGCACCGACGCAAGCGAAGGTCTTTACCATTTGACAGTCACGCTGCCGCGCAAAGCGAGATTGACTTCGCCGTGGCGCTCATCGGCCGACAGTTCGCCTCCCATGATGAAACCAGCGGGACCGCCATAGGCCCGCAGCCGGGCGAACCAGCCGCTGGTCGAACCATCGGGGGAAAGCGTGAAGGCATTGCCCTGCGTTACTTCGCCGGTACCAAAGCGGGCCGTCGTGGCGCCCAGATCGCCGCTCAGCACTTCGCGCCAGCCGCCTTCGGTTTCGATGCGCATCCAGTTTTCGTCGCGTGCGTGCATGCCCATGAGATCGAAACCTACGGTCATGCCCGCGTTGAGGCCCATTTCGTCGCTGGTGCGGCCGTCTACGGTCAGATCGAGCGCATCGTCGCCGGTTTCGGCGTAACCGTCTTCCTTCAGGCGGACGTAATCTAGCGACACCTGGGGGCGGAAAAAGAAGAACTGGCTGCCGCCTTCTGCCGAGGCACCGGCAATGAAGCTGACGAAGTTGCCGTTCCAGCTTCCGTCGATGGTGCGCTTCACATCTCCGTCCGCAGTGACGCCGGAGAACGTGCGCTCGCTGTCGAAATCGGAATGCCCGATCGAAGCGCGGGCGAAACCGCCGAAAGCGCCCCAGTGGCCGCGCCAGTGCACGGCCCCTTCCAGTGAGCCGGATTTCACTTCGCTTGCCGCACCGATCGTGTGACGGTTCCACAAGTAGGATATCGTTGCGCCGAAGTAGCCAAGGCCAGTCTTGTATTCACCGGTAAGCGACCAGGCATAGCCGCTGAGATCGTAGGCCGCCGTCTGCTTGGCGTCCTTGTCGCTGCCCCAGAATGCGAGGTTCACAGACGTGGCGATCTTGTTCTCGCTTTCAATCGGGTTCGGCGGATCCTGCAACTGCCGGGCAAGCGTGCGGACGCCAAGGCTGATCCCTTCGAACGCGCCGCCGGCATGGTCGGGCAGCATCTGGCCAACGGTGTCGCGGAAAGTATCGCCATCCGTGATCGCCAGGAACACGTCCTCGGCCTCGTCGTCGTTCGAAAGCGCGGCGAAAACCGCATCGTAGGCACTCGCCTGCGACCGGTTGAGCCCCAGTTCGGCAACCGAACGCCGCGCAACATCGACGACGATCGTATTGGCAGCGGCGTCTTCGTCGAGCTCTGCCTTGAACATGAAGGGGACGAGATCGGTTGCCGTTTCCAGGTTGTCCAGCCCGCTAATCGCTCCGGCTGTCAGGACCTGATAGCTTCCTTCCGCGGTGGAAACGTCGGCCAGGCGGAGCGCCAGTTTCGATCCTTCGGCAAAGCTTGCAGTGCCGGAGACGGTATAGGCGGTTCCCTGACCGGACGCGGCGTCGAGCGTTGCCACCAGGATGCCGTTCTCGCCGACATCCAGCGAGCCGATCTGGGCAGGGCTGCGCACATCGAGAATGCCGCTGTTGACTTTCACCGAGGCCTGGGCCGCGTTCAGCAGGCTGCCGGTAAAGGCAGAGCTTCCCGCCAGCGTCAGCATGTCTGCGCCGCCGCCAAAGTCCAGCGTTCCCGAGAAGGCCGAACTGCCTTCCAGCATCATCGTATCGGCCCCGCCGCCAAAGCTGACCGTGCCGCTCTGGACCGCATCGCCCGACAGTGCGAGCGTATCGTTGCCGCCGCCGAATGTGACATCCCCGTTCACGGTCCCATCGGCGATGGAAAACGTGTCGTCTCCGCTGCCGAAACGGACATCGCCGGTGATCGACGGGGCGTCGTACCCGGATGCCACCTGGGTCTGGCGCACGGTTGCGCCCTGGGTGTTGGCGGACAAGTCGATGGCAATGTTGCGGCCGGAACCGGCCTCGGCGCCGCTTGCGCTGATGGCTCCGCTGTTTTCCAGCAAGGCTACAGTGCCGCTTTCGTCCAGAACGGCCGTGGCGGTGCCATCCTCGCCAGCGGTTGCCTTGATCGTGCCGCTGTTGCCGATGGCCGGCAGGCTGGCGCCCGCCTCGATATGGATCGCAGTCGTCCTGGCGGTTTGCGCATTGCCTCCGTTGGCACTGATCGTGCCGGAGTTCTTCAGTTCGGGCACCTGGACGCCCGCACCGATGCGAATGGCCGTTGCGCTGCCGCCGTTGGACACTGCCGTTACCGTGCCGCCGATCCCGATACCGTTGGCGATCGAGACGGCGCCGCCGCGGCCGCCAATGGCCAGAGCCGTGGCATCGATACCGGAATAGAGGCCGCGCCCTTCGATCGTACCGTCGATCTGCAGGCCATAACCGTTCGCCGTTCCCGCAACCGGCCCAATCGCGATGTCACGATCGGTGGCGCCGACCACCATGGCCGGGGCGGCTCCATAGGAAACGACCTTGGCGGAGCCTTCCTCCGCATCGGGAATGCCGTCGGCGTCTTCATCGGCGTTGTCCGGATCGCTGTCCGCCGGGGGAACCGCGAGAATAATGCCGCCGGACACGTTGCCTTCGACGATGAGCGCCGATCCGCCCTGCAACAGATCGTCCTCGTCGAGCTTGGAGGTGCCGGCGGGCACTGTCGTGTAGCGATAGCCGGTTGCCGAGACGGTTCCCTGCACCACCATGGCACCGCTGACATCCCCCGCGAAGCGGGCCCCGATGGCGTCCTCGCCCACGGCCTTTACCGAACCGGCGAGCCTCACATCGCCGTCGATCGCACCGGCTTCGATCGCGGTCGAGCGGTCTCCGGTCACGGCCGTTTCGCCATTGTGGACGAAGTCGCCCGTCAGCGTGCCGCCCAGTGAGATCCCGGCGGAATCGTTACCCTGCACCGTGATCTTGCCGGTGTTGGAAACATTGCCTGTATGCGCTCCTTCGGTGCGAATGCCGTAGCGATTGGAGCCCAGGGCATAGGGACCATCGAGATCGCCATCGTTGTCTTCGTCCTCCGGGGCATAGGGCTCGTCGACAGTGATCGTGCCGCCATTCGTGATGTCTCCGCTGGTGCCGGAAAGGGCGGCGATGCCCGCAGAGCCGTTTGTCACCGTTACTGCTCCGGCATTGGTCACGGCGTGGTCGCTATCCATGGTGACGGCTGTGCCGCCGGTCAGCACCACCGAACCGTCTCCGGTGATGTTGATCGTGTCCGCGGCGCCATCCTTGATCGTGGAGGTCCGCAGCGGTGTGGTCTTCTGGGTGGTGATATCCTCCGCGCCTGCCGAGTGCGCACCGGCGGCAAGAGCGAGGAGGGCGGTGGAAGCAAGCAAGTAACGCGACATCTCAATCCCTTCAGGTCGGTATCGACCGGATGGACGGAGCGGATCGCGCGCAGCCTTGAAAAAAGTTTCCGGGGCGGAATCGAATTCACACGGCAGCGTGCCGGAAAGGCACTATTCGCAGCGCTCGGAGCTGCATTCCCGCAGCCCTCAGAATGTGGTGTCGATCCCGATGCGCAAGGTGCGGGGCCTCAGCGGGGTGACTTGTTCGCGCCCGGTGCCGAAGGGGGTTCCGAGCGAGAAACGGTTGCCGCGTTCATCGGTGATGTTGGTGATACCCAGCGTCACGCCCAGTCTGCGGTTGCCGATCCGTGCGCTGATACCCGTGTCGAGATAATCGCCTTGCGAAGCCCCGAGCTCAGGCCCGACACCAAGCCTGGACCGGCCGACATAGCTGGCCCAGCCTTGCGCCTGAAGCCGTATGTCCCCTTTGATTTCCCGATCCCAGGCAAAGCCCAGGCGGGCGGCCACATGGGCGATGTTGGGAACCTGCATGGCCCTGGCATTGAGCAGCGCCAGCGGCAGCACGGGCTTGTCCACTTTGCTCTGGTTCCACGCCACGCCGGCTTCCAGGCGCAGCCCCGGCAGAACCAGCGCGCCACCGGACAGACTGACAGTCCAGATCCGGCCATCGCCGATATTGGCCGTGCTGGGCAGTCCAGTGGTATCGATGAAGTCGGCCTGGATATCCTGCCAGCGCGTATAGGACAGGCTCATGGCCATATCGAAAGCACCATGACCGCGGCGGCCATGGCGGGCTCCGATCTCGAACGTCTGGGTGCTGTCGTTGCGGAACCGGCGCACATAGTCGCTTTCTATGGCGAGGCCGCCGGGCCGGAACCCTTCCTGATAGCGCAGATAGAGCGCTGAACGCGGCGCAAGTTCCAGATGCAGTGCAAGCGAGGGCAGCGCTTTCGTATACGTCCGGCTGGCGGTGATCCCGCTGCCGGCAAAGGCCATGATGATCTCCGGCCGGATATCTTCGCCTTCGCCATCGAGCCATGACCAGGTGATGCGCCCTCCCGCCGTCGCTACGAGCGGCGGTGCGAGCCGCACGCTGGCTTCGCCGTAGAGCGTGGCCTCGTCTATCGCGTTGCGCACACCTGCCGTTGTGCTTCTGAGCCCGGCGGCACTGAACAAGCGTTTCAGCTCGGTCTTGTTGTGCGTAAAGCTCACCCCGGCAAGCCAGCCGAAGCCATGGCGTTCAGGCATCCAAACGCGGGTTTCGTTCGCCACCATCCGGGTGCGGTTGGTTTGCGTGAAGAGCCGGGGCGCCCCTTCCGGCAGCGAAGCATCGTAATTCTCACGCAGCGACTGATGCACCAGTCCCGTGGTCGAACGCAGGCGGACCGCACCGATCTGTCCCGATACGACGAACTGCCCCATTGCATAGTCTGCGTGCGCCGTTTCCGGAACGCGGGCGGAGTTTTCGAGCGGCGCGCCATCGCGGTCTGCATATTGGCTTCCTGCCGTGTCGGTCGTCTGGCCCAGCGCCAGAACCTCCACGGACCAGCCCGGCGCTGGGTCAAACCGCAGCGTGGCACGGCCGCCGAGAATATCGGTGCGGTTGACATCGCGGCGCCCCAGCAGCGGCTTGTCGATATATCCGCCCATCCGCATGGCATCGGCAGTTGCCCGCAGAGCCGCCTTGCCTTCGGCCAGCGGCAGATTGACGACTGCCGCGGCGTCTCCGCCCGGGTTGCCATGCTGTGTCAGCGCCCCGCCCAGCACGCCGGAGAAGCTGGCCGTATCGAGTTGCGGTCTGTTGGGGACGAGGCGAATGATGCCTCCCAGCGAACCGGCGCCATAGAGCGTGCCCTGCGGCCCTTCGAGCACTTCGACCCGGGCCATGTCGGACAGGCGAAGATCCGGATCGGGCGCGTTGTAGGTCAGGCGCAAGTCACCCAGGTATTGCCCCACCGTGGCCTGCGTCGGCCCGGTGAAGCTCGAATCCGCAATGCCGCGGATAAACAGCTTGTTCCGCCCGCTGCCAAGGTGCGTGGAAGCGACTGTCGCCAGTTGCTGCGTGATCTTCTCGGTCCCGCCGGTTCCCCCTGCGTTCAGCACTTTGCCGTCGAGCACGGCGACCTGGCCGGGGACCTGATCGATCGTCAGGCCGCGCTTGGAGGCCACTACGACAATCGGCTCCGGCGGCGGGCCAGCCATCGCTGGGGCAGGGGCGTGCCTGTGCGGTCTGGCCCTATTCCTGCCTGCGCGCGCCGGAACGGGTTCGATGCGCCAGGCCGCTGGTCCCGTGGGCACCGCGCGTCCCCCCGCGGCCCGGGCAAGGCGCCGCACCGCCTCGGCCGTATCGAAACGCCCCCGGATCTCCGGCACGGGCCGGGCCGCCAGTGCCGGATCGAGAATGACGATGCTGGTTCGGGTCTGGCGTGCGATCTCGATGGCAACGGTTCCGGCCTGGCCTGGACGGGCCGCAATTTCGGCCTGCCCCGCCAGTGCGGGCGTGGGCACTGTCAGCGCCGCTGCAAGAAGATACCGCCCCGTGCGCATATTCAGGGAGTGCCGATGACCCAGCCTTGACCGCGGGGGGTGACGTTCAGCCCTAGCAGACTGCCCAGCACGCCCGGGTCCTTGCGAATAGGATCGATCAGGACCGAACCGGAAACGGTGCCCGCGTTTTTGGCGCCGCGCACTGAAAAGGGAATGCCGGTCGTTCGCGTCAGTTCTGCCGCCACCTGATCCAGCGAGGCGCCTTCGAAGGTAAGGCGGCCCTCGCGCCATTCGCCGATCCGGTCCATGGCGATGGGAGAGAGAACGTAGCGGTTCGAACCCGCCGCCCGCGCGAGGATCTGACCGGGAGAAATCCGCACATCCTCCGCCTCCGGATTGAATTGCACCGCCCCTTCCGAAACGGCAACGCTCATGCCGTGGCGGTCATGGCGCACGTCGAAGACAGTGCCGATGTCGACAAGCCGGTCTTCGCCCACGGCAACCTGGAACGGGGCCTTTGGATCATGCCGGACGGTGAACAGCGCTTCCCCGCGTTCAAGCCGCGCCCGCCGCGCATCGTTGTGATCGAGTTCGATCCGCGTACCGCCGGACAGGGCAATCGAAGTGCCATTCTCCAGTTTCACCGTGCGCGTTTCACCGGGGGCCGTGACAATCACAAAAGGGGCAGGGCGTTCGCGCTGCCAGAACCCGATGCCGAGCACCAGTGCGGCCGACGCGGCCAGAGCTCCACCGAGCCACCTGCGGCGCGTGGCAGCGGCTGGAGTGAGCCGTGTTTCCTCCGCCGGTGAACCGTCATTGGCCGGGCCTGCGGACCGCAGCAGGTCAGCGCCATCCAGCACGGCTGCGCAAACGGCATCATAGGCCTCGGCATGTGCAGGCTCCGCTTCGAGCCAGGCCGTAAACGCCGCCCATTCGGTGAAACCGGGATCGTTCGTGCGCACGGCCCAGCCGAGGGCCTGCTCGCGGATTGTCTCGTCGCGATTAGTCTCGCCACTGGCCATTGCGGGCTCCTTTCCCAAACGAGACGGAATCGATTGGCCGCAGCCTCATTGTGCCTCCCCTCCGGCCCGCGCTTTCCACTCCGCCAAAGCGCGATAGGCGGTGCGTAAATCACTTTCCACCGTGCTCAGGCTCACGCCGAGTTCGGCGGCCACGGCCTTTTGCGCGATACCGTCGATCCGGTGGCGGCGAAAGGCCATGGCGACCCGGGGGCCCAGGCCATTGAGCATGGCCAGAACCTGCGCGGCCTCCTGCATGGCGGCCAGCCGCCGTTCCGCCGACGGTTCGGGTGACGTTTCGCTGTCGGCGTCATGAACACCGCTCCAGTCCCGCTCGCGCTTTTCCGCCTGGCGCTGCGAGCGGTACCGGTCGATCATCGCCGCGTTCACCGCGCTGTGCAGATAGGCGAGGGGGGCCGAAACCGGACCGGTGCCGCTGGTGGCAATACGGATCCAGACTTCGTGCAGGATATCCTCGGCGGCATCGCCCGCACCTCTGGCCTGCAGGAAGCGCAAAAGCTGCTGCCGGTGTGCAAGAAAGGCGGCTTCAAGGCCGGAGTTGGGCGGCGGGGCAGACACGGGCGTTCGGATTCATTGCGGTTGTGCCGCTGGTTAGTGCGTTTCGGCGCACAGATAAAGCGAGGACCTCGTTCTGTGTGCAGAGACATGCTCTGCAAGTTCTTCGCGGAGCGCCTTATCAGTGGCCAAACCAAGGGACCTTTTGTTGAGTGAGATCGACTGGTGTTCCGATTGTTCGATCTGCTTCAGCGGAGTTTGGCGCCGTTCAGGAACAGGCGCACCGCAAAACGCACCCTGCGGTCGATATCTTCCGGGGAAAGTTCGTTGCCTGACAGGATGAACCGCACTGGGCCACTCACGACCATGCTCATGAACACGTTGGCGGCGAGAAGCGGGTCGTCGATAGCCAGGCGCATTGCTGCGGTTTCTCCTTCCAGAATGCCGACGAGGAACTGCACGGTCGGCAAGGCGGCGATGTCGTAATAGGTTTGGAAGATGTCCGGAAAACGGTAGGATTCTGTGTTGATCAACCGCTGCAGCTTGGTTCCTTCGGGCGTCGAGACCAGGGCGATACGCAGCTTGGCGATATTGACCAGCGTCTCTTCCAGATTGTCCGCCCGGGTTGCGGCAATGACCTCCGGCGTTGCCGCCAGCCGTTCGGTGCTGCGGCGAATTGCGGCGCGGAAGAGGGCGGTTTTGTCTGCATAGCGGGCATAGACCGTGCGCTTGGTCATGTTCACATTCGCAGCGATCGCCTCAATCGTCGCGGCCTCGAACCCCTTCTCCAGAAAGTGCGACAACGCGCATTCGAGCAAGGCCTCTTGCCGCGCGCGGGCCTGTTCGCGCGTCGGACGTCCGGCACGCGCCGGAGCAGGCGTGGTCTTGGGCGGGGAGGGCTTGCGGTGCGTACGCTCGTGCATGGCCTGACTGATACCGATTTTGCTTGCTCCGCCAATAGAACCACGTTTAATGAAACGAATGAAGTGCTATTAATAGAGTCGCACCGGGCTGTCCAGAACCGCCGGGCTGCGACCGGACAAGGAGAGATGCAGGTGGGCGCAGCAGCCGACAAACTCATGGCCCTTGCGGCCAAGCCCGATCGCTTCACGTTTTCGCATGACGAACTGCGTGAGACACAGGTTGCCGCGCTCGATGAGCGGTTTCAGGAACGCAAGGACCAGATCAAGCTCCTCTCGTTGCGCGCCTGCGATGCCGGGATAACGAAAATCGGGCAGATCGCAGATGTGGTGCCGGTCCTGTTCCCGCACACCGCCTACAAGTCCTACCCGGAAAGCTATCTGATGGACGAGCGCTGGGACCGGCTGACCAAATGGCTCGGAACCATCTCGCCCTATCCGATCGAAGGGGTTTCGCTCGAAAACATCGAGGGTATCGACGACTGGATCGGCCGGCTGGCCGCGAAAGGCCATTTCATTTCCTGTTCCAGCGGCACCACCGGCAAGTCCGCCATGCTGATCGCCTCGCAGAAGGACATGGACTGGTCGAAGATCGACACGGTCAACGTGTTTTCGTGGGGATCGGGAGTGAAGCCAGCGCAGGACCGGCTGATCGTCGGCTGCGCACCGGTGGCGACAGTGCCCAAGAATGCGACGATCGCGCAGGCGCAGTACGAGGCTTTCGCCAATCCGGACTGGCCGCGCTGGACTTATCCGGTGCCGCCGATCACCGTGGGCTCGCTCACGACCATGGTGGTGATGCGCAAGAAGATTGCCGAAGGCACGGCCCGCCCGGATGAAATCGCGGCATTCGAAGAGACTTCGGCGATGCGTGCCAAAGCCATCGAGGATGCCATCCCTGCCACGGCGCAGTTCATCATCGAGAGCCGGCACAGGAAGCTGCAGCTCTCCGGTCTTTGGAGCGGCCTGTGGCAAGTGGCCAAGGCCGTGCGGGATGCCGGTTACGGCCGCGAGGATTTCGACCCTGACAATTCGATCTATGTCGGCGGCGGCCTGAAGCGGGCGCAGCTTCCGGCGGACTATCAGGAATACGTCTTCGAGACGTTCAACATTCCGGCGGACCGGCATTTCCAGAACTATTCGATGCAGGAGCTCAACTCTGGCATGCCCAGGTGCCGCGAGGGCGGCCGTTACCATGTGCCGCCATGGATGGTTCCGGTATTGCTCGACAAATCGGGCGATGCTGCGCTTGATCACACGAACGGAGAGAGGGAAGGCCGTGCGGCGTTCTTCGATCTCTCGCTTGACGGGCGATGGGGCGGCGTGATCACCGGCGACAGGATCTCGCTCGATTTCAGCCCCTGCAAATGCGGCAATCACGGGCCGTCCGTGCGCGACAACATCGTGCGCTACGCCGATCTTGAGGGGGACGACAAGATCGGCTGCGCGGGCACGGTCGATGCCTATGTGCGAGGTGTGGCATGAACGGCCTGACCGGAGCCCGCTCGGCAGAGGAACTCGTCCCGGCCCCGTTCTTCCTTCGCGGGGAAGTGCTGCACGGCACCGATGTGATCCAGACATCGCGCGACCTCGGTGTCACCTTCGCGACGCCGCGCATCCCGTTCGACCGGGCCGTGCCGCCGCGCACCGAAGTGCCGCCGCTGCTCAACGTGCCGCTGGCCGAGATCGTCGATTTCCTTGTCGAGACCGGGCCGCGGCTGGTGGCAAAGGACAACGATCACATGCAGGAGTGCATCGAGCGGATGTGCCGAACGCATATCTTGCCGCGCGCCGTGGTCGAGAACACTGCCCGCCATGCCGCTGCCTATCTGGACAGGCGCACGTTGATGGCGGAAGTCGAACAGAACTTCCCCGATCCCCGGGCGCTGGACACGTGGGTACCCAAACAGGACTATACCGGCCGCAAGAGCTTCGTGCGCGCCTTCGCCCCGCGCCTGATCCATGTGCTGCCGGGAAACTCGCCGGGCGTGGCGGTGAAATCCGTGGCACAGGGATCGATGGTCAAGGCGGTGAACCTGTTCAAGATGAGCAGCGCCGATCCCTTCACCATGGTCGCGATCCTGCGCACCATGGCGGATATCGATCCGCAGCATCCCATCGTGAAATCGATGTCCGCCGTCTATTGGCGCGGCGGCGACGATGCGACCGAGCGGGTGCTCTACCGGCCGCAGTATTTCGACAAGATCGTGGCCTGGGGCGGGGGCGATGCGATCAACAATGTGATCAAGTATCTCGGGCCCGGTTTCCAGCTCGTCTCGTTCGATCCCAAGACCTCGATCTCGATGGTGGGCCGGGAGGCCTTCGCCGATGACGAGACCCTGGACCGCGTCGCGGACTTGTGTTCGGCCGACGTCATGACGCTTAACCAGGAAGCCTGCGTCGCCAGCCGTTACCAGTTCGTGGAAGGTCCGCAGGACGACGTCGACCGCTTCTGCGAGCGCCTGCACTTCCACATCGCCCGCCGGGCCGCCGACAGCGGAGACGCGCGCAAGCTCGACCAGGACATGCGCGAGGCGGTTGAGATGATGATCATGATGGACGATGAGTTCGGCGTCTGGGGACGTACCGACGGCAAGGGGCTGGTTATCCGCTCCAGCGAGCCTGTCGATTTTCACCCTATCAACAAGACGGCCAATGTCGTCCGCGTCGATAGCCTCGACGATGTCGTGAAATGGATCAACGTGGCGACCCAGACAGTGGGCTTCTATCCTTTCGACCGCATGGCCGATTACCGTGACCGGCTAGCCGCAGGCGGCGCGCAGCGGATCGTCCGCCTGGGCGAGGCGGGCCCCTCGACGATCGGCAATCCGCATGATGCCATGTACGCCCTGCATCGCTTTGTGCACTGGATGGCGCATGAAGACGGCACGGCGGAGGTTTAGGGTTCAAGCAGAACGAATGCAGCCGTATCTCTTCCAGCATTTCGCTAAGGATATGAGAAGGTGAGCTGTTGGCGGACAGGGTGGGATTCGAACCCACGGTGAGCGTGAACCCACGGCGGTTTTCAAGACCGCTGCCTTAAACCACTCGGCCACCTGTCCGCTTGCTTTCCGCGCATAGCCCAATGCGGCGCTGGCGCAAGAGGGTCTGGCTCGGTAAATGGCATTGCACGTGCGCCGGACTGTCCACCGGACAGATCGCCAGGCGGTTTGCAAGCCGCTCTGTTTGTGCGAAATTCGGCTCGATGACTTCCCTCTCAAAGTTCAGCCCCCTGCGCATTCCCGCCCTGGCCATTTGTCTTGCCGCCTTGCCTTTGCCCGCGACGCGGGCGGATGCGCAGCAGGAGAGTTTTTCGGCCTATCTTCAAACCGTGGCCGTACACGCGCGGAAGGAGGGGGTGAGCGAATCGACGATCGCCGGAGTCCTGGCCGGGCTGACACCCAACCAGCGGGTGATCGATCTCGACACGTCGCAGCCGGGCAGCCGGGGCGGGCCGCCGCCGATGGCGCCTTACATCGCCCGGCATGTCGGCAGTTCGATCATCAGCCGCGGGCGGGCCCGCTATGCCTCGCTCTCTGCGGTGCTGCCGGGAATCGAGCAGCGCTATGGCGTGCCAGGGCCGATTCTCTTTGCGATCTGGGGGCATGAAACCAACTACGGCGGCTATACCGGCAATTTCGATCTGGCCCGCTCTCTGGCGACGCTGGCCTGGGAAGGGCGCAGGCGCGAGCTGTTCGAGGGCGAACTGGTGGCGCTGATGAAGATGATTGACCGCGGGGTGCCGCGCAGCACGCTCAAGGGCAGCTGGGCCGGAGCTTTCGGCTATCCGCAGTTCCTGCCCAGCGTCTATCTGCGGCTTGCCGTGGATGGGGACGGAAACGGCCGGACCGATATTTTTAGCCCCGTCGATGCGATTGCCTCGATCGCCAATTACTTTCGCGATGCCGGATGGCGGACCGGTGAGCCGTGGGGGGTGAAAGCCTCCGTTCCTGCCGGGTTCGACGTTGGTGCTTATGCCACCAAGCTTGCCGCCCCCAGCTGCGAAAAAGTGCATGCGCGCCATTCGCAATGGAAGACCGTGTCCGAATGGCGTGCATTGGGCGTATCGCCGCGCGGGGCCATCGGCAACGATGTGCTGACATCGCTGTTCCAGCCGGACGGGCCAGGCACGCCCGCCTATCTGTTAACCGGGAATTATCGGGTTATCCTTCAGTACAATTGCTCGAATTACTACGCCATGTCCGTGGGATTGCTTGCTGATGAGATTGCCCGTTAACCACATTCTGCCGTTCGCGGCCCTGATCCTGCTCGGCGCGGGCACCGCGGGAGCAAAGGATCGTCACGACGGGCCGCCCGCGCCGGTTACCGGCCCCGCTGCCGACTATCCGGTGGTGGTGGGCAAACCCTTCACGATCGGTGACACGGTATGGACCCCGTCCGATCAGCTCAATTACGATGCGGTGGGATATGCCTCGGTAGGGGGCGAGGGCCTTGCTGGCGTGACCGGCGCGCATAAGACCTTGCCCTTGCCCAGCTATGTCGAAGTGACTTCGCTGGCGAGCGGGAAGACCATTCTCCTGCGGCTTGAGCGGCGCGGGCCGATGGTCAACGATGTGCTGATCGAACTTTCGCCGATGGCAGCGGAGCAGCTGGGCATCGTGCCGGGCAGTCATGCGCCGGTCCGGGTGCGGCGGGTCAATCCGCCCGAGCAGGAACGCGCCATGTTGCGCAGCGGCGGGCGGGCGCCCGAACGGATGGCCACCCCCGAGGGGTTGCTCAAAGTGCTGCGCCGCAAGCTCACCGATAGGGCTCCGCTGTTGCCGCCGCCTTCGGCGCCTTCGGTCATGCCTGCGGCGGCGGGGAAGACGGCTATCTCACCCGTTCCGGCCAAGCTGCCTGTAAAGCCGGACGTTGTAAAAACAGACGCCGTAAAGCCGGCCGCGGTGAAGTCAGTCACTCCGGCCCCGGTTCCGGCGCCGGCGGTAACCGGCAAACCGGCCGCCGAGGGCGCGTTTGTGGTGCAGGCGGCGGCTTTTTCGATCGAAGCAAATGCGCGGAAGGCCGCGAAACAGCTCGGTGCCGATGTCACGCATACCGGCAAGTACTGGATGGTGCGCCTGGGGCCGTTCGCAAACCGTGCACAAGCCGCGCCAGCGCTGGAGAAAGCCAGGCACGCTGGCTATAAGGATGCTCGAATCCAGTCAGCGGATTGACCGGAACCACCGGCTCCGCGCGCATATGGCGCCCTTGCGGGCCTGCGGGAGAAGTCGGGTCTTGAAGTCTATCGTTTCGTTCGGGCTTGCGGCCGCCATGACCGCAAGCGCCGCGCACAGTGCCGCTCCTGCACCTCCGGCGGAATTGGCTCCGATTCCGGTAAGCCTGCTGGCCGATCTCGGTTCGGGTCAGATACTGGAACAGCGCCATCCGGATACGCCGTTTTTGCCCGCCTCGGTCACCAAGGTGATGACAGCTTATGTTGCCTTCGAGGAAATCGGCGCCGGGCGGCTGCCGCTGGACAGGGTCTTCGTGGAGCGCCCCGAAACCGAGAAGGAATGGTTCGCCAAGGGCTCCAACATGTACCTGACCGTGCATGACCGCCCGACCACGCGCGATCTGCTCCACGGCATCATGACCCAGTCCGCAAACGATGCCTGCGTGGTTCTTGCGGAAGGTTATGCAGGCAGCGTGCAGGCCTGGACTGCGAAAATGAACGATGCCGCGCGGCGTCTGGGCATGACGGGCAGTCATTACCACACGCCGAACGGCTGGATGGACGAAGGGCACACGTATGTGACCGCCCGCGACATGGTGAAGCTCGCCGATGCCATGATAACGCGTCATCCGGCGTTGTACCGCGAATTTTCGGGAAAGAAGCGCTGGTACTGGCATGGCCAGGCCGGTGATGTCGCCATGTTCAGCCACGATCCGACGGTGGGCGTCGTGCCGGGCGCGGACGGTATCAAGACGGGCTATACCCGCGAGGCGGGCTACAATTTCGTCGGCACGGCGCAGAGGGAAGGGCGCAGGCTGGTGATGGTCCTGGCCGGGTCTCCCACCGGGCGCGTGCGCGATGCGGCCGCGCGGGCATTGCTGGAATGGGGCTTTTCCGCCTGGGATGCACGCCACCTGTTCGATCAGGGGCAGCCGGTTACCCGTGCCAAAGTGCAGGGCGGTGCGGACCTCAGCGTTCCGCTGGTCGCCAAGCGTGAAGTGCACGCAGCGCTTCCCAAAGGCAGCAAGGCCAGGATCACGCTATCCGTCCGTTACCGGGGGCCGTTGCAAGCGCCGGTGCGCAAGGGAGAGCGGGTTGGGGATCTTGAGATCCAGGTTCAGGGGCTCGCGCCCGGCCATGTGCCGCTTTATGCCGGGCACGATGTTGCCAAGGCCGGCCCGCTGGACAGGCTGCGCAACGGCCTTATCAACCTGTTCTCATGACGAGCGGGCGATTCATAGCACTCGAAGGCGGCGAAGGGGCGGGTAAGTCTACGCAGGCCCGCCTGCTTGCCGATGCCTTGCGCGCACGCGGTATCGACGCCGTCGTCACGCGGGAGCCGGGCGGCACGCCGGGCGCCGAAGCGATCCGCAAGCTTCTGCTCGAAGGGGCGCCCGGCGATGGCGGAGCGGGCTGGAATCCCCGGGCCGAAGCGCTGCTGTTCGCCGCGGCCCGTTCCGACCATGTCGAGCAGTTGATTCGCCCGGCCATGGCGCGGGGCGCCTGGGTGGTGTGTGACCGGTTTCTCGATTCGAGCCGCGCCTATCAGGGCGGCGGCGGCGGCCTGTCCGATGCGGATATCCTGACGCTACACGCCATCGGCAGCCGGGGGTTTCTGCCCGATCTGACACTGCTGATCGAAGTCGCCCCCGCAATCGCGGCCGAGCGGCTGGCGCTGCGTGATACCGATGGCACGGACCGGATCGGCGGGCGGGACACGGCCTATCATGAACGGGTGGCCAAAGCCTTCTCCACTTTCGCGGATAACGAACCGCACCGGTTTGCCCGCGTGGACGGCAACGGCACGCCTGATGAAACGCACGCCCGCGTTCTTGCCGCGCTTGCCCCTTTGCTAGGCCCGGCATGAACGGCGTGACGCCTTGCATCGGACAGGATGCCGCCTGGCAGGAATGGCTCTCGGCCATGGACTCCGAGCGCATGCATCACGCCTGGCTGCTTTCTGGCGCGAAAGGCCTGGGCAAGCGGGCCTTTGCCCGCGCCGCCGCCGCCGAACTGGTTCGCGAGGCGGGAAGCATACAGCCCGATCCAACATCGCACCCGGATATCTATATCCTGGAGCATCTGCCAGCGAACGACGACGAGGCCAAGAAAAAGGCCGACGGTAAGCCTTACCAGACCAAGCGCAACATCACGATCGACCAGATCCGCCAGATGCAGCACAAGCTCACCACGCGTCCGACGCTGGGCAGCCGCCGCGCGATCATCATCGATCCGGCGGACGATCTGGAAAAGAACGCGGTCAACGCGTTGCTCAAGAGCCTGGAAGAACCGCCGGTGGGCACGTATTTCCTGCTTGTTACGCATCAGCCCGGCCGCCTGCTGCCCACGGTGCGCTCGCGCTGCCGCGTCTTGCGCTTCGCGGCGCTGGGAGCAGACGAACTCGACGCGGCGATCCGGCGGGACATGCCGGAAGCCGATGCCGATGCCCGCGCGGCCGCCATCGCAGCTTCTCGCGGATCGCCCGGCGTGGCGCTCAGTTTTGTCGAGCACGATCTGGGCGGCATTCACCGGCTGATGATGCAGATCCTGCAGCAGGGCGATCCCGACTTTCACTTGCGCGGAGCCTTGGCCGGGGAAATGGGCGCCCGGCCGAAGCGGGACCGCCAGCTTGCCGCCCTGGAACTGGCCCGCAGCGTGCTCGTGGCCGAATTGCCCGATGCCCCGCGTGCCCGTCAGATGAAGATTATCGAGGCGCACAGCACGCTGACCACGCTCAGCATGCAGGCCCCGGTCTACAATTTCGATGCCGGGCTCCTCATAATGGAAATTGGCGGGTTGCTGGCCTCGGCGGCGATGCCTAGAGAGACGGCTCGCTAGACACACCTGAAGAGAAAGTGCGACCGCCGATGGGCGAGCCCTATTACATCACGACCGCGATCAGCTATCCCAACGGTAAGCCGCATATCGGCCATGCTTACGAGGCGATCGCCGCAGACGTCATTGCCCGCCACCGAAAGGCCGAAGGCTTCGACGTGCGCTTCCAGACCGGCACTGACGAGCACGGCCTCAAGATGGCGCAGAAGGCGCGCGATCTGGGCATGACGCCGATCGAGCTGGCGACCGAGATGTCGGGCTATTTCCGCGACATGTGCGATGCTCTGAACGTCGGTTACGATGTCTTCATCCGCACCACCGAACCGCGCCACCATGCCGCCACGCAGGAACTGTGGCGCCGCATGGAAGCCAATGGCGATCTCTATCTGGACCGCTACGAAGGCTGGTACTCGGTGCGCGACGAGGCCTATTACGACGAAAGCGAACTGGTCGCAGGCGAGGGGGGCGAGAAGCTTTCCCCGCAGGGCACGCCGGTGGAATGGACGGTCGAGGAATCGTGGTTCTTCCGCCTGTCGAAGTATCAGGACCGGCTGCTGGAGCTTTATGGGGCCAGCGAGTTCATCCGCCCGGAAACCCGCCGCAACGAGATCACCAGGTTCGTGGAAGGCGGCCTGCGCGACCTCTCCGTATCGCGCACCAGCTTCGACTGGGGCATCAAGGTGCCCGGCAGCGACAATCATGTGATGTACGTGTGGGTCGATGCGCTCACAAACTACATCACCGGCCTCGGCTTTCCGGACGAGGAGGGCGATTACGCCAAGTTCTGGCCTGCCGACCTGCACCTGATCGGCAAGGATATCGTGCGTTTCCACACGGTGTACTGGCCTGCCTTCCTGATGAGCGCCGGTCTGCCGCTTCCCAAGCAGGTGTTCGGCCATGGCTTCCTGCTCAATCGCGGGCAGAAAGAGTCGAAATCGCTGGGCAATGTCACCGATCCCGTGGCGCTCTCGCAGCTCTACGGTGTAGACGCCCTGCGCTATTTCTTCCTGCGCGAAGTCGCTTTCGGGCAGGACGGTTCGTGGTCGCACGAGGCCATCGTCACCCGCTGCAATGCCGAACTGGCCAACAGCTTCGGCAATCTGGCGCAGCGCACGCTGTCGATGATCTTCAAGAACATGGGCGGCGTGCTGAAGCCCGGCCTGCCTGCCGCCGAAGCCGATGTGGCGCTGTCCGACGCCGTGGCGCTGGGCATTGCCGGGCTGCGCCGTGCGTTCATGGATCTCGATTTCTCGGCCGGTCTGGAAAGCTGGATGCGTGCGGTCTTCGCCTGCAATCAGTATGTCGACGAACAGGCGCCCTGGACGCTGCGCAAGACCGATCCGGAACGCATGGAAGCCGTGCTGATGATGCTGCTGCGCTGCGTGCGCAGCCTTGCCATTGCCGTGCGGCCCGTGGTTCCCACCGCGATCGACAAGCTGCTCGATCAGATGGGCGTCACCGCCGATGCGCGCGACTATGCCGCGCTCACCGATGCGGACTGGCTCGAAACGCTGGCGGCGAGCGACTTCGCGCTCTCGCAGCCTGCGGGCGTGTTCCCGCGTCTGGAGCTCCCGGCGGACGAGCCTGCCTGATGCTGATCGATTCGCATTGCCATCTCGAATACGAAGGCCTTGTCGAGGACCAGCAGGCGGTTCTCGACCGCGCGCGCGAGGCGGGGATCGGGGGCTTCCTCAATATCTCCACCCGCCAGCGCGAGTGGGACAAAGTGGTGGGCACGGCCGCGCGCGAAGCCGATGTCTGGGCATCGGTCGGCATTCATCCGCACGAGGCGGACCAGCATGCCGATCTGGGCGAGGGGGCTCTGCTCGAAGCCACGGCCCATCCCAAAGTGATCGGCATCGGCGAAACCGGGCTCGATTACTATTACGACAAGTCCGACCGCGCGGTGCAGCAGGCGCTGTTCCGTACGCACATCGCGGTTTCGCGCCAGACCGGCCTGCCGCTGATCATCCACACCCGCGATGCCGAAGAGGACACCGCGCGCATCCTGACCGAGGAAATGGAGAAGGGGGCTTTCCCCGCCCTCATCCACTGTTTCACGGCGAGTGCCGGGTTCGGCCGCACGATGCTCGATCTGGGCCTCACGATTTCGCTTTCCGGGATCGTGACGTTCAAGAACGCGGCGGACGTGCAGGCCGTGGCGGCCGAAATTCCCGAAGACAGGTTACTTGTCGAAACCGACTCTCCGTTCCTCGCCCCGGTGCCGCATCGCGGCCGCAAGTGCGAACCGGCCTTCACCGCCGATACCGCGCGCTTCGTGGCTGGCCTTCGCGGGGTGACGCCCGAACATCTGGCGGACGTGACGACGCGCAATTTCTTCGCGCTGTTCCGGAAAGCCGCGGCGTGAAAGTGACAATTCTCGGCAGCGGCACCTCCACCGGCGTTCCGCGCCTGGGCGGCGAACACGGCGCCGACTGGGGCAAATGCGATCCGCTGGAGCCGAAAAACCGCCGCACGCGTGTCTCGATCCTGCTGGAAAGCGACGCGGGCAGCCGTATCCTCGTCGATACGCCGACCGATCTGCGCGCGCAGCTTCTCGCTAACGAAATTCACCGGCTCGATGCCGTGTTCTGGACGCACGATCACGCCGATCATTGCCACGGCATCGATGACTTGCGCCCGCTGCGCTATGGCCGTGCGGGGCCGATCCCGGGCTATGCCGCCTCCGAAACCGTGCGGCGGCTGCGCCAGCGTTTCGGCTATGTCTTTGCCGGGCAGGAAGGCTATCCGACGATCGCGACGATCGACAATCTCGATACCTTGCGCCTGTGCGAAGGCTTCCGGGTGGATCACGTCCAGATGCCGCACGGCCCGGCGCAATCGACCGGATACCGGTTCGATTGTGACGGAAAATCCATAAGTTACGCGACGGACTTCAGTGAGATTACCGGCGGCATGGTCGATACGTTCTACGGAACGGACGTGCTCGTGGTCGATTGCCTGCGCCGCGAACCGCATCCTACGCATGCGCATCTGGGCATGGCGCTGGAACTTGCCGATGCGGTGCGGGTTAAAACAATCGTGCTGACACATCTCGACAAGAGCATGGACTACGCCGCGCTGAGCCGCGAAGTGCCCGACCATGTGCACGTAGCGTTCGACGGTCTGGTGATCGAAGCATGACGGGCACGATCGTTTCCATCATCGCCGTGATCGCATGCCTGATCCTGGCCACGCGCGGCGCGCCGTTCCGCGATCTCGGCACGAACAAGACGATCCAGTATGCGGCGATCTGGGGCGCGATCATCATTGGGCTCGTTCTGGTGATCCAGCTCACCGGTTTCCGCATCGAACAATAGGTGGCCCGCGGTTCCGGGGGGCTTTTCAATCATCTATGATTTTACATAATATATATTATCAATCTCAATGCCGTTGCTGGGAGGTGCCCTGTTGCCGCCCGAGCCCCTCCATGTAAGGTGTCCGGCATGAAACGTTGCTTTGCCATTGTTGTTCTCTGCGCCGCCATGATGCTGGCGCCGGTCGTGCCGGCTGAGGCCAATCCCGACGAGATACCGTATCTTTGTGGACCGGAGGATCTGCCGGAACCCGGCAGCGCGGTCACGCTGCACCCCGTTCCCGGAACTTACGAGTGCAGCGCCGAAGGCATTACAATCCGCCTTCGCCTCGATGCCGATGGACACTTTGTCCAGAGTGCGGTCTCGCACGATCCGGAGTTTGACGGTCCCGACGGAAACTTTCTGGACGGGATGAACCTGTCGGGCCGCTGGGAGGCCGAAGGCGAGTATTTGCGTCTGTTCAGGCGCCCGTCCCGGCCACCCCGGCTGACGCTCGCCTCGGCCACGCGCGATCCTTCGGTGCATTGGCGGATCGAGATCCGAACGCCCGATGGAGAACCTGCGCGCGGGCTCTATGTTGGACTGGGTGAAGAGGCCAATCCCAGAGCATCGCTTGATGACGGAGTTCAGCTCGAAGAGGCCGGGTACGACTGGTCTCCGGGGCTTCGCTCCATAGTGCGGGAAGGAGACGATCTTCGGCTCGGGTCTTTTAGCGCGACGGACAATGGTCCCAACAGTTTCCGTTATGTCTACCATCCCAGCGAGGTGGAGCCTTTTGAAATCTATGGCGAGATTTCGGGCGTTTCCGGCCAGTGGGTCATCGTTCCGCTAGGTATCAGCGGTGCGGTTCTACGGCGGACCGGGCCGGAGAAATAACGGGCCGGTTTTCAGCGCAACCGTTTGACGAACAATCCACTTTCCCGCTTCTCGGTGGCAAAGTTGGGCAAGGACTGCACCAGTTCGGACAAGCGCGTAAAGCCGTAGCTGCGCGCGTCGAAGCTGGAGCGGTTCGCCACGCGCTGTCCCACTTCCGACAGACTGGCGAAACCATCTTCGTCCCGCGTACTGGCTTTCCAGGCATCACCCAGCAGCTTGATGAGTTCGTCATCCACGGCAAATGTGGACGGAACCTCTCCCCCCTGCTCTTCACGGCTTTCCCCGGCGGCAAGCGCGTCGAGATCGATGAAGCGCGTGCAGGCCTCGCGGAACGCCTCAGGCGTACGGCGGGTGCCGAAACCATAGACCGGCGTACCGTTCTGGCGGATGCGGATCGCCAGCGGCATGAAATCGCTGTCGCTCGACATGATACCGAAGCCGTCGACATGCCCGCCGTAGAGCAAATCCATGGCATCGATCGTCATCTTCATGTCGGTGGCGTTCTTGCCCTTGGTGAGATCGAACTGCTGCTGCGGTTCCAGCGCGTGGCGGTGGACCAGCGCGGCCCAGCCTTTCAGCGCCTGCCTGCTCCAGTTGCCGTAGATGCGCCGCACGTTGACAGTGCCGAGATCGCCCAGGATCGTGAGCGCCGCGTCCAGCGTGGATGGTGAGGCATTGTCCGCGTCGATCAGCAGGGCAATGTTGCGCTTGGGGCTGGCCATGGTCTCTCCCTTTTGGGTGATTCTGGAAGGATTTCGCCAGAGACCAATACGCGTAAGCCCCTGAGGTTGCACTTGCCATGGCGCAATTTCACTTCGGCGTTGTCACAATCCCGTGATACGAGCCGTGACGGTATCCCAGTAACAGGCCAGTAACAGGAAACGGGTGTCGTCATGAACAGGATCGGATGGCTGTTGCTTCCCCTCCTCTGCCTGCTGGGCGGATGCGGCGGGTTGAAGTTGCCGAACCCGCAGCTCTACGCCGAGGCGTGTCCGCCGGTCCGGAATGGCGGGCCCGAAATGGCCGGAGACAACCTGTTCTTCGTCTCCATGGCCTTGCGCGATTGCCGCAAGGGCGTGCTCGACTATGCCGGATTTCGTGAGCGGGACACCACCTATGGGCAGGCCGTTCATCAGGCGCCCCTCACCCGCGGCGCGCGCGAATTCGCGACCGGGCAGTTCACCCACGCGGCCTGGCTGGACTTGCTGAGCAAGCGGGTGAACGCCCCCGGCAACGGCGGGCGCCTGCTGGTGTTCATTCATGGCTACAACAACGATTTTGACGAAGCGCTGGATGCGGCGTGGAAAGTCTCGCGGCTTTACTATGCCGGTGTCCCCGCCGTGGTTCTGCGCTGGCCATCGCGCGCGAAAGTCCAGGGATACGTCGCGGACGAGGATAGTGTGGTCTGGGCTCAGGCCGAAATGAACCGCACGCTGACGGAACTGGCCAGCATCAGTCCCCAGGTCACGGTCGTCGCCCACAGCATGGGCAGCCGCGCTGCAATAGCCGGAATCGAGCACCTCAACCAGGCGTTCCCGGGGCTGGCCGGTCATGTGCGCCGGGTGGTCCTGGCCTCCCCCGATTTCGACCGGGACACGGCAATGCGCGAAGGCGGCGCGCTGGACCGCTTGCTCGCGTTCGACCGCAAGGTTGTGATCTACGCCTCACGCAAGGACGATCCGCTGAAACTGTCACGCGTGGCGCATGGCTATGCCCGCCTTGGCAGCAGCAACTGCACCTATGACGTGAGCTATGCCCGCCAGCAGCTTGGCGATGATGGCTGGT
This sequence comes from Novosphingobium beihaiense, assembly GCF_022832375.1. Classification (GTDB taxonomy): domain Bacteria; phylum Pseudomonadota; class Alphaproteobacteria; order Sphingomonadales; family Sphingomonadaceae; genus Novosphingobium; species Novosphingobium beihaiensis. The sequence goes on from NZ_JALHLG010000005.1 coordinate 511,604, forward strand.
GCCACCTCACCCGGCCGAACCCGGATCTGGCCATAGTGGAAACCTCGCTGGCGGCTTCCGACGGGCTGCGGCATTCGGACTACATCGATTCCTGCGCCGTGCGGGTTGATCTCGCGGCGTTTCTGCGTGGCGAAGATCCCGGGAAATTCCGCCGTAAGCTTACCGGCGAAAACGGGACAGTGGGATACCAGATCGATCCGGATCTTGTTGCGGCATCGGGCCTTTGCCCGGACGGCGGTGATTAGGCCGTCCGGCGCACGCGGCGAACCACGAGGGCAAAGAGCAAAGCCACAACCAGCGGCATGAACGGCATGCCGGTGTTCAGTGCGACGGGACGCGCGAGCGCAGGGGCAACGAAAGCCGTCAGAATGCCCAGCTTTTCCCAATCGAGAAAGCCGCGACGCAGCCCTTCCCCCACCAGCCAGAGTAGAGGGAACGCCAGCAGCACCAGATCGTAATCGAGCGCGAAGGGCGTCACCAGCAGAGCGCCGGTGAGCGTTGCAGCGCCAAGGCCCGGCGACCATTTGCGTCCACGGCACAAGACGCCAATGCACAAGGCGGTGCCCAAGGCCGCGATCGCCTGCAAGGCATAGGCCGCTGCCACCGGCGCACCGAGCAGCCGGGCGGCGGCAAACAGGCTCACCATCTTGCCGAACGGCACACTGCCCGCTTCCATCGCAGCCTGCGCCCGGGCGCTGGCGGCGAGCCATCCGCTCCATATTCCGCCGCCGAATATGAGCACGGACAGACCGGCCAGCAGCAACGCGGTGAGTGCTGCCACGATGAATACTTTCCACTCGCGCGTAAGCAGAAGCGCCAGTGGTATAAGCGGCCCGAACTGAGGCTTGATCGTGGCAAGGCCGAACAGAACTCCAGCCAGCACCGGGCGCTTCCCGGCCAGCAAGACCCCGAGCCCGAGCAGTCCGGCAATGAGAAACGATGTCTGCCCGTGATCGATGACAATCGGCACGGCGGGATAGGCCAGGAACAGCAGCCATAGCGGCATGCCGGTCCCTGCCCTTTGCCACCATGGCCGCACTGCGATCAGATAGGCTGTTCCGGTCGCCAGCAGCCAGGCGGCGAGCGCCGGGAAATAGCCCAGCCATCCCAGCGGCCAGCACAGCGGCAGAAAGGAAGGGGGATAAAAGAACGCGGTGTAGCCGTCTGCCGAAGCGAAATATTGCCGCTGTGCGGCGATATGGGCGGCGCCGTCGTAAACGTTCGCCCCCTGATGCAGCATCTGCCCGCTGGTCCAGAAACTGATGAAGTCCGAGCCGAGCAGGAAACCGTTGCGGTCCACGCCCCCGTGGGAAGCCGCCACCAGAAAGACCAGCATGGCGCTGTTCAGCAGCGCCAGCAGCCACAGGTAGCCTGTGGCCCGGTCCCGCCCCAGCCAGTCCATTCGTTTTAAATAAGCCCCCATGCGGGCAGCTTGTGCAACGCCCCGGCGGGGTTGTCCATGGCGCCGCAGCCAGACGGAGCCTGCGATCTTGCCTTGCTGCGGCGCACAACATAGGGCTTATTCCGAAAAACAAACGGACAGGATCAGCCGATGCAGCGTTTCGAAGGCACCAGCAATTACGTCGCCACCGATGACCTCAAGGTTGCGGTCAATGCCGCCGTGCTTCTGCGCCGGCCCTTGCTGGTCAAGGGCGAGCCGGGCACCGGCAAGACCGTGCTGGCCGAACAGATCGCCGAAAGTCTGGGCGCGCCGCTGATCACCTGGAACGTGAAGTCCACCACCAAGGCGCATCAGGGCCTCTACGAATACGATGCAGTGGCCCGCCTGCGCGACGGCCAGCTTGGCGACGAGCGCGTGCACGACATTTCCAACTACATCCGCAAGGGCAAGCTGTGGGAAGCCTTCACTGCCCCCAAACTGCCGGTGCTGCTGATCGACGAGATCGACAAGGCGGACATCGAGTTCCCGAACGATCTTCTCGCCGAGCTCGACCGCATGGCCTTCGATGTCTACGAAACCGGCGAGCACATCGCTGCCGCCGAACGCCCGATCGTGGTCATCACTTCGAACAACGAGAAGGACCTGCCTGACGCTTTCCTGCGCCGCTGCTTCTTCCACTACATCAAGTTTCCCGAGCGCGAGACGATGGAAGCGATCATCGACGTGCACTTCCCCGGCATCCAGAAGACGCTGGTGAAGAAGGCCATGGAAGTCTTCTACGAGCTGCGCGAAGTGCCGGGGCTCAAAAAGAAGCCTTCCACCAGCGAACTGCTGGACTGGCTCAAGCTGCTGATGAACGAGGACATGCCGCTCGACGTGTTGCAGAATCAGGATGCGGCCAAGGCGATCCCGCCGCTGCACGGCGCGCTGCTCAAGAACGAGCAGGACGTGATGATGTTCGAGCGTCTGGCCTTCATGGCGCGCCGCGGGAATTGATATGACGGCCCCCTATCATGGCCGCTGCAATTGCGGCGCCGTTACCGCCACTTTCGCCTCGGAACCGCTCTGGGTGCGCCAGTGCTGGTGCCGCCAGTGCCAGCGCGCCGCCGCGGGCAGCGCCACTGTCAATGCGCTGTTTCCGATCGAAGGCATGACGCTGGCTGGTGAGGTGGCGTGGAAAGCCTATGACGCGGCCAGCGGGAACACGGTGGAACAGGGATTCTGCCCTTCCTGCGGCACGCCGATTTTCGGGCGCAATTCGTCCCGCAAGGATTCGCTGGTCGTCCGGCTCGGTTTTCTGGATGCCGGGCATGGCCTGAAACCTTCCTCGGTAATCTGGCTCGACGAAGCGCCCGCGTGGGCCGTGATCGACCCGGCGCTGGAACAGTTTGCCCGCCAGTCTCCTCCGCCCCTGTCTCCCGGCGCGAGCTGATCCTTGGAGCCTCTTTCCGGGCCGCTTCCGGCCTCACACACACGTTTTGGCGCCATCCGCGCAAGGCTGGAGGCGTTCGAGCCTCGTCCGGGCTGGCGGGCGTGGCTCTATGAATTTCTGCTTTTCGGTTTCAAGCAAGGCTGGGCCTGCCTGTTCGGCGCCTTGCTGCTGGCCCTCTTGCTGGGAACGCACTTGTTCTATCCGCAGAACGCGGTTCTGGCGCGGTACGACTTCCTGACGCTGAGCGCGCTCACGATCCAGATCGCCATGCTGGCGCTGCGGCTCGAAACGCTGGAGGAAGCCAAAGTCATTCTGGCCTTCCATGTGACCGGTACGGTGATGGAACTGTTCAAGACGGCGCACGGATCGTGGGAATATCCGGAGGCGAGCCTGCTGCATATCGGCGCCGTGCCGCTGTTCTCGGGTTTCATGTATGCCGCTGTCGGCAGCTATATCGCCCGCGTCTGGCGTATTTTCGATTTCCGTTTCAGCCACTATCCGCGAGCCGGGTTCACATGGCTGCTGGCAGTGGCGATCTATGTGAACTTCTTCGCGCACCACTGGCTGCCGGACGTGCGGATTGCCCTGTTCGCCGCGATTGCCCTGCTCTTTGCCCGCACGCGCATCTGGTTCCGGGTATGGCGGCAGGACCGCTGGATGCCGCTGCTGCTGGGCTGGTTTCTGGTGGCGCTGTTCATCTGGTTTGCGGAGAACATTTCCACGTTCTCGCACGCCTGGATCTATCCCGATCAGCGCAGCGGCTGGGCCCTCGTCCATCCCGGCAAGCTGGGGGCGTGGTATCTGCTGATGTACATTTCCTTCGTCCTTGTCGCGGCGGTGCATCGGCCGCAACAACGCGCCGATACCGGGCAGGCGTTTCCTACAGCGGCATGAATGGGATATGATGGCGGCGATGACCTGCCCCCGCTCTTCCCTCACGCCGCCACAATCCGGCCTGCCGGAAAGTCACACGGCGTTTGTGGCTGAACCGCGCATTTCCTGGCGGTTCGGGATCGGGCGAGGCACACAATTGCGGCGTTCCGTGTCACGCCGAATGTCACACAGGCCCCTTGGGCAAAGGCTGGGCTCATGCTGCTGAACTTCGTCGACGAACTGCGCGCCGCGGGCATTCCGGCTTCGCTCAAGGAGCATCTCGTGCTGCTCGAAGCGCTGGAGCGGGACGTGATCGAGCAGACGCCCGAGGCGTTCTACTACCTCTCGCGCGCGACGTTCGTGAAGGACGAAGGGCTGCTCGACCGGTTCGATCAGGTGTTCCAGAAGGTCTTCAAAGGCATCCTAACCGATTACGGCCAGCAGCCGGTCGATATTCCCGAGGACTGGCTGAAGAAGCTGGCCGAACGCTATTTCTCCGCCGAGGAGATGGAAAAGGTCAAGTCGCTGGGCGACTGGGACGAGATCATGGAGACGCTCAAGAAGCGGCTTGAGGAACAGCAGAAGCGCCATCAGGGCGGCAACAAGTGGATCGGCACCAACGGCACTTCGCCCTTCGGCCATTCGGGCTATAACCCCGAAGGCATCCGCATCGGCGGCGAAGGTAAGCACGGGCGCGCGATCAAGGTCTGGGAAAAGCGCGAGTTCGCCAATCTCGACAATTCGAAGGAACTGGGCACCCGCAACATCAAGGTGGCCCTGCGCCGGTTGCGCCGCTTCGCCCGCGAAGGCGCGGCGGAGGAACTGGACCTCGAAGAAACGATCCGGGGCACCGCCAAGCAAGGCTGGCTCGATGTGGTGATGCGGCCCGAACGGCACAATGCGGTGAAAGTGCTGCTGTTCCTCGACGTCGGCGGATCGATGGACCCGTTCATCAAGCTGGTGGAGGATCTGTTCAGCGCGGCCACCGCCGAGTTCAAGAACATGGAATTCTTCTACTTCCACAACTGCCTTTATGAAGGTGTGTGGAAGGACAACCGCCGCCGCTGGTCGCAGCGCACGCCGACCTGGGACATCCTCCACAAGTACGGGCATGATTACAAGGTGATCTTCGTCGGCGACGCAGCGATGAGCCCTTACGAGATCAGCCATCCCGGCGGCTCGGTCGAGCATATGAACGAGGAAGCCGGCGCGGTCTGGCTGCAGCGGGTGACGCAGACTTATCCTGCCACCGTCTGGCTCAACCCGGCGCCGGAGCGGCAGTGGCAATATTCCGGCTCGACCAAGATGATCCGTAACCTGATGGGCGGGGCGATGTTTCCGCTCACGCTGGAAGGGTTGGAAGCAGCGATGAAGGAACTGACGCGCAAGAAGAGCTGAGATGTCTTTGCTATTGGATATAGCAGGTAATCTTGCGATTGAACCGGCGCGGCGAAGGCCCATCTTCATGCCATGACCAAGTCCATGCCTGCCCTGTTCGTCGGCCACGGTTCGCCGATGACGATGATCACTGAAAACCCCGAGCGCCGCTATCTGGAATGGCTCGGCCCCCGCCTGCCGCGCCCCGAGGCGATCCTGACCGTGACGGCGCACTGGGAAACCAATGGTGCGGCGCATATCACCGATGGCGATCATCCCCGCACGATCCACGATTTCCGTGGCTTTCCCGAAGAGCTTTACCGCAAGCATTACGCCGCCCCCAACGCCCCAGCCCTGCAAGCACGTATCGAGGAACTGGCGGGACCGGGCCGCGTCGTGCGCGATACCAGCTGGGGTTTCGATCACGGTGTCTGGGGCGTGCTGGCCATGCTCTATCCCGATGCGGACATCCCGGTCGTGGCAATGAGCGTCGATCGCGCGATGGGGGCTGAAGCGCACCTTGAGCTGGCCCAGCGTCTGGCACCTTTGCGGGGGGAAGGCGTGATGATCGTGGGCAGCGGCAATATTGTGCACAACCTCGCCCTGTACCGCAGCACGATGGGCACGGTCCCGGAATGGGCCGACGATTTCCGCAACCGCATCAACGCCGCCGTTGTGGCGAACGACCATGCGGCCCTGACCCGCTTCTCCGCGGACGACAAGGCCGCGGCGGCGGCGATCAACTCGGCCGAGCATTACCTGCCGCTGCTCTATGCCGTCGGCGCCCGCCTTCCCGGCGACGAGGTGGCGGTGTTCAACGACAGCATCGATGGCGCCCTGTCGATGACGTCCTACCTCTTCGGAGACGTGACGCCTGCCAAGCCTCAGGACGGATAGAGCAGAATATCGGCAATGCTCTCCCGCCAGGCTGCTTCGTCGGGAGCGGCGATAGCGTCGAGATCGCCCGGCAGCGCGGCCCTGTCGTCCACCCATTCGCGCAGGGACGGGCCGCCGTTGATCACGTCTATGGCCAGACGGTCGAATTCGTATTCGTAAGGAAAATCGCGCCAGATCGGATAGTCCGGCCAGAGATTGCGGATCGCCTTGAACGCCAGCGCCTGCAACCGCCAGGGCCGGAAGGCCGCGTGATCGTAGAACGGCCCTTCGGCATGGATCATCAGCGCATTGCACAAGGTCTTCTGATGCTTGTGGAATGTGGGCTCGAACCAGCATTCGCGCAGCGCGCATCCGGCGAGCCAATCAGGCGCGAGCCGCTCCATCTCCGCCAGGACGGCTCTGGCATCGATATCGGGCGCGCCGAACAGCACTTCGAGCGGGCGCGTGGTGCCCCGGCCTTCCGAAAGCGTAGTGCCTTCCAGCATCACCGTTCCCGCATAGGCCCGCGCCATGTTCACATTGGCGGCATTGGGGCTGGGATTGATCCAGATCCGGCTTTCCGGCCAGCCGAAGCCCGGCGCGGCATCGGGCTGCCAGCCTTCCATGGCGATCACCCGGTAATCGACATCAAGGTCAAAATGACGGACGAACCAGTGGCCCATCTCGCCCAACGTCAGCCCGTGCCGCATCGGCATAGGCCCGGCACCGACGAAGCTTTCCTGTCCGGATAGCAGCGTAGTGCCTTCCACTGGGCGTCCGGCGGGATTGGGGCGGTCCAGCACCCAGACGCTCTTGCCCTGCCCTGACGCTGCTTCCAGCAGGTAGAGCAGCGTCGTCACAAAGGTGTAGATACGGCAGCCCAGATCCTGCAGATCGAACAGGAAGACATCGGCCGTGGACATCATCTGTCCGCTGGGGCGCCGCACTTGGCCGTAGAGGCTGAAAACCGGGATGCCATAGGCCGGATCGGTCTCGTCGGCGGTCTCGACCATATTGTCCTGCTTGTCGCCCTTGAGCCCGTGCTGCGGGCCGAAAGCGCTGGTCACGTTCACGCCTGCCGCGATCAGGGCATCGAGCGAATGGACAAGCCCCTCAGTAACCGAAGCGGGATGGGCGACGAGGGCCACGCGCTTGCCTTCGAGCGGCTTGCGCAGCGCAGGGTCCGCCAGCAGGCGGTCGATACCGAATTTCATGCGGGGCTGGGTGCCGCAACCTCTTCCAGGAAGCAAGCCGGATCGTGAAAGTCCGGTGCATCGCCAGTGTGGGAAAGGGCCCAGTAGCTCTTCACGCCCCCCTCTTCCTCAATCACGGCCGTAGCACCATAGCGCCAGGGCGGCGCAGGAAGACCCCCTGCAGGAATGGCGGCGTCGAAGATCGCCATGTCGCTGCCAAGCCGCATCGTGCACTCCGGCTCTCGCGGCATCGGGCGTTCGCTCATGCCCTCGCGCCGCTGCGTGAAGTCATAGACGTTCCACCGTTCAGACGGGGAAAGGTTGATCTCGGTGTAGGCCGGGCCATCGGGAGACTGCAAGAACAGCTCGAAACAGGTCGTTTGCCACAAACCGTCCGCCCGGCCCTTTCCTGCGAAAGGCGGGACCGAGAGCTTGCCGCAGCCCACGATTTTCCATCGTGCGCGCAGCCAGTTGGCGTCAAAACCGATGATCCGGAATTCCACGCTGCGCACGAGGGCAGGCGGATGGGCGGGGTGACAGGTCAGTACGGCCATGGGCCATGGCTATATGGCCGGTATTCAAACCGGCAATACCGATGCGTCCGGCCGCCATACCCGGAGCGACCAACGGTTGATACGCCTTGCCGGTCAAACACAGCTGCGGCTTTGTTTCGCGCGCGCCGCGTGCTAGGCGCGCCGCTCCTGACCACGCCGAAAAAGACCCATGACCTACACATCATCCCTGCTCCGCCTGCTCGACGAACGCGGCTACCTCCACCAAGTGACCGATGCACAGGGCCTCGATACCCTGGCCGCCAAACAGATCGTGCCGGGTTATGTGGGCTTCGACGCGACCGCCCCTTCGCTGCATGTCGGCAATCTGGTGTCGATCATGCTGCTGCGCCGGTTGCAGCAGGCCGGGCACAAGCCGATCGTACTGATGGGCGGGGGAACGACCCGTATCGGCGATCCCACCGGCAAGGATGAAGTCCGCAAGATGCTGACGGATGAGGCGATCGAGGGCAATATCGCCTCGATCCGCACCGCGTTCGAACGCTTCCTGACTTTCGGGGACGGGCCGACCGATGCCATGATGGTCAACAACCACGATTGGCTGGGTAAGATCGGCTACATCGAGATGCTGCAGAAAGTCGGCACCCACTTCACCGTCAACCGCATGCTGAGCTTTGATTCGGTGCGCCTGCGGCTTGAGCGCGAGCAGCCGATGACGTTCCTCGAATTCAACTACATGATCCTGCAAGGGTACGATTTCCGCCACTTGTGCGACACGCAGGGCGTGCGCCTGCAGATGGGCGGTTCCGATCAGTGGGGCAACATCGTCAACGGCGTCGAACTAACCCGCCGCATGGATTCCACCGAAGTCTTCGGGCTGACCACGCCGCTGATCACCAAGGCGGACGGCACCAAGATGGGCAAGTCGGTGTCTGGCGCGATCTGGCTAAACGAAGGCTCGCTGCCTGCCTACGACTACTGGCAGTTCTGGCGCAATTGCGACGACCGGGACGTGGGCCGCTTCTTGCGCCTCTTCACCGATCTGCCGCTCGACGAGATTGCCCGGCTCGAAGCGCTGGAAGGCGGCGAGATCAACGACGCCAAGATCGTGCTAGCCAACGAAGCGACCAAGCTGTGCCGGGGCGAAGAAGCTGCCGCCGCCGCCGAAGCCACCGCGCGCGAGACTTTCGCGGGCGGCGGGCTTGGCGAGGATCTTCCCACCATCGAAGCGGGCAGCGAAGGCATCCGCCTGGGCGCGGCTTGCACGGCGCTCGGTTTCACCGCTTCCAATGGCGAGGCCAAGCGCAAGATTGCCGAAGGGGCGGTGAAACTCGACGATCAGACGATGGACGATCCCGGCTTTCTGATCACCGCTGGCGCCGGTGAAATCCGCAAGCTGAGCCTCGGAAAAAAGAAGCACGGCATAATTAAAGGCAACTGACCGGCAAAAATGCACCGTTCGTCCGGCATGAAACTGCCGGGTTTACCGAATATTGGTGATTTGGCCTCATTGTCGCCTCCTGAGGTCACGAACAAAGGCAACGACAATGAGTGCAGGAGCGCAGCTTTCTGTAACCGACAAGCGCCGGGCGGCACGCCATCCGGTAGACTATTCCGTGATCGCCGAGCATCGCCAGCTCGGCGACCTGAACTTGCACATCGTCAATGTCTCCGCCCAGGGCTTCATGGTTCAGGGCGATCTGGGCCTTGAACGCGGTGAGCGGGTGGTCATGCGCCTGCCTGTCGTCGGCCGGATCGAGGCTCATCTGATCTGGGCTCACGAAGGGCGTGCGGGCTTCCAGTTCGAGCGAATCATCCGTGTCGATGACTTCCTCAAGCTGGTCGATACCCTGCAGCCGAACCCGCGCCTGCGCCCCCGCCGCTGACATTCCGGCCTGCCCGTTCGCGCGGGCAGGCTCTCAACGCTTCCGCCTTCCATGTTGCACCGCCGCATCATTTTGCCGCGACTGCAAATTTTCCCTTGATACATTATAACGTCACAATTACTCGGGCGGGCATGATCACACGCCCCCCTCGAATCGCCATGCTGGCTTGTGCCAGTTCCCTTGCAACTGCAGCGCTGCTGGCCGCCCTTCCCGGCACGGCTCTTGCGCAGTCTGCTGCCCCTGACAGCACGGGCGCCGGCGGCGCGGGCAGTCACTCCAGCCATGCGCAGGAAAGCGGGCCGGAGATCATCGTTACCGGCCGTGTCATTTCCGGCAATACAGATCCGATCTCCGCGCCGGTCGTGCTTCAGGGAGACAGCCTGGCCCGCAATCTGAAGCCGCAGATCGGTCAGATGCTGGCGAACCTGCCCGGCGTCACCACCAGCGGCTTTGCCCCGGGCGTCTCCCGCCCGATTCTGCGCGGCTTCGACGGCCCGCGCGTGCAGGTTCTGCTGGACGGTATCGGCTCTCTCGATGCCTCTTCGGTTTCGGCCGACCACGCGGTGTCGCTTGATACGCTCAATGTCGAACGCGTCGAAGTGCTGCATGGCCCCCGCGTCCTGCTCTATGCCAGCGACCCGGCAGGCGGCGCCGTCAATGCCATCGACAAGCGCATTCCGCGCCACGTTCCGGAGAACACGTACAAGCTCGACGCCCTTGCCTCCTTTGGAACGGCCGCGAACCTCTTCAACGGCGGCGCGGCAGCCGACGTGAAGCTGGCGGACCGCCTTGTTGCCCATGTCGACGGATCGTACTTCCACAGTGACAATCTCGATATCGGCGGCCATGTGCTGTCGCCTGAATTGCGCGCGCAAACGCTTACCCGGGCCGACGATCTTGCCGCAGCAGGTGATACTGCCGGGGCCGCGACCCTGACTGACCAGGCCAACCGCAAGGGATCCATTCCGAACAGCTGGACCAAGGGCTGGTCCGTCGGCGGCGGCCTTGCCTTCATCGATGAGGGCGGTGACATCGGCGTGTCTGTCCAGCGCCTTTCCACCGACTACGGTATCCCGCCGCGCCCCTCCGTCGATCCCGGCGCAACGAGTATCGCGCTGCGCCAGACCCGGGTCGACCTGCGCGCAGGCCTCAATCTCGATGGCTTCTTCAAGCGAGTCGAAATGCGCGGCGCTTTCGGCGATTACGAACACGCCGAAATCGAAGATGGCAATGTTGGAACGAAGTTCCACAACAAGTCGATCAAGGTCCGCCTTCAGGCCGATCAGGCCCGCCACGGCATCTGGACCGGTTCGAGCGGTGTCCAGTACTCGACGGCCCGGCTGGACATCAGCGGCGACGAAATGCTGCTGCCAAACAGCCAGACCGATCAGTTCGCCGTCTTCACGCTGCAGCAGCTGGAAGTGGGGCAGTTCGATCTGGAAGGCGCGCTGCGTTACGAAAACACGCGGATCCACACGATCCCGGCCGCCGAACGCCGCAATTTCTCGCAGTATTCGGCTGTCGCCGGGCTGGCCTGGCATCCGATCGATCACCTGACCGTCTCGGTCAGCTATCTGCATGGCGAGCGGGCCCCCGCGGCAGAGGAATTGTTCGTGGACGGCATGCACGATGCCACCCAGTCCTACGAGCGCGGCAACCCGAATTTCACTGTTGAGCGCAGCGACGGGATCGAGGCCGGCATCCGCTACAACGGCGGCGATTTCGCGGGATCGGTGACGGCCTACGGCACCAACTTCGCCAACTTCATCACTGGCGTGCCCACTGGTGAAGTGATCGAGGAATTCCCCGTCTATCAGTATATCCAGGCCCCTGCCCGTTTCCGGGGCGTGGAAGCCGAAGGAGCCCTGACGTTCCTTCGCTGGAGCAGCGGCGGCTCGCTCAAGGCCGATACCGGCGTCGACTACACGCACGCCCGGCTGGTCGGGATCGGTCCGGTGCCGCGCATTCCGCCGCTGCGCGTTCGCGGCGGGCTGGAATTCGATTCGTCCAACCTCGATCTGCGCGGCGAAGTCGAATGGAACGACCATCAAAAGCGCGTTGCCGACAATGAAAACCCGACGCGGGCCTTCACGCTCGTGAACCTGAGCGCCACCTGGCGCCCGATGGGGGATCAGAGCCCGGTGTCGCTGATCCTGGCGGCGGACAACCTGCTCAACGCCAAAGGACGGCTGGCGGCTTCGGAAACACGCGATTTCGTGCCCATCGCCGGGCGTGATGTGCGGTTGACCGCCAAGCTTTCCTTCTGACTTCCCAACAGGGTATCTCTTGGCAAGGGGGGGAGGTGCTGCCATGCAGCATCGCGTGAATACGCCCTCCTCCCCTCTCCAAATCGCCAACTACCGCAAATTCTGGTTAGCCCGCTTCTGCTCGGTACTGGCAGCGACCGGCATGGTCGTCATCATCGGCTACCAGCTCTATGATGTCGCCCGCAGCGAATACGGGATGTCGATCACGCAGGCCTCGTTTCAGCTGGGGCTGCTCGGCTTCGCGCAGTTCCTGCCGGTGTTCCTGCTGACGCCCGTCGCCGGGGTCATTGCCGACCGGATAGACCGGCGCAAAGTGGCCGGCATGGCCGCCCTGCTTGATGTCTGCGTGGCGCTGGGACTGGGTATCACCACCGAACTCGAAGTGCGCAGCCTGCCGGTGCTGTTCGGATTCGCGGTGCTTCACGGCGTCGTGCGGGTCTTTATCGGCCCGGCTATGAGCGCCATTGCGCCCAATGTCGTTCCCTCCAGCCTTATCCCCCGCGCCATCGGCTTCAATTCGATAGCCATGCAGGCCGGGGTGATCATCGGCCCGGCCACTTATGGCTTCCTGTTCGCCGCCGATCGCGCGCTGCCCTATTGGTCGACTGCGGTGTTCCAGGTGATCGCGGCGCTTACGATCGTTTCGATCTCCAACCTGCCCGGCGTGCACAGCGATGCCCGCAAGGCGCATCCGATCCGGCAGATTATCGACGGCTTTCGCTTCGTCTGGCATGAACGCTTCCTGCTCGGCTGTATCACGCTGGACCTGTTCGCCGTATTGCTGGGCGGGGCGACAGCGCTGATGCCGGTTTTCGCGCGCGATATCCTGCATGTCGGCCCCGAAGGGCTGGGCTGGATGCGCGCGGCGACAGCCGCCGGGGCCGCGCTTGTCGCGCTATGGCTCTCGTTCCGGCCGCTGGAAAAGAACGTGGGCGTCAAGATGCTGCTGGCGGTCGCGGGCTTTGGCGCCATGACGGTGGGCTTTGGCCTCTCGCGCAGCTTCGCGCTGACGCTGCTGTGCCTGGCACTGCTCGGCGCGGCGGACATGATTTCGGTCTTCATCCGCACCACACTGGTGCAACTGCGCACGCCGGACGACGTGCGCGGCAGGGTTTCAGCGATCTCGGGGCTGGCGATTTCCGCCTCAAACGAACTCGGCGAAATGCAGTCGGGCATTGCGGCTGCGCTGCTGGGCGCAACCGGAGCGGTTGTTTTCGGCGGCGCCGGTGCCATAGTTATTACTCTAATCTGGGCATGGATGTTTCCTGAAATCCAGCGCGCCCGCACATTCTCACCACGTTGGGAGCAAGAGCCATGAAGGCAGACAGCATTCTCGCCACTATCGGCAACACGCCGCACATCCGCTTGTCGCGTCTGTTTCCGGATCACGAAGTGTGGGTAAAGGCCGAGCGCGCCAATCCTGGCGGCTCGATCAAGGATCGCATCGGCCTCGCCATGATCGAGGCCGCCGAAGCCGATGGCAGCCTGAAACCCGGCGGCACGATCATCGAGCCGACTTCGGGCAATACCGGCATCGGCCTTGCCATGGCGGCCGCTGTGAAGGGTTACAAGCTCATCCTCGTCATGCCCGAATCGATGTCCATCGAACGGCGGCGGCTGATGCTGGCCTATGGCGCCGAGTTCGATCTGACTCCGCGCGAAAAGGGCATGAAGGGGGCGATCGACCGGGCAAAGGAACTGATTGAGGCGACGCCGGGCTCATGGATGCCCCAGCAGTTCGACAATCCCGCGAACATTGCCATCCACGTGAAGACGACGGCGCAGGAAATCCTGGCCGACTTCGCCGGTACGCCCATCGATGCGCTCATCTCCGGCGTTGGCACCGGCGGCCACCTCACCGGCTGCGCGGAGACGCTCAAACAGAGCTGGCCGGATATGAAAGCCTATGCGGTAGAGCCGACGCTGTCGCCGGTGATCTCCGGCGGCCAGCCCGGCCCGCACCCGATCCAGGGCATCGGCGCTGGTTTCATTCCCTCCAACCTTCACACCCAGGCGATCGACGGCGCCATCCAGGTCGATCCTGCCGATGCCAAGGAAATGGCGCGGCTGTGCGCAACCAAGGAAGGCATGCTGGTGGGCATCAGTTCCGGCGCGACGCTCGCGGCTATCGCTCAGAAGCTGAAGGAACTCCCGGCAGGATCACGCGTGCTCGGCTTCAATTACGATACCGGTGAACGCTATCTTTCGGTGCCGGATTTTCTGCCCGAGTAATGGTGCTCGAACCGCTCGCCTATGGCCATGCCGGTCAGCACCTCACCGGCTGGCTGGCCCGGCCGGAAGGCGTATCGCGTGCGGCGGTGGTGGTCTTTCCCACCATTGCCAATTTCAATGCCGCGATGGAACGCCGCGCGCGCATGCTGGCGGATCTGGGCTATCTGGCCATGGTCGCCGATTTCTATGGCAATCAGACGCCATCCTTCCCACTCGCGGATGAACTGCGCGCTGACACTGCGAATTACCGCGGCAGGCTGGCCGCCGCGATCGCTGCGATGCGCGGACTGCCTGAAGCCGCAGGCCTGCCTATGCTGGCGATAGGATACTGCATGGGCGGACAAGCCGCGCTTGAAGTGATGCGCGACGGCCAGGACCTGCTGGCCGCCGTCAGCTTCCACGGCATCCTCTCAACGGGCAGGCCCGCCGAACCCGGCACGGTCAAGGGGCGGCTGCTCGTCTGCCACGGCGATGCCGATCCCCTTGTCCCGCGCGAACAGGTCATCGCGTTCTGGGAAGAAATGGACCGTGCCGGTGCCGATTGGCACTTCCACGCATACAGCGGCGTCCGTCACGGCTTCACCGATCCGGGCAGTGATGCACGCGGGGTTGATGCCATTAAGTACAACGCCAGTGCCGACCGGCAATCATGGGCCGCGATGACAAGCCTGTTCGACGAAGTGCTGGCCTGACCGCTAGCCTTCGATCCGGGACAGGCTCTCGCCATCGAGCCGCCGGTAGAAACAACTGCGCGCGCCGGTGTGGCAGGCGGGCCCTTCCGGCGTAACCACCAGTTCCAGCGCATCCTGATCGCAGTCCACACGGATTTCCTGCACACGCAGGAAGTGTCCGGATGTCTCCCCTTTCAACCACAGCTTGCCACGCGAACGCGAATGGAAATGCGCCAGTCCCGTCTCGCGCGTTTTCTGCAGCGCCTCCGCGTCCATATAGGCCACCATCAGGATATCCTTCGTTGCCGAATCTACGGCAATCGCAATCAGCAATCCCTGCGCATCGAAGCGCGGCAGAAAGGTGGAGCCAAGTTCCCGGTCGGCAGTGGACGCTTCGGTCATTCCAGAGATTTCCTCAATCAGGCTTTCAACATTGTAATGTTGCACGATAACCACAGTTGCGGGGCAAAATCCACGCTTTCATGCGAATCCTCTTTTCAACAGCCCGGTTTAAATGGACGTTGAGCATGCAGCTGGGGGGCTGCTTCTGACCCACAGGTCGCTGTTAGACAAGCGCCACGGTTCAGGGAATTACGGCCGGTTGTGGCAGGGGCTACGCGGCCGTCGCGATGAGGGATTGACCAGACGGCAATCAGGGGTGCCGTCGAACTGCTTGCAGGGTCTCAAAGTTTCGTCACGAGGACGCCCGGGGCCAAAAAGGCTCCGGGCGTTTTCTCTTTGCCGTTCAGGTGTGGGGCAAAGCTTCGTCGAGCACCCGGGCGAAGCAGGATACGATCACCTTTTCGGCTCCGGCCCGTTTGAGCACCGATATGCAGGCGTCACTTGTTGCACCGCTGGTAAGCACATCATCCACCAGAACCACTTGTGCGCCTTTCAGCAGGGAAACCGAGCGTGAGTTCACGCCGATGGCGCCAGAAAGTGCTCTTTTCCGTGCCTTCTTTCCCAGCCCCCCCAGCGATGGCGTAGGCTTGCGCCGTACAAGCGCATCGACGGCGAGCCTGCTCCCGGTCCGCCGGGCTATGACCCGGCCCAGTTCCGCTGCTTGATTATATCCCCGCTTCCACAGCCGCCAGCGGTGGAGCGGCACGGGCACGATCATCCAGCCCGGCTCCGCCATATCCAGTTTCGCCGCCATCAGCCCGGCCATCATCGGCGCCAGCGAAATCCGGCTGCCATGCTTGAGCGACAAAACGAGCTTGCGGGAGGCATCGTTGTAGAGCGTGGCCGCCGCGATCCCGTCATGACGCGGCGGATCGTCCATACAGGGCGCGCAGACAGAACCTTCCGGCACGCCCTCGCCAAACGGCCGCCCGCACGAGATGCAGGACGGTTCTCCGGGGATCGCCAGTTCGCTCCAGCACGCCATGCACAGCCCGGTCTGTTCGCCGATCCCCTCGCCGCACAACGGGCAGCGAGGCGGGAAGACGAGATCTATTGCTGGGGCCAGAGCTTGGAGAATACGCACCTGTCCCATGCTATCCGCGTCCGCTCGTGCGACAAGCGGTTGCAAGGATTTCATCGAGACGGCAGGGGAACGCGATGGCCAGCAAAGCACCGCCCCGCATCTTCTCCCCGTCCCGCCGCATTGCCGCCCGCCAGCGCATGCTGGCCTTGCAGGCACAACCCGACGCCCCGCGCTACCTGATCGACGACATGGTTGAGGATGTGCTGGAAAGGCTGGCGTTCCTGCGTTTCGAGCCCGCCAGCGCCCTGATCGTTGGAGACTACAGCGGGGAACTGGCCCGAGCCCTCTCCGCACGCGGGGTCACCGTGACCGAAGCCGAACCGGCACAGGGCTTTGCGGAAGAGCAGCCCTATCCGTTCGAGGGATTCGATCTGATTGCCAGTCTCGGCACGCTCGATACGGTGAACGATGTTCCCGGTGCGCTGGTGCACTTGCGCAAGGCACTGGCGCCGGGCGGACTGGTGATCGCCAGCTTCACATCTTCCGGCAGCCTGCCTGTCCTGCGCGAGGTCATGCTGGCGGCGGATGGCGACCGTCCTTCCCCGCGCTTGCATCCTGCCATTGACGTTCGTGCAGGCGCGCAACTGCTTCAGCGCACGCTCTATGCCGACCCGGTGGCAGACCACCGGCCACTCGACGTCGCATTCCGCAGTCTGGAGCGTCTGGCGGGCGACTTGCGCGCGCTTGGTTTGAGCAATGTACTGGCCGATCCCGGTCCGCCGCTGGGTAAAACGGCGTTGATGCGCGCGCGCGAAGCGTTTGCCGCTGCCGGGAAAGACGGCCGCACTGTCGAACGGTTTGAAATCCTGACCCTGTCGGGCTGGAAGCGCTGACTTCCAGCCCGCAGGCGATCAGGCCAGCACGGCCTGCGCCGCCGCCAGCCGTGCGATCGGCACGCGGAACGGCGAGGCGCTGACGTAATCGAGCCCGGTCTTCTCGCAGAACGCGATCGAGGCCGGATCGCCGCCATGTTCGCCGCAGATGCCGAGCTTGATCCCCGGCCGCGCCGCGCGCCCGCGCTCGGCCGCCAGTTCGACAAGCTGGCCCACGCCCTCCACGTCGAGGCTGACGAAAGGATCGCGCGCGAAGATGCCCTGCTGCACGTAGACGGGCAGGAACTTGCCCGCATCGTCGCGCGAGAGGCCCAGCGTCGTCTGCGTCAGGTCATTGGTGCCGAACGAGAAGAACTCGCCCTCTTCAGCGATTTCGCCTGCCATCAGCGCCGCGCGCGGCAGCTCGATCATGGTGCCGGCCATATATTCGAGCGTGGTGCCCTTTTCCTCAAAGACTTGCGCGGCCACGCGGGCCACCAGCGCCTTGAGGATTTCGAGTTCCTTCTTCGTCGCCACCAGCGGGATCATGATTTCCGGCACGATGGCCTCGCCATGCGCCTTGGCCACGTCGCAAGCCGCCTCGAAGATCGCGCGAGCCTGCATTTCGTAGATCTCGGGGAAGGTAATGCCGAGGCGGCAACCGCGATGGCCGAGCATCGGGTTGAACTCGTGCAACTCGTTCGCCCGGCGCTTGAGCGTGTCGACGCCGATGCCGATCTCGTCCGAAAGTTCCGCGAACTCCGCATCTTCGTGCGGCAGGAATTCGTGCAGCGGCGGATCGAGCAGGCGAATCGTTACCGGCAGCCCGCGCATGATCTCGAAGATCGCGGCGAAGTCCGCGCGCTGTTCCGGCAGCAGCTTTTCCAGCGCAGCGCGGCGGCCCGCTTCGTCCTCGGCCAGGATCATCTGGCGCACGGCGGAGATACGGCCCGCGTCGAAGAACATATGTTCGGTGCGGCACAGGCCGATGCCTTCGGCGCCGAACTGGCGGGCCATCTTGCAGTCGGCGGGGGTTTCCGCGTTAGTGCGCACTTTCATCCGGCGGTGCTTGTCCGCCCAGACCATCAGCGTGGCGAAATCGCCGGCCAGTTCGGGCTCGATGGTCGGCACTTCACCAGCCATGATATCGCCCGAAGCGCCATCGAGCGTCAGGATATCGCCTTCCTTCAACTCGCGCCCGCCCATCTTGAGCGTGCGCGTCTTCATGTCGATCGAGAGGCCCGAGGCACCCGAAACGCAAGGACGGCCCATGCCGCGCGCGACCACGGCCGCGTGGCTGGTCATGCCGCCGCGCGCGGTGAGAATGCCCTTGGCCGCGTGCATCCCGTGGATGTCTTCCGGCGAGGTCTCGATGCGCACGAGGATCACCGCCTCGCCCATTTCCGCGCGCTTTTCGGCGCTATCCGCATCGAACACGATCGCGCCCGACGCCGCGCCGGGCGAGGCCGGAAGCCCTTTGCCCAGAAAATCGCGCGGCGCCTTGGGATCGAGCGTCGGGTGCAGAAGCTGGTCGAGCGCCATCGGATCGACGCGCAGGATCGCCATCTTCTCATCGATCAGGCCTTCGCCGACCATATCGACCGCCATCTTGAGCGCGGCCTTGGCTGTGCGCTTGCCCGAACGGGTCTGCAGCATCCACAGCTTGCCCTGCTGCACCGTGAATTCGATGTCCTGCATGTCGCGATAGTGCTTTTCGAGCAGTTCGAACACGGCAGCGAGTTCACCGTAAGCCTCGGGCATCGCCTCTTCCATAGAGAGCGGCTTGGCCCCGGCCTTTTCGCGTGCGGCCCTGGTCAGGTACTGCGGCGTGCGGATACCGGCGACGACATCCTCGCCCTGCGCATTGACCAGCCATTCGCCGTAATAGGCCTTTTCGCCGGTCGCGGGATCGCGGGTGAAGGCAACACCAGTGGCCGAAGTATCGCCCATGTTGCCGAACACCATGGCCTGCACGTTGACCGCCGTGCCCCAGCCCGCCGGAATGTCGTTCAGGCGGCGATAGACCTTGGCGCGGTCCGAATCCCACGAATCGAACACCGCGCGGATCGCGCCCCAGAGCTGCTCGTTCACGTCCTGCGGGAACGGACGGCTCAGTTCTGCCTCGACGATGCCCTTGTATTGCTTGACGATCTTGCGCCAGTCATCGGCGGACATCTCGACATCGTTTAGATAGCCACTGTCTTCCTTGGCGATTTCCAGCGCTTCCTCGAACAGGTGGTGTTCGACGCCGAGCACCACATCCGAATACATCTGGATGAAGCGGCGGTAGCTGTCCCAGGCGAAGCGGTCGTCGCCCGAAACCGTGGCGAGCCCTTCCACGGTCTGATCGTTGAGGCCAAGGTTGAGCACGGTGTCCATCATGCCCGGCATCGAGACACGCGCGCCCGAGCGGACCGAGACGAGCAGCGGATCGGCGGCATTGCCGAAGCTCTTACCCACGGCCTTTTCGATATGGGTGAGCGCCTCGGCCACGTCTGCGCGCAGGGCGCCGGAAAAGTCACCGCCCTCGGCAAGGTAGGTTACGCACTGTTCGGTTGTGATGGTGAAACCGGGGGGCACGGGCAGGCCGATCCCGGCCATTTCCGCAAGGTTCGCGCCCTTGCCTCCCGTGATCACCTTGTCCTTCGCGCGCGGATCATCGTGCTTGACCCCACCGCCGAACGTGTAAACCTGCCTGTTCATCTATCCCCTGACTTTCTTGTTGCTGCCGAAACGGTTGGCACTGTCCAGACTGGAGGCAGGCCTACCCCTCGATTCTTGCGAAATCTGCAACATTGTGCACTGCAACACGGAAGCGATCAAGCAGTGCGAGACGTGTTGTTCTCTTGGCGGGATCGGCATCGTTGACCGTCACATCCTCGAAAAACGCATCGATGGGCTTCCTGAGCGAGGCCAAGGCCGCCATCGCGCCAGCGAAGTCTTCCTTGGCGACGGCAGCGGCAGCCTGAGGGGCTGCGTTGTCGAGCGCCTCGATTAGTGCCTTCTCTGCCGGTTCGGGCACGTAGGACGGCGTTTTCTGCGCCGCGATCTCGGCCGCGTAGACCTCGGTCATGTCCGGATCATCGACGTTTTCGAGCGGATCCTCATCACCGGAGCGCTCCAGGAGCGTGCCATTCCCGGCTGCCGCGCCTTTCCAGTCCTCTTTCTTGAGGATGTTGGCAGCGCGTTTGTATCCGGCGAGCAGATTGGAGCCATCCTCGGTCTGCAGGAACGAGGTCAGAGCCCGGGCCCGGGCCTCAACCCGGTCGAGCCGCATGTCCACCTGCCCCTGCCAATCGCGGGAAGAGGCAATGTAGTCATAACGAACCCCTTCTTCGCGAAGCTGCACCCCGAGCCGGTCGAGCAGGAACTCAGCGACTTTTTCCGCGAGGGCCGGGTTCGGCCTGCTTTCCCAGGCGTGGACCACTGTGTCGAGCGACAGTTCAAGCTTGTTTGCCTGTACCAGACGCAGATAGCCGAGCGCCGCGCGGCGCAGAGCAAAGGGATCTTTGGAACCCGTCGGCAGGATGCCGATCTTGAAGAAGCTGAACAGATTGTCGAGCTTGTCGGCAAGGCTGACAGCCACTGTTGTGGGCGCCGTGGGCACTTCGTCGTTCTGGCCGACCGGCTTGTAGTGGTCGCGAATGGCTTCGGCGACTTCGGACGGGAGCCCTTCAGCCGAAGCATAGTACCCGCCCATCAGGCCTTGCAGTTCGGGAAATTCGCCGACCATCTCCGTAACCAGGTCGGCCTTGCACAGTTCAGCGGCCATCCGTGCCAGTTTGTGATCGCCATTGGGCGCCTTCGCATCAAAGACCAGCCAGTCTGCCAGCTTCGCCACGCGATCGACCTTGTCGTCCAGCGTACCGAGCTTTTCGTGGAACGTGATCCGTTCCAGCTTACGGTTCTGGACGCGCAGGCTCGTCTTCTTGTCCTGCTCCCAGAAAAAGCGCGCATCGGACAGGCGGGCGGCGAGCACCTTGCGGTTGCCCGCGACAATCGCCTCGCCGCCATCGGTGGCGGCGATATTGGCGGTGCAGACGAAGGCGTTGGCCAGCTTGCCAGCGCTGTCCTCGCACACGAAATACTTCTGGTTCACGCGCGCGGTAAGCTGGATCACTTCGGGCGGCACTTCGAGGAATGCCTCGTCGAAGCGGCCGAGCAGTGGCACCGGCCATTCGGTCAGGCCCGCGTTCTCGATCACCAGACCTTCGTCCTCGACCAGCGTCAGGCCGGCGGCAGCCGCAGCTTCGCGGGCCTTTTCGCGCACGATCGTCTGACGTTCCTCGTGGTCCACCAGAACGTGGCAGGCGCGCAGCTTTTCAGCATAGTCATGGGGGCTGCCGATGGTGATTTCATCGGGGTGATGGAAGCGGTGGCCTTTGGTGGCAAAGCCGGACGTCACGCCGCCCACTTCGCATTCCACCAGGTCCTCACCGAAGATCGCGACGATGCCGGAGAGCGGACGCACCCAGCGCACCGATTCCGGGCTGAGCGAGCTCGCCCCCCAGCGCATCGACTTGGGCCAGGGGAACGCGCGCACGATGGCGGGGATCGCCTCTGCCAGCACGTCCTTCACTGCACGGCCCGGCTTTTCGACCACGGCGAAGTAAGTTTCCTTGCCCTTGATCTCGCGGACTTCGAGCTGGTCTTTCGTCAGCCCGGTCTTGCGCAGGAAGCCTTCCAGCGCCTGTTCGGGGGCGCTGGTGGCGGGACCCTTGGTTTCCTCGCGCACGGCCTCGGTAGAGGCGGGCAGGCCTTCCGCGATCAGAGCGAGGCGACGCGGGGTCGACCACACCGTGATCTTGCCCGGCACAACGCCCACGGCGTCCATTTCCTTGCGGAACAGCTTTTCCAGATCGGCGCGCGCGCCAGCCTGCATGCGAGCGGGAATTTCCTGCGAGCGCAGTTCGAGCAGAAAATCCGTCATGCCGTCCACCCCGGGAACTTGGCTTCCCATTCGTCTTTGTTCTTCTCGATCAGGGCCTGCGCCGATCCCTTGGCGAGATCGCGCACGCGGCCGATGTAGCTGGCGCGTTCCTGCACGGAGATCACGCCGCGCGCCTGCAGCAGGTTGAACAAGTGCGAGGCTTCGATCGCCTGATCGTAGGCCGCAAGCGGGATTTCCGCCTCGATGCAGCGCTGGCATTCCGCCTCTGCATGCTGGAAGCCTTTGAAGAGCTGATCGGTATCGGCTACTTCGAAGTTGTATTTCGACTGCTGCTGTTCGTTGGCAAGGAACACGTCGCCATATGTAACGCCGTCGTTGTTGAACTTGAGGTCATAGACCCAGTCCACGCCCTGAATATACATTGCCAGACGTTCGAGCCCGTAAGTCAGCTCGCCCGAAACCGGCTTGCAATCGTATCCGCCGACTTGCTGGAAATAGGTGAACTGCGTCACTTCCATCCCGTCGCACCAGACTTCCCAGCCCAGGCCCCAGGCGCCCAGCGTCGGGCTTTCCCAGTCGTCCTCCACGAAACGGATATCGTGCATCAGCGGATCGATACCGATCGCGGCGAGGCTCTGCAGGTAGAGTTCCTGCAGATTGTCCGGGTTCGGCTTCAGGATCACCTGATACTGGTAATAGTGCTGCAGCCGGTTCGGGTTCTCGCCATAGCGGCCGTCCGTGGGGCGGCGCGAGGGCTGCACGTAAGCGGCCTTCCATGGCTCCGGGCCCAGCGAGCGCAGCGTGGTGGCCGGGTGGAACGTACCCGCACCCACGCGCATGTCGTAAGGCTGAAGGATCAGGCACCCCTGCGCGCTCCAGAAATTGTGGAGCGTCAGGATCATGTCCTGGAAGCTGAGCGGCTCTTTCGCGGCGGCAGACATGGAAAATTCCGTAGAGTTCTTGGTTGCGCGGCCTTTGGCGGATCGGGCGGTTCAAATCAACCACGCAAGCGGCCGCAGTCAGCGCAGGCTTGCATTAAGCTTGCGTTTGGCCTTTGTCCTGCAACGTTATGTCTATGAGCATCATGAAAAACGTTCTGTGCGGCGCCGCTTGCGCGTTCGCCCTGTTCTCCGCCCTGCCCGCAGCCGCCGAAGATGCAACTCCGGCATCCTCCACCGCGGAATCGGCGCCCCCGGCCCGCCCTGCGCTGTGGAAGGTGGCCGACGATGACACCACGATCTGGCTGTTCGGCACGATCCATATCCTGCCGGAAAACGTTGCGTGGTATGCAGGCCCCATTGCCAAGGCCTTTGACGCGTCCAGCGAGCTTGTGACCGAAATTCCCATCGACAAGACGCAGGATTCGCAGGCCGCCATCATCCAGCAAAGCCTGCGCGAAGACGGCAAGGCCCTGCGCGATACTCTCGATGAAAAGGAGCGCGCCGCTTACGAGGCAGGGATGGGCTCGCTGGGCCTGCCGCCGCAGGCTTTCGACCGCAACGACACCTGGTTCGCCGCGCTGATGCTCACGCTGATCCCGCTTAAAACCTCGGGCTACAATCTGGAAAGCGGCATCGACACCCAGATCGGCGCCATGGCCAAGGCACGCCAGATGCCGAACGAGGCGCTCGAAAGCCCGGAATATCAGATTTCGCTGTTCGACAACCTGCCACAGGAAACCCAACGCCGCTATCTGGATGAAGTGCTCGACGCCCTGCCGACCGTCAAATCCGATATCGGGGCCATCGTCACGGCATGGAAAGCCGGAAAGGCGGACAAGCTCGCCCATCTGCTCAACGAGGAGGAAGACGATCCCGACTTGCGTAAGGTCCTGCTGACCGATCGCAATGCCCATTGGGCCAAGTGGATCGAAACCCGCCTGAAAAAGCCGGGCACGGTCTTTATCGCGGTCGGCGCCGGCCATCTTGCGGGTGAAGGCAGCGTGCAGGATCAGTTGGCCCGGGACGGCATTTCTTCCGAAAGGGTACAGTAACCGGCCATGCGCTGCTGGGTCCTCATCGTTTCGGCATTCCTGCTGCTGGGCTGCGCCTCGCAGCCGCAACCGGCCGATCCAGCCCTGTGGCATGTCGAAAGCGCGAACGGGCAGGAAGGATGGTTGTTCGGCACCATCCACAGCGCCCCCCGCCCGATCGAATGGGAAACGCCGTCCGTGCGCGCGGCACTGGCCGATGCCGGCACGATCATGGTGGAAGTCGCCAATATCGCGGACGAGGCAGCCGTCGGCGCCACATTCGCGAGGCTGGCGAAGAGCGAAGGGCAACCGCCCCTGTCCCAGCGCATCGCCCCGGCGGAGCGCCCTGCCCTTGCCGCCTTGCTCAAGCGCACGGGCTTTCACGATGGCGATTTCGCGGCAGTGGACACCTGGGCAGCAGCGCTGACGATCGTCCGGCAGGACAACGATGGAAGCGATCCCCGCTATGGCGTAGACCGGGCGGTCATTGCCCGGGCCAACGGGCGGCCGGTCGTCGAACTGGAAGGTGCTGCCAGACAGCTGGGAATCTTCGATGCCCTGCCGGAAAAGGAGCAGCGCAACCTGCTGGACGTCGTGGTGAAGGAAGCGGACAAACCGGACCTCGATTTGCCCGCCGCATGGCGCAAGGGGGACATGAAGGCCATCGAACAGGAAACCCGCACTGGCCTTCTGGCGGACCCGGGCTTGCGCGCAGCGCTTTTTACCGGGCGGAACCTGCGCTGGACTGCGCGGATTGCCAGCACTCTTCGCGCCGGAAAGAAGCCGTTCGTAGCCGTGGGGGCTGCGCACATGGCCGGTCCTGACGGCCTGCCCGCCATGCTGGAACAGCAAGGGTTCAAGGTTACGCGGATCGAATAGCTGCAGGGTACGCTCAATGCTTGCTTTCATGCCCATTTGCGCGTAAGGGCGCGCCCTCTCTGTCATGGTCATCCCTGGAGGCGTGACGGACGGCACCGGCTGAATTCGCAGCTCGGAGCCGGAATTTATCCAGTTTTCGAAAGGCAAGTCCTATGAGCGATCAGCTTACCCTGCCGGCCGAGACGCGCGAACGGGCGGGCAAGGGAGCCTCCCGTGCCCTGCGTCGCGAAGGCCGCGTTCCCGCCGTCGTCTACGGTGCCAATGAAGAACCCCTCGCCATCCACGTCGAGGAAAAGGAGCTGACCCGTCAGCTCATGACCGGCCACTTCTTCAACTCGATCGTCGAAGTCGAAGTGGGCGGCAAGAAGGTTCGCACCCTGCCGAAGGACGTTGCCTTCCACCCCGTCTCCGACCGTCCGCTTCACGCTGACTTTCTGCGCCTTGCCAAGGGTGCGACCGTTCACGTGAACGTGCCCGTTTCGTTCGCCAACGAAGAGCTTTCGCCCGGCCTCAAGCGTGGCGGCGTGCTCAACGTCGTGCGTCACGAGCTGGAACTGATCTGCCCGGCAGACAAGATTCC
Organism: Novosphingobium beihaiense; assembly: GCF_022832375.1. Taxonomy (GTDB): domain Bacteria; phylum Pseudomonadota; class Alphaproteobacteria; order Sphingomonadales; family Sphingomonadaceae; genus Novosphingobium; species Novosphingobium beihaiensis. The sequence continues at coordinate 536,945 of NZ_JALHLG010000005.1, forward strand.
CGACGAAATCGTGATCGACGTCACCGGCTTCGACGTGGGTGAATCGATCCACTTCAGCCACGTGAAGGTTCCCGCCGGTGTCGAATCGGCGATCACCGATCGTGACTTCACCATCGCGACGATCGCGGCGCCCTCGGCTCTCAAGAGCTCGGAAGGCGACACGACCAAGACCGAAGGCGAAGAAGAAGCCGAATAAGCCATTCAGGCTTGAAACGGCCCTTTCCGCCCCGGCATACCGGCGCGCGGAAAGGGCCTTTCTTTTTTCTACGGATACGGATTTGCCATGCAGCTTTGGGTCGGCCTCGGAAACCCCGGTCCGCAATATGCGATGCAGCGCCACAACGTGGGCTTCATGGCAACGGACACCATTGCCGAAGTGCATGGCTTCGGCCCGGTCCAGAAGAAGTTCCAGGGCTGGCTGCAGGAAGGCCGGATCGGCAGCGAGAAGATCCTGCTGCTCAAACCCGCGACTTTCATGAATGAAAGCGGGCGTTCGGTCGGCGAGGCCATGCGCTTCTACAAGCTGGACCTGCAAGACCTTACCGTGTTTCACGACGAACTTGATCTCGCCCCGTTCAAGGTCAAGGTGAAGCAAGGCGGCGGCCATGCCGGCCACAATGGCCTGCGCTCGATCGGCCAGCACCTCGGCGCGGACTTTCGCCGCGTGCGGCTGGGCATTGGCCATCCCGGGCACAAGGACCGGGTGACGGGCTATGTGCTCGGCAACTTCGCCAAGGCCGAAATGGATTCGCTGGCAGACATGCTGGGCGCCATCGCAGGCGAAGCAGACAGGCTGGCCGCAGGCGAGGATGCGCGTTTCATGAACGATGTCGCCTTGCGCCAGCAGGACAGTGCCTAAGTCCTGCACTCCAGGCGGCATTGCAGCCCTACCCTACCCATGCCAAAATCGTCACCCTGAACTTGTTTCAGGGGCTATCAAGCGCTTTGCCCTTCTGTTGGTATGTGACGCGACGATGCCAAGCAAGATCCTGAAGAAGAGCACGGCGTATCAATCCAAATGCCGGTGAAGCGGCACGCTGGATGCTGAAACAAGTTCAGCATGACGAGTAGGGAGGCCTGCTATTCAAGCTGGAATTTATACACGCCGCCCAGCTCCGGATTTTCTGCCGGTTAGGCGTGACTAAGCGTAAAATGTGTCGAGTTAGCTTACAGATCGAATGGGTTCTCAAACCCGTTAACCGTCAAGATCCCTGAAAAACTCCACTTGGCACGCCGCTTGCGAAGAATGGCGGCAACCAATTCGTGTTCTGTAAATTCAAGGGGTACTCAACATGATCCGCAAGACCTTCCTCGCTCTCACGCTGGCCGCTGGTTCCACGCTGGCCATCAGCACGCCTGCCATGGCCACCTGGGGCTGGCCCAAGCACACGCACTACTGCAACTGCGGCGACTCGACCGGTTCGTCCTACTGCGGCACGACGACTTCGGGCGGCACCACCACGACGTCCGGCGGCACCACGACCACCTCGGGCGGCACGACGACTTCGGGTGGCACCACCACGACGTCCGGCGGCACCACCACGTCTTCCTCGGGCGGCACCTCGGTTCCCGAACCGGGCATGCTTGGCATGATGGGCATGGGGCTGCTCGGCCTGGGCTATGCCCGCCGCCGCAAAGCGCGCCGCTGATTTAGCGCTTTCCCGGCCGCTCCAAGTGCCCATCGCGGGGCTGGCCTTATAGGGACTTCGCCCGGACCTGCAGCTCCCGTCATGTCCGGGGAAACGAAGCCGCTGCCGGTTTACCCGGCGGCGGCTTTCGCTCTTTCCAGAGCGCGCGCGATCACAGTGTTGCGCGGATCGGCAGCGGCAGCTTCTTCCAGCAGGCGCCGGGCACCGGGAAGATCGTGATCACCGTCGAGCCGCACCAGCCCTGCCAGATAGAGATAGTCCGGATTGTTTGGAGATACGGCCAGCGCCCGGTCCGCATAGCTGACGGCCTCCGGCACCTGGCCAAGGTTGCTGGCGGCAAGAGCCAGTCTCTTGAGCACTTCCGGGTCTTCACCCTGCTGCAAAAGCTGGCTGTAAATGGTGCGCACCGCGTTCCAGTCGTGGTGCATCACGGCCATGTCACCTTTGGCGACGAGCGCCTTGGTGGCGTTGAGCCTGGCCGGCTCCAGGCGCGCGCGCAGGCTCTCAGCCTCGGGAGCTCCGGCGGCCCGAGCTGCCTTTAAGGCACTTTCCAGCAATTGGGGCCGGGCCAGCGTGCTGGCGGCCAGCGGCTTCAGCGTGGCCCAGGCGCTTTCGGCATCGCCCGACGCCAATTGCGCTTCGCCCAGCATCATGCGCGAATAGGGATTTCCCGGCAGCGCCAGTACGGCGCGGCTGAACAGCACCCTGGCCTGCTGTGCATGACCAAGCCGCAGCAGTGCCTCCGCATAGCGCATCTGCAGACCGGATCCGGGGTCCAGCTGCGATTCCTGCCCCTGCAGGCCAAGCCGGATCTTTTCCCACTCACCCTTCTCGGCCAGCAATTGATACTTGAGCGCCTCGACTTCGGTGCTGTCCGGCGCAAGCTTTCCGGCCTGCTCCACCAGTTTCTCCGCCTCGTCGATCTTGCCCTTGGCGTCGTACTGATTGGCCAGGGCAATCATCGGCGCCACGCGGCCCGGATAGGCCTTGAGAACCTTGCGGTAGCCGTCGATAGCCAGATCCGTCTGCCCGCGGGCGGCGGCAAGGTCCCCCGCCAGAACCAGCGTTTCAAAAGCGTCCGGTGCCATTTTCTCCATCCGCTTCAGCACTGTGGCCGCGCCGGAAGTATCGTTCGACATCAGCTTGAAGCGCGCATAGGCCTCCGCCAGCCGGATATCGTCACCGGCCGCCATGCCGTTCTTAAACGCCGTTTCGGCTTTTGCGGGATTGCCCAGCGCCAGTTGCGCGGTGGCCCGGATGCGCCAGCCATCGATCGTGGTATCATCGCTGGCCAGGGTGAGCGCCTCTTTCGCCTGGCCGCGCATCAGAGCGATCTGGGCCTTGATCAGCGGCAGCTCCGAAACCTTCGCCCCTGTCTGCCGAAGGCGCTTCACCGCGCTTTCGGCGGCATCGGGATCGCCCAGATGCAACTGCGTGCGCACCATCAAGGCCAGCAGCTTCGGGTTCTCCGGCTCTTTCAGCAAGGCCTCGGCCAGTTGCTTGCGGGCGGCGGTATAATCCTGAGCGGCGAAGCTGCCCTGGGCTTTGCCAAGGAGGGTTGCGGCACTGTCTCCGCACCCGGCGGCGAGACTCAGGGCGGCGAGCGGCATGGCCAATCGAATGATCCTGTTCATGGCGCGGACGCTAGAGCCAAGGGCTGAAATTTCCGTCAATCCGCACCGGCTTTTCTCACCGAACTGGCCAAGACCGATCCCTGCCGCTATGGGCGGCCAAATTTCATTTCCGGAGTTACACATGGGTTTCCGTTGCGGGATCGTGGGCCTGCCCAATGTCGGCAAGTCGACCTTGTTCAATGCACTGACCGAGACACAGGCGGCGCAGGCGGCGAACTATCCGTTCTGCACGATCGAGCCCAATGTGGGCCAGGTCGGCGTGCCCGATCCGCGCCTCGACAAGCTGGCCGCAACGGCGGGCAGCCAGAAGATCATTCCCACCCAGCTTTCCTTCGTGGACATTGCCGGGCTGGTTCGCGGCGCCTCCAAGGGCGAAGGCCTGGGCAACCAGTTCCTCGGCAACATCCGCGAGGTGGATGCGATCATCCACGTGCTGCGCTGCTTTGAAAACGACGATATCCAGCACGTGGACAACAAGGTCGATCCGCTGGCCGATGCCGAGACGGTGGAAACCGAGCTGCTGCTGTCCGACCTCGAAAGCCTGGAAAAGCGCGTGCCGGCGGCCCAGAAGCGCGCCGCCGGCGGCGACAAGGAATCGAAGATCGCGGTATCGGTGCTCGGCCAGGCCCTGGAGCTTCTGCGCGACGGCAAGCCCGCCCGCCTCACCCAGCCCAGGGACGAGGAGGAAGCCCGCGTGTTCCGTCAGGCGCAGCTCCTGACGGCAAAGCCGGTGCTCTACGTCTGCAACGTCGAGGAAGAGTCGGCTGCCGAGGGCAACGCATTCTCCAAGCGCGTCTTCGAAAAGGCGGCAGCGGAAAATGCCACCGCGGTTATCGTTTCCGCCGCGATCGAGGCCGAGCTGGTCGGCATGGAAGCGGACGAGCGCATGATCTTCCTTGAGGAAATGGGCCTGCACGAAACCGGCCTCGCCCGCGTCATCCGCGCCGGTTACGAACTGCTCGACCTGCTCACCTTCTTCACTGTCGGTCCGAAAGAGGCCCGCGCCTGGACCGTCCACAAGGGCGCCAAGGCACCCGAGGCCGCAGGCGAGATCCATTCCGACATGCAGCGCGGCTTCATCCGTGCCGAAACCATTGCCTTCGACGATTTCATCGCGCTGGGCGGCGAAAGCGGCGCCAAGGAGGCGGGCAAGCTGCGGCAGGAAGGCAAGGACTATGTCGTGCACGACGGCGACGTGATGCACTTCAAGTTCAACGTCTGAGCGCGTTTCAAGGCTGGAGCCCCGGCCGTCCGATCGGGCGGCCGGAGTAACTCTATCGCGTTATTTTTCCAGGAGACTTCAAATAGTCACGCATAGGCGCCAATAGGCCAGCATGTCTTTCATCCGCTTGTTGTCCGCCGCGCTGATCGCGCTGTTGCCCGCCCTGCCTGCCGCTGCGGAAGCGCCGAAGCCTCCGGTTGTCATTCTGGTTTCCATTGACGGTTTCCGGGCGAGCTATCTCGATCGCGGCGTAACCCCGCATCTTTCCGCGCTGGCGGACGCCGGGATCAGCGCTGCGATGCGGCCCTCGTTTCCCAGCAAGACCTTCCCCAACCATTGGGCGCTGGTGACGGGCAAGACGCCGGATCACAACGGCATCGTTGCCAATCATTTCGAAGATCCCCGCCGTCCGGGCGAGCGCTTTGCCCCCGGCAATGCCGATCCCTTCTGGTGGAACGAGGCCGAGCCGCTCTGGGTAACGGCCGAAAAGGCAGGCATCCGCACTGCCGCCATGTTCTGGCCGGGATCGGACGTGGCATGGGGCGGCAAGCAGGTCAGCAACCCCTGGCCCGAACAAATCGGCGGCACACGCCCAGAGGACTGGCAGCACTATGACGCTGCGGTCACGCCGCAGCAGCGGGTCAATACGGTGCTGGACTGGCTGCGCCGTCCGGAAACGATCCGGCCCCGCTTTTTGACGCTCTATTTCGATGCGATTGACCATGCCGGGCACGAATACGGGCCGGACGATCCGCGCACGGATGAAGCGCTGGCGGAGGCGGACCGGTACATCGGCCTGCTGGTCCAGGGGCTGCGCGATCTGCACCAGCCTGCCAACCTGATCGTGGTCGCCGACCATGGCATGGCCGCCGTGTCTAGCGAGCGGGTCATCGCGCTCGATACGATCGCCGATCCTGCGCTTTACCGCATTGTCGATACGGGCCCTTTTGCCGCGCTTGAACCGACGCCCGGAAACGAGGGCAAACTCGCTGCCGCATTGCGCAAGCCGCACGACCACATGCAGTGCTGGCCGCGCGGCGAGATCCCGGCCCGCCTCCGTTACGGCAGCAATCCGCGCGTTGCGTCCTACTTCTGCCTGGCCCAGGTCGGATGGGAAATCGGTGCCACTGCACCGGACAAGCCTTACACGGGCGGCGCGCACGGATACGACAATGCCGCGCCGGAAATGGCAGCATTGTTCATTGCCAGCGGCCCGGCCATCGCCCCGGAAGGACGAATCGCGCCTTTCGGCAATGTCGATGTCGCTCCCTTGCTGCGCGACCTGTTGAGCTTGCCCCCGGCGCCGGACGCCGATGGCAACGATGCCCCGTTCAGGAAAGCGCTGCGCCACTGAAGACGGCAGGCGCGCTCCCTGCGCGCCCGCTTGATCACTTCCGGCCGAACAGTTTCTCAATGTCCTGATGGGCCAGCTTGACCCATGTGGGGCGGCCGTGGTTGCATTGGCCCGAGCGCGGTGTGCGCTCCATTTCGCGCAGCAAGGCGTTCATCTCGGCCACCGAAAGCGAGCGCCCTGCCCGCACCGAGCCATGGCAGGCCATTGTCGCCAGCACGAGATCGAGCTTTTCACCCAGCAGCAGCGCATCGCCGTTGCGGGCCAGATCGTCAGCGACATCGCGCACCAGTGCGTGAACATCGCTCTTGCCCAGCACGGAAGGAACCGCGCGCACCAGCATGGCGCCCGGCCCGAAACGTTCCAGCGCCAGGCCGAAGCGGGCAAGGTCCGCCAGCTTGTCCTCCAGCGCATCGCAGGCCGCCTCTTCCAGTTCCACGACTTCGGGCAGCAGCAGCGCCTGCGAACGGGCCATGGCATCTTCCGCACCGGCCGCCTTGAGCCGTTCCAGCACGAGCCGCTCGTGCGCGGCGTGCTGATCGACGATCACCAGCCCGTCGTCCGCCTCGGCGACGATATAAGTGTCCGAAACCTGCCCGCGCGCCACGCCCAGCGGGTAATGCAGCGCTTCCTCTGCTTCGGCATCGCCGGCCGCCGGTTCCGCACGGGCCGCAGGCTCGGCCATGACTTCCGCCTCATAGGACCGCCACGCCGCTCCGGCATCGGAAACACGCGGCGGCACGCGGGTTTGCGGAGCCGAATATTCGCGGGCGAACAGCGATCCTAGCGCCGGGGCAGGCGCGGCTGCGGGGGCCACCGGCTCCACTTGCCAGTTGCCCATGGCACTCGCGGACGGCGGCTGCGCGCTTCGCTGCCCTGCTCCTTCCAGGGCATGGCGCAAGGCGCCCACCAGAAACCCGCGCACGAAGGCGGGATCGCGAAAGCGCACTTCGGTCTTGGCCGGATGGACGTTCACGTCCACTTCTTCCGGCGGAATTTCCAGAAACAGCGCCAGCACGGCATGCCGGTCGCGCGCGAGCATATCCGAATAGGCCCCGCGCACCGCGCCCACCAGCAGGCGGTCCTTCACCGGGCGCCCGTTCACGAACAGGTACTGGTGATCGGCCACGCCCCGGTTGAACGTCGGCAGACCGGCCACGCCGGTAAGCCGCGCCGAGCCGCGCTCGGCTTCGATCACGACGCCGTCCTCGGCCAGTTCGCGCGCCACGAGCCGGGCCACGCGTGCGGCCAATTCCTCGCGCGGCTGCACCGCCAGCACGCGGCGCCCGTCATGCTCCAGCACGAAACCCACGTCGGGCCGGGCCATGGCAAGACGGCGTACGACATCCTGGCAGGCCGCATATTCCGAGCGTGGAGTGCGCAGAAATTTGCGGCGCGCAGGCACTTTGCCGAACAGGTTCTCCACCCGGATGCGCGTTCCCGGCGGCAAGGCGGCGGGCGAATCGAGCGAAATTTCGCCATGATCGACCACGCGCTTCCAGCCCTCGTCCGCATCGTGCGGGCGGCTTTCGATCGTCAGCCGCGCCACCGATCCGATCGAGGGCAGCGCTTCGCCGCGAAAGCCGAGTGTCAGCACTTGCTCGATATGTTCGTCGGGTAACTTCGAGGTAGCATGGCGTTCCAGCGCCAGCGCGATTTCGTCCGGCCGCATGCCGCAGCCGTCATCGGTCACTTCGATCATGTCGAGGCCGCCGGAAGCGATCCGCACAGTGACCTGCGTGGCACCCGCATCTATCGCATTTTCCACAATTTCCTTGAGCGCGGAGGCAGGGCGTTCGACCACTTCACCGGCGGCGATCCGGTTGACGAGATGTTCGGGAAGGCGGCGAATAGTGGGCATCGGCAATACCTAGCGATGAAACGGCCTCAATTCGAGACGGACGCCTGCGGAAACCCACCGGAAATTGGCACAAAATTTTGGCGTTTCGCGAATCGATGGGCTAAGGGGGCCCCTTCCATGCCAACCAGCCTGTCGACGGGTCCGGGGATTCTCGGGCAAACGACTGGATAAATGACGGATTTTAGATGGCCGGCCCCTTTTCGCGATTCTTCAAACTAGGCTCCCAGAACATGGCGATCGACCTTGGGACCGCCAATACACTCGTCTACGTTCAGGACCGCGGAATCGTGCTCAACGAACCTTCGGTCGTTGCCATCGAAACGCTCAATGGCATCAAGAAGGTCAAGGCCGTTGGCGATGACGCCAAGATGATGATGGGCAAGACGCCCGACAACATCGAGGCGATTCGCCCGCTGCGCGACGGCGTGATTGCGGACATCGAAATCGCGGAAGAAATGATCAAGCACTTCATCCGCAAGGTGCACGGCAAGAAGAACCTGTTCCGCTACCCCGAAATCGTGATCTGCGTGCCTTCGGGCTCGACTTCCGTCGAACGCCGCGCGATTCGTGACGCCGCCTCGAATGCGGGTGCCAGCCAGGTCTATCTGATCCTGGAACCGATGGCCGCCGCGATCGGCGCCGACATGCCCGTTACCGAACCGGTCGGTTCGATGGTGGTCGATATCGGCGGCGGCACCACCGAAGTCGCGGTGCTTTCGCTGCGCGGTCTTGCCTACACCACTTCGGTGCGCGTGGGCGGTGACAAGATGGACGAAGCGATCGTCTCCTATGTGCGCCGCCACCACAACCTGCTGATCGGCGACGCCACGGCCGAGCGGATCAAGAAAGACTACGGCATCGCTGTCGTCCCCGAAGACGGTATCGGCGAGACGATCCACATCAAGGGCCGCGACCTCGTGAACGGCGTGCCCAAGGAAATCACCATCAACCAGGCGAATGTCGCCGAAGCCCTGGCCGAACCGATCGGCGCGATCATCGAAGGCGTGCGCATCGCGCTGGAAAACACTGCGCCGGAACTGGCTGCGGACATCGTTGATCAGGGCATCGTGCTCACGGGCGGCGGCGCGCTGATCCAGGGCCTTGACGATTATCTTCGCGAGGAAACCGGGCTGCCTGTCAGCGTGGCCGAAGATCCGCTGTCCTGCGTGGCGCTGGGCACCGGCCGCGCGATGGAAGATCCGGTGTATCGCGGCGTGCTGATGTCCGCCTGACAGGTCGCTAAGGGAGCGGCGACAGCCCTGAAGGGACCGCCGCCAGAAATACAGGAGTGCATGGCGCATGGCACCGCCTGCAAATCGGCGCTCCGGATTTTCCCGCAGAGCGCAGTATTCGACGTTCTTGAGTTATACTGCCGGCGCAGTGGCCGTTGTGGTGGGGTTGGTGTTGCTCGCCCTATCCATCGTCAGCCCCGGTGCCTTTGCCAGCGTGCGCAGCGCGGCTGCCGATGTTACTGCGCCTGCCGGGGACGCCGCCGCCGTGAGCCGTTCCTTCGGCAGGCACACAGTAGACAGTATTACCGGCTTCTTCACTTCGGGGCGTGAGCACGCCCGTCTGAAGCGCGAACTGGCCGAAGCCAAAGTACGGCTTGTCGAAGCGGAAGCCACCGCCGCGGAAAACCGGCGCCTCAAGAAACTGCTGGGGCTTAAGGGCACGGGGAGCGCACCTGTGGCCTTCGCGCGGCTGACACGCTCCACCAGCGCCAGCGCGCGGCGTTTCGCCATCGTCAATGCAGGACGCAACGATGGCCTCGCCAAGGGGATGCCGGTACGCTCTTCGGACGGCTTGATCGGGCGCATTCTGGAGACCGGCGCATCCAGCGCCCGGGTCCTTCTGATTACGGATACGGAAAGCCTGGTTCCGGTGCGCCGGGCAACAGACGGGGTGCCCGCCTTCGCCCAGGGCAATGGCGATGGCACCATCCGCATCCGCCTGATCAATCTCGGCATCAATCCGCTCAAGAACGGAGACGTCATGGTCTCCTCAGGCTCGGGCGGCCTGTACCGCCCCGGAACGCCGATGGCGATCGTTACCAAGATCCTGCGCGACGGCGCGACGGCGCGTGTGCTCGCCAATCCGTCCGATACTGATTTCGTGATGGTCGAACATACCTGGGCCCCGAAAGAGACGCCGCCCCCCGCCAGCCCCAAATCCGGAGGGCGCTAACCGTGCCTATGCTATCGCGCGGCGGCGGACCGGCACGGCGGAGCATTAATCGCGCGCCCTCCCCATTGATCGCGCTGGCCCTGCCCTGGCTGACCATCTTTCTGGGCTCACTGCTGCCTGGCTGGGTGCTGATCGCCTCGGCACCAGTACTGCCGCCGGTCGGATTCCTGTTGTTCCTGTCCTGGCGGCAATTGCGGCCGGGGCTGCTGCCGATCTGGTCGGGTTTGCCGCTCGGCCTGTTCGATGATCTGTTTTCGGGCCAGCCCTTCGGCGCCGCGGTGCTGTTGTGGTCGCTGGCCGCAATCGTGCTGGAACTGGTCGAGGCGCGCGTGCCCTGGCGCAGCTTTTTCACCGAGTGGCTGGTGGCGATTGGGCTGATCGTTGCCTATATCGTTATGGGTCTGGCGCTGGCCAATCTGGCGGGTGCAGGCGCGCACATCGGGATTATCCTGCCGCAGATCGTGATTTCCATTCTTTCCTATCCCCTGGTCGGGCGTCTTGTTGCCGTTGTGGACCGTTTCCGGCTTACGCCGTTCATGGCCGTATAATGAAGATTTCGTTCCGGCGCCTGCTTCCCAAGAGCCACACGACTTCCGGCACGCTGCGCAACAGCTTTGACCGGCGCACTCTGGTGGTGGGATCGGTACAGGGCGGGCTCGGCATGCTGCTGGCCGCGCGGATGGGTTATCTCGCGGTTTTCGAGAACGAGAAGTACAAGCTCGAAGCCGAAAGCAACCGCGTCAACCTCTCGCTCATTCCCCCGCGCAGGGGGTGGATTCTGGACCGTCACGGCACCCCGCTCGCCTCGAACCAGGCCGACTTTCGCGTGGATGCGATCCCGGCGCGGATGACCAATGTTGCGCAGGAGATTAACGCTGTCGAGAAACTGCTCCAGCTCGATCCTGTCCAGCGGCAGGACCTTGGAGACAAGATCGACAAGGCGCGCGGGTTCGCAGCCGTCGAAGTTGCCTCTGGGCTTGATTGGGAGCGTTTCGCCGCGGTGAGCGTACGGCTGCCCGACTTGCCGGGGATCGTCACTCAGCGCGGCTTCTCGCGCTACTATCCCAACGGCCCCTCCGTCGCCCATCTCATCGGCTATGTCGGACCGGCCTCGGCCGAAGAGTACCAGAAAGACCACGATCCTCTGCTGATCACGCCGGGATACAAAGTGGGCAAGGACGGCCTTGAAAAGGTCTTCGAAAAGGAATTGCGCGGCTCGCCCGGCGCGCGGCGGGTGGAAGTTACAGCCTCGGGCCGCATTGTACGGGAACTGGAAACGCGAGAAGACACGCCCGGCAAGGCCGTCAAGCTGACAATCGACGGCGGGCTGCAGGACTATGCCTCGCGAAGGATCGGCCTCCAATCGGCTGCGGTCGTTGTGATCGACTGCCTTACCGGCGGCGTTCTTGCGCTTTGCTCGATGCCTGCCTTCGATCCCAACAGCTTTGCCGACGGCATCGGCCGCCTCGAATGGAAGATGCTTAACGAGGATGATCACATCCCGCTGCTGAACAAGGCACTGCGCGGCCTGTATCCTCCCGGATCGACCGTGAAGCCTCTGGCAACTCTCGCCCTTCAGCAACACGGCATATCTCCCGACGAGCGCGTGTTCTGTCCTGGCGGCTACCGGCTCGGCAGGCGGTATTTTCGCTGTGACGCCGTGCATGGTTCAATGGACATGCGCAGCGCGATCGAGCGCAGCTGCAATACCTATTTCTGGAGCATGGTGGACCGTGTCGGCTACGATACGATCGCACCGGTCGCCAAGCTGCTCGGGCTGGGGCAGGAATTCGACCTGCCGGTCGCACAGCAACGCTATGGCACCGTTCCCGATAGCACCTGGAAGATGCGCCGCTACGATCAGCAATGGACCGCGGCGGATTCGCTCAACGCGTCGATCGGTCAAGGGTACGTTTCGGTTTCACCGTTCCAGCTTGCTGTGATGACCTCGCGGATTGCCAGTGGACGCAACCTTCAACCATCGTTGCTGTACGGGCAGCCCAAGCCGCTTGGGCCTGAACTGCCGTTTACGCCGGAGCAGCTTGCCGTTGCGCACGACGGAATGTTCCGCGTGGTCAACGGAGCCGGCACCGGGCGCGGCAGCCGGATTGACATCGATGGCGTCCTCATGGCCGGAAAAACCGGGACGGCCCAAGTGCGCAGGATGATTTCGCGCGGGCATGTCGCGGACTGGGGATCGCGCGATCACTCGCTGTTTATCTGCTACGCCCCCACCGACGCGCCGCGCTATGCGATGTCCGTGGTGGTGGAGCATGGCGGCTTCGGGGCCACGTCCGCTGCGCCCATCGCCAAGGATGTCATGACTTACCTGTTCAATCCGGGGAAGGCCTGGGACACGCTGCTGGCACTGGAAAAAGGCTGGGGCGGAACCGCGCAGGAGCGGCTCGATGCCCGTTACCGGCAATATGTCGCGCAATATGGCGTTGGCGCGCCGAAAGTATCTGCCGAGAAGGAAATCCAGAAGGCACGGGAAGCAGAAAACGCGCAGCCAGCAGCAAACGAGGCACAGGCTCCACCCGAACCGGAGAGCGCTCAAGATACCGCTGGCGGACAACCTGCAGGGGCAGCTCCCCCGGATTCAAACAGCCAGGCGGAATCGAACAGCTCAGGCGGCACCCCATGAGCAGGTCGATCATCCCCGATTTCATCGCCCGCCAGCCATGGCAGATGCTGATTCCGCTGTTCGGCCTCGTCCTGCTCGGAGGGGCCGTGCTCTATTCGGCGGCGGGCGGACACTTGCATCCTTATGCATTCAGTCATGTGCTCCGTTTCGGCTTCTCCCTCGTCATGGCCGTGGCGATATCGTGCGTCAGCCGCAACTTCTTCCGGATGGCGGCCTATCCCATCTACGGCGGTATTGTGGCGCTGCTGGTGCTGGTGGAACTGATCGGCGCCGTTGGCGGCGGCAGTCAGCGCTGGCTCAATCTCGGTTTCATGACGCTGCAGCCTTCCGAACTGATGAAACCCGCGATCGTTCTGGTTCTGGCAAAGTTCTATGAGACCCTGCCCCCGCCCATGACGGGAAGCTGGCGCGGACTGGTTCCGGCCGGCGTGCTGATCGGTATTCCTGCCGCGCTGGTGGTGCTTCAGCCTGACCTTGGCACCGCGCTTGCAATCTGCTTCGGGGGCGCCGTGATAATGTTCCTGGCCGGACTGCCCTTGTGGTGGTTTCTGAGCGCGGGCGCCGCGACGATCATTTCTATCCCGGTCGCGTTCTTCACTCTGCTGCATGACTATCAGCGCAACCGCGTGCTGACGTTCCTCAATCCGGAAAGCGATCCGCTGGGCACGGGCTACCACATCACCCAGTCGAAAATCGCGATCGGATCGGGCGGTGTGTTCGGCAAGGGATTCGGCAACGGCACACAGAGCCACCTGCAATACCTGCCCGAAGCGCACACCGACTTCGTCTTTGCCACCATGGCCGAGGAATGGGGCTTTCTTGGCGGGCTGTTCGTGCTCTTCGTGTTTGGGGTAATCCTGACCTGGGGCCTCAACGTAGCCCGCCGCGCTCCCGACCGGTTTTCCGGCCTTCTCGCCGCAGGCATGGCGGCCACGATCTTCTTCTATGTAGCGATCAATCTGATGATGGTCATGGGCCTGGCACCGGTGGTGGGGATCCCGCTGCCATTCATGAGCCACGGCGGCACGTCGATGCTGACCAACATGATCTGCCTGGGTTCGATGATGGCGGTAAACCGCTGGAATCAGAAGCCAAGCACATTCTCCTGAATTTCCTTCAAGTTTCCCCTTCCAATGCGCGAAACATACGTTATAGGAGCCGCTCCGCCGCCGAATCGGCGGGGCCATAACGGCCCTTTTCGGACAGGCCGCGTGGACGCATAGCTCAGTTGGTAGAGCAGCTGACTCTTAATCAGCGGGTCCTAGGTTCGAGCCCTAGTGCGTCCACCAAGCCTTTCCTCCCGCGGTACTCGTGGGGACGCATAGCTCAGTTGGTAGAGCAGCTGACTCTTAATCAGCGGGTCCTAGGTTCGAGCCCTAGTGCGTCCACCACTCCCCTTCCTAAACGAATATCTCCGGCGCTTTAGCGCGCGCTTGGCGATGCACCGTCTTGCGGAGTGCCGCTGGCTTCGATTCGCGCATCGATTTCGGCGGCTGTGCCACTGATCCGGGCACTGGCGTCCTGATAGCGCTCGTCGAACGTGGGCTCACGCTTGCCGCAGGCGGAGAGAGCCGCGGCAAGCGTCAGCAGCGCGAGCAGGACTGGACGCCGCGCCATCAGTAGTTCTTCTTGATCTGCACGTTGACGCTGTTGGCGCCCGAGCCGCCGGCCTGGCTGAGCACCGAAAGCCACTTGGTCACACTCACTTCGAGCTGAGTCGCGGTAAAGCCGCGGGCATCGGTGATCAGTTCCACATAGATGTCGTCGGTCAGGTATTGCCCGGCCGCGAGTGCCGTGCCGCGCCCCGTGGTTTCATCCGCGCCGAGGATGCGCAGGCGGTCGATCCCCGCCGCCGAACGCAGCTTGCCCAGCGGGTTCAGCCCGCCGCCGGTGCCGCGCAGGGAGTTCAGCGAACTTGCTAGTTGCACAGCCTGGATCGCCGAAAGGTTCGCGACCGAACTGCCGAACAGGATGCGCGAAAGCACTTCATCGTCGGGCAGCGAGGGCGAAGAACTGAAACCGACTTTCGGATTCATCGCCTGACCCGACACGTTCACGTCCACGTCCACGTCCTCGATCGTGTCGGAGGCCGTGATCGCCACGGTCGGATCAATGGTCTTGCCGCCGGTAAACGTGATCAGCCCCTCTTCCAGATCGAAGGAATGCCCGGCAAAGCCAAGCGTGCCGCGCACAAGGTTCACTTGCCCTGTCATGACCGGCGCCGCACTGGTCCCGCCCAGATGGAACCGGGCGTTCCATTCCGATTCCAGTCCCATGCCGGACACATAGAGCTTGTCAGGAGCCCTGAGATTGAGATCCAGCCGGACCAGCGCAAATACGCTGGAGAACGCGGGTGCCGGTTCATCGCCCGTGACGCGGGCGGGCCCCCGCTGCGGTTTGAAGCGCACGCCCGTCAGTTGCGGCACCTGGGCAGCGCCTTCGCGCACGATCTGATAGCGCGTCTCCGGCAGCTTGATATCGCCGCTGAGCAGCGCCGGTTCGCCTGCGGACTTGGTCAGGTGCAGCGTGCCCGTTGCCTCTGCGGCAAGAGCCTCGCTGCGGGCGAGACGGGCCTTGTCCAGCTCGACAGAGATATCCATCGGATAACCTGCATCGGCCGCAAGGCTCACGTTACCGCTGGCGCGGACCGTGCCGTCTCCCGCCTTGGCGGTCAGCGATGTGAGGTTGAGCGAATTGCCCGTAAACTTGCCCGCCAGGTCCATGCCGGTAAGGCGCGTGCCGTAGGCGAGGTTTTCGTAAGTCATGTCCTTGCCCTGCAGCACGCCGTCAAGGCAGGGATCGGACACTCGGCAGGAGAAATCGGCCGCAAGACCGACAGATCCGGACAGGGTCTGCCCGCCCTGCCCGGCAAACGAAAACAGCGTGTCTGCAGGCCCGTTATAGCGCACGCCGCCGCCCAGCGGTGCGCCCATCAGCCGCGTCAGCCAGGAACCGCCGCCCGGGGGCAGCGGGCGCAGGCTTGCGGACAGGCGGCCAATCACCGAGCCGCGCTGGCGGATCACCGCGCGCGCCTCGCCGCCGTCGGGCAGCAGCTTGCCGACGAAATTGACATTGACGGACTGGCTTACCGTGCTGGCGCTGGTGCGGGTGAAATCGCTGAGCGTCAGCCGGGCATCGGCGCGCGGGAAGGCTGCCGGATCTTTCTGCTCGAAATCGAAGCTGCCGCTTGCCTTTCCGCCGATCCCGTATCCTGGCAGAAAGGCATTCACGAGCGCCATGTCGATGTTTTCAAGGCGGCTCTGAATCTTCATGCCCGGGCCATAGCGGCCCGCGATCCTTGCCGTGCCGCCGCCAATGGAAATGGCCGTGGGCAGCAATTCGTAGCCGTCCTTGCCGGGAACGATACGGGCGGGGCTGGCCGTCTCAATGGTCTGCCCGCGCATGCGGCCGCGCAACGCCACACGCCAGACTTTCGGGGTCAGGCTGGCATTGAGGCCAAGACGGAACGGCACACCACTGACGCCCTCGATAAGCGCCCTGGCTTTGCCGCGCCCGTCCCGGTAATCGATCTGCACGCGCCCGGCCGCCAGATCGAAATCCCCCAGTTGCGTTCCGGAAAGCTGGGCATCGGCCACCAGCAAGGGCTGATCGTAAAGGACGGCGCGGCCATCGATAATCGCCGATCTGATCGCAAGGCGCGCCGGGCCGTCGAACACGGCATTGTTCGCCCGCAAGTTGAAATTGATCGCCTGATACTTGTCTTCGGCGCCCAGCGTCAGCACGCCGCCAACGCCATTGCCTTTTGCCGTCAGTTTACCCGCGAAAGGACCGGCAGGGGTCTGAACGAGATTGCCAGCGAAGCGGACGCCGGACAGGTTCGCGCTATTGACCGTGAGCGCCATCGCCTTTTCGGTGGCAAGCGTGACATCGGCTTTCAAGGGGCCGTAGTCGGTGTCGCTGGTCAGCGCGAGGCGGTATCCGCCGCTTGCGCCGGTAACGCGGGCATCGACATTGGCAAGGCCGATCCCCAGCCCCGGATGCTCCGCCGTGACATGCGCATCGGGATTGCGGATCGTGCCCGCCACGCGCACGCCGATCGCGCCATAGCGCTGCGACGCGCCATCGGCATTCAGGGCAATGCGCCCGTCCGACGACCAGACGCCGTTCCCGCCAGTCACGCGCAGATCCGGCGCGGTCAGGCGCAAGTTGGAAAACCGCACGGCGCCGTCCGTCCCGTACCGCACATGGCTGGAGACAGCGAAGTTGCCGCCCAGATATGTCTGCAGGTTGTCGTTGAGCAGCTTGGTGGACTGTGCCTTCACGTTCCCCTGCAAGGCGAAGCCCCGGGGCTCGCTCTTGAGGTCCATATCGGTACGCAGGTTGAAGATGCCGACACTGGCAAGGCGGTAATTGTCCATACGCCCATCGATGGCACCGGTGTAGTATCCCTTGCTCATGTCTGCGGCGAGGATCAGCTTGGCATCGATCCGGTCGGAGCGCAGCCGCATGTTGTCGGACAGGATACGCGCGCCCTGCACGGCCAGATCGCCGTTCAGCGTGACATTGGCGAGCGTGCCGCCAGCGGCGGTGTCGAGCCCGGTAATCCGCTGGACTTTGGCGGAGACGGGAATGGTAATGTGCTCCGCATCGACTTTGGCCGCTCCACTTGCCACCAGGTTTTCCAGCCCCATGCCGTTCATCGCCAGCCGCCGGGCGTTGAGCTGGTAGTCAATCGCAGGTGCAGAGAAAGAGCCCTCCAGAACGGCAAGAGCGCGAATGCCCGCACCGTTCACATTCCCGGCCATGGCCGAGGGCTTGAGCAGTTCGAACGCGAGCTGCAGCTTCTCGAACCGGTTCTCGCCCAGATCGACCGTGCCGCTTGGCGTGAAATTGAACGTATCGCTGGAGATCATGCCTGCCAGCTTGGCGCGCCGCTGGTCGAGCGTGGCCGAAACATCCAGGTTCGTGACCGGGCCCAAAAGGGTGGCCGCAGAGCCCTCAAACAGGCGGGCAATCCGCGTAGGCCCCTTGATGGCAAACGTACCGTCACGCGCCGTCAGCGTCAGCCGGGCCAGTTCTCCCCCGCCCAGATCGGCATTCAGCGTGCCGCTCCACGATGCCCAGTCGCCACGGCCTTTGACCGCCAGTTTCAGAGGCTGCGTCAAGCCGGCAAGCGATGCGATGAGCCCGCCCGCCGGTGCGTTCATGTCCAGATCGATGGCCAGGCGGTTCTTCGCGGGCAAGGCATCGAGATCGAAGGTGAAAGCATCTCCCCCCTCCTTGCCCTTGATTGCAACAGTGCCGCCGCTGGCTTTCACTTGCGCGCGGCCATCGGCGATGTGCGCGCTGCCGTCGATCGTCACGATGCGGCGTTCGCCCGAAACGGGCGGCTCCGCGATGAACTGGCCGATGCGCAAGGTGCCGACATCGATATCGATGTCCGGCAGGAGCGGCCCCTCGCTCGGCGGCGTTTCCTTGAAAACGGGAACCCGGCGCAGGATCATGCGCTCGGCGGTAGCGCTGCGCACGTCCACATGATTGTCGAGATAAGCAAACGGCCGCCAGTCGACATCGATGGCGGGCGAGAACAGGAACTCGCCCTTGGTGTCGCGCACCGAAAGATCGTGCAGCGTCATCTTGCCATAGAGCGATCCCTCGATCCGCCCCACGGAAATGCGCATCCCGTTTTCGAATTTGAGCCCGGCGATCTGGTTGGCGACGAACCGGTGGCCCGGGCCGGTGTCGATCCCGAAAATGACCGCCACCGCCAACGCGACGATCCCCAGAACGGCCAGCACCAGCGTTTTGAGCGCCCGCACTTTCGCCCGTTGCCACAGCGTGCGCCGCACTGGTGCCGCATCCCCGGCGGTCTCTTCCGGCCCCTGGCTTCCGGCCGCCTGCGGAAGGTCTTCCTCTTCCGCCATCAGAATGCCTGCCCGATCGAAACATAGACATTGATCCGCGATTCCCCCGGACGCCGGTTGACCGGCGTTGCGACGTCGAGGCGGATCGGGCCGAAATTGGTGTAGAAGCGCCCGCCAAGGCCCACGCCGTACCGCAAGTCAGAGAACTGCGGCATCGTTTCGCGGTAGGCTTGCCCCGCATCGACAAAGGCGACCACGCCATAGTTTCCGAAACGGTAGCGTGCCTCGAACGACGCTTCGTTGAGGCTGCGCCCGCCCACCGGCTTGCCGTCCGGCGCCTGTTCGCCCAGTCCCTGATAGGAATAGCCGCGCACCGAGCCGCCGCCGCCAGCATAGAGCCTGCGCGAAGGGGCGATGTCGAACAGCCCGGTTCCCTGAATAGTGCCCAGCCGCACGCGACCTGCCAGCACAAAGCTGCTGCCCAGCGAATAGTAAGTGGAAGCGTCCAGACGCGCCCTTACATAAGGATCAAAGCCCTTGTGCACGGTCGTTTCAGGCTGGACCAGCGCCGTCAGGCGAAAGCCTCTGGTGGGGTTGAGCAGATCGTCCGTCGTGTCGAAACCGGCCTGCCCGTTGAGACCCGCGACGTAATAGGTGCGGCGCTTGCGGTCCTCGGTTTCCGCGTCGTAATCGGTTTCTGCCGTCGCCAGCAGTTCCACGCCATAGGCATATGTATAACGCTTCTGCCAGAGCGGGGTGGAATCGCGGCTGATGCGGGCGGCCAGACGCCCAGTATAGGCGCTATAGGCATCGTAATCGTTGTGGAATGCCTCGGCCACCGCCTCGAAAGTCCGGTCGCGCTTGCCCGCGTTGGAGCGGCGGAAGGTCGCACCCACACCCTGCTGCTGCGTGCCTGCGGTGGCATGCGCGATCAGCGCGCCTTCGGGCGGGAACAGGTTGCGATGGGTCCAGGTCGCCTGTGTGGTCACCCCCTCGCCCGCGGCATAGCCGACCGATCCCGCGATCGTGCGTGGCGGCCCGGCTTCCTGATGCACGTGCAGGGTGACGTATTCGGTGCCGTCGCTCCCGGCATCCCCGCTGCGCCGCGGCTCTACCGAAACCGCACGGAACAGGCTGGTGGCGACCAGCGCCTTGCGCAGATCGTCAACCTTGCGGCTGTCGTAGATCTCGCCGCGCTTGAACCGGGCAAGCACGCGGATATGGCTGGCATCGAACACCGGATCGCCATCGGTCGTGAAGCTGTCGAAGCGGCCGCGCGGGCCCGTCGTCACCGGGAGGGTATAGGCCCCCTCGCCGGTATCCCGGTCCAGCAGGATATCGCGTTCGCCTACAACGGCGAAAGGATAGCCGTTTTCGGGCAGAGCCACAGCCACTTGCGCTTCGGCGCCCTGCACCCTGTCGGCCACGATCGGCTCTCCGGGCCGCAGCGCCAGATTGTCCTCGATCAGGCTGGGCGGCTGGGTCGGGTCCGCCTTGATCGTGATACCGGAAAAGACATAGCGCTTGCCGGGATTAACCGAGAGCATCGCGGAAAGCCCTTTGCTCCCCTTTTCGCGCGAGGGCATGAGCCGGGTGCGGACGACCGGCGAATACCACCCTTCAGAAGCCAGAATCGTCTGCAGAAGCTGACTGTCCTCGGTCAGCCGGGCGCGCACCATCGCGGTATTGGCGGCCTTTCCGTCTCCCTTCTTGAGGGCGGAAAACGAATTGAACTCGCCTTTCAGGCTGACTCCGGTTTGCTTGTCTGCCTCTTCCAGCCCTTGCAGTTCCACCGAGTAAGTGACTTCCACGTCCTTCTCGCTGCCGGAATTGTCTTCCGCGAACTCCACCGGCGTAACTTCGAACTGGCCGAGCGGCGGCAAGGGCGCGGCCAGTTCAGTATCGTTTACAGGCGCATCGCCGATTTCCTCGGCGGCGTCCCCGTCCGACAGTGCCGCTTGGCCAAGCGGTGGTGCCTCGGCCTGTTCAGGCCTGGCATCCGCTTGCTCCCCGGCCAGCCTGCGCTCGAATGCCTCGATCGATTCCAGCGGCTTGTCCAGCTCCGGATCATCTCCAGCATCGAGCGCAGGAACCCGGGCTTTAAACTCCCTGTCCGAAATGACCGGTTCGACCGCAGGCAACTCGGCATCCGCCGGAGGGGCCGGAATGTCTGCACGGTCTGTTTCGGATTGCTCGCTCTCCGAATCATCCTGCCCCGGTGCGGCCGTCTGCCCGGAGGGCGACGGCGCATCCCTGTCTCGGGCGAGCAGCGGCGTGGCCGATGTGCCAAGAGCGATGGAAAGCGCAAACAGGCCCGCGCCGCAGCGGTGGCGCAGGGAAAGAGATGTTGGGTGATCAGTTAGCCAAGGCATACGGAACGCTGTGATTCTTCCCCCTGCGGAACCGGAATATACGATCTTTCCTGAACATCGCTATCGCATTGCAACCGCGAAAGTTCCCGTGCAGACTCCGCATCATGCCGAAAAGCGACGCTCCGGCCGCTGAATTGCCCCCCGGCGCCATGGCCGTATCGCCATGGGCATTGCCGTGGCTGGCCTGGCGCAGAGTGCTCAAACGGGTCTGGGTGATGACGGGGTTTCACGAACTCGGTCTGCTTGCAGCTGGTTTGGCTTTCTACACTTTTCTGGCACTTACACCACTCATCGCGGCAACCGTGATGATTTACGGGCTTGTCGGCAATGCCCGGACCGTCGGCAGGCAGATGGAGCGGCTGGCCCAGGTCCTGCCCCCGGAAGCGGCCCATATTCTCGAAGCGCAGTTGATCCGAATCGTCTCGACCAGTTCGGGCGTAACCGGTGTTGCGCTGGCGATCGCGCTGTTCTTTGCGATCTTCGGTGGCATGCGCGCGGCCAGCGGCATGATCAGCGCCCTCAACATCATCAACGATGAACACGAAACGCGCGGAACGATCGCCCTGTACCTGCGTGAGGCCGCGCTGACCCTGGCAGCCGTGCTGATCGCCCTCACCGGCGTCCTCTCCGGCGGTGTTTTCGCCTGGCTGCAGACGCATGCCAGCTTCTATCTGGGATCTTCGGCGCAAATGCTGTTCACGGCGCTGACGTGGATCCTTGCTGTCTGTCTGGGCAGTGGCGGCTTCGCACTGATCATGCGCTATGGGCCGGACCGCCGCCCGGCCAAGTGGCGCTGGCTGGCCCCCGGCGCAGTGCTGGCAACGCTGCTGTGGATCGCCATTTCGTTCGGCTTCTCGCTCTATGTTGCCTACCTCAGCGACTACAACGCGACTTACGGCTCCCTGTCCGCCATTGTTGTGTTCCTGATGTGGCTGTTTCTATCGGCCTATGGCGTTCTGGTGGGCGCGCTGCTCAATGCCGAGATAGAGCGGCAGACCCGGAACGATACCACTGTCGGCCCGCCCCGTCCCCCGGGCGAGCGTGGAGCGGTTCTGGCCGACATTATCGACGACTCCGAACCGTCTCTGGCACAACTGGAAGCCCGCAAGCGCCGCCGCGCGGAAAGGGCCCGCGCCCATACCGGCAAGGCCTGACATCAACGCATAACGTCAACGGCGCGAAAGGATCTCCACCGGCTTGCGCCTGGCATCCAGCCTGATCACCAGGTCGGCCCGCGCTGGCATTTCGTTCAGGATATGACGGGTGAGCCGTTCATAATGGGCAATGAACCGTGCGATCTCCGCCTCGCTCATCACCGCCCCGCCGCTTCCCTCCGCGGCAGCAAGTTCCTGCTCCTGTTCTAGGCGCCAGCCATGGACTGCCTCGAAACCGGGCGCTTCCAGCAGGACCAGCGTGTCCAGCCAGGCGAACAGCTCCTGATAAGGGCCTGACAAGGCGTTGTTGGCATATGTGCGCCAGACAGCACCGGTATCCTCGCAGGCTTCAAGGGCATTGATGGGCTGGCGCAGCGCCGCCTGTTCCTGCGGGCGGGCGCCCACACACCAGCCTTCGAACAGCAGCACATCACAGTCTTGCGGCGCGCGCCGCCAGATGGCTTCGGGCGCGCGATCATCGCGGGCCTTGTCGAAACGCGGCAGCGCCACAGGTTCGCCTCTGGCCAAGGCCTCGAACACGGACAGACCGAGCGCCACGTCGTGCGTGCCGGGAACGCCGCGCGTCGCCAGCAGCGGATGAACGCGTTGCGCCAGCGCCTGCCGCTCAGCCCGGGTCAGATAGAGGTCGTCGATCGAAAGTACGGCGGCGCGCCATCCGGCGTCGGTGCAGGCCTCCAGCACGGCCCGCGCCAGCGTCGTCTTGCCCGATCCTTGCGCACCGCACAGCCCGATGATCACGAGGCGCTCGCGGGGCTGTGCCAGCGCGGCTTCCACTCTCGCCATGACGGCGGCAACCGCCTGCGGATCAGCCGTGCTCATTCCCGCTCCGTCATGGTGTAAAGCACGCCGCCTGCCCGTGGCGCAGCCCTTCCGCATCCAGAAGGTTCCACACCACGGCAGGGCCGATACGAAACCGGCGTCCGCGGGCGCTGATGCGGATGCCGGCATAGTCATCGATAAAGCCATTGGCCGTTACCCGGTCGAGCAAGGCCTGCCGCTCCTCGCGCAGGGGGGCTTCGGCAGACAGGCGCGAAGGCATGCCGGTAAAGGCCTTCACATTCGTTTCGAACGCCGCCAGTGCCGTGGCATTGCCGAAGAAAAACACCGGGTCCGCTTCCGTGCCATGGGCGACGATCGCGCGCGGAGAGGTCCAGAGTGCGGCCACGATGTCCGTGCTCTCTTCAACCAGCGGCCTGCCCAGCAACCGCGCATAGCTATCGGCTATCAGCTTAATTCGCGCGGCCCGGTCAGGCTCGCGGTAGAGCCGGGGAACCGGCTGCTTTCCATCCAACTCAACACTCCCGCCTCTGCGTTCCGGCTCCTCCTAGCAAGCAGGCGCTGGCGATGCGAGCGTGAGCGGATATGGGCATGGACTTGCGGGTACCGGCAATCGCGCTTGCCCGTGCCTGTTCCTCAGCCCCCCGCGTCCGGCAGGCATTTCCGCGCCGGGCTGATCCCGGTTATCGTGCCAGCGATCAGCCCGAGCGGCAGTTGAAGCAGGGCCCCCTCCCCGCGTAGCTATCGCACACGGTTTTGGGGCTGGACGCTGCGCATCGGGCCCGAGAGAGGAAGGACGACAAGATGAGTGATGTTCTCGGCTACAAGGGCAAGCGCGTAATCGTCAGCGGCTGCTTTTCGGGCATGGGTGAAGCGACCGCCAAGTTGCTGGTCGAACTCGGCGCCGAAGTGCATGGCTTCGACTTCAAGGAAAGCAGCGTGCCGATGGCCTCCTTCACGCAGATCGACCTGCGCGATCCGGCCACCATCGAAGCGGCCGTGGCCGGTGTCGGCGGCAAGGTGGATGCCCTGTTCAACTGCGCGGGCCTGCCCGGCGGTGGCGGTTTCCCCGCGATGGACGTGATGAAAGTGAACTTCCTCGGCACCCGCCACCTGACCGAACAGGTCGTTCCGCTGATGGACGGCAAGGGCGCGATCGTTTCTATCGCCTCGACCGGCGGTCTGGGCTGGAGCCGCCGCATCCCGGTCCATATGCAGCTGCTGATGACGCAGGGCTTCCAGGCCGGGCTCGACTGGTGCGATGCGAACATGGATCAGGTTTCCGAAGGCTATGCCTTCTCCAAGGAAGCCGTGATCGTCTGGACCCAGTTCATGGGCGCCCAGCTCATCAAGAAGGGCATCCGCATCAATTGCTCGCTGCCCTCGCCCACCCAGACGCCGATGATGAAGACGTTCCACGAGACTTCGGGCAAGGATGTGGTCGATGCCGCCGCCGAGCCGCTCGGCCGCTACACCACGCCGGAAGAACAGGCCGGTCCGCTGGTGCTGATCAACTCGGACCTTGCCAGCGTCGTCAACGGCATTGTGATGCCGGTGGACGGCGGCTTCATGGGCGGTCTTGCCACCGGCCAGGTGGACATCTCCAAGATGATGAGCGCAGGCAAGAAGCAGGACGCCTGAGGGCGCACGGCCCGGTTGGGAAAATGACAGGGCGGGCTCGGAAGGGCCCGCCCTTCTTGCATCCGGGGATTGGGCCAGAGTGGAGGCAAAGCACTGTTGCATCACAATGTGATTTCAATGTACGGGATGCACATCAAAATGTGAAAGTGATATGCCAATGTCCAGCAATGTGATCGAAAAGGTCCGCCAGCTCGTGTCCGACGGCGGAATGAGTAAGGCCGGGCTCGCCCGCGCCGCAGGCCTGCACGCCAACACTCTGCGTGACTGCACCGAGCCGGACTGGAATCCGACTGCCGAAACGCTCGGCAAGCTTGAACGCGTGCTGTTTTCGAACGACGACCGCGAAGTGCTCGTCCCCATCGAGGAAATCATAGACGAAGCGCGCAACGGCCGCATGTTCATTCTCGTGGACGATGAAGACCGTGAGAATGAGGGCGATCTCGTTATCCCCGCGCAGATGGCCACGCCTGCCGCAGTGAACTTCATGGCCACCCACGGGCGCGGCCTGATCTGCCTGACGCTGACCGGCGAGCGCGTGGACCAGCTTGGCCTCGATCTGATGAGCCAGAACAACGGTACCCGGCACGAAACCGCCTTCACCACCTCCATCGAAGCGCGCGAAGGCGTCACCACCGGTATTTCCGCCGGAGACCGCGCCCGCACCGTCTCGGTCGCGATCGACGGCAGCAAGACGAAGGACGATATCGTTACCCCCGGCCACGTCTTCCCGCTGCGCGCCCGTGACGGCGGCGTGCTGGTGCGCGCCGGGCATACCGAGGCTGCCGTCGATATCTCGCGCCTGGCCGGCCTCAATCCCTCGGGCGTGATCTGCGAGATCATGCGCGACGACGGAACGATGGCGCGCATGGACGATCTCGTCAGCTTCGCGCGCATGCACGAGCTGAAGATCGGCACGATCCGCGATCTCATCGCCTACCGCCGCAAGCATGACCGCATGGTGGAGAAAAAGGCCGAACTCACATTCGACAGCCGCTATGGCGGCCAGTGGACCGCCCGCACCTATTTCAACAAGGCCACGGGTGATGAAACCATGGCCCTCGTCAAGGGCCGTATCGATCCCCACAAACCCACACTCGTGCGTATGCACACGCTCTCGATCTTTTCCGATATCCTGGGCGAGGAACAGGGCGACCGGGCCGATCTGCTGCACCGCTCGATGGAAATCATCGCCGAGGAAGGCAGCGGCGCAATCGTTCTGATCAACCGGCCGATGGGCCGCCTGATGTCGCGCGCCATCGATATCAAGCAGCAGGTGCGCGCTGGCGAGGCTCCCGATCTCGAAGAACTGCGCGACTATGGCGTCGGTGCGCAGATCCTGGCCGAGCTGGGTATCCACGACATGATCCTGCTGACCAACACCCATCATTCCCTGGTGGCGCTGGAAGGCTATGGCCTTAACATTGCCGGCGAACGCGCGATCACCGCCGCGCCGGACGAAGGAGAAAACTGACATGGCCCGCTTCCTCATTGTCGAGGCCCGCTTTTACGATCACCTCAACGATATGCTCGTTTCCGGGGCGAAGGCCGCACTCAAGGCGGAGGGGCACAAGGCCGATGTGATCACCGTGCCCGGCGCGCTGGAAATTCCCGGCGCCATCTCGCTGGCCGATGCCAGCGGAGACTATGACGGCTACGTCGCCATCGGCGTCGTCATCCGGGGCGAGACCTATCACTTCGAGATCGTTGCGGGCGAAAGTGCCCGCGGGGTCATGGCACTGACCATGGACGGCATTGCCATCGGCAACGGCATCCTTACCGTGGAGAACGAGGCGCAGGCTCTGGTCCGCGCCGATCCGGCACAGAAGGACAAGGGCGGCGAGGCGGCGAAGGCCGCGATCGCCCTGCTCGAATTGAGGGAGAAATTCGGTGGCTGACATATCTGGCGATCATCCGGCCCTGGCAGGCATTCCGCTGGTACTCGGCGGCAACGTCTTCGGCTGGACGATCGGCAGGGATACCAGCTTCGCGGTGCTCGATGCGTTCTACGAGGCGGGCGGGCGCATGATCGACACGGCCGAGGGCTATTCCAACTGGGTTCCCGGCAACAAGGGCGGCGAGTCCGAGGCGATCATCGGCGAATGGATGGAAAGCCGGGGTGTGCGTGAGGACATGCGGATCGGCACCAAGACCGGCCAGGGCGGCGCTCCCGGTGCACTGGATCCTGCTAAAGTCAGGCAAGCGCTGGAAGGCTCGCTGGAACGCCTGCGCACCGACTATGTCGATCTGTACTATGCCCACCGCGACGATGGCACCACGCCGCTGGAGGAAGTCGCCGGTGTCTATGGCGAGATCTTCCGGGCAGGAAAGGCCCGCGAACTGGGAGCATCGAACTACAGCGCCGCCCGCCTTGCCGAAGTGCTGGCGACGGCGGACAGGCTGGGTGCCCGCCCCTTCTCGGTCCTGCAGCCGCTCTACAATCTGGTGGAGCGCAAAGAATACGAAGGCCCGCTTCAGGACGCATGCCTGAGCCACGGAATCGCGGTTCTGCCTTACTACGGCCTGGCAGCGGGCTTTCTGACCGGAAAGTACAACAGCGCCGCGGACTGGGCCGGATCAAGCCGAGCCTTTTCGCTCGATGAAACGGCCGCCCATGGGGGCTGGAGCGTTCTGGCTGCCTTGCGGGAAATTGCCGGTGAACTGGGAACGGCCCCGGCGCAGGCCGCGCTGGCATGGCTTCGGGCCCGGCCGGGCATCGCCGCCCCTATCGCCAGCGCCACCACGCCAGAACAAGTCACCACTCTTATCGAGGCCACGCACCTGAACCTTGCGCCCGCGCAAATCGATCGGCTTGACCGGGCTCAGCACCAGGGGGCCGCATAGCCCCCGGCCTTCCGTTGACCAAATGCGGATACTGATTGCCGCAGGGAACAACGGCCCCGTGCGCTTCAATTTGTTCCAGGCCCGAACAGACCGTATCAATCGATTTCAAATCAACAGGCCAGCACTGACTGAAAATAACAGATGCCGATTTCGTTCGGATATGGATATTACAAGCCGTTTATATGGATTAAACAAGAATAGCACTCGGCCGAAGTATTGCCCTCAATACAGAAAGCGTATGGGGCAGAGTCTCCCCACCGAGGATGGACAAAGCCGGTAAGCTTACGGCTGCCACTTCAATTGCCGAAGAGCTTGAAACCACCCCTGTCACCGGGGCCGCTGTTCTCCGGCGCCGAGACCGGCGCTGCCATACAGACCTTGTGCGAGCGGCATGAACCGCCTCGCATTCTCTCCGATGCGGAGTAAACTTGGCAAGACGGCTCTTCTTGTGACTGACAATACTTAAAGCGTGGCAGTCAATAGCAGTCGAGATGAAAACCAGATCACTGCATCTGAATACGGCTTCGGCCGGTCTGCCGATAAACGTTGGGGACAAGCTGCACGTTTCGAAATCGAACCACGATGCAGCCAGGCAGTGGTGATTCTAGTCGATGAACAGTGCTGGTCAGTTGATGCGTAACAGAGCAAAAGCCATCCGCCTCATCGGCGTTGCAAACGAACTTCTCGCTGTCGCCCGCGAACTGGAAATCGGAGAGAGTGCTGCAGTCTCCTCCTACCTCTTTACCGGAGAGGAGCGCGGAGCGGCCAACGGCTCCGCCACCGCGCAGGACCACCCGATCTGGGTGGAACTGGCCCGCCAGACATATGGCGACCGGCGGCGGCGCACCAAGATTTTTGATTCGGACAGCCTGTTCGGGGAACCGGCCTGGGACATCCTGCTGGATCTGTTTATCGCCGCCAAGGAACGCCGCCGCGTCTCCGTCACCAGCGCCTGCATCGGCTCGGCGGTTCCCTCCACCACGGCGCTGCGGTGGATCACGATCCTGGAAAGAGACGGATTTCTGGCCCGCGAAGCCGATCCCGGCGATGCCCGCCGGGTCTACGTCAAACTGAGCGCGCGGGGATATTCCGCCATGCTCGAATACTTCGCCTCCGCGTCCCGTTCCGTCGTGCTGCTCGATGATGCCACCGTGCAAGCCGTAGCCGCGCGATAGGTTCGCGCACGACCCGGTCTTCTCTCCGCAGGGGAGATTGTGTTTGGGACGAAGCCCGGAGACGAACGGGCGGCCGGCACTCCACCCCCCCTTGTGCCGGCCGCCCGCAATCGTCGATGCCCTTCGCTCAGAGAAAGGCCTTCACCTTTTCGAGCACCACATCCGCATGCTCTTTGCGGCAGATCAGCAGGTCGGGCATGTACACGTCCTGCTGGTTGTAGACGAGCGGGCTGCCGTCGATGCGCGAGGCATGAAGCCCCCAGCCCAGCGCGACCGCAGCCGGCGCCATGCTGTCCCACTCGTACTGACCGCCAGAGTGCAGATAGATATCCGCCTCGCCGCGCAGGATCGCCATGGCCTTGGCACCGGCCGAGCCCATCGGGACGAGTTCGCCGCCGATCGCCTCGCAAACACCAGTGGCTTCCTTGGCCGGGCGCGTGCGGCTGACGACCATGCGCAGCTTCTCGGGCGCTGCCGGGACTTCTCCCGGCTGGTCCGAACGCAGCACCACATCAAGCCCCGGCAGCGCGACAGCACCGAGCGCCGGAACGCCGTTCACCGCCATGCCGACATGGACGGCCCAGTCGGTGCGCTCCTCGCCATATTCGCGGGTGCCATCGACCGGATCGACGATCCACACCCGCTCTTTGGCGAGACGTTCCGCATTGTCCTTCTCCTCTTCGGAGAGAAGACCATCCTCGGCGCGCTGCTGGCGCAGCGCGTGAACGAGGAACTGGTTCGCGGTCTGGTCTCCGGCCTTACCGAGGGATTTGCCCTCGAACATGCCCGATGCCCGCACCTGCAGCAGGATCTTGCCCGCCTGTTCGGCCAGATGGGCCGCGAGATCGCCGTCTGTCATGCTCATCAGGAATCCCCCAGCAGAGCATCGACGATGAGGTTGGCGGCCTCTTCGGGCGACACCGCAGTGGTATCGATCCGGATTTCCGGATTGCGCGGCGCTTCATAAGGGCTGTCGATCCCGGTGAAGTTCTTCAGCTCGCCCGAGCGGGCCTTCTTGTAGAGGCCCTTGACGTCGCGCGCCTCGGCCACCTTCAGCGGCGTGTCGATGAACACCTCGAAGAACTCGCCTTCGGGCAGCATCGAGCGCACCATCTCGCGGTCCGCCTGGAACGGCGAGATGAAGGCGGTGATCACGATGAGCCCCGCGTCCGCCATCAGCTTCGAGACTTCGCCGACGCGGCGGATGTTCTCGATCCGGTCGGACTCGGTGAAGCCCAGATCCTTGTTGAGGCCGTGGCGCACGTTGTCGCCATCGAGCAGGAAGGTGTGCCGGTTCATCCGGTGCAGCTTCTTCTCGACAAGGTTGGCGATGGTCGACTTGCCCGAGCCCGAAAGCCCCGTGAACCACAGCACGGCAGGCTGCTGGTTCTTGAGCCCCGCATGCTGCTTGCGACCGATATCGAGCGCCTGCCAGTGCACGTTCTGCGAACGGCGCAGGCTGAAGTTCAGCATGCCCGCCGCCACCGTGGCATTGGTCATCTTGTCGATCAGGATGAAGCCGCCCAGCGCACGGTTATCGGCATAGGGCTCGAACACGACCTGCTTGTCGGTCGCGATCTCGGCCACGCCGATGGCGTTGAGCTCCAGCGTCTTGGCGGCGAGGTGCTCCATGGTGTTGACGTTGACTTCGTACTTCGGTTCCTGAACCGTCGCCGAAACCATCTGCGTGCCCAGCTTGAGCCAATAGGCGCGGCCGGGAACCATGGCATCGTCCGCCATCCACACCAGCGTGGCTTCGAACTGGTCGGCGGTCTGCGGCGGATTGTCGGCCACTGAAATCACCGAGCCGCGCGAGCAGTCGATCTCGTCCTCGAAGCAGACGGTGACGGACTGGCCGGCTCCGGCCTCGTCCAGCTCGCCGTCGAAGGTCACGATCTTGCTGACCGTGCTGGTCTTGCCCGAGGGCAGCACGCGGATCTTGTCGCCCGGCTTTACTTCGCCCGTGGCGATCAGCCCGGAGAACCCGCGGAAGTCGAGGTTCGGGCGGTTCACCCATTGCACCGGCATGCGGAACGGCTTTTCGGCATCGGCCGAGCTGAGCACTTCCACCGTTTCCAGATGATCCACCAGCGTCGGCCCCTTGTACCAGGGGGTGTTTTCCGAAGGCTTGGTGATGTTGTCGCCCTTGAAGCCGGAGATCGGCATCGCCGTGAAGCTTTCGATCCCGATCGAGCTGGCGAACTCGGTGTAGTCCGCCACGATCTTGTCGAAGACCTCCTGCTTGTAATCAACAAGGTCCATCTTGTTCACGGCCAGGACGATATTCTTCACGCCCAGCAGGTGGCAGATGTAGCTGTGACGGCGGGTCTGGACGAGCACGCCCTTGCGCGCGTCAATCAGGATCACCGCGAGGTCGGCGGTCGAGGCGCCCGTCACCATGTTGCGGGTGTACTGTTCGTGGCCCGGGCAGTCCGCGACGATGAACTTGCGCTTCTCGGTGTTGAAGAAGCGATAGGCCACATCGATGGTGATGCCCTGCTCGCGCTCGGCAGCGAGGCCGTCGACCAGCAGCGCGAAGTCGATGTCCTGCCCCTGCGTGCCGACCTTCTTCGAATCCGAAGTGAGGGCATCGAGCTGGTCCTCGAAGATCATCTTCGAATCGTAGAGCAAGCGGCCGATCAGCGTGGACTTGCCGTCATCGACACTGCCGCAGGTGATGAAGCGCAGCATCGTCTTGTGCTCGTGCTGCTCCAGATAGGCGTCGATGTCCTTTGAGATCAGCTCGTCGACGACGTAGACGGGTTCTTCGGTCTGGGTGGTTGCCTCGGTCATCAGAAGTACCCCTGCTGCTTCTTGACTTCCATGCCAGCACCGCCGGCATCCTTGTCGATAGCGCGGCCCTGCCGCTCGGACGTGGTGGTGAGCAGGGTTTCCTGAATCACCTCGGGGAGGGTCTTGGCGGTACTTTCCACTGCGCCGGTCAGCGGGTAGCAGCCCAGCGTGCGGAAGCGCACCGAGCGCATCACCGGCTTTTCGCCAGGCTTCAACGGGAAGCGGTCGTCATCGACCATGACCAGCATGCCGTCGCGCTCCACGGTCGGGCGCTCGTCGGCGAAGTAGAGCGGGACGATCGGAATGTCGTTGAGGTGGATGTACTGCCACACGTCGAGCTCGGTCCAGTTCGAGATCGGGAAGACGCGGATCGATTCGCCCTTGGCCTTGCGGGCATTGTAGAGGTTCCACAGCTCGGGGCGCTGGTTCTTCGGATCCCACCCGTGCGACTGCGTGCGGAACGAGAAGATGCGCTCCTTGGCGCGGCTCTTCTCTTCGTCACGGCGGGCACCGCCGAACGCAGCATCGAAGCCATACTTGTCGAGCGCCTGCTTGAGGCCTTCGGTCTTCCACATGTCGGTGTGGAGCGAGCCGTGGTCGAACGGGTTGATGCCCTTCTCGGCCGCTTCCGGGTTGTGATAGACCAGCAGGTCCATGCCCGAGAGCTCGGCCATCTTGTCGCGCAAGTCGTACATCGCCCGGAATTTCCACGTGGTATCGACGTGGAGCAGCGGAAACGGCGGCGGCGAAGGATAGAAGGCCTTACGGGCAAGGTGCAGCATGACGGCGCTGTCCTTGCCGACCGAGTAGAGCATCACCGGCTTTTCAGCTTCGGCGACGACTTCCCGGATGATGTGGATGCTTTCAGCCTCCAGCCTCTCAAGGTGTGTCAGGGTTTTCATGAAACATCCCTTTTTTGTTTAGTCCCGATTTTCGGGTCGCGAATCTCTTTGCAGGGATGACATTTTCAAAAACCTCCCATATGGGAGGGTATGGCGCTGACCAGTCGCGACGAAACCGATCTTCTGCTTCCGCTCTTTCGCGGACTGTCCGAAGATGCGCGGTTTTCGACCTTTCTGGAAAGGGTTCGCAGCCGCACCGGAGCCGAATACGTCGGCCTCGTCCAGCGTTCGGGCACCGGGCCGCATGCGGATGTGCAGGAATTCCATGCCGGGATCGACTTGCGTGCGCATGCGCAGGCCGCCGATCCGCTCGATACCCATGCGCTCGACCGTTTTCACTATGACGCCTTGCGGCCCGGCCGGGTCTATTCGATTTCCGAATTTTTCGACCACGATCCGGTCTATCGCGCCGAACGGACACGCCGTATGCAGCGCCTCGGCATCGCCGACGAGCGGGTGGTGCGCATCGCCGATATCGGCGATGTCAGCGCCTGGCTGATACTGGCGCGCGCCAGGCCCTGCACGGCCGCGGACAGCGCTCTGCTCTCCAGCCTCGCACCCTATGTGGAGGAAGCGCTGCGGGCTCATGTCGAGCTGGAAGGCAACCGCGTCCGCGCCAGCGTCAGCGTGCAGGGCCTTGCCCGTTCCGCCACGGCCTGGATGGTGATGGACCGCGAGGCGCGGCTGCTCTCGATCGATCCGCGCCTTGATAGCTGGATGGCGGAAACGCTCGGTTACAGCCCGCGCATTGGCGAACGCCTGCACAATCTGGGCGTGCAGACCGAACGCGAACTGACGGCTGCAGCGGCTCATTTCACCGGCGATGATCCCGGCGCCCCCCGCCCGGTGCTGCTCTACGAAGAACCGAGACTGGAAGCGCTGCTCTCCGCCACCACGGACATGCCGCGCCCATCCATGCTGGTGCTCTGCCGCCTGCCCCATGCCCGCACGGCCGAAAGCGTGGAGCGCCTCGCCCGCCTGTTCGACCTGCCCCGCCGCGAGGCGGAACTGGCGGTGGCGCTCAACGAAGGCCTCTCGATCGCCGAAGCCGCCGAACGCATGGGGCTGACGCTGGAGACGGCGCGCAACTATTCCAAGCGGCTCTACGCCAAGCTGGGCGTGCGCGGACAGGCGGAACTGGTGCGTTTGGTGAGCGACAGTGTCGCGGTGATGGCATAGGGGAGCCATCGAAGAAAACACACCGTCGTCCCCGCCCTTCGGCTGGCCGGCAAGTCGGCCGCTCAGGATAAACTGCCCTTTGGGCAGGCGGAGACCCCGCTTGTTCTTTCAAGGTGTGTGTTTAACCTGCACCAGATCCCGTTCATGTCGAGCGAAGTCGAGACACGCTTACACAGCGCCGACGTGTCTCGACTTCGCTCGACATGAACGGCAGCGGCGCTCAAATTTCGCGCACGCCGCCATAGACCAGGGGAAGCGGGATCCCCGCTTTCGCGGGGATGACGAAAATTGGAATGGCGCGATTACGCGTCTTCGCCCAACCGTGCCTCTGCCGCCGCGATCTCGGAGCGCAGCCACATCGTCTCGCTGAGGTTCTTGCCCCCGCATTCGGCCAGCAGGGCCTGATTGGCATCCCGCTTCACCTCCAGCGCGAGGCGGCAATCCGGTTCAGCGCCGAGCGCGATGTCCACGAGGTGGATCGCTTCCAGCGGCGCCCCGGCATCAAGTTTGGCCCGGGCCCGTTCAGCCAGATTCGCCGCACCGCCGGCCAGTTCGGCAAGGTCGGCATCCACGCTCGAACGGGGCACGCCATAAAGCGCGGTGGTGCCGTCCTCATAGTGCAGCCAGCCCGCATATTCGCGCCAGATCGACTTGACCGCCCAGCTTGCCTTGCCGTGGAACTCACCGATCTCCAGCCCCTCGGGCCAGGCGAATTCGCGCATCAGGGTGTGGACGTCCTTGCCCGCGTTCATGCCGTCGAGCGTGTAATCGCGCACGTAGCTGACAGCGGCGTGCAGTTTGTCGAGATCGGTCTTTATACGGTCCTTGCCCACGATCGGCTCGCCATGGCCGGTGATCACCATTTCCGCCCCCAGATCGCGGATCGTCTCCAGCGACTTGAGGTAGTTGCGCACCAGACGCGGCTTGTCTCCACGCAGGGTGTTGAGAAACGGCATCGAGAGCCAGACCGGGCCGAAGACATTGCCCGTGAAGGCGATTTTTTCCTTCGGCATCCATACGGTGAGCGCGTCGATACTCTCGCCCTCGGGCGTGGAGATGATCTCGAACGTGCGTCCGCCTATGTCCAGCGTCAGCTTGCGATCCACCAGAATGTCCGGCTTCACGTCCGGCGCCGGCTTGGGCGTGCCCCCACGCTTGAGCGTGGAGCCCCAGAGCTTGCCGCTGCGCGGTCCGAAGAAGGGCTGCAACCGCATCATGTCGGCCAGCGCCTCGTCGAAGCCCGGGCCGCCGATCACTTGCGTGCCGTCTTCCAGAAACTCGGGCACGGCGCCGTAGTGATCGGCATGGCTCTGCGTCAGGATAATGAAAGCGAGCGGGCCGGTGCGCGGCGGCGTCAGCAGACGCTTGGTCCGTTCGGCATTGTCCATGAAGCCGGTGTTAATCAGCACGTCACCTTCGGCCGTGGTGACGAGGTAGGCGTTCGAGATATCGTTGGCCTGAAAGATGAAATCGTTGATCGCGATGGCTTCGGTCTGCTCGTCGCCCGAGCGGACCAGACCGGCCAGTTTCGGACCGGAATCCCTGGTTTCAGCCACGGTCAGCCCTCCATTTCGATCATGACTTTGTTGGATTGCGGTGTCGCCGCGATCTCAAGGCCTTTCATCACCTCGCCGAAGGGCAGCTTGTGGCTGATCATACCCGCGATAGTATCCTTCAGACGCGGCATGGCAGCGATCACTTCTGGCATTTCGGTGGGATAGCCCATGGCCGTGGTGATTGTCATTTCGCTGGTCAGCATCCGGCCCACCGGGAACTCGATCGGCCTCAGGTGCGCGGCGGTGATCACCATGCGCGAATGGAACTTGGCCATCGCCACCACGTCGGACAGGATGTTGGGCGCACCTGCCGCATCGATAAAGGCATCGGTGCCCACGCCCACGCGGCCATAGCTCGGCACTTCGCCGTGCAACCGCGCGAGTTCGGCCCGCACATCGACCTTGGTGGGATCGAGCGCGGCCTGTGCGCCCAGCGCAAGGGCGCGTTCCAGACGCTCCTCGGCCAGATCGAAGACGACCACGTCCTTGATTCCCCGGTCGATCAGCCAGAGCACCATGCCGAGGCCGATCGGACCGCAGCCGAACACCACGACCTTGTCGCCCGGCTTTACTTCGGCGCGGTTGATGCCGTGCATGGCGACCGCCAGCGGCTCGCACATCGCGGCCACGTCATAGGGGATGCCTTCGGGGATCGGCAGGATGGATTCGCCAAGCTGCGCGCCGCGCACCAGCAGTTCCTGCGTGAAAGCGCCTTCCGGCCCGCCCGAACCGATATTGCCCGGCGTCATCATCGGATTGACGATCACTGGATCGCCCACCGCGATGCCCGAGACCCCGGCGCCCACTTCCATGACCTCGCCCGCGCCTTCATGGCCGAGCGCGGTCACGTTCCCCGGCGGAATGCCGCCGATCTTGATATAGGAGAGATCGGACCCGCAGATGCCGACCGACTTCATCTTCACGACAACGTCGTCCGGCCCGGCCTGCGGCCGTTCGTAAGCATCCAGACGCACATCACCGGCGCCATGGATCGTGAGCAGTTCCATTTGCCTCTCTCCTCTATCTTCGCCCGGTCCTGTTCCGATCAGGGACGGACCATGTAGCCGCCGTCGATCGTGATGGTCTCACCGGTCATGAACGAGCTGGCATCCGAGCAGAGATAGGCACCGATGCCCTCGAAGTCAGCAGGCGCGCCGCAGCGCTTCATCGGGATCGTCGGTGCGAAGTGGCCGGCCACGGCCTCGGCGCGCGCGCCCTCGCCCATCATCGGCGTGATGATGAGGCCCGGCGCCACCACGTTGGCGCGAATGCCCAGCGGCGCGAGTTCCATGGCAAGGCAGCGGATCGTGCCCGCCACCGCGCACTTGGACGCGGCATATTCCATCTTGCCCGGCAGGCCTTGGAACAGCGAAAGCGAACCGCAGGCGACAAGGCTGCCGCCGCTGGTATCGCCGCCCTCGACCCGTTCCTTCATCAGCCGCGCACCTTCGCGCAGCGTAAAGAACGCCCCGTGCAGCGCGGTCTTCTGGAAATCGTACCAATGCTCCGTCGGCATGTCGAAGACCGAGTTGTAACGCGGCGAAGCGCCCGAATTGGCGAAGACGCAATCGACGCGGCCGAAGTCTTCCATGACTTTGGCATAGCCTTCGTTGATGTTCGCTTCTTCGGAAACATCGACCTGATAGGCAATCACTTTGCCCGCACCCGCCGCTTCCAGCTCGGCCTTGGCCTTGGCGCTCTTTTCCGCGTTGCGCGCCCAGATCGCGACATCGCCGCCCATCCTGGCCACGCCCATGGCAAAGCCGAAGCCGATGCCGCCATTGCCGCCGGTCACTACGGTTACCTTGCCCGTGCAGTCGAAAAGGCCCTTGGCCATCATGCTTCTCCTCAATCCCGGTTCATACGCCTCGCAAGGCGCGGTTCTGGTGTGATGGTTTCGAACCACGCGGCTTGTGTGGCAAGTCTGCGGGGTGTAGAAATCAGGCCTGAATTACGTATAAGGGACATAATTAGGGCCGGACTTCAGACGGGCCGCCCCGGCCTTGTGGAGAGGGAAGCACGATGCCTTACAGCGATGTCCAGCGGCCCTCGATGGTGGTCGATGCCGCGCTTTCGGGGGAAGGCGTGCTGGGCCGGATCGTGCGCTTCGACATTCCCGAGCCGACCGATACGCGCCACCCCGTCGATGCCGGTTATCACGTCAATATGTGCCTTACCCCGCGCCCGCTGCAGTCGCGCGGGGGATACCGCCGTCGCTGGGGGCCGCACCGCATGGAGCGCCTGGGCGACATCTTCGCGATTCCGCCGGGCGAGGAGCTGTTCATCAAGGGCGGCAGCGGGCGGCAGGCCTCGCTGATCTGCACGATCGACGCGGCGCTGGTGGAGGAACTGGCGGGCCAGCCGCTCGACTGGGACGACCGCCATCTGGCGGCCGCGCTCGACATCGGCAGCGCGCAGATGCGCGCGCTGCTGTTCCGCATCACGGCCGAAGTGCGCCATCCTGGCCATGCCTCGCAGCGGATGCTGGAATTGCTCGGCGGCGAACTGGCCATCGAACTGGCACGGTACAGTCTGGAAGTGACCGAGCGCCCAGCGACCGGCGGCCTCGCCGGATGGCGGCTGCGGCTGATCGACGAGCGGCTGGCCGACGATCTGCGCGCGCCCTCGCTCAAGGAACTGGCGGAGCTTTGCGGGCTTTCCGTGCGCCAGCTTACGCGAGGCTTTCGCGTCAGCCGGGCCTGTTCGATCGGCGACTATATCGAGCAGCGCCGGATGGAAGCCGCCAAGCGCCTGCTGATGGAAGGCGAAAGCGTGAAGACCATTGCATTCACGATGGGCTTCGCCTCCCCCTCCAGCTTCACATTCGCCTTCCGCCGCGCGGTGGGGGCGAGCCCCAGCACCTTCCGTCAGCGGCAGGGACGGGTTCTGGCCGAGCCTCTGGGGCTCGATGCCGGGAATTGACCCGAATTCGATATAACGTCCCGATATGGCAGGTCATGCGCATTGCCAATGCGCCTGCCCGCCGGGTTATCTCGCGCCAGAACCGCCGGGCATGACAGGGCCCGGAAAGCAAACCCACCGGGAAGAGGAATTCAAGCCATGGCCGAATTGCTGGTCGCAGACGCCCTCATCGAACAGGCGATGAAGGAAACCGGCATCGATACCTTCGACAATGACAGCTACCGCGAAGGGCTCGACGTTTTTATCAAGTCTTTCAATGAAGGCATTGAAAAAGGCTGGATGAGTGAGACCGGCATTGGCCGTGCCACCAACGACACCCTGCACTATCTGCGCGGCCGCCTGAAAGTCTCGCAGTACTTGCGCGAGAACCCGCAGCTGCTGGACCGTCCGGTCGAAAAGCCGGTGTTCGTGATGGGCGTGCCGCGCACCGGCACCACGCTGATGTCGAACCTGCTGGCCGCCGATCCCGCGCGCCGCTCGCCGCTGACCTGGGAAATCGACGATCCGGTGCCGCCGGTCGCTTCGACGGACATGCTGATCAACGATCCGCGCGCGCAGGGCCGTCTGGCGCAGGAAAAGGCGATGCTCGAAGCCAATCCGGAGATGGGCAAGTACTATCGCGGGTCGGCCATCTATCCCAACGAATGCGTGTTCTTCATGGCGCACGACTTCAAGACGCTGATGATCGAATCCAAGGGCAAGCTGCCGCTCTACAAGGACTTCATCTTCTCGTGCGACATGACCAGCGCTTATGAATACCACAAGAAGTTCCTGCAGGTGCTGCAACAGCACGCAGGCGGCGTGTGGAACGTGAAGAAGCCCAGCCACTCGCTGTGGCTGGAGACGATCTTCAAGGTCTATCCCGATGCCCGCGTGATCTGGACCCACCGCGACCCGTTCACCGCGACGGGCTCGCTGTGCTCGGTCATCTCGCTCAGCCACATGGCGCATATGGGCAAGATCGATGCCGAGTGGCTGAAGGAAGACTATCCCTGGCAGGCCGCCGAGCACGCCAACCGCATCATGGATTTCCGCGACAAGTTCGGCGAAGACAAGATCATCGACGTTCACTACGCCGATCTGGTCGAAGACCCGGTGGGCGAGACGAAGAAGCTCTACGCCAAGCTGGGCGACGAATGGTCCGCAGAGGCCGAAGCAGGCATCCAGAAGTGGGTGGATGACAACCCGCAGAACAAGTTCGGCAAGCACGAGTACAAGCTGGACCAGTACGGCCTCACCATGGCGGAACTGGAGCCGCTGTTCGAGCGCTACCTGTCGCGCTACGACGTCGCGCGCGAGGGCTGAGACTGCGCTCATACTCTATTCGTCGCCCCCGCGAAAGCGGGGGCCCCGCTTCTCCCCCACGTCGAAGGAAAGCGGGATCCCCGCCTTCGCGGGGATGACGGAAAAGATGGTACACGGGTGGTGGTGATGGACCGCCCAAGGGAGAAAAACCATGCTTGAAGGCCAACACTACCAGAACGCCTACGTCTGCGACGATCTGGAAGCCGCGATCGATCTGTTCCGGGGGCGCGGGCTCGCCAAGGAGCCCATCATCATCCCCGTCGATCAGACAGTGATTACCCCCGAAGGCCCCAAGCGCCAGAAGGGCCGCATCTGCTTCATCTGGATCGGCGATCTGCAATACGAACTGATCGAGAACGAGATCGACGAAGTGGGCATCTACGCCAATTGCCTGTCGAACGGCGGCCCGCTGCGCTTCCACCACATCTGCTTCCGCATCGACGACTGGGATGATTTCCGCGCCCGGGTGGACAGTCAGGAATTTCCCATCGCAATGGAACGCGACCTGACCGGCGAAGATCCGAACGGACTGAAATTTCTGTATCTCGATGCCCGCAAGGTCTTTGGGCACTACATCGAATATACCTGGATGCCCGAAGCCATGTGGCAACAGATCCGGGCGATGTAAGCCCTGCCCTTTCCCGTTCGTGTCGAGCGAAGTCGAGACACGCTAGCTCAGGTTGGCGTGTCTCGACTTCGCTCGACACGAACGGAGAGGCCTGCCTTCTTCAAGCCATTTCACTGATGGCCGTAACATCCTTGTAAAGCGTGGTCCGCTGCCGCAGTGAACGGCCCACGCTTTCGGCCGCCACGCGCAGGTCTTCCACCGTGGCCATCTGCCCGTGCGAGGCACCGGCGGCGCGGCTGATGCTTTCGTCCATCAGCACGCCGCCCAGATCGTTGCACCCGGCCCGAAGCACTGCCGCGGCGCCGTCCATACCCAGCTTCACCCACGAACACTGGATCGAATCGATCGCCCCGTGCAGCGCCAGACGCGCCACCGCGTGCATCATTACCGTCTCGCGCCAGGTCGGCCCCTTGCGGCATTGGCCGCGCCGGTAAAACGGCGCTTCCATGTGCACGAGCGGCAATGGCACGAACTCCGTGATACCGCCGGTATCGAGCTGCAGATTGCGCAGGGCCAGCAAGTGCCGCGCCCAATGCTCGACACCTTCGAGATGGCCGAACATCACCGTCGAAGTCGTCGGCAAGCCCACCCGGTGCGCCGCTCCCACGACATCGAGCCATTCCTGCGTCGTCAGCTTGTCAGGGCAGATCTGCGCACGCACATCGTCGCACAGGATTTCCGCCGCGGTGCCGGGCAACGAGCCCAGCCCCGCATCGCGCAGCATGGCCAGATAGCCGGACACGGGCATATCCAGCGTGCGCGCGCCCTGACTGACTTCGAGCGGAGAGAAGGCATGGACATGCAAGTCCGGGCAGGCATCCTTCACCGCGCGCAGGATCGAAAGGTAGGTCTCGCCCGTATAGCTTGGATGGATGCCGCCCTGGAGGCAGACCTCGGTCGCGCCGCGTTCCACTGCCTCGCGGGCACGCCCGGCAATCTCACCAAGGTCCAGGTTGTACGGCTTGTCGCGGAAGCCCGCCTTGCTGCTGGTCTTGGAGAAGGCGCAGAACGAACAGGCGTGCGTGCAGATGTTGGTGTAATTGATATTGCGGTTGACGACGTACGTCACGCTGTCACCGCTCACTTCCGCCCGCAACGCGTCCGCCGCCTCTACCACCGCCTGCGCCGCTGCGCCGCGCGTGGCGAAAAGCGAGACGATCTCCGCTTCGTTCAGCCCTGCACCACCGGCAGCGCGATCGAGGATGCGGTGGATTTTCCGGGCCACAGGTCCGTCGAAACGCCGCCCTAGCGGCACTTGCACCGTGCCAGGTGCCTTATCGGCAACGCCGGGGCTCCAGCGGCTGTCCCGCGCCAGCCCCTCGGCATCGGCCTGCCTCAGCACCGCCGGGCGGATCGCCGGATCGAGCCATGTGCTGTCCGGCCCGCCGATGAAGCGCGGATAGACGGTCAGCCGCTCCACCAGCGGCAGACCGGCACGGGCGCAGACAGCCTCCATCCGTTCGATCTCGGGCCATGGCGCCTCGGGGTTCACGTGATCGAGCGTGACCGGCGAGATACCGCCCCAATCGTCGATCCCGGCGCCGATCAGTTCGGCCAGCCGCTCGTCATTGAGATTGGGCGGCGCCTGCACCGACACCGTGCCGGGCATGAGAATGCGGGCGGCGGCGATGGTGCGCAGGAAATCGGCCTCGCTGGCTTCGGCTGCGCCGGACATCTTCGTGCCGGGTTTGGGGCAGAAGTTCTGGACGATCACTTCCTGCAAGTGCCCGTGGCGTTGGTGCAGATCCCGCAGCGCAATCAGCGCTTCCATGCGTTCCCCGGGCGTTTCGCCAATGCCGATCAGCACGCCGCTGGTGGTAGGCACCCGCGACCGGCCCGCTGCCTCCAGCGAGGCCAGACGCACCGCCGGAACCTTGTCGGGCGAACCGTGGTGGCAATATCCCTTATCCAGCAGCCTTTCAGAGGTGCTTTCGAGCATGAGGCCCACCGATGCCGCGACCGGGCGCAGCATCCGGTAATCCTCCTCTTCGAGCAAGCCCGCGTTCACATGCGGCAGCAGGCCGGTCTCTTTCAGCACCCGTTCGGCGCAGTGGCGCACATAGTCTATGGTCCGCGCGAAACCGCGCACCGCCAGCCATTCTCGCGCAGCGCCATAGCGGCGCTCAGGCGCATCGCCGAGGGTGAACAAGGCTTCCTTGCATCCCGCCGCCGCACCGGCGCGGGCGATCTCCAGCACTTCGTCTTCGGACAGATAAGGCGCTTCCAGCTGCGAAGGCGTCGTCGCGAAAGTGCAGTAGTGGCACACATCGGCGCACAGCCGCGTGAGGGGAATGAAGACCTTGCGCGAATAGGTCATCCGCGCGGGCGTGCCCGCCCCCTGCCGCTGGTCCCGGCAGGCGCAGGCTTCGGCAAGCAGGTCTTCAAGCGGTGTGGAAAGGAGTCGGTTTATCAATGCGCTGTCGTCGCGAGCCATGGTCATCCTGTTTCGATACGGGCTGCGGACAGTGCTACGCGCGCAAGCCGCTCCCGATCTCCGGCATCGCACATGACTGTTCCCGTAACCGTGACTGAAAGGCCGGTGCCGCGCAAGTCTCCGGCATCGGCGGCATCGGCCTCATCGATGATCAGATGATCGAGAAGATCGCCGTAGTGATCGGCGATCGCCCGGTTGGAGACCGGCTGCCCCAGTTCCCCCAGCAGCTTGGCGAGAGGCCCTTTCAACGCCGTGCCGCCCACCAGTGGAGAGACGGCGATCAGCGGCACCTTGCGTGCTTCCAGTGCGGCCCGCACACCTTCCACCGCCAGGATCGGATCGACGCTGAGATAAGGATTCGACGGGCATACGACGATAGCGCCCAGATCGTCGCGTGCCAGAGCCCGCGCGAATTCGGCGGAAGGTTTGGCCCCGGCTTTACCAGCAAACCGAATGCCCGTTGCCACCGGGCGGCACTGCTCCGCCACGAAGTAACGCTGGAAATCCAGCCAGCCTTCGGCAGTGCCGACCTGGGTGCGCAACGGCGCGTCGCTCATGGGAACTATCGCATGCGCGATACCGAGTTCGCGGGTCAGCCGTGCCGTGACGGCAGACAGGCTCTCTCCCTCCCGCATCCGCCAGGACCGGGCAATGTGCATGCCCATGTCGCGATCGCCCAGATTGAACCAATCGGCCTCGCCCAGCGCCTTGAGCATAGCCATCGCCTGCCATGTCTCGTCCTTCACGCCCCAGCCCCGCTGGGTGTCGTTCAGGCCCGCCAGCGCATACGTGACGGAATCGATATCCGGGCAAATGGTAAGCCCCAGATGCTCGAAATCGTCGCCGGTATTGACCACGATGGTCAGGTCCTCCGGCGGCAGCACGGCAGCCAGCCCCGCCGCCAGCTTCGCCCCGCCGACGCCGCCCGACAGGGCCAGCACGTGTTTTGCACTCATCGAAACATATCCTGTTCTACCGGGCGCAGACCGCTCGCCGCGCCCGGCCCGTCTTCGGTGTGAACCCACCGGCCTGCGCCCTGCACCACGGCCACGGGCGTGCCCTCATCGCCCTCGCCCATCGCCAGCGTGGCCATGGCGGCAATCGAATCCGCGACGGCGATGAGCGTGGCCTGCAACGTCCGCCCGTAGAGGTCGACACCCTTGCCCCGCCGGTCTTCCAGCACCGTCAGCCCGGCACAGCCGATGGCCGTGCCTACGGTCCCGATCCGCCAGGCCCGCCCCATGGAATCGGCGATCACCACGCCGATCCGCGCGCCGCTCAGGACTTGCAGGTCCGCCCGGATCGCGCGGGCCGATGCGTCGGGATCAGTCGGCCAGAGCAGGACCGTCCCGCTTTCGCCGCCCTCGATATTCGAGGCATCGATACCGGCATTGGCCAGCACATGCCCGGTGCGATGGCGGGCAATGATCGCGGCGGGAGAGGCCCGCAGCACCTCGCTGCTCTCGTTGAGAATGGCCTGTGCCATGACGGGCTCGCGCCCGGTCTTTTCCGCCAGGTCTTGCGCCGCCTGATCCGGCGTGAGGCTGGCCAGAGCCAGCATGCGCCCTTCCGCCTTGGAGACGATCTTCTGCGCGATCACGCAGATATCGCCGTCGCGTAAGGCGCTGCCTTCGCTTTCCAGCGCGGTGCAAATCGCTTGCGCAACCGGCATTCCAGAGGCGAACATGGGCAATCCGGCAAGCGGGCGCACCGTGATCGCGGGGGGGCGGGGCATTCGGTCTGTCTCCTGATGGGGACTCCGTCATGGCGCCCCTCGCCTAAGACACTGGCCCCGGCGCGGGCTGGCGGCAACCGTAACGAACAAGAATTCGCAGGAGAGATAAGCACATGGCATCCATCGCGGTCATCGGCGGCACCGGCGCCCTCGGCAAGGGCATTGCCCGCCGCCTCGTCAAGGCCGGGCATGACGTGACCATCGGCTCACGCTCGGCGGAAAAGGCGCAGGCCACGGCAGAGGAACTGGGCGCGGCGGGCTTTGCTGCCAACGCCGATGCGGCAAGCGGCAAGGACGTGGTGATCGTGACCGTGCCCCATGCCTCGCAAGGCGATACGCTGGCGCTGATCCAGGACAAGGTGGGGGATGCCGTAGTCGTCGATACCACCGTGCCGCTGGTGCCGCCCAAGGTCATGCGCGTGCAGCTTCCCGCCGAGGGCAGCGCCGCGATGCAGGCCCGCGCCCACCTGGGGCCCGATGTGAAGCTGGTGACGGCGTTTCATAACGTCTCGGCCCATCATCTCGACAGCGATCACGCTATCGACTGCGACGTGCTGGTGTTCAGCGACGATGTGGACGCGCGCAAAACGGTGATCGGCCTTTGCCCCGGCATGGGCCTGCGCGGGCTTTCCGGGGGTTCGCTGGGCAATTCGGCGGCGGCCGAGGCGCTGACCT
Source organism: Novosphingobium beihaiense (assembly GCF_022832375.1). Classification (GTDB taxonomy): domain Bacteria; phylum Pseudomonadota; class Alphaproteobacteria; order Sphingomonadales; family Sphingomonadaceae; genus Novosphingobium; species Novosphingobium beihaiensis. Next base: position 581,425 of record NZ_JALHLG010000005.1, read on the forward strand.
CGATCCTCATCTACATGAACAAGACCTACAAGGCCGATGGCGCGGGCATCCGCTTCACCAGCCTGACGGACGCGCCGCCGATCCCATGAGCGGGCCGCCAACCGTTTGGGCACTGATCCCGATCAAGGCCAGCGGCGAGGGCAAGACACGTCTTGCCGATGCGCTGTCCGTGGCGGAACGCGATGCCCTCGTCGATGCCATGGCGCGCCATGTCGCCGGCGCGGCGGCCGGTGCGGAGCGAGTCTCGCGGATCGTTCTGGCGGGCCCGTCACGGCATGGGCTGGATGCGGATATCCTGCGGATCGACGATCCCGGCGAAGGGCTCAATGCCGCGCTGGGCAGCGCCCTCGCCCGCATCGCGCGCATGGAGGCATGCCCGGACCGCCTTATCGTCGTCGCGGCGGATCTGCCCCGGATTACACCACTCGATCTGAACCTGCTGGCGGAAGCTCCCGCGCATACCGCCGTCATCGCACCGGACCGGCACGGCACGGGCACCAACGCGCTCTCGCTGCCCTTGCCCGAGGCGGCAGGTTTTCACTTCTGCTACGGCACCGACAGCGCCGCCCGCCATCGCGAGGAGGCCGAAAGGCTGGGGCTCACCGTGGAGACGATCCTCAGCGAGGGGCTGGAGAAAGATATAGACGAGCCTTCCGATCTGGTTGATGCTCGGGATGTGTATACGATCGAACACTAGGCAGCCCATGCTGCCGCGATGCCGAACACGGCACGAAACGGTGGAGAGGACATTTGGAGACCAGCGGCATCGACCTGACAGGCCAGGCGGCGTTCGTTACCGGCGGCGGCGGCGGAATAGGCCGCGCCATCGCCTTGTGCATGGCAGACATGGGCGCGGATGTGGCGATTATCGAAGCCATTCCGGAACGCTGCGAACAAGTGGCCGCCATGATCGAGGCACGCGGGCGCAAAGCGCTTTGCATCCCGGGCAATGTGATGGACGTGGAGGCGCTGCAGAATGCCGTGGCCGCTGCCGCAGACACATTCGGGCGGCTCGACGTGCTCGTGAACAACGCAGGCGGGGTGACACGGCGCGATTTCCTCGATCTGACCGAAAAGAACTGGCGCCGCCACATCGATATCAACCTGATCAGCAACCTTGCCGCCACGCAGGCCGCCGTGCCGGTGATGATCGCGGGCGGGCGTGGTGGCTCGATCATTAATGTCACCAGTATCGAAGGCTCACGCGCGGCGCCGGGCTATGCCGTCTATGCCGCGTGCAAGGCGGGGATCAACAATCTCACCCGCACGCTGGCGCTGGAATTCGCCGAACACGGTATCCGCGTGAACACCATCGCCCCTGACATCGTTCGCACGCCCGGAACCAGCGGCCAGTTCAGCGGCCCCGTGGATGAAAGCCAGTGGCATCAACCCGGCCCTGCGCAAATGGAGAGCATCCGCAAGCGCATTCCTGCCGGACGCTGGGGGCAGGACGAGGAATGCGGCAAAGTTGCCGTTTTCCTCGCCTCGCCGATGGCCAGCTATATCACCGGCGCCACTATCCCTGTCGATGGCGGCTCCTGGGCCTCAGGAGGCTGGGTCCGCAATCGCGACGGCGCCTGGATCCTTCCCCCCGAAGTGACCGGCTGAACACCCATTCCCGATCAAGCACGAGCAAAGCCCATGACTTTCACTCTCAGTACCAGCCTGCCTTTCGATCATGTCCAGCAGGGCGAGGAATTCGTCTCGATGCAGGCGCTTCACGAGATTGCCCGCGCGGTCGAGGATGCGGGATTCTATGCCGGCGCCGTGACCGATCATCCCGTGCCCTCGGCGCGCTGGCTCGACAGTGGCGGGCACTATGCGCAGGACCCGTTCGTGATGCTCTCAATGCTGGGCGCGGTGACGACGAAGCTGCGGCTGCAGACCAACATTATCGTCCTGCCCTACCGCAACCCGTTCATCACTGCGCGGTCGGTCTCCTCGCTCGATCATTTCACCGGCGGGCGCGTGATCCTGGGCATGGGGGCCGGCTACATGAAGGCCGAATACAAGGCACTCGGCGTCGATTTCGACACCCGCAACGACCTGATGGACGAATATATCAAGGCCATGAAACTCGCCTGGACGGGCGAGGACTTCACTTTCGAAGGCACCGGCTACACCGCACTGGGCAACCGGGTGTTGCCCACGCCCGCGCAAAAGCCGCATCCGCCCCTTCTGGTCGGCGGCAATTCCAAGCGCGCGCTGCGCCGCACGGTGGAACTGGGCGATGCCTGGCATCCCTTCTTCGTGCCCAAGACCATCACAGACACCGCCCGCACTGCCAGCATGGAAAATGACGACGATGTGAAAGGCGCGATCGCCTACATGCAGGACCATTGCGCCAAGGTTGGCCGCGAGGTGCCGCCCAAAGTGATCGCCTCCTCCACCTATTCGGTAAAGGCCGGGTGGAACGCACAGGAAGCGCTCGATCACTTCGCGCATCTCAAGTCCATCGGCATCGATGCCTCGGGTGCGACGGTCTATGCCGAAACGCGCGGCGAATACTGCGACATGGCGCGCCAGTTCGGTGAAGAGGTGATTGCCAAAATCGATTTCTGATCCCGTGCCCGCAAGCTGGGAGGGCACAAGCCTTGGGAGGGGCTGACTGCATGAGCGAACCGATGACCGCGCGCGAGGAATGGCGCAGATACTGGGCCACCGTGCTTGCCGCGATGATCGGCATGTCGTTCTACACCGTGATCACCTATTCGCTGGGCACGTTCATCGGCCCGCTGGAAAAGGAATTCGGGTGGAGCCGCACCGCCCTTTCCTCTGGTCTTGCCATCTTCGCCGGTATCTCGATGCTGGGCGGGCCCTTCGTCGGTATGGCGCTGGACCGGTTCGGAACGCGCAAGCTGGCGATCGTGGGCATGATACTGGCCAGCACGGCGCTCGCCTCGTTCAGCCTGCTCAATGGTTCGATCGGGCAGTGGATCGCACTCTATGTGATCTACGGCGTTGTCGCGCTGGCCATCAAATCCACGATCTGGAGCGCGGGCATTTCCAGCGTCTTCACCCGCGCGCGCAGCCTGGCGCTGGCCTTCGTGCTGAGCGGATCGGCCATCGGCCAGACATTCGCGCCGGTCATCGCCAACAAGCTGATCGTCGCGGTGGGATGGCGCGAAGCCTATATCTGGCTGGGCTTTGGCTGGGGGGGACTGGCGCTGGCGCTGCTGGTGCCGTTCTATTTCGACGCGCACGCCCGCAAGGCAAAGCAGGTGCGTGCCAGCACGGCGCCGGTTGCTCTGCCCGGCCTCACAATCCGCGAGGCCACGCGGGACAGCCGGGTGATCCGGATCGCCGTTGCAAACCTGCTGATGTCCATTGTCGGGTCGGGCGTTTCAGTCCACCTCGTGCGCGTGGTGGCCGAAAACGGCATGACGATGGACAGCGCCGTGGACATTGCCGCGACCGCGGGCATTGCCGGACTGGTTGGCAAGCTCGGCTGCGGCTGGCTGCTGGACCGGGTGCAGGGCAGCGTTATTCCCTTCACGGGCTTTGCCGTTGGCGCGTTTGGCCATTTCCTTCTGATCGGCCTGTTTGCAGGCGCGGCCCCTTTAATGCTGGGTGCCATGTGCGTGGGCTTTGCTTCGGGCGCTGGGCTGCAGATCTCGACCTACCTTGTCTCGCGCTATGCCGGGCTCAGGAACTTCGGTGCGATCTTCGGCACGATCAGTTCGACGATGATGGCCGGAACCGCCATCGGCCCCCTGCTCGCCGGATCGGTGCACGATCTCACGGGAAGCTACGATGCCCTGCTGATGATGGCCTCTCCGGTCATGCTGTTATGTGCCATGCTCTTCATCGGACTGGGCCCCTATCCCGAATTCCCGCAGCCCGCCCTGGCGGAATAGCGCGAAAGTCAGGCGTTTCCGTCCCGGTCTGCTGCCTTCAAGCGAAGCAGGCTGCCGACATCGGGCCGGAAACGCCTGAGGCGGAAAGTCACCAGCAGCGATTCGACATTCGCCGCCACGCCCAACACCACCAGCGCGAGGAAGAACAGGCGCGAGTATCCCAGAAAATAGAGCGAGACGATAAACGCCCCGGAACAGAGCGCCCCTGCCTTCGACAGATAGAGATGATAGGCCGGAAGCACGCGAAACTTCACCAGACAGGCGATGGCCGCCGCGCCGTAGCTTGCCAGGAACAGGCCAAGCCAGGGCCATTCGGACCGCAGCGGACCGGCTTCGAAAAGCCAAAGCCCGGCAATCGCGGCCAGCACCGTGGCGGCATCGGCAATGGTGTCGAGCTTCGCCCCGGTCTCCGAGGCCTGGTTGCACCACCGCGCGATCGGCCCGTCGACAAGATCGCTGGCCAGACTGAGGATAATCAGGATGAAAAAGGCATCGCGGTGGCCGGCAAGCGCCACCCCGGCGGCCACGGGCGCGGCGGCGATCCGGTAGATCGTGAACAGATCCGCGAACTTGGGCTTCATCGCCCTGCCCCTCTCCCCGCCGTTCTATGCCATCGCGGCTGTCATGGCCTCATGAAAGGCTTTCACGGCCGCGGCTTCATCTCCGTTCCACACGGCCCCGCTCACGGCCAGGAAATCCGCGCCCGCCGCGACCAGCGGGCCGCAGTTTTCTGGAGTAATACCGCCGATGGCGACGCAGGGAATCTCGAACAGCGCCTGCCACCATTCCAGCACGTCCAATCCCGCCGTGTGCTTCACTTGCTTGGTCTGGGTCGGGAAGAACGCGCCAAAGGCTACATAGTCCGCCCCGGCTTCGCCTGCTTCCATCGCCAGATGGCGGCTGTCATGGCAGGTCACGCCGATCTGCGCATCGCGTCCCAAGGCCTTGCGTGCTTCTTCCACGGTTCCGTCTTCCTGCCCCAGGTGGACGCCATCGGCGCCGATGCGCTTGGCCAGGCTGATCGAATCGTTGACGATAAACGCCACCTCGCGCGCGGCGCAAATGGCCTGCAAGGGCTGGGCGAGCCGCGCCGCCTCGTGCTGGTCCACATCCTTCACGCGGAACTGGAACGCCGCAACCGGCGCGGCATCGAGCGCGCGGGCAAGCCGTTCCGGAAAATCCCCGCCCACTTCCAGCGGCGAGATCAGATAGAGCTGCGCCGGTTCGCGTTCGATTTCGGGCTGTTCGGTGTCGTTGGTCATGCCCGCGCTCTAGCCGCGCGGCGCGCCGCCGCCAAGCATTCCGGAAGCGTTCAGGCGGGTTATGTTTGCTGGCGGCATGAAAATGCCAATCCCAATTGCCCCGATTGCCGTTGCCGCATCGCTTGGCCTCGCCGGTTGTGCGATTATCCCCTCTCCCGGGCCCGGTGCAGCACCGCCGCCTGCTCCCCGGCCGCAGAGCGATGGATCAGGCCCCAGGCACGCCCCGGAGCCACCTGCGGAACCTGCACCAGCCCCCGAACCGGCTCCCGACCCCGCACCCGCGCCTGTTCCGGCCCCGCAACCCACCGCGCCGCCTCTAATGAGCGCGCCGCTCGCTTATGCCGCGCTGGGCCAGACCGTTCAGGTGGACGGGCCGCAAGTCACACCGCTCAAAGTGCTGGAAGACAGCCGCTGCCCCGCCAATGCCCGCTGCGTCTGGGCCGGGCAGGTGCGGCTGCGCATCCGTGTCAGGACCGGATCAGGGCACCGCGACATGGAAATCATCTCGGGCAAACCTGTCCATATCGCCGATGGCACGCTCGAACTCGCCCAAGTCCGCCCTGACAAGCTCACGAACCGGAATGACGGCGCCATCAAACCCGGTGATTACCGTTTCGGGTTCCGCTTCATGGGCGGTCTGTAGGCGCGAGGCTGCGGCCAATCTCGGCGACGTCGAACGACGTCGTCTGATAGATCTCGTTGATCCAGTTGCCGAACAGCAAGTGGGCATGGCTGCGCCAGCGGTTCTCGGGTTCCTGCGCCGGATCGTCGCCCGGGAAATAGTCCACGGGAAGCTGCTTGCCGCCGTCGCGCCGGTATTCCTCAGCCAGAGTGCCTGCGTCGTATTCCAGATGGTTGAACATGTGCAGCGCGCGGTGCTCGGGATCATCGACGAGGCACGGTCCGGTCTCGCGGCATGCCGCCAGTACGGTGATCGCATCGACAGCCGCCAGCGCATCCGGGCAGGCCTGCGCCCAGCGCGAAACAGGCACGCTGAAACTGTCTGAAAAACCCCGCAGATAAGGCGAATAGGGCTCCATATTGCGATGCCGGAAAACGCCGAAGGCCTTTTCCTTCAAGTGCAGTTTGGGCACGTCGTAAAAGTATTGCAGCGCGGCCTGCGCCGCCCAGCAGATCGTAAACGTGCGGTGGACGTGCGTTTGGGTCCAGTCCAGGATCGAGCAGAGCTCATCCCAATAGCGCACATCCTCGAACGGCAACCGCTCTACCGGGGCGCCGGTAACGATGAAACCGTCGAAACGCTCGTTGCGGACATCGCTCCAGGGCCGGTAAAATGCTTCCATGTGATCCGACGACGTATTGCGGGCCACGTGATCGCTGATCCGCACGAGCGTCAACTCGATCTGGATCGGTGTGGCCCCCAACAGGCGCGCGATCTGGGCCTCCGTGCGGATCTTGTCCGGCATCAGGTTGAGCAGGCCGATCCGCAAGGGCCGGATATCCTGCCGCACCGCATCGGTTTCACGCATGACGGACAGGCCCTCGGTTTCGAGAATCTCGCGCGCGGGCAGGTCGTCGGGGATGGTAATCGGCACAGTGCGTCGTTCCTCATTTGCAGGAACGACATGATGTGGCGGTGTCCGTTTGGTTGCCGGCGCGGCCACATCCCCCGTTTAGAGGCGCCACCTTGCCCGGTTCGGCAGGTTGGCGTTGGGCGTCGCCCCAACTCTTGATGCTGGCTTTTATGTAGGGCGGTCCATGCCGCAGTGCAACAGGCTGTTTCCTACAGCCCGCGTTTCCGTCACACTCCGCGCCGGGCGCTTCGCCTGCTGCTCTTTCCCATCGTCTATCCGCGATTTTCGCACCCCAAACTTTGGGTACGACCTATCCATTTGAATACTCTTGATAACCGGAAAACTTCCACGGCCCCGAAGTGGACAAACTTCGAGAAGTCCGGCTGCTGCGAAAAAAAAGGCGGCACCCGCACGGGCACCGCCTTTCCTGTTTTCAAGCGACTTTCCGCTGCGGATCAGACCGCCGCGGCCGCCTCGATCTTCTGGGTGGAGCCCTTGTAGATCTCACCGATCGCATCGGCGAGCGAAGCGTTGAATTCGGCATCGCTCATCTGCGAGCGCAGATCTTCGAGCAGCGCACGGCTGAAGCTGGCGATGATGCCCTTGTTCTTCGACAGCTCGACGCAAGCCTCTGGACGCTTGTAACCGCCCGACAGCGCCACGACGCGCAGCACCTTCGGGTGCTCAACCAGCGGATCGAACGTGCCCGGCACCACAGGCAGCGAAAGCTTGAGCATCACACGCTGGCCTTCGGGCAAGGCGTCGAGGTTCTTGAGGATTTCGGCAAGGAGGATCTTGTCGCACTCGGCCCGCGTTTCGCTCTTGATGTTCACTTCGGGCTCGATGATCGGCATCATGCCGTGGCCGAGGACCTGCTGCCCCACTTCGAACTGCTGCTTGACGACAGCGGCGATGCCTTCGGCATTGGCGGAATGGATCACCGAACGTTCCTTGGTGCCGAACACGCCCAGCGCCTTCGACCGTTCCAGCAATGCGTCCAGCGTCGGCATCGGCTTCATGAGCTGCACGCCGTTGGCTTCGTCTTCCAGGCCCTTGTCGATCTTGATGAACGGCACCACGCCCTTGGCGATCAGGGCTGAAGGCGTGGGAACGCCATCGACCTGGCCGTCCATGGTCCGCTCGAACAGGATCGCGCCGATGACCTTGTCCCCCGTAAAAGCCGGTGAGGAAATAATGCGTGAGCGCATTTCATGGATCAGGCCGAACATTTCTTCTTCGCTCGACCAGGCGCCTTCTTCGATGCCATAGCCTTTCAGTGCCTTGGGCGTCGAACCGCCGCTCTGATCCAGCGCGGCAATAAAGCCATTACCTTCGGCCATTTTGGCCGCCATATCCGAATACTGCATGTGCCTCCTCCTCTAGGCTTAAAAATGTGACAGGGACGTTATCCCCGCCCCCCCTCTTTCGCAACTGCGGCATAGGCGTTCCCACGCTGCCCGGGCGATCACGCGGCCGTCACCGAAAGCGCCGGTTCGCGCCCTTTCCGCAGCATTGAAGACAGTTTGCGGCGTACCGGTTCATCGAACCATTTCACCGCAAACCAGGAAACAGTCAGCGCCGTCGCGATGTAGAGCGCCGCGCTTGGCAGGGCCGGAACGCCCGCTTCGTCCTTCAGCCAGCGAAACGCGTCGATAAGCGCCCAATGCACCGCATAGAGCGCGAACGATACGTCGCCCAGAAACTTCGATACCGGAGCCAGCAGCACCGGAACCTCGCAGCGCGATCCCAGTACCAGCAGGACCGGCCAGAACAGCAGGATACAAGCCAGATCATACTGCCCCACTTCCGGCGTCTTCACCGGAATGCTTACCCCCATGCCGAAGCCGACGAACAGCCCCAGCAGATAGGCGATGGCAAGCAGGCACAGCGCTCCCGCCCAGCCTTGCGGGCGCCTGGCCGGTTGCGGCAAACGTGCGACCAGTGCCCCCAGAGCAAAGGAAAACGCCGTGCGCGCAAGCGCCACGGGCCATTCCCCCCACAGCGCACCGATATTGGCGTTGTGCCGTTCCGTCACCACCGGCACCAGCACCCACGCGCTGAACAGGCAGATCGCGACAAGCCCCATTCGCGGCAGGCGGAACAGCACCGTCACCATGAACAGGCTCGCGACCAGTTCGAAGAACAGGGTCCAGGCCGGCAAGTTGACCGGAAACAGCGCTTGCGTGACCGCAGATGGCAGCATCGCCAGGTTGGTCGGCAGGCTGTAAAAGATCCTGTATGCGGCCTTTTCGCTCCAACCGTCGCCCGTCATCTGCACCAGGGCCACTGCCGTGCACAGCACCATGCCGAGCAGGAACAGCGGGTAAAGGCGGATCGCCCGCTGGCGCATGAATGCCACAGCGCTGTAGCCCTGCTCTTTCCAGCGCGCATGATAGGCCTGCCAAAGGACAAAGCCGGACAGCGCGAAGAAGAAATCGACCGCTACATATCCATGCGGGGCCCGGATAAAGTCGAAATGGAACAGCGCCACGGCCAGCGCGGCGATCCCGCGCATGCCGTCCAGCGTGACATACCGGCCGGGCCGCGGCGGTGCGGCTGCATGAGAAGAGATTGTCATGTCCGCTGCTCCCGCCAGGGCCCGATGATACCAGAACCGCTCAGACAGTAAGCGCCGCCACGCCAGGAAGTTCCTTGCCTTCCATCCATTCAAGGAACGCACCGCCAGCGGTGGAAATATAGGTGAAGTCCTGCGCCACGCCTGCATGGTTGAGCGCCGCGACGGTATCGCCGCCGCCCGCTACGGACGTCAACGTGCCTTCGAGTGTCAGCGCCGCCGCCGTTCGGGCCAGCGCCACGGTCGCCGCATCGAAGGGCGCCATCTCGAACGCGCCGAGCGGACCGTTCCACACCAGCGTGCTGCAGGTCTTGAGCACATCGCCCAGCGCCTCCACCGCCAGAGGACCGGCATCGAGGATCATTTCGTCAGCCGCAACCTCATGCACGTTGCAGGTGCGCAGAGACGCCGGATTGGCCGCGAATTCCTTCGACACCACCACATCGTAAGGCAGGTGGACCGTGCAACCTGTCTTGTCCGCGGTGTCGAGGATCTCGTTGGCCGTGCCGGTCAGGTCGTGCTCGCAAAGCGACTTGCCCACGTCCACGCCCTTGGCGGCCAGGAAGGTGTTGGCCATGCCGCCGCCGATGATCAGGTGATCGACCTGGCTGACAAGGTGCTTCAGAACGTCGAGCTTGGACGAAACCTTGGCCCCGCCGACAACCGCGGCAACCGGCTTCACCGGCGTGCCCAGCGCCTTGTCGAGCGCTTCCAGTTCCGCCTGCATCGAACGGCCCGCATAAGCGGGAAGGACCTTGGCCAGCCCTTCGGTCGTGGCATGGGCGCGATGCGCTGCGGAAAAGGCGTCGTTGACGTAGAAATCCCCGTTGGCGGCGATCGCCTTCGCCAGTTCGGGATCGTTCTTTTCCTCACCCTTCCAGAAACGCGTGTTTTCCAGAATGGCCACGTCGCCCGGGCGCAGGATACCTATGGCCTGTTCAACCACCGGCCCGGTGATCTCGGGCACGAACATCACTTCCTTGCCGATCACTTTCTCCACCGCGCCGACAACCATCGAGAGCGACATCGTCGAGACACGCTCCCCCTTCGGACGGCCGAAGTGGGCCAGCAGGAGCACTTTAGCACCTTTCGCGCACAAGTCCTTGATCGTGGGCTCAGCGGCGCGGATGCGGGTATCGTCGGTAACGGCGCCATCCTGCATCGGCAGGTTCAGGTCGACGCGCACGAGCGCCACCTTGCCCGTCACGTCGCCCAGATCATCAATCGTCTTGAAAGCGCTCATTTTTCGATCCTCACGTCATCACCGACGGCAATCGCGCCGTCATCCAGCACCCGCCCCAGCACGCCGCCGCGCCAGTCCGGCGTCAGCGCGGCCATCAGGCCCGGCTTGATCTCGTCCATGCGGCTGCATGGATCGCATTCCATGGTTATTTCGATGCGGCAGTCAGAGCCGATTGCGATGACTGCGCCCGGCTCTCGCGGCAGACGCAGGCCGGAGACGCACAAGTTCGCCCGCCGGGAATACCACGGCGGCGCATCGTCACCGGCAATGTCCAGTTCCTGCAAGGCCGCCGTCCAGCTTTCCGCCTCGATCAGCGAGACCTGCCGGCGCGGCACTTTCCCTTGACGCACCGCGCCGCGAAAGTCCCCCTGGACTCCCGCGGCGGCAGTGACGGCAACGGACACCAGTTCCTCCATGGCCGCACGCGATCTGGATCGCCGCGCAATGCCCCGGAGCGTGCCCGCAGCCGGTGTCACTGTCAGAGGAACTTCGCCATCGCGCCCGCAGTGTCGATCATGCGGTTGGAGAAGCCCCACTCGTTGTCGTACCAGGACACGACACGGACGAACTTGCCTTCCATCACCGCCGTTTCGAGGCTGTCGACCGTCGAGCTCGCCGGATAGTGATTGAAGTCCGAGGAGACCAGCGGCTCTTCGGTGTAGGCGAGAACGCCCTTCATCGGGCCTTCCGAAGCAGCCTTCAGCGCGGCGTTGATCTCTTCCTTGGTGGTGTCACGCTTCGGCACGAAGCACAGATCAACAAGGCTGACGTTCGGGGTCGGCACGCGGACCGAAGAACCGTCAAGCTTACCCTTCAGTTCGGGCAGCACGAGACCGACCGCACGGGCAGCACCGGTGGTGGTCGGGATCATGTTGGCGGCACCGGCACGGGCGCGGCGCAGATCCTTGTGGATCTGGTCAAGCATGCGCTGGTCGTTGGTGTAGGAGTGGATCGTGGTCATGAAGCCACGCTCGATCCCCACGGTATCGTTCATCACCTTGGCGACGGGCGCAAGGCAGTTGGTGGTGCACGACGCGTTCGAGACGACGATATGATCGGCCGTCAGCGTTTCGTCGTTCACGCCGAAGACGACAGTGTTGTCGACACCCGTGGCCGGGGCCGAGATCAGCACGCGCTTGGCGCCTGCGTCGAGGTGCGGCTGCGAGGCTTCCTTCGACTGGAAGAAGCCGGTGCATTCCAGCACGATGTCGATGCCCAGATCCTTGTGCGGCAGCTTGCCGGGATCGCGTTCGGCAGTGACGGTGATGTCCTTGCCGTTGACGGTCATCTTGCCTTCGCCCGCCTCGACAGTGCCGGGGAAACGGCCGTGGGTGCTGTCATAAGCGAAGAGGAGTGCGTTCGACTTGGTATCCGCGAGGTCGTTGATCGAAACCAGATCGAGCCCGCAGTCAGGGCGCTCAAGGATAGCGCGCGCGACAAGCCGCCCGATACGTCCGAAACCGTTGATCGCAACCTTGGTCGCCATGTTCAATACTCCTCCTTAGACGCTGAGTTTATCGAGAATCCTGGGCACGATGGATTCGGTGGTGAAGCCGAACCGTGCGAACAGATCCTTGGCCGGGGCCGACGCGCCAAAGCGGTCCAGACCGATATTGAGGCCGCCATTGCGGCTGGCAGCCGTATAACGTTCCCAGCCCATGGTTGATCCCGCCTCGATCGAGACGCGCAGGATCGAGGGATCGTGGGGCAGGACTTCGTGCTTGTAAGCCTCGTCCTGAGCTTCGAACAGTTCCATGCACGGCATCGAGACGACATCCGCACCGATGCCCTGTTCCGCCAGCGCATCGCGCACCTTGCAGGCCAGTTCGACTTCGGAACCGGTGGCGATCAGGATCACCTTGCGCTCGCCTTCGGCATGGCGGAGCACATAGGCGCCGCGTGCCGAGAGCATATCGCCCGACTTGCGCAGCTGCGGCAGGTTCTGGCGGGTCAACGCCAGAACCGACGGCGTTCCAGCGGCTTCCAGAGCCAGGTTCCAGCACTCGGCCGTTTCCACCACGTCCGCCGGGCGGAACACGTTGAGGTTGGGGATGAGGCGCATGCTCATCACGTGCTCGACAGGCTGGTGCGTCGGGCCGTCCTCGCCAAGACCGATGGAATCGTGCGTCAGGACGTAGATCGCACGGGTCTGCTGCAGCGCCGACATGCGGATCGCGTTACGGCAGTAGTCCGAGAAGATCAGGAAAGTGCCGCCGTAAGGAATAACGCCGCCGTGCAGCGCCATGCCGTTCATCGCGGCGGCCATGCCGAATTCGCGGATGCCGTAATAGACATAGCGGCCGGAATAGTCCTCGGGGGTAAACGGATTCTGGCACTTGGCCTTGGTGTTGTTCGAACCGGTGAGGTCCGCCGAGCCGCCAACCATTTCCGGAATCGCCGGAGCCAGCACGTTCAGCCAGTTCTCCGAAGCCTTGCGGGTCGCGACAGTCGCATCGCCTGCCACCCATTCGGCCAGCGCCTTGCGCACGGTATCGCCGTCGGGGAGTTTTCCAGCCATGCGGCGGTTGAACTCGGCCGCGTCCGGATTGGCGGAAAGCCGGGCTTCCCACTCGGCGCGGGTCTTGGCCCCTGCGGCGCCCAGCGAGCGCCAGTTGGCCAGGATTTCGGCGGGGACTTCGAACGGGGCGGAGGTCCAGCCCAGGTATTCACGGGCCGCGGTAATTTCATCGGCGCCAAGCGGTGCGCCGTGCACGTTGTGGCTGCCCTGCTTGTTGGGCGCGCCCTTGCCGATCACCGTGCGGCAGGCCACCAGCGAGGGCTTGTCCGAAGCCGCAGCCTCGCCCAGCGCACGCTCGATATCGGCGAAGTCGTGCCCGTCGCACTCGAACACGTCCCAGCCTGACGCGCGGTAGCGGGCCGGGATATCCTCGGACGTCGAAAGCGAAGTGTCGCCGTCGATGGTGATCTTGTTGTCGTCCCACAGGACCTTGAGCTTGCCGAGCTTCAGCGTTCCTGCAAGACCGATCGCCTCGTGATTGATCCCTTCCATCAGACAGCCGTCACCGGCGATCACCCATGTATTGTGATCGACCAGATCATCGCCGAAGGTGCCGTTAAGCTGACGCTCCGCCATGGCCATGCCAACCGCCATCGCAAGCCCCTGCCCCAGCGGCCCGGTGGTGCATTCGACGCCCGGGATCAGGAAATTCTCGGGGTGGCCCGCACAGACCGAACCGAGCTGGCGGAAGTTGCGAATGTCATCCATTGCCGGGCTTTCGTAACCCGTCAGATGGAGCAGCGAGTAGATCAGCATCGAGCCGTGGCCGGCCGACAGCACAAAGCGGTCACGGTCGGCCCACTTGGGCGCAGCAGGATCGAACTTCAGGAACTTGGCGAAAAGCACCGTCGCGACATCGGCCATGCCCATCGGCATGCCGGGGTGGCCGCTGTTGGCAGCCTGAACCGCGTCCATCGACAGCGCCCGGATGGCGTTGGCCATCGGCGCAAGGCGGTCGGGTGCAAGGGTCATGTAATTGGCTCCGGAGCGGAATTTTGTGGACGATTCGGTAGTTTCGGCACCCCTTTAGGGAGAGGTGCCCTCCCGTCAAGTTCAGCACCCGTTTTCGCCAGCCCCCACTACCACCTGCGGTCTATTGTCCGCACTTGCAGGATAGCTCACAAGACTGTGAACAACCCCCGCCAAATACTTGCCTTGCAGCGATAAGACTGTAGCCATGGCAAGATGGAGGATGCATCGATCGTGCACGCGGTTGAACGGATCGAGGCCGCATTGGCGCGCATCGAAACGGCTTCGCGCGAACAAGCTGAACTGCAGAGCAGGCATAGCCAGCTCAAGGCCGCCGTTTCCCGCTCGCTCGAAAACCTGGACAAGCTGATCGAAAGCCAGCCGCGATGAGCAATGTCATGCTCTCGATCGGCGGGCGCAGCTTTGCCGTTGCCTGCGCCGATGGCGAGGAGGCCCATGTCAGCCACCTGGGCAAGTTGATAGACGAGAAGGTGTCCGCCGCCGGTGCTTCCGGCCAGACCGAAGCCCGGATGCTCCTCTACGCTTCACTTCTGCTCGCGGACGAAGTGCACGACCTTAAAAGCGCTGCAGGAACAGCCCCCGCCTCCGATCACATGGCCGAACGGCTTACCAGCATAGCCGCGCGCATCGAAAATCTTGCAGACCTTCTTGAGGGCAGCGCCCCGAACGCCTAAATAGCGCGGGACGGGATCTGCCCGGCACGAGCCGTTCGAACATCCCTGAGGCTATAAGCAATCCAAGGGGGCTGTCCCTGCCCAGGTCCTGGCCTGACGCACATGGTCCCCACCTGACGTGAAGGCGTCAGAGGATTTCTAGGAAAACGACCCATGGTGGACCCGTCACCCCCCACTTCCCCCGCTGATGAAAAAGCAGCCCTGCGCAAGGCCTTCCGCCAGGCGCGCGCGGACCATGCCGCCAGCCTGCCGCAGAACCTTCGTGCGCTGGTGCTTAACCGCCCGCCAGCGCCAATTGCCGGGATGATGCCGGAGGGAGCGGTGGTCGGCCTCTATTATCCCACAGGCGCCGAAGCGCCGGCGACGGGATGGGCACACTGGCTTGCCGAGAATGGCAGGCAGATCGCCCTGCCCTGGTTTGCAGCGCGCGATGCGGCCATGGAGTTCCGCAGTTGGAGCAATCCCTGGGACGACGGCCTGCTGGTTCCCGGCCCCTGGCGCGCGCTGCAGCCTCCGGATGACAGCGACGCGATCGTTCCCGACATCGTCATCGTGCCCCTTCTGGCCTTTACCGCGGCCGGGCACAGGCTGGGCCAGGGCGGCGGCCATTACGACCGCTGGCTGGCAGCGCACCCCGGCGTGCGGGCCATCGGGCTTGCATGGGACTGCCAGATCGCCGAGGAACTGCCATTCGAACCCCACGATCAGCCACTGGCTGCCGTGGTGACGCCGACTCGAATCTACGAAGGACAGCCGTAACAATGCGCGAAACCCCGACATGGCGGATACCCGCGGGCGTTCTTCTGCTGGTCTTCGCGCTGGGCCTCTACGGAATTGCTGTTGCCAGCTTTGTGCCGCCGCTGATCGGTGAATGGAATGCGCTGGCGCAGACGCCTGTCTACGTCGTGCTCGGCGTGATCTGGCTCCTGCCCTTGCGGCGCTTCCTGATCTGGATGGAAACGGGGCGTTGGGGCTGAGCCTTTCCGGCGAACATTCATGGAAATAGAAAAGGCCGGGTTTCCCCGGCCTTGTTTTCTTGCTGCGTGGAATCCACTTCGTGAGAAGTGGCGCGAGTGACGGGACTCGAACCCGCGACCTTCGGCGTGACAGGCCGACACTCTAACCAACTGAGCTACACCCGCACAGCTATATCTATCGCCAGGAAAACCTGACTTTCCGCTTTCTTCCGATCTCCCGGAAGAAATCCCAAGTGGCGCGAGTGACGGGACTCGAACCCGCGACCTTCGGCGTGACAGGCCGACACTCTAACCAACTGAGCTACACCCGCACAGCTATATCTATCGCCAGGAAAACCTGACTTTCCGCTTTCTTCCGATCTCCCGGAAGAAATCCCAAGTGGCGCGAGTGACGGGACTCGAACCCGCGACCTTCGGCGTGACAGGCCGACACTCTAACCAACTGAGCTACACCCGCGTACTTTGCGGTGCGTCCGCTTGGGAGCCGCGCCACTAAGCCAGCTATCGGGGCCTGTCAACTGCCTTGCCCGGCCCTGCGCAGACTTTTTTGGCGGCGCGGAATTTTCGGCATCACCCGGCGAGAATTAAGGCCGGTGCCTCGATCAGTTTCTTGAGGTCCTGGGCGAAGCTGGCCGCGTCCCAGCCATCGACCACGCGGTGATCGCAGCTCATGGAAATATTCATGGTCTTGCGCTTCTCGATCCGTTCCATGCCACTGGCATCCTTCACGAACATCGGGCGTTCGACGATGCGGTTGGGCCCGATGATCGCAACTTCCGGGCGGTTGATCACCGGCGTGGTCGCCACACCGCCCATAGGCCCCAGAGACGTCACTGTAAGCGTGGAGCCGGAAAGCTCGGCCGGTTTCGCCGAACCGTCGCGCGCGGCATTGGCAAGGCGGGAAATCTCCGTGGCAAGCTGCCACAAGTTGCGGCTCTGCGCGTCGCGGATCACGGGGACCATCAGCCCGGCCGGCGTTTGCGCGGCCATGCCCAGATGCACCGAGCCATAACGCGTCACCACGCCCGCCTCGTCATCGTAATGGGCATTGAGCATCGGATATTTCGGGATCAGCTTGCAGATCGCCGAAATCAGGAACGGCAGCATCGTCAGCTTGGGCCGATCGCCGCGCCCTTCGTTGAGCTGCGCGCGCAGGTCTTCCAGCGCCGTGACGTCATATTCCTCGACATAGGCGAAATGCGGGATGTTGCGCTTGGAGGCCGCCATGTTCTCCGCGATCCGGCGGCGCAGGCCGATGACGCGAACCTGCTCGTCCTGCCCCTTGTGCCCGGCAGGCTGGAAACCGCCTGCCGAATTGTAGGCGAGAAAGGCATCGAGATCGGCGTGACGGATGCGGCCGTCCTCGGCCGGGCGCACCTCGCCGAGATCGATGCCAAGCCCGGCAGCCCGCTTGCGCACGGCCGGGCTCGCCATGACTTTGGCATGCCCGGCCGGGGCGCGCGGCGCCGGAGCTACCGCAGCCGGAGTGGCTGGCGCAGGGGACGGGACAGGTGTGGGTTCCGGTGCAGGCTTCGCAATGGCGACCGGCTCTTCCGCTTTCGCTGGTGCTTCGGCCACGACGGGCTGCGGCTCCGGCGCGGCAACGGCGGCCTTTTCGCTGCCATCCACCTGATTGCCCTCGCCTTCCACCTCCAGCACGACCAGCGGCGAGCCGATGGCAATCACATCGCCGGTTTCCCCGGCGACCTCGATCACTTTGCCCGCCACCGGGCTTTCCATTTCCACAGTGGCCTTGTCGGTCATCATGTCGGCCAGACGGCCGTCTTCCTCGATCACATCGCCGACCTTGACGTGCCAGGCGACGATCTCGGCCTCGGCTATGCCTTCGCCAATATCGGGAAGGCGGAATGTAAAGCGGCCCATCAGATCAATCCTTCACGAATCTGCGTTCATCAGCCGGTCCACCGCCTCGCCAATGCGGACGGGACCGGGGAAGTAAGCCCACTCAAGGCTGTGCGGATAGGGGGTGTCGAACCCGGTCACGCGCTCGATGGGGGCTTCGAGGTGGTAGAAGCAGCGCTCCTGCACGAGGCTCGCAAGCTCCGCGCCAAAGCCCGAGGTGCGGGTCGCCTCATGTATCACCAGGCATTTCCCGGTCTTTTCCACGGACTTTTCCACAGCCTCCATGTCGAGCGGCACCAAGGTGCGCAAGTCGATGATCTCGGCATCGACGCCCTTGGCCTCCAGCACCGCTTCGGCAACATGGACCATGGTGCCGTAGACCAGCACGGTCATGGCGGACCCTTCCCGCACCGTGCGGGCCTTGCCGAGCGGAATCGAATAGTAGCCTTCGGGCACCTGGCCGCCGGGATGGGCTTTCCAGGTCTTCGACGGGCTGTCGTAATTGCCGTCGAACGGGCCGTTGTAGATGCGCTTGGGCTCGAAGAAGATGACGGGATCGTTGTCCTCGATCGCCGCGATCAGCAGGCCCTTGGCATCGTGCGGGGTCGAGGGGATGACCGTTTTCAGCCCCGCGACATGGGTAAACAGCGCTTCCGGGCTCTGGCTGTGCGTCTGCCCGCCGAAAATGCCGCCGCCAAAGGGAGAGCGGATTGTGATCGGTGCGATGAACTCGCCCGCCGAGCGGTACCGCAGGCGCGCTGCCTCCGAAATAAGCTGATCGAGCCCCGGATAGATATAGTCGGCGAACTGGATCTCCGGCACGGGACGCAGGCCATAGGCGGCCATCCCGACCGCGGCACCGATAATCCCGCATTCGTTGATCGGCGAATCGAACACGCGGTTCTTGCCGTATTTCCCCTGCAGACCGGCCGTCGCGCGGAAGACGCCGCCGAAATAGCCGACGTCTTCGCCCATGATCACGATATCCGGATCGTGCGCCATCATGATATCCAGCGCGTCGTTGATCGCCTCGATCATGTTGAGCGGCCGCGTGGGCGCATCGTGGAGGCTGACGGGTTCTTCTTCCAGCATATGCCCTACTCCTTCCACTCGGGCCATTTGGTCCGGCGCTCGCGGATGGCCTGATCGGCCTGTTCGCGAAGGTGCCAGGGCAGATCCTCGAAAACGTCCTCGAACATCGTGTGAAACGGATGGTGCAACCCGTGGCCGAGGATGCCGTTCTTTTCGGCTTCCTTGGTGGCGGCGCGAACGTCTTCGGCCAGCGCGCGGTCCATTTCGGCGTGTTGCGCGTCCGACCATTCGCCCAGCGCGATCAAATGGTTCTTCAGCCGCATGACCGGATCGCCGAGCGGCCACTCCTCCGCCTCCCGGGCGGAGCGGTAAGCGCTGGGATCGTCCGAGGTGGAGTGCCCCTCCGCCCGGTAAGTGAAGTGCTCGATGAGCGTCGGCCCCTTGTTGGCCCGCGCCCGGTTGGCAGCCCATTCCATCGCGGCATAGACCGCCAGTGCATCGTTCCCGTCGACACGCAGCCCGGCAATGCCGTAGCCTGCTGCCCTCGCCGCAAAAGTCGTGCGCTCGGCACCCGCGAAGCCGGAGAAGCTGGAAATGGCCCACTGGTTGTTGACCACATTGAGCACCACCGGCGCGTTATAAACGGCCGCGAACGTCATCGCCGCGTGAAAATCGCCTTCCGCGCTCGATCCCTCGCCGATGAAGCTGGTGGCAATCCGGGTGTCGCCCTTGATCGCACTGGCCATGGCCCAGCCCACCGCCTGCGGGAACTGCGTGGCAAGGTTGCCCGAAATGGTGAAGAAGCCGTAGTCCTTCGCCGAATACATGATCGGCAATTGGCGGCCCTTCAGCTTGTCCGCGCGGTTCGAATAGATCTGGTTGATCATCTCCACCAGCGGATAGCCGCGCGAGATCAGGATGCCCTGCTGGCGGTAGCTGGGGAACACCATATCGTCCTCGGCCAGCGCAAAGGCACAGGCGACCGAGATCGCCTCCTCGCCGGTGGACTTCATGTAGAAGCTGGTCTTGCCCTGACGCTGGCCGCGATACATGCGATCGTCGAAAGCCCGGGTCAGCGCCATCATGCGCAGGATACGGCGCAGGGTCTCGGGATCGAGATTGGGATTCCAGGGCCCGACGGCCTGGCTCCCGTCATCGAGAACGCGAATCAGCCCGGTGGTAAGCGGCCCGGTTTCCCGCGCCTCGCATGCCTCGTCGGGGCGCGCGGCCGTTCCGGCTTCGGGTATCTCCAGATGCGAATAATCGACAGTGTCGCCGGGGCGGTAGCGCGGTTCGGGAACATAGAACTCAAGCGGCGGCAAATTGCCCCGCAGCTTGCCTGATCGTGCCGGACCTTCGGTCATTTTCATCCTCTCCCGTCATAGCCGGGCCGCCAGAATTCTGTGCATCAAAATTCTACGGTTGAGTTATATTATTACCCACTCCAGCAATGTCAATCATCCGGATTCCAAACGATCAGAAGCCCTCCCTTCTCTATAAACACCTAGCGCCCGGCAAAGTTCGCCGTGCGTCGTTCGAACACCGCGGCGACGCCTTCGGCATAGTCCGCCGTCCCTTTCAGCTTGGTCTGTTCGGTATGTTCGTGCCGCATCGTTTCGGCAGCCTTGCCGCCCACTTCGGACGCCAGAGTCTTCCGAATCGCCAGCAGGGCGAGCGGCGCATTGCAGGCGATCTCTTCGGCCATCACCAGAGCTTCGGCGGAAAGCTCCTCTGCCGCCACCAGCCTGTCGGCCAAGCCCCACTTCTCGGCCTCCTCGGCCTTGATGCGGTTGCCGGAGAGCATCATCCACGATGCCTTCTGTTCGCCCACGGCGCGCGGGAGCGTATAGGTAATCGCAAAGCCCGGATGGAAACCCAGCTTCACGAAATTGGCCGAGAAGCGCGCCGCCGGAGAGGCAATGCGGAAATCGGCGGCCAGCGCCAGCCCCAGCCCGGCCCCGATCGCCGCCCCCTGCACGGCCGCGATCATCACCTTCTTGCGGTTCATGATCCGGCCCGCGTTTTCATAGAACAGCGCGATTTCGCTCATGCCATCGGCGCCTTGCACGGCATCGGCGCCCGCCAGATCCGCGCCGCCGCAGAACACCTTGCCCTCGGCCGTCAGCAGAATGCAGCGGATGCCGTCATCCGTATCCATCTCGTAGATCGCGTCGGCAATGGCACAGAGCATGCCCGAAGAGGCGAAATTGTGCGGCGGCGCCGAAAAGTGAATCTCGCCCACATGGCCATGCTTTCGGGTTGTGACTTCGAACGGCACGTCGCGTCTCTCCTGCTTTCCCAATGCAGCAGGGGCTGAAGCGGCGGCCGAACCTTGTCAACCCGGCGCGGCGCCGGGCCGGAGCCTATACGGCGACCGGCGCGGAAATATGCGCGTGGGGTTCGTAATCGCGCACTTCGAAATCCTCGATCCGGTAACCGAAGATCGAATCCGGCTTGCGGCCGATCTTCAGAACCGGGCGCCCGCGCGGCACCCGCGACAACTGTTCGTGCACCAGGTGCTCATGGTTGAGATAGACATGCGCATCGCCCGCGCTCCAGACGAGTTCGCCCGGCTCCAGATCGCACTGCTGTGCCAGCATCCGCAGCAGCATCGCGGCCGAGAAGGCATTGAACGCAAATCCCAGTCCGAGATCGCAGGACCGCTGCCACAACATGCCCGACAGGCGGCCACCGGCCACATGGTACTGATAGGTCATATGACACGGCGGCAAGGCCATGCCCTCCAGTTCCGCGACATTCCACCCGGTGAATAGCAGACGGCGCGACGTGGGATTGTTCCGGATGTCATGCACCAGTTGCGCGATCTGATTGACCGGCTTTCCTTTGCGGAACAGGCCTTCGCCTGCCGGCTCGTAGGTATCCCAGTTCACCCACTGCTTGCCGTAGACAGGCCCGAGATCGCCCCAGGCATGGGCAAAGGCGTCATCTTCCAGAATACGCGCCTCGAACGCATCGCGATCGATGTCCTCGCCCGTTTCCCGGCGAAACCGGTCGAGCGGCCAGTCCGTCCAGATATGCACTTTCTGCCGGACGAGTTCGCGGATGTTGGTATCGCCCGTCAGGAACCACAGCATCTCGCGCGCGGCCGTCTTCCAGGCCACGCGCTTGGTGGTAAGCAGCGGCACCGCATCGCCCGACAGATCGAAACGCATGCTCGGCCCGAACAGCGATCGGGTGCCCACTCCGGTGCGGTCGCGCCGCTCATCCCCATTTTCCCATACCTCCCGAAGCAGATCGAGATACTGATGTTCAAAATGCGGCGCGGATACGGACGGCATGAGCTTCCCCTGTGAGAGCCCCTGCCCTACCTGCCGCACGCCCGGAGCGAAAGATGAACGCCTCGCCCGGCGCCCTGCCCCATGCCGACTTTTCCACATCGGCACGCTGCGTTGCAGGAAATGCACATTAGGCTCTTGCCACCTTCTGAATCGCTCTCTATAGGCGCGCTCCTGCCTCGGGCCGCTTCAACGCGGCACGATCGGTCGGGGAGTAGCTCAGCCTGGTAGAGCACTGTCTTCGGGAGGCAGGGGCCGGAGGTTCGAATCCTCTCTCCCCGACCAATTATTTTCCTTGAAAATCAGGTTGTTAGCGCACCGTTCCATACAGAGCGGGCCTACGGCTTTCGCGTTTTCGGCGCTCCGATCACAACTCGATCACACGGAGCAGAAAATGGCGACCATTACCAAGCGGAAGAACGGCTGGTGCGTCCAAGTGCGGCGCAGGGGATACGCGGCACGGAACAACACGTTCCCGACAAAGACAGAGGCCCGTGCGTGGGGCCGGGAGCAGGAAGCCCTGATCGACAAGGGCCAGCTTCCCATCACCGAAGTCCAGCTCAAGGTGACAAGGCTCGCACAACTCATCGAACAGTATCGCTCAACCGTTACCCCTTCAAAGCGCAGCGCGGAGACGGAACGCCTGCGGCTGGGCCGGATGATGGGCGACATGATCATGGACCGTCTGCTGATTGACCTGAAGCCGGGAGACTTCGCTGCCTACAGGGATAGACGGCTGGCAGTCGTGAAGCCGGGAACGGTAAGACGGGAACTCTACCTGTTCGCCAATGCCATTGACGTTGCGACGAAGGAGTGGGGTTATCCCTTCCGCAGCAACCCGGTTCGCCTTATCAGCCTCCCCATTGCCAATGACGCGAGGGACCGGCGCTTGGAGGGCGATGAAGCGGAAACCCTGCGCAAGGCGCTATCGGCCAGCCGCAATCCTTTCATCCTTCCCATCGTGGAACTTGCCATCGAGACGGGCTTGCGCAGGCGCGAGGTTCTGGAACTGACGTGGAGCAACGTCGACGCGACACGCCGGATCGCGTTCATACCCCAGACGAAGACAGGCCAGCCACGCACCATTCCCCTCACTGATTGCGCCCTCACCATCATCACGACTCTGACCCGAAGTGACGATGATCGCCTGTTCCCGATCACGCTCAACGCCTTCAAGCAGGCATGGAAGCGGGTCCAGAAGCGTTCGGGCCTTGAGGACCTGCGCTTTCACGATCTGCGCCACGAAGCCCTATCCCGCTTTTGCGAGCTCGGCTTGTCAGTGCCGGAACTATCGGTGATTTCGGGGCACAAAGACCCTCGTATGCTGTTCCGATATGCTCACCTGAGGGCCGATGATCTGGCACGGAAGCTGGCCGGGCGAGAATGGGGCGCAGAAGTCCGTCAGCAAGGAGCTTGAGCTATGAGCCCACATGATGACCCGAAGCCCTCATGGGAACTTCGCAGCGAGTTGGAAGGCATCCAGCGGGCGATAGAGGCGGACTTGTGCGGAGACATTGGAGAACTTCGCGTCAGAGTCGGCCAGCTACGCGCAGCGGTCGGGAGCCTTGTTATCCCGGTCTATCTCAGCGCCTTTGCCCTGAGCGCCATTGCCTATCGCCTCTGGTAGTCACGACTCTGGAAATACGGGGGGAGGCCCCTTCCCCTTCCCCCAACTTCTTGTCTATCTCCCCAGCGACCAAGAAAATTCCTGCGCTGGATGACTGATGCCGACACTTCAATGGTGGACCCGCGACGATGATGTGAAGGCGGCGGATGCGGTGCCCTATCGGCTGCTGGAAGAAGTGCCCGAGCTGGGTGCGGGCGATCCCGATGCGGGCAACATGCTCATTCAGGGGGACAACCTTGAGGCGCTGAAGGCCCTGCTGCCGTACTACGCGGGGCAGGTGAAATGCGTCTACATCGACCCGCCGTACAACACCAAGTCGGCCTTCGAGCATTACGACGACAATCTGGAACATTCGCAGTGGCTCGCCATGATCTATCCGCGCCTCGTGCTGCTGCGCGAGCTACTGGCGGAAGAAGGCAGTATCTGGGTGTCCATCGACGACAACGAAGGACACTACCTCAAGGTCATCATGGACGAGGTGTTCGGGAGGTCGAATTTCCTTTCTTCGATGATATGGAGGAAGAACTACTCTCCGAAGTCGACAGCAAGACATTTCTCTGAAGACCATGACTATCTACTGGTCTACGCTAAGAATTCCGAAAAGTGGCGCCCAAATCTAATGCCGCGAACGGAAAAGCAGAACACGGCGTACAAAAACCCAGACGGTGATCCGAGAGGGCCATGGAAAACGAGCGATCTTTCGGCCCGCAACTTTTACAGTAAAGGGATATACTCGATCACCAGCCCGAGTGGTCGGTTTATAGAGCGGCCACCGGGCGGAAACTACTGGCGCGTTGCTGAAAACAAGTTTTGGGAGTTGGATCGCGACAACCGCATTTGGTGGGGCCGGGATGGCAGCGCCATTCCACAAATCAAGCGGTTCCTGTCAGAGGTTAAGCAAGGAATAGTCCCGCAAACCTACTGGTCTTACGAAGAAGTAGGCCACACGCAGGATGCTAAGAAGGAGGTCCTCGCCCTTTCCCGTTCAGATGTGTTCATCACCCCAAAGCCGGAAGCATTGCTGCGTCGTACGCTGCATATTGCGAGCAATCCCGGCGATCTGGTTCTCGACAGCTTCCTCGGCTCCGGCACCACGGCAGCGGTCGCGCACAAGATGGGCCGTCGCTACATCGGCATCGAAATGGGCGACCATGCTGCAACGCACTGCCAGCCGCGCCTCTCCAAAGTCGTGGAAGGCGAACAGGGCGGCATTTCCGAAGCAGTCGCCTGGAAAGGCGGTGGCGGCTTCCGCTTCTTCCGCCTCGGCCCAAGCGTCTTCGATGACCAAGGGCAAATCCGGCCCAACATCGAGTTCGACACGCTGGCGGCGCACGTCTGGTTCTCCGAGAAGGAAAAGCCATGGGAGCAGCCCAGCCGCAAGGGAACCGTTCTGGGCATCAAAGACGGCAAGGCTCTGGCCCTGCTCTACAATGGCATCCTCAAGGATCGTTCGGTCGATGGCGGCAACGTCCTGACCCGCGCCACACTGAAGGTCATTCGGCAAGACCTGCCCGAAGGCTTCGACGGGCCGCTTATGATCTATGGCGAACGCTGCATCCTTTCCGACGCCACCCTGGAACGCGAGAAGATCACCTTCAAGCAGACCCCCTATGACGTGAAGGCCCGCGCCTGATGGAACTCAAGACCTACCAGAAGGCCGCGCTTGGCACGCTGCGCGATTACCTTGCCGAAGCCCGCGTTACCGGCCCTGTGGAAGCCTACAGGACCGTGACAAGCCAGCCTGAGATACAGCAGCGTCTAGGGGCCTATCTCACGCCCTATCGGCCCTTAAAGGAACTGACGGACGCCCCCTACGTCTGCCTGCGTCTGCCTACCGGCGGCGGGAAGACCATCCTTGCCGCGCACAGCATCGACGCTGCGCGGGAGGCATGGATCGAAAAGGACTATCCGCTGGTCCTTTGGCTGGTCCCCACCACCACGATCCGCAAGCAGACCGTGGAGGCCCTGAAGAACCCGCGTCATCCCTATCGGAAAGTGCTGGACAATGCCTTTGGCGGCAAAGTGCGCGTGGTCGACATTGGCGATTTCGCCCAGCTCACCCCCCATGACCTGACCGCCAACTGCTGCGTCATAGTTGGCACCATCCAGACCCTGCGTGTGTCGAACACCGAAGGGCGCAAGGTCTATGCCCATAACGAGGCACTGGAACCCCACTTCGCAGCAATCCCGAAGAAGGCCCCCGGCCTTGAGAAGATCGAGGACGATAAGAAGGGCGCGGGAACCATCCGCTACTCCTTCGCCAATTTGCTCCACCTCCACCGCCCCTTGATGATCGTCGACGAAGCGCATCAGGCGGTCACGGGCCTCTCGCAGGAAATGCAACGGCGAGTGAACCCCACGGCCATCATCGAGTTCACCGCGACTCCTCGGCTCCAATCCAACCTGCTCCACTCCGTCACCGCGCAGGAGCTGAAGAACGAAGACATGATCAAGCTGCCGGTCATGCTGGCCGAGCATCCAACATGGCAACAGGCGGTCGACGGGGCGATCCTGAAGCGTCAGGAGCTACAGGACATTGCGGAGACGGACGCACGGTACATCCGTCCCATCGTCCTGTTTCAAGCTCAGAACAAGAACCAGACCGCCAACGTCGATACCCTGAAGCAGTACCTGCTGGACGAAGGCATAACCGAAAACCGCATCGCCATCGCAACCGGCGATCAGCGCGAACTGGATGACGTGAACCTGTTCGACCCTGCCTGCGAGGTCGACTTCGTAATCACGGTGGAGGCCCTGAAGGAAGGCTGGGACTGCTCCTTCGCCTACGTCTTTTGTTCCCTCGCCAACATCGAAAACGCGACCGATGCCGAACAGCTTTTGGGACGCGTTCTACGGATGCCGTACGCGAAAGCGCGGAAAGACCCTCGGCTCAACAAGGCCTACGCGCACCTAGCTTCCCCGAGCTTCTCTGCTGCGGCGATGGCCCTGCGCGACAAGATGGTGGCGATGGGCTTCGACGAAACCGAAGCCACTCAGAACATCCAGCCGCAGCAGGGCGACCTCGACACTGGTCTGTTCGGCCCTCAGGCTCGCCCCAAACCCTCCATCACCGTCAACGTAGACCTGAGCGAAGAAGACGAGGCGTTGTTGCGCGACGTGGCTCCTGAAAAGGTCCAAGTCTCGACAACTGATCAGGGCAAGGTCATTCGCGTCGTTGGCTTCCTGACCCCCGATGAGAAGGCCAAAGTTCGTGCCGCCATCCCCGGTGCGGTGGCGAACAAGGTCAAGGAAGCTCTGGACACTTACGAGGCCGAGAACGCGGCCCGTATGTCTCCTGCGGCAAAAGGGCTCACCTTCACCGTGCCCGCTCTCATGGTCCACGTTCAAGGCGAGCTTGAGTTGGCCGAAACGGACCTGCTGATGGAGCATTGCAACTGGTCGCTGCTTAGCCATTCAGCCCAGCTTGACGGTTCGGCTTTCGACGTGAAGCAAACAGCCAATACCTTCGAGATCGACCTAGACGGGCGAAAGGTCACAGTGTCCAGCCGTGATCCCGAAACCCAGATCAGTTTCGACGTAGACGTGGAAGGATGGACCGAAACCGGATTGGTCCTGTTTCTCGCCAAACAGGTTCGAGAGGCTGACCTGAGCCCCACGGAACTGATCGAGTGGCTGACCAAGGCCGTGTCGCATCTGACGGGAGCGCGGGACCTGCCTCTTCCGGGTCTGATGCAGTGCAAGTACGTCCTTGCCCGCAAGCTCAAGGAGCGTGTGGCCGAAATCAGGAAGAAGGAACGGGGCGACCTCTATCAGGCCAGTCTTTTCGGAAGCGAGGCGCAGCCTGAGATCAGCTTCGAGAACGGCTTCACCTTCAAGGACGGCATGTTCGGAGGCGTGAAGCTCTACCACGGCGGCTACGAGTTCCAGAAGCATTTCTTCGGCCCGGACCATATTCCCGCCTTCGACGGCAAACCGGGAGGCGACGAGGAACAGTGCGCGAAGGAACTCGACAACCTGCCTGCGGACATCCTCAAGCATTGGGTCAGGAACGTCTCACAACATCAGGACGCCCTGTGGCTCCCGCTGGCCGAAAACCGCTTCTACCCTGACTTCGTGGCCGAGCTGACCGATGGGCGGCTCTTGCTGATCGAGTACAAGGGCGGGCACATCGTCACCTCGGACGACACGAAGAACAAGGTGGCCGTGGGCAGACTCTGGGAGCAGACCATGAACGGCAAGGGTCTGTTCCTGCTGGTCGAGAAACTGGTCGACGGTAAGCCTCCGAGGGAGCAGATACTGGCGAAGATCAAGGGAAGCTGAACTTCCGGGCAAGCTCCCGCCTCTCAGACCTTGGACAACAACAACCAGAGCTGGCCTTTACCGGCTTTTTTGAAGACCCCTTCCTGTTTCCGGCTCAGGGTAGTCGAAGGCAGGGAAAGGGGACCCTATTTCGTCGACCAGAGCAGGACCTTCTCCTTCCCCTCAGGTGAACGAAGGGGGATGCAGAAAAGTGGACCCGTTCCTATTAAGAGATAGGCAATCAACAACTTTTAGACGGCTCAAGGCAGCGCAAGCCTTCCCTGTATCTCTTCAGACATTGACCCATAAGGCACTGACAATGATCACTCTCGCAGGCATTGCCTACGATGACCTCTCCGCATATCTGACTGAGAAAGGGTCTGCTCCCCACGGCGAACAAGAAGCTGCCCTGAGAGGCTTCATGAGGGTCTTGGAGCGTGGTCTGCAAGGCGATCTGGAACGGTGCTACTACGTCCTTCCTCTCGACCCTGGCATGGGGAAGACCCGAGCCTGCATCAGCTTCGTGAAGGCATGGCGTCAGGCGGGCTATCAGCCTGCGTCCAGCATCCTGATCGGCCTATCGACGCTTGCCGAACTGGAAAAGATGATCAATGAAATGGGGCTTCTCTCCCATGAGTTCGGGGTCTTCACGAGCAAGGACGAAATGAACGTCCTTGGCCTCCCTGAGGACCGGCACGGTGAAGCAAGGGTCCTCTTCACGACACAGCAGATGATCAGAAGCAGGACCAAAGGCCGTTCCTTCGCAGATGCTGCCGAGTTCCATTACCAAGGCTCACCCCGCGCCCTGCGACTGTGGGACGAGAGTATCTTGCCCGCTGCCCATGTTGTCATGGATAGGGACACACTCAGTGGAATGGTCCGATCCTTTCGTAAGCGCCTGCCAGCGTTCGCAAACGCATTGGACACCTTCGCGGCCTCGATGGTCGCGCAGAACGATGGGGACGTGATCACTGTGCCTGACAGCTTGACCCTTGGCCCATCGTCATTGCAGCGAGCCAAGGCATCGGTCGAGACGAAGGGAGAGAAGACCCTACTCGAAAATCTGCAACAGATGATCGGTTGTCAGATGGTCCTGCGAGATCAGCCTCACGCAGGCACAGTCTTGGTCGGCTCTACACCTGTCTTGCCCGATGACTTCGCCCCTGTTGTCGTTGTCGACGCATCTGCAAGGGTCAGGACCGCATATCAGCTCTGGGCCGAACATCGTCGTAACGTCGCGATACTGCCCGGAGCGGGGCACAGCTTCCACAACATGACAATTCACCACTGGCACAGGAGCAGTGGCAAGCAAGCCCTTTTCAGTGATCTTGATCGTCGGGAAATTGCAGAAGGTATCGCAGAGGCTTGGCGACGTGATCCCAAAGGTAAGTGGCTAGTCGTTTCCTACAAGGACACCCTTGATCCCCTGAAGCTGGCCGTAAAGCATGCTATCGGCGATGAGGGGGCTCAGTTGGAATGGCTCCACTGGGGTCTACACACAAGCACCAACGCCTTCAGGGATACCGATAACATCGTGATTGTGGGTCAGTGGACCTATCCACCTGCCACCTACGAGGCGATAGCGATGGCTGCGTCTGGCTTGGGTCCTGTGGAGGCGAGCAGCCTCAACGTGCGGGACGTGGAGACAGGCGAACACGCCCATAACCTCCTTCAGGCCCTCTGCCGAGCGTCAGTTCGCAAGTCCATCCGTGGAGGTACAGCCCGATGCAACGCCTTCCTGATTACGTCCCTGTCAGACACAGAGACATTTCTCGAAACACTGTTCCCCGGCCATAGCTACGCGAAGTGGAGAGAGGGCAGCATAGCGTCGGAAGCCGTAGGCAAGGCGATGGAGCTTGTAGACGCCCACTTCGCCACCACTGGACCATCACCCATGAAGAAGAAGGACCTGAGGGACGCTGTAGGCATCAAGGATGCGTCTCACTTCACTCGCCGTGTCCTACAACAGCCTGCGTTCTTACACTTCCTTGCCTCACGTCAGCTTGAGAGCAGCGGGCAGGCCATCAAGCCAGTTGAATGCGCTTTCGATCCCATCGACGACGACTGATCGCTGGCTTATTCGAGGGTCTGGACCGGTCATCTTTAACAAGACGACGGGCAATCCCGATCACAATCGTGTCACACTGAGCTCTGTGATTGCACCATCAACCCGTATCCGCTATGATCGTTATGAGCGACAAAACGCACGCATTTTCAAGGCTTTAAGGGCCATCAGGAGACACGAAACCTACGGGTAAAACTGTCTTCGGGAGGCAGGGGCCGGAGGTTCGAATCCTCTCTCCCCGACCATTTTCATCCGCATAATGTATATCAGCCAATCCGGTTTTCCGGATTGGCTGCGGGTGCCATTCACTCTTTCAGCGTCAAGGCCCGCGAGACTCACTCCAGCGGACACAACCCGAGTCGGCACGGCATTTTCAGGTCACCGCAGCCAGCGCAAAATATGAAGCGCGAAAACGGCCTGTTACAGCCATTTGAACTGCACTTCTTCGCCGACCCGTTGCCCGGAAGTCACAGAGTATCGCTGGTACGTAATCTTCCAAGCCCCTCGTTGACTTAAAACTGAGGTGGTTTCAGTTCGTGATCGCAAGAACTGGAAATCCTGCACTACCTCTTGGGAGAGAATATGCGTCTTCTTTCGACTCTGCTGCTGTGCTCGGCGAGCGTGGCCGGTCTTTCAACACCTGCCTTGGCTCAGGATGCCGGTGCCGAAGCGAGCACCGACACTTCGTATACGGAAAACGTCATCATCGTTCAGACGCGCCGCCGCGCGGAAGACGTGCAGGATGTTCCCGCGGTCATCGATACCGTATCGGCCGACGATGTCAGCAAACTCAACATTCGCAGCTTCCAGGATGTGGCGGCCATCGTTCCGGGCCTGCAGCTGAGCACCGAAGGCAACGGTGTTGGCGGTGGCGCGAAGCTGCGCGGCGTCAACTTCGACATCACGGCCAGCGGCAACAACCCCACTGTCGAATTCTACTTCAACGACGCGCCGATCACGGCTGGTGTCATTCTTCAGCAGATGTACGACATCGGCCAGATCGAAGTACAGCGCGGCCCCCAGGGTACGCTGCGTGGCCGCGCCTCCCCGTCGGGCTCGATCACCGTCACCGCCAAGAAGCCGGACCTCTATGAATACGGCGGCTTCGCCGACATGACGGCGAACGACATCGGCACGCTGAACTTCAAGGGTGCCGTCAACATTCCCATTATCGAGGGCATTGCCGCCATCCGCGCCGCCGGTGTGTGGGACGAGAACGAAGGCACCCGCGTCCGCTCGATTTACCCCGTCAAGGATCCCTTCTCCCGGACCAAGAGCGGCCGCATCTCCGCGCTTGTTCAGCCCACCGACTGGCTGAAGCTGGAAGGCCTCTATCAGCGTCTGGACCGCAACGCCCGCGACTACGATCAGGTGGCCTCGTTCAGCGAAGCGAACCCCGATGCGCCGGCAAGCCCGCGCTACATCTCCAGCTCCGATCGCCTTTCGAACATGGAGCACGGCCGCGATACACGCCAGATTTACGACATCTACAACTGGCGGTCGGAAGTTTCCGCGCTGGGGCAGGTGCTCATCTATCAGGGGCAGCACTACACCCAGAAGCTCTCAGGCCAGGAGAATATCGACAAGGGGGACTTCTTCCCTGGCGATATCACCCGCGGCAACTATTCGAACATTTCCTCGACGTCGCACGAAGTCCGCCTGCAGAACGACGCCCGCCTGTTCGGCATGCTGGACTATGTGGCCGGCTTCTTCGATTACAAGAACTCGACCCCGACCGAACTGAGCAACCCGACCATTCTGGGGATGCCCAATCCGCTCGATCCGAGCCGGGGCATTCTTGCATCGGCCGTTTCGCCACAGCTTAGCGACGTTGTTCTCACAGACATCGAGCGCACCGGCGACTCCCACGAGCAGTCGTTCTTCGGGAACCTGACCGCGCACATCGGCGACAGCACCGAAATCGCAGGCGGTCTGCGCCACATCGACTACAAGGACACCAGCGCCCTGATCGTTGGCGGCCAGCAGATCCGCTTCGACAGGCAGGACGGCAAAAAGTGGATCTACAGCGCATCGGTGAAGCATAATTTCACACCGGATCTGATGGTCTACGTCAGCACCGGCAGTTCCTGGCGCCCGGGCATCAATGCGGTGGGTGACTTCAGCCTTGAGCAGTCTGCTCTGGAGGAAAGCTTCCAGAAACTGTCGGCCGAAACGTCGAAGTCGTATGAAATTGGCATGAAAAGCACGCTCTTCGGCGGGCGTGCCCACCTGAACCTCACGGCGTACCACCAGAAGTTCAAGAACTATCCCTATCGCGTCCCCGGTCAGGGGGTATACTTCGTCAACACCACCCAAGACCGCACCACTGGCGTTCGTACTCAGGAAGTGGCCCAGTTCAACTTCGTCGGCGCCGTGCCGGTGGAAGTAAACGGTATCGAAGGTGACCTGTCGATGGCCGTTACTGACAACTGGGATGTGAGCATCAGCGGCAGCTACTCGATCGGCAAGATCAAGAACGGCACGATCCCGTGCAACGATCTGAACGGTGACGGAGTACCCGATGCGACGGTTTCCGCTCCCAGCATTGACGAACTTCAGGCAGCCGTCGGCAGCGACAATCTCTCGGCCTGCACGGTGTCGCAGCGTTCGGGTTTCCAGTCGCCGTTTAGCGCGACGCTGACGTCGGAATACCGTATTCCCGTTTCGGACTCCATCGACGCCTATGTCCGCGGACTGCTGAACTTCAACGGCAATTCCCGTGTCGATCCAACAAATATCTACGACGATGTCGGCTCTTATGGGCTGTTCAACCTCTACACCGGCGTCCGCTCGACGGACGGGGCATGGACAGTCTCGCTCTTTGCAAAGAACCTGTTCGATACCACCAAGACGCTGACCCGAACCGATCCGCTGTTCACGCCGTACCGCAATATCGCCGCCGGCGGTGCAGCGAGGACGTTCTCCAGCACGTATACCGGCGTGACCACGACCGCGCCGCGCGAGTTCGGTATCAACGTGCGTTACGCTTTCGGTTCGCGCTGATCGCCGCTGACGGCGGCACAGTCAGACTGACGACGGGGCGGGGGATCGAGAGGTTCTCCGCCCTTTCTCTTGGGACGTTGCGTTATCCGCCGCGCAGAAGCTGCACGCCCCAGTCGCGTTCGAACAGGTAAAGCAGCAGCCGCGCCGCTTCTCCGCGCGCTCCGGACAGGCCGCCGTCGCGCTCCATCAACAGCCGGGCGTCGTCGTGCGCCATGGGCAGCAGCTTCTGGATCTGCTCCAGACTGGCGATGCGGAACGGCGTATCCCCCGATTGCCGGGTACCGAGCAGCTCGCCACCGCCGCGCAATTCGAGATCCTCTTCCGCCAGCCGGAACCCGTCCTGCGTCTCGCGCATCAGGGCGAGGCGCTGGCGGGCCGTTTCCGACAGCGAAGCGCCGCGCAGCAGCAGGCAAGTCGATTTCTCGCTGCCCCGCCCGACACGACCGCGAAGCTGGTGGAGCTGGGCAAGGCCGAAGCGCTCGGCCTGCTCGATCACCATCAGCGTGGCATTCGGCACGTCCACGCCCACCTCGATCACCGTCGTTGCCACCAGCAGCCTGGCCTCGCCCGCCGCAAAGCGCTCCATCGCTGCATCCTTGGCTTCGGGCCGGAGCTGGCCGTGGACCAGCACGACCTCATCCCCGAACCTCTCTTTGAGCGCCGCATAGCGAGCCTCGGCCGCGGCGATATCGTCGGTTTCGCTCTCCCGCACCATCGGGCAGACCCAGTAGGCCTGCTGGCCGGTCTCGAAATGCCGCGCCAGCGCTCCGGCGACATCGTCGAGCCGCTCCACCGAAACGACGCGGGTATCGATCGCCTGCCGTCCGGGCGGCAATTCATCGAGCCGCGACACGTCCATCTCGCCGTACTGCGCCAGCGTCAGCGTGCGCGGGATCGGCGTCGCCGTCATCGCCAGCGTATGCGGCGTGCGGCGTCCCTTGCGTGCGAGCATCAGCCGCTGGCCGACGCCGAACCGGTGCTGCTCGTCGATCACCACCAGCGCCAGATTGCGGTACTCCACCGTGTCCTGAAAGATCGCGTGCGTGCCCACCACGATCTGGATCGAACCATCGACGAGGCCCATCAGGATCGCCTCGCGCGCCTTGCCCTTGTCCCGCCCGGTCAGCAGCGCGATCTCGACACCGGTGCCTTCCAGCATCTTGCGCAAGGTCTCGTAATGCTGCCGCGCCAGAATTTCGGTCGGCGCCAGCAGCGCCGCCTGTGCCCCCGCCTCCACCGCGATGAGCATTGCCGAGAGCGCCACCACCGTCTTGCCCGAGCCGACATCGCCCTGCAGCAGCCGCAGCATCGGCGCGGGCTGTGCCATGTCGCCCTCGATCTCTGCAATCGAGCGTTTCTGAGCCCCGGTCAGCGCGAAAGGCAGCCGCAGCTTGCCGCGCAGCGCGCCGTCCCCGGCCAGCGGCGTACCGCGCTGCGCGCGGTTGCTCTGCCGCACCAGCATTAGCGCCAGCGCATTGGCGAGCAGTTCGTCATAGGCCAGCCGGTCGCGCGCCGGAGCATTCGGCCCCTTGTGCGCCTCGCGCAGGGCCGTGCGCCAGTCGGGCCAGTCCTCGCGCGCCAGCAGGCCGGGCTCGATCCATTCGGGCAGCTCCGGCAAGGCCTTGAGCGCCTGCGCCGCCAGCCCGGCCACCCTCCCCTGCGTCAACCCTTCGGACAGCGGATAGACCGCCTCGCGCAATTGCCCGAGCGGCGCCGAGGCACTGTCCGACACATGCTCGGGATGCACGATCTGCAGCATCTGCCCATACTGATCGAGCCGCCCCGCCACCCAGCGGCTCTCTCCCACCGGCAATTGTTTCTTCGCCGTGTAGGAGGCCCGGCCGAAATACGTCAGCGTGCAGACATTGCCCGCGCCGTCCTCCGCCAGCACCCGGAACGGTCCCCGGCCGGAGGGGGAACGATGTTCGCGCACCGTCAGCGCGACGACGATATTCTCCCCCACCCCGGCTTCGTCGAGGTTCGTCACCGCGCGCCGCTCCACGAACCGGTCGGGCAAGTGATAGGCCACGTCCTTGATCCGCGCGAGGCCAAGCTTTTCCAACGGGCGCCGCAACTTGGGCCCGACACCTTCGAGAGCGTCTATTTCGACGAACAGGGAATTGAGCGCTTCAGGCCGCATGGAGACGCTCTTAGCGCCATGCGGCGCCACTTGCCATGCCACGCGTGCTGGCTTACCGCGCGGGGCCATGACCGAGCTTGCACCCAAGAACGCTGAACGCCTTGCCCGCCTGAAGTTCCGCGCCTGGCATCGCGGCACGCGCGAGGCCGACTACATGATCGGCTGCTTTTTCGACCGCTTCCACGCCGAATGGTCGGACGCCGATATCGACCTGTTCGAAAAGATGATCGAAGAGGAAGACGTGGACATCATGGCCTGGGCGCTCGGCACGCAGTCCATCCCCGAGGAATATCGCGGCCCGCTGGTCGAGCGGATGATGAAGCTCGATTACGTCGAGATCCCGCGCTGAGGCCGAACCTCACGAAGTTTGTCCACATAGGCGCAGTTAGATTTTCCAACGTTTTATTTTAAAACATAGGCTTACGCAGCGGAAAACTTCACGCTGCCGCTGCTGATCGCCAACGATGTCAAAGAACGCGGCCTGCATCGGGACCGCCGGGAGTCTGGCAGGTTTTGGCGGAGTAGGAAAATCTGCCCCTTTTCTTTGTCATTGCTAGGGCGTGATCATTTTACTTTGAATCGTCATTGCGAGGCCCGCAGGGCCGTGGCAATCCAGAGCGCAGTGGCATCGCCCTGGATTGCTTCGCTTCGCTCGCAATGACGAGCGTTTCATTCAAAGATGATCACGCTCTAGTGGCGAAGCCGAGCGGCAATCCCGAGGCAGGCAGACGCCGCCTTAGCGGACTTGCGTTTCATTCCGGGGAATGGCTGGAATGGGCCGGTTGCGAAATGGCGGGTTTTGGCCGGACTGACCGCAAAGCTTACAATTCGCATACCAACCACATCTTGGCTTCCACGCGCCAAAAACAAGCTGGAGCTGAGCCTGGCAGCAGACGGGCTTTCTCCATCCCGAAGAGCGTTGCCAGGACCTATGTGGAGAAAAAGCTCAAAACACGTATTCGACAGGCCCGTTGGATGCGGCCTGCATCCGCGCTGCATCCCTGGAGGGAGGGAGACCAAATAATCTGGAATACTCACGGCTGAATTGCGATGCGCTTTCGTATCCGACCGCATACGCCGCCCGCGTTGTATCCGTGCTCGTGACGAGCAGCCTCCGCGCCGCCTGCAGCCGTAACGTCTTCTGGTATTGCAGCGGACTCATGGACGTTGCAGCCTTGAAATGGCGATGGAACGAGGGAACGCTCATACCGGCAATCGAAGCCAGCATTTCCGTTCGCAGCGACTGATCAAGATTTTGCCTGATCCACGCAATGGATCGCCGGATATTTCCAAATCCATTTCCTTGCTGGATGGCTTGCCGCAGCATGTCACCATGGCCGCTCTGCAGCAGACGGTACAAGACCTCTCTTTCCCGGCCTGCACCGAGTGCACTGATGTCCTCTGGTTGTTCCAGAAGCATCAGCAACCGTTCGATGGCCTCCAGCAAGTCGGCCGTTGCCGGCGCTGTGCGGAATCCACTATGAACGTTTGCTCTCTTCTGCTCCGGCGCAATATCGCCGACAAGCGCGGCGAGAGCATCATGGTCGAGCTTCAGTGCCACCGCGATGTACGGCTTTTCGGCGTCCGCTTCGAGCACAGAGCCCATAGCAGGCAATTCGATCGTCGAGGCAAAACAGCTTGCGGGTTGAAAACGCAAGACATGCCCGCCAATCAACACCTCCTTAACGCCCTGCAGGACGACACAAATCATCGGGTCATTCAGCGTTGCCGCCGGAACAGTTCGACGGAACGAGACGGCAAGAAACAGGTTGGGAACCGCCGTCGCTCCATCCGGACCGGGGGCGTGGCCAAGTACCCGTTCGCGCATACGAATTAGAAGCTCTTCCATGCCGTAAAAATACAGCATCCCCGCCCGCGCTGGAAGGCGCGCGATAGGATCAGGCAAAAGATTGAGAGGTTCCGGAATGCGTGCGGCGGCCTTGCTCGATACCTTTGAAAGGAACGCACGAACGTTCAATCGATCAGGAGCTGAAGCGAATGTTTGCGAAGCGGATGCTAGGCAAAGGCGGCCCGCAGGTCTCTGCGATCGGTCTGGGCTGCATGGGCATGTCGGAATTCTATGGCCAGATCGATCGTGGCGCAGCGATCGGCACAATCCACGCAGCGCTCGAAGCGGGCATCACGCTTTTCGATACCGGTGATTTTTATGGCATGGGCGACAATGAAATGCTGCTGGCCGAAGCGCTGGACGGAAAGCGGGAACAGGCCTTCATTCAGCTCAAATTCGGCGCGCAAAGGGGGCCGGATGGTACGTTTATCGGTGTCGATGCGCGTCCTCACTCGGTCAAGACGGCTCTGGCCTACTCTCTGCGGCGCCTGAAAACCGATTATGTCGATCTCTATCAGACGGGGCTGGATCCCCAAGTGCCGGTCGAAGAAACAATCGGGGCGATTGGCGATATGGTCCAGCAGGGCTATGTGCGCCACGTCGGTATCACCAATGTCGACGCGGTTACGATCCGCCGGGCGCACAAGGCCCATCCGATCACCGCGCTCCAGTTTGAATACAGCTTGATGTCCCGCGATATGGAGCATGGGATACTCCCGGTTTGCCGTGAGTTGGGCATCGGGGTCACGGCCTATGGCGTTTTGGGCAGAGGCTTGCTTACTGGCAGCAAGGGAAGCGGGGACGGCGATTTTCGCAACATTCTGTTCCCGCGTTTTCAGGGTGAAAACCTCGCGCAAAATGAACGCCTGGCGGCGGCGCTGGCCAAGGCCGCGGATAAACAAGGGATCACTGCGGCGCAGGCAGCCATTGCCTGGGTGGCAAGTCAGGGACCGGACATCATTCCGCTTATCGGTGCGCGCACTGTTGAACGGTTGAACGAAGGGCTCGCCGCGCCGTTGCAGCTACCGAAAGCCGTCCTGGCCGAAATCGAAACGGCCGTCCCGCCGGAAGCGGTCGGCGGGGGGCGCTTTATGGTCCCGCACTGACACAGGGGCGAAGCCGACGTCTCGGTACAGCGCCCTAGGCGTCGTCCCCCTTCCCGATTGAAATTCCCGCGCGACCCGCTATTTCCGCGCCATCCCATCATGCCTGACATTCAACGCATTCTCTCGGCCACGACGCCGCTGACGCTGGCCTCGGTGACGCGCGGGAGCCAGCCGCTGGTCATGGCCGACCTCGCCCGCGCCGCGGCTACCCATGCCAAAGGCGCGCGCGCCGTGTTCATTGCCGACAATGAAGCGGCGATGAGTGCCGTCGCCGAAGCCGCGCGGTTCTTTGCGCCCGAGCTGGACGTGGTCGAATTTCCGGCGTGGGACTGTCTGCCCTATGACCGCGCCAGCCCGGCTCTTTCGGTCAGTTCGCGCAGGCTGGCCGCGCTGCACCGGTTGCAGGCCAGGCGCAGCGGCCCGCAATTGCTGGTCACGACCACCAATGCCCTGTTGCAGCGCGTGCTCACGCCGTTTCGCATCCGGGAATCGGTGCGGCTCATCAAGCCGGGCATGGAGATCGGCCACGAAAGCCTGATCGCGCTGCTGCGGCGGCAGGGCTATCAGCGCAGCGATACCGCCATCGATGCGGGCGAGTTCGCCGTGCGCGGGTCGATCTTCGATATCGTGCCGTCCGGCCTTGAAGGCGGGTTGCGGCTCGATTTCTTCGGGGACGAGCTGGAGACGCTGCGCCTGTTCGATACCGGCACCCAGCGCTCGACCGGCACGATCGATGAATTCCTGCTGCTGCCCGCCAGCGAATCGCTGCTCGACGAGGATACCGTCAAGCGCTTCCGCAGCCGCTACCGCGAGATGTTCGGGGCCAATGCCACCGGCGATCCGCTCTATCAGGCGGTCAGCGACGGGCGGCGGCTGGCGGGCATGGAGCACTGGCTGCCGCTGTTCGAGGACCGGCTGGTCACGCTGTTCGATCACTTGTCCGGTGACGATCTGATCGTCGCCGACAGTTCGGCCACGGGCGCAGTGGCGGAACGGATCGGCGACATTGCCGATTATCACAAGGCGCGGCTCGACACCTCGGGTCAGAAGGCGGGGAGCTATCGCCCGCTGGCGGTCGATGCGCTCTATCTGGGCGAAGAGGAACTGCGGCAGGCGCTCAGCGGCTTTCCCGTCCATGAAGCCGATCCTTTCGCCAAGCCGGAAAGCAGCAAGGTCATCGATTTCGGCTTTGGCAATGCCCGCGATTTCACGCCCGAGCGGGCGCGCGGCGACAATGCCTATGAGGCCGCCGCCAAGCACTTGCAGGCCGTGGGCAAGAGCGGACGCAAGGCGATCCTGGCCGCTTACTCCACCGGCAGCCGGGCGCGCCTCGTCTCGATTCTGGGCGAGGCACAGGCGCCAGAGCCGCGTCTGGCCGATACCTGGCAGGAAGCGCTGGGGCTCGCCGTGCAGGGCCGCTCGGCCGCACTGGTGCTGCCGCTGGAAACCGGCTTTTCGAACGATGCTGTGGAAGTCGTCACCGAGCAGGACATCCTGGGTGACCGGCTCGTGCGCCGCAAGAAGAAGCGTAAGGATTCCGACGCCTTCCTCGCCGAACTTTCGGCGCTGACGCCGGGCGATCTGATCGTCCACATGGATCACGGCATCGGCCGCTACGAAGGCTTGCAGTCGATCCCGGTGGGCCAGAGCCCGCACGACTGCGTGATGCTGACTTATGCGGGCGGCGACAAGCTCTATATCCCGGTCGAGAACCTCGACGTGCTCTCGCGCTACGGCAGCGAAAGCGAGGGCGTCGCGCTCGACAAGCTGGGCGGCGAAGGCTGGCAGAAACGCCGCGCCCGGCTGAAGGAGCGCATCCGCGAGATCGCGGGCGAGCTGATGAAAACCGCCGCCGAACGCGCTCTGCGCAAGGCGCCGGTGCTGCTGCCGGAAGGCTCGGCCTACGACCAGTTCGTGGACCGCTTCCCCTGGCAGGAAACCGACGATCAGGACCGCGCCATCGAGGACGTGCTGGGCGACCTCTCCGAAGGCAAGCCAATGGACCGTCTCGTCTGCGGCGATGTCGGCTTCGGCAAGACCGAAGTGGCGCTGCGGGCGGCTTTCGTCGCCGCCATGGCCGGGCAGCAAGTGGCGGTGGTGGCGCCGACCACCCTGCTCGCGCGCCAGCACTATGCGGGCTTTGCCGAGCGCTTCAATGGCTTCCCGCTCAACGTCGGCCGCCTCTCGCGCCTCGTGCCCGAGAAGGAAGCGCGCACCACCCGCGAGGGGCTGGCGAGCGGCACTGTCGATATCGTCTGCGGCACCCATGCGATCCTGTCGAAAACGGTGCAGTTCAAGCGGCTTGGACTCGTCATCGTCGATGAGGAACAGCGCTTCGGCGTCACCCACAAGGAAAAGCTCAAGCAGCTTCGCACCGATGTTCACGTGCTGACGCTGACGGCAACGCCGATCCCGCGCACCCTGCAGATGGCGATGAGCGGCCTGCGCGAACTCTCTACCATCCAGACCCCGCCGGTCGACCGCCTCGCGGTGCGGACCTATGTGATGGAATGGGACGAGATGGTGATGCGCGAGGCGCTGCTGCGCGAACACCATCGCGGCGGCCAGAGCTTCATCGTCGTGCCGCGCATTGCCGACATGCCCGAGATCGAGGACTGGCTGCACAAGCACGTCCCCGAAGTGAAGTTCATCACCGCGCACGGGCAGATGAGCGCCGGCGAAGTGGAAGAGCGCATGAGCGCGTTCTACGAGGGCAAGTACGAAGTGCTGCTCTCCACCACCATCGTCGAAAGCGGCATCGACATTCCGCGCGCCAATACGATCATCATCCACCGCGCCGACCGTTTCGGCCTCGCCCAGCTCTATCAGCTGCGCGGGCGCGTGGGCC
Source organism: Novosphingobium beihaiense (assembly GCF_022832375.1). Taxonomy (GTDB): domain Bacteria; phylum Pseudomonadota; class Alphaproteobacteria; order Sphingomonadales; family Sphingomonadaceae; genus Novosphingobium; species Novosphingobium beihaiensis. Next base: position 622,145 of record NZ_JALHLG010000005.1, read on the forward strand.
GCTCGAAGCTGCGCGCCTATGCCTATCTGACCACGCCCGCCAATCAGCAGCTTTCCGAAGTCGCCGAGAAGCGCCTCAAAGTGCTGGGCGATCTCGACAGTCTGGGCGCGGGCTTCCAGCTTGCCAGCCACGACCTCGACATTCGCGGCGCGGGCAATCTGCTGGGCGACGAACAGTCCGGTCATATCCGCGAAGTGGGCTTCGAACTCTACCAGTCGATGCTCGAAGACGCGATCATGGAAGCGCGCGCGGGCGGCGCCGGGCTGGAGAAGGACACCTCGGGCCTCTCCCCGCAGATCACTGTCGATGCGCCGATCATGATCCCGGACGATTACGTGCCCGATCTGGCGGTGCGCATGGCGCTTTACCGCCGCCTCAACGATGCAGACAACCAGCAGGAGATCGAGGCGCTTTCGGCCGAGATGATCGACCGCTTCGGCGATCTGCCCGCCGCCACGGCCAACCTGATCCAGCTCATCCAGATCAAGCGGCAGGCGATCGCGGCGCATATCGCCAAAGTCGACGTGGGCCCGCGCGGCACGCTGGTAAGCTTCCACAACGACAGCTTCCCCAACCCGATGGGCCTGATCGCCTATGCCGAACGCCTGAAAGGCACGGTAAAGCTGCGGCCGGACAACAAGCTGGTGCTGGCAAGGGCCTGGGGCGATCCCAAGAGCCGCCTCAACGGGCTGTTCCAGCTTACCAAGGGGCTGGCCGCCGTCGCGCGCAAGGCCGGGTGAAGCCTAGCTGGCCGAGCGCGCCAGCTTTTCGAACATGGCCGCGCTCATCGGCTGCGCGCGCAGGAAGCCCTGGAAATACATGCAGCCTTCGCGTGCCACCACTTCGCGCTGCGCTTCCTCCTCGATCCCTTCGGCAATCACCTTGAGATCGAGCGCATCGGCCATGGCCACGATAGCCCGCAGCACCGCGACATCGCGCTTGTCGCTCGTGATCCCCTCGATCATCGAACGGTCGAGCTTCAGATAATGCATGGGCAGGACTTTGAGGTAGCGGAAGTTGCAGAATCCGGCGCCGAAGTCATCCAGCGCGATGCGGATGCCCTGAGCCGAAAACTCCGCCATCATTTCCGCTGCTTGCGTCACGTCGCTGATCAGGGCCTGTTCGGTCACTTCCAACGTCAGGCGGCGCGGCGGAAATCCGCTTTCACGCACCAGATCGAGCATCTGGTGGACATAGCTGCCGGAGGCGAGATCGGCGGGCGTGACATTGATCGACAGGCGCAAATCGCCCTCCCAGTCCCGCGCCGTCCACAGCGCCTTGCGCGCGATGTGATGCGATAGCTGCGCGACGTGATCGGCCCGCTCGGCAATCGTGAACAGCGCGCCCGCGCCGATCCGGCCCAACTCGGGATGGTTCCAGCGTGCCAGCGCCTCTGCTCCGGTCAGACTATCGTCGGCGAGGCTGAACTGGGGCTGGAACAGGATCTCGATCTGGTCGCCGTCGATCGCCTCCAGCAAGTCCGCTTCAAGCTGCGCGCTGGACCGGCCCGGAGGGGTCAGTTCGCCATCGGCCCAGGCAAGCCGCCCGCCCTGCTGCTCGCTCACATGCTGCAAGGTCGTGCCGAGCCGGTCGAGCATCGATTCGACGCTCTCCTCACCCAGAGCGCGAAGTAGCGCAATGCGCGGAGACAGGCGCAGGATGCCGGTGGGAACGGCAATCGGCCGCGCGATCAGATCAGCAAGCTGGTCGGCCACCAGTTGCCACCGCTCGCGGCTGCAGGCTTCGTTGGCGGCCAGCACGAAACTGCCGCCGCCGATGCGGGCCAACTGCCAGGGGCCGTCCAGTTCCTCGGAGGCGAAGTGCTGAATACGGTTCGCCACTTCCTCCAGCGCGCCATCCCCGGCCGCCTCGCCATAAGTGATATTGATGGTTTCCAGCCGCCGCAGCCCCAGCAGCATGGCGTGAACATGCGCATAGCGCGGCGCAATCGCCGGATCGGCGCGCCAGGCGGCAATGCGGTCATGCACAGCCGCAATGCCGGGAATTCCCGTCAAGCGGTCCTCGATCTTGCGGGAATAATCCGAAACGTGATCTTGCTGTGGTGCGCCCATCCCCGGTCTCTAGCCCAAAGCCCTTGCCAAACGGTTCAAAATTTTACAGCCCACCCATATTGGGACGGCAGTGGCCAGGGAATGTGATGAGCGACGATCCGAAACTGGCACTGATCGTGTCCGACAGCGCAAAGGCACAGGCCGGTGCCGTGGCGTTGCGGGACGCCCACTCATGGGTTTCGCCAGCCGATGCCGATGTGCTGGTCGTGCTCGGAGGCGATGGCTTTCTGCTCCATGTGCTGCATGAAATGCTGGACTGGGATTTCGTCAAGCCCGTTTATGGGATGAACCTGGGCACAGTCGGCTTTCTGATGAACGGCCAGCACAATCACGTGCCGATCACCAGGCGGATCGCCGAAGCCAACCGCGTGCCGGTCCGCCCGCTGTGCATGTATGCCAAGACGCAGGACGGGCGGGAATTCAGCTACTACGCTATCAACGAAGTCTCGCTGCTGCGCGAAACCCGCCAGACCGCCAAGCTGGAAGTGCGCATCAACGGCCGCGTGCGCATGGAGGAGCTGGCCGGCGACGGCATTCTCGTTGCCACCCCGGTGGGCTCCACCGCCTACAACCTGTCTGCCAACGGCCCGATCCTGCCGCTGGGCAGCCGTATGCTCGCGCTAACCCCGCTCAGCCCGTTCCGTCCCCGCCGCTGGAAAGGCGCGATCCTGCCCGAAAGCGCCGAAGTCGAGTTCCGCATTCACGAGCCCGGCAAGCGCCCTGTCGCCGCCGTCGCCGACCAGAAGGAAGTGCGCGACGTTTCCACCGTGCGCATTACCGCCACGGCGGAAAAGGAACTGACCTTGCTGTTCGACCCCGGCTATACTCTGGAAGAGCGCATTTTCGCCGAGCAGTTCCAGGTCTGAGCCGGTGGGAAAAATTTCGATGAAATTTCCGCATCGACGGGGTTGCCAAGCCCTCAAGGGCCGCTTATAGGCGCACCCCTGCCCCGCGGTGGAGACATTGCAGGGCTGCTCCCCGATAGCTCAGCGGTAGAGCATTCGACTGTTAATCGAATGGCCGTAGGTTCGAATCCTACTCGGGGAGCCACTTTCCTTCTAAGTGATTGAAATAGCTAGGAAAATGGCTCGCGAAAAGCTTGAGCCTTCCAAAGCACCTATCATCCCCAATGTGACTGATTGCGACGATATGCTTATCGTTGTGGACAACTAATGGTTCTCATGCAGAAATTTTATTGCGCAGGCAGCATCTTTTTGTCAGCATATCGCATAATAATTACGCGGAGAAGGCATTATGGAAACCGAAAATTTCAAGGCTGGCGAAACCGTGGTTCACAAGAGCGGTGGTGAGAACATGGTGATCACCGAGATTGAGGGGCAAGAGGCTATTTGCTCAGTCTTGATCAATCATGAATCTGTCAAAACGAAATTCCTTCTTTGTGAACTTCGGCGCCCTGACACCCCATTCGTGGGTATATGGTCGTTCGGTTGATGACAATATCAGGGACGGCAGAATTCAAATATCTATCTAATTTACGTACTTATTGATGCGCCGTAAAACAGCCTGAAACTGCCAAATGACGGCTACTCGGGGATCCACTTTCCTTTCCAGAGACGTTCACGAACGTCCGGAAAATCCCCATAGCAACCGCATACTTGCCACGCACCTCCCCGGTTTGCTTTTCGTCCAGTTTTTCCGCGATAGTAAACCTGACGTGGGCGGAACGGATTGAGTTCTGGCTGCCAGCAAAACGTTCAAAGCTCGATGGACAAGCTGGCGCAAGCCCACATGCAGCCACCGCGCTCAAGTATCGAACTCAAGGTGGAGGTGCTGCGGGAACGGGGTTCCTGCGGTATCGATCTGTCCGCGTGACCCGGGCGCGCGGCGCAGGTTGGGCTGGGCCAGCAGCGGTTTAAGCATGGCGGGCAGTACGGCGTGGTTGATGTACGCGCCGAAGCAACTGTGCAGGCCATAGCCCCACAGCATGTAGACCTCCCAGGGCCGGTCGGTACGGAAGCTGGCAGCATCCGGAATTTCCAGCGGATCGAACATCGCCGAGAGATTGGCGGCGAGCACCATCGTGTCCTTGCGGATGCGGCGGCGGCGGAACTGGCCGCCCGCGATTACCGTATCGCACATCGCGCGCCGGTAGATCACCGGATTGAGCGGACGGAAGCGCAGTGCCTCGAAGACATGGGCCGCAAGCGCGGCGTCGTCCCCCATGCGTGCGGCCTCGCAGGCCCCGGCGAAGGCTTCCGGCCGGCCTAGCAGTTCATCGAGAGCGAGATTCGCGGCTGCCGATAGCGTCGGCAATTCGCCGATCAACAGGCCGATCAGGTTGTTGCGGATGCCAAGGTCGCTCATCCCCGGCAAACCCGCATCTCCCATAGCGATGCAGCGGCCGAGGATGTCATCCTTCGCGCCCTCGCCCGCCCGGCGGCTGGCGATGTGGCCGTCCAGCCATGCCCGGAATTCCGCTGCAGCAGCCGTTGCTTTCGCATCGAGTTCTGGATCGGCCTTGAGATCGATGAACAGGTACCAGAACAGCAGCGTCGTCCATTCGACGATCGCGGCCTGTGAAGGCCCCGGCGTACCGAAGTAGTGATCGAGCAGATGCGCCGCGACCGGCTGGGTAAGCGCCTGAGGCACATCGATCGCCCCCGGCACGGCCCCCACGATCTCGCCCGCGGCCTGTGCAACGCAGGGGACGACGATTGAAGGAACGTCGTCACGCCGTACCGCCAGACGCATGTTGGAGACATCCTGCGTGTAGCGCGGCGTATCCTGCATGCCGAGGAAGAAGTTCTCTCCCCCGGTGATCATCTCCATGCGCGGCGCGTAAACGACGCCGAAATCGGCATCGCGGGAGAGAATGTCCGCAACATCTGCCCTGCGCGTGGCAATGGCCGTAACGCCGTTGCTGGGATAGGCGGCGATGATGCGCCGTTTCAGAACCAGGTTGGGCTGGAACAGCCGCAGCACCGCAAAGACGCGGCGTTGCGAGGCAGGTTCCGTCAAGGCGGCGCCAAGTCTGCCCGCGAGCGTGCCGCCTTTGCCGAACAGCGCGCCAAGACCGGTTCCAACGAGTGCGAACAGCGCGCCCACGCCTTGAAGAACCAATAGCAACCGGCGCCACAGAACGGTCGGCAGGTTCAGCAGCCATTGCATGGGGTGCCTCCTTTTCGAGCGGGTAGCAGGTCAGGTCGGGTCGATGATCCCCGTTCCAATCATGCGCAGTGCAGTCATGCTCGGGATGAAGAAATAGTCTCCGCCGCGCGGCTCGACGAGCTGGGGCATCCGGTCGCAGATGAAAGGCGCTTTGCCCAGTTCCGGATCGACGGGGATCACGAACTTGGGATCGTCCCGTTCCGGGTGATTGCCGATGACCGGGCAGGTGTCGCTTCCGGTGTTGAAATCGAGCCCGTACTGCATCCACTGCTGCTGCACGAACTCGAACTGGCGGAACAGGCTGGAACAGACGGCCATGAAGATGATGCCATGTTCGCCCTCCTCGCGCGGCGCGGTGCGGTCGAACTGGCCATAGGGCAACCCCCGGCGCAGGATACGGCGGCGGTTGACGATGGCCGAACCGTCCAGCGAGCGGCCCGTCTCCTTGTCGAACGTCGGCCCCAGCGCGTCGCGCGGGTTGGCGCGGCGCAAGTGCGAGGTCATCGGACAGACCGAACCCGAAGGATCGGAGGCATAGACGAAATTCGTGAACTTGAGCGCGATTTGCGCAAGCTTCGGCTTGTCTTTCGCGGCCCGCGCCTGAGCCAGCTCCTCCCTGAAGCGTTGCCACTCGGCATAAGTCGGCGCGACCATGAGCGGCACGCCATCTTCCCAGCGCCCCACGATCTTGGCCTTAACAGTGTCCACCGCTTCCTCGTGCGGGACTTGAAACATCCGAGAATAGCGCTTCGCCTGGTCGTCGATATAGTCGTGAAAGACCCTGACATCCTCATGCAGCTTGCGATAGGCCATGAACGTTCCGTTCCGGCTGAAGGCAATCGGCATCGCCGCGCCGGGAACTTCCTGCGCCTCGTCAGGGTAGCCGAGCAGGAATTCGCCGGTGGCCAGCGGCGCCCAGCTCTGATCGGGCATGATCTTGCCCCCGCCCGCGACGCGCAGGCGTTCCGCCTCTCCCGAGAACTGACCGGAAAAGACCGGGTCGCCAAACCCATCGGACAGGGCAAAATGCTCCTTGTTGGTGGGCCAGTAGCGGCCGTTGTCCTCTCGCAGCACGGCCGAAAGATCCTGCCAGCGCGCCTTGTCCGGCCCGACGCCGTCAAGCAGCACCACCCCGCCGCCGGACTGCTCGCACAGCCGTTCGATTTCGGCAGTCACCTGATCGAGTTCGGGGCAGGCCGTGCCGTCAGGGTTCATCTGGGCATAGAGCGTGAGAAGCACGTGGACGCGCCTGTCACCGCGCGAATCGCGCCATACTGCGTCGCGCCGGTCGAGGAAGGGATCGTCCCCCAGCAGGGCTGCGCGCATCTCCATGCCGTCGATGAACTCATCGGGCATGCCGCGCAGGGTCCGGTTGGGAACCCCGAGCGCGATAAGGCCGTAGAAGGTGAAGCCGATATTGATCGTCACCTTGGGCTTGTAGAGCTGGACGCGCCCCGGATAGTCGGGGACACCCTCGGCACGGACGATATCCTTCACCCGCGGGTTGCGGGTCCGCACCAGCGGCTCCTCGCGCTCGGGATCCTTCCAGCGCGCGGCGGTCGTGATCCGGGGACGAAGCGCCTCGACGAAGGCCCGCCCCTTTCGCTCGTCGCGAATGGTCAGGAAGAAGTTGCGCCCCTTGGGAAAGCCTCCGCCGTAAGTGCGCAGGATACCGCCCTGAATGTCCGCGAGGTCGAGCAGCGTGGGAGGCAATGCAGTGCCGGATGCCGTCATGCTGCCTCTCCCGGTGCGTGGCTGCGGATTACCCCGGCGGGCTGGGTCGGGAATTCGACATCAGCCGGGCGTGTCTGTTCGAGAAACGTCCGGAACGCCTGGCCCCACTCGGCCGGATCGCGATGCTGCTGTTCGATTGCGAACCGGCTGAAGGCCTGCTGGAGATAGAGGCTCTTCAGAACATGGGGCAGCGTAGTGCCGGGCGCGGCGGGAAAAGGCCGTGCGCCTTTTCGCATGATCATTCGATAATCGACAAGCAGCCCGAGGATCAGCAGCAGAACCGCGAGCGCGATGGCCCAGGCCCAGCCGATCCAGCCAATGATCGCGGCGATCAGCGGCAGCAGCAGGCCCGCCGCGGGGATCGCGATCAACGTGGTTGTCGAAATCGCGGTCAGCTTGGGCGGTTCCCACCAGTAATCATGGAACGGCATCGTCGTTTCGACCTGGCAGCCGGTCATGTAGCTTGCGAAACCGGCTGCATCGCTGACTTTGTCGAAGCCGTAGCAATATTGGAAGATGGACTTGAGTTCGGCCTCCATCTGCCCCCACAGCTCCTCAAAGTAGCTGCGCGGATCACCCGCGCCATCCGGTTCGAGCAAGTCGAAATCGAGCATCACGAGGATGTAGGGACATGTGATCTGATCGACCGGCTGGCCCTGCAGCAAGTTCGTATTCATGATCGCGTTGACCAGCGCATTGCTGTGCGCCCGGCCGTTGAAATTGGGTTGATCGAGCACGACGAGACGCGCGAAATGCGTCCTGAGATTGCGGGAGAACGGGCTGTTGAGCCCGATCGCTTCGGTCGGGCGCGACTGGAGCGCGGTCGGCAGCGTCTCAAGCACTTCTCGCACGACATGGACCGGCGAGCTCTTGATCCCGTCATGCTCGACGATGCCTTCGTTGCAGACCGGCACGACCCCGGTGAAGAAGTATGTGTTGACGTCTACGTTAGGCATCCACGTTCTCCCGGCGGCTATCGGGTTCCGCGACCTTGGGAGCCTCCGCGAGGCGTGGCGCCGTCCCCAGGACCGCATTGGCCGCGGCGCTGACGGCCGCCTTCGCCGCCGCGTCCTCATCCACCGAAGAGGCCAGCACAGCGGCAGCGGGAAGCGGTTGGACATCGCGCCCGGCGCGGATTGCTCCTTCGCCCCCCGCGCCCCAGCGGCCGGCCTCGGCCTCAGCGCGGTTGCGGTCGGCAGCGGCGGTATCGTAGCTCGCGACCGGTGCGTATCCCGGCGATCCGAGACCGCCCTGATTGACGATCAGCACCCGCTCGAACGCAGACGTGAGTTCCTCATCGCTGAGCGAGGACAATTGCGCCGCAACCTTTTGCAGGTCGTTCGAGAGCTTGAGCGCCAGTTTGATGTCGCGCTGGCCACTGCCGGGCGTGGCGTTGTAGTAATAATTGGTGTCGATCTGGTTGGCGCGGATGTAACCCTTGAACGGCGTGATCGGGATCGAGTTGGGATATTTGCTGCTGGCATACCAGAACAAGTCCAGCCCGCCGGGAATGCCATCGGCAAAGGCGTCGATATACTGGTCCCAGGTACCGTTGAAATTGCTGCAGAAGAGCATGTAGTCGTTCGCAAGGCTGGCCGGAGGCTGCCCCATCTGGGGCCATTGATCGCGCCTGATGATCACCCATCGGGCGAAATGAATCAGCCCCAGGCCCAGCAGCCCGGACAATGTCGCCGGAAGCGCCCGCGCAATCATGAACAGAAAACGGTTTATCCATGTCACCCCCGGCGGCATCGGCGTGATGACGTTCATGGCATAGGCCTTACCGGCCACGTTGCTCATAAGCCCCTCCTGCGAACGAGGACTATATCCTACCCTCAATACAGAATTATTTATGAATAACTGGAATATTGAGATTTTCAATACGCTATATTTTGAATAACAATTACTGACATATTAACGTTATTTTCTATATTATTTAACTTGCCAGATGCCATAAACTGCGAACAGGGCGCGCCCGAGAGTTCAGGGAATCGCGATAGGGTTCGCGAATTCCAGCTTCCCGGGCAGCCGGAACGTCCCCAGTTCGACAGGACCGGTCAGATCGATATCCCTGAACTTGAAGGACATGGTCAGCTTGCACTGCCCTCCCCCACAGGAGACGATCCGGCCGCCTTTTATCGCGATCGAAACGGCGTTGAACGCGCCTCTCAGGAACATGTCGAAACGCAGGCGGGCCATGACCGCCCCCTCGCAGCGGACTGTCAGCACCGGGTGAAAGGTGCCGGACAGTTCATGCTTGCCCAGCTTGAGCACGGCTGTCTCTGTGGGCGGATGGGCCTTGGGATCCTTGTAGGATTTCAACTCCTTGGCGAAGGCCCATCCCTTCATCAGCCATTGCACCTTGTCACCCGGGACACTCTGCGCAACGGCATCGGCCATGCCTGACTGCAAAACAGGCCACGAAAAGCGGGCAAGGCCTCCGTCTTCGGCCTTCTCGATGACATCGCGGCACTTTTCGAGAGCAGCCTCGATCGTCTCGCGTTCCACCAGGGGGTCTTCCAGTTGCAGGTCGATTTCAGTCATCAGGCAGTCCTTCGGATAGAACGGGCAGGCTATCGAGGCGGCCGATTTCCCCCGCTTCCAGATCCGCATCGACGGTGACCGCAGGCCCATCGATATCGAGCGAACGACCTTTGATGGCAGGAAGTGCAGGCATCACCGTGCTCCAGCCGATCACCGCCGCCGGTGGAGCCGGAGGAACAGGGAGGGGTTCGTGTTCAGGATGAATCTCAGGCTCGGGGCCGGCCTCCGGTTCGCCATCCTTTGTCCGCTGGCTTTTCGCGCCGAACAGGAAGCCCCCCAGGATACCGAGGGCGGCCGCGCCAATCGCCGCCAGCCAGTCCAGCGCCCAGTTCCCGATCACACCGCCCGGGCTTACCTCTTCCTCACCCTTCTCCGTCCCCTCCGAAGCGGGCGCGGGGGGCGGCGTCCCCGTCTCGACAGGCGGAGCTTCGGTTTCAGCGGGGGGAACGGCCGGTGCGGTGGTAGTGTTGGTGATCGTCCCTTGCGCTGGTACCGGCCTCTGCCCGGGGGCTGCGGCAACAAGGGTCAGCAGACGATCCTCGAAACTGTCCGGATTCTCCATCGTCAGGATCGAAAGCGTTGCAGCGTTCTGACCGGGACCAAACCTGATCGCAGACACGGCCGGCGCGACGTAGTCCACACCGGGCCGCGCCTCTCCGGCCAATCTGAAATCATAGGCCAAGGCCACGTCAGGCACGCCCGAACGGTCAATATGGGCGACGAAGTTCAACTTGCGCCCTTCCGGCGCAGAAGCCGGATCGATCGAAAGCCCGGGGTAAGGCACGATCCGCCCCGCTCCGGCCCCCAGCGTGGCCACGGGCTCGCGCCCTCCCGGCCGGTAGACAAGCCTTACGACTACATAGAGTGCTCTGATCCCCTTTCCCGGGATGGTGTTCACCTCAAGCGTGCCGCCCTTCAGGAAGCCGCGATCCACGGCACTCACATAGTCGGTTCCCGCACGCGCCCGCCGGCGCCCCGATCTATCGAGGGCAATCGCATAGTCCGGTATGTAAACGCGCGAAACGCGGGGCGGCCTTGCGAGACGAAACGTGAGCCGCCCGCCTTCGATGACCGTAGGCGTCCTGATGGAAACTGCGGGACCGGCGGAAACCGACAAGACAAACCTGTCCTGCAGCCGGGAAAAAGGCATTCCGACCCGGGCCGACTGATCGAGAACAAAGCCGGGCGGACGCTGGCCGTCCGTAACCCACTTGATCGTGGTAAAATCCGGCAACAGAGCCCTGATATCGCCGTACTGGCACGCGACGAGGCTGGCGACCCTGCGCGCCTGCATGATCTCACGCACTTGCGGCAGAAAACAGGCCTGCGCCTGTACATCATCCTGCGCAATCGCAGGGGAAGCCGCTCCCGCCATTCCGAAGAACAGCAGCGCAAGCAGCTGTACGATTCCGGATCGCAGCATCGGAAGCCTCACCCTCTCGGGCAGCAGCCTATCTCAACAGCGCCACCCGGAAAAGACGATACACGCCAGGCAATTTAATATAAGCACAGATTAACCATACAAGTGCTGATCGAAACACGCGAGCCATGGTATTTATTACAACTAATTTCATATTTTAGATGAATGAACGAAGAATTGTAAAAATACACACCTGTCCAACGCACGTTACGGGTTTTTACTTTATACAGTAAGATCGATTGTCAGATGTGACGGTGTTTACGCGGGACAAGCCGAGCTTCTGCCCACCGCTGTCAGTGCTAGATTCGACGATAACCAATCGAGTCGAAAAACAGGAATTCGGCACACCGCCGGAGAGCAGGCAACACCTTCCGGGGCCACAACGGTATATCGTGCCTGGCGCCGAAAGCCCGTTCGCCGTGTCCGCTCCAGGCGCGTGTGTCTTTGGGGGAATATGCGTGAAAGTCATGCATCATCCAGTCGGAAGTTTGCCCGATAACCGCGCTATCGACGAGCGCGCGCCGCTGGCCTTTTGCGACAGCAAAAGCCGCCCGGTCCCGGACTTTGTCATCGATGGCCACCGCTTTGTCGGTGCAAGCGACGCGGCCAACCGCATCCGCCGTATGATCTGCCGCTTGTCCGGAACCAGCGCCACCACCCTGGTCGAAGGCCCCACCGGAACCGGCAAGGACATCGTTGCCCTCCTGCTTCACCGCAACAGCCCCCGTGCGAAGGGCCCACTGGTTCCGATCAATTGCGCGGCCATTCCAGACACGATGATCGAAGGCGAGATGTTCGGTTACGAAAAGGGCGCATTTTCCAGCGCCGTACGTGCATATCCGGGCAAGTTCGGCCTCGCGGACGGAGGAACGCTGTTCCTCGACGAAGTCGGCGAACTGAGTCTGTCCGCGCAAGCCAAGATCCTGCGCGCACTGGAAACAGGCGAAGTCTTTTCGCTGGGCTCCCTGCGCCCCCGCCGCTGCTCGGTCCGCGTCGTCGCGGCGACCAACCGCGATCTGGTAAAGGAAGTCGCCGCGGGACGGTTTCGTTCCGACCTCTATTTCCGCCTGGCCGTTGTGAAAATCGAGATTCCGCCGCTCCGGGACCGGCGCGGGGACATCGAACCGATCACCCGCCATCTTGTCGATCAGATCGCGGCGCAACTGGACTGCCCTGCCCCGCACATCGATGCCGATGCCCTTCGCGCCCTAAAGGCGCGCGCGTGGGAGGGTAACGTGCGCGAACTGCGCAACGCTCTCGAACATGCAATGGTGGTCGGGGAAGACCGGGAGCGGATCAGCGCCGCCGACTTGCCTGCGCCCTTCGCCGCCGCCTCTGCGGAAGAGCGCGAACCATCCCCTCCCCTGAACCCGAGAGCGCACCTGCTGCAGGCCATCCGTGCATGTGGCGGCAGCAAATCCGATGCGGCACGCCAGCTCAACATCTCGCGCACGACGCTCTACAGACGTTTGCAGCGCGAAGGCCTCGACCCCGCCATCCTGTAAATAACCGTCCACCGGTGCGCAGCGGCGGCCTCCATCGAGGCCGCCGTTTTGCCATGTTCGCTTGTAACGCCCTGTCACGCAGGTGTTTCGCCAAGCGTTACAGGTGTTACAGATCGAAACCGCAGCCAGCGGATTTACCCGTTGAAATAACAGAACATTCAATTCTGGCATAGTGGTTGCTGAGCAGGGGGCGACGAATGGAGGACCTCTGTGAGCGCATTCTACGCGGGAAAGGCTCGTAACCACAGCGACGATTCCGCGCGCCATTACGTGAACGCGTTGGCGGTCAGGGTCTCACTCTCTGCGATCCGCTTCGACCTGGCCGCGCTTGGAGCCCACGAAGACGACGCTGAGCAGTTCTGGCGTTTCGTGACGACGCCGTCCCGCCTCTGCAGTTTTCATGCGGGCCTGGGAAAGGCGATCGACAGTTACCGGACGCAGTTCGGCGAGATCAGTTCGCCGTACGAAGACGAACACGGCAAAACCGAAAGTGACGGGCATGGCTAAGGTTGGTGCTGTCCACATGGTCGGCGAGTCGATCGTCGGCATGCTCAACCAGCGCCGCGCCTTGCTGGCGAAGGCAGGAACCCTGGCGCCTGTGCCGGCCACGCACGATATCGCGCACGTTCCGGTCGCCAAGCTCGTCTCCAACGCGCTTCCCACATCCGGGCTCAGCCTTACCTGCTATCACATCGGGCGGTCCAACCATGCCCCTGCCATCGCGAGCAGCGGCATGCGTGCGGAGCGCGTCAGCATTTCGCTGGAGCTTCAGTATCTGCTGGCCTGCTGGTCGGGCACCGCCTCCGACGAGACGGCGCTGATGAGCTGGGCGATGATGGAACTGAACCGCTTCGCGACGCTCGGCCGGGGGCAATTGCTGGGCGATGTCTGGGAACGCGATGAGGTCATCCAGCTTGCCCCGGGTGATGAGGCGCCCGAGCAACTCGCCCGCATCTGGGACGGTTTCAAGGCCAAGTACCGCCTTTCGGCAACGTATCGCGCCCGGGTGGTGCGGCTGGAATACGGCACCGGAGAGGACGCCCTGCCCGTTACCGCATCCCGCTTCTCCTTCGCTGACGGCGATGTCGCGCTGGAACCTTCATCATGACAATGATGCTCTCTCCAGACCTGCTCGACCGGCGCGCCCTTGCGCTGATCGCATTGCGCGACGCATTCGGCCGTCCGGTCCGTTCCCCGGTGCATGTCACCGGAGAGGGCGTTCGTGCCCTGATCAAGAAAGACGGCACCATTGCGGTACTCGATGCTCCCGGGTTTGGCGGGCACATCGGGGCCTTTTCCGAACCACCAGCCAATCCGGCCATCGGATCGAAGCCCATCCCAATCGCCATCGAGCCGAGCGACCCGGCGCTGCAGGCACGCCACTATGTCCTGGCCCTGCCTCGCGATCCCGATCCGGCGAACCGGGCCCAGCCTAATTCCCTGTTCCGCGCCGCCCAGGTCAGTCTGCTGGCGACGCCGCAGCAAAAGCGTGAAGGGCTCGCGTGCGTTCTGCGCGTGTGCGTGCACCGCAAGGGCGACGGCGCAGCGATCGGCGGAGCTTTGGTCCGCGCGCGCAGCGACAACGGGAAATTCGAGGCCATGGGCGTTACCGACAAGGCCGGGGAAGCCGCACTGGTCTTTCCCGATCTGCCAGTCGCCTTCCCTGGCGCCGGGGGTAACATGGACCCGGCGCTTCCGGCCAAGGCTATCGTCAAAGTGGTTCAGGCATCCGCGGTCTTCACGCCCAAGGACAGCCTGCGCACGCCTGGCGGCGCGGTCGCGCGAAAGGCCGGACCATTCGACCCCGACAAACTGGCGTCCGGCCCGGCACCCGACTTCGCCGGAGGGACACCCTTCCTGCTTTCCGCCGGGACCGAACCGGCCATCGAACTGGAATGGCTGCAACCATGAGCACTGCGTTCACTCCCTTCCCCCTCGCATCTGATGACTTTGCCAAGGAGGCCTGTGATGCCTGAATATCTAGCCCCGGCGGTGTTCGTCGAGGAAACGAGCTTTCGCGCCAAGTCGATCGAGGGCGTAGGAACCTCGACCGCCGCATTTGTCGGCATGACATCGCGGGGGCCCGTCAGCGTCAATCCCGACGATCCGACGCCGCCGCTCCTCACGAACCAGGGTGACTTCGAGCGGTATTACGGATCGGCCGACAACCTGATGATCGGCAACCCCGCCAAGGCGCATCCCAATCACCTTGCCCTGGCCGCACAGGCGTTCTTCAAGAATGGCGGCGGGCGGCTCTATGTCGCCAGGATTCTCGGCACCGGGGCAAAGGCTGCGGGGCCGGTGAATGCCGGGGCGGACAACAAGGTCCAGTTCCTGGCCCGCGACAAGGGCGGGGCCACCATTGCTGGAAGCGACGAGAACTACCGGATCGAGATCGTCCGCAATGTCCTCGAATCAACCAACCAGCTTGCCCGCAGGCAAACGCCGGGCACCGCCATCATCGTCGGAAACGCCTATAAGGTCGTCGGCACCGACAACATCGCAGACAATGAAACGGCTGCCAAAATCGTGACCTACGGCGTTACGGTCATCGGGCCGGACGGGCCGGTTTTCGAAGCCGCCGGACTTGGTATCGACCCTGCGCATCCACGCTACATCGGCTCGGTTCTGGCGGAGGACCCGCCCGATGCGGCAGCCAAGCTCTCAAATCCCGTAGCGATCACCATCGCCAACGGCGTGAAGGTCAAGGACCTCGACGACGCCCTGTCGAAAGATGCCGATTCCGCAGGGATGCGGACAATCGCCCTCAAGGGCGGGCTGGACGGCACCAGCGCCCCCAAGGCTGACGACTACAGCACCGCGCTCGATTCCCTTCTCGCTCTTGAAGATATCTCGATCATCGCAGCGCCAGACTCCCAGACTTTCGGCGACGACAACCTTGCGAAGGCCGTGAACGGCCACCTGATCGTCAATGCCGAACAGCGCCGTTCCTACCGGATCGCCGTGCTCGACACGCCGCCGGGGCTGGACATCGCCGGGGTGCGCGACCTCAAGAGCAAATTGGACAGCAAGTATGCCGCCCTCTACTTCCCCTGGGTCACGATTTCGAACCCGCTTGCGGGCGGCGATCCGCGCCAGCCCGCGCAGATCAACGTCCCCCCTTCCGGGGCCGTGTGCGGCATCTATGCCCGCAGCGACATCAGCCGGGGGGTCTGGAAAGCGCCTGCCAACGAAACGGTAACCGGCGCGCTGGGCCTGCAACGCGATGTCCGCTTCGGAGAGCAGGAAGTGCTCAACCCGCTGGGTATCAACTGCATCCGTGCCCTGCCCAATCGCGGGATAAGGGTATGGGGTGCCCGGACCCTGTCGAGCGATCCCGAATGGAAATACGTCAATATCCGGCGCTATTTCCTCTACCTCGAAAACTCGATCGACCGCGGCACGCAATGGGCGGTGTTCGAACCCAACGGCGAAGCGCTTTGGTCGAACGTGCGCAACACGGTCTACGACTTCCTCTACAACGAATGGGTCTCGGGCGCCCTGCTCGGCACCAAGCCGGAGGAAGCCTTTTTCGTCCGGTGCGACCGCTCGACGATGACGCAAAACGACCTCGATAACGGCCGGTTGATCTGCCTGATCGGCGTCGCGGCCATCAAGCCTGCCGAATTCGTCATTTTCCGCATCGGCCAGAAGACGGCCGAAGCGCGCGGATAAGGAGAAATTGCGATGCCACGCGACACGCCATACGGCGCCTACAACTTCCTTGTCGATTTCGGCGGGCCGGAAGCGCCCGGAAGCGCACAGGGCGGCTTCTCCGACGTCTCGGGCCTGGGCACCGAGATCACCCTGATGGAATACCGGCAGGGCAACGACAAGGAGAACCGCGTCCGCAAGATCCCGGCCATGCACAAGGCCAGCGACGTCACGCTCAAGCGCGGCATCATGGGCCTGCGCAGTTTCTGGGACTGGATCGACGTCACCCGCGTCGATCCCGAGCACAAGCGATCGGTCAACATCGTGCTGCAGGACGAACAGCATAACCCGATCCTCGCCTGGAAGCTGGTCAATGCCCGGCCGATGAAGTGGACCGGCCCCACGTTCGCCGCGAAAGGCGGCAGCGACGTGGCGATGGAGGAACTCGTCATCGCTGCCGAGGGCATCGAAAGCGTCGCGGTCTAAGGCGGGGCAGGAGCATCTCGGAAATGTCCGCCCCCGGCATCGTCTTCACGGCCACACGCCCACCGGCCCCGCCAGCCAGCAGCCGCGCCGATATAGCCCTGTTCGCGGGCCTGATCGCGCGGCGTCAGGGCCCGTTGCCGAAGGGCTTGCTGGAAACTCTCGCCGCCGATGCTCCCGCAGCGGAGGCGGGCGGATTCTTTGACGAGCGGCTGCTGGGCGTGCCTGTCCGGATCGATAGCTGGGACCAGTTCGACCGCCTGTTCGACTGGACGCAACGCAGCCGCGTTCCCGGCTCCACGGACACAGTACCCGCGGCGCTGGGCCTCGCGGTGCGGCAGTTCTTTCTTCAGGGCGGATCGGCGGCCTATGTGGTCCGCTGCGGCGACCCTCTGCCTGTTGCAGACCCTGAGGCCAGCCCCGAAGCCTATCGAACAGCCCGGGGCAATGCCCTGTCAGGCAAGGCCGCGCCGGAGCAGGACCGCGTCCCGATCCTGCCCGGCCTGCAAAACAGATCCAATCCCGCCGATCCGCTCGATCCGGCAAGCTGGCTGGGCGCCGCGGCGATCTTCGGCGTGATGGATGCCGCGATGCTGGTGCTGCCCGACGTCGCCGATCTGACGGCGGAGCCGCTCGAAGCGGCGCCGGAATTCGTCCCGGTCCTGGGGCAAACGGAGCAATGGCGGCCCTGCGCGCCCGCTGCCGGTGAAAGCGATATGCTACCGGCCAGACCGGCGGTGCAGCAATTCCTCGCGCCGCGTTTTGGTCAAGATGCGTACCGGCGCTGGTCCCAAGCCGTATCCTATGGCCTGACCATGCTTGGCCGTCCGAGAGGGCCAGCCCACAGGCGCGACGTCATGCTGGTTTCCGCCTTGCCCTTGCCCCAGCAGACCACCGATCTTCCCGAAAGAATCGCCAACTGGCCGCTGCCCCTGCTCGATCGCGAGGGCTATGCCGGCACCGAGGCGGCACCGCTCGCCCTGTTTGACGAAGCGGCTATCGGCAATGCCCGGCTCCAGCTTGGCTATCCCTGGATGAAAACGCCGGAGGCCGCCGCCTGTCCGGAAGGCCTGCAATCGCCCGAAGGCGCGCTGGCCGGAATCCTGGCCCGCTCCGCTCTTGAAAAGGGCGCCTTTCGCAGTGCCGCCAATTCCGAACTGCGCGGCCCTGTCCTGCTCCACCCCAGCCTTGCCCTGAACGACCGCAATCGCGGCTACGAGCGCCCAGCGGGCGGCGGCAACGAGCATGCCGTCAACCGCGCGGACTGGCTGGGCGACCGGCTGTGCCTGTTCGAAGCGCGCCGCGGCGCGGTGCGGATGATCAGCGATGCCACGTTCGCCCAGAGCCGCGCCTGGCGATCGGGCGGCGTTTCCCGGCTGATGGGCATCGTGCTGCGCGCAGCGCGCCATCTTGGCGAAGATCTGATGTTCGAGCCCTCCGGCCCACGCCTGTGGCGCGGCTGCGCGGACCGGATGATCGCCATTCTGGAACGTCTGCGCACGATGGGGGCCTTCAGCGGCGCAAGCGCCCGCGAATGCTACCGCGTCACTTGCGACCGCAGCACGATGACCGCCAGCGACATCGATGCGGGCCGGGTGCGCTGCGACGTGGTACTGAACCCGGCATCCCCGATCGAACGGATCGAGGTAAACCTCGCGCTGATCGAGCCCCTGCCCTCCCAGTCCACGCGGGAGGCGGCCTGATGCCCATTTCCATCCCATCGGGTGAAGACCGGCAGGTGCTCTACGGCAATTTTGCCTTTCACCTGCAGTTCGTACCCAACGAGGCTGGCTTCGCTCCGGCGCAGGGACTGTCCGAAGAAATTCTCGGCGCGTTCTCGGATGTCTCTGGGCTTGAGGCGACAATGGAGCACAAGGCCGTCAATCAGGGCGGCGACAATTATGGATCGCGCATGCTGGCCGGGCGGGTCAGCTTCGCGACCGTGACGCTCAAGCGCGGTATCGCCCGCTCGCAGTCGCTGTGGCGCTGGTGGTCGATGTTCGCGGGCGCGGACATGCGCGACGATGCCAAGCCTATCCGCGCCAATCGCTGCGATGTCCTGATCGGCCTAATCGCCCCGCGTGGCCGTTCTGCCAGCGACGAGGAAGCCGACACCCCGCCAGAACGGCGCGCGGTCATTGGCTGGAAGCTGGAAAACGCAATGCCAGTCAAGTTCAGGGTCGGCGATCTCTCGGCCAAGGGCGGCGAGATCGCCATCGAGGAACTGCACCTCGTCCACGAGGGACTGCATATGGTGGGGGTGGTGTCATGACGCTCACCAAGGCGCAGATCGCGGTCGGCAATCCCGACGATGCCGTTCCCTTCGACGTGGGGTTCAATCCGGCCTCCTTGCGGATCACCACAACCAACCAGCTAAGCGACGCGAACCCCAACGAAGCCGCCAAGCCGACCGCCTACAAGCTCGATGTCGAACTGCTCTTCGACACGACCGAGACCGGGCAGGACATCTACGAAGTCACCCGCCCGCTGCGCTGGGCCGCCATCGCGACCGCGCGCGGCGGTTCGGCATCGCAGGGCAGCGGATCGAGCGAGGAAGAACCGCGCGACCTCTCGCTGGTCGCCTTCATCTGGGGCAGCGCCCGTTATTACGGCTACATCGAATCGCTCAACGAGACGATCGACTATTTCAGCAGCGACGGCACACCGCTGCGCTCCACCATCCAGATCAGCCTCAAGGGTTTCACCCGCACCTTTGTTCACGGCGAACTGAGCAACGTCGAAAACTATACCCAGAACAACGCCCTGCCCCCCGCGCTCGACATGGTCATGATGCCAACCGCGCTCGATAGCGACAGGGTCTTTACCGCGGCCTCGCAATCGGGCGGAGACAGATCGACCGGGCGCGGGCTCGCGGCGCTCAACGGCGCGGAGAACATGCGGACCGGCGCCGGGGCCTTCGCGGGAGCTGGCGCCTTTGCCGGTGCCAGTGCGGGTGCTGGCGGCAGCGCTGTCGCGGGAGCGGGTGTGGCAGCAGGTGCCGGTGTGAGCCTGCAAGCCGCCGCTGGCTTCAAGTTGTCAGGCGGGATCAGCGCCGGAGCATCGGCCGGTTTCGGTCTGGGCGCTTCTGCCGGGCTCAGCGCCTCGGCGGGGCTTGGCGCCAGTGTCGGCGTCGGCATGGCTGCGGGAGCGGGCATCGGTATTGACGGGGGGATCGGGGCAGGCGCTGGCATTGGCGCAAGTGCCGGGATCGGTGCCGGAGCCGGAATCTCCATGGGGGCATCGGCAGGCTTCAATGCCTCCGCAGGCTTTTCCGCCTCGGCAGGAGCCGGTTTCGGCGCGGGAGGGGCTGCCGGTAGCGCGGCCACAGGTTTCACCAGTTTCGCAGGCGCTTCAGCTTCAGCGTCAACAGGCTCTGCAAGCGCGGGCATGAGCGCGAGTGCCGGGGCTTTCGCAGGGCTCGGAACCTCTTCGGGCACACGCCTGCCCTCCCCTGATTTCAACGTGAACCGGTTGCTGCCGCCGCCTGCCGTCAACACCGCCCATGCGGGTTTCGACCTCAGTGGACGCGCCGTCGCTGGTGGCGGTGCGGTGGCGCAATCCTGGTCATACTCTTCAACGGCAAGCGGGTGAGGAAACGATGAGCGTAGTCATTTCCGAAGTCGAGCATCGCCCTTCCCCCGAAACCGAGGCGGAAGCTCCCGCAACGGCGCCACGGGCGGCGCAGGCGATGACCATGGACGACCTGCTGACGAAGCTGCGCCGGGCGCGGTCCCGCCGAGCAAGGCTGTGGGCGGACTGACATGGCGCTGCACGATCCCGTCCCCCTCCATGCGACGGCGCCCACGATCGAAGTCGACGGGCAGAGCTTCCCCATGCTCGCCGCCAATCTCGAACACATGCGCATGAACGAGGGGCCCGGCGGGCTTTCTAGCCTGGAACTGGCCTTCATCGATTCCGTTCCGGACGGAACCGGCAGTCATTATGCGGCCAACAGCGCCTCGCCGCTCCGGCTCGGGGCCGGTGTCAGGGTCTTTGCCGGAGCCGCGACCACGGGTGCGGGCGAAATCTTCGACGGGCAAGTCACGGCCATCGAAAGCGAGATCCGCCCGGACGGCCCGCCGGTCTTCACCATTCTTGCCGAAGACCGCCTGTTTCCCGCACGCCGCAGGCGGCGCACCCGCGCATATGAAGCGATGACGCTGGGCGACGTCGTCGATGAAATCGCCTCCGACTTCGCCCTCACGGCCGAAGTGCGCGACGGCGTCGATCAGACAGCGCGCAACTGGATGCAGGCCGATGAAACCGATCTCGCCTTTCTGCGCCGCATTCTCGATCGTTTCGACTGCGACATGCAGGTCGTTGGCGACCGGCTCCAGGTCGGCCGCGTGGGAATGGACCAGCGCGCGCTCGTCATGCTGACGGCGGGCGACACCATCATTTCGGCCCGGATCACTGCCGATGTCGCCGAGCAGGTCACGGCCATCCGCAAGGCGAGCTTCGATCCCGAAACCGGCGAGGCCACAGACAGCGAGGAACACGCCTCTGCCTTCGGTCCCGGCGAAGGCCAAAGCGGCCCGGAGATCCTCGAACAGAATTTCAGCGCGGTTGCCATGCACTGCGGCCGCAGCGGACCGCTGAACGACGGCGACGCGGCGCTGCTGGCGCGCATCGAGGGCGAACGGCGCGCGCGCGGCTTCGTCCGCCTCGATTGCAGCGCACGCGGCGATTCCGGCCTGCGCGTGGGCACATGGGTCCAGCTCGAAGGCGTCAACCCGATGTTTGCCAACCAGTTCGCCGTCCGGCGCGCGACGCACCGGTGGGATCACGAGAGCGGCTACCGCACCGATTTCCTCGCCGAATGCGCTTATCTCAAGGAGGCCTCGTGAACGACGAAGTCGACATCAAGGGACGTTATGCCACCGCCGAAAGCTGGCGTTCGGGCGTTCATCTGGCCCTCGTGACCGATGTGGCCGATCCCCAGTCGCTGGGGCGCGTGAAGGTCCATCTGCCCGCGATCGATCCGGAAGCCGAAGCCGCGATCTGGGCCCGCGTCGCCGTGCCGTTCGCGGGCGATAACTTCGGCGCCTTCTTTCTTCCCGATGCCGGCACCGAAGTGCTGGTTGCCTTTACCGCTGGCGATGCCGGGGCTCCCGTCGTGATCGGCAATTTCTGGAACGGCGCCGCCGCCGTGCCCGAGCAGATCGGCGGATCTTCCATCGACCGCTGGACGATGACCGGAAAGAACGGGACGCGCATCGCGATTGTCGAGGAAAGTTCCGGGCAGGAAACCGTGGAGATCGAAACCCCGAACGGGGTCAAGGCCAAGATCACCGACAGCGGCGGCGGCAAGATCACGCTCAAGGCCGGAGGCCAGAGCATCAAGCTCTCGCCGGGGGGAATCAAGATCACTTCCGCATCGCAGGTCGAGATCACCGGCTCCTCCATGATCACGCTCTCCGCGCCGATGGTGCAGATCGACAGCCCTTTCACCCAGGCCAGCGGGATGCTCCAGTGCGACACGCTGTTCACCAACAGCGTGATCTCGCCAAGCTATACGCCGGGGGCCGGTAACGTATGGTAACGCTGGCGCAAATGCACCCGGCGGAACGCCGTCGGATGGAAGCCCGGATGCCCCGGCAGAACGGGCACGACGTGATCCTGCGCCCGCTCGGCAACGGCCAGGCGCGCGACATCATCGCGACTGTTACCGCCCAGAAAGCGGTTCCTGCGCTGTTCGAGGATCTCAAGGCCGACGACTGGCAGGACCGGATCGCCGCGATGCACCGCCTGCGCTCGGGCGCGGACGGGCTGCTGGAACTTGCCCAGCCGATGCACCGCCGCTTTCAATTCGCACTATTCGAAGTGGTTTGCGACCGGCCCGGCCATCCCCGGCTCGACCCCGAACGGATCGAGAGCGCGGGCATTGTGATCCGCCGCCAGCGCGGCGCGGCCCGTCTTGGCTGGTTGCGAACGGGCAAGCGCATCGAAGGCTGGAAGCCGCTGCTCGACAGCGAGCGCGACCCCGATCCGGTGCGGGCGGAAAAGGCCCACCCCGCCAACGCAGCACTGCGCGGCCTGATCGCGGCCCGGCGCGGCGGAAGCGAGACGCCGGAGGAAACGGTCCATACCCTGTTTACCGCCCCGCCGGACGTCTGCGCCGCTGTGGGCAAGACGATACTTTTCGCGCCAGTTCCAGTCGCCAGTTCCGAACTGAGCGACGAGCCGCCGCCGCCTATCGACTTTCTGGCCCTGCCGCCCGCCGAAACCACGGAACTCGTCGATCACCTGTCGGGCTATTTCAAGCATCGCAGCCGCGCAAAGCGGTTGCCGCACGCGGGGGACGCGCTTTCGCCGGAATGGAACGTCCTGTCCTCTGAGGCGAATGCGGACCTTCATGCCTTTGGCCTGTTCCTGCATCAGTGCGCCTCCGAACTGGATCTGTTCGGCAGTGCGCCTTCAGCCCGCAGCCTGCGCCGTTTGCTGTCCCGGATAGAGCTTCCCTTGGAAGTTGACGCCGCTGCCCGGCCGACCAAATCGATCGACGCCACCGCCTTCCTTCGCGACGCCGCCGCTATCCTGCTGACCGGCGAACCCAATGCGAAGAACCTGCACATGCCGCTGAGCTGGCCCGCCATCGACAGTGAAAAAGCCGAGCAACTGACCCGCGCCGCGCTCGCCTGCCTGTCCGATCAGCATGCGCGCGTCTCGCCTCCCGTGGCAAAATTTTCCAACGATGCGCACCAGTACGTGGTGCGCGGTTTCATCCGCGTTAGCGGGCACGAGGATTGCCCGGAGAAGCTCGTCTGGAGCATCGAGAGCGAACCGTTCCGCATTGCGCCCTGGTGGGACGGCGACGGCCCGCCGGTGTCGATCAGCCTTCCCGATCTCGGCAAGCTGAAGAAGAGCAAGCCGTCCGTTTCCTTCGCCATGCCGCCGGAAATCGCCAACCTTTTGAACGGCAACGCCAAGGACTTGTCCGAAGGCAAGGGATCGACAAACGGGCCCGGCATCGCCTGGCTGTGCAGCTTCTCGATCCCCTACATCACGATCTGCGCCTTCATCGTGCTGAACATCTTCCTCTCGCTGTTCGACATCATTTTCCGCTGGATGCTCTACATCAAGGTCTGCATCCCGATCCCCGCTCCGCCGCCTTCGGCCGATGAGGGAGGAGGCGGCTGATGTCCGGTCCCGTTCTCACATCCGATCGCGGCGCGCAGTTCCGCCCGTCGCTGTGCTGGCCGCTCCTGCCGGTACCCGACGAAAACGGGCGGCTGGCCTATCCAGATCTCGAAACCTCGGTGCGCCAGCGGATCGAAGTGATCCTGCGCACGGCGCCCGGCGAACAGTTGATGCGGCCCGAGTTCGGCGCGGGTCTCGAACAGGCGATCCATATGCCCAACAGCTCCGGATTCCGCAGTGATCTGCAGCGCCGGATATCCGCGCATGTGCGTGCCTACGAGCCACGTATCACGCTCGACAGGGTCGAAGTGGCGCAGGCGCCCGATCCGACGGTGCTGATGGTGACGATCGCCTACCGCATCCGCCAGATCGGCATAGCCTCGGCCATTTCGGTGGCAGTGCCGGTAGGGGGAGGAAGCTGATGCCCATTCGTCCTCCAGCGCTTGACGACCGCGGGTTCAACGACCTCGTCTCCGACATGCTGCGCCGGGTGCCCGCGCACACGCCCGAATGGACGGACTTGCGCGAAGGCGACCCGGGACGCACGCTGATCGACCTGTTCGCCTGGATGGGCGACACGATCCTGTACCGCGCCAACCTCATCCCCGAACGCCAGCGGCTGGCCTTCCTGCGGCTGCTGGGCCGCCCGCTGCGCGCCGCCGAGCCTGCCCGGGGGCTTGTCCAGGTCGTGATCGACGACAAGGCCGCCACCGATGCCGTCGTCTTGCCGCGCCGCCATCCCGTGGCAAAGCCCGTCCATTTCGAATTCGACAGCGAACTGGTGGTTCTGCCGGTCGAAGGCCAGGCTTTCGTCAAGCGCCCGCCCAGTGACGATGAACGCCGGGGCATGGGCACCCTGCTCTCCGATCTCAAGGAGCTTTACGGTTTCTCCGGCGATGCCTCTCCCTACGTGACGACCCCGGTCTTCGCAGGCGGCGCGGCGCGCAGCGGCGGGTTCGACATCATCGCCAACAGCATCGACAACTGCCTGTGGTTCGCGCTGCTTGCACCGGGCCCTGAGGAGGCGGTGAAACAGGCCGTGCGCCACACGCTGGCCGGAGGGGATGCCAATCGCCGGATGGCGCTGTCCGTCGGCCTTGCTCCTTTCATCGAGCCTGCGGGGACGCTGGAGGCGGTCAGTTCGCGAAGCCCGATTCCCCATGTCTGGGAAATCTCGTCGTCTCTGGGAGACGGCACGAGCTACCTCCCGCTCGAAGTGATCGAGGACGGCACCGAAGGGTTGACCCAGAGTGGCGTCACCCGCCTGCTTCTGCCGGGCAGCGACGATTTCGGAGCGCCTTCCAACGATGTTCTGGGCTTCGCCGATGCCGGTGTCGGCGATCGTCCGCCCCGGCTTGACGATCCGCTTCTGGCCGCGCGGCTGGTCGGCTGGATCCGGTTACGCCCGCAGCCTTCCGCCGGGCTGAGCATCTGGCCGGTGAAATGGGCCGGGATCAACAGCGTTGGCGTGACCCAGCGCCAGAGCTACGGGCCGCGCCAGATCGGCACGGGAACCGGCCTTTCGGGGCAGGAACTCCCGCTGGGCGAGACGCAGATCGAAGCCGGTTCCCTGATCCTGCAAGTCGAGCAGGCCGAGGGGCTGCGGACCTGGCGGCAAGTTCCCGACACTGCCATGGCCGGTCCCGGCGAACTGGCCTACAGTCTCGACAGCGAAGCCGGCACCGTGCGCTTCGGCGACGGGGTCAACGGCGCGGTACCGGGCGTGGGCCGTGCCATCCAGGCCGGCTACATGCGCAGCGGAGGCGGCGCTGCGGGGAACCTTCCGGCCGGAGCCCTCAAGTCCACCAGCGCTCCGCCGCCCGCGCCGCGTCTCAAACTGATCCAGCCGCTGCCCATGACCGGGGGCGCCGACGCCGAGACGATCGATGTTGCCGAACGCCGTATCCCGGCCGAACTTCGCCATGCTGGCAGAGCAGTCACGCGCTCGGATTTCGTGACGCTGGCAGGGACGACGCCGGGGCAGGCCATCGGGCGGGTGGAAGTTCTCGAACGTTTCAAACCGCAGCAGCGGCGCAGCGGTTTGCCGGGCGTCGTCTCGGTCATGGTGATCCCCGCGCGGCAAGGCATCGGACAGGATATGCCGCGCCCGGACCGGCCGATGCTCGAAAGCGTCTTTCGCTGGCTCGACCCGCGCCGCCCGGTCGGCACGGAACTCTATGTCATCGCGCCCGAATATGTCCCGCTTGGCGTCAGCGCGGCAGTCGAACTGATCGATCCATCGGACCGGGAGAACGTGCTTGCGGCGGTTCGCGAAGCCATCAGACTGCATCTCTGGCCGCTGGCCCCGGGCGGTCCCGCCGGGCAAGGCTGGCCGCTCGGCCGGGCCGTGGACGACCGCCTGATCGAAACGGCGATAGCACGCGTGCCCGGTGTCCGTGCGATCGCGCCCGTGCGCCTCTTCTCGCTGACCAATTCCGGCACCTGGCGCCCCGTTACGGAAGACGCCACGGGCCGCGCCATTCTCCCGCTCAGGATCTGGCAATTGCCCGATCTGGCGTCGCTGGCAGTGGGCGAAGGGGCAAGTGCGGCAGAGGCGCTCAATCCCGCAACCGATACACCGGGCAACGGCATTGCCGTCCCGGTCGTGCCGGAGCTGTGCTGATGGCGGAGGATCGCACATGGATGTGAACGGCCTGCCATTCCGCCTCGTGGCAGGGGCTGCCGATTTCGGCCTCGGCCCGGAAGCCCTGGGCGATTCCGTTGCCCGCCACTTGTCGCTGGCGGAGCGGACCGGCCACTTGCGGCTTGCCTGCGAGCAGCATGTGCCGAGCCTGGACGAAAACGAAATGTTCGCGCGCGGGCAAGTGAGCCAGCCCTCCCCGATCGCCGATGCCTTCGGCAGCTTCGCCTGGTGGAACGCGGCGGAAAAGCGGATAGAGGCGAGTGGATTCCTGCCCGGCAGCATCCAGATCGGGCTCGCCGGAGACAGCCCGGTCAGCCCGAGCGACATGATGCTGGGAATGGACGACGCGGTCTATGCCGCGCGCGATGGCGCGGTCGTGCGGCATGACCTTCGCGGCCGCTGGGAAGACATCGAAACGCGCCACCAGACCTTGAGCGCCAGCCTCCTCGCCCCTGCGCCTGCCGGTGGCGGCTGGGCGCTCGATCGCACCGCGCGCAAGCTCATGCGGATCGCCGGATCGCCCTTGCGCTTCGCGGACCTGCGGCAAAGCGATCCCGCTGCCTTCGGCCCGGCCGAACCCAACCAGGACCCGCCGCGCCTTACCATCGCGCCGGGCAGCACCCTGCGCAACACGCTCGATCCCGTGGCCATGGCGGCATCACCATCGGGCAGCCTTGCCGTGCTCGCCTGGGAAAGCGGCAAGGATGCCGTGCTGCTGCTTCACACCGGCAAGCATTTCGTGGAATACCTGCGCCTTGCCGGGCTGCGCTTTCCCTATTCGATCGCCTGGTTCGGCGAAAACCGCGTCGCCGTAATGGCCAGCGACGGCGCGAAGCCTGCCCAGCAGGCTTTCGTCTACCGGATAGAGGGTGCGCCGCAGCCCGATTCCGCCCAGCCTCCGGAAGGGCGGATCTATCTGCTGCGCGGCGCATGGGCGG
The DNA here is from genome assembly GCF_022832375.1 of Novosphingobium beihaiense. Lineage (GTDB taxonomy): Bacteria > Pseudomonadota > Alphaproteobacteria > Sphingomonadales > Sphingomonadaceae > Novosphingobium > Novosphingobium beihaiensis. The sequence goes on from NZ_JALHLG010000005.1 coordinate 649,408, forward strand.
GCGGGTTCTGCAATGCGCTCCATGACGTTCCCCGTCACCTGCAATCGAGCGAAACCGGGCCGCCCGAGGCTGTCAGACCGCTTCGCGCCCTTTCCGGCGATACCTTTGCCCGTACCGGCAGCGTCCTGATCGGCCCGCTCGACAGCCGGACCGAAGGATGTATCTGGCACCGTTTCTACACCGAAGCCGCCCTGGCCGAAGGGACCGAAATCGAGCTGGCCTTACTGGCCAGTGACGAGGCCAGCCAGCCTGCCCTGCCTGAAGGCCCGGACGATCCCGCCTGGGCGCGCCATCTGCTTTTGCCCGAACCGCATCGCTCCCCCGATCCGGACGTGTCGGCCGCAGCGTGGCTGGAAGGCGCAAGCGAGATCGCCCATGCACCGCCGCTCCTGCAATGCCCGCCGCGCCCGGGAAGAGCGGGCCTGTTCGACTGCCTGATCCAGGCCCCGGGGCGCAAGGTCCGCCGCGTCGAAGGGCGCTATCTGTGGATCGCGCTGACCATGTATGGCGACAGCCGGGGTTCGCCGGAACTGGCCGCGCTTCGCGTCTACAGCCAGCGCCGTTCGTGGCGGGACCGCTACCTGCCCGCCTTCTACGCGGAAACGCTTGGCGGCGAAGCAGCCGCTGCGGCAGGCCCTGCCACGCCCCACGATTTCCTCGAACGCTTCCTGCACAGCTACGAAGGCGTTCTGACACCGCTCGAAGGGCGCATTGCCGGTTCCTGGCAACTGACCGATCCGGCAACCGCGCCCGACGCTGCCCTGCCCTGGATCGGCCAGTGGATCGGGATCGGGCGGAGAGAAGGCGAGGCCCCCGCCCATCTGCGCCAACGCCTGCTGGCAGCGCCCCATACGGCCATGCTAGGAGGCACTTGCGGCGGATTGCTGGCGGCGCTGGAACTGGCGACCGGGGGGCGGATGGTCCGCGGCGGCAGGCTGGACCGGGGACGGCGCATTCCCGCTCCCGGCGAGCTTGCCATTGCCCGCTCGGGCGACCGGTCGGTGCGAGCGCTCATGCTGACGGTGGAGCCTGACGGGAACTGCGTATTCCTTTCCGGCGGCGCGGTCACGCGTGGCGACATCGTCGCCATCGAGGGCTTTCGCCTGCGCAGGACATTCGCCACCATTCTCGGCGCCGGTCTTGCGGACGAGAACGATCCTCTGACGCTTGGCATGGCCGTGTCCGGCAACAGTTTCGTGGGCGACACGCTGATCCTCGGCGATGCCGCGCGCGACGAACTGCTGGCCCTCTACCGCCCCGAAATCGACGCGGTCCAGGCAGACGCCGAAGCGGTGGAAAATTTCTATGCCCGTCTGGCCTGGCGGGTGCTGGTTCTGGTGCGCGGCGTAGAAGAAGAGGCCGAATTCCGGCGCCTGTCCGGCATCGTGGCGCAGGAAATCCCCGCGCATATCGAACCGCAGGTGCTCCATGCCCGCAGCCCGCTCATCGTCGGTGCTGCTTCCCTGCTCGGGCTCGACACATACCTGATGGACAAGCCCGCTGTGAAAACAGCGCAGATCAATGGCAGCCGCGTCGGAGCAGGCGACGTGGTGGCCGGATCGGGACGGCTGGATGCGAGGGCAGACGGCCCCGTCCCGTCTGCCCCGCACGCACACGCCGACGGCCCGCGCGAAGTCTGGGCCGGTGACGGCTTCACCCTCAGCGCACTCGCCAGCCAGGCCGGGGCGAGCCGGCGCATCGAACGCTACGTCTGGATGTGGGACAAGGAGAGCTGACGTGCCCGAATTCAAACCCAACGTGCCGATCGTTCAGGACGATCCGCTGGTCCGCGTCGACGTTGACAAGGATAAGCCGCTGCCTCCGGGCCGCTATCATTTCGAACTGGTCGTCATCGACGATGCCGGCAACGAATCCGAACCGGCCACGATCGATGTTATCGTGCGCGATACCCAGCGGCCGACCGCGGTTCTCGACATGGTCGATGCGAACAAGGCGGTCATCAAACCGCAGGTCTCCGTAGGCCAGAGCTTCATCCTGTCAGGCTTGCGCTCTACCGACGTCGAGCCGGGCAAGATCAAGGCGTACCGCTTTACCCTCGTGAGCCAGGGTTAGGCGCGATGGTGACGCTCAAGCAAGGTGTGCCGGTCACGCAGAACGGTCCGCTGCTGAAAGTGGACAACCGCCTTGCGCCGGGACGGCACCAGTTCAGGCTGGAAGTGATCGACGAAGCCGGGCTGGTCAGCGAACCGGCCACTCTGATGGTCATCGTCTCCGCCCCGCCGGTCGTCCGCCCCGTGCGCAGAGTCACGATAAACCCGCGGATCGTGACCCGGGCAACCGCGCGCCGGGTCACCGCCCCGATCACCATTCGCAAGCCCAAGCCACCGAGAAGATAGGCCCAGCCATGTCCAACCCCTCCGGCACGCTCGACCAGATGACAGCCACCGACCCGCTGCTGGACACCCCGGCTGCGGAGCGGGTGAACTATGCCACCGGCATCCTGCTGTCAGCGGACGATTTTCGCGACGAGCAGACCTACCACCGCTCGCGTCTGGCGACTGCACTCAGCAACCTGCTGGGCCATGGCACGCTGTCAGGCCTGGCGGTGCGCAGCCCTGAAGCGGAAGACAACGACCTGCACCTCACCGTGGAACCGGGGATCGCGCTGGACCGCTACGGGCGCCTGATCGAAGTCGTGGAGCCATGGTGCATCCGGCTCGCCCACTGGTTTGCCGCCCAGCCCACCGGAGAATTGCGCGCGGCGGTCCAGCGCAAGCCGCGCACGCCGCTCGACGTGGCCGTGGCCGTCGACGTATTTCTCTCGCTCAGCGATTGCGGACGCGGGCGCACGCCGAGCTTCGCGCAAGGCCCGTTCGACGCGCTCGATGCCCTCGCGCCCGCCCGCCTTTCGGAGCAGCCTTCCTTCGAACTCGTGCTGCGCGCCGAAGGCCCGCCGGGCAAGATCCCCGAGCCGCAGAACAACTGGCCCGCCACCAATGCTTCGGCCGCAAACAAGCTCAAGGCCGTGCTTGGCAGTTACGGTCTGGGGCGTGAGGAAGGCACATCGGGTCAGCTTGCCCCGTTTGCCGAACACGTGACGGGCCGCGATCCGGGGGCGGTGTTCCTCGCCCGCGTGGCCATTCCCGTCGAAATCGCCGCCGATGCCCCGGCAGGCGTGCGCCCGAAACTCGATCTCACCCAGCGCGTTCACGCCGACAATTCGATCCGCCCTTTCATCTTCATGCCTTTCAAATGGCTCGGCGCCCCGCCGCGCGACGTGCCTCTCAGCGAACCTTGAGGAGATAGCCCGTGCCCCAACTCGACAAGGCTGAAGAGCGCGCCTTCATCCGCATCGCCGATGCCAGGGATGCCGCAGAAGCGCAGCTTACGCGTGCCCAGATCGAAGACCGCTTCGTGCAGGATCCCGTCGTGCTCGACGGGCTTCGAAGGCGGCCGCGCTACTTCGACGGGCGCTTTCTGACCGGCGCCGATCTCACCCGCGATCAGGACTATGTGCGCCAGCGCCAGGCCGACATGGCCCGCGCGGGCGGAGCGGGCGTGATCACGGGCCTGCACGTCTCCGAACGTTCGCTTGGCCGCGGCGAAACGCTGGCCATCACCCCCGGGATCGGCCTGACGCCCTCGGGCGATCTCGTCATGCTGACCCGGCAGCGCAACGTGCCACTGCTCGACCTGCCGACCTCGCGGCAGCTCGATTCCGCATTGGGGCTGGCCGGGGAGCCGCGCGTGCCGCTGGGGCGGCGCAGCGGACTGTTCGTCCTCGCGCTGCGCCCGGTCGAATTCACCGCGAACCCGATCGCCGCCTATCCGCGCAGCGTGAGCGGGCACAGGACCGTGGAGGATGGGGACATCATAGAGGCCTCGGCGATCACGCTGATCCCCTACCCCGATCTGGCCGGTGCCAGCGACCTCGAAGATGCGCGGCGCACCGTGGCCCGGGCCATCTTCGCCGGGAAGGGGCAATCGCTGGCGCAGGACATGCTGCCGCTGGCGATGCTCGCGCTCGACCGGGGCACCGTGCGCTGGATCGATACGGCCATGCTGCGGCGGGAAACCGGAGAGGATTCCGGCCTCCATGTCGGCATTGCCCGGCGCCCCCGCGCCCTGGCCGAGGCGTTCCTGACCCAGCACGCCAGCCACCTTGGTGACATCCTGTCCGAAATGGGCGCGCGCGGCATCGATCCGGTCTTTCCTGCCGCGTCGTTCTTCTCGCTGCTGCCGCCGGCCGGACAGATGCCGGTCGCCGCAATCAATGCGGACGACTTCGGCTTCATCCAGAGCTATTTCCCGCCCGGCGTCGAGGCCGATCTTGCCTTCGTCCCCGCCGACGAGATCCCCACGCTCGTCGAGGAATCGCTGGGCCTCCCGCCGATAGACCTCGCGGCAAGCGAGGATGAACGCGCGGGCACCGGCGTGACGATTTGCGTGCCGGTGGACCGGACGCGGCTGCGCCGGATACGGCTAACGCTGGATAGCGAACGGTTGCCCCTGGGCGAAAGCGCGGCCGCCTCCAGAGGGGGTGGTGCATTCGATCTGGTTTCCGGCATGCTGGAAAGGCGCAGCCGGACCGCCGCATTGCCTGCCGGGCCGGGAGCCGTCTCGGACGAGGTCGCCGAATTGCGCCAGCTTGCCTGGAAAGCTGCGCTTGCCGAAGCGGTATCGGCGTTGCCGACAGGCCCCGGAGGCGTGCCGCTGGTATGGTATCTGCGCCGCCGCTCGATCGCGCTGCAGAGCCAGGTGGAAAGCGCGGCCGTTGCCGTAAGCGGGGACGACGTCACGCTCAATTCGATTGTCAACGAGAAGATAGACCGCCTCAAGCTGGCCAAGCGTCTCGCCGCGATCAACGGAGACGCCACGCCGCAGGCGGCAGCCCGCCTGATGTCACTGCTCTCGCGCCCCGGGGTGGCGAACTCGGACGTTCTCACAGCCGCGATCATTTCGGATGTCGAGAAAGTCATCGCGGCCGACCTTCCCGCGCTACCGGACGATATCGAGGTCACTCCAGCCATAAAGCCCAAACCGGCGCCTGCTCCCACCCGGGTCAGGCCCGGCATCGCCACTGCGGCGATCCGTCCGGCGCTTTCGCCGTTGCGGATCAACCCGGCCGTCCTCGGCAGAGCGGCGACGGCCCGGCTGGTTCAGCCCGGCCTGCTGAAACGCGCACCGGCCAGCACCCGGCTTACCGCCGTGCGCGCGGGCCTCAGCCGTGTCGCCGCTGCCGAAGGCGCCGGGCTGACGACCAAGGCCCGCACCGACACCGAACTCAAACTGGGCGAGGCCGAAGTGATGGACGTGGCGCAGGATTACACCGATCCGCACCTCGGCGAAGGGCTGGCGCGGCTGGGACTGGCTCTGGGAGACAAGTGGCCCACCGCCAAGGATGCCATCTGGCTGGGCGAATCCGGCCGCGCCCTGCCGCTCGACCTCGCGTTCCGCAAGCTGCCCGAGGAAACCGTCGGTGACTTCGCCAGCCTCGTGGAGACTGCCGTCACCAAACAGTCCGCCGACGACATCGATGGCGTGCTGGACAAGGCGGACGGATAGCCGCGGAAGGACATTGCGCCATGGAAATCACCAAGCCCATCCGCCGCAGCTTTGCAGACGAGCATGTGATCGGCATCGATCCGCCCATGCAGCCCTCGCTTCCCAACGTGTGGCGGCGGCGCATACATGCCTTTGCGGGGCGCTCGGTATCGGACAAGGCGCTTACGGCGGAACAGTCGCTGCGCTCTGGCATGCAGCGCCTCTATGGCCTGTCGCTCACGCCGGGGCTCGTCGAGGGACTGGAACTCGCACCGGAAAACGGCGCGATCGGTGCAGCCCCCGGCGACGCGCTGATCCGCCTTGAACCCGGCTTCGGGCTTGCCCGCAGCGGCGAGGACATTTCGGCCAGCCGGACGGTGCGCCTGCCGATCGGGCGCTTGCCGGTTATCGCGCGTGTGGACGGCGGGGGCGGCGGCGGAGACGGCATTGCGGAAGAGGGTGACGAAAGTCCCGCTTTCACAAGCCGTCTCCGCCCCGAATTGCCTCGGGCGATCGGGGACACGCTTTCGCAGAGGATTGCCGCCGGTACGGCAGACAGCTTGCCGCGCGCCGGTATCGTCGTGGCTCAGCCGATCACCGCGGAACTGATCGGCACGCCCCTTGACGATTGCCGCCCCGATCCGCGCGACGATCCCTATATCGACCTTCAGCGCGTCGATGGCCTGCGGCTGGCTCTTTACATCTGGCCGGGCGAAATGGTCGCGCTCGACGGCGGCGCGGACTACGCCCTGCCCGCACGCGGCCCGGCCTGGCGCAACCGCCTGGCCCACGGCGTGTTCAGCGTGGAATCGCTGTTCGCCCCGGACGAGGCGCACCCTTGGGAAAGCTGGGGCGTTCCTCTGGCGCTGGCCGGCTTCACCGAGGACTGGAACCTCGCCTTCATCGACCGTCAGGCCGTCGCGCGCAGCGGCGGAAAACCGCGCAGCCGCAGCAGGACCGGGATAGCCGGTGGCGACGACCGGCTGTGGCAAGCCCGGCTGGACCAGTTCACCGCACAGCTGGGCGATCTCGACACTCTCGATCCCGCCTCT